>NZ_CP108364.1:6176155-7411387 GCF_035946055.1 Streptomyces sp. NBC_01341 | reverse complement strand
GCCAACCCTGGACCTGCTCGCGCAGACCGCCCAGGCGTGGCGGCTGGTGGGCCACCGGGCTCCGATGGTCGCAGTGTGCTCGCTGGAGAACGACGCGGTGCTGAACGAGCTGGGGGTGCGCACCACCACGAACCCGATTCAGCTCGCCCTGTGGGCCGGGACCGGGCCGGTCGTCGTGCTCGCCACGTACGCCTCTCTCGTGGACCGCGAGGACACCGACGCACCCGGGGGCCAGCGGAAGGTTCGCGGGCCGCTGGAGACCGCTCTGGCGGGCGGAGAGCGCCTGTACGGGCAGCGCATGGCGGGCTTTGACCTTGCGATCGTGGATGAGGCACACGGAACCGCTGGTGATCTTGGTCGTCCGTGGGCGGCGATCCACGACAACCAGCGGATCCCGGCGGACTTCCGGCTCTATCTCACCGCGACCCCGCGCATCCTCGCCGCGGCCCGCCCGCAGCGGGGCGCCGGCGGCCAGGAGGCGGAGATCGCGAGCATGGCCGATGACCCGGACGGCACGTACGGCGCGTGGCTCGCAAAGCTCGGGCTCTCGGAGGCGATCGAGCGGGAGATCCTCGCCGGGTTCGAGATCGACGTCCTGGAGATCCGCGACCCCTCCCCCGTCCTCGGGGAGTCCGAGGAGGCCCGGCGCGGCCGGCGCCTGGCCCTGCTGCAGACCGCGCTCCTGGAGCACGCCGCGGCGTACAACCTGCGTACGGTCATGACGTTCCACCAGAAGGTCGAAGAGGCCCGCGCGTTCGCGGACAAGCTCCCGGAGACCGCTGCCGAGCTGTACCTGAACGACGCCTCCGACGCCGACCTGGCCGCCGCCGACAAGCTGCCGAAGTCCTCGATCGACGCGGAGTTCTACGAGCTGGAGGCCGGCCGTCACGTCCCGCCGGACCGGGTGTGGTCGGCGTGGCTGTGCGGCGACCACCTCGTCGCCGAACGGCGGGAGGCGCTGCGCCAGTTCGCCAACGGCATCGACGCGGCCGGCCGCCGGGTTCACCGCGCCTTCCTCGCCAGCGTCCGCGTCCTCGGGGAAGGCGTCGACATCACGGGCGAGCGGGGAGTGGAAGCCGTCTGCTTCGCGGACACCCGCGGCTCCCAGGTCGAGATCGTCCAGAACATCGGCCGTGCGCTCAGGTTGAACCGCGACGGCTCCACGAAGGTCGCCCGCATCATCGTGCCGGTCTTCCTGGAGCCCGGTGAGGACCCGACCGACATGGTGGCCAGTGCCTCGTTCCGCCCCCTTGTAGCGGTCCTCCAGGGCCTCCGCTCGCATGACGAGCGTCTGGTCGAGCAGCTCGCTTCCCGCGCGCTCACCAGCGGCAAGCGCAAGGTGCACGTCCAGCGCGACGACGACGGGCAGATCGTCGGCGCCGGCGGCGAGGGCGACGGCGCGGACCAGGAGGACGACGACACACAGGCCGCCGCCGAAGCCGCCCTACTCCACTTCTCCAGCCCGCGCGACGCCGCCACCATCGCGGCCTTCCTGCGGACCCGGGTCTACCGGCCGGAGTCCCTGGTGTGGCTCGAGGGCTACCAGGCCCTCATCCGCTGGCGGAAGGAGAACGAGATCACCGGCGTCCACGCCGTCCCGTACGACGTCGAGGTCGGGGCGACGAAGTCGTTTCCGCTTGGCCGGTGGGTGCACCAGCAGCGCAAGGCGCTGCGGGCCGGGGAGCTGGAGGAGCGGCGCAAGGTCCTGCTGGACGCCCCGGAGGCCGGGATGGTCTGGGAGCCGGGCGAGGAGGCGTGGGAGAACAAGCTCGCCGCGCTGCGGTCCTACCGGCGGGCCATGGGGCACCTCGCGCCGCGTCAGGACGCGGTGTGGGGCGAGGGTCAGGCGATGGTGCCGGTCGGGCAGCACATGGCGAACCTGCGCCGGAAGGGCGGCCTAGGGAAGGACGTGGATAGGGCAGCGGAGCGCGCGCAGCAGCTGGCCGCGGTCGATGAGGACTGGAACTGCCCCTGGCCACTGGACTGGCAGCGGCACTACCGCGTCCTCGCCGACCTGATCGACGCCGACGGTGTCCTGCCCTACATCGCGCCGGGCGTCGTGTTCGAGGGTGATGACGTGGGCAAGTGGCGATGGCGGCAGCAGGAGCCGGGCACCTGGGCGCAGCTTCTCCCCGAGCAGCAGGAGCGGCTGTCGAAGCTGGGCGTGCAGCCCGCTGAGAGCGCGTCTCCCGCCCCGGCGGCCGCTCGTGCGGCGAAGGGCCCGAGCAAGGCGCAGGCGGCGTTCCAGCGGGGCCTGACGGCCCTCACGCAGTGGGTGGAGCGAGAGGGCGTGGACCGGCCCGTGCCAAGGGGTCACAGCGAAGAGATCGCGGTCGACGGCGAGGCGGAGCCGGTGACCGTGAAGCTGGGCGTATGGATCTCGAACACGAAATCGAGGAAAGACCGGCTGGACGCCGACCAACTCGCTGCGGTCCGGGAACTAGGCGTGGACTGGGTGTGACACGCCCCTCGCCCGTCGTTGACCTGGGAGGTCAGCGAAGTGGACGCCTCGGGACGTCGTGGCCCTGGGGCCTTCGTCTTGTCTTCCGGTAGCGAAGAGAGGTGCAACACGGGCTGCAACACAGGTCCCTTGACGGTAGTTGACTCATGTTTGCGCAGGTCAGGGCTGCAACGCACAGGCGCGTTGCAGCGCTGGTGTTGCACGGTCGAGGGAGGGCGTTGCAGTCGTTGGTCTCTTCGGCCACTGTGTGAACTCCCTCCAACCCCTGCCAACTGTTGGATAGCGTCCCTCCATGTACATGGAGATAGATCCCCTTGAGGCGTGGGAGAGACTGCGGGCCAGTCGTTCCAGCCGACCGGGTAGAGCGAGCAGTGGGGCGCGGGCCAAGACGTACGCCACGGCTTTGGAGCAGGCGCAGCAGATGTTCAAAGCCGCCGAGGTCGTGGGCCCGCAGACCCGTCCCTTGCTGGTGTTCTACGGACTGAGTCAGGCTGGCAGAGCGATTGCGGCTGCGGCCGTCGACCTGAAGGGCGAGGACTGGAACCTGACCTCTCACGGCATCCATGCCTCGGGCTACCACCTGGACTTCGCCGACATCGAGATCCGAACGGATCCCGCTGGCACGGCCGGCAGCTTCGTACGGCTCAGCAAGCTGCTGCGGTCACCGGTCTGGGGAAGTGACACGGTCGTGCGGCTGGAGAAAGTCTGGGACACCCTTCCTGTCAACTTGCAGTACCCGCTCACCGACCGGGAGCGGTTCACGCCTCTGTACGCCAGCACGGACGTGATCAGAGGCATTGATTTCCACCCGCTGCTCACCGTTGAAGTCGGCGACATCTTGGACCGCGTCGTGGACGCTGGCAGCCGCACGGCTCTGGATGAATTCCTGCAGAGCTATCCCGGCGCCGCCGGGTATGACGACTTCGCCCGTCGCCGGGCGGAAGCCGATGCCGGGCCGGACTTCGAGCGGCACCAGCCGAATGCCGGCTTGCTGGCCATGCACTGGGAGATGCCCGCGGAAACGGGCACCCGAGAGGAGCGCCTGGAGCGCCTGTCCGAGATGACCCGGAAGTACGCCGGGCATCGCTACTTCCTCCCCGCCGTCGCGGGCCTGCCGCGTGAACTCCACCCGCTGATGGCGTGGTGGGCGGTGCTGTACGCGCTGTCGATGCTCGCCCGCTACCAGCCCGCCCAGTGGGCGAACCACATCAACGTCGACGGCAGCCGACACGCGGTGCCCATCGAGAAGATTCTGGAACGGGCCATGGAACATCTGCCCGTCCTGATCGCGGACACCATCGAGGAAGTTGCCGCCTGGTCGTAGACGCTGAGCGGCATACTCCCGCCCCACCGACCGGCAAACTCCTCTCTCACCCCGACAGCACGAGACGAGGGCCGTGGCCGGATCTCGGTTCCAGTCCCTCGTCCGCGAGGGGTCTCCTACACGAAGAGTCGGCGCGACAAGCTCACCCGCTCCTCGGGGAGCCGGGCACGGACTGGGCGTGAGCAACCACAGGATCTGATCAAAGGGTGTTGGGTCGGGTCTAGTTACACACAGCTACGCTGACAGCTCTGTGCGCAAGGGGGGGTTCATGCTGTTTGAGCAGCGGATGTATGCACACGTCAAGTTCCTCGAGTTGATGGCGGAGCTCTACGAGAACGAGTTCGAGGACTTCTTCCATCGGCTGATGTGTTTGCGCTATCCAGACTTCCTCGACGTGCGCACGGCTGGCAGTCTGGGCGACAGGTCGGCCGATGGCCTCAGCCTGCATTCGCGAAAGCTGTACGCCTGCTACGCACCACAGACCGTGAAGCCGGACAAGATCCGCAAGAAGTTCGACGGAGACCTCTCCGGGGCGGTCACCAAGCGAAACGGAGAATTCGACACCTTTGTCTTCGTGCACAACGACAGGCGAGGTGTGCATCCGGAAGTGACATCTCTGCTGGCAAGCGCGCGGAACAGTGTGCCTTCGCTGCGATTCGAACAGATGGGCACCCGGCGGCTGTGGCACGAGTGCATGCAGCTTGATCAGATGGCGGCCGAGGACGTCCTCCGCTGCGAGATACCCATCAAGGACACGACTTTCGGCATCGGGATGGAGGACCTGGCGCCGTTGCTGAAGCAGCTGCAAGACATCCGCGCCGAGTCCAACCCCCTCATGTCCCTGCCCGACGTGCCGATAGAGAAGCTGGACTTCAACCGGATTGAAGGAGCGGATCGTGAGGACCTCCTCCGCGGCATGCGACAGAGCTACCTGGTAGACGCCTTCTACGCCGGCACCCGGAGCGAGCTGGAGCACGACGAGGTCGCGGAGGGCTTCCGCCTGTACTACCAGCAGGTACGTCGCGACTACAGCGACGCCGACGACGTCCTTTGGCAGCTCAAGATGTACTTCCTGGGGAACGCCCAGCCCCGGCCGAAGGTGCTGCGCGCCGCCCTTGTTGTCCTGGCGCACTTCTTCGAACGATGCGACATCTTCGAGACGCCACCCGCCGGCTGGCAGCCGAACATCGGGCTGACCGCATGATCACTCCGACGAAGGGAATCGCTCCTGACCGCTGCCTGCTCGCTGTCGGCGCGCAGGTTCTCCTCCAGCTCGATGAACCGCGGACCGTCAGCCAGGCATGGGCCAGGCTGAAGAGCTGGCGCGCTGATCAGGCCCATACCTCGCCGGTATCGTTCGAGTGGTTCGTTCTGGCCCTGGACATCCTTTTCGCCATGGGTGCTGTGGAGCTGGCCCAGGACGTTCTCATCGCAAGGAGTACAGATGCTGCGCCGTCTGAGCGCTGACGACGCGCGGTTCAGAACAGTGGAGTTCTCGCCGGGACTGAACCTGCTGGTCGCGGACACCACCTCGTCGTCGGCCGAGACCGACAGCCGTAACAGCGCCGGCAAGTCCAGCGTGATCGAGCTGATTCACTTCCTGCTGGGGGCAAAATCCTCCGGGTCCCTGGCCACGAACAAGGCGCTGCGCCACATCACCTTCGGCCTCGCCATGGACTGGCCGTGGCAGGACGATCCGCTTGAAGTACGACGGCGCGGAGACAATCCCAAGGTCGTGTCGCTGAGTCGGGACGTATCCGGCGTGCCGGCCGACACGCTCTTCACGGACGGTCAGGACGTCGAGCTGTCCGTGGAGCAGTGGAATCGCGTCATCGAGCGGGATCTCTTCGGGCTGGAGGGTGACCATCCCGGAGTGAGCGGTCGCACGCTCCTGTCGTTCCTCATCCGCCGTGTCTCCGCTCACGGCTTCAACGAACCGACCCGGACGTTCTCCCGGCAGGCCGCCGCCGAGGCATCGTCGAACCTGGCCTACCTCCTCGGGCTGGACTGGCAACTGGTCAACGGATACCGCGAGCTCAATGCCCGCAAGGCGACCAGAGACCAGCTGAGGAAGGCAGTCAACGATCCCGTATGGGGACGGATCGTCGGGTCCACGGCCGATCTGCGAGGCCAGATCACTCTCGCCGAGGCACAGGTCGAACGGCTGCGGACGCAGGTTGCCGCCTTCCAGGTTGTCCCTGAATACGAGCGCCTCAAAGACCGCGCAGACCAGGTAAGCCGCCGGATCAAGCAGCTCGCCCAAGACGACGTGATCGACCAGCACAACCTCGAAGAACTCCGGGGCGCGGTCACCGAGACCACCGACGTCGAGGTGTCCTACCTCGAGCCGGCCTACCGCGAGCTCGGGGTCATCCTCAACGACCAAGTCCGGCGTCGCTTCGAGGACGTCAAGGCGTTCCACCACTCCGTCGTACGCAACCGGCGCAGATTCCTGGAGGAAGAGATCCAGGAACTCACCGATCGCTTGGCCGCCCGGCGTCAGGAACGTGCCGACCTGGGCGAGGACCAGGCTCGCCTCCTGCGCGAGCTGGCGGAGGGTGGAGCTCTGGAAGCGCTGACCGCCCTACAGACAGCCCTGGGCCGGGAGGAGGCCGCTCTCGGTGCTCTTCGCCACCGCTTCGACGCAGCGCAAGCCCTGGAAGCCAGCGCCCGCCAGATCACCGCCAAGAGCGTTGAACTGCAACAGGCCGTCGACCTCGACCTCCGAGAGCGCCGGCAACAGACAGACGAAGCAATCCTGCTGTTCTCCCGGTACGCCCAGCGCCTCTACGGCGAGGGCCGCGAAGCCTATCTCGCCATCGAGGCCGGCCGGACCAGCCTCAGCATCACGCCCCGCATCGACGCCGACGACAGCCGCGGCATCAACAACATGGTCATCTTCTGCTTCGACCTCACCCTGGCCGTCCTCGCACACCGCCACGAGCGCGGCCCCGACTTCCTCGTCCACGACAGCCACCTCTACGACGGCGTCGATGAACGCCAGGTCGCACGAGCTCTCGCGCTCGCGGCCGAAGTCACGCAGGAAGAGCACATGCAGTACATCGTCACCCTCAACACCGACACCCTCAGCACCGCTGCCCAGCGCGGATTCAACCCCGAACCTCACATCCGTAGCCCCCGCCTCACCGACGACGAAGAGGGCGGCCTCTTCGGCTTCCGCTTCAAAGCCGCAGGCAAGGCGTAGCCACTCCCATACCGCACGCCCGGCCACGCTGCTCAGTCTGCCGCTGTGGCCGGGCCTCCGACGGAGAGATCTGACGTCGCTCACCACCTGCTCGGGTGCCGGACAGGCTGAAGGGGGAGATCAGCAATTGCTGATCTCCCCCTTCAGCCTGTTCTACGGGTGGGGGCCGATGACGAGGACGGTGATGACCGAGATGGTCTCCCCCGCCGCGTTCCTCTCGTCCGGCCCGTACATCCAGTAGATGCGCCAGGCGCTGGGGTTGTGGTTCTCCACGTAGGAGTCCCAGACCTTCTCCGAGGCGTGCCCGGGGAACTTCTCGTACTGGTGGGAGTGCAGGCCGGGGTGACGCGGGTTGGCCTGCAGGCGGGCGAGTGCGTTGTTGACCTTCTTGAGCTTGGCCGGGTCGGCCTTCGAGCCGACGGTCAGGCGGTTGAGGGTCTCGTCGGCGTCTTCGGTGAAGCGGAGGCTGTGCACCTGGTCCTAGTCCTCGTCGTCCTCGTCCTCGTCGAGGTAGTGCGAGAAGTCGCCGCGGTCGATGGTCTTGCCGGCCTTGGCCTGCTCGATCCCGGTGCGGATGCGCTCGGCGAGGTGCGGGTCGTTCCACACCTGCATCTCCCGCTCCGGGATGGAGACGACCGGGGTCAGCAACAGCACGCCGTCCGGGTTGCTCTCGACCCGGTACCGGCGGCCCGCACGAGCTCCGGCACGGCCGAGGGAAACTCGTCCGCGGCTGTCGACCTCAGTCTCGGCGACGGTCTCGAACTCCTCGCGCTCGTGAATGGCGGTCATGTGCGTGCTCCCTCGGTTCCGCCGGAGGGCTCTCCACGGCTCATGCCTCCTTCGAGCAGGAGGCACGCCCTCCGGCGCTTACTACCAAGGTACCCGCATTGGGGAAAGTGGGTAACGCCCACTTTCGTGATTCTCTTCTCCTCAATGCCCAAGGGCTTGGGCATCACCTGTGGTCGCGACGGTGCTCTGCGTGGAGGGCGCCTTCTTCTGCGCGGAGCGTGCGATGAACGGGTCGAGCAGCACGTAGCGGTTGACCTCGGCCGTCCCGGTCGGGCTGAGCGGGGCGGCGATGTAGGTCTTGTGGGCCTGGAGCACGCCCTCCTTCGCCAGCTGCCGGAAGCCGCGCTCGGCGGTATCGGGCGACCACCCGTACCACTCCTTCATCCGCTCAGTCGGAAGCTCGAAGAAGGCCAGCTCGCAGCTGGCCGTCAGCAGCATGGCCAGGGCCGGGAGGCCGAGCTGGTCGATCAGGCCGGTACGCCAAAGCTCGAAAGGGATCTTCAGGTAGGCGTCGCGGTTCTGGTTGCCGGGCCGGGTGTACGGATCGAGGCTTCCGTCCTCGCGCAGCAGCGTGACCTGGATGTCCCAGGTTCCCTTGGGCCGCTCGTAGGTGATCAGGCGGCGTTCCTCGAGACGCTTGAGGACTTTGGTCACCGCCGTGCGGGCGGAGGCCGGCGTCGCGTCCTCCGTGGTGCCGAAGGCCCTGGCCCACACCATGCCGGGGAGGGTGGTGCTCCACCCCGACTCGGCGGTCTCGGCGCTGGTGACCGCGACGATGAACAGGTAGGCGCGCAGACCGCGCACGTCTCCGTTGGTGACGAACTCGGCCAGTCGGCTGGACCGGTCCGCCTCGTCTCGCTTCTTCTGCACGAACGCCCGCCGGATGGGCGCGAAGTCGCGCGCGGCCCGCTCGAGGAGGGCTTCCCTCGTCTGGGCGGGAGAGGCGACCGGCTTCTGGGATGTCTGCTGCTTCACACCACAGAACATGCCGGACGGACACCCCGCAGGGCAAACAATCCAACTTCCGTAGTTCAGACGCTGTAGCGGGTGTCTGGAGGATACGAGTGACGATGACATCTGAACGATGACAGTGACGAGCTCAATGTCAATGACACTAGTAGGTGAGGTTCAGAAGGCGCAGCGCTGAACCCGTGGGTCCCCGGCACGGGAACCATCCTCCGAGGCAGAAACTGCCGCCCGCTTCGCCAGAAACCCGCGAAGGCCCCCTGAGGGGCCCAGGGGCCCCTCTCCCGCCCCCGGAACGTGCCCTCCGCCATCGGGCCCGCACAGGGGCCCTGTAGCCGCTCCAGCCGGCGCCGCCGAAGGCAGACAGGATGCCGATCTCGCTCGCGGACCGATCGTCCCGAGCGCCCGAGGCCTTGCCCTGAAGTCGCCCCGGATGCCGGCGGAGCTTAGCTCACCCGCCGCGCCCTGGGCTCGGTACCAGAAGGACAGCACTGGCATGCCGGTGGCGTCTGTCGTGACCCGTTCCTTCGGCTTATCGCTGATGCTCACCCAGAGGCTCGTAGCCTGCGTCAGCCAGCACTGTCTGGAGTTTGCAGAAACTGGCAGGCAGGGGCAACCGACATGGGAGAACTGACGCAACGGACTGCGTGTGTCGGCCCTGCCGGCTGGCCGCTTCGAGAGGCGGGCATGGGACAGATCGAGAAGGGTTTGGAGCGCGCGTTGCGTACCCGGCCCGTTCCCTCCAGCACCGGGGCCCGCCTGCGTTTTCTGCTGGCAGCGCATCGGGGTTCCACCCGGCAGGTGGCCGCCGTGCTGGGGGTCTCGCAGCGCACCGTGCAGCGGTGGGTGACGAGGAAGCCAGGAGCGCGTCGTCCCCCGGGTCCAACACAGGTGCGAGCGATCGAGGAAGCGGTCCTGGCTCGGTGGCAGCCGCGAGTACGGGCCCGTCGGCGTGCCCAGGCCGAGGCGGAGGGCTTCGTCTTCCATACCAGGGCGCGGTTCGGGTTCGCGGCTCCTGCGGGGTCCTCGGACGATCCGCGGGTGCGGTGGATCACCCAGGATCTGCCGGGAGAAGTGGCCCGGGAACTGTTCGCCGCCCGGGACGCCGGCGCGGGCGAGCAGCAGCAGACGGTGATCCTCGCCCGTGCGCTGGGACACACCTACTTCCGCGAATGGGGCCGCCGGGCCCACGGTCTACACATCGTCTTCAGCGACGTCGAGTTCGCCGACTTCTCGATCGACTGAGACTGCCCCTTCGAGCGACCGCGTCAGGGTGTTCAGCGTCGTGAGGGCCTGACGCGACTGATCGGCACCGCTTCGTACCGCTCGGCTTCCTGCCGCTCGCGCCAGTCCCACTCCACACGGCCGACCGGGCCTTCGCGGCGGGCTGCGGGCGGCTGGGGCGGGCGCAGCTTGGCCGTCTCCGCCACGCGCAGCAGGTGCGCACGGTCATCTGGCGCGGCGAGCAGTTCCTGGTCCTCGCCGGAGACGAGCCGGGTGAAGCAGGCCGCCGCTCGCAGGAAAACACCCGCCCAGGGTGGTACGGGGTGGGCGGCGCAGCCGTCGGTGTAGCGGGCGCGGTCATGGAGGGCGAGCGTGGCCGCGGCGGTGTCGTAGTCGCGGGGGCGTGCGGTAGCGAGTTGCTGGAAGGAGGCGCCGGTGAAAAGCGCAACGGCAACGGCCGCGGCCAGGCGAGGATGTGCGGTCGCCGCGTGCAGTCGGCGGGCGACTTTCTGGGCGGTGTGCGCGGTGAGAGGCACGGGCGGTGGGCGGTGCCGCCAGATGATCGAGGGCGGGGCGCACGGATCGATGCAGGGGCGGGGGCTGTCGTAAGAGATGAGGCGTTCCAGTGCGGGCAGGGTGAGCCACCGGCCGGCCGTCCCGGCGGACTCATCTGCGAGCGGGGGTTCGGCGATAGGCATGCCGTAGTAGTGGCGGCGGGCTGCGTCGAGGTCGGTGGTGAGGGAGTAGTCGGCCGTCTGGAGGGCCCGGTACAGGGCGGCGGGAAGGCGGGGACGGTGGCAGACCAGGGTCAAGTGGATACCCGTGAGGGCACGCAGCTCCAGGAGTCGCATTGTGCGGTGGGTGGTGAGGCGGTGGGCGCGCAGGACGGTCAGCCGGGTGACGGGCAGGGCGGTCATCCAGGCCGTGACGGCTGCCCAGGCGGGCTGACGACCGCCTGGAAAGCGGCCGGTGAGCAGGGGCGGTTTGTTCAGGGCGGCGAGAAGGTCGTGGGCGAGACCGGTCTCGCTGCTGGTGCCCGGTCCGGGGTGCAGGGTGACCCGGCCGGACGGCGGATGGTGGGCGGCCAGGGCGGTGTGGGTGTGGATGACGTCGTCATCGCGGTCGATGACCACGGTGACGGACGGCGGCCGCGTGGCGGGAGGCATGGCGGTGTGGTGGTCAGCCAAGGCGGCTGAAGGCCCAGCGCAGCAGTTCCTGATCCACGCGGGGGCGGCCGGTGCGTGCCAGGGCGGTGCGGGTGTGCGCGGTCAGCTGGGCCCAGGCGCGGAAGTTGCCGTGCGCGGCATGCTGGTCGGCGAACGTGATGTCGTCGGGGTCGGCATCGGCCCAGATCGGGTGGAACAGCGGGATGACGTCGAGGACCTCGCTGGGAGTGAGGCGGGTGAAGTGCTGCCAGATGAAGATGCGGGAGGAGAGCATCGGTTCGCGGCGCAGCACGGTGTGGCAGCCCTCACCGCCGACGAAGATGATCGCGAGCTGGGTGGAGGGTTCGTCCCACAGGTAACGGAAGTACTCGAACGCCTCCCCGTTGAGCCACTGGGCCTCATCCACGAGGAAGGTACGGGGGCGTTCGGCCAGAGCGGTCTTCAGCAGACGGTCGAATTCGCTGGGGTGGCGCGGTGGCTCGCCGGCCAGGTCGAGCGCGGTGAACAGTTCGTAGCGCACCGCTCGGGCGGTGGGACGGGCGCGGAAGGTGACCCGGCGGACATCCTCGCCCGGTTCGAGTTCGCGCAGGCAGGTGTTGACGGCGAGCGTCTTGCCGAAGCCGGCGCCGCCGTGGATACACATCATCGCGCGGGCAGCGACCGTATCGCCGATGTTCTCCCGCGCGGTGAGCAGAGCGCGGGTGGTGACCACGGAAGCGTCGGGCAAGTCGACGTACTGGTAGGTGGCCGCGGTCATCAGGCATCTCCATCTTCGTCGGTGGGGGGAGGTGCGGCCCGCCCGTCGCGGCCGCCCTGGGCGGAAGTGCCAGCACTGCCGGACGGGATCGGGGCGGGCATGCCTGGCGTGGTCAGCGCGGCCAGGGAAGCAGGGGTACGCCAGTCGGCCGGGGGCGCGGCGGGCGGGATGAGGTCCGGCATCGCCAGACCCGACAGGTCGGTGCCGGCGGCCTGGGCGAGCTCGGCCTCGGCCTGCGCGGTGGTCAGCGCGCCGAGCCGCCGGGGCGCCTCCGGCTGGTTCACGGCTGCATAGCGCTCGCGCTGTGAGGCCTGAAGGTCCTTCTTCAGGCGGCGGGCGCGGGCGGCCCGTGCCCGCCGTACGGCGCTGACCTGTTCCTCAGTGGCCTGGTCTGCCAGATCCGCGGGACCGAGGTAGCGGCCCGTGGTGGCGTGGTAGACCTCGATGCGGTGGTCGTGATGGGGCATGAAACGGACCCGGACCTGGATCCCGGCCTGCCCGGTCATCCACGGACCCACGTAGTCGCGGTTCTTGAAGCGGATACCGCTGCTTGTCAGCATGCGGGTGCCGGCGTCTTCCAGGGTGAACGTCCACAAATCTGCGGCCGGTACGTCCCGCAGCGGGGTGGGATCGTCCTGCCACGCCTCAAGCGGAGTCTTGCCCCGCAACGGCGCCGGACGGTGCTCGGTGTTCCACCACAGCGTCCAATCCAGCAGCCGGGCGGTGAAGTCCTCGAAGCCAAGCAGCACCTCGTCCTTCGGACGGGAAGCACGCTTACCGGGGCGCGGCTGGCGGGCGTAGCCGGGCAGCGCGGCCAGGAACATGCCTTCTACCGCCCGGTTCAGGCCCTCCACCGTGCCCTTGAGGTGCGGGGTGTAGGCGGGCAGGTCCTCCACCGTCACGTCCAGGAGATCGAACGCTGCGGTCACCGTCCGGGACAGGAAGTCCTTGCCACGGTCCACCCGCACCTTCTCGGGCAGGCCGCCGAACGGGCCGTAGGGGTCCTCGCGCAGGACAGCGGAGCGCAGCGCGGCCAGCACCGACTCCCGCGACGGATGCACCGGTGTCACCGCGACACCGGTGATCGCGTTGGTGGCGCAGTCGGTGAACCAGGTGATCCACGGCCTGCGAGCCCTGCCCTCGACATCGACCAGAACAGGTGCCTGCATGTGGTCGGTCTCCCACACCTGGTTCCGCCAGCCCCGCGGCCTGGCCAGGAACACATCATGCTTACGCGCCGCCCGCTCTCCACCCGCGAGCCCGGCCCGCTCCCCCGGCGTCAGATCACGGCGAATCGCCCGGTGCAACGTCGTCAGCGACGGCGCGTCTGCAGGCGGGGACTGCCTGGCAGCGCGCAGGACCAGCTCGCGATGAACCGCCCGCACGTTCCCCTTCCACAACGCCAGCAGTCCACGGATCTCGGGCGTGACCGTGAACCTCGCATCGGCCCGGGAGCGCGCACCGGGATAGGCGGCTGCAGTCTCATCGCTCTGAGCAGCGGCCAGCCAGCGCCACACCGTGCGCTCCGACGCCCCCAGCGCGTCCGCAGCCACTCGTACATGACCTGCTGTCAGGTTTCCCCCGGCCCGCAGGGCGAGCAGCCTCCGCACCGCAGGGCCACGCATTGCCGTCCTTGACGCCGCGGGCAGTCCGCCGACTGCGCGGACCGCGTCACCGTCCTCCATGTCAGCTCCCCTCACGCGGTTGGGACATCTACGTGTGCCGGCCGCCGGAGCGTGCGCTGGGTTCACAGCGGCGGCGCGACCCGCTGGCACAGCCGCCCCAGCAAGGCCCGGTCGGCGACCGCGTCAGCGGTGGTGAGCAACACGTTCTGCAGGTGTGTGGTCAAAGCGGCCCAAGTCCGGAGCGTGCCGTGTGTCGACGTCTGGTCGATCCATGTCAGGTCCTCGGCCGAGACAGTGCGCCACAGCGGATGGAAGCCGGTCACCACGGCTGTCACTTCCGTTGCGGCCAGACGTGGAACCTCCTGCCACGCGCCGATGCGTGACGCCAGCTGCGGCAGCCGGGCCAGCGCCCGCTCGGTGCCCGCCCCGCACAGCACCAGCGTGACCCGTGTGCCCGGGTGGTCCCACAGGCTCTGTAGGTACTCCAGGCACGGCACGGGCAGGCGCTGTGCCTCATCGACCACCAGCACCCGCGCCTCGCCCAGAGCCCCCGTAACTGCGGCGTCGGCGAGCGCCGATGTGTGCGGGAAGCGGCCCGGCAGTGCCAGAGCATCGAACACCGCCCGCCTCATTCCGGCCACCGACGGGCGCACCGGCACCGGCACCCACGTCACCTTCCAGCCCGCAGGCACTGCGCGGAGCGCCATCCGCACAGCCGCGGTCTTGCCCCGGCCCGGGTCACCGAACACACACACCGCGCCCTCGGCCGCCATTGCCTGCCCGACCGCCTCGGCCACCGCCCGCACCGACGACGTCTCCACCAGCCGAGCCCCCGCCGGCAACGCCACACCCTCCAGCGTGCCGCTCTCCCCCGACGGCACGCCCGAGACCGCCTCCGGCGCAGGGTGCGGCGGCCGGCGCGCAGCCACCTTCGCCGCGCCGCCCTCCCGCGGCCCGGCCAGAGCGAGGTCAGCCAGCGCCTGCCTCGTCTGCTGCTCCTCCCGCTCCCTGCGCACCACCGCACGGTCCGGCAATACCCTGCCGGCCTGAAGGTCCCGGTGCACCACCCGGTACAACGACGCCAGCGAAGGCACCTCGCCCCCGACCCGCTTCAAGTACCGGTGCAGCACCGCCACGTTCCCGCCCGCCTGCGCCAGCACCTCCCACGCCTGGTCGGACAACTCCAACCGGGCCCGACGCCTGCGCTCCACACGCCCCTCGGTCCGCGCCGCCTCCAGCCACCGCCACACCGTCCGTGCAGTCACCCCACCGACCTGTGCGCCCGCACGCACATGCGCCGTCGTCAACGCCCCGGCCGCATCGAGCTCCATCAGCCGCGCCACCAGCACGGGCCGGGACACCCTCAACCCCGCCGTGATCTCACCCCACACGCCCGGCTCGCCCACCGAAAAACCCTCCGCCGCAGACACCGACCCCACCACCGTGCAGCCGCGCAGCCCTCTAAAGGATCAGAAGTGCCGTTCCCGAGACAGCGGAGTGGAGTGGGGTGTACCGCCCCATGACAGCCATGAAGGCACCAGGTACCGCCCCGTGTCAGTGACCACACCCTCCCTCAACACCCGACCAGCGGAAACGGCTAGTCCTGACGTCCCGTCACTGACACCACACACCGACACCAACCCGGCACATCGCAAGCGGGAGCAGGGGCATGCCGCGTGACGCAGAACGAGCCGCTTCACCCGTTGGACGTGACCTTTCTGCTGCACGCTGCTGAGCTGTTGCCGGGTGATCCGCAGGGGGACGATTACGGCACGCTGTATGCGGCTGTGGCGCGGGTCAATGCGCGGGCGCTGGAGCATGACATCTACGGGTCGGTGTACTTCAAGGCTGCGGCGTTGTTGCAGACGCTGGTGCGGCTGCCATGTCTGGAGCACTCGAACGAGGCTTATGCGTGGCATTGCGCTGAGGCGTATCTGGCTTTGAATGGCTGTCGGCTGGAGTACCTGCCGAAGGAGGCCGTCGCTCTGGTGCGGGACGCAGCGTCCGGGGCGATGGGGGTAGGTCTGGTGGGGCGTCAGTTGTGTTCTTGGGGTTTTTCCTGACGGGCAGTCGGCGTGTGGGCGGCTGTGAGGACTGTCACCTGTCGGTTGCCGTCCGAAGCATGTGCGGGTGCCCCCGGTCCCGCGAGGGGTCCGGGGGCATTCCTCCTTACTTGTTCTGCTTCTTGTCCCGGGTTGCCCAGGCGATGGGGAGCAGGCCGACGATGCCTACCCACGCCGGTGCCAGGAGCATCAGTCCCACCGTCAGGCCTAGGGCCAGCGCCAGGTCGTGCGAGTAGTAGTCGTCTGTCTTCTCAACAACCCATAGGTAAGCCATAGTCCAGGCGGGTGCGAGCACCAGGGCTTTCAGTACGGCGCCCCGGTAGGCGTCCTTGACGAGGGCTGGCGCTACTTGTACGAACCTACAAATTTTCTTAAGCATCAAATTTCTCCTTGAGTTTTCATTGCCTCCCTTAATTGGTCCGTGATACTATGTCAGTAGCTGGACACTTAAGGTAAGTTGGTGTGTTATATGTGACGTTTTGCCACTAAGTCCAGTATAGCACATAGTTGACTCTCTGTCATGTCCGCATGTGCGAACACGTGTTGGGCGCGGCCTCGGTGATAGAACCGAGCATGGACCTGATCACCTCTGGCATAGCCACTGCCGGCATCAAGGCTGCTGGCAGTCCGCTCGGCGCCCTGATAGGCCGTTACCGGCCCACAGGTATCCCCCGGCTCGGCAGTAAGGAAGACCGGGCAGGCGCTTACCACCGGATGCTGGACACCTCCACCCGTGGCTTCGCCCACAGCTACCACTTCGCCAACCTGCACCGCGAAGCCGGACGGGCCTCACACAAACTGCTCGCTGCCCAGATGCCCACGATGTGGGAGATCAGCAGCGACCTGATCAGCGCGCTCAACGGTGTTCGCCTGTGCGGCAGCATCCAGTTCATCGACGCCGCAGAGAAGCTCGTCACGGCCGCCAGCGACCTGGACCTCAACGAGAAGAAGGCGGACCGCTTCCAGCTTCAGGCCGAGGCAGTGGTTGCCGCCCAGAAGACGTTCCTGGACACCTGCCGGGAAGAGCTCTCCTGCAACGCCCGCTGGTACCAAATCCTGCGCAAGCGCAAGGAGAAGCGCTTCCTCCAGCAGAGCGCAGTCGGCTGACCCCGCCCGCACAGCCCGGCCTCGCGGGCAACAGTGACCGGATCAGGGACCGCACCGCCCGTACGCGGAGCGGTCCCGTCGGCCATGATGGATGCCCCACCGACGAAGGAGCGCCATGCCGACCCCTCCGCCCACCCTGACTCCCGAGCAGCGGGCCGAAGCGCTCGCGAAGGCCGGCCGGATCCGCAAGGAGCGCGGCGAGATGCTCACGGCGTTGAAGACTGGACGTATCTCACTTCTCGACGTCCTGGACCGGGGCGACGACACCGCCCGGCAGACACGCGCGCTTCAGCTCCTGCGGTCCCTCCCTGGCGTTGGCACGGTGAAAGCCCGCCGTCATCTCGTGGACCTCGGCATCTCGGAGACGCGAAGAATCCGGGGTCTCGGTGAACGGCAGCGCGCGCGCCTGATCGAACTGTTCCCGCCCCGGGACTGACTGGGGGCTCTGCGCTTCCCGCCCGGAACTGAGCGGGATCCGGCGGGCGGCGGCGAAGGGGCGGACGCCCCCGGAGCTCACCCGGCTGAACAAGACGTCGACTCCGCCCGGAGTCAATCAGCCTGCTGCTCGCCCGCAACGACCGGATTGAGGCGGGCGCGCAGGGAGGGCTGCCTTACAGACGGCTCAGCCGCCTTGCCGCCTCATCGGCGGCCTCGGCCGCATCGCGGTGTTCAACCGGGCCCCAACGGTCGCTGTAGTCGTCGTCCTGGTGCCATTCATACGTCAGGCGGGTCAACTTGTTCCACTGCCGCAACCGGGCTTCAAGGAGTTCCTTGGTGAGCGGAGTCGCGGCGAACACGGTCCGCGTGTCCTTCGCCTGAGATGTCAGCAGGTACGCCACGGTGCCCAGGGCCCGGTAGGCCTCGCTGTCGTACGGAAGGCCATTCTTGGCTTCTTGAAGGCGGGGGGTGAGGTAGCGGACGAGTGCGTCGATGTCGCCAAGGGTGAGATCCTCGGCGGTGAGAGTCGAGTACAACGTGGTCACAGGCACAAGCCGGTCCGTTTCGCTCGGGAAGCCGGTACCTACCGTGGCCGGCCTCCTGTCCTGGTTCGTCTCACCGATCAACGACCAAGAAGCCCATCCGACGCGCTCCACTTCCGCCGGCCAGGGCTGCCTACAGGGACCAGAGGATTCCAGGATGCTTCCTGGATCCGTCTGTTCGCATCGCATCGCTATGTCATCCTGATCGGCTGGCCTGCGCAGGACGGGTCTGGGAAGGGTGTGCGATGACCACTGCGAAGAAGACGTTCGATCCCTGGCCCGCCGCCACGGTTACCGCTGTCGCGGACATCCTCGCCGACACGGACGAGGGCCTGTCTGTTCGCGAGATCGGCCTCCTTCTTGAGCGGATAGGCATCGCGGACGCCGACGGGCCGAACAAGCGCGAGCGCCTTGCCCGGGCGCTACTCATGCGGCAGAACCGCGACCGGGCCTCGAACTGTGTGGTCAGGTTCATCACCGAAGCGATGGCACCTGTGCGCTACGCCCGGCAGCCCGAAGTGTTCTCCCGGCGCCGCGACGACCTCAACGAAGTCCTCGTCCATGTCGGGCTTCGTGTCAACGACGCGGGCAAGCTGGCTCGCGGAACAGCCGCCAGCACCCTCGACGAGGCCGCTCGGCACGCCAACTCCCTGCGCGCGGAACTCCGCCGGCGTGGGACGCACCCGAAGGTCCTGGAGTACTGCACCCAGGAGATCCTCGCGAAGAACGCCTTCCACGCCAGCCTGCAGGCGGCCAAGTCCGTCTTCAACCGGCTGCGGCAGCTCACCGGCGAGCAGCTCGACGGGGCGCGGCTGGTCGACGCCGTCCTGATGCCCGGCGCCGCCGGGGCGCCGCGGGTCGCCATCAACACCGGCGTCACGGCGACGGAGCGGGATGAGCAGAAGGGCTTCGCCTCGCTGATCAAGGGGTTGGGCAGCATGTACCGGAATCCGGCGGCGCATGATCCCAGGCGCAGCCGCCCAGTCGGCGATGAGGAGCTGTTGGAGCTGCTGACCACCTTGTCGATGGTTCACCGGCGCCTGGATGCTGCCCGTACACAGCCCTGACCGTCCGCGAGGCCTTGTTATCGGCCGTCGGAGGCGCTCGGCTGCCCCGTGGCCAAGGCGCGGCCCGTCGCCGGGTGAGAGCCGTACACGGCGAGCTCGTCGGCCAGGTCGAGGCGATCGCCTGCGACTTCCCTGCGGCCGAACTCCCGTGCGGGTGGCTGCAGATGCAGGTGTCGTCGGTTGGTGGGCAGGCATCCGGTCGCGGCTTACGATCTGTCCTTGAGCGTTCAGACCGTGATCGAGGCCGAGGCATTCCCCCTCACTGTCTCTGTGGGGCCGGATTTGATGCTGATGCAGCCAGTGAGCCGGAACGCTGTCGAAGGGCTGGACGAGGCGTACACGGAGGCCTGCCTGGACTTCACCTCAGGCATCCAGACCACCGGCACCACCATCGATGCTCGGTGGAAGGTCGCGCCTGATCACAGCCATGTTCTGCTGCTACTTCACGGCAGGACGCCCAAGCCCTTCGAGCTCGCGGTCCGCTTCACGCTCGAGACAACCGGGGAGCGGGACCGGCGCTTCTTCGTGGAAGTGGCGCAGCACGCGGGGTCAGTCTGTGGATCTACCCCGACAAGGAGGATGCCGCGCGCGCCGCGGTCGCGCTGCAGAAGCAGGACCTGCTGCTCTTCGGCAGCCTGGGCATCGGGGTCGAGAGCGACCTGCACTGCCGCACCTTGCACCGGCTCGGCCGAGAGCCCCGCCCGGCCACCTGACCACCACCCCGGCCAGCAAGGCTCGCGGCCGCATCAAGCCCGCTCGCGGGCGAAGGGCCATGGCAGCCCCGTGCGCTCGCGAGGCGAAAGAAACGCGTCATCGTTGTCGCCTTCAGCGGCGTGATGACCGCTTTGGTCCTCATCACCAAGCGTCCTCCTGGCCTACTGGTAGCCGTGTTGCCGCACCGGCTCTCACAGACGTGCCCGGCTGGTGGGGCCGCATGGCCTACTTCAGACCGAGAGGACGCTCGTGGGACGCAACAAGCCCGGCAAGCCCCGACGAACTGCCCGACAGCATTAAGATCAGAGAGACCCGGCCCGGGGAGGGCAAAACGTTCACCGAGCTCGCCGCGCTCGCCATGGAGGGACACGGCGACTTCGACGACCGCGAGGCCATGTACGAAACCGTCGACGCAGCAGGGCCCTTCACCAGCCAGTTCGGCGCCGGACGGTTCGTCTTCCTGGTCGCCGAACATACGCCCACCGCGCGCATTGTCGGCGCCTGCTCCAGCATCCCGCCCCTATCCGTCCTCGGAGGCATGGAACGGGACGGGGCAGACCCCGTTTCCCTGGCAGCGACCGCTATGGCTTACGCCAAGCTCCGGGTCCTGGCCGTCGCGGACGACTGCCGGCGTCAGGGCATCGCCTCCGCACTGATCACCAGAGCCATGGCAATCCACCGTGAGCACCGGGCGTTCCTCATGTACGGGCAGTTCACCGCCGGAAACGCCGCCCTGGCACGGTTCTACCGACGCCACGGCTTCACCATCCATGCCCCAGGTGAGCCGGTCATCCTTCCCGGAAGTTCCAGGTACCGCGATGTCGGTGCCTCGCCGCTCCCCGGCGAGCAGATGTTCTCGCGCTCGATCTGACCCCGACGGCCCGGCTGCCCCCTGACCGGCGGACACGACACCTGGTGCGGTGCGGCCTGGGTGGGATTCGTCGCCGCTTCTGCCGGTCAGGCCCTGGAGGCCAAGCAGACCGCCTACGGCGACGCGCAGTACCTCGATCAGCTTTCCGCGGATCACCAGCAGGAGGTCATCGAGATCCGCGCGGCCCGGAGAGAGGCCGACAGAGCCGGAGATCTGATGTTGGCGGCCGTGTCCCGGCAGCCACGGGCTACCGGTACACGGCCAGGCAGTCACCATCGGCAGCACGGCCGGCTGAGACACACCACGAGGTCTGCCGCTGCGGGGCGGGCCTCTTGCGACTGCGCCCGAGGACGAGCATCAGCCCAAGTCGGGCTCCTCGGTAGTCCCCCACCCGACGTCGCGCTGCTGGGCGCCCCTGCCGTTCGTTCGTGGCCTGGCCGGAGTCGATGTACTGGGTCACGGTCTCTCCGCGTGGTGCGCGTGTGGCGCCGCCTTGCGCCGGTGAAGTGACCGTATGCGCAGGTCGCTTGCCGATCCAGATCTGCAGGCCTTGTGCACCGGTGTGGCCGGGCCTATTGCCCCCTGGCCGGCGCCGGGTCCGGAAGGTCTGTCAGGCCTGCGAGGATGGCCCGGCAGGTGTGCTCGACCTCAAGGTCGAAAGCGACGCCGTTCGACCACATCTGGTTGCCGCGATGAGGTTGCTCAAGTGCGGCCTGGATCTGGGGCAGGGCGGGACGTGCGGCCGTACCCATGCGATCGAGGCAGGCGATGACGTCGCGTGCGGTGGAGCCGTTGTCCTTCCAGGCGGCCAGCAGGGCCGGCACGACGGCGCTGGCCTCACTTGTGCCGCCTATGTCCCACAGGGCGGATGCGACGTGGACGAGGGTCCACGAGTCGTTCAGTACGGCCGAGCCGTTCCGCTCGTTGCGCGCGTTCTGTTCGACCCGCTCGCTCAGGATCTGCCGCAGGCGCGGCAGGGCGGCTGCGGCGCCAGGGCCGATTCGGCCGGCGAGGTCGATCGCGTGGAAGTTCCGGTGGTCGTCGAGGAGGCGGTGCAGCAGCGGCATGACGCTGTCGGGGCGGCGTTCGAGTTCCCAGACGGCGCCCGCCGCAGCTGTGCGGAGGGAGACATCGTCTGCGTCGGTGAGGGGGCGGACGACGTCCAGGGCGGATGCGGCGTGGGGGCCGAACGACGCGAGCGCTTTCAGGACAGGCTCTGCGGTACGCCATTGCTTGTGCCCGACGGAGGTTTGGACCGTTTCGGCGAGGGCGGGTACGGCCGCCGGATCACCGAGGTTGGCCAGTGCGGAGGCGAGCGTCGCAGGGCTGGCATCGGGCCACTCAAGGGAGTGGTCGACGTCGGCGAGGCGCCGGATCAGCCGGGGCGTGAGTTCCACGGCGCACTGGGGCAGATGGCCCACCGCGCCCAGGGCGCGCCAGGCGTCGGTGTCGGTGTCCAGCGCGGTCAGCAGGCTGGGCAGGGCCCGTTCGTCCTTGAGCCCTGCCAGCGCCACGACGGCCAGTTGGTGGGCTCGGCGGACGTTACGGTGCGGGCTCGCCCACGCATCCGGGTGGTGGGTGGTGACGTAGGTGGCGAGGGCCTCGCGGGCCGGTTCGGCAAGGGTCGCCAGGGAACCGAGGGCCTCGGCCGCGGCTGCGGCGGTGTAGGCGTCGTCCGGGAGGAGGCAGTGGCCGGTGAGCCGCACCAGGCGGGTGTGATCGCCCCGCAAAGAGGTGATCAGACTGCGTGCCATGTCGATGGCGTCGTAACGGATCCCCGGGTCCGGGCTGCACAGCTGCACGGTGAGCAGAGCCGTTCGGTCCTCGGCGCGCGCACCCAGTGCTGTGTGGAAAGCCGTCAGCAAAGGGGTGGTAGCGGCGTGGACGCGCCCGTGCCGTTCGAGGTCGGCGAAGGCGGCCGCAACGTACCCGGGGACGTTCGGGTCGGGATCGGGCTCGGCCTCGCACGCACACGGACGGGACGGGTCCCTGTCCCCCTTCTCGACCTCGACGGGCTGGGGCGCGGGAGTGAGCCGGCTGAGCAGGTCGATCGCGGTCGGCACCGTCTGGTCGTCGATGGAATCGGGAGCGCAGCGGGCCCGGTGGACGAGCGCCGTCAGACGGGTGTCCGGATCGGTGGTGTCGTTGTCGGCCAACGCATCCAGCCACGCTCGCGCCGGCGCAGCGGCTGCGGGCAGGCGGATCGCCAGGTCGGCCATCGTCCGCACCACCAGACCTCGCTCGGCAGTCCCGCTCTCTTGCCCGAGGCGGTCCCGCAGAAGCCCCGCCGCCCGTCCGGCGTCGTCCAGGAAGAGCCCGAGACCCTCGATCGACGCCCGGCGCACCTGCGGGTCGGGGTCACCGGCATAGGCGACGAAGGCGTCGGCGTGCTCGCGCATCAAGTTCGCGGTGTCCGGGTAGATCGTGGACTCTTCACCGCCCTCGCCGCAGATGACCGCGTAGTGCTCTTCGGCATCGACCGCTTCCCGCCCGATGCTGAGCAGCAGCGCGACGACGTCCCCGCGGCCAGGAGTCGCAGGGTCGTCTGCCATCGCGAACAGGAACGGCACACTGGCCACCGTGCTCGAATACACGCTCCCTTGATGGAGCGCTGCGCTGTAGAAGTTGCCGAACGCCTCCTCACGTATGTCGGGGTCGGGCGACACCATGCCCCGCAGCCACCCCGGCACATCATCGGCCGCCCCGTAGGCGTGTCCCAGGGACGCCCAGTCGGTCCTGTCCAAGTCATTGATCATGACCGGCACTATGCACGGCAGCACTGACACCCGGAACAGAACCGACCCTGACATCGTCCTGCGGCAGGACCCTGCCTCAGCGCTCTGGGGAGTCGGGGCGGGGCGGGTCCGCCGGCTCGTGGTGCGTGGGAGGACTGGCAGGCGTACGGGATGGCCGGGCCGTAGGAAACGGTCCAGGCAGCCCCGGGCGGAGCCGAGTGCCAGCCCGCCTGAATTCCGGCGGCAGGCTGCCGCCGGGACGCCGGGGGTATTGCGCGGGCGGGCGGCGGAGTTCCCTGCGGGGGTTAGGTGGCGGTGATGTCAGCGGGCTGACTGCTGGGCGGGGTGGTGGTGAAGAAGGCGCGCAGGGGGCGGCCGATGTGTTCCTCGCGTCCGGTGCCCTGGGCGGCGGCAGCGAGCAGGGGTGCGAGGTCGTCGGTGTCGGAGGGTGTCAGGACGAGCCAGCGCAGCATGATCTGCAGGGTCAGGCGCCTGAGAGTGCGCAGTTCCTCCTGCTTTTCCCTCTCCGTCTGGTTCTTGATCACCTTGCCGTGGACGTAGAGGGAGCGAGCGGTGTAAGCGTCATCGATGACGGTGTGAGCATGTTCCTGTTGGGCGGGGGTGAGGAACAGTGCGGAGGCGCGGGTCAGCAGGCTGCGCACGATTCCGCCACGGGGGTCGTTGGGGCTGCGGAGCAGGGCTTCCAGGGCGATGACGTAGTGAGAAGCAGTTCGTCGGCGTCCACTGGCCAGACGGCGTAGTCGTTGTAGGTGCGCTGGTAGGCGGCAAGGAGGTGTCGGGCGGCGCGGTTGAGGCGCCGGGCACGCTCTTTGGGGAGATCATCCTCATGGTTCTCGCCAGCCATGACCATGTCGATCTTCGACGAGATCGCGGTGCAGAAGGCGGTCAGGGCCGGAAGGTGCGTGGCCGGGACGTTAAAGTCGCCGGTCTCCCGGACCTCGGACTCTTGCGCTTTTCCGTACGGGTCTGCGTAGATCTTGATGGTGGTCGGGACGTCTCTGGGGTTCAGGTCGAAGCGGCGTCCGCGTGCGACGCTGAAGGCCGATTCCACGCGCAGGAGTTCGCAGTCCCACAGGATCAGTGGCAGGAGGGCCTGCCAGTGCTGGGCCTCTTCGCGCGGACCGGTGAAGTCGAACCAGGTCGGCCGGCGGGTGACCGTGCGGCCGGGGTCGGGGACGTGGAGGAAGGGCGCCTCGGTGATCAGGTCGAGGTCGAGGCTGTGGGGCTGCAGGCCGTGGAGCGCTGGCATCGGGACCGTCTGGCGCAGCTCCTCCAGGGTGAAGGTCTGCAGGGTGTACCGCCCCAGCTGGATCCGCGTTCCGCGGGGGAGCTCGGTGTTGAGGAGCAGCCATCGTTCGGGGACCGGTGCCGGGCCGGTGCAAAAGGCGACGAAGCTGTCGGCGACCTCAGCCAGTGGCACGTCCGCGCCTTGGGCGATCAGGCGGCTCGCCTCGCCCAGACCCGACTCCCCCAGCAGCGTCCGGTAGTCCGGTTTCCAGTCCCCGTCGGCCTTGGCATAGAGGTCGAGGTGTTCGTCCCGTGGTGCCGCGGAGGCCACCACTTCCTCCAGCGCGTCCCACTCGGGTCCGCCCGCCAGCTCCGCGTCGGTGATCGCTTGCGGGACCGGCGGCAGGGTGCGGGCGTACTCGAGCCACAACAGTGCGGCTTCACGCAGGGGGAGATGGGTGCTCATACGGCCTGAAAGTAGTTGGCCGCCGTGTCTGCGGGCAGCGAGTTTCCCACATTGGGGTGGTGGAGGGGGCGGCAAGGTGGCCGTGAGCGCGGTGGTAGTCGGTGGCGGCGGTGAGGCGGGCGCGCCAGGCGGCCTGGTGTTTGTCCCAGATCATGCCGAGCGCTTCGAGTTCGGCGGTGAAGTCCGGGTCAAGGTGATCGGCGTTATAGGCGTCGCGTATGGCGGTGATGAAGCGGCCAAGGTCGAAGCCGGCGGAGTCCAGGTGGTCGGTGGGGACGTCGAGGTGGCCGTGGGCATCGTGGAAGGTCTGGGCCGCATTGAGAGGGCGGTTCGTGACTCTCTGAGAAGATTCGTCGCCGTGTCCGCCACATCGAGGAGGGAGTATTGTTCGAGACCGACGTGGTCGAGAACTCCCCGGATTGGCAGACGACTTGGTGATGGTCGAAGAGCTGGAAGTCGCGCTGCCTTCGATGACACGGTGGCGTGTGCCAGGTGGACGCAGCGTGGACTGGGCCGCCCTCGAGGCGGGCCTCGGGACTGCGCTGCCCTCAGACTTCCGCTCTCTGGCGGAGGCGTACCCAGTGCTTGTTATCGATGACTTCCTCATGGTGTCCCTTCCGACGCCCGGCGCCGAGGCGCCATGGGCGTCCGAGTGCAGGGACGACGAAATCCTTCAGGATCTGTACGAGATGGGCGACACTGAGGACTACGTTCCCTACCCGCAGCCGGGAGGCCTGATCTCCTGGGCGTCGTCCAATTCGGGGGACACCTTCTATTGGAGGACGAGCCCTGCGGATCCGGACGCATGGCCGGTGGTCGTCCGCACGGACAACGCCGACTGGATCGAGTTCCCGGCCGGTGCTGTCGGGTTCCTGGCCGGCGTGTACGGCCGCACCATCGACGTGCCGGGCATGCCCGGCAACTTCCCCAGCGACGACCCGAAGGTGCTGGGCCTGAGCGACCGCATCGACTGATCGGCGACTCAGAGGGCGGTTCGAGTGATGTCCGTTTCGAGTTAAGGCTGGTGCCGTGTTGTGAGTCGCCGCTCGGTTACTGCTTCGTGGCGAAGCTACCGACGTCGTCCTCGCTGAGGAGGTCCAGTTTGACCAGGCGTTTCAGCTTGGCGCGGGTGCCTTCGATGTTCTTCGGCAACAGCTCGTGGTCGAGGGCCTCGCAGATGTCGCGGGCTCGGAGGGGGCCGGTTGCCTCGTTGAAGACGGCGAGGATGCGGGGGTAGTCCGGGTGCTCCGGCAAGTCCTGTGAGACGGCTTGGGTGGGGATCCGGTCGGCGAGGGCGGTGACGGTCTTGCGGGTGATCGCGAGGTGCTCGAGGTGGATTTCGGCCTCTCGTAGTCGGGCCCGCAGTTCCTCGGCCTGGGTGCGGAGGTCGTCGGTCAGGGTCCGGGCCGCGTTCTCCTGAAAATCCAGTGCTTCGAGCAGGGGTTGGATGTTCATGCGGTCACCGCTTGCGGGTTGCGCCAGGTGGGGGTGGTCGTGCCGGTGAGCCGGCGGGTCATGGTGTGGGTCATCGCCCAGTAGACGCGGGAGGCGGAGGAGGCCGGGTGGTGTTCGTAGTCGCGGACCAGGCGCCGGTGCAGTATCAGGATCCCGTAGGTCTGCTCGACCCTCCAGCGAATCAGCTGCGGGACGAATCCCTTGTCCTGCGGGTTGCGTTCAACGGTCTCGACGTCGATACCCATGCCGGTGCCGTGGACGGCGACCTGCTTCTTGAAGCCCTGGTCGACGAGCGCCTTGCGGACCGTGCCGTCGGTATGTTCGGCGACATGGTCCAGCAGGGCGATGCCCGCGGCGTTGTCGTGGGTGCTGGCGGCCAGGACGATGACGGCGATGACCAGGCCCAGAACATCCACCGCCAGTGCCCGCTTGCGGCCCGGCACCCGTTTCCCGGCAGCTCCAGCTGCCGCACCCGCTGCAGCTTGTTCACCTCCGTCAGCAGGCTGTCCAGGCCCAGCGCGCCGGAGTCCGCCTTCAGCTCGGTGAAGAACGTCCGGCCCCCGCCCGCGCTCCCCTCATCCCCGTCGTCATCAGCCACCAGGTCATCCAGCCGGGACCGCGAGGCCGCAGACAACCGCTCCACCGTCGTCGCGCAGAGACCCTCCTCGAAGGTGTTCACCGCCGATGCGGCCAGCCGAGTCACCTTCGCGGGTGCCGGCGGCTCCAGACGTTCGTTGCGGCACCGCGCGACCACCGCTTCAGCCAGCCGGTCCCGGTTCAGCTCCACCGGGCACAACTCGGCAGCCAACCACTGCGCGAGCTGGACCTGGTCCTCCTGCGTGCACTCGCGGAACCCGAACACCACCCGGACCTCCATCCGGTGCCGCTTGATCGCCCGCCCGGACCAGTCGTAGGCGCCCCACTCCTCGGCCGGCACCCTCACCTGCTGAGCCACGTACGACACCGCAGCGGCGGGGACCTCCGCCGCATCCTCCGGAAAACGCGCCTCCACCTCGAAGAAGTTCAACAGCAGCGCGAAGCCCAGCCGGTTCGCCCCCGACTTGTTCCGAAGCCGCTCCTGGTCCTCCTCCAGCAGCGTCCAGACCTCGATCAGGTCCTCCGGTTCCCACTCCCGACGCACGCCCCACTCCTCTCCTCGATCACCACAACGCGACCAAGGTGACGCGAGCACAACAGAGACAGGACCAGAACACCGGAAACCGTGACAACAGCCCATCAGATCGGCTACAGAGAGCTACTTGTCACTTCGCGGCAGCTTCGGGAGTAGAGGGCCTTACCGCGTGTGTCCTGTCGCACCGCGGTTGTCGGATTCTCACCGCTTCTCGTTCGTGGTGGCGGATTCTCATTGCGTCGCGCACTGAGCGATGACGTTTGCCCCGTACGTGGGGTTTGATCTCACTTCCCTGGTCCGGTTCTCGCTGTACCTGTCACGGTCGTTTTCGGCAGGTACGCGGAGCCGGGGGTGGCGATGGATCTGGGTCTGGTCGATGTCGAGTGGGCGGACGGTGAGGGTGGCGGGCTGCGGAAGTCCGTGCTGGAGGCGGTGTCCCGGGTTCGGTTCGAGTCGGTGCTCCCGGTGCGGCAGTTCCCGTCGTATCGCGGGCAGCGGCACTTCACGGGCTGGTACTGGGCTGCGACAACGCAGTCGCTGGTGGGGTTTGAGTCGTGGCTGGAGCGCGACGGGGCCATGCTCCTCGATCATGACCGGCGGGTGGTGGGGCTTGCCTCGCAGCCGTTCCGGGTGACATGGCAAGGAGAGAAAGCGCCGGATCTCGCATACGCCGGACTACTTCGCGCGTCTGGACGACGGCTCGGGCCTGGTCGTCGATGTCCGGCCGGCGGACCGGGTCGGCCCGGAGGACGCGGTGAAGTTCTCGGGGACCGAGGCGATGTGCCAGGAGATGGGCTGCTGGTCCTTCGCGCTGGTGCACGAGCCCGATCCGGTGGAGATGGCCAACGTCCGCTGGCTGTCGGGCTATCGGCATCCACGCAACCGGGTCGGCGACGTCGCGAGACGGCTCATGGACGCCTTCGACGACCCGCGGTTACTCATAGACGGTGCCCAAGCAGTGGGGGACCCGCTGTCCGTCCTGCCGACGCTTTACCACCTGCTGTGGTGTGGGGACCTGAGCCTTGACCTGGCGGTGCCGCTGGGAGACGGCTCCATGATCGGCTGCGCGGCGGTGAGTCATGGCTGAACTGGCACCACGCGGAGTTCTGCGGGTCGGGGACCGGATCCGGTTCGAGTGCCGGAACCAGCAGGTCATCGGGCTGGAGGGAACGGCCTTGCGACTGCTCAGCGACGAGGGCGACACCAGTGTCATGGCTGCCGGCTACGTGATGGCGGCCGCCGATTTCGAGGTGCTGGACCGGGGGCCGGAGGCGGTCCCGGAACAAGTCCTGCCGCCGTTTGCGTTGGTGGACGCGTTGCCGCCGTCGGCCGTCGAGCAGGCCCGGTTCTGGAAACAGCACGTGGTGGAAGTACTCACCGGGCTGCCTCCGGACGCTCCGGAGGGCACGACTCCTCGGCCCGAGTACGACCCGGCCTGGCGGACGCTGATGGAGCGAGAAGCTGCCAAAGTCGCCGAGCTGGCGGCCGGCGGGCAGCAGATAAGCAAGCGGACCTTTCTGCGGATGCGGCAGCGCTACGAGGCCGAGGGATTGTGGGGACTGGTGGACGGCCGGTCCCGGAAACCGCCGGCCCCGGTCCCCGGCACCGGACGGACGGACGAGCGCGTGGTCGAGGCGGTCACCGAGGCACTGGCCGGGCAGACGGACCTTTCGACGGGCGACCGCAAGCGGCTCATGCTGCAGGCCGAGCAGATCCTCGCCGCGAAGCACGGCGAGGAAGCAGTGAAGCTCCTGCCGACGAGGGCGACCTTCTACCGGCTGGTGAACAGCCTCGCCAAGAACAGCGAGTCCTTCGGGCCGGCCACGGTCCGCCGTCAGCGGGCTCTTCGGCCCGTGGGGCCGTTCACCCCCTCCATGGCCGCCCGACCCGGGGAGATCGTGCAGATCGACTCCACGCGGCTGGACGTGATGGCGGTGCTGGACGACGGAGTCGTGGCTCGTCCGGAACTGACGATCGCGGTCGATGTCACGACGCGCACGATCTGCGCGGCCCTGCTCAGGCCCGCGGGCACGAAAGGCGTCGACGCCGCGGTGCTGCTGGCGAGGATGCTGGTTCCCGAGCCGATGCGGCCGGGCTGGAGCCAGACCCTGGCGATGTCGGACTCGATCCTGCCGCACCAGCGGCTCATGGCGGTGGACGCCCGGTTGGAGAAAGCAGCGGCCAAGCCGGTCATCGTCCCGGACACCATCGTGATCGACCACGGAAAGGTGTTCGTCTCCGACACGTTCTCCTCCGCCTGCTCGCTGCTGGGGATCTCCCTGCAGCTCGCCCGGCCCAGGACTCCGACGGACAAGGCGATCGTGGAGAGGACGTTTGCGTCGATCAACTCGCTGTTCTGCCAGTACGTCGCGGGCTACACCGGCTCCGATGTCACCCGCCGCGGCAGCGACCCGGCCTCCGAGGCAGTCTGGACCCTCGCCCAGCTCCAGGATCTCCTGGACGAGTGGATCATCTGCTGGCAACAGCGTCCGCACGAGGGTCTGCGCAACCCCTATATGGCGGGGCGGACACTGTCGCCGAACGAGTCGTACGCCATCGCCGTCGCCCGCGCCGGATACTTGCCCGTCGCTCTGTCGGCGGAGGACTACATCGAACTGCTGCCCGCGGTCTGGAGGGCCGTCAACGACTACGGAATCAAGGTCAACTACCGCCCCTACGACAGCCTCGAGCTCAACCGGCTGCGGAGGCAGCTGTCCGGGGTGACGGGCAAGCAGGATCTGTGGGAGGTCCACTACGACCCCTACGACGTCTCCCGCGTCTGGGTACGGCGAAGCGACAGCCGCCGGTGGATCGAAGTCCCGTGGACCCATCTGCCTATGGTCCGGGCCCCGTTCGCCGACTTCACCTGGCGTCACGCACGCCAGCTTCTCGCCGACCAGGGACGCGACGACACCAGCGAGACGGCCGTCGCCCAGGTCCTGGCCAAGCTCCTGCGCAGGTCGGGGAAGCCACCGACCGGATCGGAGCAAGTCATGGCCCGCACCCGGGCAGCCCTTGAGGCCACCGGACTGCCTGCACTCCCGCCCGCCCGATCCGACGATGCACAGGACAGCGAGAACGAGGAGCCGGAAGAAGCACCGGTCACCCCGTTCGGTGTCTTCAACCCCCGGGAAGAGGAGGGAAATCCGCTGTGGTGACGCCGCCCGATGCCCATGACGACGAGCACAACCCGCTGACCACCAAGGACGGCTGGAGACAGTTCATCGACGCCGCCCCGGTCTGCCCGACCATGCTCTCGCTGCGGGCCTTCAAGGCCCTGACCGAGAATAGGCGGCTTGCCTACAACGAGCCCCGGCTGGACTACCACTCCCAGCTCGTGGTCGTGGCCACCCCGACCGTCCGCAACGTGTTCACCACCGGACGGCGCCTGGTCCTGCTCAACCGGCACCAGATCTCGGGCCGCCGCGGGCTGAACCGGCAGTCGCCCTGCGGCGGCCGGGCCGAGCCGTTTACGGACCAGGAGTTCGTGGTTGCGGCCGAGCTGGGCGATGGCAGTCGTCTTGCCGGTCCTGGCCTGGCCGGTGACGCCTGCTGATCAAGATGCGTGTCGAGCTCGCCCTGGTCGATGAGATCCACAACCTCAACCTCGCGACCCAGGCCGGGGCCGAAGCCTCTGACCAGCTCAAATACCTGTCCGAGAGGATCCCCGCCACCTTCGTACTCGCTGGCATCGACGTCGCCCGCGAGCGGCCTGTTCAGCGGCGTCCGGGGCCAACAAATCGCCGGCCGCTACACCGTCACCGACACCGAACCATTCGCCTACGGCACCACCGCACAGCGGCAGAGCTGGCGGAACCTGATCGCCTCGCTCGAAGACGCCCTACGACTCCACCGGCACAAGACAGGCAGCCTGGTCAAACTCGACGGCTACCTCCACGAACGCACCGACGGCGCGAACGGCAGCCTCTCCCAACTCGTCCGCGGTGCTGCCCTTGAGGCCATCATCAACGGCAGCGAGACCATCACCCGCAAGACGCTGGAGACCATCGAGGTCGACCAGGCCGCCGAGGACGCCCGTCAAGAACACCGCCGCAACCGTCGCCCACGCCGCCGGAGGCCGGATGCCGGCGCAGCCTGACCAACTCCGCCAGCTGCCCATCGCTCTCGGGCCCATCCACAACGAGACCCTCGGGTCCTATCTCCACCGCCTGGCCGTCACCAACAACCGCCCCGCGGGCTTCCTCGCCCGGCTCCTGGGCCCGCTGCCGCCGGAGTTCTCCCCACTCAGCAACACCACCACCGGCTGGACACCCCACTCACCCGGCCGTCTGGCCACACTCTCCGGACGTCCGAAGCCTCAACTCGCCAGGGCCCTGCCCGCGCTCGCCGACTTCCTCAGCCCACACAGCCCCGGGCCGCGAACGGAACAGCTGATCAGTCGCCCCTGCCGCTGCTGCACAGCCCGCCGCAGCCCCACCGCTTCCGTGGTCATCACTCTCTCGCCCGCCCACGTCCACCTCTGCCCGCGACATCAGCTCTGGACCCGCTCCACTCACGACATCCCGCTCGTCGCCCTGCCCGAAGTCATCGAGGCCCAGCGTCGACTCGACCGACTCGCCCGCCGCCACCGGCAGACCGGACGAGCACTCGACATGGCGCGGAAGATCGTCGAGGACTGGTCCGCCTCCGGAATGCCGATCGACCTTGGGAAGGAGTGGACCGATCGCCTCGACCGAGTCGAAGCTCTTGCCGTCAGCAAGAAGATCTCGGCTGAGGACCGCAGTCGCCTCGCGGCGTTCCCCGAGATCGTGATGCTGACGCACCTGATCCTCGACCCGCCCACAACCGCCCTCGACCCCAAAGAGCTCTACCTGGCAACAACCGCCGAGCTGAGCCGACGATTCGCGCGGATCTACACCACCCTCGGAACCCAGGACCCCCTCTACCGAAGGTTCTGCCTCTATCGAGATCGCGACTGGCCTGTCTCGAACTCGGGTGCGAGCTCGTGACAAGATCGGGGGATGCTGCGACTCACCGATTTCATTATCGACTGCCCGGACACGATGAAGCTGGCGGCCTTCTACTCCGAGGTGACGGGCCGTCCGATCAAGGAAGGCAGCTCCGAGGACTGGGCTGGCATCCAGTTCGGCGAGATCGAGCTGGCATTCATCCGGGTGGACGACTACCGCGCTCCGCAGTGGCCCGACAGCGAGCACCCCAAGCAGTTCCACCTCGACTTCGAAGTGGACGAGATCAAGTCCGAGCAGCTCCGCGTCCTCGACCTCGGCGCGACGCTGAGGCAGGACTTCATCGGCCCCAACGGCTACGGCTGGCAGGTCTACACCGACCCGATCGGCCACCCCTTCTGTCTGTGCCGCAACAAGGGCGTCATCTGGACCGACCAAGGCCCGATCTGGCCCAAGCGCGACTAATTAGTTCCGGTCATGGAGAAGAGCGACATCACGATCAAGCTCACCCCCGACGAGGCCGGCCCTGGTCCTCTCGGACTGGCTGGAGCGAGTACAGATGACAGATCTCAGCCGCCTGGTCGACTATCCGGCCGCATGGGCCCCGATCCACAAGATCGCGGGAACACTGGACAAAGCGCTTCCTGGAAACTTCGCCGCCGACTACGCCGAACGTCTGGAAGCGGCCTGGCACCGTCTCCGGACGGCCACGGGCAGCCTTGCCGAAGAGCGAGACGGCTGAGCTGTCCTTGCCCAACACCAGCGCGCTTCCGTGAAAGCCATGCCGTTTGAGAACGCCGGCCCGCGACGTTCTCAAACGACATGGCAACCCAGCAGGTCAGCGGCCCACGATCTGTCAGCTGCACTGCGACAGGACAGCGTGCTGGCGGACCTGGTCGACGCTGACGGTGTTCTGCCGGCCATCGCACCCGGGGTGCGATTCGAGGGCGATGACATCGGGCGGTGGCTGAAGCGGCAGAAGAACCCGGGCACCTGGACACAGCTTCTCCCCGAGCAGCAGGAACGGCTCTCGAAGCTGGGCATGCAGCCCGACCAGGCGCCGTCCCCCGCCCCGGCGGCGGCGCGTACGACGAAGGGCTCGAGCAAGGCACAGGCAGCGTTCCAACGCGGCCTGACGGCCCTCACGCAGTGGGTGGAACGGGAAGGCGCCCACCGGCCGGTACCCCGAGGCCACAGCGAAGAGATCACGGTCAACGGCGAGACGGAACCGGTGGTCGTCAAGCTCGGCGTACGGACATCCAACACCCGCGCGAGACGCGACAAGCTCACCCAGGAGCAGTTGGCCGCGCTACGGGAGCTCGGGGTGGAGTGGGCCGTGTAGCGTCCGGTGCTGGTTTCCATAGCAAGTCGCTTCCGCATCGGCAGACATCACCCTCGGAGAGCATGTGCACATGAGAGAAGCACGCAAGAGAATCATGGCCGTTTCCGGAATGCTGGCGGCTGTCGTCCAGGACGGCTTCGAGTTCCCGGCAGGAGTGGGCTCTCGGTGATACCCAAGATCCAGAGGGCGCGTTCGGGTGGCCGGACACGGGTCGCCCTCTGCGTTCCCGTCGTACTGATAACTCTCGTCGCCGGCGCGGTGGGAACCGCCTCCTGTGGCCAGGGCAGCCCCGGCGTGGCATCGCCACCAGCGCCGAGGACAGTGACGCCTCGTGCCGAGCCGTCCGCAACACAGACCCTGCCGCAGGCCTCCGAACTGCCCAAGCATGCGGTGACCAGCGACAAGAAACCCATGCTCAGCCCGGGCAGGACGATGGCCACGGGATACACCGGGAACGATTTCCTCACCGGACTGGCAAAGGACTGGAAGGTCCGACTCGAAAAGCCCGTCGAGCAGGAGATGCCCGGTGGGAAAATGAGGACGTACGTTCACGGGCGCGGCAAGAACGGGATGGCCATGTCAGCCGGCTACGCCGATCACAAGAACATGTCCTCCCTGCTGTGCTACGCCGGTACGAAGGAACCAGGCGATTTCGAGTTCCTGGCTTCCTGCACAGGTCTCGACGTCGCCGGAATCGACCATGCCAAGGCGTCCTCGTGGCTCGACCGGGCAAAGAAGGAGACCGACTCCTTATGTAAGAGGCAGGTGACCAAGACGGGAATCGAACAGAAGTACGTTGTCAGCGGAGTGTTGGTCTCGGGCCCGGTGAGGATGCTTCTGTACCGCACATACGAGCAGTACTCCCTGAGGATCCTCGGAGGCGCAGCGGTGTAGAGGCACCAGCAGGATTTTGGGGTCAAGGTCTCTCGTCCACCTCACATGTGGAGTGGGCAGCGCAGGACCCGGAGCGGGCGGCACAGCGCGCGGCGCAGCTCACCGCGATCGAACCGAACTGGAGTGGCCCCTGGCCGCTGAACTGGCAACGCCACTACCGGGTCCTTGCCGACCTCGCCGACACCGAGACCGAGACCGACGAGGTTGTGCCCGCCATCGAACCCGGGGTGCGGTTCGAGGGCGACGACCTGTGGAAATAGCTCCAGCGCCCAGAAGTAGCCGGTCACCTGGGCGCAGCTGTCGGGCGAGCAGCAGGAACGGCTCTCGAAGCTGGGCGTACAGCCCGCTGATGCCCCGGCTCCCGCCCCGGCAGCCGCTCGTACGACGAAGAGGCCGAGCAAGGCTCAGCAGACATTCCAACGCGGCCTGACGGCCCTCGCCCAGTACATCGCCCGCGAAGGAGAGTCCTCGGTGAAGCGGACTCACCGGGAGAAGGTCGTCATCGACCGCCAGGAGCACGACCTGGCGCTGGGGATTTGGTACTCCAACCAGAAGCAACGCCGCGACAAGCTCACCGCAGAACAACTGGACGCACTACGGAAGCTGGACGTGAGGTGGGCGTAGCTGAGCACGCGCGTGGGGTTGGGTGAGACGGAAGATGGTGCTGCGCCGGACACTCTAGGATGGGCCGCTCGCTCAGTTCAGACCCGGCTCGCGTCCTCATGGACGACCCGCGCGGAGCGGCCGGGATCCTCACCGGGCAGGCCCGGCGGGAGCACCGGGGCCAAGGCGCGGAACACCGCCGCCATGTGCCGGTCGTCGTATCCGGCGAGGGTCTGGCTGGCCTGGAGCAGCAAGCCGCCCGCACGCAGCGGGCGCACCGCGTGGAAGGCGCCGGTTGCCTCCAGCGCGGTTGGGCCGCCGAGCCGGTCAGCCAGTTCGGCGGGGACGCCAGTGACCCAGGAATAGCCGCGCAGCAGGGTCCGTGACTCCCGCAGGGAGCGGCGGCGCGGGCGCTTGAGCGCCGACTCCAGATCGGTGGTCTCGTGGAAGTTGCGGTGGTCGATCCGCGCGAAGGCCGGGTTGGCCTCGTCCAGGGCGGCGGCGAGGACGACGACCAAGCCCGCGCACCACGCGGCGTCGGCGACGTGCTCGGCGCCCCGCACCGCCGCCGACAACTCGGTGTGGCTACCGCCGCGGCCCGTCTGCGTGCCCCCCACGCGGCCCACGTCGTCGACCCAGGCGCCGCCGTCGTCGCGGGAGGGCGCGTGGAAGCCGGCCGCGGCGTAGAACGGCGACGGCCGCAGCACGTCGGCCAGTTGGCCCCAGTTGGCGCGAACGTCCCTCACACGGACGTTCCGGCCGCCGGTCATCGACTCTGTGACCAGGGCCCAGGACGCGGCCGACTCCTCGTCCCCGGCGGGGAAGAGCCGTTCGGTGGCGGTGCGGAACCAGTGGACGAGGAGGTCGCCGCGGGGCGCCGCCGCATGGTCGTCGAGCGTGGCCCAGAGGGTCACGTCCATGGTCGAGGTCTCGTCGTCCACCCGGTGCGTGCCTTTCTCGATGGTTCGGGACCCTTGGCCGTCGGCCCGACCCTACCGGGGCGGGACGGCGGCCAAGGGTGCTGGTTTCGGGCCCGGTGAGGATGGTTCTGTACCGCACATACGAGCAGTACTCCCTGAGGATCCTCGGAGGCGCAGCGGTGTAGAGGCATCAGCAGGATTTTGGGGTCAAGGTCTCTTGTCGACCTCGCATGTGGAGTGGGCAGCGCAGGACCCGGAGCGGGCGGCACAGCGCGCGGCGCAGCTCACCGCGATCGAACCGGACTGGAATGGCCCCTGGCCGCTGAACTGGCAGCGCCACTACCGGGTCCTCGCCGACCTCGCCGATGCCGACGGCCAGCTGCCCGGCGTCCTCATGGACTGGATTCCCGAGCTACGCCTTGGGTTCTCGCCCCTTCATCCAGCGCAGCATCGCCTGATCGACGCGCCGTACCGCCCCCCCGGGGGCAGCGCGCACATTGACGGCCAGGTGACTCCATCTGCGGGACGTGCGGGTCCCGCCTGTTTTGCATGGTGGGCTCCGCGTGCCAGGGTCCGCGGGGAGTCGCACCCTGGAGACATGGCCGCACTGGTAGTCATCCCCCGCGACTGGAGTCTCGCCCTTCTGGTGACGCAAGCGCAGAGGCTGGCCGTCGGTGTCAGCAGCGCAGGTCAGGCCGGTGGGTGTATCAGCTGGTCTCGTGAGGGCTGCGTTCGTCAGCGGAGGCAGGTGAAGTCGTGGAGGAGCCTGCAGGATCCAGCGCCGACTCCGGCACTGCCGTAGAGCGCCTGGATGCGTTGATGGCCGACCTGATCATGGATACCGGTGCGTCAATCGGTTTGCTGTACCTCTTGCCGCCCGGCGAGCGGGTGATGTCGCTGACGCTGCTGTCCGGCGCTTCACGTCAGCTGGCCGCGCCCTGGGCCCGTGTCCATGTGGACACATCCACCCCGGTCGCGGACGCCATGCGCCAGCAGAGACTGCTGTGGCTGAGCAGCCAGGAGGAGGTGGCCCCGCTGTTACCCGCAGCTGGGCGTCGTGCTGCCCTACGATTTTATGCTGGCTGCCGCGCCGCTCGCCGAAGGCTCCTCTACGCGGGGCGGGCTCGCACTGCTGTGGCCCGTTCAGCATCCGCCGCAGCTCAGCCGGTACGAGAAGGAAGCAATTACCTCATTTTGCCGGAACGCGGCATATCTACTTGGGCAGGCAGCCGATCACGGCCAACCACTACTGCCTCCGGAGGAGGCGCGGGTCCTGTCCGCGCCGGCGCACCCGGCCGACCCTGTGCACGCCATGGCCGCGCTTCGCTTCACCGAGCGGCTTCCCGTCGGCTGCTGCGCCCTCGATCTGGACGGCCGGCTTACCTTCATCAATCCCGCCGCTTCCGATCTCCTGGATACGGGCGCCGCGTCCCTCATGGGTAGGCGGCCGTGGGAAGTGCTGCTGTGGCTGCACACTCCGCTCTTCGAAGACCGCTGCCGGTCGGTGGCGATCACCCGCCAGCCCGCCTCGTTCACCGTAGTGCGCCCCCCGGACGTGTCACTGCTCTTCCGGCTCTACCCCAGCGACAGCGGGATCAGCGTCGCCATCACCCCCACTGCCGGCGATGGGCTTACCCCGCTTCCGCAAGGGCCGCCATCGCGTGAACCGGCCAGCGCGATGGCGCTCTACCACCTGACGCACCTCGCGGCAGCTCTGGCCGAAGCTGTGAGCTGCCAGGACGTCGTCGAACGGGTAGCCGACCAGGTCGTGCCGGCCTTCGGCCCTCAGGGCATGGTCCTCATGACCGCAGCGGAGGGGCGGCTTCACGTCCTGGGTCACTGCGGCTACAGCGACGAGTTCATCAACCGTGTCGACGGCACTCCCCTGGCCGACCGTACCCCCACCACGCAAACCATGGCCACCGGCGAGCCGGCCTTCTTCCCCACCTTCACCGACTTCCAGCAGCACTACCCCCAGGCGCCCCGTCACGAGAACAGAAATTCCTGGGCCTTCCTGCCCCTGACCGTCTCCGGCCGCACCATCGGCGCACTGGCCCTCTCCTACGACCAGCCCCACCCATTCACCCCAGCAGAGCGCGCCACACTCACCTCTCTGTCCGGCCTGATTGCCCAAGCACTCGACCGCGCCCGCCTCTACGACACACAACACACCCTCGCCCGCACCCTCCAGGCCGGCCTGCTGCCCCGCGCTCTGCCCCGCGTCCCCGGCCTGAACGTCGTCGCCCGCTACCTGCCCGCCGACCACAGCACGGACATCGGCGGCGACTTCTACGACCTCATCGAGACCGCACCCACCGCCACAGCCGCGATCGGCGACGTCCAGGGCCACAACACCACCGCCGCCGCTCTCATGGGACAGATCCGCACCACCGTCCACACCCACGCCACTACCGGCACACCCCCGGGCGACCTCCTCGCCCACACCAACCGCCTCCTCATCGACCTCGACACCGGGCTGTTCACCAGCTGCCTGATCGCCAGCATCGACCCCACCCGCCACCGCGCCCACCTCGCCACCGCCGGACACCCCCCACCCCTGCTCCGCCACCCCGACGGACACACCGAAGTACTCCGCCTGACACCCGGAATCCTGCTCGGCATCGACCCCGCCGCCGACTACCCCACCACCGACATCGACCTTCCGCCCGGCGCCGTACTCGTCCTGTACACCGACGGCCTCGTAGAAGTCCCGGGCACCGACATCGACGACACCACCACCAACCTCGCCCAGCACCTCGCACAAGCCCAGACCCACGACCTCGACGCACTCGCCGACACCCTTATCCGCCACGCCGGACGCCTCGGCCCCCGCCACGACGACATCGCCCTCCTCCTCATCCGCCCCCACGAGACCAACCACCGACAACACAACGCCACCCACTACGACGTCGGCAAAACCGTCAAACGCCCCGAGACCCCTCAAGGCCATCGGAGGGTCTGCCAAACAAGCGGTGTAACACGGGTTGTTAAGGGTTACTGACGTGCTGCGGAGAGCCGACCGTCGAAGGTGATGGGGAAGGCGTTAAGCGCGGTCTTCCAGCGCAGGAGGCAAAGGGCTGGCGGGGACCTCGCAGGTCAGCGCAGGAAGCCGAAGAGGCCATTCCTCCTGGCTTCCTCCCGCTCCTCTGCCTCCTCAGCGGCGCGGGCCGCGGCGTCCTCCTGCTCGCGTTTCCTGATGCTGGTGCAGACGCTGCAGTCACTGCCCGTGGGCCGGGTCTCCCAGTCGTCGTTGGGCCGGACTGCGCGGCCGCAGGTCGGGCACGGCCACGCCGCCGCCTCCCGCCGGCGCTCGGCCTCTTCCTCCTCCAGGCGCTCACGTTCCACCCGGGCATGGTGCTGAAGACGGCGCTGCTCCTCGCGAACGTCGTAGGCGCGGGAGTCGTCGGTGCCGGTCCACCAGATGCAGGCGCTGAGACCTAGCGAAGTCGGCGGCCGGCTTGGTGAAGCGACCGTTGGTGACCAGCACGACCACATCACCCTTGTGGACCGGGCGTCCGGTGCCGTTCAGCACCTGCAGGTCCTGCGTCCCGACCCCGGCTCCGGCGCGACCCGCGCGGCGGTGTTTGCACTGCATGACCCAGCGGCGCCCAAAGGGGTCGGTGGCCTTCACGTCCGCGCCGTTGTCGCCGGCCCCGCCGACCTGTACAGCGTCCGCGCAGCCGTCGCGAAGCATCAGGTCATCGAACTGCCGGTGCTGCAACTGGTCCAGGCTCTCCATCGGATACCGCACGGCCTGCGCTTGTACCTGCTGTTGCCTCCCTCCTGCACACGAAGCCGGAACCAGCAGAAGGCACCCGCACCAGCCGTCAGCAGAGTGAGCGGCAGGAACCAAGGGGTGGGCGGCGAGCCAGTCCATCACCGCGGACACCAGCCACACGAGGACGGCGACACCGACCAGCGCCTCGGTACCGATGTAGGCCTGCTTCCGTCTACGCGACCGGGACGGGGAACTGCCGGAAGGCCACGGCCGCGCAGGAGGGCGTCGGGCGCGCAGGAGGGCGTCGGGCGGGACGGCGCCGGGTGCTCATCGGCTGCTCCGGTCCCACGGGATCGGGTACTTCACCGTGGACCGGGGCGCCGACCGCGCTGGTGCCATCCGCACCTCGGAAACCTGATCGGACAGGAGACCGTTACCGGGTGTCAGGCGCGGCCGGAGGAAGCGCCCTCGGCAAAGACCGACAGGGCGACTTGGTACGTTTCAAAGGCGCGGGCCACTCCTGCGTATGCCGCGAGGTGGATGAAGAGGTCGACCATCTCGTCCTGGGTGACACCGTTGTTGAGCGCGATGCGCAGCTGCCCGCGCAGCGGTTCGAATGCGCCCAGCGTCGCGGTGATGGCGACGGAGACTAGGGCTCGGTCGTGCGTCGACAACGCGGTGCGGGTCCAGGAGTCCCCGAACGCGTGCACCGTCGCGACCTTGCGGAAATCCGCCCCGGAGGTAGGTTCACTGGGGCTCATCGGGAGCTCCAGGCGCTGCCCCAGAAGTTCACTTGCGGTATCCAGCGCCCGCTCGTAGGCGTCGTCCGTGGCCATCTCTACTCCTCGCCAATCGATCGTACGGGGCAGTGGCCAGTCGTTCCGACCACGACGCCGTTCACGGCTCGGCTGCGGATCAGGGTCGTGCGCCTCTCCCCAGTCGCCGCAGTTCGCGCCGCTCTGCGTCACAGGGCGACGGGGCGGCGGTTCACCGCACCAGGGCTCGTTACCACGCCCGCACAGCGTGCAATCCTTCTGGTCGGCTGGATGAACCGTCCGGGCTAGAGCTGGAACGAGAGTCTCGTCGCACTGCGACGCCAGCACCCCTCCAAGCTCACCGAGTGGGGTGTCCCTTGGCGAGTTTTCAGGTTCGTACCAGTACATCCAGTTCGAGGGCGGCATTCCGCCTTGCACTCAGCGCGCCGGGGTGGGGCCACTGGGAAGATTGTCACTTGCTCGCAACGTGCCCTGGAGTAATCCTGTTGTCCAGTGGACAATGGTTCTTTGCTGGTCGCCGTTGGCGGGACGACTCCGCTCAAAGATCCCACCTGCCGGTCCGCCGCTCACGCGATCGTTCCGATCGAGCGAGCCATGTGTTCGGAGTCTCCCGCGCCCAAGGGCCTCGGTCCCGTACGTGGCGCATTCGGGAGCAGGTTTCCGCGGGATCGGGGCGGGCCGGGAGCCACTGTGCCCGGGCAACGGACACGGAACAGTCGAGGGGTATTGGGTATCCCAGCGGGCTTGGGGGATCTCCGTCGCTGTGAGTCGGTGGAGACGAGTGCGAGAGCCATTGGCGCGGCCACCGCACTCGTCGGGAATTCAGTCCTTGCCGGTCAGCGTCACCACCCTGGCGGGGGTTTCGGCGGTGTGGGAGTTGGTTACGGCCTCGGCCTCAGTGGCGGCTGCGCGCGGCAAGCCGGGGCGGCACCAGGGTGGCTACGAGGGCGGCCGCGACAAGGAGTCCTGCGAGGAGGGTGAAGCCGTGGGTGTAGCCGGCGTTGTAGGGCAGGCCCGAGGGCTGCAGCCGACTAGTGACCAGCAGACTGGTCAAGGCGGTTCCGATGGAGCCGCCGATGGTGCGCAGGTTGGCGTTCATGCCCGTCGCGGCGCCGGTTTGCTCGGCAGGGACGCTGTGGACGATGAGGTTGGCCATCGAGGCGAAGGCAAGCCCGATGCCGAATCCGAACAGGCCCGCGACGAGCGCGACCTGCCACTGCTGCTCGCGCCAGAGCGAAAGGATGCCGCAGGCGACTGCGGCGAAGACGGAACCGGCGACAAGCAGGCGTTTGGACCCGACGATGGGCTCCAGGCGGCCGCTGAGAATGCCGGAGACGAACATGGCGATGAGCATCGGAACCATGAGCAGTCCGGAGCCGGTGACGCTTGCACCGAATCCGTATCCGGCGGATTTGGGCGTCTGGACGAACCCGGGTAGGAATGACCAGATCGCGAACATGCCTGCGCCGAACAGTAGACCTGCGGCGTTGGTGGTCCATACGGCGGGCAGGCGCATGATGCGCAGGTCGATCAGGGGGCTCTTGGAGCGGGATTCGGCGAACAGCCACAGCGCGCACAGCACAATGGCGGTGGCGAACAGACCACTCACCTGGGTAGAGCCCCAGCCCCAGCGGGTTCCCTGGGTGAGGGGCAGGAGCAGGGCGACCAGCCAGCCGGACAGCATTACCGCGCCGATCCAATTGACCGACCCGGCCGCCCGTTTCGGCGACTCCGGGACGTAGCGCAGGGCTATCAGCGCGGTCAGGGCGACGATGATGACGGGGATCCAGAAGAGCCAGTGATAGTCAAGCGCGCTGACGATGGGGCCGGCGGCGACGATGCCGAGGCCGCCACCAGCGGCGATCACGGCGGACAGGTTGCTGATGCTGGAGCTAACCTTGTCGGGCGCAAACTGGTCGCGGATGATGCCGAATGACAGTGGGAAGAGGGCACCTCCCGCGCCCTGGATGATCCGGGCGATGATCAGCACACCGATGTTCGGCGCGAGGGCGGCGAGCAGGCACCCCGCAAGAACAGCCAACAGGACGGCGATCATCGTCCGCTTCTTGCCGAGAAGGTCGCCGACGCGGCCCAGGATCGGCGTGAGCACTGAGGCGGACAGGAGGTAGGCGGTCATCACCCAGGTCACGGTGGACTGGGAGGTGTGCAGAGCGTGCTGGACCGTCGGCAAAGCTGGTGCGATTAGCGACTGCAGCATGGAGAAGACGCCCGCACCGGTCGCTAGGACCGCGAACGTGAGGCGGGAGGAGGGACGGGGCATGGGTGACTCTCTCTGAGACGGGCGGCCTGGTGGGGGCCGGACGTTGTCGTACCGGCATGTACGAGGGGCACACGCTGGTACGGCGACGGCTGCGTGGCAGTGTGGCGGATGCTTGAGGGGAGGTGGCCTCGGCCATCGAGAGGTCGGGCTGCCGGTCGCACGCGCTAGGTGCGCCTCGGCCGCACGGCGCACGGGCGTAGGGCCACTTGTCCAGCTGACGCGGCCGTCCCCGCAGGCAGACGGCGACCAGCCTGCGGGGACGGCCGCGTCACTCGCCACGTCATGTCGAGGTGTAGAACCTCGGTATGGGGAGGGCCTTCACCCCGATGACCTTTCCTTGCTCTGACACGGCCTTTCCTTGTGTCCGGAAGGCTTTTCGTGTCGGGTGGCTCACGGGAAGCGAGGTCTGACCGTGGAGGATGCGGTCGGACCTTCACTATCCAGTTCGGCCCGTACCGCTGGGGTTTTACCGGGCGCGAGTGATCGACTTGTGCTCCACGTAGCCGGTCAGACCGACCTTGCCGTACTCGCGGCCGAGGCCGCTCGCCTTGTAGCCGCCGAAAGGGCCGTCGAAGCTGATCGGCGATCCGTTCAAGGTGACCGTGCCGGTGCGCAGACGGCGGGCGACGGCCAGGGCGCGGTCGGGATCAGAAGTCCAGATGCCGCCGGACAGTCCGTACTCGGAGTCGTTGGCGATGCGGACGGCATCGTCATCATCGTCGTAGGCGATGACGACCAGAACCGGCCCGAAGATCTCCTCCTGCGCGATGCGCATGCTGTTTTCGACGTCGGCGAACACGGTCGGGGTGACGTAGTTGCCCTTCTCCAGGCCCTCAGGGACCCGCGGGCCGCCGGTCACCAGACGCGCCCCGTCCTCGATGCCGATGTTGATGTAGTCGATGACGCGCTGCTGCTGGTCACGGCGAATCATCGGGCCGATGAAGGTGTCGGGGGCGGAGGGGTCGCCGACCTTCAGCGATTCGACCATCTCCTTCACTGCGGCCACAACCTCCGCGTAGCGGCCGCGGGGGGCCAGGATGCGGGTCTGCAGGATGCAGGCCTCACCGTTGTTGCCCAGCGAGCCGAACCGCAGACCCTGCATCGCGGCCGTCACGTCCGCGTCGTCCAGGATCAGCGAGGCCGACTTGCCACCCAGCTCGAGGCCCACTCGCTTCAGCTGTTCGCCAGCTATGGAAGCGATACGACGGCCGGCCCGCGTCGAACCGGTGAAGGAGATCTTGTCCACCCCGGGGTGCGAGACGAGGTACTCGCTGGTCTCACGGTCCGCAGGAAGGACGCTGAGCACGCCCTCGGGCAAGCCGGCCTCGTGCCAGAGGTCCGCCAGCAGGGCCATGCTCAGTGAGTTCTCCTGGGAGACCTTCAGAACGACGGTGTTACCGGCCAGCAGGGCCGGGATCAGCTTGGCGGTGGCTGCAGAGAATGGCGAGTTCCAGGGGATGACCGCGGCAACCACACCTATCGCCTCACGGCGCACGATGGTGTCGAAGGCCACCGACGGGTCGGACGGTGTGAGGACCTCTTCCCAGCCGAACTCCTCGGCCGCCTTGAGGTAGGCATTGACCTGGCGGGTCAGGAAGGGCTGGCCGACCTTGGTGAACCAGCCGGCGGAACCGTTCTCTGCGGAGATCACCGCGGCGATCTCGTCCGCGCGGGCGGAACGCAGCGCGTCATAGCGACGCACGACCTCCTGACGTTCCTCCGGCGTGCTGTGCGGCCACGGGCCGTGATCGAAGGCCTCGCGGGCCGCGGCTACGGCCTTGTCCACGTCCGCCGGGGCGGCCTGCGCCACACGGCCGAGGACTGACTGGTCATGCGGGGAGAGGATGTCGAGGGTCAGCTCTGGGGCGCTGGGAGCCACCCAGTGACCACCGATGTACAGATCGTTGCGCACGGTCATGTCTGTCATTCCTTCAAGTGCAGTTTGGGGGGAAGGGAGGAAAGCTCTGGAGAAGACGCGCGGCGGGTGCGCGTCGCCGGTCGGTGCTGCGCAGGAGAGGAGCTGCACGCTCTACGGCGTGCGCCCTTCGCACAGAAGTTCGTTGTGATGATGTCGCCGGTCCTCCCGCGGCGGCGGCCGCGGCTGCGGGAGCTGGCGGGGCGGGCGGACCGCCGGTCAGCTCTTCTTGGGCGGGCGGACCATTTGGGCGACCGTGGAGTCGGCGAAGTCGCCGAGGCCGTCGAGGTCGGTGGACACGCTGAGGTCACGCCACTTCGCGTCCTCCGCTGCACGCGCATCGGTGATCTGCGGAGCGAGCCAGGCCGCGTCGGAGCCCAGAAGGAGCCGTGTCGGCGGGGCTGCCTCCTCAATGAGGCGCAGGATTACGGCGGCCATCTTGGCCGGGTCACCACGCTGCACGTCGGGGTTGTTGTTGTAGGTGCGGGCGAAGAAGCCTACTGTTTCCTGGTACTCGTCGTGAATGTCGGGCGTTGGCATCGGGGCGGCCGCCCAGGGGGTCTGGATGCCGCCCGTCTCGACCAGCGTGACGCGGACCCCGAAGGGGGCGACCTCACGCGCGAGGATCTCGGTGAACCCGCCCACCGCCCACTTCGACGACTGGTAGGCACTCAGGCCGGGCTGGTTGCGGCGGCCGCCGATGGTGGAGAGGTTGATGATGCTGCCCGAACGTCGCGGGCGCATCACCGGAAGCACGGCACGCACCATGTTGACCGCGCCGAAGAAGTTGACGTTCACATCACGGTGGAAATCATCCTCGGGCATGTCTTCGATCGAGCCGACGCTTCGGACACCTGCGCTGTTCACCAAAACGTCGACGGCTCCGAACTCGGCGACCGCGTGGGCGACCGCGTCACGGGCGGAAACCGGATCGGTTATATCCATGGCGCGTACACGCAGCCGGTCACGGTGCTCATTGGGGACGGGCACTGTGTCGGGTGCCAAGTCGGTTGCCACCACGTTATGGCCAGCGGCGAGCGCCGCCTCGACGACGTGGCCGCCCAGTCCTCCGGCCGCACCGGCTATCAGAAAGGTCTTGGACATTGCTTCTCACCTCTGCTGGGAATCGGTGGCAGGGCGGGCGGGGCCGGTACCTCGACCGGGCGACCGCCGGGCCCGCACGGTGCCGTCAGGCGGTGGGGTAGTCCGTGGAACGGCTTACCTCGGCCCACTTGTTGGCCTCGGCGAGACGGCCTTCCTCCGAGCTGATGGCGATGCCAAGGGCGTCACTGCCGAGCAGCAGCCGGCGCGGGGGCTCCTCGGCGTCTACCGCGCCGATGATCGCGCGGGCCATGCGGTCAGGGTCACCGGGCTCGTTGCCGGCGTAGTCAGCGAACCGGGCCAGCCACAGACCCACACTCTCCTCGTAGTCGGGGGTAATGGGACCTGAAGGCTTCGCCGCACCCGCGGCCCAACCGGTGCGGATGCCACCCGGCTCAATGATGGTGACCTTGACACCGAACGGAGCCACCTCGTTCGCCAGGGCCTCGGAGAACCCTTCGACGGCGAACTTTGCGGTCTGGTAGGCGCTCAGACCCGGCGTACCACCCACACGCCCGCCGATCGAGGAGATCTGGACAATATGCCCGGACCGCTGGCGGCGCATGACCGGAAGCACCGCCCGGGTCACGTTGACGACTCCGTACAGGTTGGCATCAACCTGCGCGCGAAACTCTTCCTCGGGAAAGTCCTCGATCGAGCCGCTGGTGGCGTAGCCGGCGTTGTTGACGACGACGTCGACCGAGCCGAACCGCTCCACCGCTGCGGCTACCACCTCCCGGGAGTGGGACGGAGAGGTGACGTCCAGCGCCACCGCCTCCAGCTGTTCCGGGTGCTCGGCCTTCAGGGAAGACAGTGCCTCCGGATTGCGGGAGGTCACCACGACGTTGTCGCCGGCCTCCAGGGCTGCGAGCACCAGCGCCTTGCCCAGGCCCTGCGAGCCCCCAGTGATCAGCCACGTCCTTGCCATTGCGCTCTCCTCGTTTCGTCACTTGCTTCACCGCTCCGGAATGAGGCAGCAACTCCACTGTAGAAGGAATGGCGCTAATTGCAACAGACATGATGCATTAACTGATCGTGTTGCATCTCACGTGAAGATGGTTGCCCGGTAAGTGAAGCTTTCGGATAGGCTCGCAGGACCATGAGAGCTGACGCTGCACGTAACCTGACTGCCGTCCTCCATGCCGGAGCTCGGCTCCTGGCCGAGGATCCGGGCACTTCCATGGCGGCCATCGCCGTCGCCGCCGGGGTGGACCGAACTACCGTCCACCGCCGCTTCGCAAACCGAGAAGCCCTGCTCAGCGCCGTCTTCCAGGCCAAGCTCGACTCCGCCGAACGTGTTCTGGACGAAGCCCGGCTGGTCGAGGCCCCCCTGCCGGTCGCCCTTCACCGCTACCTGGAGGGGATCATCCCCGTCAGCCGCGAATGGCCTCTCGACACGCGCGTCATGATGCAGAAGGACCCTGTCGCCCGTGTCCGCAGGCAGGAGCAGAGTGCGCGCCTCGACGCTTTCATCCATCGCGCGTTGGATGAGGGCTATCTGCGCTCCGACGTTGATCCCGCCTGGGCGCGGACGATCCTGGACGAACTCGTCGACGCTGTCGCCCACCGGTTCCCCGATCTGGAACCTCCGCAGGCCGCCGATCTTGTCGCCGCCACCCTGCTGAACGGCCTCAGCGCGGCCTGACACCTCCCCGACCGCAGATCTTGACGAGCCGCGCCCGGGTTCCCCCGCGCGCCCCTACGTCACCTGCGCGCCGCAACCACACATCACCGCCTTCCTGCCAACCCCCACCGCAGAGGCGTCAGGGATGGAATCGCGCTGCTCACGCCCGCATTTGAACAAACGGCAGGAAACACCATGGCCCTCGAACTCACAGGCCGCCGCACCCTTGTGACGGGATCCAGTTCCGGCCTCGGAGCCGCGATCGCCCGACTACTGGCTCCTCGATCAACAACAAGCCGTCCGCTGCCTGCCCCCACCCCACAACAATCACGCCCCGCACACCAAGAAGTCCCTGCTCATCGAACAGGGACTCCCCTTGCCACAACGCACTGAAGCGCATCCACCTGCTCTCGCACATCGCCAAGGCCCACCCAGAATTACCAAGGCATGGGCCGACAGCGGTTATCGAACCAAGGCCATCGACCACGGCGCCACCCTCGGCATCGACGTCGAAGTCACCCGCCGCGACCCTGGCCAGAAGGGCTTCAAGGTCATCCCCTGGCGCTGGGTCGTCGAGCGGACATTCGGTGGCTCATGAATCACCGCCGCCTCGCCCGCGACTACGAAACCCACCCGCACCGCTCCGAAGCCATGATCGCCTCGCGATGATCGACCTGATGAGCCGCAGGCTCACACGAGAGTCGACTACGAACTGGAAGCACTCATAGCCGCCGAGCCACGCTGACCCGCGCGTCCTTACCCCTCAACGCCTGCGGCCAGCGGCCATCAATGACACCCGCCATATCCCGGCAGGCGCCACAAGCGTTCTCCCGCCCTGGCAGCCACCAGTAATCCGACGATGACATGCCGGCGACCTGGATTCCGCACAGCGTCCTGTCGAAGATGCCGAAAGCATGGGAGACGTCGGCGGTGAGGCCGTCCGCGACGGCCCGCTCCCAACGCATGTCCACGGGCAAGTACGGCGGCCGCGGCCGCGCGACCTCGAACCACTCGCCACCCACATGGGTGGAGGCGTAGCACCAGGAACAGCCGCAGTGCGGGCCGCAGATTCACTGAGCCACCCAGCCAAAAGCCCGCTCACCCGAACCGCATAACACAAGGTCAGGCGGACGCCCAGCGGGACCCTGGACGGATCCCCGGGCATCTGTCCAGGGATCCCCGCCGCGAGCGGCTGCTGTGGCGCACCGTGTGGCCCGACACGCCCCGCGAGGGACACCCGCCGCTGGCCCTGGTGTTCACCAAAGCCGTCAGCGCTGAGCGATCAAGGCCGGCGGCGCGGCCCTCCAGGCCATCCTCGACGGCCGCCGCGCTTCGGCCAGGGCGGTGGTCACCGGTCGACGCCCAGGCGCACCCTGGAGACGTGACGGGCTCTCCCGCGATTGGTCGTGAGGCGTGTTGGCCTGGCCCCTGAGACAAGGACCCGCTACGCGGAGCCGCGCTAGTAATAGCCCTTCGTGCCGTCGAGCAACTCCCGGACGATGTCCGCGTGCCCCGCATGCCGCCCCGTCTCCTCGACGAGGTGGATCAGCATCCAGCGGAGGTTGGCGCTGCCGGATCGGAAGCCGGGGTGTCGGCCGATGTCGTCCGGGGAGGCCGTGGCAACGATCTCATTGCTGCGAACGCACTGGGCCTCGTACTCCGCGAGGAGCTCGGCGAGGGGGCGGCCGGCGGTGTGCCAGTCGGCGTCCTCGCTCGACTCGTCGAACGACGGGTTCTGCTTCTCGTCGCCGCCGAGGAACAACACCTCCAGCCACATGTGCTCGGTCCAGCGCATGTGGGAGATGAGACCGGCCATCGTCATGACCGGTGAGGTCGGGATGACCGGGCGGTGCGCATCCTCGTCGCTCAGCCCCTCGCATTTCCAGCGCAGGATCTGCCGCTGCAGGTCCAGCCAGCCGATGAGCGCGGTGCGTTCGTCCGCATGGAGCGGGGGGCGTTCCAGTTCCGATGTCATGCCGGCGCACGCTACCGGGGCGGTCGGAAGGGGACACCTGGATTTACGGGCTCTGCCGCGATTGATGATCTTCGTCACGGTTGGGACATCGGGATGGTGGTGCGCGTTATCCGAGTTGTGATGGCGCATCCCGCGTTCTGCGGTGTCCCGGAGTGGCTCTTGGGCGAGCTGGTCACAGAGCTCGCTGCGCGCTGGGAGGCCCGCTGCGAGTCCGAACGCCATGGCCGTCGTCAGGGTTCGCGCCGACGTGAGGCGGGGGCCGGGCCGAAGTACGAGCTGGTGTTCACCGACAGGCTGCTGGCCACGCTGGTGCACCTGCGGACCGGGCTCATCTATGAGGCGCTGGGCGTCATCTACCAGGTGGGCAAGTCGACGATCGGCCGGGCGGTGGCAGAGGTGAGGCCACTACTCGCGGCCCGCGGGTTCGCGGTGCCGCAGCGCCCCGGGCTGCGGCTGCGCACATTGGAGGACGTGTTCGCCTATGCCCAGGCCGAGGGGGTGACCCTGCGGATCGACGGGTTGGAGACCCAGGTGAGGCGCCCCAAAGCACACCGGCCCGGCCGACGTGCGTTTGTGTCGGGCAAGCGCAAGCAGAACACGGTCAAGACGACCACGATCAGCGATGGGCAGGGCCGGACCCTGTGGTCCGGAGCGGTGCGTCCGGGCCGGATGCATGACCAGACCTGCGTGCGCACCGAGAGCATCGCCGAGCAGTTCTGCCTCCACCCCGGCGTGAAGGCAGAGGTGGACGACGGCTACCGGGGCCTTGCGAACGAGTTCCCCAACCAGTTCTCCGCCCCGCCACGACGACCGAAGGACCTGGACGACCTGCCGGTCACCGAGTACTACGGCTGGCGCGAGCGCAAACGCCGCCAGTCCTCACGCCGGATCTGCGTCGAACACGCCAACGCCGAACACCGCCAGTGGCATCCGCTCCAGAGATACACCGGGCGACGTGACACCTACGGCGAAACCCACGCAGCGATCGCTGGCCTGGTCTCCGACCGCGCCGCCAAGCGCACCACCCAGCGGCAGACGAGCACCGAACTCGTGCCCGTCCGCCCAATGACCTGCTGAACCAACCACCAGCCGAACCTCCAGGGTGCTGCACAGCCGCTTCACGCCGTAGCGGCGCTGGAGGTCGGCGACACACTGGAAGCGGTTCACCAGCGCGTCTCCCCGGCGAAATACTTCGCCGCTTTGCGCAGGATCTCGCGTTCCTCCTCGAGCTCGCGGACCTTCTTCCGCAGGGCCGCGTTCTCCGCCTCCAGCGGAGCCGGCGGCTGGGCCGACTCTTGCGTCCGGCGTCCCCGGGGCCGGCTTGCTCCAGCCGCCCTCACCCAGTTCCGCAGCGTCTCCGGATTGATCCCCAGATCGGCGGCAACCGACCTGATCGTCGCTTCCGGCCGCGACTCGTACAGCGCGACCGCGTCCGCCTTGAACTCCGGCGGGTAGTTCTTCATGACCACGAGATGTCCGTTCTCAGATCCTCAGGATCCAGTGTCTCGTGTGTCCAACATCAGGGGTCAAGGCCCGACTTCTGTGTCCCGGTTGGCTCAGCCTCGGCCACAGCAGATCCCCGGTTTGGATCACCGGTGTGCCCATACGGGTCGCTTCCGGGAGTCCCCCGAGCGAAAGATGCTCGGTGGGGGTAGGTCGCTTCGCGCAAGGTGAACTTGGGATCTGTGAGGAGATCAGCTGTGTACGCAGTAATTCGGCGTTACGAAGGAGTGACTGACTCTGCCGAGGCAGGACGCCGAGTGGATGAGGGATTCGTGCCTCTCCTCCGCCGAGTCCCCGGATTCGTGGCCTACTACTGGGTGGACGCCGGGGACGGAGTGATGGTCTCTACCAGCGTCTTTGAAGACCAGTCCGGGGCCGGAGAGTCGATCGAGCGGGCGGCGGACTTCGTAAGGGACAACCTCGCGTCGCTGCTCCCCAACCGTCCTCAGGTCACGGCCGGCACGGTTGTGGCTGCTGGGTAGCGACCTACGAAGGGTGCCTCTGAATCCCAGCCACCTCCACTCCGACGACCTGGCCCTTCACGAAGTTCCGGTCAGAGCCCTGAAGGCTCTGACCGCGATTTCGGGAAGGGCAGGGTTGGCGGCTCTGCGTGTGTCGGAGGATGGGCTTCAGGAGTCTCTCGGCTTCGCTACGGACACCAGCGTAGTCATCGGCCGCCAGTTCCTGCAGTTGCTGGATGAGTCGGCTTTCGCCTTCCTCGGTCATCCAGTTGGGGTCACAATCCACTGCTGCGCTGAGTTGGTCCAAGGTCCACGTGTCTGCCGCACAGGAGAGGGCTGCCAGGACGGTACGCAGCCCCCGGATATCTCCTCGAGCCAACAATGCCTCCGACGTCTCCTGGGTCACCGCCGTGTCCTGAGCGTCTAGCAGCAGCTGGTGGAGAACGTCGGCTACCTCTACGAGTTCTGCCGAAGCTGCGAGCCGCCGACCCGCATCAGCTCTCACGGACCACAAAGGTGAGTCCGCATCCTCCATTCCGCATCCTCCATTGCTGCAGTCAGCTCTTGATCGGGACCGGTCGGTGTCATATCCCCATCATGACAGCGCAAGGCTCCGCTGAGCTGGGACTTTCTCCTCCCCCACCCGAGGGCGGCGTCCCATTCTCGGATGAGGATTCTCGTCCGAAGGAGAGCGAAGGAGGCCGGCCGTACATTGCTCTCTTGAGCGTTTTGACCCGGTTGACGTGGCCTTCCACGACGCCGGAGCTCCAGTGGAGGGTAAGTCCGGCGGTGACGGCGTCGAGGTCTTGGCGGAGGAAGCCAGCAAACCCGCTCATTGGTTTGGGGGCGTCCTGCTCGGCTTGTCGGATCCATTCGAGCAGGAAGGGTCCGTGGCGATTGCGGACCAGGTCGGTGAAGGCTCGGGCGAGGTCGCAGGGGGCCTTGACCCCGGATCTTGGACACCGGAGAGACTTGGATCTTGATGGTCCAGGAGAACCGAGTCCCCGTGGGGATGAAGCACTATCCCGCCGAGTTCAAGGCGGACGCGGTCGCGTTGTACCGGTCGAGGCCGGAAGCGACGATTAAGTAGGTCGCCGGTGATCTCGGGGTGAACACCGAGACACTGCGGAACTGGATCCGGGCCGCCGACGGGCGCCGCCCCGGCGCCCACTCCGCACCGACGTCCGCTTTGCAGGCCGACGGCGACGGTGTTGAGGCAGAGTTGGCCGCAGCCCGGAAGAGGATCCGTGAACTGGAGGAAGAGCGCGACATCCTGCGCAAGGCGGCCCGGTATTTCGCGACGGAGACGCGCTGGTGCACCGCTGCCAGTTCGTTGACGACCACCAGCGCCGGTTTGGCGTGAAGCGGCTCTGCGACATCCTTGGCATCTCCCGCTCGAGCTTCTACTACTGGCGTCGCACCGCGGCCGCAAGGGCAGTCCGGCAGACCGTCGAGGACGGGCTTGCAGCCCGGATACGCAAGGTCCACCAGGACTCCGACGGCACTTATGGAGCCCCCAGGATCACCGCCGAGCTCCGTAACGAGGGCGGCCAGGTTGTCAACCACAAGCGGGTCGCCAGGATCATGCGGACGATCGGGCTCCAGGGGTCCGTCTGCGCGGCCGACACAGCACCACCGTCGGGGGCCAGGCGTCGCCGAAGGCGCCGGATCTGATCGGCCGTGACTTCACCGCGGCCGCGGTGAACACGAAGTACGTCGGCGACATCACATACCTGCCGCGAAACCGCTCTATCTCGCGACCGTCATCGATCTCGCCTCACGACGGCTGGCCGGGTGGGCCATCGCCGATCACATGCGAACCGAGCTCGTCATCGACGCCCTCGCGGCCGCCGAGCGGACCCGCGGGAGCCTGGCCGGTGCGGTGATGCACACCGATCACTGCTCGCAATATACGAGCAGGGCCTTCGCTGAAACCTGCAGGTCAGCAGGGGTCCGGCAGAGCATGGGGGCGATCGGGACCAGCGCGGACAACGCTGCCGCGGAAAGCTACAACGCCGCCTTCAAGAGGGAGACACTCAAGGGCCGCAAAGGCTGGTCGAATGAGGATGAGGCACACTCGACGCCTTCCGCTGGCTGACCCGATACAACACCCGACGCCGACACTCCCGCCTCAGTCAGCGGTCCCCGATCGCCTACGAGAACGACTTCCAAGCAACAGCGACTACGCTGGTCCAAGCCGCATAGACGTGTTCAAAATCCGGGGTCAAGGCCCACGGGGCCGAGGCTAGGGATGCTCGCCCGGTTCCGGCACCTCAATTTCTGCATGTCCACACAGTCACCGCCAACGCAACCTCTTCGAGCCGGACCTCACGCCTTGATCTGATAGGTCCCACCCTGCGTCAACCCCCGAAGGATTTACGAGCTCGAGGACTTACGACCTTGGGAGCGATTGAGTCGGGACGGGCTGGCTGGTGGGTGGTCAGCAGGTGGCTTTCCGGACGAGCACCAGGTCGGTGCTCAGTTTGCTGCGGGTTTGCCGCTGGGCGGAACGGTCGGAGACCAGTCCGGCGATGGCGAGGTGCGTCTCGGTGTAGGTCTCGCGGCGGCCGGTGAACCGCTGTAAGGGGCGCCGCTGCTTGTACTCGGCGTTGGCGTGCTCCACGCAGATCCGAGCTGAAGACTGCTGGCGCCGCTGCTCGCGCCAGGCATACCGCTCGCCCGGCGGGGCATCGTCCTTCGGTTTCTTCGGCGGCGCGCTGACCTGGGCTGGGAACTCGTTCGCCAGGCCCCGGTAGCCTCCGTCCACCTCTGCCCTCACTTTCGGATAGTGGCAGAATTGCTCGGCGATGCCCTCGGTACGCACGGCCGTCTGGTCGTGCATCCGGCCCGGCCGCACCACCCCGCTGAACAGCGTGCGCCCCTGCCCGTCGCTGACGGTGGTGGTCTTGATCGTGTTTTGCTTCTTCCTCCCGGAGACGAAAGCTTTTGCGGCCGGGGCGGCCCGCGAGCGGGCGTCTGACCTGTACCTCAGTCCCGTCGATGCGCAGGTCCACATCCTCGGCGTCGGCGTAGGCGCACACATCCTCCAGCGTGCGGAGCCGTAGCCCCGGCCGGTTGGGGACTGCGTAGCCGCGCGTCGCCAGCAGCGGGCGGACCGTCCGGATTGCTGCGGAGACGGTGGAGCGGTCCACCCCATACAGCTGGGCCAAGGCAGCGTGGGGCAGTCCGAGTCGAAGGTGGACCAGCGTGATCAGGAGCCGGTCGATGAAGATGAGACGCACCTTGGGCCCCGCGCCGGCTGCACGTCTGCGATCTCCGCCTCTTCGCTCACGCAGGAACGACTCATGGGCGGCCTGCCACCGCGGGGCGAGTTCTTCGAGCAACTTGCCGAAGTGTGGGCGCGAGACCCCGGACAAGGCAGGATGCGAACAGCCGCACGGACCCAGGTAAGCATCACAACTCACCAACCCGTGCCGCCCATCGCACGTCACGGCGGCCGAACCAACCCCGTGTAAGTCAGAAGCTCTTGTGGAACCCGGCGTCAATGGCGAAGTCGGCACCAATGGTGCTTGCCGACCGTGGTGAAGCCAGGAGCAAGATGGCGTCAGCGACCTCTTGCGGATCGATCAGACGGCCTGTCACCTGCCCCATCATCTGCGGGGCCATGGTCTCCAGGACGGTCTCACGGTCGGTGCCGGCCATTCCGGCGATGACGTCTGCGGCTCCCCCCTTCTCCGTCCACCACGCGGTCCGCACCGCACCCGGGGATACTGTGTTGACCCGGATCCCCTGGGGGCCGAACTCCTCCGACAGTGCCTTGGTGAGATTGGACAGTCCTGCCTTGGCGGCTCCGTACTCGATGTTGACGCTCGCGGGCTGACGGGCCATACCGGTGGAGACGTTGACGATGGAACCGCCACCGCGCTCGATCATCCGGGGAATCGCGGCGCGGATCATACGGACGGTCGAGAACAGGTTGAACTCGAAAATGGCCTGCCACTCGGCGTCGTCACCGTCGAAGAAGCCGGTGCGAGGCATGGTGATGCCGGGTGGCGGCCCGCCCGCGTTGTTCACCAGGATGTCAAGCACACCGAAGTGTGCGATCGCGCGATCGACGACTCGACCCGCTGTATCCGGGTCCATCAAGTCGGCCGACACATGGAGGAGGCCGGCCCCCTTGAGGTCCTTCAGTTCCGGCGTCATCCGACGAGAGACTGCCACCACCTTGGCGCCCTCTTCCAGCAGGGAACGGGTGACAGCCAACCCGATGCCCTTGGACGCGCCGGTAACGATGGCGACTCGGTCTAAAAGCTTCAGGTCCACGGTTGCCCTTCTCTTGAAAGCGGATTCCCATCCCGCAGGGCACAGGAACGCACCCTTTTCCGAGCGGGTTCGAGAACTATGGTGCTCCGTCCCCAAGGGTCGTGCTGGCAGGATTCCGACATCACGTTCTGGGCAGGCACAGGCCTCAAGCACGCAAAGCCGGGGGCTGCCAGCAGCGCCGAAATGGTGCAGCGGTCTCCGCCGTAGAGTCCGACCAAAGCGGCGTGGAACAGTCCGAGCCGAACTTTCACCAACGTGACCTACCGTGCGACCTCACATCCACCCGTCGTTATCGCCCCCAAGGTCGTTAGCGGATGAGCGTTGTGGTTGTCGGGCGTGCACTTGGCAGGGGCCTGCTTCTCGGGCCTTGCCAAGTGCCGGGTGCGTGGCGGCCGGGACCTTTCCCGTATGTGGCACTCGGTGCCATAGTGCGGGTGTGACCTCTCCATTCTTCGCAGGTGCTTCGCAGGCTTGGGCGGCACTGGGTGCCGATCCTTCTCTACTCGACCGGCTGTCCTACGGTGGGCCGTCCGGAGGGCTGCCGGCGCGGCTGCCCGTGATCGAGCTGGCGCGGGCCGCCGTCGCGGTGTGCTCGCTCGCGGCCGCCGAGCTCGTTTCTGTGCGCACGGGGCGGCCCGTGCCCCGGGTGCGGGTCGATGACGAGTCGGTCGCGACGGCGTTCCTCAGCGACCGGCTGGTGCGGGTCGACGGGCATGCGTGGTCGACCTTCGCGCCGCTGTCCCGGTTCTGGCGGGCGGCCGACGGATGGGTCCGTACGCACGCCAATTACCCGCACCATCGGGCCCGGCTGCTCGCCGCCCTCGGGGTGCCGGGGGATGCCGGAGCGGAGGCGGTGGCGCGGGCGATCGAGGAACGTACCGCGCTGGAGGTGGAGGAGACCGTGTACGCAGCGGGTGGTCTGGCCGTCGCGGCACGCGGCCCCGAGGAGTGGGCCAAGAGCAAGCAGGGGACCATGGTCGCGGGACAGCCGCTGCTGACGATGACGCGGCTAGACGACGCCCCGAAACGGATGCGCGGTGCCGTCGCGCTGCCGTGCGCGGGGCTGCGCGTCCTGGATCTGACCCGGGTGCTCGCCGGGCCGGTCGCCACCCGCACGCTGGCGCTGCTCGGGGCGGACGTGCTGCGGATCGACGCCCCACAGCTGCCGGAGAGCCAGGAGGCCCACAACGACACGGGGATGGGGAAACGCTCGACCACCCTGGACCTGGGGGACGCGACCGGCCGCCGGATGTTCGAGGAACTGCTCGATGAGGCTCATGTGGTGGTCACCGGTTACCGGCCGGGCGCACTGGACCGGTTCGGGCTGACGCCCGAGGCGCTCGCCGGGCGCCGTCCGGGCCTCGTGATCGCCCAGCTGTCCGCATGGGGTCACTACGGGCCGTGGCGCGAGCGGCGCGGCTTCGACAGCCTGGTCCAAGTGGCCACCGGCATCGCCGAACTGGAGGGCTCCGCGGACTCGCCCGGCGCGCTGCCCGCCCAGGCGCTCGACCACGGCACCGGCTATCTGCTGGCGGCCGGGGTACTGCGCGCGCTCGCCGAGCAGCACCATACGGGCGGCACCCGGCTGGTCCGCCTGGCCCTGACGCAGACCGCGCACTGGCTGGTCCACGACCTAGCCCCCGCCTCGGACGAGGACGACGGCTTTGACACCGGCCGTCGGCTGACCGAGACGGACAGCCCCATGGGCCGGCTGCGACACGCACTGCCGCCGGTGTCGTACGAGGGAGGCCCGGTGAACTGGGCACGCTCACCCGGACTGTGGGGCACGGACGCCGCAGTCTGGGGCGGCGCCTGACGGAAACCTGGCCGCCATCCACAACGTTCAAACCCGCCAACTGAAGCGCTCAGTCACAAGTGGGTTCCGGTCCGTCCGCAGTGCGCAGGGCCAGAAGTTGAGCTCGATACAGTCGATGTCGGTGAGATCCACCTGGTAAGTAAGCAGAAGAAGAGCCGCAAGCACCGGAGCGTCAACCGCACACCGCGGCCCATGGGCCGGCAGAACGACGACCTCCACGACTCCGGGTACGCCTGCCTGCCTCACCGTCGCAAAGCCCCTCTCCGGTGCACCGAAGCAAGGCTGAGCTCGTCGACGGCCGGGCGTTTCCCGCCACCGCGCGGATGCACGTCGATGGGGAGCAGATGAAGTTCGATCTCATCGCGAACATGTACGCCGTGTGTCTGGGTCGGGAGCCCGGAGCAGTTGGCCTTCCATTACCCGAGGCTCGCTCTCGTCGTACCCGAACACGCGGTAGCCGCCGCGCCTGTCACTGACGGTGATGCCGTGCGGGGGGCTGTCTGCCTGCTGTGGCCCTCCTCGCACCCCGCGAGTCTGGGACGGGAGGAGCGCAAGGAAATCAGCAGCTTCTGCCGACGGGCGGGAGCGCTGCTGGGCTCCGCCGGAAACGCGGGGCGCCCGCTTGTGGCCGGTACCCGTCCCCGGGTGGTCGAACCGGTCCGCCCCCACCAGCCGTCCCGGGCCGAGGCCATGGCCGCACACGATTTTGCCTCCCGACTGCCTGGGGCGCTGTCCCTGGACCTGGAAGGCCGGATCACCTTCGTCAGTGACGCGGCGGCCGATCTCCTCGGAGCGGGGGCCGCCGAGTTGCTGGGCGTACGTCCGTGGGAACACCTGGCATGGTTCGGCGGGCGTACCTTCGAGGACCGTTTCCGTGCAGCCGTCATCGGTCGCCGGCCCGGGCACTTCACCACCACGAGGGCACCGGGGCGAAGGCTTTTTGTCCGCCTCTTCCCCGATGCCACGGGCGTGAGCGTCGACATCACCCTTATGCGGTCCGCACCGTCCCGCGACCCGGAGGAATCCGCGTACGCGCGGACTTCTCCGGGGGCGGCCGGGGCCTCCACGCTCTACCACCTGATGCACCTGGCGGCGAGCCTGACCGAGACCGTGGGTGTTCAGGACGTGACCGAGCGGGTCGCCGACCAACTTGTTCCCGTCTTCGGCGCCGCGGGCCTGGTCCTCATGACCGTCGAGGGAGGACGCCTGCGCATCGTCGGTCACCGAGGTTACGATCCTGAATTCCTCGCCCGCTTCGACGGCGAACCCCTGTCCTCGCACACACCGCCTGCGAAGGCTCTGACCGACCAGAAGCCCCTCTTCTTCGACACTTTCGAGAAGTTCCGGTCCACCTACCCGGACGCCGTCGCCTACAGCGGCAGAGACGCCTGGGCATTCCTCCCCCTGGTGATCCGCGGCCGTACCGTCGGACTCCTGGTCCTGTCCTACGGCAGGAGCAGACCCTTCCCGCCTTCCGAACGCAACCTTCTGAGCTCAGTAGCGGGCCTGGTCGCCCAAGCACTGGACCGGGCCCGCCTCTACGACGCCAAGCACCACCTCGCCCACGCACTCCAGCACGACCTGCTGCCCCGGGAACTGCCCGCCCTACCCGGTCTGCGGGTCGCGGCCCGCTACCTGCCCGCCAGCCACGGCATGGACATCGGCGGCGACTTCTACGACATGATCCGATGCGACGCCACCAGCGCCGCAGCGGTCATCGGCGACGTCCAAGGCCACAACGTCCAGGCGGCCGCTCTGATGGGCCAGCTACGCACCGCCATCCACACCCAAGCTGCCGCCGGCACCCGCCCTGGCGAACTCCTGGCCCGCACCAACCAGCTCATGTGCGACCTGAACCCGGGCCTGTTCGCCAGCTGCCTCTACGCCCACCTCGACCTGGCCGAACACCGGGCCGCGTTCGCCACGGCCGGACACCCACCACCCCTGCTGCGCCTTCCCGACGGCCAGACCGAAGCCCTCCACCTGCCCGCCGGCCTGCTGCTCGGCGTCGCACCTGACGCCGAGTACACCACCACGGACATTTCGCTGCCCGCAGGCTCGACCCTGGCCTTCTTCACCGACGGCCTCGTTGAGAGCCCCGGCATCGACATCGATCACGCCGTAGGCGAACTCGCCGACCGCCTCGCCCACTCCCCCACCCACGACCTCGACGCCCTGGCCCACGTCCTCCTCCAGCACGCCCTGCGCACCACACCCCGCACCGACGACATCGCCATACTGCTGATGCACACCACCGGCTGACCGAAACACCCCGGGCCGGACTGCTTCGGGCGTCCTGCCGCATGTGTGCGCCGCAGCAGTCCCGAACTCGCCGACCGAAGCAATCAACCCGGGCATGCTGGAGGGCGTTCACGTCAGCTCAAGCTGAGGCCGCGCTCCCCCAGGGCAGCGCGGAGCACACGCAAAGCCTTGGGGCCCACGCCGTGCAGGGCCTTCAGCTCCTCCTCGCACGCACCGGCGAGCTGGCTGAGCTCGTTGTATCCCGCGACTGCGAGAGCGCGCGAATCGCCGGCGCTCCCATGCCACGAGGAAGCCCTGTGTCAGCTTCGGTAGATTCCATGATGCGATCGTGACACGTGGTCGTCGTCCCTGCTGCCGAGACGGACAAGCTCAGCCCCGCGCCGGATCACTGGCCGACGTGAACCACTCGGGGCGCATCGGAGGCAGTAGGCGCGAGGCTCGACCAGAGCGCGGACCTGTGAGTACTCGTTCCGCCAAGTCGACCGCTCAGCCGCCAGGTGAAGCGCTCAGTCACACTTGAGCCGAAGCACGATAGTTGTCACCGGTGGAGCCGAATATGCTGGCAGAACAGCTGGGTCGAAGCACCCTGGTTGTCACCTGGGAGGCAGGCTACTTGTCACAGACGCTCATTCAGCAGCCGTTCTGTCACCAGGTGGAGGCGTGACGCGCGACGAGCTCGCCAGGATGCTCGGCGAGCAGACCACGGCATGTGGACCCGCACGCGACGCGTTGATCACCGGCGGAACCTTCATCGTCTCGGACGGCCCTACTCCTGCCGACCACCTCGCACGCATCTACCGGAGGCGGCTCCGTCTTACCCAGAAGCGCGGCCAGCCGACACTGGCTCTCGCTGCCACCGTGGACCTCTTGTTCCAGGCGGCAGAGGAGCCTCTCCGCATCGGACGCATCAACGCGGCAGACACATCCTGGACGTTCATGCTCTTCCTCAACGCCAGTGCTACCGCAGTACTTGCCTGCACCGGCGTTGCCAGAAGCAAGCCCCCGGATGAGCCAGCCACCGGCGCGAATTGACAACGCGCCTGCCTTGGTGACAACTATCGCGCCTCGGCTCAACACTTGCTCCTGCATGCCGCGATAAACGGCTGCAATTAGTAGTCCAGATCCAGATAGTCAATGTCGTTGATGGCCACGTCTGAAATTCCGAGGGCGCGGTTTCCGCCGTCCTGGAAGTAGATGTCCTGGAAGCCTTCGGCGATGATTGTGCGCATCTGCTGGTCGCTGGCGCCGGTGTTACGGGCGTCGAAGAGGCGTTGTGCGTAGGCGGGTGGGAGGGGGACGGTGAGACGTCGGAAGCGTCCGTCTTCGGTCGTGCCGACCGGTGCGGAGTACCCGAACTTGGCCCTCATCTCCACGGTGATGCCGCCCGAGGCGGCGGCCTGCTTCTGCCGGCGCTTGCGCACCAGGGGTTGCCAGCGTGCCCGGACCGCGTCGTCGATATTCGCGGCGACGTCGGCGCGGGGATGCTTGCGGGCGCCGCGCCGGTAGCGGTTGACGGAGTCGGCGGTGACACCGATCTCCTGCGCCGGCGTCTACAGCGAACCCGGCGCGCCCTTCGACACCACGGGCAGGTTCTGCGCAGGCCTGGCCAACGGCGAGAAGGCTGTCTGTAACAGCGACGCGGGCGGCCCCGCGGTCCTGGGCGGCGTCGTCGTCGGCATCACCTCCGGCGGCGGTCCCGGGTGCGACCAGCCTTCCCCCTGCAGCAGCGCCTCGTACTTCAAACGGTGGCTCGAGTCGCAGTGAGCCACTGATGCTCCTATTGGTAGTCAAGGGAGGCCGAGAACCTGGTGGTGGTCCGGTCAGGTTTGGTAGGGGTGAAGGGCGACGCTCTCGGATCGGACGTTGATGTCAACCCAGGACTCGTCCAGGCCGCTGGGGATCGGTGTTGCCAGATCGAACAGCACGGACCAGGGGCCCATCTGTAGATGGGCGGCGCCGTTTTCCGTGAGGTGGAGGAGGCCGCGCATGATCACCCGGTCGCCTTCCTGTCGGAGTCCCGCCTCGACAGAAGGGGCCGGCCGGGTGTTCTGGCCCCAGTGGACGTCGTCGTCGACGGTCCATTCGACAAGGTGTTGGCCGTCTGCCTCTTGCGGGGCACCGCCCCAGAGCACCACCACGGACCCGATGGGGGTATGAACCCGAACTGTCATGGGCCGCTGCGAGGTCTGCGGCAGGCTCTGGGTGCGGACGAACATCGCCTCATCATCCATGATGTGGCGTCTTCGGGACGAGGAGTTGTTGGGTGGCTGCGTTAAGCGGCGGTGAGCCAGTCGCGGTAGGCATCTGCGAGGGCGTCGTCGCGGCGTGTGCCGCGTTCGAGGCACGAGATCACCGCAGGCCAGACGTCGAAGTGTTCTGCGACGGTGGTGCGGGTGATGTTCTTGGCCTGGCGTGCGGGCCGGAGGTCGGCGATGTCCGGGACGGCGACGGGCGTGGTGAGGTAGCGGAAGATCTCCCGGGCGATCGCCCTCTTGAGCAGGCGGATTATCTCCTTCTTGGTGCGTCCGGCGGCGGTCTGACGGGCGACATATTCACGGGTGCGGGCGTCGCTGGACACGCGGACGAGAGCGATGCGGTAGAGGGCTGAGTTCGCTCCGCGGTCGCCGCCCCGGGAGAGACGGTGGCGGTTGGTCCTGCCGCTGGAGGCGGGGACGGGTGCAACGCCGCAGAGGGCCGCGAAGGATGCCTCCGTGCGCAGGCGGTCAGGGTTGCCGCCGGCGGTCACCAGCAGCGGGGACGCGGTGTCGGGGCCGACACCGAACGCAGCACGCAGGCCGGGGTTGTGCTCGGTGGCGGCAGCGCCCGGGGCAGTGGTGAGAGCGTCGTGTTCCGCACTGAGGGCCTGAACTCGGCGGGCGAGGCTCTTCAGAGCCGTCAGGAGAGCGACGCGCGGTCCATCGCCCGTGGGACGGAGTCGAGAGATCGCGTCGACCTGTGTCTTGCCGCGCAGAGCGGTGTACTTGACTCGGATGTCATCCGGAGCAGTGATGAGGATGTGCGCGATCTGGTTCCACGTGGCGGTGCGGGCGTTGACGGCGGACCGTGCGGCGTTGTGGAGGGCGCGTATCCCGCTGACCGGGTCGGCACGGGTGAACCCCAGGCCGTAGGAGGAGGTCCCTTCGACACCGACGGCCGTCACCGTGCCGTGGGCGTTCAGGAACGCGACCGCCGCGGCGTATCCGGCCGACGTGGTGGGGAACTCGGCGTCGGCGACGTGGCCGCCCCGGTCGGTGATGACCGCGACATGGATCGTGTCCGCGTGGGAGTCCACTCCGCCGAACACCGCATCCAGTTCGGTGGCGGGTGCGATCGTCACGGTCATCCTGTCAGCTGCCTTCCCGGGCCCGAGGTGACGCCGGCCGGGTGGGTCAGACAGGACATTGAGGGGGCCTCTGGCCAAGCTCCTATCAAGTCACGTTCCACCCGGCCGGAGCCATGGAGAACGGGTCCCGGCAGTCGGACAGAACAGTCGCAGGACAGCCCAGCAGGACGTCAGTCAGACCCTGAGCCACGACCACCGGAACCCGCTACGAGTATCAATGTCAGACCCCTCTCGTAGCGTTTCATCTGTGACCGGCACAGGGGGTGCCGGGGCGGAGGGGAGACGTCTGTGTACCGGCAGGGCGACGTACTGATGGTGGCGCTGGACGAGTCGGAGGTGCCCGCGCACTTCCTCGACGCGCCGGGTGAACTGCGGGACGGCCGGGGGAGGCTGGTCCTGGCGCTCGGCGAAGTCACCGGCCACGCCCACGCCGTGCAGGGACCCGGCAGGCTGATGCGGGAGGCGTGAGCTGCGCCCAGGTGGCCGGGAGCTCGATCTTCGCTCAGTGGGCGGCCAACGTCCCGAATGCGGGGGAGAAGTGTGTCTTCGGACCGCTTCGGGACGCAGCTCGATCCGGTGCTTCGGACAACGCGACGGACGATATCGGTCTCACGTTGTGGTCTGCCTCGATGATGCCGTCTCGCGGTAGAAGGGCACCGAGGTTGTAGCGTATGTGGAGGGGGCGCGACGGATGACAAGGGAGAGCAGTGCGGCTGCGGCGCAGGCGGCGCCGAGGAGTACCCAGACGAGGTCGTAGCTGCCGAAGGTGTCACGGGCTACGCCGCCTAGGAAGGCTGCGAGCGCGGCGCCGATCTGGTGGGAAGCGTTGACCCAGCCGAAGACGATGGCGCTGTCCTCGCCGTAGAACTCGCGGCACAGGGCGATGACGGGTGGGACCGTGGCGAGGTCGAGGAGGCCGAAGGCGACCACGAAGACCATTATGGCCGGGCTGACTGTGGCTGCCATCGTCAGGGGGAGCAGGATAAGTAGGACTCCGCGCAGGGCGAAGTAGACGGCGAGCAGGCGGCGGGCGTCCATGCGGTCGGTGAGCCAGCCGGAGGCGATGGTGCCGGCGACGTTGAAGATGCCGATGAGTGCGAGCAGGGTCGACGCGGTGGTGACAGCCATGCCGTGGTCGTGGGCGGCCGGGGTGAAGTGGGTCCACATGATGCCGTTGGTGGTGGCGCCGCAGATCGCGAAGGCGGCTGCGAGCAGCCAGAAGGGGGCGGTGCGTGCGGAGTTCCGCAGGACAGTGAGGGTGCGGCGGGCTACCCCGGTGACGGGTGCGGGCTTGGGGACATACTCGGTGCTGCCGTAGGGGCGTTGGCCGATGTCGGCAGGGTGGTCTCGCAGGATCAGCCAGACGATCGGGGCGATGGCCAGAGCGGCGAGCGCGAGGGTGACCAGGGCGGGGCGCCAGTCGTAGTGGTCGATAGTCCAGGCCAGTGCGGGCAGGAAAACCATCTGGCCGAAGACGCTGCCGGAGGAGAGGATGCCGGTGACCAGGCCGCGCCGGGTGGTGAACCAGCGGTTGGTGACGGTGGCGCCGAAGGCCATGGCCATGGAGCCGGTGCCGAGGCCGATGAGGAAACCCCAGAAGAGGATGAACTGCCAGGAGGCGCTCATCAGCGTGGTCAGCAGTGAGCCTGCCGCGACGGTAGTCAGGGCGACGACGACGACACGGCGGATGCCGAACCGGTCCATGAGGGCGGCAGCGAAGGGTGCGGTGAGCCCGTACAGGACCATGTTCACCGAGGAGGTGAGGCCGATGGTGCCGCGTGACCATTGGAATTCGTCTTGGAGGGGGCCGAGGAGGATGCCGGGCATCGTGGAGAAGGATCCGGCGACCACGATGGCAAGTGCGGCGACCGCGGCGACCCACCGTGCTCGTTGATCGGTGTGGCGGCTCTTGTCCGGGCGTGCTGGTCGTTCTCCGGATCGTTCGGAGCCTTGCTGCGTATACGGGTTCGGCTCCGGACGGCTGGTGTGCTCCTGCTGGGTTCGAGGTTGTCCGGTGTCTTCTTCCATGTGGTCCATCCTTCGTGTGGTGGTGCCCCTCGAACCACTGGCCAGCTGGACATGTAGTGAAACGATCTGGCCATGGGTGCTGTGAACGAGGAACCGGTGCACCGGGTGGTCACGCTGGTCCGCCCGGGTCTGCTGCCGATGGAGCTGGGTATCGTCCATCGGCTGTTCGGCACGGCGGTCGGCGACCACGACCGGCCGTTGTACTCGGTGGTGACGTGTGCGCCGGAACCGGGCGAACTGACCACGGACGCGGACTTCACGGTGAACGTGGAACACGGGCCTGAGGTTCTGGAGAGCGCCGATACGGTGCTCGTTCCAGCCGCCATCGAGGACTACGGCCCTCAGGAACGCGGACGGCTGGCGGAGCCGGTGCGTCGGGCACTGGAGCGGGTCCCGGCCGACGCGCGGGTGGCCTCGATCTGCACCGGGTCGTTCGTGCTCGCGGCGGCGGGGTTGCTCGCGGGGCGACGGGCGACGACGCACTGGAAGTCGTGCGACGAGCTGCGAAGCCTGTACCCGGAGGTCGACATCGACCCGGATGTCCTCTACACGGACGACCGGGGCGTGCTGACCTCAGCGGGGGTCGCCGCCGGCATCGACCTGTGCCTGCACATGATCCGGAGCGACCACGGGGCAGACGTGGCGAACACGGTCGCCCGGCGCACTGTCGTACCCCCGCACCGGGAGGGCGGGCAGGCGCAGTACATCGAGCAGCCGGTCTCGGAGCCAGGTGGCAGCTCGACCTCCGCCGCACGCGACTACGCACTGGGTCACCTTGGCGACCCGCTGTCTTTGGAGGACTTGGCCCGTGAGACGTCGACCAGTGTGCGGACGTTGAGCCGGCGGTTCATCCACGAAACCGGGACGACACCGATGCGCTGGCTGGCCGGCCAGCGGCTGCAGCTCGCGCGGCAACTGCTGGAGCGGACCGACGAGCCGGTGGACAGGATCGCCGCACGGGCCGGCTTCGGCACAGGGACTGCGATGCGCCAGCACTTCCGTGAAGTGCTGGGTGTGTCACCACGCGCGTACCGCAACACGTTCCGGGGAACGAAGTGAGCGGTACACGCGCGGTGCTGTCCTCAGGCGGCAACGTGTTGCGTTAGGTGGCTCGGGGAGCGAGTGGGCCAATTCGGTAGAGCACTTCGTCGTGGTGCCCGCCGGGGAAGAGGTCGCTCGAGAAGAGGATTCGAGTGTTCACCTCGGCCGAGTACCACTTGGCGATCTTCTTCAGGACCATGATGATGGCCTTGTTGTCGGCGGAGACGGTGGCCTCGATGAAGCGAGCGCCTTGTTCGACGGCGCGGTCGGCGGCGCGTTCAAAGATCTGCACCCCGAGCATCGGGATGCCGTGGCGTGGCTTGGCAGCTTCCTGCCACACCAGGTAGGTGTCGGGTTCGTCAGGGCGGAAGTATCCGGTTAGGAAACCGACGACCTCGTCCTCGACGGTGGCCACTAGGGACGTGGCGGCGAAGTCCCGGCACCACAGGGCGTAGTAATAGGGGCTGTTGTTGTCAAGAGCGTCGGTCTGGTCGACCATCTGCCACAGGGTGTAGGCGTCTTCGATGTGCGGGGTGCGGTACTGCGGGCGTGTTGGCGTGCCCCGCGTGGCGGTGCTGGTGGTGAGGGTGGTCATGCGGTGGCCTCCTCGGTGAGCAGCGGGTAGACGCCGTTGGTGTCGTGGTCTTCACGTCCGGTGACGGGCGGGTTGAAGACGCAGACGAAGCGTGAGTCGACCTTGGGGCGCAGGGTGTGCTTCTCGCATCCGTCGAGGAGGTACATGGTGCCGGGTGAAGCTTCCCCTTGATCGTGGACACCTGGAGACTGGGATCTTGAGGTTCCAGAGGAAGTAGCACCAGGTGGGAAGCAAGTAGACGAAGCGGTACACCGAGGAGTTCAAGCGAGACGCGATCGCGCTCGTCGACTCCTCGGGCAAGACAGTCACCGCCGTCGCCCGGGAGCTCGGCATCAGCTCCGAGTCCCTGCGCGGCTGGTACCGCAAGGCCAAGGCAGACCGGGGAGAGGGCGCCCCCGGGGAGCTGACCAGCGCCGAGCGCGAAGAGTTGAAGCGGCTGCGCAAGGAGGTCCGCCGAACAGCAGCAGACGATCGAAATCCTGAAAAAAGCGACAGTCTTCTTCGTGAAGGACAACGACCGGTGAGCGAGCTGTACCGGTTGATCCACACGGAGAAGGCGACGTACCCGATCGTCCTGCTGTGCCGAGTACTGAAGGTCGTCCGCTCTTCCTACTACGCGTGGCGCGAGGGCGAGGCCGCCCGCCGTGCCAGGCAGGCCGCCGACGACGCGCTCGCACACGAGATCACCGTGCTGCACATCGCTTCCCGGCACACCTACGGCGTCCCCCGCATCCACGCCGAACTGCGCCGCCTGGGCCGACGGGTGAACCGCAAGCGCGTCGCCCGCGTGATGCGCGAGCGCGACATCCGCGGCGTCACCCGGCGCAAGAGGCATTCGCTGACCCGGCCGGACGCGAAGGCCAAGCCGGCACCGGACCTGATCGGCCGCGACTTCCATGCCGAACGCCCCGGGACCAAGCTGGTCGGCGACATCACCTACCCGCCCACCGCCTAGGGCTGGCTCTACCTCGCCTGCTGGCTGGACCTGGCCACCCGCGAGGTCGTCGGCTACGCCATGGCCGACCACCACCGCGCAGAGCTCGTCGTCGACGCTCTCGAGATGGCCCACGGCCGGGGCGGTCTGGAGTCCGGCTGCGTGGTTCACAGCGATCGCGGCAGCGAATACACATCGACCCAATTCCGACATTGCATAAGAGAGTTGGGGCTACGGCAGAGCTGCGGACGCACCGGATCATGCTTCGACAACGCCGCCGTGGAGAGCTTCTGGGCCCTCCTCAAGGAGGAGATCGGCACCCGCATCTGGCCCGACCGGGCCACCGCCCGCGCCGAGGTCTTCTCCTTCATCGCGACCTTCTACAACCGCCGCTGCCTGCGCAAACACAAGACCTTCGGCTACCTCACCCCGGCCGAGGCCAGGCAGCGGCATCAGCACACCCTTGCGGCATAACGATCACGTGTCTGAGATCACGGGGAAACTTCACCTGGGACCAGGGCCGCGAGCTGGCTCTGCACCAGGACATCGAGACCCTCACCGGCTTCCGAATCTACTTCTGCGACCCTCACTCGCCCTGGCAGCGGAGCACGAACGAGAACACCAACGGCCTGCTCCGGCAGTACTTCCCCAAGGGCACCGACTTGTCCGTGCACACCGCCCGCAACCTCCGGGACGTCGCCCGAGCGTTCGTGGGGGTTCACCGGGCAGGTCGGACGGGGTGCGCGCACGGTGGTGAACGGTGGAGGCCGTCAGTGCACTGGACAAAGACCAGGACAACGGAGGGTGCTGAGCAGATCGGATTCGAAACTGCAACCCTCTGGTCCGTAGGCGCGTTTCACCCCGGACCGTAAGGTGCCGACCAGCCATTCAGCGCCGACGATCCACGGTCGTGGACCGGTGTCGGTCCACCGCTGTGTGCCGGTGTGCGTGGCTGTTGATGTCAGGCGTTGATGTCAGGGTGTCGTCCGCTTTTCGCTGGTCAAGCACCGTTGGCCCATGTGTCGACTTCTTACGACGGTGTCCTACGTGGTGAGCGGGTAGGTCTTCAACATGGGCTCTCCAACTTCACCGAGGGACGATCAAATCGGTGAGTTGCCCCGCAGTTGGCATCCGACCGCGGTCTGCCCCGAGCCTGACGACGCAGCCCCGAACCTCACGACGCAGCAGTACAACCAAAAGGAGAGGTCAGCGGTCTCACGTGTGTCCGGCACCCACCCGTCGGCCGTCCTGTCAGCGACAGGCGTGGTCGTGCGCTGCCTGTCCACACTCTCTCCAGGAGCACCATGCGCCTCAAGCAGGTCTCGCTCGCGGCGGCGATATCCGTCGTCGCGGGTCTGACCACCGCTACCGTCGGCCTCACCGGTCCTGTCGCTTGGGCCGACGCCGACAACACGGCCGCGCTGCCGCTGTCGCACTACGCCCACATGGTGGTCGACGGCGCTCACCAGCACCTCTTCTTCAGCCAGGGCGCCGGCACAACCGGCATCGTGGTGACCGACCTGTCCGGCAAACCCGTCACCACCATCGACGGCGAGCAGGGCGCTGACGGCCTCGCGCTGTCCGTCGACGGCAGGACGCTGTACGCGGCCCTGACCGACGGCGACGCGATCGCCGCCATCGACACGGCGACGCTCACCGAGACCGGCCGCGTCGGCACCGGCACCGCCAGCACCCCAGTCTCCGTCGCCGTGGCTGGCGGCAAGGTCTGGTACAGCTACACGGCCGACGACGGCAAGGGCACCGTCGGCTCGGTGGACCCCTCCGCCGCCGACCCCGCGCCGACCCCGCAGCCCGTCATTCCGCACTGGTCGGCCGCCCCCCTTCTCAGCACAGGCGGCGGGGTACTCGCGGTGCAGGACGCCCAGTCCTCCGTCACCCACGTCGCCACCTACGACGTCTCCTCCGGGACCGCCGCCCTCAAGGTCGACATGGGCCTCGGCGGCGCCGCGACGGGCCCCGTCCAGGTCACCACGGACGGCACGAAACTGCTCGTTCCGCAGTCGACCTCCGTGTACGTGTACAGCACGGCGGACCTCAGCGCCGCCAAGCCCTACGGGTACTACACCGGCGGGGTCAGCTCCTCCCCGGACTCCGTCGCGGTCGACTCCGACGGCACGATCGCCCTCGGCAGCACCGCGGGCTCGGGCGCGGGCGCCTACGTCTACGCGGCCGACCAGATCGCCGAGAACCACTTCGCCTTCCCGGCCGGCACTGTCGCCCCCGACGGCCTCGCCTGGGGCGCCGACGGCCGCACGCTCTACGCCGTCACCCAGGACAACGGGTCCTACACCCTCGACGTCCTCGGCGACGCCAAGCTCACGGACACCCAGCTCTCCCTGAACGCCCCGTCGCCGTATGCGATCGCCACCCAGCACTTCACGCTGAACGGAACGGTGGGCGGCCGCGGCTTCGTGCCGGCCGGCGCCACGCTGAAGGTCACCCGCGACGGCACCGATCTGCCCGACGCCACGGTATGCGCGGACGGCTCGTTCAGCATCACCGACACCCGCCAGGACGAGGGCACATACACCTACGAGGTGACCTACGCCGGCGACGCGACGCACCGGCCCGCGACCACCTCGCTAACGGTGGGGGTGTCCAGGCTCGGAACCTCCATCCCGTACCCGGAGTTCAGCTCGGCGGCGCCGCACAAGGTGGCCTTCACCGGCACGGTCATGACCGACCTGAGCCGCGGCCCCTTCGCACAGGGCGACACCGTCCAGGTGACCCGGACGAACGAGGACACCCACGAGTCGACGCAGCTCCCCGCGGCCCCGGTCGACCCGGCCACCGGCCGGTTCACGGTCACCGACGACCCGGGGACAGCCGGATGGTTCACCTACCGCCTGTCGTTCGGGGGTGACATCACGCACCAGCCGGGCTCGAACGACGTGAGCACCACCATCGCTCCCTACGCCCCGGCCCTCACGCTGAAGGCCCCCACGACCGCCACGCGCGGCGCCGCGCTGAGCTTCGGCGCCGTGCTGGGCGACGGCCCGTACGACAGCGGCGAGACGGTCACCGTGACCCGCACGGACGCGGCGCACACCACGACGCCCGTGACGTGGACGGCCCCCGTGGCCGCCGACGGCACGATCATCGTCAAGGACACCCCCTCCACCGGCGGCGCCAACACCTACACGGTCAGCTACGCGGCCGACACCAACCACCGAGCGGCCAGCGCCTCCGCGATCGTCCAGGTCTCGCGCGCCACGACGAGCCTGTCCGTGGCCGCCAACGCCTCAACCTACGCGTACGGCGCGACGGCCACCGTCACCGCCCACCTGGGCACCACGTACAACGGCCGTACGGCCTCGCTCTACGCCACGCCCGCCGGCGGCAAGAAGACGCTGGTCAAGACGGGCACCGTGGACAGCAAGGGCAACCTGACGGCTACGTACAAGCTCGCCAATAACACGACGTTCACCGCGTCCTACGCGGGCGACTACCGCTACGCCCCGGCCTCGGCCACCCGCGCCGTGAGCGACCAGGTGAAGGTCGCGCAGGCCCTGAGCGGCTACTACACGACCACCACGTACAGCGGCACCACCTACCGCGTATACCACCACACGGTGCAGCCGACGGTGACCACGACCGTGTCGCCGAATAAGTCCCGCCAGTGCGTGCACTTCCAGGTCCAGCAGTACTACAGCAGTGCCTGGCACACGCTCAGCACCTCGGGCTGCTTCACGCTCGACTCCAAGAGCGCCGTGGCGGCGCAGCTGAGCCTCTCCCACGCGGTCAACCAGAAATTCCGGGTGCGCTCGGAGTACGTCCACAGCTCGAAGGACACCACCAACGTGAGCACGTGGGGCGGCTGGCAGTACCTGACGGTCAGGACCTGAGCACCTGACGCCACAGGCCTGAATCGGCCGCATGACAAGTGAGCTGGCGCCGGTCCGGACACCCGAGAACAGGGTGTCCGGGCTGGCGCCGTCACTTCAGAGGCCGTTGTCTTTCCATACTTGATCGACCGGTCTTCGCAGGTCAGGCGGCGGGTCATGAGCATCGTCATCGACCAGCGGATCATCGCTTCGCTGCTGTCGGGCCGCCGCTCATAGTCGCGGGCGAGGCGGCGGGAGCGCAGCAGCCATCCGAAGTCTCGCAGGTGACCTTCAGAGGGCGCAGCTGGCGCGAGGAGCCAGAGGCGGCCCGCACGATGTGCGAGGTTTTCCCGGTGATGCGGAACCTGCACGAGTTGCTGCGCTACATCGCGGAAGCCCTGGATCTCCACGCCGCCCGGCCCCTCCGCCGCGATCTGCGCCGCGCCCACGACAGGCTCGACGCGATGACGCGCGCCACGGCCCAGTCGCTGCTCGCCATCGACGTGATGGCGTTGCGCGCCGAAGTGAACCCGCTGCTGTTGCGGGCCAGTGAACTCGCCCGCGCCTCGGTGCCTGGCAAGAAGAAGGACCACCGGAACGCCGACCTTATGGGCAAGCGCATGGCGAGGGCCAAACTGCGCGGCGCCAGTATGCGCGGCGCCTACCTGATCGCCGCGGACCTTCGGGACGCAAACCTGTGCGGGGCAGACCTTACGGGAGCCCTGTTTCTCACCCGCCCCAGCTCAATGCCGCTCGAGGCGACCAGGCGACCTGGATCCCAGCGGCGTTGCAGCGACCGGGCCACTGGGCCGGGTAGCGCACGGATCCCTGTCGCGCGCTCCGCAGGGAGCGGCCCCAGTGCACCGGGCCGAACCCGGTCCTCCGGCCTGCCACGCCGAGGCCGGCTCGACGATGTCACCATTAACCTGACTTGGCGTCAACTGAGTCGCGGTAGTCCAATCGATCCTGAGTGCGATGTGATCGATAGGACTACAGCCTCTCACCGCCCGGTTCCGGGTCTGCCAAACAAGCGGTGCAACGCGGATCGTTGAGGGTTGCTGACGTGCTGCGGAGCGCCGGCCGTCGAAGGCGTTAAGGGCGGTCTTCCAGCGCAGGAGGCAAGGGGCTGGCGGGGACCTCGCAGGTCAGCGCAGGAAGCCGAAGAGGCCGTTCCTTCTGGCTTCCTCCCGACCTACCTCCTCCTCAACGACCCGGGCCGCGGCGTCCTCCTGCTCGCGCCTTCTGATGTTGGTGCAGATACTGCAGTCGCTGCCGCCTGGGGGTGTGGTCTCCCAGACGTCCTCCGGCAGGACTTCGCGGCCGCAGGTCGGGCACGGCCACCCGGCTGCCTTCCGCCGGCGCTCGGCCTCTTCCTCCTCCTGGCGCTCGCGTTCCGCCTGGGCGTGGTGCTGGAGGCGGCGTTGTTCTTCGCGGGCGTGGTAGGCGCGGGAGTCGTCTGGGTTGTCGAGGGCCTGCTCGAGACTCTCGAAGGTGGGGTGTCCGAGGGTGTCGAAGGCGGGGTGCCCGAAGCGCCACCAGACAGGGCCGTGGGGTCCGTGCAGTTGGAGGCGGGTGAGGGTGGTGGCCAGGACGGGGATCGTGCGGGCGTAGTCCCGGTAGCCGTCCCGGGAGGCCCGGTCGTACGCGCTGCCGCTGTGCCTGCGGCCTTGCCAGCAGGGGGTGGACAGGTCGTGGATGCTCTTCATGCGGTTCCTGGCGGTGTCGGGGCTGACGTTCTTCGCGACGACCAGAGCCAGGGGTGGGTAGCCGTCGCGGGGTGAGTCGTCCCACCGGGTCGACCAGAACGGCACGTCCACGCCCTGGTGGTCGTTCACGGTGCGTGGGAAGAACCGGCGGTAGTTCTCGACCTTCCTGGCGACCACGGCGGCGGGTTCGGTGTGGTTGTCAACCTCCACGAACATCACCGGCACACCATCCTCAGGCGCGGTCAGCACCGCGTCCGCACGCAGGCTGCCCCGGGCCGGGGTGGTGAACGTGCCCGAGACCGGCAAGGGCACCTCGGTCTCCCACCCGCGCAGATGCCCCAGGCCCGGCGGACGTGTCGGCAGTGGGCGCACCTGCTCAGGGGCAGGGGCAGTGGTGGGGGCTGTGCGGCGGGCGACGGGTTTCGTGGGCAGGGGTGGTGACTGGCGGAACGCGTCGATCGTGTTCGTGACGGCGAGGGCGTGCGGGGCGCCGGCCTTCGCCGCGTCCCTCGCGGTGCCGCCCATCTCCTTCACCGGACGCCCCACCTCCGAAGCGGCCGACGCGAGGCCGGCGGTGGTCAGGTTCCACAGGTCCCGCCACACCGGCCGCCCCGCCGCCGACATTTGCGAGGTGCGGCCCACCGACTCGACCAGCCCGACCGAGCGCAGGTCCTTGCACGCGTTGCGGACCGTCTGCACATCCGCCGTGCCCGGCAACACCAACTGCCGCAACTGCTCAGCCGTCGCGACCTTCACGATGCCCAACGCGAGCAGCACCAGGCCCCGCGCCTTCGCCGTCGACCGGTACGGCCACGCACTCTTCCCCACGCTCCCGCTCCCCCGCCCTCTCCGCCCGGCACCCCCTGGTGCCAGTTGCGCTGCCGGGCCGGGACGGCAGCCCCGCGGCCCGCGCCGCCGCGCCCCTCGTCAGAACCCTTCACCGCCTCACCCAACAGCGGTTCAAAGGGGTTTCGACGCGGTGGGCAAGCCTTGAAAGGGCCTTCCACCTGCGCAAAGACCGGGCCGAGCAACGATGATGACCGTAGGGGAGAGTGTAGGGGCAACGGTAGGGACAGGTGTGGGGATAAACGTGAGGGGGCGCCAAGGCTTGCCCAACTCACCACGGGCGCGCAGCGTTCGCTGTGCACAGGTGCGCAGCAGGCGTAACCGACGGGGCTGGGGCGGTGACGTGCACGGTGCTCCCGTGCGTGGCTGCGCCGTGCGGCCGCGCGTGGGCGTGAGGGTGGCAGTGGTTGCGTGCGCTCCGTCCAATCCGGCCGACGAGTGGGCGCCCAGCCTGCTGTGGCTTCCGGAGAGCTTCCGCTCGTCTCCACGGAAGCCGCAGCGTCAAGGCTCGTCTTAACCAGAACCGTCAGGGCTTGGGCATGGCTGCTCAGCGCGACGGTCCGCGGTGCTCCCCACGCCCCATCGCGCCGAAAACTCGCCACGCCTCCCGCCCGCACTCACCACGAGCTGCCGCTACTCACCACGGCACGTCACAGCACCGCCCGCGCCGTGACCGGTCACTGCCGACGGTGACCGGTCACAGGTGCACGGGCCGGTTGCCGCGACCGTTCAGCCGCGCACTCGGCACGCCTCCGGAAACCAGCGCAGGGCCGCCATGGCCGACTGCGGCGCCTCTGGATGTGAGTAGCGCAACTACGCCTCATGACCGAGAAGGCGTTTGGGCATCATCCACGGGTGGACCGGGCCGCCCGCCCGGGGCTCAGCGATTACGCGCGCCGGCCTCTGCTTCAGCGGAACCTTCTTCCCTGGCCAAGGCAATGTGTGAACCAAGTTTGTGCAATGGGTTCGCGCAGCAGCCATCTTTCGTGAGGTCGCTCGGGCTCAGCGTGAGAATGTGAGGCCCCGTCGGGGCGGCTCAAGTTACGCCCTTTCAGCGGACCGTTTTTTGCCACGCACATCACCCGGGGGATCCACTGCCGAAGCACCGTGTGCCCTGATCGAGCTGCCGTCCGTCCGTGACCGTGGTCGGTGTGGCCGTACCTGGCGGGACGACCTATGCGGAGCAGGGGGCGGCCACCGCAACCCAGCCCGCCTCGATGGGCTCTCAGGTCACGCCTACGAATCGTGCACCACCCCGTCCATGGTCAGGATGAAAGGTTGGTGTCGCGCCGGCGTCCACGAAGGAGCGACGGCCGGGTGCACGGCAGAACGGGGGTGCGGATTGCGGAACCGCTCCAGAGCGGGTGAATACGGTCAGTGCGACCCGCGGGAAGCGTCCGCCCCCGGTCCCATTCGTTCTCCGGAACGCACCACCGCCCGACGCGGAAGTCGCCTCGGGCTCTCTCCGAACCCGATCGACGTACAGGAGTTACACATGAACCAGCGCCGCATTCGCCAGGTACAGGAGGCAACTCGTCCCCTGCTCAACCCCGCCGACACCATCGACCACGTGGGCCTCACGAAGGTCGGTTCGGTATCGGTGCGGCGCCGACTCGCCACCACCGCGGCAACAGCGATACTCAGCGGGGGTCACCTGATAGCCATCGCCCAGCCGAGGCCGATGTACTTCGCGCTCACCCGCGAGCGCATGCTGTTCTTCGATCCCCACGCCGTGACCGGCTCACCCGGCCCCGTCCAGATGCAGCTGCCCCGGGAGTTGCTGTCGACGGCGCCCCTGCGCAAGGCCCTGCTGGGCCTCGGTCTTCAGACCGTGCTGACGATCGATGGCGCCGACCAGGCATTCGCGCTGACCTTCCCACCCGTCGCGAAGCCCGACGCCCGAGCACTCGACGCCCTCCTCCCGCGTACCCGCTGACTTGAGCTGAGGCCCCGAGTGGCCCGGGGCGTCAGACCTGTGGTGCTCGCGAGGTCACCACGTCCACGGCAGGCCGGCGGAACAGCTGCGCAAGGCGAACTCTGGCCCGCCGTGGAAACATGCACTTCACTTCCGGGGGGTGAGTGAGAGTAGCGAACACCCATGCGGAAACAATTGCCCGATGACACCTGATGAACCCGCCCCCAACCGGCCGACGGTGCCTCTCGTGATCGCCCCCACCGGTGAGCTCGACGTGGACTCCCTCCCCGTGCTGCAAGCCGAGATCGAAGCAGATGGAGTCGATCGACGAAAATGATGTCCGGCTGCGCCGGGTCGTCGGGGGGAGGGCTCTGGTGAGTCGTGCGTGGATCATGCGGCGCACCGGGGCGGGCCGTTCGACTGTCGCGCGGTGGTACGCGCTGCGCGACGAGCAGCCGCCGGAGCGCCGTCACCCGGATCGGGTGATCACCGTCGAGCGGGTCGACTACTACGACCAGCAGGCGGTAGAGCGGTTCTGGGCTGCGCACCAGGAGGGCGTTGGGACGGGCAGGCTGGGCGTCTCCGGGCGTAAGAGCGGTGCGGGGCACGGGAGGGCCCGGGGTGGGCGTCCGGTGTCCCAGGAGCGCGCACAGGCCGTCGAGATCGCGCTGACGGAGCTGCGCCGGGCCGGAGGCTACGAGCGGGGCCTGGCCGCCCGGCTGGCCCGTGCCCACGGCGGCGGCGCGTGGATCTGGGAGCGGGCCGTCACCGACGACCGGACCGCGTACGCCGCCGAACTCGACCAGGACGACGAGGCGCAGCGGCCGGCATCGAAGCCGGAGTAGGACCTTGGCGACGGCTTGGCCGTCGCCGAGCGCTCGGTCGTTCGGCACGGAGCGGCGCAACGGGCCGGAGGAAGGGGGTGGTGCGCCCTGCCCGGTGCCGCTGTTCGCTGCGGCGGCTGCCTCCAGGCCGTCGCGGTCCCGTGGCAGGCCGAGAGTTGCTTCTATCCCTCGGTGACGATCCGGGGCCCGGAGGTGTTCAGGGGCGCAAGGTCAGCTGTCCGGGTCCGCATGGTCATCGCCATGTACAGGGCCACGAACCAGAGCAAGCCCGTGCCCCCGCCGATCAGGCTGACCACGACGACCAGCCACAGGCGCTCCACCTTTCTTCGGTAGGCAATGATCGACGGCACGAACAGGATGATCAACGCCACTGGCACAAAGACCAGCAGCTCAAGAGGAGTTAGATTCGCAAGCATGCCCGGAGCGTATTTGTACCTGTGAACACCCGTTCACCTGCGGTGCCCAACGGGCCGCCGCAGTCCCCCGTGAAGCCAGCGCAGCGCCGCACGGGTTTCCCCGAGACCACGCCCAACACCAGCCACTTTTTCCCCACAGCGGGGTGCTGCCCTGTGCGCAGCATCCTCTTGGCCGTGGATGTGGACAGCCCGCGGCTGGTCCGTCATGCTGCGTTGTCGATCATGAACCGGTGGTGGGCATATCACTGTGCGAGGGGTAGGTAGTCGTGGAGCAGTCGCAGGTCAGGGCCATGCCGACGGAGCGGATCCGATACCGGTATACGAGTCTGCAGCACCTCTTGGCTGTTCTGCCTCTCCTCCTCGTCTGGGGCACGGAGGCGTGGGATTGGATCACCTCGAAGCCATCCGGATCTGGGATAGCCGACTCAGTGGGGACGTGGTCCGTCCTGGTGCTCTTGATGCTGGTCGCCTGGCATTACTTCGGTGTGACGCTCACGGCGTCGGCGGCCGTCGTACACAACGTGCGTCGGCGCACGATCCACTGGCCGGACGTCCAGGCCATCCGAGTCGAGAACTTCCAGGGAAACCACGTCGTGGTGATCTACGAAGCAGGCGGCCGCCGCACCCGCCTGCGGACACCGGCCACCGGGTTCCTCAGTTGGGACCGCAGGTTCGACGAGAAGTTCGCCACCATCGACGACTGGTGGCAGCAGCACCGTGGCCCCGACTGGACGCCCACCCCCGCCACGGAAGCACCGGCAGGCAGCCCACCGCTTCCCAACACCACCCCTGACACGCCTCCCGCGAAGTAAGCGGCCGGCACCGCACCCCTCTTGCCGACGAGCAGGCACACAGCGGCTGCCAGCATCCAAAGAGCGAACTCAGGCCGCCAGAACCAGCCCGCGCGGGGCCAGCGGCGATCAACGCGCGGTCCGGACAACTGGCCTGCCCGCACCTACCGTGGAAAGCGCCGAACACGGAAGCGACGCCGCCGAACGGCAAGGGCGCCCGTGGGGCGCGGCGGCCGGCGTCACTGCCGGAGCAGGTCCAGCGCCTGACCGCCAGCCCGGAGCAGCGCGACGGGCCGGAGGACAAGGGTCAGCGCAGCGCCGCCCGCCTTCCCCGAGACCACGCCCAACACCAGCCACCACACCACCACCCCATAGCCAGGCAGCCAGGTAGAAGAGGGGAAGTCTGAGCACTGGCTCTGTCCGCGAGAACGGGCTCTGGCTCAAATTCCGTGACATGCGCACTCTGAGTAACGGTTCCTGGCTGTGTTGGCTCCAGGAAGTCGCCTGAAAATGATCAGTGGACATCTCGGGCGGTTGACACTTCGGGGCTGTGGAAGAAGTAGCGCTCCGGCTGGAGGAGTTGCTGTTCCCGTCGATCGCGGACGTGGCGGTGGTGGCGGTGGACGTAGACAACGGGACGGTGCGGGTCGAGGCTCGCAGAACAGCGTCCGGTTCGGTGTGTCCGGGGTGCGGGACCTGGTCGAGTCGGGTTCATAGCTCCTACCTGAGGTTTCCGGCGGATGTGCCCAGCGGAGGGCTCCGGGTGGTGCTGTGTCTGCGGGTCCGCCGGTTCGCCTGCCGGGACGCTTCGTGCCCGCGGCGGACGTTCGTTGAGCAGGTGCTGGGACTGACGCGGAGGTACGGCCGGTGGACCGAGCGTCTGCGTTCGACACTGGCGGCGGTGGGCCTCGCCCTTGCTGGTCGGGCGGGCGCCCGAATGGCTGGCGTGTTCGGAGTGACCGTCAGTCGCAGCACAGTGCTGCGACTGATTGAGGCGCTGCCCGAACCGGAACTGCCGACCCCGCGGGTGGTCGGCGTCGATGAGTACGCCACGCGCAAGGGCCGCCACTACGGCACCGTGCTGGTCGACGTCGAGACTCGACGGCCGGTCGACCTACGGCCGGACCGGGAGACATCGAGCCTGGCCGCCTGGCTGGCCGAGAGGCCAGGGATCGAAGTCGTCTGTCGGGACCGAGCCCCGTTCTTTGCCGAAGGCGCCACTGCTGGGGCACCTCAAGCAGTGAAGGTCGCGGACCGACGGCACCTCTGGCACAACCTCAGCGAAGCCGCAGAACGTTGTGTCGCCGACCATCGTGGGTGCCTGCGCGGCACCACGCCCGAGCCGCCCCGGCAGGTCAAGGAACCGGAAGAGCCGGCTGACCCTACTGGCTCGCCGTGGCCGACGGGCCACCGGTTCGCCGACAGAACCCGGGCCAACCACGCTGCGGTCCACGCGTTGCTGGCCGCCGGCAACAGCCGCCGCGCGATCCAACGCCAGCTCGGCATGACCTACCGCACAGTAAAACTCCTCGCCGACGCCACTACCCCGGAAGAGCTCTTTCACGGCCAGTGGCAGGGCCGCCCCTCCGTTCTCGACGAGTACAGGCCCTACCTGGACGACCGCTGGAACCAGGGCTGCACCAACGCCTGGAAGGCATGGGAGGAGATCGTGCTACTCGGCTACAAAGGCAGCTACCAGCGAGTTCGCGCCTACTTCCGAACCAAGCGCCTTTCGGCCGACCCGGTCACCGCGCCCCCGCCCTCACCCCGCACGGTCGCCGGCTGGATCCTCCGGCACCCGGAGTCCCTCTCCGAGGGCGAACAGCTCCGGATGAAGGCCGCCTTGGCCCACTGCCCCGACCTGGAAGCCCTCACCAGACACGTCCGTTCGTTCGCTCAGATCCTCACCGAACGACAGGGCCAACGGCTGCCCGAGTGGCTCGATGCCGTCCGCCACGACGACCTGCCCGGTCTCCACACCCTCGCCGCGGGCATCGACCGCGACCGTGACGCCGTCGTCGCCGGCCTCACCCTTCCCTGGAGCTCCGGAGTCGTGGAAGGGCACGTCGCCCGCATCATTATGTGGAATCTGAATTGTCAAGATCATGGAGCTTTGCGCAGTTGCATCGTCCACTCGCGCTGCTCAGCGGTGTCGGGGACGGCGAGCCCGCGAGCACGTTCGATCAGGTTCCAGGAGATGTCAGGGCCGATGCCGCCGAGAATGAGGAGTGCGGCGGCAAGGAGGGACGAGCGTCCGATGCCGGCTCGGCAGTGGGTGACGATATGTGCGCCTTCGCGGAGTTGTTCGGCGAGCGTGTCCAGGGTGGGAAGGACCGTGGCGAGCTCGGGGACCGTGCGGTCGGTGATGGGGACGGCCACGAACCGCAGCCCGGCCGCGGCAGCTGCCTGCGGCTCCTCGGCGAGGCCGAGGTCTTGGAGTTCGGGCCTGGTGAGTGCGCAGACCAAGATGTCGACGCCAGAGCGTCTCAGCGCGGTCATCTCGTCTTCGAGCCAGTCGCCGCCACGGGGTCGGGCCATGGTGCTCACCCGTCCGGGGCCGGGGAAGTCGATGGTGAACAGGTTTGGTCGCATGTCAGCAGTGCTTTCGGTCGGTGGGGTCGGGTGCTGAGTGCACGGCCAGCGGCAGGAGCCGGCCGGGTTCGGCGCGGAGTTCGTTCGGTGTCGGGCCGGCCGGCGTGGCCACTTCGGCGAGGCGCTCAAGGAGGCGATCGAGTGCACTCTGGCCGTCGTCGACGGCGGCGCGTTCCTCGTCGGTGAGCGGAATGCTCACGAGCATGCGCTGCAAGTTGGCCTTGGCTTCGACGAGCTGGGTTCTCGTCGATTCCTTGGGCGTGTAGAAATCGCAGCGGGCGCAGGCCATCCGGTGCTGGCACTGTTCGAAGAACGTGTAGGAGCACAGCCCGTGACCGAGATCGTAGTACTGCCATGGTTCGCCGGTGGCTGCGGCCCCGGAGGCGACCGCGTCGCGGTCGACCAGGACCTCGATCGTGCGGACGTTCCGCTCGAAGTAGCCCGCTTCGGAGTATGCCTTGGACAGGGTGTTCGGTGTGATCTTCGCGTAGTACTGGGTGGATTGCGGTGATCGGTGTCCGAGCCAGGCTTGCAGTTCGAACAGCGTCATCGGTTCCTTGGCGTTGTAGAGCTGGCTCGCGATGGTGGACCGGGCGCGATGGCTGGTGATGTTGCCGCGGACGTCGGCGGCGGGGACGCCGGCTTTGCGGCAGAGCATCGGGATGATCGTGTTGTTGATGTAGTGGGTGGAGACGCGGCGGGCCCGGATGGCGAACAGCAGGTCGACGCGCTCGCCGGTGCGGCGGTCGGTGAACTTCGGTTGGTCGGGACGGACGGCCTGCCAGGCGTCGACGGCTTGGCCGAGGATCGGGTCGACGGGCTTGCTGAAGGCGGTGCCGGTTTTGTGGGGTGGGACGTCGAGGAGGCAGATGGTGTCGCGGGCCAGGACCTGCTGTGAGTCGCCGGTGATGGGAGCGCCGTCGTGCTGCCAGCGGATGCAGCCGACTCTCAATCGGGCGATCTCGTTGCTGCGTTGACCGGAGAACAACCAGGTCAGTGTGACCGCGCGGACCATTTCGAAGGGGTAGAACTGCCCGGCCTGAGACTGTGGGAGGTCTGCGGCTTCCAGGTTCAGGCCCGCCCACAGAAGCTTCGCCCAGACCTCATCGGCGATGACCCGCGGGTCGGGGCCGAGGAGGGCTGTGATGCTGCGAGGGATCGCCAGCGCGCGCAGGGGGTCGAAGCTGCGGGGCAGCCACTCCCATTCCTGGCAGTCCCTGAAGAACGTCCGCAGCGCAGTGATCTGCCCGGCCTTGGTCGCCGCTTCGAGCGGCTTGCCGAGACGGTTTCCCAGGCCGGCTGTCCGCTGAACGTAGTCACCGACCTTCATCCGGTCCACTGCTGCGATCCAGGTCGCGCAGATCTGACGCGTCCAGTCTTTCGGGTCTGCAGCCTCGGGCTGTTCAGCGGCGATCCACCGACCCACCCTGAGGAGGGCGGAGCGCATGGCGCCGCGGACGCCGGGGCTGAGCGTAGAGGTGGCGTGCCAGCGGTCGACCCACTGTTCCCACGTCTTCGCGCCGCCGGTAGCCCGTGCCGAGTGGCGGCCGGTGATGGGCTGGGGAGGATCACAGAATCCGAGCTCGGCAACCGCCCGCTGCGTGGCGTGCAGTGTGTAGCGCTGTGAGCTGGCCAGCATTTTCTCGCGCCGGACCAGGTCGAACAGTGCGGTGTCGAGGTCCTCAAGATGCGGGCTCCGGCTGAGGAGGAGGAGTTGGCAGACGACCATCGGCAGCAGAGTGTCGTCGTCCCGGCCCAGTTGGTATCCCCAGGAGGCGAGGACCGCTCGGATGCGGGCGATCTCGCTGCTCACCCGGTCGCGTCCGAAGATCCGCCAGGACAGGGTGAGCCGTTGGAAGCTGCCGAGTCGGTGGAATTCGTTGAAGGAGCCCAGCAGGTAGGCGTGCGCGGCGAGATAGGGGCGGACCTCGTCGTTGACCCAGCCCGGCCTGTGCTGGTGGAACTCGGCCTGGTTGCGGCCGAGCAGATGGATCCACTCCTGCGGGGTCCATCCCCAAAAGGTCTGGCCGGTCTCCGCGCAACGTGTCAGCAGCACGGCGATCACGTCGAGCATGGCGCGTCGACGGTGCGGGGTGGGTGGCGAGTCCAGGGCGGCGTTGACCGCCTCCAGCGGGACCAGCAGACGGTGGATCACCGGCCAGCCGGCAGCGGACGGATCGTGGTCCTTGAGCCGGCGCAGATTCCGCACCCCGAGTTCGCTGATGGCGTGGGCCTCAGCGGGCCGGACCTCGACAGCAGTGTCGTAGCGGTCCGGGATGATCGGCCAGGACCAGCGTTCGGGTTCGTTCTCCGCAGGCAGGGTCAGCCGAGATGCACTCACCGTGCCACCTCCGGCGATGTGCCGTTCGGGGAAGTGAGCGCCTCTATTCGCCAAGCATGGATGTGCTCCATACCGCGGGCGAGCTTGTCGGCCAGGTCCCGACCCGACAGATGGATGTACTGAAGCGTGGAGTCGGTGTGACGGTGTCCGGCGAAGGAAGCGATCGCGTGCAACTCCCAACCCATCCGGGCCAGATCGGTCAGGCACAGATGCCTGGTGGTGTGGGTCGAGAACCGCGGGACACCGGCCGCCAGGGCGATCCCGCGGACCACCTTCGACCAGGTCCACAGGCTCAGCGGCTGGCCGTAGTTGCGCCGGGATTCGGAGAGGAACAGCGGCCCCCTGGCTCGGCTGACCGTGGCCCGGTGGGCGAGGTAGGCCGACATCAGTACGCCGGTCGACGCCGAGTACGGCACCACCCGCTCCAGCCGGTTCTTCGTCGTCTCCGCCCGCACCCTCAGCGTCCGGTGGGCCGGGTCCAGGTCATCTGTCCGCAGCGAGCACAGTTCCTCTCGCCGCAGTGCGGAATCGTAGGCCAGGGCCAGCATCACACGGTTGCGGACCGACTCCTCTCGCGCGACCTGCAGGATCCCCAGCCACTGCTGTTCGCTGGGGATCCATGGCAGCTTCGTGAGCCGCGGCACCAGTCCGCGCTGCTGCCCGCCCTGCTGGCGCCCAGGGGTGTAGCGGCCGCGGCCGACCGGGTTCGATTCGCGCAGACCCTCCTCCATGAGGAAGTCGTAGAACAGGCGGACCGGCACCAGGCGCTGCTGGATGGTGGCGTTGGCCAGTCCCGACCCCGAGTCGATTGCCACCACGTTCGCCCCTCGGCGGTGCGGCCGCGATGTCAACTCCCGCACATAAGCTGCAATGTGGGCGCGGTTAGCGGTGACCGGTTCGACGTTCTCCCGTTCGCACATCGCCAGGTACTCGGCCAGTCCGCGGGCGTAGGCATCGATCGTGCGGGGCGCACGTCCAAGATCCGTCCACATCATTAGCCAGGTCGCCGCCTGCTCGTGCCGGCCAAGTACCGGCCACTTCTCCGTCAGCACCGTTGTGCCGTTCAAGCCATCTCCCAAGTCCGTGGTTGCACCGGGGAGACATGATCACCCCGGACAGATTCCACGTAACTTTTAAGATGCTCAAACGCCAGATGTTCGGCCGCGCTGGCTTCGACCTACTCCGGAAACGCGTTCTCCTGGCGTGACGAGCCCCGAGAGAAAATGCCAGGCGGGCTGGACCGCCCGAGGCGAGAATGACGCCGTGTTGATCGTGAATGCCGTCCTGGAGACCCCAGACACCGTTGACTTCTCTTTCTGGCCGGTGGCTGACCTGCCTCCGTACCAGCTCATGGCTCTGTCGGGCAGTATGCCCCCGCTCGACGTCGGCACCGCGCTGGCCATGCTGGCTGACTACAACTCGCGTTCAGGTGACGACGATTGCCCCCTGACGGACGCCGGCGAGGCGATTCGCCACCTGCTGGAGACAGACAAGGTCATCGCACCAGGAGGCTTGCGCGTCCACGACACTCGAACCAACGTCACCGTCCGGCCAGGATGTTGTTGCGGCCTGGAGGACTGGCGCGAGTGGCTCGACATCGCAGACGGAGAGCCCCTGTGGCTCGGCCATGACCCTTCGCCAAGGCTTGAGCACGCCGACGAGGCCGTGCAGCTGTGGCCGGACGGAGCAGACGCTCAAGAAACTCCTTTGGGGCAGCCCATCGAGATCATGGTGGCTGACCTACCGGCAATCCTGCATACCGTGCAGGAGGAACTGCAAGGCTTTCTCTCTCTCACCAAGCAGTGGGCCACTCGCCACGTTCCGACTCTCGCCGAAGACCTGGTAGCCAGACTCGACGAAGATCTGGCCATCAGCGCACCACTGCCAGATTCCGGCGGCCAACACGCAACGTAACCGATCACGAAATTTGTGCCAGAGCCCGAGAACGGGCTCTGGCTCAACTTCCGTGATGGGACGCCGTCCCCACTCCTGTCCACGTCGGGCGACCCTCTGGCCTGCAGGTTTCCCGTGCTCGCCGGGCCGACGCAGTAATCGAAGGTTCGTCACCACGGAAAGTGAGCCAGAGCCGGTTCTCGTGAACAAAGCCAGAGCACTCACCACGCGAAAAACGGTGCCTGACCTGTGGTTGTGCAGGCGTCGGGCGTCATCGTGCGCGCGGGATGTTGGGGGGATGTTGGAACCAATGTTGGGGGGGATGTTGGGGGGATGGTGCGGGCCCCGTTCGGTGTCTGGTCGCTGCGGTGCCCATCGGGCCGCCGCAGCCCTCAGAAGCCAGCGCAGCGCCGCCCCGGCTTCCCCGAGACCACGCCCGCCCAGCAGCCACACCACCCACCCCCACACAGCGGGACAGGCCAGGTAGAAGAGGGGAAGTCTGAGAAGCCGTATCTCAACCGAACGTGATCTTTGAGTCTTCGCTGGTCAGGAATGGTTTCGGTGGGACGAGGGAGAGATCCTGCGTCCTGTTTCCGTCTGATTGTCGAGGTGCGCGCGGTGGCGTCGATTCTGGGTTTGCTGGAGGAGCGCGAGGCGGCTGCTCGTGTGCGGGCCGAAGAGCGCCGGGAGGCCGCGGCGTTGGCGGCCGCAGCGCTGGAGGCCGCTGAGGTCGAGTTGGAGCGACGGGTGATCGCGCGTGAGGAACTCGTTGATGCCCTGGCCGTGTCCGCAGCCGAGACCGCCGTCGTCACGGAGGACGGAGAGGAGAAGGTTGCGCCGCCCGAGCCCGGCCCTGAGCCCGTGGCCGCGTCGGTGCCGGGGGCTGTGGTGCCTGCGTGGCGGGAGGGGCTGTCGGTGCCAGTCCTCTCGCCGGACAATCAGCGGATCTTGAATGTGCTCCAGGACCGGCCGGGCCCGGAGCCGGTGCGGGCCAAGGACATCGCGGAGGCGCTGGGGATCGATACGACAGTGCCGGCGAAGGTCGAAGGAGTGCGCTCAAAGGCGAAACGCCTGGGCGAGCGTGGCTGGTTGCTCCTGGAGGCATCGGGGATGCTCAGTGCCGGACGGCGGCTCGTCGCCGGGCCAGCCGGCGCCCCATTCGCGTGATCATCGAGAACAGGATCATCGCCTCGCTGGTCGCGGGCAGGGTCTCGTAGTCCCTGGCCAGACGCCTCGAATGCATCAACCAGCGCAGCGTCCTCTCTACCACCCACCGTCGCGGTAGCACCACGAACCCCTCCATGTCGTCGGTACGTTTGACGATCTCGAGGGTGAGCACGAGCTTCTCCCGGCACCAGTCGATCAGGCCGCCGGTGTAGCCGCCGTCGGCCCAGACCAGGGTGATGTCCCGGTGCAGGTCCCGCAGCCGGGCCGGCAAGGGGAGGGCTGCCTCGCGGTCGCCCATGTTCGCGGCGGTGACCGCGACGACTAGGATCAGACCGAGACAATCTGTGATCACGTGACGCTTCCGCCCGTTGACCTGCTTACCTCCGTCGTAGCCGCGCGAGGCGGCGGGCACCGAGGCGGCCGCCTTCACCGACTGCGTGTCGATGATCCCCGCGCTGGGTTGCGCCTCGCGACTTTCCCGCTTTCGAACGTTCTCCCGCAGCCGGTCATGGAACTCGGCGATCAGCTCGTTCGCGCGCCAGCGGCGGAAGAAGGCATAGACCCGGGCCCAGGCGGGGAAGTCCACCGGCATCGACCGCCAGGAGATCCCGCCCGCGACGAGGTAACGGATCGCATCCAGCATCTGACGGTGGCAGTAGCCCTCAGGCTGCCCGCCCCGGCCCTCCAGCCAGGCCGGGACCGGGAGGAGAGGACGGACCGCCGCCCACTCCTCGTCCGACATGTCCGACGGGTAGTGCGGCTTCCGGGCGGGGTGATCGGCCGCGTCGCCGTACACGTGCGCGAGGCAATCGCACGACAAGTCGGACGAGTTGAAATGGGCGGGCGCAGGCGCGTACAACTGCGGCAACAGGGCCTCCGGGTACTCGGTTAAGGATTCGCATCCCCGAGCTACCAGGAGGCCCTGCCTTCATGCACCAGCCGTCCGGAAATCATTCACGCGGGAAACCTGTTCGACCCGCACGTTCCAAGATCGGTCGAGATGCGGCTTCTCAGTCTCGGGGCCCGTCCGTGCGGCTGAGCACGCCACTGAGGCTGGCCCGGAAGGGATCCCGCCGAGTATGGGGCAGCGGCACCTCGACCAGCTTGCCGTCGTAGAGCATCCACAGCCCGAAGCAGTCGTCGTCCTCATCGCGGATCATGACCTGTACCGACCACGGGTAGGGCCAGGGCAGCGATTCCAGGTGGGCCAGCAGCCCGGTCCAGTTGTGACGGATGAACTGGATCACCCAGGCGTAGCACTCCTCGGACCGCACGCCCAATCCGGCGAACACGTAGTCGTCGACCCTGGTGAAGCACTGGTGCCACTCCCGGTCCTCGTCGGGACGCGTCAGCGGCTCCATCACCTCCTCCGCTCTCCGCGCCAACACGATGACCTCGGCGTATCTACTCATGCCCAGAGTATGAAGGTGTCCAGGCTGGCTGCTTCCGCTTGTTCGTAAGAGGCCCGAGCTACCGAGAGTCCCTGCCCTGATGCACCTACAGCCGGAAGACCACCCCAGGAACCCTGTTCGACCTCCACGTTCCATGACCGGTTGAGATACAGCTACTGAGATTCCAGCGCGTACTCCACCCACTCCTGCAGCGGCCTCGTAAGGTGCTCAGGCATGTCCTCGAAGGGACCGTCATGTTCAGGAGCCGCAACAAGGCCGGCACGAACGGAGAAGCGCGGGCGGGGCGTGGTCGTCATGCCGGAACGGTAACCGGACGAGGCAGCACGTCGCATAACCTTTCTGGGCGTTCTGGCACGACCGCATCCCCACTTGTGCATGGGGCGGCCGGTCCCATTGGGTCCCTGCAGGTCCTGGTTCCCGACCCCGCCCCGGCAAGAGCCGCTCAGCAGTGTTTGCACCGGATGGCCCAGCGCCGCTCGAATGGATCGGTGGCCATCACGCCTGCGCCGTTGTCTTCGTCAACACCAGCCCCGAGTTCCTGGCCCGGCACACGTGCACCCGCCCACAGCAGAGCGGCCAAGGTGGTGGGGTGGTGGCTCCCTGCGCGGGAAAGCAGTCATCCTGTGCGCGCAAATCAGGCCGTGGAGCTGATACGGGTAATACACGGCTTCCCGTGTGGGCAGTTCTTGTGCTTTGACGTGGAGTGGGGGCCGGTAAATGGCGCGCAGGAAGTCGTTGGCGGCACAGGTACTGCAGGTGTACCAGCAGCGCCAGAAGGCGAAGGCCGCCGCTGCCAAGCGGGCTGAGGCAGAGATAGCGCGCCAGGCCCGGGCGGCGGAGCGTGACGCGGCCGAGCGGGCCAGGGAGAACGCCCGCAGGGACCGTGAGGCGGCACAGGCGTGGACCCGTGCCCAGAAGGAGAAGCAGGCACAGCAGAGTGCCGACTCGCGCAGGGCTGAGCAGATCGTGCGGGATCTTGAGAAGCGGGATGCGGCACGGGCGAAGGAGCTGGAGCAGAAGCGGCGTGCCGAGGCACGCGAGCAGGCCACAGCCGATCGGCGTGCGAAGCAGCAGGCCGTTGAGGGGATGCGGCGGGAAGCCGCTGCGCGGACGGCCGAAGTGGAGGAGCGGCTGAGAGTTCTTGCCTCGGTTCTGCGTTCACGTCCTGCTGGGCTGCACCAGCTGCCGCTGGAAACGGAGCGTGCCTTCGGCCAGGGTGATCTTGAGGGGTTCGCAGTCGGTGTGGAGGAGGCGCCCGGCCCCGTCGACTACGCGCAGGGGCTCGGTGGGACGCGGCGGGTGGCTTTCGCCCCGGAAGCGAGGGAGCTGGTGGTAGAGGTCGAGCTGCCGGGGCAAGCGGTGGTGCCTTCGGTCAAGCAGTACTGGTTCAGGGCGTCCGCTCCCCCGGCGGTGGTTCCGCAGCCGCGGAAGGAGGCCGAGTGCAGGACTCTGTACCGGGATCTGGTGCCGCGGCTCGCACTGCGGGCCATCGATGAGGCTTTCGCTGTGACTCCGCCGACGCTGGTGGACGGGTCGCGTTCAACGGGAAGGTGCGTGCCAAGGACGGGGCCACTGGGAAGGCGATCGAGCCGTGCCTGATCAGCGTGCGGGTCAGCCGAGAGAGCTTCGCGGAGCTGGTCCTGGACGAACCCGAGCTCGATCCGGTCGCCAGCCTGCATCATCTCAACGCGATCGTCTCCCAGCACCCGTATGACCTTGTGCCGGTACGGCCTGTCGTCACTTTCGATCTGTCCCGGTACAAGATCGCCCCGGAGCGGGATGTTGTCGCCGGGCTCGACAGCAGGCCCGACCTGGTCGCGATGGACCCGATTGATTTCGAGCACCTGATCCGGCGGCTGTTCGAGAAAATCGGGCTGAAGTCGTGGGTGACTCAGGCATCCCGGGACGACGGCATCGACGCGGTCGCAGTCAACGAGGAGCCGCTCATCGGCGGGCTGTGCATCATCCAGGCCAAACGCACCAAGAACGTCGTGTCCGCCGAGACGGTGCGCTCGGTCGCGGGAGTTGTGAACGACAAGGGCGCGTCGAAAGGCATCGTGGTCACCACCGCATGGTTCGGCAGAGCCAGCTGGGACTTCGCTCCACGCAAAAGGGTCGAACTCATCGACGGCCGCCATCTCAAGGCACTGCTCCTGGAACACCTCGGCATTGATGCCCTCATCGGGCTGCCCAAGCTTCCGCCTAACTGGCAAACACGAGACGTGAGCTGACGCAAGCGGGGTGGTCAGGGACGGGCGACGGCTCTTCGGCTGCGGCTCACGAGGACTGGCCACCGGAGGGCGGTTCAAGGATGACAATGCCGCGGGGAATGACCCTGCGGTCGCGGAGGGGGATTTCATGAGCGAGGGCCGAAGGGCTCGGGCGCCGAACTGAGTGGCATCCGCTCGTCCGGCCTGACGAGCTTTCGCTGTTCGGGAATGCTTTCCTCTGGCGCGAGAGGAGGCCAAGAAGCCCTGGTGAGGCGAACGCCCTGCTGGTTAGGCTCCGACTATGACTGATTACGTGCAGGTATCGACCGCCACCGAGACGAAGCAGCAGGCAGTGGACCTCGCGGGCCCTGCTGTCCAGCGTCGCCTTGCAGCCGGTGCGCAGATCGTGGGGCCGGTCACCAGCGTCTTCTGGCACCTGGGTGAGTACGGCACGGGCGAGGATCCAGGTCATCTGCCTGGCCCTGCTGGTGTTCTGCCTCATCGAGCGGCAGGTCAGACGGGCCCTGGGCCCCGAACAGACCATAACCGGGCTCTACCCCGACAACCGCCGGGTCCGTCCCACCGGCCGAATGATCTTCTACCATCTCGGCGAACTCACCCTGCGGATCGGCCACATCACCGATCCACCCGCCGTCCAGATCACCCGTGGCGTCCAACTCCACCTCCTCGATCTCCTCGATCTCCTCGACACCGACATCGGACAAACCCGCTGGCCACAAACCTGTGACTGAGCGCTTCAGCTGCCCCGTGAGTGCGAGAGCCGGCCCTGTGCCGAGCACAGTTTGCCGTCACAGACGGCGGCGGCGTACGGCGACCGGCGCGTCCGCACCGGCCGGCGCCACAGACATCACCGTCACAGAGGCAGGCACACGGCCCCGGTACCGGACGCGGGCAGACTACGCACATGCAGCTCCCCGCCGAAGCCGTAGCCACCACTGTGTTGCTGGAGGTCGTAAGGATCTCCGAACTCCCGACAAAACGGGGCGCCCCGTATCCCGGCAGGGCGGGCGCTCACTTGATCGGGAGCGAGGCAGCCGGCGTCCTGGCCTTGATCGAGAGCCTGCCCGGCAGCGAGCAGTACCGCTGCGGCTTCTCGCCGGGCTGGAGCGTCCGGGCGTACGCGGACACTCTCGACCTGGCTCTGTTCGAGGCGGCGTTCTGCTTCAGCTGCCATGAAGTCCGCATGCATGGAACCACCGTCTCACCCGCACTGGCCACGCAGTTCTTCTACGCGGGCGCCCCGCAGGCGCACGCCCTCCTGACTCTCTTCCGCGAGGCAGCCCCGTAGCCGGTCGGCCCAGTCACCACAACTGAAACGGTGACCTGCGAAGTCCGGGTCTAGACGGCATCCGTAGGCAGGTCCGAATGCCCGTCCGTGTCGACCTCATACATGCCTGCGCCGTCGAGGAAGCGCAGTGTGTTCAGGTCCCGCCTCAGGACGGCCTCGACAGAGTGCCGCAGGGTCAGGGTTGCCGGGTACCCCAGATCCCACGTCGTGGGAACAATCGGATCGCCGGGCTTCACGATGAGATTCAGGTCATCGAAGCTGTCCAGCGCTTTGACCTCGTCGAGCGCACGGTAGCGCGTCAGACGGCCAGCGACCGGCGATGCGAGTGCCGCCCAGGCGAACGCGGTTCGCCGCCGGTACGCCGATCCCGCACGGGCCATGAACCGCTCCGGCCTGACGTAAGCATCGGCGGCCCATTCGAGCTGGCCCTCGCCTATGACATCCGCGACGAAGTAGGGAAGCCCGGATGGACGGGCGGCCGCCTCGACCAGTCGCGGGCCGTCGGGCGTCAGCTTGATCTCCACGTGCGCCGCGCCATAACGGATACCCAGGGCGTCAAGCACTCGATGGGCGAAGGGCACCAACTCGCCCACTACGGGGTCGTCCGAGTCGAGGAGAATCTGCGCGACGACCAGGTCCCTGACGCCATTTGCGCTGATGCGATCCGTGCTCCACACATCGGTGACTTGATGCACACCGTCGCAGCTGGCGGTGTTGACGATGTATTCCGCGCCCACCAGATACTCCTGGGCGACGACCTCGGTGATCTTCTCCCCGAGGACGGACGTGCGGTCCCTGACGGCCCGCAGAGCGGCGACCGACTCCTCAGGGCGATCACAGAAGCGGACTCCCTCGCCCCGCCCGCTTCGCAGTGGCTTGACTACGACCGTGCCACCGGCAAGGGCGTGCCAGGCGTGCAGTTCCGCTTCGTCGTTGGTACGGATCTGTCGCATCGCGGGGATTCCCAGCGATCTGATCCGCTCGATCTGCGTGTACTTGTCGCGGCGAGCCGCGCTGAGCGCGGTTCCGTTACCGGGCAGGCCGAGCCGTTCGGAAAGCGCGTCGGCCAGCTCCACGCCGGATTCCCGGCCGGGCAGCACAGCGCACGGCTGCAGCACCGCCAACTGCTCGGCAAGTTTCTCAAGGTCTCCGTCGTTGACGAGGGTGTGGCTGAATCTGGAGGTGTCAACGGGCAACACCGCCGGCAGAAGCGCGACTGTGCTCCTGACCTGAATGACTTCGCCACCGATCGCGCTGAACGTGTCTGTGTAACGGAAGCTGGTCGCGAAGGGGTCGACAACGGCCACCTGGAAGGCTGACATCGTCACTTGGTCCTTCCGTCCGTCGGCGTCTGTCCGCGTGCTGCGACGCTTCGGCGAGCCTCCAGCAGCCGGTACACCGAGTTGACGAGCACGTTATGCACACTGAAGCCGGACGTGCCGGGATTGTGGTCGTCGAGGATGTCCGCTTCGCCGGTCTGTCGGGCGATTCCCTTCTTGGTGACCACACTCCCGGGCGGGAACGCCTCCGGGATCGTCTTACGGGTGACGCCGAGATGCACCATGCGGAAGTCCGCAAACTTGTCGATGACATCCAGCAACGTAGCGGCGGCGGCGTCGTCAAGCTTCAGCCTTCCGTCGAGAACCGCGTCGACAACGTTGTCTCCCTGACTGGACGCCTCCCGCCATTCCGCGATCAGAGGGCGGGACCAGTCCGGGAAGTAGGCCATGGACTGGTCGAGGTAGACCTCATACTCTGTTGTCGGCGCGAGGAGGACCAGCTCCAGCAGTTGAACACTGGGCATGAAGGCCCCGCTTGCGCCTCGGGGGCCGCCCGGGTGCCCCATGTGGTACTGGCGAAACGAGTTGAACGCGTCCCTGGTGAGCTTGCCGTATTGCGCCATGTACAGCCTGAACTCCTCCAGGCTTCGCAGGACCGCGCCCAGCGTCTCGGCCGCATCCACGCCGTCCGCCTCCTGGAGAAGCGTGCACAGCAGCTCGAAGGCGGACCGCACGGTGGGCTCAGCCAGATGGTGCCCCAGGTAGAAGTCCCGCTCCAACCGGCCGAGCTCTCCCTCGGTGAACACCCTTATGTCGCCGCTCCGGTGCCATTCGCCCGCGTTGACATCGATGAGCAGCTCGTAGCTCATGTGGGGATCGAGAGAGGGAAATCGGGCGCACTGGGCCGCTACAGCATCCGACAGGTGGCGCGGAACTACTTCAGGGCCGCCGGGAAGGAACCCGTTGATCATAAAGAGGAGATCGAGCTGAATCACCTGCGCCACGGCGAGGTCGTCGACGCGGAGAGCGTGCGGCCCAAGTGAGGACAGAAGCTGCCCCTGCTTGTCCGCAAGCTCACGGTACGTCATACGACCCGCAGCAACAGCGCTCAGATCCACCGGCAGACTATCGAGTAAGTAGGAGCGAAGGGGCGACACCATCGAGGCATCAACACTCACCGCATCTCTAGGCGGGTGCCCCAGTCCGGTGAACAGCTGGTCCTTCTTCACTTCTTCTCCAGTATTTCGGACAGGCTCGCCGCGCCACGGGAAGCGGACGTGTCGGCGGCACGTGGTGCGCGCCCCCTCACACCCAGGGAAAGCAAGAGCGCGGACAAGTCACGCCACTGACGCAGCGTCACTTATGAAACGGTGTGAGATGTCCATAGGTTCACGCACCACTGATGTGGCGACGGGCAGCGAGCTGATAGTTAACCGGCCGGTACACCGAGCTGCCCGTGCCGCGCCACTTGGGTTCTCGCGAGCTGGTGCGTGATTGCGGGTGAGGTGTTCTTGCTGGTGGGTGGCATGATCCGGTTGTGGCGATCATGGTCAGTCGGACGGTTCTCGCGCATCAGGTGTTCACGGGGGTCTCCCGGGGCCATCTGGCCTGCCTGGTTGAGGAGTTGGCCGATCCTTGGCAGGCCGTGGTCGAGGGCCGGCGTTACGAAGCTCGCGGCGGGGCCAGGAAGCGTGGGGCAGGAGCGGGTGTCCGGCATCGGCTGGTGTTCGTCGACCGGGTCGTGGCCACACTGATTCATCTGCGGCATGATTTGCCGCATGCAGCGTTGGGGCTGCTGTTCGGCGTCGACCGCTCCACGATCACCCGTGCGATCGGTGAGACACGAGGGCTGCTGGCCGAGCGGGGATGCGCGGTCCCAGACCGGCCCGGCCTGCGGCTGCGGACCCTGGCGGATGTGTTCGCATACGCCAAGGCTGAAGGCATCGCACTGCGGCTGGACGCCACCGAAGTCCAGGTCCGCCGGCCCCCGGCCAGCCGCGGCGGACGCCGTTCCTTCGTCTCGGGGAAGAAGAAGCAGAACACGATGAAGGCCACCGTCATCGCCGACCATCAGGGCCGCACACTCTGGACCGACACCCTGCGACCAGAACGGATGCATGACGCGACCGCCGCACGCAATGAAGACATCGGCACCTGTTTCCAGCACTTCCCGACGTGGAAGTCCTCCTGGACCACGGCTACCTCGGACTCCATCGCGACCACCCCGGCCAAGCGGTCACCCCGCCCAGGAAGGGAAACAAGGTCAGCCCACCCGAGGTCCTCGAAGCCCGCCTACGAGCCCGACACCGGCACTCTTCAAAGCGCATCACCGTCGAACACGCCCTCGCCGACCACAAACGCTGGAAGCAACTGACCCACTGGACCCACCGCCGGGAGAACCTGCCCGCCACCTACCGGGCCATCGCCGGCCTCGTCTCCGACCACAACACCACCGACTGACACAAAGCCCCAGGTCAGGTCAGGCACCCACGTCTCCAACGCAATCACGCACCAGCTCGTAAGAACCTCGGTGGTCTCATCCATGGTCGAGATCATGACAGTTCCCCGCAGAGACGTTCGACACTGCCCACGACCAACCAGTCACAACCACTTTGCCGACCGCCAAATGGCGCACGTTTGTCCGCACTCACCACAGCAGGTCAGAGCGCTGCCGGTTGCCCAGGCTGCCCCGGGAGCGCAGCCTGGAAGTGGTTCCGCACACGGACCAACCAGAGCGGTCCGTGCCCCCCGGTGGGCACGGACCGCTCACCCGTGAGATCGGCTACTCACCACGGCAGGTCAGCGCCGGGTGCGGCCACTCGCCACGGTGCGATCTCTCCGTTCTGTGACAGCGGAGTGAGAGGCGGTGAGGTTCTGTGCGTTGGTGCAGGTCGGTGCCGGTTTCCGAATGGGAGCGCGCTGTCATGGGTGTGAGAGATCGCGGCGATGCCACTGCCACAGGGCGGTATTCCTGCAGGTGGTTCACTGCCACGAAACCGAGAGATCGCAGTCGGTGTCGTGCCCGAGGGGCCGGCCACCCCGGCGGCCCTTCTTGTTCCGGTTGGCGGTCTTCTCCGGGGATGACGGACGGGGAGCAGCCGCGGACCCGACAGGGCCGCTCCCTCGTGGTGCGGCGATCAGGCGTTGAGCGCGCGAAGGGCAGCCCGGTTCTTCCCGATCCAGGTCTCATAGCTTTCCAGCTGGGGGTTGAGGTTGTGGGTCAGCTCGATGTCCCGCAGCTCCGTGTCGTCCGACCTCTCGGCGAGGAACTGAAGTCCGTTGGCGACCGCGACCGCGTGCGGGATGGGCAGACCGCGGAACTCGGGCCAGCTGTAGGGCTGATAGGTGACCTTCTCGCCGACGGCCGCGGAGAGCATCTCGGCGAGCTGTTCGCCGGTGACGTGTTCTGCCGCAATGGACACCGTTTTACCGATCCAGTCACCGGCGGACTTGAAGATGAGGTGCACCGTGCGGCCGATGTCCTGGGCTCCGATCACTGTCATCTTGCGATCAGCGATGGGAATGGAAAGGACCAGCTCGCCGCGCGGGTTGCGGACTGGTCCCATGCCGAGGAAGAGCGTCTCGTAGAAAAACGGCAACCGCAGGTAGGTCGTGGGCACTTGCAGTTCGGCAAAGATCGCGTCTGCCTGGGCCTTCACATCGAAGTGAGGTGCCGTGTAGCCACCCTCGACCCGGGGAACCGTGTCTCCTGTGCCCTCGAAGTGGGGCCGTGTGTCCTCCAGGGTCGACCACACCACGTGGCTGACGCCGGCGGCCTTGGCCGCTCGCGCCGCGTTGGCAGCCTGCTCGAACTCCCTGACGGGTCGGGGCCTGGCCGCTTCCTGTTCGGGAGTCAGCGGGGACCAGAAATCCGTCACGACGAAGGCGCCATGTGCTCCTGCGAAGGCCTGGGCCAGGCTGGACTCACTGTCCAGATCGGCTTCGACGACCTCCACGCCGCGTGCCACGAGATCCTCCGCCGCGCGCGAACTCGAGTCCCTCGTCAGGGCACGCACCACGAACGGGCTGTCCGGATCGGCGAGGACCGCGTCCACCAACCCCCCGCCCTGCTTGCCCGTGGCACCGACCACAGCAATGATCTTCTTGATCTCCACGCGAACTCCATGTAGTTGATTTGGCAAGTACTTTGGCAGTCTACAGGCCGCCACCCACCAGGCAACGGCTCTCGAACGGGAGAATGACATCGCCCGGTCCGCGTCCTCCTCAGCGCTGCGAACGCCGGTCGACTTGCCGAGCGGAAAAGGGCGTTGGGCCGTCGGGCAGTTTGCACAGGACGGCCTCAAAGCCTCTCGGCAAGCCTGTTCCAGCGGACGACCCCAGGTGCGCGCCGCTGCGGTCCAGGGGGAGGCGGCCTGCACCGCTACACACATCGGAGTGCGCTCTCCACGATCGCGTTGATGACGACGTCAGGCTGCAACTCGCGGCAGCCCTCCGTTCCTACGACCTGCTCGCGGCGCCGATAGTGACGGCGCGGACTGCCCGCCTCGATCTTTCTTCATGGTCCACTGACGGAGTCGGCGGACCAACTTGTTGCGGGTGGCGGAGGCTGGACAGGCTGAGGGCCCGAGGCCGACGCGGGCTAGGGCCTGTTTCAAAAGCCCGCTTCGAGTAACGGTCAGTCAGTGGCGAGGGCGTCGGAGAGGCTGACAGCAGGGCGGCCGAGCGTTGCTGTCAGCACGCGCTGCTGGCGCTCAGTCAAAGACGCTATGAAGATCACCGCGTCGGCATTGGCCTGGTCGCACGCCTGAGCTACCTCGCGGACCTTTCCGTAGCTCAGCAGGGTCCGCGAGGAGTAGGGCAGGCTCATCTTCTGAACTCCGCCGTCCGAGACGCCTCGCCGCTGCACGATCTGCACGACCACATGAGCGCCCCGTGCTGCCAGTTCTTGGGCTGCCGAGGTCATGAGGGATTCGAAGTCCTTCTGCTTCGCAGAGAAGTACCCGACCAGCACCACGTCAGCTCCGGCGGCCGTAAGCTGCGAAGACTGGCGTCGCGCTCGCTCCGGTGGCTTGCGGCGAGCAGGGCGCCGGTCGTGCCGTCTGGGCTGATACATGGACCACAGGCTAGAAGCCCGGCCACCTGCAGCGATACCTCGTTTCCGCTGGCCCGGGCCGACCCGGGAGATCAGAGCCATTCGTTGATGACGGCGATGGTGACTGTGGCCTCGTAGCGAACGGTGAGCTTGTCGTACCTAGGCCGTGTACCGAAAGTCCTGCCAGATGGTGCGAGTCGATCTCGACGACACATGGCTGTCAGCGCCCTCAAGTAGATTCTGTCCGTTCGACCCGTCGGGTGGGTCGTCGAGCTGAGGGATTCATCGTCATGAGCATCTACCTGCACTTTCGTGCCGCGGCGGAGTCCGAGATTCGGGACGATCACACCTGGCTCGCCGCGTTCATGTCTGAGGCTTGGGAAAACGACGAAGCCGAGTACGCAGCAGGCATTGCCCACTCGATCAACAAGAGCTGGAACGCTGTCAACGACCTCTATGCCGCGGCCGATGCCCTCTGCACAGACGCCGACGAGCCTTGGACACTGCCGATCTACGGCGGCCGCCCCGTGCCCCACAGCACTGATGCAGACCCCTCCGACCCGCCGCTGATGCTTCTGGAGCCGTCTGGAGTGTCACAGGCCGCGCGTTTCCTTGCGACTGTCTCTTTCGACGATCTGTGGAACGTTGTCGATGCCAGGTTCACTCCCCTCGGCTGGACCAGGCAGGAGCACCTCGAACATCACCGGGACTTGCAAGCGTTCTACGGGCAGGCGGCTTCGGCAGGCCACGCCGTGGTCAAAGCGGTGTGGGCTTGACGCGTGATCACGTGCCGGTCATAGCCATTCGTTGATGGCTGCGACCAGCACAGTCGCCTCGTAGCGGACCGCGAGCTTGTCATACCGCGTGCCGACAGCGCGGTTCCTTTTGAGACGGTTGATGCCGCACTCGACCGCGTGGCGCTCGCGGTAGTCGACCGGGTCGAAATGCGGCGGCCGGCCACCGCGGGAGCCGCGGTTTTGGCGGTTGCGCGCCTGGTCGGCCTTGTCCGGGATCGTGCAGCGGATCCCGCGGCGGCGCAGGTAGGCGCGGTTCTTCCGGGAGGCGTACGCCTTGTCCGCCCGCACCCGGCCGGGGCGGACGCGTGGCCGCCCCGGCCCAATGCGGGGCACTCGGACCTTCTCCAGCACTGGTTCGAACTGCGGTGAGTCCCCGCGCTGTCCTGCCGTGATCACGATCGACATGGGTTTCTGGCCCTGCTCGACTGCCAGGTGGAGCTTGGTGGTGAAACCGCCACGTGATCTTCCCAGCCCGTGATCACGGGGCTCGGTGAAGATGCCGCCCGGCGGCTCCTTCTGCAGGTCGCCCTGCCTGCGGGCCCCGGCCGCATGCTGATGGGCACGGCAGACCGTGGAGTCAACGTTCAAGTCCCACGTGATCGCACCCTGCGTGTCGGCCAGGGACTGGAGACAGGTGAGGATCCGCTGCCAGGTGCCGTTCCGCTGCCATCGGCGGAACAGGTCGTAGACCCGGCTCCACGGTCCGTACTCGATGGGGACGTCCCGCCACGGAACACCGGTCCGGACGCGAAAGCGTATGCCGTCGATCAACCGCCGCCGAGGCCACACGGGCGGCCGACCCGCCCTGGCACCCTTCGGCAACAACGGCTCCAGCACCGCCCACTGCTCGTCCGTGAGATCTCCCCGCCCCATGAACCGTGATCATTCACAGCCCAAGATTCACTTTCGATACACGGCCTAGTGAGCGATCCCGGCGACGAGGCCATTCATGACTGGGGGCGTATGCAAGAGTACTTCCACGAGTTCGTGCTCATTGACCGCTCAGATGGACGGATCACTCTCCTCGTCGCAGCGGACGACTGAGTCAATCGGCATGGCTGCCGTGGAAGGGCGTTCGAGGGATCAGGGGCGGAGCCACAGGCGAAGCGCGGCCAGAGTCACCGTGGGGTGATGGCCTTCCGCTCCCGTCCGGCGTTGAACCGCGTATGATCCACCCTTACGAGCAAGACCTCGGCGCCCTCTACGTGACCCGCGCTCCGGCCCACCTGGACGACGATGTCGCCGCCCTGGCGCTGATCGCGCACTGCCCCGACATCAGCGCCGCCCGCATCACATACGGGCTCGCGTGGCGAAGAACGCGAACAGCAGCTTGCCGGGCCGATACGTCCTACTTAACCTCCGGCTCCCAGGCGCGGAGCAGGTCGAGCAGCCCTGCGTCTCCGTCAACGTGCAAGGAGGCGGCCGGGATACGGTCGTACAAGTAGAGGACCAACTCACTGGCCGTGCCATGGACGGAGGCGCCGGCTACGTCCGAATCCTCGTCGGTCGCGGCAGTGTCCGCGGGGATGCGGGTGACGCGTGCGCCGTCGCCATCGACCGTGAGGCGCCAGGAGCGGCCCTCCGCGGCGTGGAAGGCGAAGGCCGTGGGCTTGTGCGGCCAGGCACTCGGCGTCGCGCAGACGGTGAACAGGAACTCCTCCACACCGTCGAGTGCCACCTCGACCGGCAGCGGTTGCGAGGCGGCCCCGGCGAGCTGGGCGTCGTACGTGTGCACCGCGGTCTCCTGTGCCCGATGCCGGGCGATACCGCCGGAGGTTTGCGGTGACTGCGACGCAGGCCACCACGTCCAGCCACCGCTCTCCGGTCCTGCCTCGCGCAGGGCGCTCACCAGAAGCTGCGTCGACGCGGCCAGCCAGGCCAGCAGGACCTCACGCTCCCGCGGCACTTCCAGAGCGGCGCGCGCAGCGGTGGCCTCGGCCGGGGGAGCGTCGGCGGGCCCCGCGCCGACGATGGCGGCCCAGAAACGGTCTCCCCCACCCAGGTGCTTCACCAGATCGAGCAGCGTCCACCCGGGGCAGGTCGGCACCTGCACATCGAGGCTGGGAGCGGCGGCGACCGCGGAGCGGAAGGCCCCCGACCGTTCGTCGATGAGTCGCAGCAGGTCGGGGAATGCCAGAGTGTTTTGCACGCCGGATGTCTATCACTGCGTCCCGTGCGACCGCACGCGGATTTTCACAGCCGACGCGGCGGGCGCGCGGCACGGGATCCGACAGCTCGTCCTCCAAGCCCCGGCTCCCGTCATCACGAAGGCACTGGGCTACCACGACAAGAAGCCACCCGCCTGGCCACCGAAGCTGGAGGAACCGGGAGCCGATACGCTCCCGGCGACCACACACGGTGATTGCGCCTGAGCTCGGTTCGCCGCTCCACAGGCTCACGAGATTAACGAGCTCGTGCACGGATAGCGGTGGGACGTCGGTGGCGTCGGTGGGGCCTTGGTGCTCACGTCTGCCGAGTCGGGATCCGGTCTGCGGTCTGCTGCTGGGACAGTAGGCCGGCGATCGCTTGGACGGTGTCGTCCATGTGCTCGCGGCGGCCGAGGTGACGGGCCAGCGCCCGCCAGTTCTTCAGGTGGGCGATGCCGTGCTCGACCCGGATGCGGCGTGAGGAATGCGCCTTGCGCTGGCGCTCGTGCATCTCCTCGTACCAGTCCGGGGCATTCTTCTTGAACTTGCGGTGCGGCGGCGTCACGACGCGTCCGCCGGTCTGTGCTCCGAGTCCCTGATAGCCGGCATCGGCAAGGATCTCGACCCCTGCACCGTCGGCCAAGAGCTTGACCAGCCCTAACTCCCGGGCGTGGGTGATGTCCGCGCAGCTTCCGGGCTTGGTCGGGCTGCAGAACAGCAGCCGCCCGTCCCCGTCGGTGAACACCATGGCCTTCACGGCGTTCTGCTTGTTCTTGCCGGAGATGAACCTGTCCCGGTCCTTGCGGCCGACAGCCGGGCGGCGGACACGGATCTCGGTGCCGTCGATGATCCCGGTCTTCGCGGCCTGGCCGAGATGGTCAACAACCTCAGCCAGGGTTCGCAGCCGCACGCCGGGGCTGATGGGGAATAACGCGGCTCTGTCCGCAGTTCCGTGAGCCCGTTCACAACGACCTGTTTTGCCACCGGGAAATAGAACCGCGGGCGCAACGCCCCCGCGGCTGAAACGCGGGGGCGTGGACGGGCGCATTCAGGCGGGCAGCTTCTTCAGCATCACCGCGTACACCGGGGAGTCGGCGAAGGGCTGCTGCTCCCCCACCTTCGCGTAGCCCCACGTCTCGTAGAGCTCTTGCACCTTCGGGTGGGTCACGTCGACCAGGAGTACGGCGAGATCCTCGCTCCGCTCCGTCAGCAGCGTCTCGTGCAGACGGTCCGATATGCCCTGCTTCCGCCACCGCGGGCGCACCATGACCTCCGAGACGGCGAAGGTCATGGTGTGGCCGTCGTCCGGCTCGAACTCCGTGGAGCGCCACCATTCACGCCCCGGCTGCAGCGGGGCGCCGTAGGCGAGGCCGGTCGGTTCGTCCCCGTCGAAAGCGACGACGCAGGCGTAGCCGTCCATTGCGGACCAGTGGTCGACGAACCAGGGAAACCGCTGGTTGAACTCGTTGTCACATGGCATCGGCGTAGGAGTCGGCGTGTACATCGATCAGCATCTCCTTGAAGCCTTCCGGGAGGCTTCCCCGGCTGTAGTGCCGCAGATCGATCACCCTTGTCGTCGTCACGCTCGACTCCATTCAGTTCGCATACGTTCTGCCCAGTCTGTTGGACCTGGCGAGGGGCCCGGCGGCGGGGTTTGAGGGTTGTCGCGGTCGACGGCACTCCGCTGCCGGTCCCGGACTGCCCGGCCAACCTGACGGTATTCACTCGCCAGCGACTCGGCAGCGGGACCTCGGGTTACCCGCAACTGCATCTGACCGCGCTGGTGACCTGCGGGACCAGGTCGGTCCTCGGGGCCGTGTTCGGCCCTGCCACGACCGGCGAAATGGAATACGCCCGCCGCCTGGCCGTGGATCTACGGGCTGGCGTGCTCCTGCTGGGCGACCGGAAATTCCCGGGCGACCGCGGTGACCGTCCTGCCAGAGGAGTCGACGAGCGCGATCGCGTCCCGCTTGAACTCCTCGGTGTACCGCTTCGTGTACTTGTTTCCCACCTCGCACTACTTCCTCTGGAACCTCAGGTCCCAGTCTCCAGGTGTCCACGATCAAGGGGAAGCTTCACCAGAGGGCCTCACCGTCTTCATGAACAGGCAATACCTTGCGGATGGCTTCATGAACGGCGTGCTGGTTCTCGTTGCCCGCCCGCGTCCCTTTCGCCAGTGCCCCGATGACCATGTCCGGGGTACGCAGGGCGAGCATGTCCTCGGCGGCCTGCCGGTAGCCCGACGCCGCCACGCCTTGGTCGACGATCCGGTTCAGGATGTCGCTCTTGCTCCCGACGCTGGCGAACACGGTCTTGGGTGCGACCCCGGCCGCGAAGGCGATGTCGGCAACGGCCACTCGCCCGTAGCCGCGGGCGGCGAACAGCGCCGTCGCCTCGCGAAGGATGAGCTCACGGGTGCGGGCCGCGCCCTGCTCACGCAGCGGGGACATATAAGGGCGCTTGGTCTACATAATCCGATGCTAACACCGTGAATTCATTAGGTAAGGTGTTACCTGAACGTGCTTCGAGGGCCGCTGGCCGTGTGCCGGCGGGATCTGGGCCGCACTGTGCCCAGTCGAAGCCCGCAGCGCCGATCGCCGACGAAAGGCTTGGCCAAAATGGGAATGGACGCTTCGGAACTGGGTCGCGGCCTCTTCCGCATCCTTGAGACGGGTGACCGGGCCCTGGCGGCGGACGTGGTGCACGCGGACTTCCGCAACCGCGAGGCCGCCGTCTCGCCAAGGGCCTGTTCGATCCCCGGGCCGGCCGGCGTGCTCCGCATGGTCGGGTGGCGGCCGACCGGGCGGGCCAAGCGCGCCGCGGAGCTCGTGACTGCGCAAGCCGCCGAGGCCGCCGCCCAGGTGTAGACGTTCCCTCACACCGTCCGGGCGGTCCGGGGCGACCCGGCGAGGATGGAACAGCGTCCCGTGACACAGCGCCGCGACTCACAGAGGTTCCAAGCGCGTGCCCGCAACCGCGACGGCACGCGAGGCAACCTCTTCCCCACCACACCCCACCAAGAGAAGTTCACCCCTACACCGAAAGCAGAGAGATGCACGCCAACAAGAACGATGAAGCCGTCACCGTCGAGACCCCGGGCTACGTGGGCAAGTGGTCGGAGTTGGGCGACATGCACTTCGCCTTCGAGACCTGCACCGCCGGATACAGCATGGACGACCTCCTCACGGCCTTCCCCGACCGCGCCTGCCCCGTCGAGCACTGGGGTTATCTGTTCCGCGGAGAGGTCCGCGTCGAATACACGGACGGAACCGAGGAGTTCCTCACCACGGGGGACGCCTTCCACATCAAGCCGGGCCACCGGCCCTACATGACCGCCGAGACCGAGCTGCTCCAGCTCACCCGCGCCGCCGACCACCAGCACCTGGTGAAGACCTTCAGCGAGGCCGGGCTGCTCGGCTGACAGTGATGATGTTCGTGGTGACGCTGCGGGTGGGTCTGACCCCTCGGCTGACTGACGTCTCGACTGTCCTGTTTGGGATTCGTCGGCCCGCCGGGCGTCACCACGCACACGGCCGGACGGGCGCTGTGACTTTGAAGAGCGTTTTGTCCCGGCGGGGGTGTTTGGTGGGCTCTTGGATGAGTGGAGTGCCTGTGAAGGTTGAGGCTGGCGGTCACTTTCGTGGCACCTGTTGCGGGTGACGACGGTCGAGGGTCCGTTTGAGCCCCTTCGCTCCTGTCTGATCCCAAGACGCCCCCACTCACACCTGTTTGCGCCCTGTGGTGGGATGCCGCTTGACGGAACTATCGAAACATGTCTCGACAGCGGCCGTATCCGAGTGACCTGTCCGATGCCCGATGGGAACTGCTTGAGCCCATTGTGTCGGCCTGGCGGGCCGAGCGGCGAGGGAAGGGCCTGGATATCGGGCGGCCGCCTGAGCACGACCTGCGCCGGATCATGGACGCGGTGTTGTATGTGGACCGGACCGGGATCCCCTGGCGCTATCTTCCCCACGACTTCGCTCCGTGGGAAACCGTCTACGGATACTTCGCCGCCTGGCAGAAGGACGGCGTGTTCGACCAGCTCAACGGCCTGCTCCGCCGACTTGTCCGGGAGGCCACAGGCCGGGACGCCGAACCGAGCGCATACGTCCTGGACGCCCAGAGCATCAAGACGTCCGCCAACGTCCCGGCCACCGGCCAGGGCATCGACGCGGGCAAGAAGATCGCGGGCCGCAAGCGCCATATCGGCGTCGACACCCTCGGCCTCCTCCTCGCGGTCTGGGTCACCGCGGCCAGCGTCTCCGACAACGTCGGCGGGATCCACCTGCTCTCGCGCATCGCCAAGGCCCACCCCAGAATCACCAAGGCATGGGCCGACAGCGGTTATCGAACCAAGGCCGTCGACCACGGCGCCACCCTCGGCATCGACGTCGAAGTCACCCGCCGCGACCCTGGCCAGAAGGGCTTCAAGGTCATCCCCCGGCGCTGGGTCGTCGAGCGGACATTCGGTGGCTCATGAATCACCGCCGCCTCGCCCGCGACTACGAAACCCACCCGCACCGCTCCGAAGCCATGATCGCCTCGCGATGATCGACCTGATGAGTCGCAGGCTCACACGAGAGTCGACTACGAACTGGAAGCACTCATAGCCGCCGAGCCACGCTGACCCGCGCGTCCTTACCCCTCAACGCCTGCGGCCAGCGGCCATCAATGACACCCGCCATATCCCGGCAGGCGCCACAAGCGTTCTCCCGCCCTGGCAGCCCCCAGTAATCCGACGATGACATGCCGGCGACCTGGATTCCGCACAGCGTCCTGTCGAAGATGCCGAAAGCATGGGAGACGTCAGCGGTGAGGCCGTCCGCGACGGCCCGCTCCCAACGCATGCCCACGGGCAAGTACGGCGGCCGCGCAACCTCGAACCACTCGCCACCCACATGGGTGGAGGCGTAGCACCAGGAACAGGACCAGATCTCCTCTTCCCAGACTGTCGGCAGTGTCGGCCATCGCCACATCGCACGTCCACACACATCGCACTCCACGGACGGATCCTCACACGCCGCCGCGCGCGCCCCAACCCGCCTCACAGTGCGCGACATATCAAACACCCCCGCCGGGACAAAACGCTCTTTAAGCTTGTTCTTTTTCTTCCGGCCTCGAACGGTGTCTTGAACTGAGTCGCTCACCTGGGGATTCGCCGGACACGGGGGCGGCCTTCGTCTGACCATGTGCTCCGACCAAGGTGCACGTGACCAAGACGAAGGCCGTGAGGGTGAGTCTGCTGCCTGATGCCGTCCGGAGGGAAGCGTCACGCTTCCGGGAAGAGTTCTACGAGTGTCTGACCGCCCGGCGGGATGAGTCGTTCGAGCTGGTGGACGCGGTGCTGTGTGCGGACGGTGCGGTGAAGTCCCCGGTGGACCTGACGCTGTTGCCCGAACATCGTCGTGGACACGGAGCGATGTACGGCGGCTTGAACCGCGGCCGCATCGACACCGATCGGCTGCGGACGGTGCTGGCCGGGCTGTCGCTGCCGCGTTTCGACGGCGGGCGCCTGGTCCTGGCGGTCGATGTGTCACCGTGGCTCCGCTCGGACGCGCCGTGCTCGGCCGAGCGGCTGTTCTGCCACGTCTACGGCCGTGCGAAGACCGCCTCGCAGTTCATCCCGGGCTGACCCTACTCCTTCGTCGCCGTGCTGGAGCCGGGTGCCACGTCCTGGACCGCGATCCTGGACGCGGTCCGGCTCGGCCCGGCCGACGACGCGACCGCGATCACCGCCGCCCAGCTCCGAGGAGTAGTTGAGCGTCATCGCCGCGGGCCAGTGGCAGGACGGGGACCCGCATATCGTGGTCGTGAGCGATGCAGGCTATGACGTCACCCGTCTGGCCTGGGTCCTGCGCGACCTGCCCGTTGAGCTGGTGGGCCGGGTTCGCTCCGACCGTGTGATGCGTCTGCCGAAGCCGCCGCGGACGCGCGGAGTCAACGGCCGGCCGCCCAAGCACGGCCCGGAGTTCCGCTTCACGAAGCCGGAGACCTGGCCTGAGCCCGAGATCACCACCGTCACCGACACCACCAACTACGGCAAGGCCGAGACCCAGGCGTGGGACCGGGTCCACCCCCGGCTCACCCACCGCTCATCCTGGCTCGATCACGACGGTGAACTCCTGCCGGTCGAGGGGATGTTGATGCGGTTGAAGGTCGAGCATCTGTCGAAGGAACGGGATGCCCCGCCGGTATGGTTGTGGTCTTCCAAGACGGGCGCCACCCCCAACGATGTGGACCGCTTCTGGCAGGCATTTCTCCGCCGCTTCGATCTGGAGCACACCTTCCGCTTCGCGAAACAGACCCTCGGCTGGACCACCCCGAAACTCCGTACTCCCGAAGCGGCGGACCGCTGGACCTGGATCCTGATCGTCGCCCACACCCAGCTCCGGCTCGCACGTCCCCTCGCCGAAGACCTCCGCCGGCCCTGGGAGAAACCCACGAGCTCCGACCGGCTCACTCCGGCCCGGGTCCGCCGGGGGTTCAGGAACATCCGCGCTCACCTCGCCTGCCCGGCCCGTGTTCCCAAACCCCGAGGCGCCGGCCCCGGACGGCCACCCGGCGCCAAGAACAAACACCGAGCACCCCGCTACGACGTCGGCAAGACCGTCAAACGCCCCGAGACCCTCAAGGCCATCGATAGACCCGGCAGGTCCTGGTAGGCAGAGCACGAGATCAGTGAGCGACCGTATAGCTCAGATCGCGGGCTGTCACAGATGAGGGGGACAGCCGCAGCCATACCGTGCCGCGCTCATCAGGATCATCATGCAGGTAGCGGACAAAACGCGAATCCCAGCGTGATTCATCCGCGCCCAGGTAGCGGATCAACTTGCGGCGCCCGCGTGGGACGTCGAAGCCAACAAGTTCGGCCCGGCCACGGGCAATGACCTGGCGAACAAGCCCCGTAGTGATGTCACATACGTCCACCACAAGAGCGATCTGCGGGTCCGCACTCACTCGGTGAAACAGCTTGGTCCAGGGGCCGGTCAGAACCCAGAAGGCACCCTCCTCCCATAGAAACCACACAGGTCGTACGCTCGGCCCGTCGGTAGCGATGCGCGCGGTGAGCGGCTGACTGAGGAAGGCATCGATATCAAAGGGAGCAGGTTCCATGTCTCCATGCTCGATCTTCCACACGCCGCGGAACACCCCGACCTTCGACCTAGGTCGAGCTATCGGTAGATCCTGGTAGATAAAGAACAAGTTAAGCCCCCGTGCCCGCTCCCCACCGACGATCCCGAAGAGCTCCTCGCAGCCAGTGAGCCCGCTCACCGTCACGGGTGGACGCTCGCGCAAGTGCCAATCTTCACGGGAGAGACGGAACCGCTGGGACTCGATGACCTTGCCGTGCATGGCGTCACGCGTGATGCCGTCGGGGCGGTAGCCGAGTTTCAGCGACACGGAAACCGAGGAGAGGTTGTCAGTGAAGGACGTCGATGTCGCCGACGCGGCACCCAGTTCCGCGAACGCGAGGTGCAGCATGGCAACGCGCATCTCGGTCCCAAGTCCCCGACCCTGGTGGTTCAGCCCGATCCACCGCCCGAGACGATCTCTTGGCGGACGCCGAAATCCACGGCTCGCATGTCCTGAACGCCCACGGGGCGCCCCTTCGAAGAAGGCGACGAGTTCCAGCGCCCAGTTCTGCGGCGTCCACCGTCCCAGCCGACTCCAGTGCAGCTGCATGACATGCCGTGCGCGCTCGGCTGGCGGCAGGTCGGTCCAAGGCGTCAAGAAGGGCCGGGCGTTCGGCCCGTGGACGCCCCGCGCGGCGACATCGGCAAGCTCCGCCAACCCGCCTCGGATGGAAGTCGCAACTCCAGACGCGGAGACCGTACGCGTAGGCCTTTCAACGGCCAACGATCGATAAGCACGTCCGCCAGTCTGCACAGATCGTGCCCGGACCACACAACCTTTCCCCCTGGGAATTGGTCCTCAGTAGCAAAAACTGTCGAACCAGCGCTCTTTGCTCCAATCGAAGCAACCCCATCGGTAGCTGAGGGCGCGCCGTGACCACGGACGCGCTGGTGGCGTTGCCTGCCGCCCTGGTACCTGCCCGCGCCTGCGTCAGGCGGGTACCGGGCACCCCCGTCCGCTACATCACGCTCCAACACCAGCCGCGGAGCACTTCGGGTGAGTCTCGATAGGTTCTGTTCAGGCGATGGGCCGGCTCACTGGCTCCTCAGCGGAGTCGTGGACCAACTCGGCAAGCTGAACGAGGTAGTTGTACTTCCCGGTACGCCCCTGTAGACGCAGGAGGTAGGAGCGGTCGGAGCACTGGTAGATCTCGCGGCGGCGGACTTTCCAGCGGGTGTGCGTGTACGTGTGCGCCGCGTGGAGGAGAGCAGCCGTGGCTTCTTCGCTGGTGCCCTCGATTTCCGTGACGGTACGCGCTTCGGTGTTTGCCTCTGCAATACCGCCGACAGGTATGGCCAGCACGATCCATCGGGTCATCGCGCGATCAGTTCCTTCCCCTTCGGCGTCGCACCGCCGCGACCCCGCAGTGCCCAGTGTGACAGTGTGCAGCGGCACTTGGGCAGGAGACGGTGGGCAGCGGAGCGCTCCGGCGGGCCGCCGGAGCCCTGCACGCGAGTATCGGCGCACGCCACCGCCACAGGGCTCCGACATCGGGTTCCTCGACCGGTGCCGGGGCGACGGCCAGCGCGTGCGCGAGAAACGTGACGACACCGGCGTCCTGCTCGGGTACGCGGTGGCGCTGCCCGGCGACCGCGCCGACCGGGGAACCCGCCCGGTCTGGTTCTTCGGAAGCAAGCTGGCCTACGACCTCTTCCTGCCCCGGATCCGCGAGCGTTTCGACCTTCCCGCGGGCCCGGTCGACTGGACGACGGCAGAGGCCCTGATCCGTGAAGCCGCCACCCTCCCGGGCGCCGCGGGACGTGCTCCGGGCGCGGGCGATGTCGCCGCCCTCGGCGACCTGTTGGCCGTCGCGGCCGCGTACTCCCCGGCCCTCGTCCGCGACCGCCTCACCGCCGCGGCCGCAGCGTTCCGAGCAGGCCGCCCGCACCCCGGAGCCCGCACCCTGGAAGGCCGCGCCCGCGCCGACTGGCGTGCCTCCGCCCGCGCCCTGCAGCAGGCGTCCCGCCGGTGGCACGAGGCGACCGAACACCCGCGCAGGCACGCGCGGCCGCCGACGCCACAGTTCTGCTGCGGGAAGCGGCCACCGCTGCCGGCGTCCCCACCCGCACCACACCCCGCACGACGGCCAGGACCACGGCCAGGACGGCGTCGAAGTCGGCGTCGAACCGGACGGCCGTGGCCCGGCGCCCGTCCCGTCCATTACCCGGATGCCCCCGCGTACTGGCCTACTGGCCCGGACCGGCCGGCCCCGCCCCCCACCCACTGATCCCGAAGGAGGACCTGTTCATGGCCACCCCCGCCGTCTCGCGGTTCTGGATCTACAGCCAGCCCGATCTCCGCGACCGGATCCAGCAACTGCGAAGCCTTCGGGCCGACGCGGACACCGTCCGGAACACCGTCACCCGGGCCAGCGACGACGACTCGCTGAGACAACGACTCGTGCTCGCGCACGACCGAATCAGCCGACTGCGCGAGGAGAACCAGCAACTCCGCGATGCCCTCGCACCGCCCACGGCCAGCTTCGGGCAGCCCGTCTCGGCAGCAGCGGTCAGTAGTCAGAACCTCGGTAGATCCATCCCGGATCATCCTCGTCGGCATAGTCGGCGACGTCCAAGTTCGCGATGGTCAGGTTCGCGGAGACCTCGGCGAAAGCAGTCGGCGCGACCCGGACCGTCTGATACGGCGGACTGAACAGGTCGACCATGAGCAGCGCGTGTTCGCCGCCACCCAGCGCGACGGCGTCTGCCACGAACACGTGACACACCTTCGCGTCGTCGTCAGCCGCGTCATCCGCGTCGATCAGCGACTGCACAGTCGCGCCGTCATAGGCCGGATCGCTGACATAGGTCGCTTCGCCCTGTTCGTCTTCCGCATCGATCGCCGCTTTCAACGTCTCCCATGCCGCGTCTTGGCTGAAATCAGTACGCAGGACAAGGCTCGAATCTTCGCGGGGCAGAGGCAGGCTCATGCCGGCATCCTCGCATCGGATGCCGACAACCCGCTCAAGAAGACCGTCAAAGAACAACCGTCCACGACACAAAGATGCAGGTCAACCGCTGAGAACGACCCTCGAAGGTGAGATAAGCGCGGAGAGGTGGGGGTCTGTGAAGGTCTTGGGCCGGCCGCCGAAGGACTCGTTCGAGGCGATGGCGACGCTGTTCTTCTCCTCACGTTCCGTCAGGACCTGGAAGAGAAGTTCGGCGCCGCGGCGGTCCAGTTCCATGTAGCCGAGTTCGTCGATGCATAGCAGGTCGACGCGGCCGTAGCGGGCGATGGTCTTGTTCAGCTGCTTCTCGTCGGCCGCTTCGACCGGCTCGTTCACCAGTTTCGTGGCGAGCGTGTAGCGGACGCGGTAGCCCTTCGTGGCCCGCTTCGGTGCCCAGGGGCGATGAGGATGTGGGACTTGCCGGTGCCGGAGTCGCCGATCAGGCAGAGCGGCTGGCTCTTCTTGATCCATTCGCTGCCGAGGGTGTGGATGGTGGCGGCGGCGATGTTGGAGTTCGCGTCGAAGTCGAAGGCTCGCAGAGACTTCTCCCGCAGGAATCCGGCCGCCTTGATCCGCCTCTCCGAACGGCGACGGGACCGGTCGTCGCACTCGGTCATCAGCAGCTCAGCCAGGAAACCTCGGTAGGTCTTCTCTCCCTTCATCGCCCGGTCGGCGATCTCGGAGAACTCGTTGCGAATCGACGGCAGCCGCAGAAAACGACAGGCGCTGTCGATGGCGGCGTCAGCAGCCTCCTCGGTCAAGCCTCGCACTGCCCCTCCGCGACCGGGGGTAGGAGGGTCACCATCCAGGGCCGGATCGTCGGTCCCGCCCACAAAGACCTGGACTTGGTGGAGTTTCTGCGCCGGGTCCGGTCTGCCCGACTCCGAGCAGTTGCTGAACGATCCGGCCTGGGTGCAGTGGCGCGGTGGTCGGGCTCACCGGTATGAAGCGGCGTAGCCCGCGCGCGGAGGGGTGCCGGTCAGCTGAGGCGGCCGACGTGGATGACGACGATGGTGACGCTTACGTCGGTGATCTCGTAGAGGACCCGGTGGCGGCCCACGTGCATGCGGCGCAGGTCCGGTAACCCGTATTCGGCGCTGCCGGGGAGGTCTGTGGCTGCGCATGAAGGCCGTGCCCCAACAGTCTGCGCGGTGTGCTCATGGCAGGTGATCGTACGGTCAACCCCGAGAAGCCCGGGCAGTGTTGTGGAAGGTAGGGCTCTGCTTCATGGACGCACCTCCTGGGGGATCGGATGCACGGCTGCTCGGCTGCGAAGTGCACACTCGGACCGCTATGGTGACCGGCCATGTCACCGATAGCACGTACCCTGCAGATCGTCCTGATGCTCTCCGGCTTTGCCCTACTCGCCTACGCCGCCCTATGGGACATGGACGACGCCACCGGGTGGCAGTGCCGGGCCACGAAAATGGGACAGGAACCGGTGCAGATCTGCGGCACCGAGGACGGCCTGCACACTCCGATCCTCCTCGGCATGGGCGGACTCGCTCTTGAGATCGCGGGCGTCTCCGTCGTGGTGGGCGCCCGCAAGGAGGTCTCGGCCGAGGCCGCGCCGTCAACCGTCCCGACCTCGTTCGCACCACCGCCCCTTGGTGCGGCGCCCTTCGGCTCAGCGCCCTTCGGATCGGGGCAGACACCCCCTGCGCCCAACCCGTGGCCTTCCCAGGCGCCCCCACAGGCTGGACCCGGACAGCACTGACGGAAGCCGGATAGCGCCGGCGTTGCCGACGCTGTCCCCGTCCGGGAAGAGACTTGGGCCGAAGCGCGATAGGTGTCGCCTTCGGCCTATGCTGACCTGCGGTTTCGACCCGGCAAAGCACGATGGTTGTCACCAGGGCAGCGCGCTGTCTGTCACCAGCAGCGCGCAAACAGGATTGGTGTCACCGGCTCCGGCGTCCGTCGGTTGCCTGAGCTGCGGGCAGACCGGCGGATAGCTTGTCATTTATCCAGTCGGCGGGGCTTGGTGCCCTTCTTGTGATAGGCGGGTCTGGTGTACGCCTCGCCTGTTGCGAGGACCCGTCCCACGTCATGACGGGTTGCCGAACGGCTGTTTCTTGAACCGAGTGGGCGGCCGGGGCCAGGTCGGGAGGGTTTGGGCGCACGCGCCGGCGTCGGGGTCTGACCGTGGTGGCTTCTGAACCCGGTTCAGGCGGGGGTCGTGGTCACCCGCGAAGTGTGCCGCCCGGCCTCGGCGGTCCGGGCCGGTTCACCGGCGGTAGCAGTGGCTTAACCGCTCTGTTCTGGTGAGCTGAAACAACCAGCCTGGCACTGCTGGCCAGGGCCAGAGCACTATCACCGCTGATAGCGGCCTGGCCCCAACCCGCAGCGCCGGACTAGGGATCATGACCGACCGTCGACCGCTCTCGCTGCCCGCCTTCTCCGAGCCCGCTTCCGTACCGCCCAGGCGGATGGGCGCCGGCTGATGCCGGTCGAGCAGGACGCCCAGTTCCGCCAGCCGCCCGGCGAGACCGAGCCCGACCCCGCCGCGGCCCGACGTCCGCCCGCCCCCGGCGGCCTCACCTTCTCAGACCAGGACCGCCATATCTGAGCGCTACCACCACGGGTTGCGCCACGTCCATGACCAGCTCACCACCTAGCCCCACCGCCCGGTGTGCCTCCACCTGGACAGTGGCCGTAGCGGGCCCGGCTCCCGCCTCGGATACCGTGTTCCTCAACGGGGTGCCATAACGGATGTGACGCCCCCCACCGGAGGTAGTCAGCGTATGAGTTCAAAGCGCAGCAAGAATCCAGCCCTGCCCGTACTTGACGACGCATTCCGACTCGCGTCGGTCAAGGACGCCGAAGAGTCCACCCGTGACTTGGCCGCGCGGCTGGCCACCACCGAGCTGCGCCGCGTTTCCCACCCGGGCCGGCTCACCTGGGAGCCCACCGATCAGGCCGAGCCCGTACCGGTCCCGCCGACTGTGGTCGACGGTGACGGGGACCTGTGGCTGCGGGACCGGGGCACCGGCACCTGGACCATGCCCGAGTTCAACCCGAAGGAGTTCCCGGCCCGCTGTGGCGAGGTTCTGACCTGGAACCAGCTTGCCTGCGAGTTCGGCCCGCTGACCGCACTGGCCGACGACCGCCGCATCGGCGGCGGCCGGCGTCGCTGACCGCGCAGCCTTCTGGGATGACCGCGCCCCTAAAGCGCCCGTTACGGGTAGTGGGGAGCTCCAGCTACCCGCCGAGCTCGACAATGGCGGCGAGCAGATGAGCGTGGTTGTGGCGTGCGACGGCCTCGAGCAGCGTGGTGCAGGCCTGGCGCCACCCGATGTCCTCGGTGCGGCCGGCGTCGGTGGACCAGACGGGTAGCGGTCGGCTTTCAGTTGCCGTGCTGAGCGCGCGGCCCAGCTCGCCGATCGACTGCTGTCAGTCGGCCAACTGCCCGTGCACGCCGCCCTGGCCGCTTTCGACGGCGACCGCCGGACCGGCGCCGAAGGCCCGCGCTTCTGCGGCGGACTCGGCAGAGACGTCTTCGTCCAGGTCCTCGAGGGCCTCACGCCGCGGAGCGGCCGCAGCGTCGAAAGCGGCCAGGGCGGCGTGCAGCTCGGCGTCGAGAGCGGCGGGCGAATACGGCAACGGGGTGCTGATGAGGCGTAGTGGGGCCTTGCGTCGGTGTCGACGCATTGCTCGTACACAGCCCAACGAGGCCGCGAGCTCCGTCATCGCCTCCTGGGTGCGCTCGTCGAGGTCCAGGATCCTCGTCCGCGAGCCGCTCGGGATCCTGGACCTCGAGGCGCCACACGGCCCCCTCGAAGTCGTTCAGTCCGTCACGCGCACCGGCCCCCCAGCGCGACAGTGCACCTCGTGCTGTACCCGGCCGACATCCCGCTCCCCTGCGTCCGCGGCGGGCAGCTGGTAGTCGGCGATCTGCTGCTCGGTCACCGCCAGGCGCTCGAAGACGACCTCCGTTCCCGGGGCGTCCACGGCAGCGAACGCGGTGACATCCTCGGCCAGAGCGGAAAACAGGTGGACCCCGCTCGGGTCCGAGTCGAAGACGACGAAAACCCTTACCGCGCGGTTGCCGTCAGCAGCCGCGCGCAGCACAGCTCCCCGTTTCGCCGGCAGCCCGTTGAAGCCGCTGCCCGACCCGACCGGCGCACCGAACGGGTCAGCGACTGCCACCAGCTGTGGAACTTTCCCGGCTGTCTCACAGACGATCTCCAGGCGTACCGGCCGGCCTGCCCGCCGGTCCAGCCGGTAATCCAGCGCGGCCTGGCGCAGCCCAGCCCTGAAGTCCTCAGGTCCGTCGTAGGCGACGGGTTCGGCACGGATTTCGGTGTCGTCACGCAGCGTTTACCACGGATGCGGCCCGAGTGGCGGGCCATCTCGTGGAGCTCCACCGTCTGTTTGCAGGTGCGCTCTTCCTTGACCAGCACACCGTCGGAGATCAGCGAGTACCCGACCTGCCGGATCGTGAGCGGCAGCTGAGCCGCGTACCACTCCAGGATTCCGGTCCACGGCCGCCAGCAGTTCGCACGTGCGGGCCCGGGGCTTCCACTGCGGCTGATTTCCGGGAGGCCGCCGGTCCGGCTTGACAGCGCCTCCCGATTGGCTAGGACGCCAAGGCGTCCCTTTCCAGGATCCCGCCACAGGCCGTGCCGCGGCAACGCCTCCGGGCCAGTGCCGCGCCCTGGCAGGTGCCCCCGCGGTGGTGCGCAGCCACCGCGACCGTGTGCACCACCCGGGCCGCAGGGGGATGAGCGGCAGCCCCGGTCGGCATGCTCGGGCAGCGACCGGGTGTGCTTCGCCACACTCCCCACTGCCCCTTTGACAGATGCCGACTGATCGTCTACTTTTTTATAGACGACCGGTCGTCTTAATCTGAGGCATCGGCCACCCCCTGCGCCTCACCTACCAACAGCGAACGGAAATCGCCAATCATGACCACCCCCGTGAAGCTCGCAATCGTCTACTACTCCTCCACCGGCACCATCACGGAGATTGCCAAGGAACTGCACGACGCCGGCGTCAAGGCCGGTGCCGAGGTCCGCCTGGTCAAGGCGGGCGAACTGGCCCCCCAGGACGCCATCGACTCCAACCCCGCCTGGGCCGCCAACCACGCCGCCACCGCAAATGTTCCCGAGGCCACCCCCGCGGACATCGAATGGGCGGACGCAGTCATTTTCGGCACCCCCACCCGCTTCGGCAACGTCTCGTCCCAGCTCAAGCAGTTCATCGACACCCTCGGCGGACTCTGGGCCGAGGGCCGCCTCACCGACAAGGTCTACAGCGGCTTCGTCTCCTCCGCCACGGCTCACGCCGGCCAGGAGTCGACCCTGCTCGCCCTGTACAACTCCGTCCACCACTTCGGTGGCATCGTCGTCACCCCGGGCTTCACGGATCCGGCCAAGTTCGTCGACGGCAACCCCTACGGCACCTCCCATGTGGACGGCCAGGGAACCAACCCCGTCAACGACACCACCCGCACGGCTGCCCGCATCCAGGCCGAGCGCGTCGTCGCGATGGCCGCGAAACTCAAGGCGTCGGCCGAGGCCGCGTCCCGTGCCGAGGAAGATGCCCACGTCGAGGAGGAGCGCCCGCGGCGCTGGTGGCAGCTCCGGCGCAAGTGACGAAGCGCTGTCCTCCCGGACTCTCCACAGCGAGCAGGCTGCGGGGATCTGGGGACGACCTCCCCGGGGATCAGCCGACGGCAACACGGTCCAGGACCGCGTAGTCGCACGGACCGCAAAGCCCCCGGACCAGAGGGAAGGCGACCACCGACGGCCGTGCCACCCGGGCACGGCCCGAAGATGCTCCGAGATCTGTAACGGCGGGATCCGGGCGGATCTGGCATTCCGTCCTGCCGCCGAGGCGCGACGTACGACCCCAATCTCCGGCGCTGGTGTTCTGCGACCCATGCGGGACACCGGACACCTCTCACCCACCGGTGGACGTGCGGTCAGCATCGCCGCGCTCTGGATTGAGAACATCCCCGTTCTGGAACCCGGCGGGCGAGCCACAGTTCGCCTCTTGCCCCTCACCCCCACCCACTGGACGCCCGGCCAGCAGATCACCATGCACGAGGACCGAACCGCGGCGGCACCACGGTCATCCTGGAAGTTCCTCGTCCTGCCACCGCTAGGCCCTCGGAATGACGTGACTTGCTCGCTCACAGGCTCCCGGCTGGTGCACGTATCTCCGTACTTAATGACCTTGTTCTTTATCTTCCGGCCTCGAACGGTGTCTCGAACTGGGTCGCCCACCTGGGGATTCGCCGGACGTGGTAGCGGCCGTCGCCTGATCATGTGCTCTGGCCAAGGATGAGCTTGCTCCGGGGCAGCGCGGGGACCTGGTCGCCGCTGAGGCGCGGGGCTGCTATGCCCTCGGCGAATCGGGGCTGCCCGGTCCTGGGGATCATGTTTCAGTGAGTCGATGAAGATCTTGGTTTTGGGTGGAACGGCATGGGTCGGCCGCGAGTTGTCGCGGCAGGCAGTTGAACGCGGGCACCGGGTGACGTGTCTGGCCCGCGGTGAGAGTGGAGGCGTCGCGGCCGGCGCGGGGTCGCCTGCGAGGAGGCTGCGGCGGCCGTGCTGGGGGATCGGCTCCTCAAAGCACGGCCGGGCATCATCGGAGGGCCCGGTGACCACAGCGGCCGCTCCGACTACTGGGTCGCCCGCTCGGCCCGCGAGCCGCGCTCCCCGCTGCTGGTGCCGGCCTCTTCGGGACCGGCGACACAGGTGATCGACGCACGGGACCTCGCAGCGTGGCTGCACGACTGCGCGGAGCGAGGGACGACCGGGACATACAAGGTCGGGCCGGCCGTGTCCCTCGGGAAGTGGATCACGCTGTCGCGGGAGATCGGCGGGCACACCGGAGCGGTAGTGAGGTCGGACGACGACTGGCTGCTGGGGCAGAAGGTGCTCCAGGCCATGGGCCCGGAGTCCCTCGCCTTGTGGGTGGCTGATGCGGGCTTCGCCGTTTCGGCGCCCGCAGCGGCGCCGCAGCGACGGTGGCCGGCCTGCGCCATCGCACGCGGGCAGACCTGCTGGAGGACACCCTGCGCTGGGAACGCGAACAGGGCCTGAACCGGCCCCGCCGGGCCGGCCTGAGCGCGGACCGCGAGCAACAACTCCTGCAGGCACTCACGTAGCTCCACGCCGAGGACATTCGCCTGTCGGCGAGGGTGACCAGCCGTCAAGCTGCCACCCCGCCCGCTGTTCCAAGGCAGACGGCACGCGCCGCGCCTCGCACGTGCCGGATACGGGAGAACAAGAGCGGGCTAGAGATTCTTGGCCTGGTCTCTATCTACCGGTCTCGACGAGACCCCATGGCGAGGTCTCGTCGCCCGCCTGGCGGAGATGGTGCAGGAGGTGAGGGCCTGGGCCGCTCGCGCGGCGGGTTCACCACCAAGCTCCACCTGAGCGCGGACGACCGCTGCCGCCCTCTGACCCTGATCGTCACACCAGGCCAGCGGGCGGACTGCACCCAGATCCAACCGGTGCTGGAGAAGATCCGTGTCCCGAAACCCGGCATGCTTCGCCGAACCCCTGCTGACCTGCAGGCTTCGGCGAATGTCCTGCTCATGTACTGCTCGCACTCAACTGATCGTCGCAACACCAGCTTCCTGGAGGGATAGTAGGTGCTCGTTTAGGGCTTCGGCGGGCGTCTTCCATCCGTAGGTCTTGCGGGGTCTGTTGTTAAGGGTGGCGACGACAGCTTGGAGCTCGTCGGCGCTCCAACGCGACAGATCGGTGCCCTTGAGGAAGTACTGCCGCACCAGACCGTTCGCGTTCGTGCCTCGTTGCCAGGGGCTGTGGGGATCAGCGAAGTAGACCTGAAGCCCTGCGTCGAGGCGGAGTTGGACGTGCTGGGTCAGCACTGTGGTGGTGCGGTGCCGGCGGCGCAACCCGACACCTTCGGTCCCGGTCGCCTGCATGGTCCTGGCGGCACGCTCGTGGTTGACCGCCTCACCGTTCGTCTCGCGGAGCTCGTCGGTGATTCTTGGGGCTCCGTAGGTGCCGTCCGATTCCTGGTGCACCGCCCTTGTCCGGGCGGCCAGCCGTGCGTCGGCCGCCTGCCGGGCGGCCCGGTCCGTGACTGTCAGGCGCCAGTCGTAGAAGCTCGAGCAGCTGACACCGAGGACGCTGCAGAGCCGCTTCACGCCGTAGCGGCGCTGTTGGCCAGCGACGCACCGGAAGTGTTTCACCAGCGCATCGCCCCGGCGAAACACTTGGCGGCCTTCCTCGGGCTCTCGCGTTCCTCCTCGAGCTCCCGGACCTTCCTCCGCAAAGCCGCGTTCTCGGCCTCCAGCGGGGTCGGCGGCTGGGCCGCTTCCTGCGTCAGGGTCCCTTTGGACGGCTTGCTCCGGCAGCCCGGCCCAATTATGCAGGGTCTCTGGATTGATCCCCGGATCGGCGGCGAGCGACCTGATCGCCGCATCGGGCCGCGATTCGTACAGCGCGACCGCGTCTGCCTTGAACTCCGGCGGGTAGTTCTTCATGACCACGAGATGTCCGTTCTCAGATCCCCAGGATCCAGTGTCTCGTGTGTCTACTCCGGCAGCTGACGTGCCAACATGTTTTCGCGGGCAGCTTGGACAGGAGACACAAGATCGAGTAAAAGTGGTCTCGAGTTGCTCACTACGGCAGGCCTGGCAACCACTCAGAAACGTCACCTGCCGACTCAACAGCTGTTAAGACCCGGTTCCGTTGCCGGAGTCCGGCACTTCGCCCGTGCGGCTACGTGCGCCAGGCACGCCGAGGGCGTCGAAACAAGATGGGGATCTATTCATGTTTGCAGCACGTCATGGGGTCCTGCGGGCCCTCATGACCACCACCACGGCCGTGCTGGCCGTGACCGCGATAGGCGCGACCACGGCACACGCTGACGGCCACCGGACCCGCGGGTCCGACCACACCAGGTATCAGTCCACCCCGACCGCGGGCAAAAATGACGCCGCCTTCTGCCAGTTCTCGCCCGACGGCGACACCTGGATGTCGGCGGCCGAGTACAGGACCAACGCGCTGAGGACCGGCACCGACGGGACGGTACAGATCGGTGTGCGTGGGATCCGGAGGGATCACCCGTGCACGGTCTCACTCGCCTCCTACGGAGCCCACGGGGCGACCTGGCAGACGTCCGGCAAGCAGGCGTTCCAGGACTTCGACACCGTCACTGTCGGCCGCCACGAGCACGCCACGCTCGACATCACTGTGCCCGCCCCTGAATGCTTCGCTCAGGTCGACCTTTACGTGGGTAACACCAAACACGACGGCAAGAGCGGCGACCTTCCCGAAGGACCCAACCACCCGGTATTCGGCGACAACCTTATCGCCGCCTGGCACGGGGGAACGCGCACCTGCGAGGCCGCGCCCACCAAGCCCCCGGCGACGGCTCCGGCGACGACACCCCCGGCTACGGCTCCGGCGACCACACCGCCCGCCACAGCACCCGCAACCACACCGCCGGCCACGGCCACTGCCCCGGCGACCACGCCGCCGGCCACGACCACGGCTCCGGCGACCACGCCGCCAGCCACTACCCCGGCGTCCTCCACGGCAGCGGCCGCACCAAGCACATCGGACAGTGGAAACGGCTCGCTCGCCCACACCGGCAGCAGCAACGCCGTCCCTGTGGCGGCCGGCACAGCAGCAGTCCTTCTTGCCCTGGGAGGCGGCCTGTTCGTTACCGCACGCCGCCGCAAGGTCGCCCGCGAGCACTGATGACGACCGCCCGGCCCAAGGCGAAACACCTTTGGACTGTTGGCTGAACCGGTGCAGGTTCGCCCCGCTGCGCAGTCGCGCAGCGGGGCGAAGCGCTGTGGGCCCGAAGGGTTGCGGGGCTCATGGTCTGCGACAGCTCGGAAACCGCTACCGGCCCACCTTCAGGACGAAGAGGAAAGGCACACACGCCGGCGGGCACCACGCCGGCAACGGCAGACGCGGCTCCGCTCCGTGGACCCGGAGATCCACGACTCGTGGACCTCCGGGGCATCCGCGAGAACACACTTCGGTCCGGACAGGCGCTGCAGGTGGCGGAGGTCGACGCTGGCGACCCCCAGGACGCCGAACTTGTCGCAGTCGCCGATCGTGTCCGGCAGGTGCGGTGCCTCGAACGCCTCCCCGTTGAGCCACTAGGCCTCGTTGACGAGGAAGGTACGGGGGTGAGGACTCCCCGGGAAGCTTCAGTCCCGGCGACACCCCCAAGGGGTATTCACTGGGTGACTGGATGCCTTTCCCCGTCCCGCGGAGTGCCCAGGAAGGCGGTCCGCGGGTCGGGGCAAGAGCGTACAGCGCAGAGCGCGCGCCGTGGGGTGCGGCCGGCGTGGCGGCCGCACCGTCACGCGCACAGAAAAGTGCTGGGCCGGGCGCCCGAAGGCCACGTTCAGGCGCGGTGAGCAGATCCGGTTCAGGTAGAGATCTGCCGGTGGGTGGCGTCCGCGCGGATGGCGATCTTGCGGGGCTTGGCGCGCTCGGCGATCGGGATGCGCAGGGTGAGGACACCTGCGTCGTAGTCGGCGTGGATGCGTTCGGTATCCAGGGAGTCGGCCAGGACAATCTGCCGGGAGAAGACACCCAGGGGCCGCTCGGAGAGTTCCACCTTCACGGTGTCGGCCTTCGCGACCGGGCGGCGTTCCGCCTTCACGGTCAGCATGTTCCGCTCGACGTCGACGTCGATCGCGTCGGCGCTCACGCCGGGGAGATCGAAGGCGATCACGTAGTCGTCGCCCTCGCGGTAGGCGTCCATCGGCATCACCGACGGCTTTGACCAGGTCCCGTAGGTACCGGACATCTGCTGGACGATCCGGTCCATCTCGCGGAACGGGTCAGTGCGCATCAACATCGCGAAACACCTCCAGTTGGTTCAGGCAGAAACTGCCAATGCGCTTCAACGTGCATCCGTTGTAGCATGTCATCGAAGTGATGACAAGCAAGGAGTCATCGGGAGGATGACATAGCGACGGAGAACCCCATGAACGAATCCGCCCCGCCCACCTCACCCATCCCCTTCCCTGCCGCCGCGGCTGCCCTGGATGCCATCAACCAGTCCGTGAAGGACGCACAGGCTTCCTCCGCCGGGACACCGACAGCCACAGCGCCGCCCACAACCGACTCCGGCCCGCACCCGGCACTGACCGCGCTGCTGATGCTGCGCAACATCCGCGAGGAGCTCGCAGGCTGGGAGAGCGCACTGATCGAAACCGCCCGCGAGCAGGGCGCGAGCTGGGCCGACCTCGCCGCACCCCTCGGCGTCGCCAGCCGGCAGGCTGCCGAACGCCGCTACCTGAGGCTGCGCCCCGGCACCGCCGGGAGCACCGGCGAGGAGCGTGTCCAGGCCACCCGCGACACCCGCGCCGCCGACCGCACCGTCACCGCCTGGGCCCGCGACAATGCCGCCGACCTCCGCCGCCTCGCCGCACAGATCACCGCCCTCACCAACCTCCCCGACAGTGCCGCAGAAGCTGTCGGCGACCTGAACCTGGCCCTCGCCGACAGCGATGCCGCCCGCCTCGTACGACCCTTGACCGGCTTCCGGGCCCACCTGCAACCGGAGGACATTGGCCTCACCGAACGCATCGAGGCCCTGACCCAGCACACCGACCAGCTCCGCCAGCACACCCACGACCGGCGCAGCACGTGAACCGCCGCTCATGGGTCACCCAGGCCAATCGTGCCCAGGGAGGAGGGCCGGCCCCGGCCGGGAACATCCATACGGCCGGGTGAGACCCGGCCCCGCCTCACCGCGTCGAACGCCGAAGCCGGGCTTCGGCGCGGGAAAGCCCTTAGCTGTACAGGAAAGTTGACAATCCGATTGGGGGATTGAGCGCAGTCCACCCTCGTCTCCTGTGGCGGAGCCGGCTCCCGGCGCTGTCAGCGGCGTGCCGCAGGACAGCGGTGTCCTGAGCGCGGACTTGGCCGGTCGGGCCAACTACAGCACTCGGTCACACCGTTGCAACTGTGCGCGATGGTTGACGCTTGGGCGACAGATGGCATGCAGGGCAGCGGGATAGTGAGCGCGCTGCTCGCGCTGGGGCCGACGGCACTGGGAGCGGACCCGTTCGAGCCGCACAATACGGCTGAGCGCCGCCGACCTCGAACGCCGGAACGCCCTCTGGCGAGGTGGTTCTGGCTCGCAGAGTTCTCGGCCCTCAGCTCGCCCGCCACGTGAAGTGCGCGGGTGGGTAGCCACAAGCAGGGCTTTTCTTACCCGTTGGAGTGATCTCACCGCATTCCGATAGGAAGCGGGCGTACGCGTCGGCACGAGGGCGGTGATCGCCATGATCATCCGCACTGCCGAGGAGACGCCGAAACATGTCCAAGCCTGTCGTCAATATCTGGGGTACCTCTGAAGAGGCTTCCTCCGCAGCCGCACCGCCGCCCCCTGGGACACGAAGTGGGACCTGGAGAGCAGGACCACCACCGGGACCGCCTGGATCTTCTGCAGCTCACCCGGTGAGAAGGTGCTCAAGCGTCCGGTCATCATCGCCGACGGCTTCGCCCCCGGCGGGACCAAGGTCGACGATCTGTACGACGGCCTGCAGAACGGCCAGTACCCGTTCGTCTCCACGCTGCGCGAGGCCGGCTTCGACGTCGTACTTCTGGGCTTCGCCGACCGCACCGCCTCCATCCTCGACAACGCCGAAGTCGCGATCCAGTGCATCATGCGGACGATCGCCGAGCGCGAGGGCGAGCACCCACTGACCGTCGGTGGCTTCAGCATGGGAGGGCTGATCACCCGCTACGCCCTGACCAAGCTGGAGCGCCAGCGGATTCGCCACGAAACCGCCACCTACCTCTCCTACGACACCCCGCACCGCGGTGCGGGGCTGCCCCTGGGCGTCCAGGCGTTCGCCCACTACGTGAAGGACAACTGGGGAGGCCCCGGCAAGCCGGTCCTCAACTCCTTCTCCAACCTGGTCAACAGCCCCGCCGCGCGCCAGATGCTGCGCTGGCACCTGGAGAGCGCCACCGGGACGAACCTCGACGTCGCCGGCGGCCAGCACCAGGACCGGACCGACTTCCTGGAAGCCCTGGAGCGGATGGGCGACTGGCCCCAGATTCCCCGCCTGCTCGGCGTCGCCAATGGCACCGGCACCGGGAACAACATCCCCGCCGGCGACTGCGCGATGGAAGCCTGGACCGCAGCTGATCGGTCGGCTCGACGCCCAGGGCACGGGCTCGCAGATCGTCGCCCGAATGGACAAGCCTGGTCAGGAACCGACAGAGATCCGCACGACCGGCTTCCCCGAACTCGGCGGTGCACCTGGCGGACTCTTCCCCAAGGCCCCCGCCTTCAACGACGCCGCCAACTTCGGCATCGCTGCCATGCTCGCCGGCCTCGTCAACAAGACCGAGGCGGAACTCACGCACAACGCCTCCACCTTCGTCCCCACCATCAGCGCAGTGTCCTCAGCCCGCATCGACAACCCCGACGCCCTCTACAGCAAGATCGACCCCCAGCACAGCGACCTCCACGCCTACCACTGCGCCACCACCAACGAAGGCCACACCACCATGACCCGCGAACTCGGCGAGTGGATCGTGAACAAGCTCAAGGAAGCGTGACCCCCGGCCAACCGCCGACGAAATTGATCCCCTCGTGGGGGTTCGGGACCGTACGGTCGCGAACCCCCACGAGGTACGAATGCGCGCCACGTCCGGCCTCACACAGACCGGCGGCTCGCCCTGCGGGCCGAACATCTCGACAGACCGACCCGCGCCCACTGGCCACCACGAGTTCCCCGCGGCTGAGCTGAGCACCACCCACGGACAACTGCCCCACACGTACGGGGCCCACGCGCAGGAGTACCTCACTGAGCACGTGAGCTGACGAGTGGTGCCAACGGTGATGCTCAGTCACAGCCGTGTGTGAGTTGGCTGGTGAGCGGGAGCGCTACTTGCAAGCGGGCATCGCCGGGCTGGGATACGACGAGGGTGCTTCCGTGGCTCTGGTGCGATGGCGCGCCAGGAGCGGTCCAGGCCCGGTCCAGTGCCTCGCCGCTCCAGTCCGCCGCCGGGCCCCGTCAGGCGGCCTCGTACTTGAGGGAGGGACCGAGAAGCAGGCCTCCGCGATCACGAACTCCGATCCGGTGGCGAAGGACGCCTCGTCGGAGCTGAGGAAGAGCAACGCGCGGGTGACGTCGGAGGGCTCACCCAGTCGTGGTATAGCGAATGGTTCGGGGGTGTAGAAGTCCGAAATCGGGACGGCGCTACCGACGGCGGGCTCGGTGATGAACGGCGTGGCGACGACCCCGGGGTGGATGGCGTTGACGCGGATGCCGTCGCGGCCGAGTTCCAGGGCGGCGGTCTTCGTCAGACCTCGGACCGCCCACTTGCCCGCCACATAGGGGGCGTAGAAGGCCGTGCCGCCCATGCCGGAGGTGGAGGCGATGTTGACGATGACACCGCCGCCGTTGCGGCGCAGCGAGGGGACGGCCGCCTTGATGCCGAGGAAGGTGCCGGTGAGGTTGGTGTCGAGGATGCGGTCCCACACGCGCCGGTGGGTGGATTCGACCGGCGCTGCGGGGTTCTGCACTCCAGCGTTGTTGACCAGGACGGATAGCGGGCCGAAGCGCTCCTCGGTCGCCTCGATCGCGGCTCCCCAGGAGTCCTCGTCGGTGACGTCGAGGCGGACGAACAGCGCGCGGTCGCCGAGTTCGGCGTCGAGGGCGCGCCCCCGATCCTCCGAGATGCCGGCGATCACGACGTTGGCGCCCTCGTGGTGGTACGCGCGGATGTGGCACTCGGCGGTGAACTGACCCGGCTCGCCGTCGATCACCAACTGCCCGGCCACGAGGTCCTTGGACGGCTGATCCGGCTCCAGGCATGCGCGGGCTCGGGCGACCTCGCGGCGGCGGACGCCGAGGCCGAAGAGATCGACCGGCTCGCGCACCGCAAGGAAAGGCCGCTCGCCAGGGTGTTCACGTCCTGGTACCGGGCCCTTCGCACCAGCGAGACCGATGGCTGGAGGGCAGCCAGCCCCCGGTACGCGGAACTCCTCGACACGACGGCGAACTGCGGTATGCCCGGCCTCACGCGGGGAGCGGCCGTCCTCGTCGCCCTGGTCCCAATCATGCGAGGCGACGCCCTGCCCGAACCCGAGGTCCTCGCCAGCCTCCACGCCGGTCCCTACCAGCCGTGGCTCGCCCCCCTGATGCTGGCCGCCTCCGGCGCCGCGGAGCAGGCCAGGCAGGCGCTCACCGTTGTTCCCCGCCCTCCGCACGACCTCCTCCAGGAAGCTCTCTGGTGCCTACTCGCCCGGGCGGCGGCGGCCGTGGGGCACGAGCCGGTCCTGCGCCGAGCCCACGACGAACTCCGTGCGGCAGCCGACGAGTCGGCGGGCGCCGGCAGCGGCCTCGTCTCCTTCGGCCCGGTCGCACGCCACCTCCGGGCCATCCGGAGCGCGCTCGACGCGGGCGTCCGGCCCACCGCTTGAGTGGAGACGCACGCAGCCGCCGGATCTGGAAAAATTCGACCTCAAGCCCCACCTGCAGGATTCGTTCAAAATGTCCACCGACCCGCATTTCGTCGCTAAGGTCGTCGACGTCGTCGGCCTGTATCACCACCCGCCCGAGAAGGCTATGGGCTGTCCCGTTATCCCTAATGGATCAGCGCGCGGCGTCAGATGCGGTGCATCGCAGGGCGGAGGGACGTGCGCAGACTGGAGGTATTCGGGCGTTCCGACAACGCGGCGAGGTGCCGTAGCTGTCGTCGCGCGCCCGCCAGGGATTACGGGACAGCCCTTGGTGCTCTGCGTGGACGAGAAGTCCCAGATTCAGGCTATGGACCGCTCTCAGCCGGTCTTGCCGATGATGCCGGGCATGCCCGAACGCCGGACCCAGGACCACTACCGGCCCGGCATCACCAGCTTGTTCGCCGCCTTCAACATCGCTGACGACACGGCCATATCGGCGCTGCACCGCCGCCACCGGGCAATCCAGTTCAAGAAGTTCCTGATCCGGATCGACAAGGCGGTGCCCGCCGAGCTCGAGGTGCACCTGGTGTGTGACAACTACGCCACCCACAACAAGACGTGGCTCGGCAAACACCCACGTTTCCACGTCCACTTCACGCCGACCGGTTCCTGGATGAACCAGGTCGAGCGGTGGTTCGGCCTGCTGACCGACAAGGGTCATCCGCCGGGGCGTCCACCGGTCCGTGAAGGCACTGGAGGACGACATCGCCGCGTGGATCGACACCCGGAACGAGAATCCACGGCCCTTCACCTGGACCGCCGACGAGATACTCAACTCCCTCGCCGGCTGCCTCGCCAAGGTCGGAACCACCAACCAGCAAACAGAGCAGAAATAGCCATCAGGATTTCTGGCGCATCACACTAGATATGCACGCTGGGGTCGTGATCCGTCGCAAACGCCTGTCGCCTCAGATCAGAAGCCCCGGAAGACGCCGTCGTCGTCCGCGGCCTCGACGAATGACTCCCAGTCCATGTTGGCCATGGAGATATTGTTCTCGATGGACCACAGTTCCTCGGCTATGACTCGCAGTTCGCCGTGCTCCTGCTCTATGTCGTCGTCATCCTCGTCGTAGGGCAGGACAGCGAGCAGCGGCATCTCCGGCGTGGTGAGGGCGGTCTTGTCGGCCACGATCAACAAGAAGCCCCCGGCGGGGGCCAGCGAGGTGACCTGCTCGGTCGTCAGCTCGCTGTAGGCAGGATCGTCCACTATGTGGACATGCGCAAGGAAGTCGTCCTCGTTCGGCGTCGTGATTGCCGTGTGGAGGGCTTGCCAAGCTGGCTGGTCGGAAAAGTCAGTGCGGATCAGCAGGGTGTTTTCCGTCTGCGGCAGGCTCTTCAATGGAATTCTCTCTCGGCGAGCGTGTTCGGCGGTGCAACGGGCTGTGACAGCCCGGAAGCGTGCCCTCAGAGGTAACGCTATCCGTCGGGTCTGACAGCACGACTCACTGCTCGCTGCCAGTTCCCGGGTCTCGTGGGGGCCGAAGTCCCCCGGGCAGGTCGGGGAGCTGGAAGGAGTACCGGCCGAGCACGGTCATGTGGTGCCGCGCGAACGGCGAGAGGCGGGCCACATCCTCATCGCGGACGTCGAAGCCGTCCCCGCGCAGCTTGATGACCGGGCTTCCATGTAGCGGGTGTTGAAGAGGACGACGGCGTTCGACGCCCAGAAGCCCTGCTCGGCGACAAGGGCTACGGCTCCAACGCCCACCGCGACGAACTACGCCACCGGCGGATCCTGCCCGTCCACTCCCGCAACGGGTCCCCGGACATCGCGGGCACGGACAAGCTCCGCTACGTCGTGGAACAGGCCTTCGCCCTGCACGCCATCTTGATCCGGCGCCCCCGGACCATTTCGGTCAACACCACGGGCTGAGGTGAGAAGCAGCGGTAGTAGGCGAGTTCACCGGTGGTGCGGTTGCGACGAATCAGGAGCTGGCAGCGGCCCGGCGCCGCCTCGGTGAGATCGATGACGGCCCAGTCGGTGAACCGTTGTCCCTTCGCACCGCGTCCGGCCGAGAGTCTCTGCCAGGCTCGCTTCGGCACCTTCTTCATCAGGGCATCGGCGCGGAAGGTGCTGCACCGGTGGTCCCTTCGGCCGAGCAGGACACCGCAGGGACGTAGCCGATGCCGCGTCCCTCCGGAGCCGTGCGCAGTTTCGGGTGGCCGCCGTAGACCTCGTCCCGGTGACCCAGCCCACGCGGTGTCCGGCGTCCAGGAAACGTTCGATCATCGTGTGGGCCAGTTCCGGATTGGTCGCGAAGACGGTGTCCTCACCGCCCGCTGCCCGGGTCGCATGTCCAGGAGCGCGGGATGCACAGTTCCCGGTCCAGCGCCGCGCGTCCCCGAGCGCCGGCTTAGACGAGGTCGACGAGGTCGACGAGGTGAACGGCGACCTGGGAGTTCTCGATCCGTCCGGCTGTGTACGAGCGTTAGGTGAGCAACTCAGCCAGGCGGTCGGCGAATTCGGTGAGCCAGTCCAGCCGCGGTCCGCTGCGGGCGAGACGAAAACCGTGGCGGCGGCCCCAGATCGAAGCCTGGACGACATGGAACTGGGCCCAACGCTGGACGCGTTCACGGTCGAGTTCCGCGGCCTCGGCGAAGACGTCCAAGACCCGATGGACAGCCTTGCGCAGGTCATCCGCTTCGAGGAGTGCCAGCGCGCGGGACTTCAGCAGTGTGCCGCCGTCGTAGGCGGGATCTCCCACGTATCCCTTGGGGTCGACCGCCAGCCACGGCTCGCGCCCGGCACGCAGGATGTTCCGGGCATGGAGGTCGCCATGGACGAGCGTGTCCGGCTGTACCCGTCCCAGCTCCCGAACGGTCGCCACGGCGGCATCCAGCACCTGACGCGGCAGTGCATGCGTCAGTTCCTCGGCACCCTCGCGCAGCTGCTCCTCCCAGGCATCGGCCTGCTCACGCAGCCGGGGCAGGCCGGGCGGAGCGGAGATGGCCAGGCGTCGATTGAGCCGCCCGGCGACCGTCGCGACCTCGTCGCCGTCCTCGACCTCCGCCAGGGTCGACGGCTGGACCCGCTCCAGGAGCATCGCGAACCTCTCGTCGTCGCGCTCATGCAGCAAGACGGCACCGCACCCGCCCCACGCAACAAACGCGTCCGGCTCATGGACGTTGCCCGGATGCGGAAACGACACCTTCAGCACGGCGCTCTCCCCAGCCCGCCGCCGTACCGGAACGATGACACCGACTCCCCCGTGCATGACCTCGCCATCCGGCACGCACCCCCAGCGCCCCAGCAACTCCGCAACGATCCCGGGCAGCTCGGCGAGCCACGCGGACCCTGCCACCCCCTCGCGGTTGACGGTGCTCTGTGCGAACTCCTCTGGCATCGCGATCATCCCGGCACCCTATGGCTACCAAAACCAAGCCGGCCGCTGCCGCCCGGCAGACCGTCACTACGAAGATCGCGATCTACAGCTGGAGCATTGGGCTCGAGGAGATCGGCTACTTTCCCGATCCCTCAGCTTTAAGAGAGAGACTGTCGGCATCGACGACGGCCTGCGCGAAGGCCTGGGGCGCTTCCTGCGGCACGTTGTGGCCAATGCCCTTGAGAGTTCGATGCGAGTACGGACCGGTGAACTTGTCCCGATAGGCGGAGCCGTTTCCCGGGGGAGTGAAGGGATCCAGTGCACCGTCCAGTGTGACCGTCGGGACCGTGATCACGGGACTTGCCTGAAGCTTTTGCTCGACGGAGGCATAGCGCGGATCGCTCTTCGACAAGCTGAGCCGCCAGCGGTAGTTGTCAATCACGATGGGAACGTAGTCTGGATTGTCGAAGGCGGAGGCGGTGCGATCGAAGGTTGCCTCGTCGAATCCCCAAGTTGGCGAGTTGAACTTCCAAATGAGCCTCGCCAGATCCTTCCTGTTCTGTTCGAGGCCGAGCCGCCCTCGCTCCGTGGCGAAGTAGTACTGGTACCACCATGCCCATTCATTCTTGGGGGGCAATGGCTTCTTATTGGCGGCAAGGTTAGTGATCAGGTAGCCCGTCACGGATACTAGAGCCTTAACCCGCTGAGGCCAGAGCGCTGCGATGATGTCGCCCGTCCGCGACCCCCAGTCGAAACCACCGAGGATCGCCTTATCAATGCCCAAGGCGTCCATGAGGGCGATGATGTCGAGAGCGAACGCAGCCTGCTCCGCCGTCCTTGGCGTCCCGCCCGACAGGAATCGGGTCGTGCCGTGTCCGCGGAAGTACGGGACGATGACGCGGTAGCCCTGCTCCGCGAGCAGCGGCGCGACCTTCTCGTAACTGTGGATATCGTAGGGCCAGCCATGCATCAAGATCACGGCGGGCCCTCGCCGAGGTCCCTGCTCCACGTATCCGACGTTCAGTTCGCCCGCCTTGATTTGCTTCAGCGGACCGAAGGTCGTCTCCTCCCCCGGGGTCTCCTGACCCGGACCGCCGCCAAGGGCACGGCCCGCGTCGGATGTGCCCGTCGCGCAACCGGTGGTGAGGCCGGCGAGAGCCGCCGCCCCTACTCCCGCCCCAAGAGCCGTGCCAAAGGTGCGTCTGTCAATCATATGATTCTCCGAGAACGATGCGCGTCGCATTTCGGGGAGTCCGTTCGCTGACGCAAGGCACCTTTGCCCGCTTCATCGCCCACTCGCCACCGCCAGGGGCGATATTCAGGCCAACGGACCACACCACGTAGCTCGAAGACAGGCCACAACCTGACAGGCCCCACCGCTGCGACGTTGAATAACGGCGTCATGTGGTTCGTCCGCTTTGGCAACCGCTTATTGGTCAGGATCGTGAAGGACCTGTCGTCCGGCGGGAACCGGGCCCCGGCGATCGCGAAGCTGGTCCAGGCCGACGAGGACACCGTCCGCGATGTGATCCACCGGTTCAACGAGATCGGCCTGGCCTGCCTGGACCCTCAGTGAGCGGGAGGCCGTCCCCGCCTGCTCAGTCCTGACGACGAGGACTTCGTCATCCAGACGGCCACCACCCGCCCGACCAAGCTCGGCCAGCCCTTCACTCGCTGGTCCATCCGCAAACTCTCCGCCTACCTGCGCCACGTACACGGCCGTGTGATCCGGATAGGCCGCGAGGCGTTACGGTGCCTGCTCGCCCGTCGCGGCGTCACCTTCCAGCGCACCAAGACCTGGAAGGACTCCACCGATCCTGACCGCGATGCCAAGCTGGACCGGATCGAGCACGTCATGGACCATTTCCCTGACCGCGTCTTCGCATTCGACGAGTTCGGGCCGCTCGGCATACGCCCGACCGGCGGATCCTGCTGGGCCGAGCAGGATCGGCCCGACCGGGTCCCGGCGACCTACCACCGCACCCACGGCGCGACCTACTTCCACGGTTGTTACTCCATCGGCGACGACACCCTCTGGGGTGTCAACCGCCACCGCAAGGGCACCACCAACAGCCTGGCCGCGCTCAGGTCAATCCGCGCCGCTCGCCCCGACGGCGCCCCGATCTACGTGATCATGGACAACCTCTCCGCCCACAAGGGCGCCAAGATCCGCCGGTGGGCGTGGAAGAACAAAGTCGAGCTGTGCTTCACCCCGACGAACGCCTCCTGGGCCAATCCGATCGAGGCGCACTTCGGGCCGCTGCGGCAGTTCACCCTGGCCAACTCGAACCACCCCAATCACACCGTTCAGACCCGCGAGCTGCACGGCCATCTGCGCTGGCGCAATGCCAGCGCCCGCCACCCCGACCTCCTGGCCGCCCAACGCCGCGAACGAGCCCGCATCCCCAGCGAGAAGGGCCTCCGCTGGGGCGGCCGATCGTTGGCCGCGGCCTGAGGCTTCCCGCCATGACGGCCTACTCGGCCATCTCCTCGGGAGAAAGACGAGTGATCTTCTTTCCCGCCTCGGTCTCGACAAGGGTCAACGCGCCAATCCAGTTGCCATCTTCGGGATACTCCCAGTTGGCCGCGTCTTCGAGAATCGCCGGAAGCTGATCACGAGGCACCAGCTCGCCGGGCTGGAAGCCGTTCTTCCCGGCGGGGGAGGTCCACGGCGCGAGTCGGCGGACCTCGATCCACCCGCGATCGATGAGATCGAGCAAGATTCGCGCCAGCTCGTTGACCGGTCGAGACTGGTCGGCTTCGTCGAGATCGCCCCAGACACCAGGCAGGATGTCGATCTCATAGGAATTGACCATGAAGGCTTCTTCAGACTTGGTCAATGTGTCCCACTCTTGCTTGCTCACTCAGCAATCGTCGCAGAGCGGGGGCACGACAGGCTCCCTCCACCGCTGACCAGACCATCCCAACTCGGAGCTCACCCTGACCGCCGGGACCCGGTGAACCTTCGCGGTCACAGCAGGTGTTCCGTCCACGGAGGTTGGGTGCGGCGGCAGTGATCACAGTTTGGGGATCTTGAACGAGTGAGGGCCTTCCGGGTTCGGTGTGGATTGCGACGTCTACACCAGCGCGAAAGGCCCTCATGCCCCACCGTAATGCACCCCTGACCGAGACCGGACGTCTGCGGCAAGGCCCGCTGCGTGGTCGATGACGGATGAGCCCCTGCGCCGGGCGGCCGAGCGGTTCCAGGTCTCGCCAACCGCGGTACAGCGGTGGGCCGGGCGATACCGCAAACTCGGCGAGGCGGGAATGAGCGACCGTCCCAGCCGCCCCCACCACAGCCCCAGGTGCACGCCGACCCGGACCCGGTGATGTTCGCCCCTTGCCGATGTCCAGGCCGAGGTAGGCACCGATATCGCTGGTGGCTATCCCGGCCGTCCCGCGGCACCGATCGCCACATCCATATTGCAAAGAGCCTCCCGGCCTGCGAAGACTTCGGGGACGGCCGGCGCTCAGTTCGTACGCCCGAGAGGCATGTGATCCGGCGGTGCCTGTGGCTGGCGGGTTGCCTTCGGCCGCTGCGGTTTCGGTACCGCAGTCCCGAGCTCACTACGGGCAGCCGGTCCCAGCCCAGGCTGCCCGCGATCGATGGCGTTCGACGCCGCCTTTCGCCGGGATCAGAAAAGTGTCTTCTCCGCCTCGGGTGTGAACGGAAGGAAGCCGTCGACCCGGCTGTCCAGGACCTTCCGTGCCCACTCGTGGTCGACCAGGAGCGCCCGGCCTATTGCTACGAGGTCGAACTCATCCCGCTCCAGCCCTTCGACCAGTGCATCCAGACCGTCGGTCCCCGCGCCGCCCTGCAGGAAGTCGGCGTTGAGGCCGACCGAGCCGACCGTGATGGCTGCCTGCCCGGTGAGCTTCTTGGCCCAGGCTGCGAGGTTCAGGTGAGAGCCTTCGAACGCCGGTTCCCAGTACCGCCGTGTGGATGCGTGGAAAGCTGTGACTCCAGCGTCCACCAGGGGGTCGAGCACCGCCTGCAGTTCGTCCGGGGTGTCGGCGAGGCGGGCATGGAAGTCACTGGCCTTCCACTGCGAGAAGCGGAAAATCACCGGGAAGTCCTTGGAGACCCGCTCGCGGATCGCCTGCACGACTTCGGCGGCGAACCGTGTCCGCTCGACAGCGTTGCCTCCGTACCTGTCCGTGCGCCGATTGGTGAGGGACCAGAGGAACTGATCGATGAGGTATCCGTGCGCGCCGTGGATCTCGATTCCGTCGAAGCCGATCCGCTCGGCCTCCCAGGCCGCTTGAGCGTAGGCGCCGATGACATCGTCGATGTCCGCGCTCGTCATGGCACGACCGCCTCGTTCCACGCCGGTGAGAGTGAGGCCGGACGGTCCGATCGGAGGTGAGTCGGGAAAGGGGGACTGCCCCGGTACCCGCACCATGCCGATGTGCCACAGCTGCGGGACGATGCGCCCGCCCGCAGCGTGCACGGCATCGACCACCCCGGTCCAGCCGGTAAGTTGCTCCTCCCCGAAAAGACGAGGAACAGCTACGTCATCGCCGGCCGACGGGTGGTCGATGTAAGTGCCCTCCGTGATTATCAGGCCCACTCCAGCCGCTGCGCGGCGGGCGTAGTAGGCGGCTACGTCGGCGCCCGGGATCCCGTCAGGTGAGAACGAGCGGGTCATGGGAGACATGACGATCCGGTTGGGGACGGTCAGTCCTCCCAGAGTGAACGGACGGGACAGAGCTTGGGCTGCGGATAGCGCCACTGCGGTACTCCTGTGAAGTTGATGGGTGATGCACGTACTGAGCCGCGGACGGCCGGGCGAGGCCGCGGGGCTTCGGTGGAGCCACCTCGCACCCTGACGATCGGGTTCGCTGCCGGCGGCGTTCTGCCCCCCCTTGCGGTCCTGCGCTCGGCACAACCCGACCAACCTGCTTGTCGCCGGGGCCGGGCATCGACGGACGGTGTCGCTCAGGGCTCACATCTCGATGAGGTTCCTGATGATGAGCGGACCATTGCGGGGGGCGTGCATCTTCCCGCCTTCAACGAGCCCGCCGAGGGCGATCCCCGCGTAGCCGAGCCGTTTCAGGAGCGCACCCACCGACTCGTTCGCAGACTCGTCGTCGCCCGAGTAGAAGAGCACCCTGTTACCTCCGGCGACGCGAGGATCCTCACCGAGCAGTGCGGCGGCGAGGTGGTTGAAGGCCTTGACCACCCTGGCTCCCGGTGCGTGGGATGCCACGATTTCGCTGGACGTGCGACCCCCGAGGTCAGGAGGTGTCTCCCCGGGCGGGGCGTAGTTGTTCGTCGCGTCGATGAGGATCCTGCCCGTCCAGTCGGGCACCTCGGCCAAGGCTTGGGGAACCTGTTGCCAGCCCACGGCCAGGATCACCAGGTCGGCTTCACTCGCTTCCCTGACGGTGCCGGCGCGTACGCGGCCGTCGAACTGTTCCACGTACAGTGCCAGGGACTCCGGCCCCCGGCTGTTGGAGACGGTGATGTTCTCGATGCCTGCTGACGCCAGACGCGCGGTCAGAGACTGACCGATCGCGCCGACGCCGATGATTCCCACGTGCATGTTGCATGTCTCCTTGCGCATTCGCGTCATGTGATTACCGACTCGGGCGTCGACCTGCGCCACGGGTTCGCCGTGTCCTCAGCGGGAGTTCCGCACACTACGAGCGGCCCACATCGGCCCCGACCGTGACGTTGCCCTTCCGGCCCTCCACGCGGCACAAGCGGGCGGCCAGGCTTGTCGCGGACTTCTGGGGCTCGAGAGGTGATTTTCATGCGGGTCAGATCGACGACGCCGTCAGGGAGAACGTCGTGCGGCTTGAAAGGCGCGAGGCGTCTGGGCAGGGCAAAAGAATTCAACTTCGACTCCCTTTTCGCCATGTCGGTGCTGCAGTCGGTTGGCGAGCGCGGTGCACCGTTCAGCGGACAAACGGCAAGCCGATCCCGTGCGGAGGTGTCTGGCGCTTCACCTACGACCGCCCTCCCCCGGGTGGCAGAAGTCAGCGCTGCCGTCCGCGTAACCGATGGCTCCCGTGACCAGCTCTCTTCCGCTACGTCGGTTCATTCTTCGGACGGGTCGCACACCGGTGCGCCGCTCCGTAAGATGACGGCGACCGGAGCGCCGCTCCGGATGGAAACCATAGCGGAGCACCGCTCCGGCAGTCAACGGAGCACCGCTCCGCTTCATGGAAGGTACTACTTGCCGTCGCCCGCGCGCGCCAACGCGCTCAGGATCCGCGATCTGCTACTGGCCGCTTCGGGCGAGGTCATCACCGCACACGGCACCGAGGCGTCGCTGCGGGACATCGCGCGCCGCGCCGGTCCAGGCATCGGCACGCTCTACCGCCACTTCTCCAATCGCGAAGTGCTTCTCGAGACTCTGCTCATTGCCAACTTCGGCGCACTCCGCAAGCGCGCCGAGAGCCTGTTCACGTCGCCCGATGCCGGGGCCGCGTTCTCGACGTGACCGAGAGAGCTGGCTGCCGGATCGGCCACGTACCAGGGGCTGCCGTAGTCGATCATGGAAGCCCTGGCCAACGAGCAATCGGGGCTGCACGATGCCTGCGAACTCACGAAATCGGCCGGCGGCCGACTTCTCGAGCGCGCACAGGAGACGGGTCGGATCCGCCCCGACCTGACGATCCGCGCAGCCATAGCTCGGTCGCGCTCGGCCTCTCCTGGGCAGATCCGCACTCATGCGATCTCGCGGGCCAGGTGGACCACCTGCTCTCCCCCGCTCGGGACGGCCGACACGAATCGATGACGTGGAGCCGCGAACCCTGGAAAGCCCGTGGACGCAGGGCCCGCAGCGCGGGGCCCCCGACACCGCCCTCCGGTGCACGACCCCCGCCGGCCGATGCCGTCCATCGCTCGTGGCCGGCCGGGAGTCAGGCCGTTGCACCGAGCTCTGCTCGAGCGGAGAGCCGACAGGTGCGTGATCCGGTTTGCCGACACGTCATAGGCTCGCCCTGCACTGTCAGGTCGGGTCGGGGGTGTCGGATACTGAAGTTGCTCGCCGCGCAGCACAACGACCACCCTTGCCGCCAAGGGCAACGCTGCCGTGACAGTCGAAGAGATGATTGACCAATTCAGGAGTCCTGCGTGATCGAGACCGACCAGATCTACCAGCCGATCCATGCCGGCCTCGGCATGGAGATTGGCGTGGAGCGGATCAGCCGAGTGCGGGCCAGGCTCAGCGCCTCAAGGAGCTGCGTATGACCGTCGAACTGGTGGCTTTTGTACGGGCTCGTTTCAACGAGGAGCTGGAGAAGGCCCACTTCGCCAGCAATGTGGTGGTCACGCAGCCTGAGCGCTTCGGCGTCGAACCCGAGGACGCCGCCAAGCACGCTCGCTTCTCTGTCGCCGCCGCTGAAGCGCGCCTCGCGTTGCTGGACGACACCGTGGTGCCGTATCTGGGAACCACTGGGCTGGGCGCCCGGAACGCCGAATTTCAGCTTCGGCTGCTTGCCGCGCCCTATGTCGAGCATCAGGACTACCCGCACGACGAGGAATCCGCCGACCAGCCCGGGAGCCCTGCGTGATCGCCGACCTGCTGGTCTTCTTCCATGCTCGTCTGGACGAGCAGGAGGCAGCCGCTGTTGCCGCCGGTGGCACGAGTGAGGGCTGGCAGGCATTGGGGACGGGCGTCTATTCCGCGGCCTCGGTGGACGACGACGTCCCGCCACTGGTCACTGTCGGCCCGGAAGTCGGCGGGTCCGACAAGGACGCCGCCCGCGCCGAACACATCGCCCTGCACGACCCGGCACACGTGTTGCGTGAGGTTGAGGCGACACGGGGCCTGCTGAAGCAGTACACGGCGCCGGAGGCCAGCAAAGGTCTTCCCGGCGCATTCAATCGCTACGCGGCCAGCACGCAACGCATGGCCGTCGAGATGGCAGTGCGGCACCTCGCGCAGGCGCACGCCGACCACCCGGACTATCGGCCCGAGTGGCGCCCCCACTAAGTGCACGAGCACGGCATCCAGGGAGCTCACCGCCGCAGGCGGCGGTCGCTGACCCGGCCGGACAAGAAGGCGAAGCCGGCCCCCGATCTGATCGGCCGCGACTTCCACGCCGAGATCCCCGGCACGAACCTGGTCGGCGACATCACGGCCCTGCCCACCGGCGAGGGCTGGCTCTACCTCGCCTGCTGGCTGGACCTGGCCACTCGCGAGGTCGTCGGCTACTCGATGGCCGACCATCACCGCGCCGACCTCGTCGTCGACGCGCTGAGGATGGCCGCCGGACCCGGCCGTCTCCAGCCCGGCTGCATAGCGCATTCGGACCGCGGCAGCGAATACACCAGCAGCCTCTTCCGCCACCACATAAGCGCGATGGGCCTCCTGCAAAGCTGCGGACGCACCGGCTCCTACTTCGACAATGCCGCTGCGGAGAATTTCTGGGCCCTGCCCACAGAAGAGATCAGCGCCCGCGTCTGGCCCGACCGGGCCACCGCCCGCGCCGAGGTCTTCGACTTCATCGAGACGTTCCACAACCGCCGCCGCCTGGGCAAGCACAAGATCTTCGGCCACCTCACTCCAGCCGAGGCTCGACAGCGGCATCAACACGACCTCGCGGCATAACCATCGAGTGTCCGAGATCATGGGGAAGCTTCAGGAGTAGAACTCACCCCGGAAGCATGACAGTCCCGCAAACGGATCCTGCCGGACAGCATGATGCGACAGACTCATCCCCACGGCCTTCGCGCTGAGCTTGTGTGTTCCGGTCGGATCACATGCTCAGCCGAAGGCCGCCCGCATTTACAGCAGTTACCACTCCGAGTGATCACGTACGACGCACCGTGCGGATCTATAGGTAAAGATCAAGTTAGGCACTGAGGGTTCTACCGGTGGCTCTGCATACGGGCGAGCAGGAGGTTGGGGTCCTTGGCCGTGGTGTAGGCGGCGTTGAGGACGTACACCTCCTTGCCGCGCAGCGCGACGGAGGTGGGGTTCTGCAGCCCGTCGCCGGTGTCCAGAACAGTGGTGTGGGTGCCGTCGGGCCGGATGAGTACGACCTTATTGGGAGCGTTGAGGGTGGCGAGCACCTCGTTGCCGCGGCCGGTGAAGGTGAAGTCGTCGATTCCGGTCAGGCCGGTCGCCTTCACCCGCGGGACACCCGCCCGGCTTCCGGGACGAATCGGGATGCGCACGAGGGTGCCCTTGTCAAGGTTGGTCACCCAGAGTGCGCCGTCGTGCACCTTCGCACCGTTGGCTCCTAGGAAGCCGCTCGCAGCGAGCTCGGGCGCGGTGGACCAAGCGGTGGGCCGGCCTCCGGAAAGGGGGACAGCCCACACGGTGCCGAGTGCCGAGTCGGTGATGTAGAGCTGGTTGCCGTGTGGGTCGAGCGCCAGACCGTTGGGCAGGCCGTTTGCGGGCAGTGCGGCGATGCGCTCCGGTGCCTTGCCGGGGGCCAGCCGCCACAGGCCCGTCAGCTCAGCGGTGCCGGTCGCGTACAGCGCGTACGTGCTTCCGTCCGGAGCCTGGACGATGCCGGTGGTGAGGGGGAATCCGAGGGCGGGAGTCTTGACTCCGCCGTCGGCGGGTGCCGGCAAGGTCGCCAGGATGCGGGTGCTGCCGCCTGGGGCGATCTGGGCGATCTGGCGGCTGCCGGCGAAGGTCACGTTGGCCGTGCCGTCGGGCAGTAGTGCGATGTTCTCGGGCATCTGGCCCGCGGCCAGGTCGAAGTGGTTGGCGATCCGAACGTGGCCCAGGTGCTTCGGGACCGCCAGGGTGGCGTCGGCCGGAAAGGCCACTGCGAGGGTCGCTGCGGCCACCGCCGCGGCTGTTGCGAGCAGACTGATTCGCTTGCGCATGGGTTCCTTCTCTGTTTTCAGGCATGCGGGCATGCCGCAGCCAGGGGTGTGTCGGGAGGTATGCGGAGCCCGACAAGTGGCGGGACGCGGTGCCTGTGCCTGCGCTGAGGGCGTCCTTGGCCGGACAAAGGTCTTGCAGAGGGGCTTCTCAGGTCAGGAGAAGCGGGATTGGGCGTCTGTGCGATCTTGGGCTGTCTCGGTCGGCCCGCTGGCGTGGGCCAGGAGACCGAGGGCTGTCGCGGAGGGGGACCCCGCAGTGGCCGTGACGATCACCACGGTTGGCCCGTCTCCTTGCGGACTCTGCAGTGTCTGCTGGGTGACGGTCAGGATCCCGACCGTGGGATGGTGCATCTCGTAGTCGGCGACGTCGCAGCCCAAAATTCGGTGATCGGCCCACATGGCCGCAAACTCCGGGCTGCGCATGGTCAGTTCGCCAACGAGTCCGGCCAGCAAGGAGTCCTCCGGGTACCGGCCGGCCGTCAGGCGCAGGTTGCCTACCACGGCTCTGGCCTTGGCGAGCCAATCGGTATATAGGTCCCGGGTGTGCGCGTCGAGGAACACCATCCTCGCCATGTTCGGCCGACGGCCCGGTTCAGCGGGGCTGTCCCGGTCGACATGGCCGGCAAACAACGCATGCCCCTGCGTGTTCCAGGCCAGAACGTCACTACGGCGGCCCAGGACGATGGCGGGTGTGCCTTTGAGAGCGGACAGCAACGCGCGGGTAGCTGGTGGAACACGCTCGGGACGGGGGCGAGGGACGCCTTTGCCCCGCTTCGGCGCACCGGCGAGTTCGTGCAGATGGGCCCGCTCGGACTCGTCCAGACGCAGGGCAGTTGCGATCGCGTCGAGTACCTCACGCGAGGCGTTGCGCGACTTACCCTGCTCGAGCCGAGCGTAATAGGGCGCGCTGATGCCTGCGAGCATCGCCAGTTCCTCCCGCCGCAACCCGGGGACCCGGCGCCGCTCGCCGTAACTCTGCAACCCGACATCCTCGGGGTGTAGAAGGCCCCGGCGTGCCTGTAGGAAGTCGGCGAGTTGCCCGTGCTTGTCCATGGAACGAGTATGCGCAGCGCCACCGAGCCCCGCCTCACCCTGCTGGGGTGCGGATCCGTAGGGTCTGGCTGCTCTCCGTACCGTCCCCCACGATGGGCCGTCTGCCCCTATACCGTCTCTTCGGGAGAGCCGATGAACAACACAACACAGAGCGCTGCCCCCGGCCCACGGAATTCACTGGTCGGCCTTGATCTGACGCCCTTCTCCTTCACCAGGCGGTGCTGGGTCGACTTGCTGCCGGCCTCCGTGTATCCACTCATCAGCGACGTGTCATTGATCGAGACGTGGAGCCCGAGCGCCAGAGCAGTGATCTACGAGCCGGGAGACGGACCATGGGTCGGCGCTCGCTTCAACGGCCGCAACCGCCGCGACGGGCGCGAATGGATCACTCACTCCGAAGTGGTGCAGGCCGATCCGGGTTCCGTGTTCGCCTTCGTCGTCGGCGGAGCCGAGCACGGCATCGTTCGCTGGGCCTGGCACTTCTCCAAACAAGGCACCGGCAGCATCGTCCAGCAGAGCTGGCAACTGCTGCGCACCGACCCCGTTCTGGGCGAAACGCCCGAGGAGCTCCATGCCCTCCGGGACCACATGGCCACCAGTGCGGAGACCACCCTGCTCTCTCTGACAGAGTGGATCGCGGGTCACCGCTCCCAATGACGGCGGGTCTACCGCACCCCCATCCCCGAAGGCCTTTCCTGACATCGGGTGCCAAGGATGTGCGGGACATCGCGGGCGCCCCGCACCCCCTTGTCCGGGTGGCTTCCTCTGGGGGGGCGCAGCCTTGCATGCGGCTCACCCGAACACGGGGGCCGTGACCGTGCCGGTCGTACCGCGATCAAGGGGACCGGCCCTCGCCATCCACGGCGAGCCCAGCCAACCCTGGCCCCCGTGCGCCACTCCGCCTGCAGGTGCTGAGCGGTCGCCGCGCGCCCTCGGGCCCGCAAGGGCATGCCCCTGCCCGACCTCCGGGTCCGCCCCGACTGCATGGCGCATCGTAGTGCGGGCCCGTCCAGGGCGTACGGGTGTGGCCAAGCAGTTCGACCTGCCCGAAGTACGCAAGGCAGGGCGGCGGCCGCCACGACCGCAAGAGGTTCACCCCCCGTCGTCCGTGCCGTTGTCGTCCTCGAACTCGCCACCTGATCAATATGGAAAAGGCTGAGTGCTACCCATCGCCGAAATTCCGGCTTGATTCAGGCCGATGCCGCCCCGCGGTGTTTCATAGTTACGAGTTGTGGCGAAACTCCCTGCGCCCATGCCTGTATTCAGAAATCAGTGCATCGGCATTTTCATAGGATGGAGCGGTCTGCGGATTCAAACCCGCCGACTGTCCCCCCTCTTCCTGCCAGGCACTCAACAGCTGCGCTTGCTGTTCCTCAGGAAGATTCTCAACCCAGTTCCGATTCTCCGAAGAAAGTCGTTCCAAAAAGGGGTCCATCGGGAGCGACATCCATGCCCCAATCTCTGCGATCGTATCGATGTCCAGCGGCAGGCCGGACTCTGCGGAGGTAACCGCTGCAACCTTCGCTTTCTCCTCGCTTATCCGGATAGCGACGCGCGCCGTTGCGGTGCTTGAATCACTCCACCAGACCCGGACCTGATCTTCCGGGACGGTGGCTCACCACGAGGCTTGGCCCGTGGCTCAACCTGTGTGGAAGCGTGCCCGCTCTTTGAAGAGCCCGCCAACCTCACTGCTACCGAGCCCGGCGAAAATGCACGGGCGGCATCACCTGTCAGCCCCTCGCGAACGGGCGTACGGCCAGACTGCGGGGAAGGCGATTCATGCCCGGTCGACAGCATCGCCCTGCGAAGTAGCATGACTGGCTTCATCGACGTCCACTGAACTTGATCGGGTGCTCGGGCTGTTCGCCAGACGGTTCCCAGTCTGCGCCGGCATGCGGACAGGCCCCAATCCCCGTGGCGGGACGCAGTACGACCGGGACCTCCGAACCCGGTGGCAGCGGACGGGAATGGCTCGGTCACCGGCCTGCTTTCGGCACGCTTTCCCCGCCGTGCCGACTCGCGCCGAACGGGGCTATGCCTGCTTCCTTGCCGACACCATCCGGGCCGCTTCGAGCGGCACGGACGCGGCGCCGTCCGTACGCGAGATCGGGGCAAGCCCAGATTGCCTTCGACGAACACATCGCCTCCCGACGCCCACTGAACCTGTCCCCTTGAGACCTTGGCTGCACGCGTTCTACGGCGCGGCGAAGACGGACCCTACGCTCCTGAATGCTGAGGCAGTCGTTCGCGGACGTTGCGGCGGGATTTCATGATCCAGCCGAGGTTGCGTTCGGCTTTGCAGCCGACGGGACAGGACGGCGAAGCCCCTCGCCCCGCGGGGCGGACACCATGTTCAAGGTCATGTTCAGGAAGTCGTCGGACCCGTTGATGGGCTGGCCGGCGCATGCGGAGTCGGCCCAGATCTGGGTGACCTGGGGTTGCATGAAACGTTGGCGCCAGAGGAGTTCGCGGGCCGCGTCGCGGTCGGTTAAGTCGGCGGGCGTCACCATGATCATCACGGAGGGGCAACGCGTACCAGCGGGCGAAGTGGCAGTAAGCCGCCTGCCGGCGCGGGGTGGTCAGCGGGCAGGGCCCACCACTTCACTCCATTGTCGACTACGTAGCGGATGGCGACGACGATCTCACGGCGGTGTCACCTCCGGCTCAGGTAGTGTCAGGTCCCGTTCCAGTTGCGGTAACCGAAAGCGGCCGACTGGCGGGTCACAGTCCCGGACGAGCAGTAGGCGTCCAGCTCCCCCCTCGATCGTGTAGCGGCTGGGGCCTTCCGGGCTGACAGTGGCGTTGAAGCGGACGTCGTACTGCGTGTTGCCCCAGCCGTCCTGGCTGAGGTAGGAGACGTGCGCCTGGATCGTTTCGGCGCTCGCCGGAGCGGCCGACGCCATCGGCAGGAGAGCGGCAGCGGCGAACGCCGCCACCAGCCCGGCTACGCGACGGCGGAACGAAGAACGGAGCAGGGAGCAGGTTCCTTCCAGAGAAGCCGCAGGCCATCCGAGCGGCGCCAATATCCAACCTCACTCTACGGCCGACAACAGATAATAAACCCTTAAATCAGCACAAATAGCTAAGGTTCGCACTTAGGGCTTGCCGGGAATCAAGTCGTGGCTTCCAGCTGTCGGCCTCGTTGTTCTGGTATGGGGAGACCGGAGGGGGCCGAGGATGTCCTGGCGGCGAAGTTCCAGGTGTTGTTGCCGTATCTCGATGAGCGTCAGCGTCGGCTGGCCATAGGGGCGGAAGCACTGTCGCTGGGGCACGGTGGGATCAGACTCGTTGCCGCCGCGGCCGGGGTTCGGGAGGGCACAGTCTCGCGCGGAGTGGCCGAACTGGAGTCTGGTCAGGTGTTGTTGGGGCGAGTTCGTCGTCCTGGTGGGGGCCGGAAGAGGGCAGCGGACCTTGATCCCGGGCTGCGGCCGGCTTTGCTTGGGTTGGTCGAGCCCGACGAGCGGGGCGACCCGATGTCGCCGCTGCGGTGGACGACGAAGTCGACCCGGAAGCTGGCAGCGGAGCTGACCCGGCAGGGCCATCGGGTCTCCGCCGACACGGTCGCCGGCCTGCTGCGGGAGGAAGGCTTCAGTCTGCAGGCCAACGCCAAGACCATCGAGGGTGCTCAGCACCCCGACAGGGATGCCCAGTTCCGCTACCTCAACGAGCGGGCACGAGACCACAGGGACGCCGGTGACCCGGTGATCAGTGTGGACAGCAAGAAGAAGGAACTGATCGGCGACTACAAGAACGCCGGGCACGAATGGCAGCCCGCAGGGCAACCCGTCAGGGTCAAGACCCACGACTTCCCAGGCCAGGCCGAGAAGGCGATTCCGTACGGGATCTATGACATGGCAGCGAACACCGGCTGGGTCAGCATCGGCACCGATCACGACACTGCTGCGTTCGCCGTCGCCTCGATCCGACGCTGGTGGCAGGCTCGCGGCCGACACGACTATGCCCGTGCCCGCCGGCTGCTGATCACCGCTGACGGCGGGGGCTCCAACGGCTACCGCACCCGCGGCTGGAAGGTCCACCTCGCCGACCTCGCTGCAGAGACCGGCCTTGAAATCACGGTGTGTCATCTGCCGCCCGGAACCTCTAAGTGGAACAAGATCGAGCACCGGCTGTTCTCCCACATCACCATGAACTGGCGAGGCAGACCCCTGACCAGCCACGAAGTCATGATTCAGACCATCGCCGCGACCACCAGCCGCACCGGTCTCACCGTGCATGCCGAACTCGACAGCGGCGAGTACCCCACCGGCATCCGCGTCAGCGACGACGAGATCGCCGCCCTGCCCATCAACCGCCATCGCTTCCACGGCGACTGGAACTACACCCTCCACCCCCAGCATCCGATGGACACGGCGACCGCCAGCAGCACACCGGGCGAGGCCCTGGCGAGCAGACCGACTCACCTCACGCGGCATTCACTCCAGGACCCGGAACTGACCGGGATGGCCCGCCGACAGCTCAGCGAACTCATCGACTCATTGACACCAGCGATAGAGGACCAACGCGAACAAGTGCTCCGCGCACGCCGGGGCCACGAGCGCCTGGTGGCCCCCGGCACCGGTGCCAAGGCCAAGCTCACCTCAGCCGACCGGGTCCTGGTCACCGTGCTTCACCTGCGAAAACTCGCAACCATGGACCTCCTGGGGCAGCTCTTCAACACCACCGCCATGACCATCAGTCGCGCAGCGAAAGACGTCCGCCCCCTCCTGAAAGCCCACGGCATTCACATCCCTGCCTCGACCGCCCGATTCCGCACACCAGTCGACATCGCGAGGTTCCTCGACCTCGACACGACCAAGATCAAACCGACGTGTTGATTCCCGGCAAGCCCTTAGTTGACACCCGGCATCCCGGCCTGGGCGGAACGCCGTCCGCGGGGCGCGGCGGCACCCGGGATCCGCGCCACCGAGCCGGCACGGTCCGACTCCGCGAGCGAGGCGGGGGCGGCGAGTCCCACCAGATCTGCCGATCATGATCGCGAGGGGCTTCCACCGGATCGGATGACCTTCCGCGCACATCACCATGTGCGATCGAGTGACCACTTAAAGTCGCCATCGGATGGGTCGAGGGACCCTACGGAAGGAAGTCGCATCGATGGCAAGGACGCCCGTCTCCACCGATATCACGGCCGCGCAGAACAGCACGTGGGTCCGCTGGTTGCCCAACGCGCTGCCCGCGGCCGGCTACATCGGGCTGCGAAACTCCGGTGACAAGGACATCAAGGTCACCAAGATCACCAGCCCCGACTACAAGCGGATCTCGGTCTACCAGGCCGTCACCGACTCCGAGGGTTCCAGGATGGTCAAAGTCCCGGACTTCGCCGTTCCCGCCAAGGGTGAGTTCGCGCTCGCGCCGGGCAGCTTCCACCTGATCCTGGAGAAGCCGACCCGCTTGATCACTCCGGGTGACAACGCCCGGGCCATCTTCTTCCTGGACAACGGAACCGTCTTCAAGGTCCGGATGCCTGTCCGCACCTCGCCCGAGCTGTACTGACCCGCCGACGCCACCAGGAGAACCGGACATGAACGCGTACTACCTCGACCTCGGCAACCAGCAGGCCGAAGCCCTCGACTCCGTCACCAAGCTCACCATCACAGGCACCGAAACCGACATCGACTACTTCCTCACCTCCGGATCCAAGGCCCCGGTACCCCTGTGGGGCAACGTCGTCCTCACTCGCGGCGACACCCGCAACCCGGCCACCACCACCTGGGTCGAGGACGTCGAGAACACCGACACCCACCAGGACGTCATTCTCATCGCCGGCGACCCCGCGGCCCCCACCTCCCGCCGCGTCCGCCTCGCCGACGCCTACGCCAGTGCCAGTTACCACCTCGACGAGGACGACGACCCCGACGCCTTCGTCATCAACTTTGCCGACATCTCGATCGAGAAGTAGCAGCGGAGCAGGCCGAACGCCCGTAGAAGGATCACCGGCCCGGCACGGCCACGCCGGCGGAAGGACAACACGGCCCGGCCGCCGAGACGGTCGGCGGCCCTCCCCTGGCGACCGGCCGAGCCAGTGATCCGTTTCGTCAGGTGAACCGGTGCCGCGATCGGGTGATGGAACATCATCGCCCCCTCCGCCCGGCAGGAGGCGGCTGCTGCACGTCCCGTGATGATCTCCCTGCTGCGGCGCGGCCTGCCCGCGCTCGCCACCGTGCCCCTGCTCGCCACGACCGGCCCCGCCGGTGGCGTGATGGTGCCCACCCCGGTGAAGGACCTGCCCTCCCTCGTGCACCCCGGCCGGCTTCGAAGACACCGACGAAGAAGGGACCTCCCTCACCGACTGGCTGCACACCCGCGGAGTGGACCATGTCGACGTGGTAGCCATCGCCACAGACCACTGCGTACGCGCCACGGCCCTGGACGCGGTGAAAGCCGGCGTCCTCGAGAGCCTGCGGAAACGAAGACCACGGCGATCGCGCTCACCGGCCCGGTGACCGAGAACGTGCTCGCCAGACTTCACCCCGCGAGGGTTCGGTCACGCACGGCCGGAACGGGTTGTGTCGCGGCACCTACGCTCGAGGTTCGATCACGCGCCGTACACCCGCAACTCCGAGAGCTGGCCAGCCGGCCAGCCGGTGTTGACGGTGAAGATCAGGCGCAGGTAACGGGTAGTCGCGCCGGTGGGCAGGGTCAGGGTAGCGGTGTTCCCGGTGGATGGGTCGAAGATATACGGGGAGGCGCCGAGCAGGGAGATATAGGACGTGCCGTTGATACTGCCCTGGACCGTGATGGTCTGGGTGCGGGTGGCCCAGGCGGTGGCCGGGGGGAGGGTCAGGACGATGTCGCGGGCGCCGGTGGCGGTGCCCAGGTCGACCTCAAGCCACTGGGGGAAGGCATTGTTGGCACTCTCCCAGTATGTGTGCGGGCTGCCGTCGACCGCGTTACCCGGGCCGTAGGACTGGGTGGAGCCGCTTGCAGTCGTCGGCCGGTGCAGAGCCAGGTTGACGTTGGCGGAGCCGTTGGTGGTCACGCTGACCTGGGGCGACGGCTGCGAGACGGTGCCCGCCGCGTCCACGGCCTGGACGTCGAAGGTGTACGAGGTCGAGGCGGTGAGCCCGGTGACCGTGAACGCGGTGACGTTCGCGGGGGCGGTACCGATCGGGGTGGCCACGCCGTCGGTGATCCGGCGGATGCGGTAACCCGTCACACCCACGTTGTCGGTGGAGGCGGTCCAGACGAGCGCCACGGTGGTATCGGCTACTGCGGTCACCCGGAAGTTCCCCGGGGCGGTCGGCGGTACGGCGTCGCCACCGGGAACCGGCAGGGTGGGCCGGAGAGGGGTGAGGGGGGTCTGGCCCTTCAGCATCCGGCCGCCGTCGCCCGTCAGGCGCAGGTAGTAGTCGGAGGAGCAGGCAATTCCGTCCTCGTCGAGTGCAAGGAAGCCTGAACCGGCCGGTACCGAGGCCTGGGACTCGGCGGTCTTGGCAATCTGGTTGCCCTCGTTGTACTCGTCGAACATGGAGATGTAGACGCTCGGCACCCCGGCCCGGCCCATGTTGTAGAACTGCCGCCACATGAAGTCACCATGAGCGCGCTGGCGTTCGGTAACGCCGCCGGGCAGCACGCACGGCTGGTAGTCGATGCCATGGGCGACGCACTCGGCAAGGTCGGGCACGGTCGCAACGTTGTAGAAGTGGTCGGCTTCTCCCGCGTTGCTGATACGGCCGACCAGCCAGGGCGAGAGCATGTCGAAGGCGTGGTAGACGCCAGAGAACCCCGGCCGGGAGTCCCTGTCACCCGTCCGCCACCAGGTCGGGACGCCGCCGACCACATAACATCCCTGTGATTTAAACCAGTTGATGACATCAAGGCACTGATCCGGAGCGAAGGGGCGCTGGGCGTCGTTGAAGCCGAAGCCCCAGATACAGACCACCGGCTTGCCGTTCTGCTTCGCGTAGGCGGGCGAGGCCGTGTGGGATCGCATCTTGGCGGTCCAGTCGGCCTTGATGTCGCTCTGCATGGTCGTCCAGTCCGAGACGTCATACATGATGTAGAACTTCACGCCCTGGGACTCGGCTGCGCTGCGCACTTTGCCGGCCATTGCGTCGCGGGTCGGGCCCTCACCTCCGGTGGGGTTGAAGCGCTGGAGAGCGGCGGTGTCGATTCCGTACTCCCTCATCCAGCGGAAGTGCAGGTCGACCGTCGACTGGTCGTAGGAGGAGAACAGCGAAGCCGGCTGCCCGTTGCCCAGGTTACTGAAGGCGGTGCGGTAGGTGGTCGGATAGTCACGCACATCGGGCCAGGCGACGATGGCCTTGTTGCTCGTGGACGGTAACTGGCCCCAGTTCTGGGCCCAATGCCACCAGCCGTTGATCGGAGCGCTGTCCCCGGCGCAGGCGAACCATCCCTGGTACCCCACGGTCACCTTGCCGACCACGTCGCCGGGCGGACTCGCCGCGACGGCAGCGCAGGCCGGTGTGGTCTGCCCCAGCCCCACGGCACCTACGACCCCTGCCGCAGTGGCCGCTTGCAGGATCGCACGACGTGTAACACCCATCTGTTTCCTCCGGCTATGACGAACTGGCTGCCGGCCGACTGGATCGTTCATGCCGACGAGGCAAGGCGATGACACGGAAGCGTATTCACAGAGACACAGGGACGCAATAGACCGCGGGGAGATGTGCAAGAAGACGCGGGAATCGAGAAAAAGTTGGGCCTGCCCGTCTGACCACCAGGCTGCGGACGGAGGAACTAGAGCCCCTCTTCAAAGCCGTTTAGAACCGCGATTTCTGCTTCCGCGAGGCCGGTGAGCCCGCCCTACTTGCTGTCTCGTGCCTTCTCGTAAGCGGCCAGTTCCCCCGCATTGCCGATGAAGGCCGGGCCGCAACCTGGCGGCAGGCGATCGATGACCATCGCTACTGCGGCCTGCGCGCTGTCCGTCTCGGCGATCCGAGGGCTGCTCCGATGCGGTCCTTCGACGTAGTACCGGCCGTCTCGCAGCGTGCCGATGTACGGGATGTCCCAGGTGTAATCCATCTCCGTACACCTGCTGAAGTGCAGCTCCCACATACCGGTCCACGGGGAGAGCTGGCGAAGCAGCGGTTCACCATGCGCTACCCGCACGAGCTTTGCAAACGGTTCCAGAAGCGGTGATGCTTCCGGCCGGAACGGTTCGCCGTAAGTACTCAGGACCTTGTGCCAGGCTGCGTCGACGATGTTGGTCATACCGCGATTGTGCGGGGCCCTTTCGGCCTTGTCATCAAAGATCATCCGCCAGTGGATCATGGTCGGATGCAGAGACATGAACTCACCGATCAAGACTGGGATTTACTCGCTCCGCTCATACCCTCGGCCTCGACTGGCCGGCCCAGGGTGGACGACCGGCGGGTCATCAATGGGATGGTGTACAAGATCCGCACGGGCCTGCCGTGGCGTGACCTGCCCGACCGCTACGGGCCGTGGCAAACGGTCTACACCCGCTTCCGCCGCTACGCGTTGAGCGGCGTCTTCACCCAGGCCCTCCAGCAGATCCAGGCCCAAGCCGACGCGGCCGGCGACATCGACTGGCTCGTCCAGATCGACTCCACCATCGTCCGCGCCCACCAGCACGCCGCCGCCACCGGCCGAAAAAGGGGACCCACCGGCCGGACGAACCATACGATCACGCCCTCGGCCGATCCCGAGGAGGACTGACCACCAAGATCCATCTCGCCTGCGACGGGAAAGAACGCCCCCTCGCGATCTTGCTGACACCCGGCCAACGCCACGACAGCATCTGCGCACGCCCCCCTCCTGGAACGCATCCGCGTCCCCCGCGACGGCCCCCGGCCGGTCCCGATCCAGACCTGATCGGGTCATGGCCGACAAGGCTTACAGCTCCCGGGGTTTCCGTGCCTACCTGAGCAAACGCGGTATCACGTGCACCATCCCGGAGAAGAGCGACCAGCGGCGCCACCGACACAACCGAGGCCGCCTCGGCGGAAGGCCACCGGCCTTCGACCGGCAGGTCTACCGCCGACGCAATGTGGTCGAGCGCTGCTTCAACCGCCTCAAGGGCTTCCGAGGCATCGCCACCGGATACGACAAGACCGCCACCTCCTACGAAGCAGCGGTCAGTCTTGCGTCATTCCTGCTGTGGGCAAAATCCGTTTGAAGACGGACCCTAGTCATGGTCGATCCGCCGCATGAGCTCTTCCCTAAGTTGGATGTATCGCTCGCGTGGCATGTCCCAGTTGGCAGGAGCCGGGAGCAGTTCGGCGATCTCCTCGACCTCGATGCGCCAAGTCTCCTGACTGCTGGGGCGGTTGTTAGTCATGTGGTGTCGTCCTTAATGGCACGGCCGCGAGTGCGTCCTCACCCAATACCTCTCCACGGCGGGAGTTCGGTTCCATATTCGTTTCTTCCCGGTCTGTGAGCTGACGACCTCGTGCATGGCTGAGGAAAGCCGTGTTGCGTGTGCGGTCGGCGTTCTGGTCGCCCCGCAGTGACGGGCAGTACGAGTGCCTTCGTGTGGTGGGCTGCTTGTTGGTCGGTAAAGACGAGGGCCCTCCAGTTCTTGAGATGGGCGACGCCTCGTTCGACGGGGATTTAGGTCGAGGAGTGGGCGAAACGGGCATTCTCGTGGTGTGCCATCAGCCCTTCAGATGTTCGAGGTGTCTGCCGCGTCGTTTGCGCGGCGGGGTGACGACCTGGCCGCCGTAGAGTTTGGCCGCCCGGCTCTGATAGCCGGAGTCGGCAAGGATCTGCAGGTCAATTGGTGTCGGCGAGCAGGTTGACCAGGCCGGAGTCACGAGCCTGAGTAAGGTCGGCGACGGAGCCGGCCCGGACCACGCCGCAGAACAGTGGTCGTCCGCGCTGGTCGGTTACGACGAGCGCTTTCGTGGCGTTGATGCGGCTCTTGCCTGAGATGAACCGTCTGCGTCCGCTGCGTTGTGCGCCCAGGCGACGGACTCGGATCTCGGTGGCGTCCGCCAGTGCGGTCTGGTTGGTGGCGCCCAGACAGGTGATCACATCGCCAAGCGTGCGAAGTCGCAGACCGCCCTCGACACGACAGCCCCGGTCGCCGATCAGGGGTCGGATCTCGTCGACCGCACGCGTAATGGTCGACCGGAAAAAACGCCCCGGACCGGTACGCACGAGCGCTAGCGCAAGGCCCACTCCTCACGCCGTATCCGTGTGGAGCACGGCATCGCACACCTGAAGAACTGGCAGGCGCCGGCCCGCCACCTTGGCCGCCGGGAGCACATGGACGTTACCGTCCAAGCCCCGGCCGGCCCGCTGTCCCAACAGCAGACCGCGGACAGCAGGCCGGTCTTCCATACGTGAGCAGCCGAGCCCCACAGAACTCTCCCACGTCCAACCGCTGCCCGTGCGCGAGCTCGTTGGGTCAACTTGCTGGTCCGCGCCAGGTCGGCGCCCAGCGCACGGTACCGATGGGAATGCCTGAACTGTCCGCGGCTTAATGGCAGCCAAGGCCCGACCACCCGGGCCGGCCGGCGCCAAGCCCAGGCAATAGCGACCTCGTCGTAGCAGCGGACCGAAGGGCCGACGGAGTGATCCACAGGCCCTTCGGTTTGGCATGCCATCGGCGTTCGACGGCCATCGTTCTCGGGGCGTTGTCAGCCGGCTGTGTGCGCGAGCGTCTCTCCGGGCTGTTCGACGATCCCGCGCTCCATGACGGCGTCGATGCCGAACAACACGTCGTTCTCCGCATCTCGGGATGCGGCCCCGCCACGGACGAAGTACGCCTGTGAGCCGATATAGGCGAGGGTGTGCTTGTCGAAGATCAGTACGGACCGGGTCGCGGAATCGTCGTCCCTGCGGGTGATGCCCATGCCGTGCCGTCCCGCCGCGTCGACGACGTCGGGGATCCGCGTGATCCCGGGAATGAGGGCGGCAGCTTCGTACAGGGCCGATGTGGTAGCCGTGGGCATTGTCACACTGCTCAGCAGGTCGCCGATCGTCCTGAAGACGGCCTCGTCCTTCGACTCACCCTCCTCGACTTCGGTCTGGTCGTAGAGCAGTTCGCGCATGGCGGCGCGGTCGGTGGGCAGTGAGGCCATCCATGCGTAGGTGGCGTACCAGAGGCCGGGCCGCACTGGGTTCGAAGACGTGCACGGCACCAGTTGACCGGGCATGACGGCGTCCTTGCCGCTTGAGCGGATCCAGCCGGTCAGGGTCGTCGGGCCTGGCTTCTGAGCCGTCCAGATCTCCTCCTTGTGCAATGCACCGAGCATCACCCGGTCGCCGTAGGTCCCCTTGTTCTCGCGCGCCAAGCGCTGCACGTACACGAACTGGTCCTTCTTCACAGGCGCCGCGTCCCTCTCCGTAGCTGCGGTGGCGATGCGGCCGAGAGCGATGGTCGCGCTATTCGCCTGGGCTGGCGCAAAGGCGGCCGACCCGGCTACCGGGGCGGAGCTGTGGTCACCGAGGGAGAACGTGAGGGTCAGGGCACCGACGAGGGCCGCGGACACGGCAGGCAACGCCAGAGCCAGGCCCGGCAGCCTGAAGGGCGACCGGGCCGGCGTCGAGGCGGAGGGGTAGTGGTGATCGTGGTCGAAGCGCTGCATCAGGGTGTCCTTGTGATGGATGTGGCGGCTCGGCGAGTGATCCCGGTGGGCAGGAGCTGCCGACCGATCTCTCCACCTCACCTCGGGCAGAGCCGACCTTCGCGTGCGCGCGCAGGTCGCTCCCCTTCCAATGGGCGAGGCTCCAACTGAGGCCTCACTCCTTTCCTCTCCGCGACCCTCACTCGGTTCCAATCTTTTTCGCCCTCCAGGATCTGCTAGGGTCCGTCTTCAAACGGATTTTGCCCACAGCAGGAATGACGCAAGACTGACCGCTGCTTCGTAGGAGGTGGCGGTCTTGTCGTATCCGGTGGCGATGCCTCGGAAGCCCTTGAGGCGGTTGAAGCAGCGCTCGACCACATTGCGTCGGCGGTAGACCTGCCGGTCGAAGGCCGGTGGCCTTTGGGACATCCCGTACATCGGCACGCTGCGAGATGGCCGGTACTACGTCGAAGGACCGCATCGGAGCAGCCCTCGGATCGCCGAGACGGACAGCGCGCAGGCCGCAGTAGCGATGGTCATCGATCGCCTGCCGCCAGGTTGCGGCCCGGCCTTCATCGGCAATGCGGGGGAACTGGCCGCTTACGAGAAGGCACGAGACAGCAAGTAGGGCGGGCTCACCGGCTTGGCGGAAGCAGAAATCGGGGTTCTAAACGGCTTTGAAGACGGGCCCTAGATGCTGCGGAAGGGGAGTTCGTGGCGGCTCGGCACGTTCGGCATCGCCCGCCCGCACTGCCTCGCCCTCCCCGTCCGGGTGAGCCCCGGCTTCCTGGTCCTGCACACAGCACAAGAAGGCTCCTGCGGCGGATCACTGTCTGGACCCGGGCCAGGGTTCAGCGTTCGTCCTCGAAGCCGTGCACTGAGGGGCCCTTGCCGAGTTCCTCCCCGAGCACCGTGAAATCTCCATCGGAGACGGCCGGGGAGTTCGCCGGACACACGGAACGGCGATATTCGATCGGATTTGATGACTTCTCACCCTTCGACGTTCGAATTATCATCTAGATGATTTCCCGTCAGGGCGCGGCGATCCTTCCAGGCCTGATTTCGGCAGGGCTCAGCGCTGCGATTCCGTTTCGAAATACATCGTTTGCGAATAGGAACCTCAGCCGTGGCCCGTCGGCGGGGTCATGCGGCTCGAACGTCGCCGTCCAGGTGACCTGACAGGAGGCGCCGGCGCCCGATTCGGACACCTCCACAGTCGCGCAGTAATTCTTGACGGGAAATGGACTGGTCAGGAACGCGTACGTGAGTCTGCGCCCCTCGGTGTCACACGAGATCAACTCCTCGCGGACGGCTGCCCCGTCGAGTGTCGTAAGGGCCCTCACCACCCCGCCTCCCGGCCCGGGCATGCTCTCCTGGATGCTGCGGGAGATCAGCGGATGCCATTGCGCGATGTCGCCGAACGCCATAATCCGTCCCCATACGACCGAGGCCGGGCATGCGACATCTCCCTGGACCGTTACCGTCATGCGGTTATCCAATTTTCACACCGACTCTTACGTGTTTTGCGGTTGAGGGCTTCACCCGAGTAGAACAGATCAAGATTCAACGCCGAACGGATCGAGAATTCAACACGTGACCATCCGACGTCCGGACCAGCCCGAGCCGGCGCCCGTAAACGGCCTTGCCTCCTTTGCCTCGACCGCGGTCGCTCTTACCGCCGCCCCCGAGGATGGCCCCCACCTCCTGTACCGCGCGGCCCGGCGCCTGTGTGACGCCGGCGGCCGGAACGTTCTCCTCGGACAAGCCGCGGGCGAGCTCACCGCACACCTCGAACCCGGTCTCCACGCCCGGATGTTCTTCTCCACCGAGATGCGCGGCGAACAAGCCAAAACGTCCCTGCTGCACCTCAACCTGAGACTGTTCACCACCACCGGCACGCCGCCGACCGCCTCCCTGGGGCGCTGGGCGGACGTCTGGCACCGCCAACCCCTCACCGCACAGGAAACGCAGCGGGTGGCGGGCGAGCTACCCCTGATGAGCGCCACCGTCCAGCGGCTGCGTGACGGCAAGCCGCTCGCGGGCTTCGCGCTGATGGTCACCGGGCATTTCCTCACCGACCTGGTCCACTTGGTCGGCTGTCTCGCCGAACTGGGTGCTCCGCTGGAGGCCATGACGGTCCTGCGCAAGGACTACGCCTACCAGTGGAGGCACCGGGTCCACGGCCACCTCGCCGACCTCGGCGTGAGCGTCTGCGACGCGACGGATCCCGAAGCGGTCGCCCGGCACACCGCCTTGGCCCGCAGACAGGGCCTGCGCTGTCTGGCCCTGGACGACGGCGGATACGTGGTACCCGCGCTGCTGGACCAGGCCCGCTCCGGCCGCGGGCCGGACAGTGCGGCCGGCCTCTGGGCCGGGGTGGTCGAGCAGACCATGTCCGGGATCTACAACTTGAAGGCCACGAACACGACCTGCCGTTCCCGGTGTTCTCCGTCGCCCAGTCCAGACTGAAGGGGCGCATCGAGTCGTACTGGATCGCTGAGAAGGCCGTTTCCACAGCGCTGGAGTTGCTGCCCGCGGTGAAGATCGAGGGCCAGCCCGCCCTGGTCATCGGCTACGGCCAGGTAGGCGCACAGATCGCCGTGCTCCTGACACAACGGCGCATGCGGGTCGCGGTCCACGACGCCGATATCCTCCACCTCATCGACGCCCACGAGAGCGGCTACATCACCGCTCGTGAACTCGGCGCGCTCCTCACCGGGCACGCACCACTCATCATTTTCGGAGCCACAGGCCGCACCAGCATGTCCACCCACGAGTTCCAGGCCCTCAAGCGGTCCGTCTGCCTCGCCAGTGTCAGCAGCCGCGACATCGAGTTCGACCTCCCCGCCCTCGCTGCCCTGGCCGCCCCGGCCGAGGCGGCCACCCCCGACCACTTCCGGCGCACCCACCGTCTACCAGGTGGTGTGGACGTCACGGTCCTGGCCGGGGGCCGGCCCGTGAACTTCCACGAGACCGACAGCATCAGCAACCTCCACTCCGACCTCGTGTACGCCGGCATGCTCACCGGCGCCTGCACCATCGCCACCTGGCCCGCCCCCAGGGGGCTGGACCCCGCCTGGGCCGACACCGTCCTGGAGGACTGCGGACTCCTTCAGGACTACTACGAGCGCTACGGGCCGCCCGCCACCCCCGAGACCAGAGTCCCGACCGGAAGCTGCCACCGATGACTGCCCGTCCTGAGACCGCCCGCGTCCTCGACCTCGAGCCCCACCCCGAAGGCGGCTGGTACCGCAGGATCTACACCTCCTCCATTACCGTTCCCCACCCGACCGGCACCGGTCACCGGCCGTTGGTCACCCTTATCCACTACCTGCTGGCACCGGAGGAACGCTCCCAGTGGCACATGGTGGCAAGCGATGAGATCTGGCTCTGGCGCGGCGGAGGCCCCCTGGTTCTGTATGTCAGCCCGCCCGGACCGGCACCGACCGCGGTCACCGAACACCGCCTGGGAGCGCAACGTTCCCCTGGCACCGAGCTGGAGGTGTGTGTGCCGGCCGGCTACTGGCAAAGCGCCCGCCCTGCCGGAGACGGTGAGGTTCTGGTGAGCTGCCTTGTGACACCCGGCTTCGACTTCGCCGACTTCACTCTCCTCACCCCGGCGCAAGGCACCGACTGCCAACGTGCGTCTACGGGGCAGGGGGGTACGTAACGGGATTGCCGCCGCAGCGGGCCGCAATGTCGTACAGGCGGTCCTGCTCGTTATGATCGACGGCGAGCTGCTATAGGTCGGGAACGTTGATCTGGCTGAAGGTTGAGCATCTGTCGAAGGAACGGGCTTCTCCGTCGCTTCGATCTGGAGCACGCCTTCCGCTTCCTGAGCCTGTTCTTAACCTACGTCCGGATCCTGGCAGGTGGCTGGCAGGCCTGGGGTGATCAGTTCAACGGGATGCGCCGACCCTCAGGGTGGTTGCGTACTCAACAGATGGCCCTGTTCTCCGGTCGGTTCCGGGATCCGCGCAGCAGCGAGTACTACTTCATCAGCTCGATCATGGTGTGGTGCCTCACCGACCAAAGTGCACGTGACCACGACGAAGGCCATGAAGGTGAGTCCGAGAGGGCCGGGGTCCGGACACTTCGGTACGCGGTGAGGGTCCGACCGGGGGTGCGCCGGTCGGACCCTCACCGCTGCTTGCTGACGGCTTGCGCCTGCCCGCCGGTCAGGCGGCCGCAGGAGCGCCGAGCATCGCGGATGCGTGCTGCAACGGGTTGAGAGCGCGAGCGGGTGCGGGGGCATGGGAAACGCCGCGGCAGGTAAAGCCGAGCTGGGTCATGGCCCGGAGGACTTCGCCGGCGCTGAAGTCACGGCGGTCCTGGCGTGTGACGATCTGGCCCACCTGTTTGACGGGGTAGGTGCGTCGGCCGATGATCACGGACTCGCCGGGGGCCTGCTCGGGCTTGATGCCCTTCATCGATGCCAGGACGCCGCTCTTGGTCAGGTCGAACGGGAAGCGGGCGATGACACAGCGCATGATGCCTCACAGGGAGAGGGACGGAGAAGGAAGTGGCTCTGGCTCGGTGGGGACGGCTCAGCGGGCAAGGGCGAGGACGCCCAAGGCGCTGCCGTGTTCGTCGACCACGGGCAGGGCTTCGACGTGGCTGGAGCGCATCATGTTCCCGGCTTCGGTCATGGTGGTCACCGGTGAGGTGAACGGTCCGCGGTCGCCGAGGATGTCCCGCAGCCGAACCCTGTCCGTGTAGGCAGAGCCGTCACGGGCGGCTGTGAGCTGAGTGTGTGTGACCAGTCCGGTACACAAGCCGCTGTCGTCGCAGACGAGCAGATGCCCGGTGCGGGCACTGGCCATGACGGACAGGGCCACCTCGACGGTCATGTCGTCACAGACCTGAGGTCCGGCGGTGTCCATGGCTTCGGCCACTGTCCTGCCTACGGTGGTGGCATTCGTTGAGCGGGGCTGCATCTGGACCAGCGTCAAAAGGTGCCTCCTGCAGAGATGGGTGAGTTTCCGCGTCACGGAGTTCTCAGGCCGCAGCGTCGAAGGAGGACCTATGTGCGGTCACGCGCCGGGCCGCGGAGGCGGGGCTCCGCCGGCCGCGTGAGGATGTGCTGCGTTGACGCCGCTCGACCACCGGTGCGGTGATCGTCACAGGAATACCTGAGGGGGCCTGGGCGCCGGTGATGCGGCCGAGTGCCTCTTCGCCGGAGCGGACCTGGGTCGTCTGGGGCACGATGCCGGCGGCGGCCATGAGGCGGGTCATGTCTCGGCGCTGGTTGGGGGTGACAAGGGTGACAACGCTGCCGGACTCCCCTGCCCGCGCGGTTCGGCCGCCGCGGTGGAGGTAGTCCTTGTGGTCGGTCGGCGGGTCGACGTTGACGACGAGGTCGAGGTTGTCGACGTGGATGCCGCGGGCGGCGACGTTCGTGGCCACGAGCACGGTGACGTGCCCGGTCTTGAACTGGGTCAGGGTCCGGGTGCGCTGCGACTGTGCCTTCCCGCCGTGCAGGGCGGCGGCCCTCACACCGCTGGCCAGCAGGTGGTCGGTGAGCTTGTCCACAGCCCGCTTGGTGTCGAGGAACATGATGACCCGGCCTTGGCGAGCGGCGATCTCGGTCGTCGTGCGGTGCTTGTCGGTGCCGTGGACGTGGAGGACGTGGTGCTCCATCGTAGTGACCGCGCCTGCGGACGGGTCGACGGAGTGCACGACCGGGTCCGTGAGGTAGCGCCGGACCAGGCGGTCGACGTTGCGGTCCAGGGTGGCGGAGAACAGCATCCGCTGGCCTTCGGGGCGGACTTGGTCCAGGAGCGCGGTGACCTGGGGCATGAAGCCCATGTCGGCCATCTGGTCGGCCTCGTCCAGGACGGTGATCGCGACCTGGTTCAGCCGGCAGTCACCGCGGTCGATGAGGTCCTTGAGCCGGCCCGGCGTCGCCACGACGACCTCGGCGCCACCGCGCAGGGCGTTAGCCTGCCTGCCGATCGACATTCCGCCGACGACGGTGGCCAGGCGCAGCTTGACCGAGCGGGCGTAGGGGGCCAGGGCGTCGGTCACCTGTTGTGCCAGCTCGCGCGTCGGGACGAGGACCAAGGCCAAGGGCTGGCGGGGCTCGGCGCGCTGACCGGCGGTGCGCGCCAGCAGAGCCAGGCCGAAAGCGAGGGTCTTGCCGGAGCCGGTGCGTCCACGGCCCAGGGCGTCGCGGCCCGCGAGGGTGTTGGGCAGGGTCGCGCCCTGGATCGGGAATGGGACGCTCACGCCCTGCGCGGTCAGCGCAGCGAGCAGTGGGGTGGGCATGTCGAGGTCGGCGAACGCCACGACGGCGGGCAGCGCGGGAGTGACTGTGACCGGCAGTGCGAACTCGCCCTGGACCGCGGCGGGCCGTCGCCCCTGACTGCCCGAACGGCCCGGACCGCCCGAACGGCTCGGGGCGGTCGAGTTGAAACGGCTTCCCCGGCCCGTACCCACGCCGGATTCGGCGGTGCGGCTGCGGGCGGAACGGTTGTTCGTACGTGTGGGGTTCATTCAGAACCTTCCTTGATACGGCACGTATCAAGGATTCCTGCAGCGGAAGAACAGCGCGGGGAATCACAAGAACGGGCCGAGAAGAATGCGAAAGTAGATCAGGTCCGCAGCTGACCCGGAGTGGGGTGCAGACCAAGAAAAATGGGTGACGTCACGTGGACGTGAAATCCAGAACGCCGAAATGGCGAAGCCTCGAGCATCGACATGACTCTGTGCGCTGAGGGTGCGCAGGTGGCACGAGTCCGGCAGGGGCCCGCACCCCGGGGGACGCGGGCCCCAACTGCGAAGTAGGCGTCAGGCGGGGACGATGTTCTCGGCCGTCGGAGACTTCGGGCCCGGCACGATGTCGAAGGTGACCTTCTGGCCTTCGAGCAGCTCGCGGAAGCCCTGGGCGGCGATGTTCGAGAAGTGGGCGAACACGTCAGCGCCGCCACCGTCCTGCTCGATGAAGCCGAAACCCTTGGCCGCGTTGAACCACTTCACAGTGCCGGACGCCATGTCATATCTCCTTCGGGGCAGGTACGCCGGGATCCGTGATGCACGGACGCCGCGTCGCCGCGATGATGCCCCGCCCGGAGAAAACCGGAACCAAGAAAGCTTGCACTGAAACGCCAGCACAGAAGCTTGAAAATTTGGGAACCACAACTGCAACCGAGATCGACAGTAGCATGCCGTAATGGCCTGCGAACGGTAAATAATTCCACTCTGTTGCCTGTGGCAAAAACACTCCCGGCGCGGCGCGTTGAACCCTGACGCCGTGGCCATAGATATTGGCCCACCCCGAGCACAGCGTTGCAGAAGGGTTGCCGTACGCCCGTTACGGCGCAGGGTCTGGGGCGCACGTGTGGCCGGTCACCCCGAGGGAGAGGCCGCTCTCCTGAAGTGTGCGTCCCCTGTTGCCCATGCCCTGCAGGTCGAAGCAGCAACGGCGGCTCACAGGTCGCAGTCGGTGTTCGCCGCAGGGACGGCAAACAGTCCGGGCTCACCCGCAGACACGGCTTCCCGGAGGCCGGCGTCGCGGACCGTCGATCGGTGCGGCCGAAGCTGCCGAGTCATGAGCCTGCCTCCTCCCCTACCGTGATGTCGCCGCGTGACGTGACAAGCCGTGCGCTGCCTTCGGCGAGCTGGTATCCGAGTCCGACGACGGCCACTTCGCCTGCATCGACCTGTTCCGAAAGCAGGCGTGAGCGGTCGAGCATCAGGTCGACCGTGTGGCGGATGTGCTCGTCCACATCGCTCTGGGCGGCGAGTCCGGCCGCACGGGCTGCGAGAATGCTCGGGGTGACGCGTTCGACGACATCGCGGACGAAGCCGCCGAGGGAGAGGCCGTCCTCCACGGCTGCGCGGGCGGCCGCGACGGCGCCGCACGAGTCGTGGCCGAGGACGACGACCAGGCGTGCGCCGAGCACACTGGTCGCGTACTCCACGCTTCCCAGCACTTCCGCACCCAGAACGTGCCCGGCAGTACGGACGACGAAGAGGTCTCCGAGCCCTTGGTCGAAAATGATCTCGGCGGCCAGCCGCGAGTCGGAGCACCCCAGCACCACGGCAAAAGGGTCCTGCCCGGGAGCAAGCTCCGCACGCCGGGCGGCGTCCTGGTTGGGATGCCACGGCATCTCTGCCACAAAGCGCTTGTTGCCGGACATGAGGGACTCGAAGGCCATGGCAGGCGACGTTCTCGGCATAGCGTAAGCATAAGATCCAACCCCCCGTCGGCACACCGAAGGGTGCCTCGCGCGGGCCACACGGGGGCACGGAGGGCGCCGGGCCCGTACCGTGCCTCCTCTCTGCTGACCGGGGCGTTGGATTCCTGTCAGCTCCCTGGATCCCCTGAGGAGAAGCTCCGCGATCCGGACACCCGGTCTCCTGGAGCGGGAACGCCCAGGGCAGTCCTCACCACGGGACGCAACGCAGGGAGGCGCTCTCGCCGTGCGCGCGGCCTGTGATCGTGGAGCAGGAGTAGGGCTCGAAGCGGTGACCCGATCGCCTCACTTGCCGGTTGACAGCATGTTCTCGCGCAGGTCGGGTTCTGTGCCGAGCGTTCTGGCGAACCAGGCGCCGTACCGCTTGCCGAGGAACGGGGCCGAGGCGCCGTGCAGGAGGACGCTCAGGCCCACGGTGATCGCGACGGTGTCGCTGAGCACGGCTGTCCCGGGCAGGTGTTCTTCGAAGGCGAGAAGCCCGAACACCAGCGAGGCCAGGCCGCGGGGGCCGAACCAGCCGACGTAGGCAATGGATGCCGGGCGCAGGCCTGTTCCCACCAGGGCCAGGGCGACGGGCAGCATCCGTACGACGGTGAGGCTGATCAGCGCGTAGACCGCAGTCCGCCAGGTGAGATGTTGAAGGGTGGGTCCCAGGATGACCGCGCCGAAGACAAGGAAGCTGAGAGAGGTGAGCAGGAGTCCGAGGCGCTCGGTGAAGGTCACGCTCCGGAGCGGCTCGGAGTTGTCCTCCTGCGGGGTTGGCCCGGGCAGCGCGCGGCGCAGGCCGGTACCGAGGGCAAGGCCCGCTGCCCAGGCGCCGATGAACCCGCTGCCGTCCACCGCGAGGCACAGTCCGTAGGTGACCGCCGGGACGGCGAGGGCCAGAATCGGCCGCCAGTCGGGGCTGCTCCAGCCCCGGGCTACCGACCAGCGCAGTGCGCGCGCTCCGGCCCATCCGACCAGGAGGCCGATCACGCTGCTCAGCAGCAGTGCCCGTAGGAATGTCTCGACGACGCCTGTCCGGCCGTAGTCCTCCCCGGCTGCGGCCAGGGCCAGCACGAAGAAGGGCAGGGCCAAGCCGTCGTTCAGCCCCGACTCGACCCCCAGCCCACCGCGTACCAGCGCCGGTACCCGTTCGTCGGAGATCGCCTGCTGTCCCAGGGCTGCATCTGTCGGCGCCAGAATGATGGCGACCAGTGCCAGTTCCCACACGCCCAAGCCTGGCAGGAGCGGCCACGCCACGAGCCATCCCAGCACGATGGTGGCCGGCAGCCCCACCACGAGCAGACGCACCGGGAGGAATTCTTCTCGTCGCAGGTCTTGTGTGCGGATGGCGGCCGCATCGGTGAACAGCAGAAGAACCAGCGCACCCTCCAGTAGCGCCCTCGTTACTTCTGGCTCCTTGGCCCGGCTCAGTAGGTCCAGGCCCAGTGGACCGACGGCCAGACCGGCCACTACGAACACCAGCGGCCCGGACGCCGGGGTCGTCGACAATCGGCGTGAGAAAATGCCGTAGCAGGCCAGCGCGCTGCCTGCCACCACCACGGCCCACTGGCTACTCATCGTGCTCCTCACGAAGGCGAAACTGCACACCACAGGTCCCCGGGCGGTCCTGGCGGGGCTCGCCACACCAGCACTGCCACCCACGGCGACCGCCTTGTGACTTTAGGTGAACACGGGTGGTTCGATCTCGTTGGCGATGCCGAAGACGCCACATCACAAGAAGACCAGGGCGAATCCGGTAGCCCAGCGACGCCGGAGCAAGTGGCGCGGCCGGGTGCGCCGCGCGCCTACGACGTGGACGAAGATGACCCGGCGGCGCCGGAGATCGGCTTGCTGGGCCGGCTGCAGGTCAGCGGCAAGGGTCGCCGCCCTGAAGGTCGACGAGACAGGCGAGCCGCTGGTCCAGCAGCGCAAGCAGATCGAGGCGGCGTACGGGGACCAGGCGTCGGTCAGACCAGGCCCACGCGCTGGGCTACGCCCTCGCCGTGCCGCAGGCGCTGGTGTGCGGCCTCGCCCAGCGACGCGATGACCGCCGCAACGACGGTCTCGATGACGGCCATCGTGGGGACGAGACTGTCGTAGGGGGAAGGGGACGTGACCTGGCTCGGCAGGACGACCTCCGCGTGCGCGGTAGCCGGGGAGAGCCAGGTGTCGGTGAACAGGACGACCTTCCCTCCCTGCTCGCGCACGAGCTGGGCCATGGCTACCTTGTCCTTCTCGTAACGGCGGTAGTCGAAGACGACGAGCACATCGCGGCGGGTCAGTGCGGCCAGCACGGCCGTGCGTTCCACGTCGCGGTCCGGCAGAAACATGACATCGTCGCGCAACTGCATCAGATGCAGCCCGAGGTACTGCGCCAGGAGGTGCGTGAACCGCCCGCCGGCGAGGACGATCCGCCGTTTGGGATCCGCCAGAAGCTGGGTGGCCCGGTTGACGTCATGCGGCGGGAGCTCCGCGAGACTCTGGGTGAGCGCCGTGGCGAAGAGCCGGCTGCCGAGCTGCAGCAGCGACTGGTCGTCCTCGTCCCCGAACGTGGTGTGCACGGCGGATTCGTACAGGGAAAGCGGGGACGCGCTGCGCTCGTCGAGTTCGGTACGCAGGGCGGCCTGGAAATCGGGATAGCCTCGGAAGCCGAGGCGTCCGACGAACCGGAGGACGGTCGGCGCGCTGACCGCCGCGCGCTCGGCGATGGTCGCGATCGTCTCGAATCCCGCTGCCGGATAGCCGGCCAGCATGACCCGGCCGACCTTGCGCTCGGCAGGGCTGAGCTCGCCCAGCTTGAGCCGGATCTCGTCGGCGAGCGTGCCAGAAGCCATCGTGAAATTCCCTTCCGGGCCGCGAGGGCCTTGTCGGCGAAGCCTACCGGGCCACCGGCACCCACATGTGCTCGAAGGTCCCCGGGAGTCACCGGCAGGCCCCGGCCGGTTGATCCGCGCTCCGTTGCTATGCGGGGTCGACGGACACATGCATACCGATCAGCGTGGCCGCTTCCGTTCCGTCGCCCGTCAGGGCGGTGAAACGCCGGTCCTTGGCGAACGTCACGGTGAACCGCGGTCCGGACTCGAAGGTGGACGCGGTGGCCTCACGCTGCACGGCCGACGAGGCCAGGGCACGTGCCGTACCCAGGAAGCTGTACGGCACGCCGTCGGCGTTGGCCAGGGAGTAGAACACGTCGTTGTTCTCGGGCACCGCGGTCTGCTCCCGCGGACGCAGGCGCGTTTTGTCCGCGGCGGGACGCACGCGCCAGTGCCGGGGGTCGTAGCGGTCACCGTCGGTGAGGTAGCTGTAGTCGGCCCCGCTCAGTGACCAGCCGGCAGCTCCCTCGCGGGTGCGGGCGTCTCTCAGGTCGAACACGGCGAGGCCCTGAGGACCCACGACCCGCATGCTCTCGACGCGGGAGCCTGCGCGCTCGACGACGAGAGCGGTGTTCTCCTCCAGCGCGTAGACACGCTGATGGCCGGTGTCGGCGGCCAGTCGCAGCGAGCGGCCTTCACGGCCCGACGTACCGGTGTGGGTGTCCAGCAGGCCTGAGCGCAGAAAGCCGAAGCCGCCCTGCGGCAGGTAACCGAGTGTGGACGCGTCCTCGAAGTAGCCCGCACGACTGCCGTCGCGCAGACCTTCGTAGGACTCCCCTCCGGTGATCATGTCGGCACCGGCCATGATCTGGGCTCCCGCGCTCGACCCCGCGACGACCGCCCCGCGCGCGAGCTTGGCACGGATGGCTGCCAGCACCTTGGAGTCGGTGTGGGCCGCGCCGTGCATCAGGCTCGTCACGTAGCGGTACTGGTCGCCGCCGCCGAAGAAGAATCCGGTCATGCCGTTGATCTGCTCGACGAGGCGGTCCGAGTCCGCGGCGGCGACGTGCTCGATGTCGACGGGGATCCACTGTGCGTCGGCCGCGCCGTGCCGGGTGAAGAGGCCGGCGTAGTAGGCGCCGTTGCAGGCGGAGTTCGAGCACGTGGCCGGATCACCGGCGTGGGGGTCCTGGCTCTCCGGCACGGAGGCGGCGGTCAGCACACCGATCCGCGCGTGCCCCTTCCCGCCGGCCCGGTCGATGATCTCGCCGTACACCTGGTCGTTGTCGTCCTTCAGCCCTCCGCCCACCAGGACGAGCGAGCCGGCGGAGCGGTGGTCCGCTGCGGGGTGTGCCATGGCCGTCGGCGCGGCGGCGAGGGCCAGCAGGAGTGCGGTGCTTCCTGCCAGTACGGTACGGCCGGCTCTGTGCGGAACACGCATGAGTGATGCCTCCATGGAGGGGACGGGGAAAAAATGGCCGGAGCCGTGCCGGGGGGGGTGCCCCCGGGCTCCGGCCGGGCCGGGGGGCTTCTGTCGTCCGGACCAAAGCCCCGCGTCCGGTCGGTGGGACAACGCTGGTTCAGTGGTTCCGGCCGTCACCCAGCTCGGCGATCAGTGCGGCGAGAAGGGCGACACGGGGCGCCACCGTGGTCGTGTCCAGCCATTCGTCGGGGCTGTGGTCACCGCCGCCCACCGGACCGAGACCGTCGAGTACGGGGACTCCGGTACCGGCGATGAAATTCGCGTCGCCCACGCCCCCGGTCGCCGCGGCACCGAAGGGGAGGCCCAGTTCGCCGCCGATGTTCTGGGCCGTGCGCAGGATCTGCCGTGAGGCGTCGGTGTCCTCCATGGGGGGGCAAAGGTCGAGTTGCTCGACCCGGACGGTGGTTCCGGCGACGGCGGGGCGTGTGGCGATGTCCTCGATCGCCTGCCGGGCCCGGTGGATGCCCTTGAGCGTGGCCGAGCGGACCTCGACGTGCAGTTCGGCCTTCGGGCAGACGATGTTGGTCCTGGTGCCCGCGTGCACCATGCCCACGTTGACCGTCACCTCGTCCCAGTGGTCGTTGAGCGCCTGGAGGGCGACGGTGAGGTGGGCCGCCGCGAGGGCCGCGTTGGCGCCTCTTTCGGGTTCGATGCCGGCGTGGGCGGCCCGCCCGGTGACGGTGAGCCGGAAGTCGGCCACTCCCTTGCGGGCGATGACGACGTCCCCGTTCTCCCGGGCACACTCCAGGGCCAGGGCGTAGTGCATGTCCCGGGCGACCTCCTCGGTGACGGGGCGGCTCGCCGGTGAGCCGATCTCCTCGTCGGGTACGGCCAGGAACACCAGCTCCGCGTACTGGTCCAGGCCGGCCTCCTCGAGTACGCCCAGCGCGGTGAGCCCGCAGACCAGGCCGCCCTTGTCGTCGCTCACCCCGGGCCCGCGGGCATGCGATCCGGTGAGGCTGAACGGCCTCGCCGCGGCGGTGCCGTCCTCGAAGACCGTGTCCATGTGGGCGGCGAGCAGGATCCTGCGTCCTCCCTCCCGGACCGGCAGCGCGCCGCGCTTCCGACCGATCAGCAGCTCACCGGTTCTGCGGTCGCCCACCGGCGGCAGCCTGATGTGTTGCGTCTCGAAGCCGAGACCGTGCAGCCGCCGGCCGACGAGGGCGCCGACGCGGTCGACACCGGCCGGGCTGTAGGAACCGGAGTCGACCGCGACGAGCTCGGCCAGTGCTTCGAGGTAGTGCGGCTCGCGGGCCTGTGCCAGCGTCAACAGGGCAGCTGTGCGGTGCTGCTGACCGGTGCGGGTGCTCACAGGACCTTCGACAGGAAGCCGCGGGTGCGTTCCTGCTCCGGTGCGACCAGTACCTGCTGGGGGTCTCCCGCCTCGACCACCGTCCCCTCGTCCATGAAGACGGCGGTGTCACCGGCCTCACGCGCGAAACCGATCTCATGGGTGACCACGATCATGGTCATGCCGTCCGCGGCCAGTTGCCGCATCACGTCCAGGACCTCGCCCACCAGTTCCGGGTCGAGGGCGGAAGTCGGCTCGTCGAACAGCATCAGCTTGGGCTTCATCGCGAGCGCTCGCGCGATCGCCACCCGCTGCTGCTGACCGCCCGAGAGCTGCGCCGGGTAGTGCCCGGCCCGGTCGGCGAGACCGACCCGCTCCAGCAGGCGCGTGCCCTCCTCCAGGGCCTGGTCGCGGCTGACGCCGGCCACCCGCACCGGGGCCTCGACCACGTTCTGCAGAGCGGTCAGGTGGGGGAAGAGGTTGAACCGCTGGAAGACCATCCCGATGTCCCGCCGCCTCGTGGCGATTTCACGTTCCCGCAGCTCGTGCAGCCGGTTGCCGTGTCGTCGGTATCCCACCAGTTGGCCGTCGACGGAGAGCTTTCCGCCGTCCACCGTTTCCAGGTGGTTGATGCATCGCAGGAACGTGGACTTGCCCGACCCGGAAGGCCCCAGGAGGCAGCACACCTGTCCCGCCTCCACGGTCAGATCGATTCCCTTGAGGACTTCGAGCTTCCCGAAGTGCTTCCGTACGCCTTGGGCGTGCACCATGGGGTTCATCGGTCCGACTCCTTCTTCCCGCGGCCCGCCGAGGAGGCGCCCGCGAGGATGCGCCGCAGAGGGGATCCGTCTGCGCTGCGTGCGGTCCCCCGGCCGTAACGGCGTTCCATCCATGCCTGCGGGATGCTCAGCAGGCTCACCAGGGCCAGGTACCAGATGCTGGCGACCGCGAGCATCGGAATGACCTGGTAGTTCTGCGCGTACACGTCCTGGATGTTCGACATCAGATCGTGGGCCGCGATCACGGAGACCAGCGCCGTCATCTTGAGCATGTTGATCGTCTCGTTGCCCATCGGCGGGATGATCACCCGCATGGCCTGGGGCAGGACGATTCTGCGCATCGTGAGGACGGGACGCATGCCCAGCGAGTGCGCGGCCTCCGTCTGTCCGATGTCGACCGACTGGATACCGGCGCGCACGATCTCGCTGGCGTACGCGGCCTCGTTGAGGCCGAGGGCCAGGAGGGCGGCCACCGCAGGCGTCAGAAGGGTGTTGGTGTCGGCCTGGACGAACGTGATGTGTGTGAAGGGGATCCCGATCATGACGTTCTTGTAGAGCGCTGCGGCGTATCCCCAGAAGATGATCTGCACCAGCAGGGGCGTGCCGCGGAAGATCCATACGAAGAGCGAGGAGAGCCCGTAGAGCACGGGGTTGGGCGAAAGGCGCATGACCGCGATGACGGTTCCGAGCCCGAGGCCGAGCACCATGGCGGCAATGGTCAGCCAGAGGGTCGTCGCCAGCCCGTCGAAGATGAGGTCGGCGAAGAGGAAGTGGCCGATGACGTCCCAGTGCAGGTTGGCGTTCTTGGCCAGGGAGCCGATCAGCCCGGCGACCGCGGCCACGGCGGCCACGGCGGCGAGCCAGCGGCCGTAGTGCCGGACGGGCACGATCTCGATGCCGGCCGGGGCCGAATCCTCGTGGGTACGGGCGTCGAGGGGGGAGGTGAGGGCGGGCATGGTCAGTCCACCGCCGCGTTCCGGGTCGCTTCCTCGACCGCGATGGAGGCGACACCGTACTTCTCGTAGATCTTGGTGACCGTGCCGTCGTCGAGGAGCGCCTGCAGTGCCTTCTGGACCGCGGTGGTGAGACCGGGGAGCTTCTTGCTGACGGCTATGCCGTTCGGCGAGGCGTTGTAGCCGCCGGGAGCCTGCGGGTCCTCGACGAGGTCGAAGGCCTTGCCGCCGTCCGCCGTCTTCGCCGTCCAGCCCGCGGCCGGCTTGGTCGCCACGTCGGCGACGACCTTGCCCGAGCGCAGCGCCAGCTGGGCGTCGGAGTCCTTCGGGTAGGTGGAGATGCTGATCTTCTTCTTGCCCGCCGCGGTGCACTTCGCCTGCGTCCCGGTGAGCAGCTTCAGCTGGTTCGTGGCGGCCTGCACCCCCACGCGGTTACCGCACAGGTCGGTCAGCGTCGTGATCTTCTTCGGGTTGCCCTCCGCCACGAGGATGCCGGACCCGGACTGGGAGTAGTCGACGAAGTCGACGACCTTCTGCCGCTCCTTGTTGTCCGTGATCGCCGACATGGCGACGTCGAACTTGCCGGCCTGAAGTGCGGGTACGATTCCGTCGAACTTCTGCGGGCTGAAGACGAACTCCACCCCGAGCTTCGCACCGATCGCCTGCCCCAGGTCGTAGTCGAGACCGGTCAGTTCCTTGCTGCCCTCACTGACGAACATCTCGAAGGGCGGGTAGGGGACATCCGTCGCCACCCTCACCTTCCCGGACTTCTTGACACTCTCGGGCAGCGCGTCGTGCAACGCCTCGTCCTTCGTCACCGTGACCCCGGCGACCTTCACCGTTGCGGTCGCCCGGCCCGCCGAGCCGTCGTCCGCGCCGTCGTTGCAGGCGCTCACCGCCATCAGTGCCACGACCACGGTCACAGTTGCCGCGCCGACACGGCGGGGGGATTTCGGCATCACGATCGATCCCTCTCAGAAGTCCTGCGGGGAGGGGACATCCCACCCCTCTGACACGAGAGGAAGCTACAGGACGGCCATCGACACGCCTAGATGTAACGCTGATTACAGTTCCATATATCGTCGGCAACGCGCCACAGGTGCCCAATATCTCCTAGTAGCAGCCGATTTCATGCTCTCATCGAGCCCCACCTCGACAAATTTTGCATTACATCTTCCCCTAACAGGCAACTGCTTGTATGTTCCGCTACTGCCGCTCCCCATCGGTGGGTCGCACGGACCGCACCGGGGAACCGGCCCATCCCCTCATGCCGTCCTGCACTCAGGAGCATCGATGACCGCGCACACGCTGAGCAGACCCCTGACCTCACTCCTCGTGATCATGGCCACCGCGGCCGCGACCCTCGGCGTCACCAGCGAACCCGCTCACGCGGCCGCGGACCGCATACGCCTGGGGAGCGCCTCCGACGCCACCCGGGCGAGCTGGTCGGGCCCCGCGTTCACCATGAACGGCGACGGAGGTGTCGTCGCCGCGTCCATGACCAAGGCCATCGACGCCATCCGCGCCAACACCGGCACCCTGGACGTCGTGGTCCTGGCGGGCTCGGCCCCGTCGGGCAGTCAGACGCCCGAGTGCGACGTGATCACTGGTCTGAGCGGCGTCAACTCCTGCACCACCTGGACCCTCACCGCGGCATCCGACGGCAACAACACCCAGCTGAACACCGACATCCGCAACGCGGAGTTCGTCTACTTCGCGGGTGGCGACCAGTGCCGTTACACGGCCTGGAAGGGCACCGCCCTCCGGGCCTCCGTGCAGTCCGTCGTCGCGAAGGGAGGAGGCTCCGGCGGCGGCAGCGCCGGCCTGCACATCAACAGCTCCATCGTCTACGACGCCTGCACGGCCGGCGCCACGTCGGCGGGCGCCCTCGCCAACCCGTACGACAAGTCCGTCACGTTCACCACCGGCATGTTCGACTGGCCGCACTACGGCGACACCATCAACGACTCCCACTTCGTCGCCCGCGACCGGATGGGCCGGACCATGGCCTTCATCGCACGGGCCGTCAAGGACGGCCTCACCACCCAGGGCAAGGCGTGGGGGGTCGGCATCGACGAGGGCGGCAGCTCGCTGTTCATCGACAAGAACGGGCTCGCGACGCTGAGCGGCGGCAACGCCTACGTGGTGCTCGGCGACCACCAGCCGGAACAGGCCGTCGCCGGGAAGCCGCTGACCTACTCCGACTTCAAGATCTGGCACCTCACCGACGGCGGGACCTTCGACTTCAAGAACCGCCCCACCTGCGGCTACTACAAGCGCAGCGTCACCAACGGCGTCGCGCAGTCCAATCTCTACAACGGCACGCCGGAAACCGGCTGCGGCACTCAGGGAAGCGGATCGACCGTCCAGGAGACCGAGCCTAACGACTCCCGGGCCTCGGCCGACGACGTCTCCGGCCGCGCCCAGCCCCTCACCGTCACGGGTGCGCTGACCACTGCGTCCGACCGCGACTATTTCGCCTTCACCCTGGCCTCGCGGCAGAGGGCCACCGTGACCTGCGCGGTCCCCGACGCGTACGACGCCGACGTCTACCTGCTCGATTCATCGGGCGGAACCGTGGCCCGGTCCGTCAACGACGGCCGCGGCGTGGACGAGTCGGTCTCCTACACCCGCACGGCGTCCGGCAGCGGGACGTACTACCTGGAGCTGGAGTCCTACTCAGGATCGGGTTCGGCCGCCTACAGCTGCGGCCTCACAGTGTCCTGACGTGGCGTCAGGCGTGTTCGGCGGAACGGAACGCTGTCCCCCGCGACACGAAGGAACGGAAAGTCTCGCAAGGTCGGCGGGGGGGTGTGCGGCCCAGAGCCCCAGGGCCGCACACCCCCGGAGAGGCGGCTGAAACGACCGCGAGGCGGTCAGGCAGCGAGCTGCCGACCCTGGTTGTCGCGGTGGCTGCGGGCGGTCAGGGGTCAGGGGTCAGGGTCGACTTCGGGGTGCGTGAACTGCACGGGCTTGCCGAGCGACCGGGCGTAGGCGATTTCGGCGTGGGTGCTGTCTCCGATGTAGTCGCCGACTACGAGCACCTCATCAGCGAGCCGGATCTTCGCCCGGTGCAGATCGTCGAGTCGAACCTTCAGCGCCTCGGCCTCGACAGGATCGGGCCAAGGTTCGTGCGGCGACTTCATGTCACAGCCCGGTTTGACGACAATCTTTCCGTGGGTTGGTTCCTCCGCCTTCTGAACCGGGGGCACCTGCGCGATGTCCGGCTCGGACAAGGGCGGAAGACCAGCGAGAGTGCCGTCGGCGATGTCGGCCAGGCTGGTGAAGTGGACGGCGTACCCCCATCCGTCCGGGGTCCGGTACAGGACGAGGCCGGTCGGCGTTTCGAGGGTGCGCCGGTAAGGCCGCCATTCTGCTCGCCATGCCAGGACGGTACTGCGGACGCACCGGCCATGCGGCGCATCCGGCGTCACCGGGGACGTACGCGGAGGCGATCGTACGCGCGCTCGACGACACCGCGTACGAAGCGTCGACAGCGGTGGCCCTGGCTGGCATCGCCCTGAACGAGCACGATCGTGAGTTCATCGAGCACTGCTGCATCGAGTTGGGTATGAGGGCTGCGGCCGGGAACCAGTTGCTGGGGCTGGCCGGCCTGTGCCTGGGCCACGCGGCCCGCAGATTCGGGCGACTCAGCGAGCGAGCGGTGGCGTCGGCGGAGTCTCTGGCGACCCGTGCTGAGCTGGACGCTTCCGATGTGGACGGACGAGCCACCTCGCCGACCGGCACCTCGCCGTGACCGCGGCACGGGGTACATCGCGGGCGTCCCTCCGATCCTGAGGTCCGACGGGACCGTATCAGAGCTGACGTGCCCTCAGGAGCGTCTCCGGCATCGGTCGCGGCGCACGGCTCGTCGGGGGCCGTGCGCCGTTCATGTGTGGACGATCAGCCGATCTTGTCGGTCAGGCCGACGGACACGTACGTAGCCCTACGTTGATCTTTCTCGCTTCGCCACGGTTCGTTGAGCTGCAGGAGAGTACTGGTCTTCGGGTCGATGATCACCTCAGTGACGCCGACGTCGCCGTGGTAGGCCAGCTTGGTCCCCGTGCGCCCTGCGCTGTCCTTGGCGGTGCCGACGACGCGGACGCCCTGCACCTTGGCCAGTGCCTTGAACAGCCCGGCGCGCAGTGCGGGGCTGGCAGGGGCTACGGCGAGTACGGTGCTCGCCTGTACGAAGCCGAGCGTGCCCGCATCCTCGACCTGTTCTGCTGATGCCTTCGTGGTGCTCAGGATCACCCGCTGCAGCATCAGCGGGTCCGTGCTCAGCCGGTCCAGGCCGTTCCAGTCGTAGTTCTGCGAGCCGAGCCTCCAGCCGGGGAACCGACCCGTGCGGCTGCGATTGCCGTCGAAGGTTTTGCCGGGGACCAGGTAGGTGAGCTCCATGGACCGCGAGATGTACGCGTATGCGTTGAAGGGCGCAGTGTGGATCTTCCAGTAGGTGCCCGCTCCGGCCGGCTGGGTGGCGGCGACCTCGGCGACGTTGTTCAGGAAGATCGATGCCGACTGCGCCTGCGTATTCGCAGGTGCCCCTCCCATAGTCGCAGGCGCCCCTCCAGTGTTCGCGGACGTCACCGCGATGCCGGCCGCGACGGCGGCGGCAGCCAGAAGCGCGACGACCCGGCGGCGCCAGCGCAGCGGCGTCACCACGACGTCCCCCCGCACGTCCCCGCCCGGCGGGGCCTGGGCCGCTTCTTCCCGTACGGCGTCTTCGACTCCCTCCAGCACCCTGGCCAGTACACGCGGCGACGGCGGCTCAACCCATCCCGCCACCTGCAACGCCTCGGCGCCAGGGAAGTCCAGCACTGCCAGCCGCTCCGTCATGCCCGTCTCCTCCATGTCGTGTGTGCTCATGCCAGGTCTCCCGTCACGGCCAGGTCCCGTCCCGCGCGTGGGGCCGGTGCGAGCCGCTCGCGCAATCTGCCCCGCGCCCGGTGCAGCCGCGAGCGGGCCGTCCCGGCCGGGATGCCCACGGCCGCGGCCGCCTCAGCCGGCGTCAGCTGCTCCCAGCTGACCAGGAGCATCACCTCTCGCTCCTCGGCCGGCAGCTCAGCGAGCGCCCGGCGCAGTGCGGGCGCCAGTGCCGCCGCGTCCAGTCGCTGGTCAACCGCCTGCCACGGGTCGGTGGCCTGGGCTCCCGGGAGAGCCTGGGCGCGCACTGTCCGGCGGGCATGGCCCGCCAGGACGTTGCGGGCGACCCCGAACAGCCAGCCTCGCGCAGATCCGCGCGAGGCGTCGAACGTGCGCCGCGCGGCGAAGGCCTGCAACCACACTTCGGCCAGCAGATCGTCCGCCGCGCCCGGCATCCGCCGGGCGAAGTATCCGTGCAGGGCTGTCGAGTACTTCTCGACCAGCGGCGTGAACGCTGCGGGGTCGTCAGCGGCCCTGCAAAGCTGGGCATCGCCGGCGCGGTCGCCCCGCTCCTCGTGTTCCGATGTCACGGAATCTCCGTCTCCGACTGTCGAACGACAGTCTCACCCCGTACTTGTCACCTGCGGCCCAGAGCGTTCGCGCAGCTGATGACTCCGCCTCGCAAACAGGCCCGGAAGGCCACCGCCGCACGCCGGGCAGAGGTCCGGCCAGGATGCGGAGGAAAGCTCTGGAACAGGCCGCGAAGCCGCCTCGCCTCCGCCCCAACCGGAGGCCGCCCCGGAAACGAAGTAGGCACGCAGCGTGCGAGCAGGCACCATGGCTGTGTGAACGAGGAGCAGGTGACCAGCGAATTGATGACGCTGCTCCGCGATGCCGAGTCGGATTCTTGGTCCCGAAGAGCTTCGGCAGGCAGGCTCCTTGCAGCGAGTGCCGGCCATGAGGAAGTCCTGCCGGTCCTTGAACGACTCCTGCTCGACCCTCACGACACGGCAGTCACACAGGAGACGGCCCGCTCCTCGTCGTAGCCGCCGTAGGGGGCCACCCGATGGCCGTGGACGGCCAACGCACCGGCGCCCCGTACGGGGTTCGCCCACGCCCTGACGTGCCGCTCGGGACGGTTGGGGAGTATCTCGACGAGCGAGGATGCGAGCCTCGTCCGGCCGCGTCCCCAGCCCCGACGGCTGTGAGCGGATGGAGCTCAGCAGTGCTCCCCCGTCCGCTGCGAGTGGACCATGGGGATACGGCAGAGCAGCCGGTGTCCCATGCCATCAACGGCGTGGGGCCCGGCTGCTCTCGACGGTCACTTGAGGCCGAAGGCCCGGGTGATGGTCTGGGTGATGCCGCCGCCGTTGCGCTGTTTGGCGGTGGTCCGGATGGACACGTAACCCGCCCGGGAGGGCGCGTTGAGGGTCGTTTGCCAGGTTCCCTTGTTCTCCTTCAGGTCCTGCGGACGCCAGGACGCCCCATCGTCGTAGGAGACCTCGAGCTTGAGGGTGGAGACCGCGTCCTTCGCGGCGTCACTACCGAGGACGACGGGCTTGATGGAGAAGGCCGACTTGCGCTTCGCGCGCCCCGCGGGGTCCAGGTCCGTTCCGTAATCGAGTTGAGCCAACGGGATGGCCTGGTCGTCGGCAGTGCCGGAGAGGAAACTCCATTCGGTGTGCGTGGTGGTGGAGTACGGCATGAAGTCGGTGTTGTTCTTCGTGTCGACGACGAGCCGGTACGGGAGTTCCTGCGGTTCCAGATCACCCACTCCGAAATCAGGCCGTGCCCCGTTCTGCATCAGCAGTTCGTCGTCCTGGTAGAGCGCGAAGCTCCGCGACATCATGCTGGTGTCCCCGCTGTGGGCGGATCCTCCGTCGCCGAAGCCGGCGATCATTCCGCCCATGACGTTCCCGACACGGTGCGGGACCTCGAAGCTCACCATGCGCGGCCGGGTTATGGGGCCGAACCAGTGTTCACTCTGCACGCTGCGCGGGCGGTAGTTCACGACGTCGGTGAAGGTGGACCAGCCGTCGATGGACGCGTACTGCTGCCACTTGACGCCGTTGCCGGCGGAGACCCAGTCGGTACGGTGCCCTTCGGCAACCGGCTCCCTCGGGAACGGCGGTACGCGCGTCATCCCATAGCCGGCATAGGGATAGGCCGCCGGCCAGTACTCGTACGACGGGCTGTCCTCCCGGCTCTCCCTGACCTGCTTGCCGGCGGGCGCGGCGAAGTAGTTGTCGATGCGGGCGAGGCTGCCGGGATCCGTTGCCGCGGAGGGGTCGTCCGGCACGCCGCCACGGTGGTAGTCGGCCAGGTCGTACAAGTACTGCGGTGTGGGATGAGCTTCGACTGCCAGCTTGGTCCCGGACTTTCCTGAGGACAGAATCCTGTCGATCAGGTCCTCGCCCTCGTCCCGGGTAAGCGAGGCGGCCGGGATCGGTCCGGTCGACGTTCCGTCTGCGTCGCCGTACCAGTCGCTGCTGCGGCCGTCGCCGTCGTTGACCACCAGGAGCATCGCCGCACCGGCGGCGCGCGCCGCGGCTGCCTGGCCCGTCGGGTCCACGGCCCCGCCGCTGCGAACGACCACCGCCTTGCCGCGGGCGGACAGGCCGGCGTAGTCCGCGGGCTTGCCGGCACCGGCGAAGATGGCGCGGACCTGCGCGGTGCCGTCCGGGAACTGAGCGGATCCCGGCTGCACCAGCAGGGTGTCGCCGAGGCTGCGTGCGCCGTAGGTGATTTTCAGTGGGGTCTGCTTGGCACGGATGCGGGTGGTGAAGACGAAGCTGCCGTTCCTCACCTTTGCCTTGGTCGGAAGGGCCCACAGGCTGTCGTACTGGGCGGATGGCAGGAGGATCTGGTGCAGAGCCTGCCCGTCGTTGGGTGTGGGCTCACTTGAGGTGAAGGAGCGGAAGAGGTCGATCCTGCTGGTGCTGACTGCGGTGGGCTTGGGGGTGGCCACCTTGACCTGGCGGATGCGCGACCCGTCGAGTTCCACCTGCCGGTCGGACCTCAGGTCGAGTTCGGGAACGGTGAGTACCGCATATCCGAGGGAGTGAGGGCCGTGGCGGCCTTCCACGTCCAGTATGGAGACGACGGTGTAGGAGCCGGGGGCCCAGCGGCTGGTGAGTGTGCCGTCCGAGGCCCACATGATGGTGGTCTTCCCGTCGGCACCCGTGATCTCGACTTCCCCGCTGACGGGCTTGCCGGATCGGTCCTTCAGGTGGACGGTCAGGTCGTACTTCTCGGACTCGACGGAGAGTCCCACGGCCGTGTGCACGGCTCCGGCCGCCGAGCGTGCGGTGACCTGGGCCGCGTACTGGCCCGGCGCGAGGTTCTTCGGGTCCGCCACGAGGTCGACCGTCGAGGTTCCGCGCGCGGGTACCGTGACGCGGTCGGCGAGCGATGTGAACACCCCTGCGGGTGAGTCGCCGCGGTCCACCGAGAGGTGCAACGTGATGGGGCTGTCGGTGGTGTTGGTGTAGGTGATCTTCAGCTTGACCGGCTTCCGCTTCTGGCCCGCCGACCACTTCACGAGTCCCGCGTCCACCGATCCGCTCGCGATCACCTGGTCCCTCAGGTAGGCGGCGGCGACGTCCAGACGACCGGTGCCGGCCTGGTAGGGGGTGTAAGCGGGGGTCGGCGCGCTGGTGCTCATCAGAGCGTCCTTGATCTGCCGGCCGGTCCACTTCGGGTGTTTCTGAGCCAGCAGGGCCGCTGCCCCGGCGACATGAGGAGCCGCCATGGAGGTGCCGCTCTCCGGGCGGTAGTAGCCTTCACCCCCGCCGTTCATGTACTGCGAGCGCGCCGCCAGCACGTCCACGCCGGGAGCTGTCAGATCGGGCTTGAGGGCGTCGTCCATGAGGCGTGGCCCGGCGCTGGAGAACGAGGCGAGTTGGTCGGACGAATCGACCGCGCCAACGGTGAGTGCGGCGTCCGCGGTTCCTGGGGCGCTTACGCTGTGGGCGCTGTTCCCGGAGTTGCCCGCGGCGATGACGAAGAGCGCACCCGTCTCGGCACTCAACTGGTTGACCGACTGGCTCAGGGGGTCGTCTTGGGTGTGCCACGCCGGGGTGCCCAGACTCATGTTGATCACTCTGGCGTGCTCGGTCCGCGCCGCCCACTCCATGCCGGCGATGATCCCCGAGATGGGACCGGTTCCGTTGTCGCCGAGGACCTTGCCCACCAGCAGATCCGCGCCAGGAGCCACACCCCGTTCCGTACCGTGGGAGGCAGCGCCGGTTCCGGCGACGGTGGAGGCGGTGTGCGTTCCATGGCCGTTCCGGTCGATGACGTCCTCACCGCCGACGAAACTGCGGGACGCCACGATGCGCTTGGCGAGGTCCGGGTGGGTGGTGTCCGCCCCGGAGTCCAGCACCGCGACCCGTACCCCGGCGCCCGTGCCCCCCGCCGCCCAAGCCTGCGGTGCACCGATCTGCGCCGTGGTGTCCGCCAGTGCGGCCTCCGCCTTGCCGTCGAGCCACACCTTGTCGACACCGCCGGTGAAGGACGGGGCGGCCACGTCGTCGTCCGGGCTAGGACCGGAACTCGCCTTCGACCGCGAGGCGTCCTGCCCGCTGGTACCGGTGAGGGCCGACCAGAAGGCCGTGGCCTTGGACCGTTGAGCTTCGACGGCCGCTCCGCGGACGGAGGGAAGGCCGAGAGTGGACTTAGCCCCCGGCAGTGCGACAGCGGACGGCGGTCGGTCGTCGGACGCCCCGCTCTTGTGGGCGGACGTACCCTCGGACCGGGTGATGATCAGAGGGAGCACGCCGGTGTGGGCGTCGTCGTAGCCCTGGGCCACCAACTGTGTGACGTTGAAGAGTTGCTTGTCGAGACGGCCGGTGGCGATGTAGGGCATGGCCTCGTCGGGGTACACAAGGGTGTCACCCCCCTCGGTGGCGACGCGCACCGACCCCGTGGCTCCTGGTGCGCGCTCCACGTCCACCGAAGGGCTGGAACCGTTGCCCTGTGTCAATGTCACCTTGTCACCCGTTATCAGCGTCACCGCGATGGGCGCCTGGGGGCCGGCGTGTCCCTCGGGATCCGCGTGGGCACCGGGGGCAGGGGCAGCGCCGTAGGCCGCCGCAGGGGGGATCAGGGTAGCGACAAGCGCAGCGGCAACTGACACTGCGTATCTTCGGTAGGCGGGAAGTCGCACTTTGCCTCCAGAGTCGACGATTGATCGAATCCGACCACCTCTGAACAGGAAATGTAAAGTGCTTGAACTAATGGCTACTTCGGCTGTAACGTCAGGCCAATCTTGGCCACTTCGCACCGGACAGGCACCATGCCAACCGCGTAGACCGTTGGACGGGGCAAGGCACCACAGCAGGTACCAACCCTGCCCAGATGCCCATGACCGCTCACCTTCGTGCGCGATGCTCATGGAGTGCGCGTTCGTGGTGCGACGGTGAATTCCAGGGCACGGCGCTTCTCGAAGAGACCAGAGTGTGACGACCCGAGTGGTTGGTAAGCAGCTGCCGGCTCCGTACGGCGGGTCCGGCCGAGTATCTGCTTGCCCAGGCGGGAGGTGTGCTCGCTGTCGAAGCGCCGCAGGAATGCCTGCCGGAGCACGTCGACGTCGGCCTCACAGGCGTCGGTGCCTGACCACCACAGCATGACCGGCTTTGGGGTGGCGCCGCCGGGCAGGTGCTCGGGTCACGGGCGGATCACGGTGCCCTCGATGCCCGGCAGTGGCCCGAGCTGGTAAATCCAGGCTGAACAACGGGTCAGCCGAGAATGAGGTCGGCCCCCGGCCTGGCAGTGGCCGTCCCGTAGAGACGGGTCGTGGTCACCCTCTGCGCGTCGGGTGTGCCCCAGGGGCACGCTCTACCAGCGATGACGCGGCCTTCGGCGGGCCTGACTCCCCGCCGTGTCGGCCTGGGTGCCGGCAGATGCTGCTGCGGCTGGACGCCCCTTGCACGACTGTCACGGCCGGCACGCGGAAGCCGCCAACTTGGCGGGCCGGCCAGTTTGGCTTCGGACGGTCTGCAGGGCGGGAACGCGCAGACCCGAGTTTCCTGCTCCGGCGGGGACGGGCGAACGTTGGGACGCCTGCCGGACGGGGCGCTCCCCCGCCCTGCCGGGGCCGCCCACGAAGTCCCCCGGCCGAACGCAGGGGGCTCCTGGCTCCGGTGCGGGACGGGCCGCGCCGGGTGTCACAGGAAGCCGGGCCGATGAGGCACCGGCCTCGAGGGCTTCTCCTCCCGGATACCTCCGGTTCACGACGCGTACCGTCCTCACACGTACGTTCTCGTGCGAAAGCTATGCAATTCATGAGGAGCTGTTGTGAACGTACGTGTTCGTAGTGCGCGTTGGGGAGCGCCCGTAGCCGCTGCCGTTGTGGCCGGCCTCGCGACGATGGTGCTCAACCCGACGCTCGGCGCGTCGGCCGCCGCTCCGCAGTCGGCGGCGAAGGCGAAGACCCCCGCGGCCAAGAACGTCATCTTCATCAACGGTGACGGCATGGGCGCCGCGATGCGTGAGGCTGCGAGGCTTCACCTGGCCGGCCTGGAGGGCCAGCTGGCGATGGACCGCCTCACTGCGTCCGGCCAGCTCACCACCACCCCCCGCGACCCGAAGGCGGTCGTGACGGACTCCGCCGCGGCCGCTACCGCGTGGGCCACGGGCGAGAAGACCTACAACGGCGCGATCAGCGTCGACGTCGACGGCAATCCGCTGGCGACCCTCGGCCAGCAGGCCAAGGCGGCCGGCAAGGCCACCGGTCTGGTGACGACCGCGCAGGTCACCGACGCGTCCCCGGCGGCGTTCTTCGCCAACACCGCGGACCGTGGGAAGCAGGACGAGATCGCCCGTCAGTACCTGGACGTCAGCAAGCCCGACGTCATCCTGGGCGGCGGCGAGGACTGGTGGCTGCCGGCCGGTACGCCGGGCGCGTTCAAGGACAACCCCGCCGAGGACGCGTCCGAGGCGAGCAAGGGCACCAAGGGCAACCTGATCAAGAAGGCCCAGAAGGCCGGCTACTCGTACGTCAACAGCGCGAAGGGCCTGAGCAAGGCCAAGAACGGCAAGATCCTCGGGCTGTTCAGCAACGAGGAGATGTTCCAGCAGCGCCCCGAGGGCCAGGGTGACGTCTACAGCCCGGTCGTGGATCTCGGCACCATGACCAGCAAGGCGCTGACCAGCCTGGACAAGAACAAGAAGGGCTTCTTCCTCATGGTCGAGGAGGAGGGAACGGACGAGTTCGCCCACTCCGACAACGGCACCCGCGTCCTTCAGTCGATGCAGCAGCTGGAGAAGGCCGTCGCTGTGGCGCGCGCGTACATCGCGACGCACCCCGACACGCTGCTGGTCGTCACCGGGGACCACGAGACCGGCGGTCTCTCGGTCGAGGACGTCGACGCTGCCGACGAGTCCGGGGACGGCATCTCCGCCGAGGACGGTCCCTTCTCGATCCGCGGCAGTGAGCGTACGTTCACCATGGACTGGACCACCTCGGGCCACACCAGCGTGGATGTGCCGGTGACGGCGAGCGGGCCGCTCTCCGAGGAGTTCTCGGGCAAGCACCCGAACACGTACGTGCACGACGTGCTCAAGCAGGTACTGGCACCGCGTCGCTGAACGAAGTGACTCGCAACGGGCCCCGGGAGCGTTCTCCCGGGGCCCGTTGCCACCACACAGGTGCGATGCCTCACCACGCCGTGGCGCCGATGACCGCCCGGTGGGGGTGGGGTCTTCCACACACCCCCACCGCGCGGTGTTTCGCGCTGCCCACGCGGAGGACGTAGGGACGGGACGACCGGGCGTCTCCGGGCACAGGTGGCGTCGACACCTCCTCCGTCTGGCTCAGCCACATCAGGTTAGCCGCCCAGAACCCCGGCAACGCCAGCAGTTCCTCCCCCGCGACCAGCGGAGCATTTTCGAATCCCTCTACCAGCACAGGCCCAGAATCTCACCCGCTACGACATACGACAGTGACAGCCCGAGCACGGCTCGGTAGCTCTCTTTCACTGGCCGTTGCCGGCCATGCGGGTGACTTCATGCGCAGCATGCCGCACCGCTTTGATGGTTGATTCGGAACGCCGCCGACGCAACCAGGCGACAGCGGATGTGGAGGGCGACAGGTCGGTCACCTTGATGTATCTGATGCCCGGGCGGGGAAAGTATTCACAGGCGGCGGTCGGGAGAAAGCACATTGCCTCCCCGGTGGCCACGGTGTGCAGCAGCGACTCCATGTCGGTGACCACTGGCCCGTATCGGACGCGACTGCCGTCCGGCCGGGGATCAACTGCCCAGAAATCCCACCACATCCGCGGGACCTGCTCGGGAACGTCGACCACCGGAATGCCGGAAAGCTGGGCCAGCGCGAGTTGGGGCAGAGCCGCCAGGGGGTGGTCGGCTGCGAGGCAGGCCACCCGTGGTTCGGTTGCCAGGTGGTGCAGTTCGATGTCGTCCGTCACCGGAGGGCGGAGGAAGACGACATCGACCTCCTGTTGAGCCAGCGCGCCCATGTGATCGCCGAAGCTGAGGTTCACCAAATCAAGGGTCGTTGTCGGGTGGCGCTCTTTGAGCAGGCGCAGGACGCTGCGGGTGTGTGCCATAGCGGCCTCAGCCCCGATGGTTCCCACGATGAGCCGCCTGGACGTCTGTCGCAGCTGTGCGTCGGCGACGCGCCTGAGCCGGTCGACAGCCGCGACAGCCGCACGGGCTTCGGGCAGCAGAGCCCGCCCTTCCTCGGTCAACGTGAGCGCTCGACTCGTACGCTCGACCACACGTACCCCTAAGCGTTTCTCCAGCTCTCTGATCTGCTGACTGAGCGCCGGTTGAGTGATGAACAAGCGCGCGGCGGCATGTCCGAAATGGAGCTCCTCGCTCAACGCGAGATAGAGTCGAAGCTGATGAATACTCGGTTCTTTGGAGCGGGGCGCTCTCATTCCCATGAACCCTTTCGCCGTTCAACATGCAGCCATAATCAACAATTTATCGTTCCGCAGACATCACGTGCTCTGACTTCGGTGACACATCCGCGTCGACCGTGTGACAGTCAATGGGCCGTCTTGATCAGAGTGACGGTGCACACGGGGGACGGTGCAGTGCTCTGTCATCGGTCAGAGGACGGTTGCCGAAGCACCACCGGTTCCCGCCGTGTGGAGCGAGAGTCCCCGCCGGACCGGGGATAGCGACACAGAGGGGGGACCACTACGTATGCCCGCGCGTATTCGCCTGCGCAGAGCCCGTGACCGCCCGGTCCATCGGGCCGCCGGCAACAACATCGGCGCCGGCTCGCGCGCTGAAGACCACCGGGGCTTCCGCCGTGCGGCGTCCTCTGCCGTCCTTGCCGCTCTCGTGTCCGGAGCGGCCCTGTGGACCGCGGCCTGCGCACCGAGTGATTCGGGGGCACCTCGGGCGCAGCAGCTGCCACGAGACCTCACGGTCGATGAGCGGAAGGTATTGGCCCAGGCGGAGAAGATTCTTACGCGGGACTGTATGCGCAGGGCGGGCTTCTCTTTCTGGGTCACACCAGAACTCCCCGAGCCCATGGAGCGTTTGTTCCCGTACGTCATCGACGACAAGCGGTGGGCCGCCGCGAACGGCTACGGCCGTGGCATCCGGGAACGCCGGGACGAACTGGCCCGCAGTGATCCCAACCGCCGCTACTTCGACCGGCTCGCCGAGGACCGCAAGGCCGCCGCGGTCACGGCGCTCAACGGACCGACCGCGGAGGGGCTGGAAGCCGACATCCCCGGGATGGGCAGGGTCGGGCACAGCGACCAAGGGTGCGTCTCCGACGCCCAGCGGGTGCTCTACTCCGATCTGCGGGCCTGGTATCGCGCCAGGAAGGTCACCGACGCCCTGGACCGATCGGCCATGGCGATGGTCGCCGGTGACCCCAGGCTCGTTCCCGTGACCCGGCAGTGGGCCGCCTGCATGCGGGAAGGGGGCCACCCGTACGACATGCCTCAGGAGGCACGTGACCGCTTCGCGCGTCGCCTCGAGGCCGGTGAGTTCACCACGGCTCGGGCCGAGGCCGCGTGTGCGCAGTCATCGGGCCTGGGCGCGACGGTCCGGAAGATGAGCCGCGCGCATCGGGAGGAACTGGAATCACACCATCGCACCGAGGTCGAGGATCGCGCCGTGCTCGAGCACGCGGCGCTCAGCCGGGCCCGCGACATCGTCCGCCGCGGCTGATCAGCCCGAGAGCAGACAACGAGAGGAAACCGACATGAGCAAGCTCGCTTCACTGGCCGGCGTGGTCGCCCTGATGGCGGTGGCAATCGCGGGTCCCACGGCTCAGGCCTCCGAGCCGACACCGAAGGAAGCCCGCACCCTCGGCGTGGCCGCACCCGACGGCAAGCTCCACGTCTGGGAGCACCCCTACCGAGGCGGCGGCCATTGCGCCTGGAGCGGAGCCATCCGCAACTGGGACTATCCGGGCGCCGGTTGCCCCCCGCTGCGCAACCTCGTCTCCTCGGTGGAGAACCGGGGGTACGCCGGCAGCTACGACGACGTCAACCTGTACTACAACGAGGACCAGAGCGGTGTGTACGCGTGTCTCGGCAACGGCGACATGTGGCTGGACCTGACGCTCGGCCGTGAGGTCTTCAGCCACGGCTGGTCGTGGTGGGACGGCTACGGTGAGTCGGTGAACGACAACATTGCCTCGCACGAGTGGACGGACAGTTGCTGACCGTCCACACGTAACTGCCGGGGGCCCGGTACGACCGTGACTGCGGCCCGCACGACCCAGGAAAGGGTGTCGTGCGGGCCGTATTCGCGGGGCCCGGTGACGCAGTGGTGGATTCACACGTCCCACCCACCACACTTGTCACGTATTTCGCAGGAATCAGCCCGTTGACCAGCCTGTTCACCTCGCCCTACGTTGACGCGCGCATCGGCCGTACCACGGCCTGCGCACACCTCCAACACGCTGGGGCGCCCACCGCGTTCCCCGCGACGGACCGGGTGAGGACGACATGCGAAGACGACGAAGAGCACCACTGCCGGCCCTGGTGGCAACTGCCACGCTCCTGGGCCTCTGTGTCAGCCTGCCCACGGCGGCCCCCTCCGCGGCGGACGAACCCGGCGGCCACGCAGAGGTGGTGGCCAAGCCGCCCGCGGAGCGGGAGATCACGCTGGTCACCGGCGACCGGGTCCGGCTGACCGCCGGGGGGACGTACGCCGGGCTGATCCCGGCCAAGGGACGGGAGAAGATACCCACCCAGATACAGAACATGAAGGGGCACACCTACGTGCTCCCCACCGACATCGCCGGTCTGGTCGCCTCCGAGCGCCTGGACCTGAGGCTCTTCGACGTGACGGAACTGAGCCGCCCCGCCTACCGGCACCTGGCGGGCGACGGACTGCCGCTCATCGTCACCTACAACGGCGCGCGTCCGGCGGCTCGAGCCCGGATGGCCGACGACTCCGGCGCGACCGTGCGGGCCGCGCTCGACAGCGTCAACGGCGACGCGCTCACCGTGGGGAAGGAGGGCGCGGCGGGCATCTGGCGCTCCCTCACCGACGAGAACGGCACCCAGCGGTCGCTGGCGCCCGGCGTGCGAAGGGTCAGCCTCGACGGACTGGTGCGTCCCTCCCTGGACATCAGCGTCCCCCAGATCGGCGCGCCCGCTGCCTGGCAGGCCGGCTACGACGGCAAGGGCGTCAAGATCGCGGTCCTGGACACCGGCATCGACACCGGGCACCCCGACGTGGGCCCCAAGGTGACACAGGTGCGGGACTTCACCGGATCACCCGACGCCCTCGACCACTACGGGCACGGAACGCATGTCGCCTCGATCGTCGCGGGCACCGGCGCACAGTCGCAGGGGAAGTACCGCGGTGTGGCGCCCGGAGCCGAACTCATCAGCGGCAAGGTCCTCGACGACAGGGGCTCCGGCGAGGAGTCCGGGATCATCGCAGGTATGGAGTGGGCCGTCGAGCAGGGTGCCACGGTCGTCAACATGTCGTTGAGCGGTAACGACACCCCGGGACTCGACCCCCTGGAAGAGGCGGTGAACCGGCTGTCCGACGACGCGCTCTTCGTCATCGCCGCCGGCAACGCGGGACCGGACGCGTCCACCATCGGCTCGCCGGGCTCGGCCGACGACGCCCTCACCGTGGGAGCGGTGGACAGGACCGATGCCCTGGCCGACTTCTCGTCGCGGGGACCACGCGTTGGCGAGGGTGCGCTCAAGCCCGACCTGACCGCCCCTGGCGTCGACATCACGGCGGCGGGCTCCGCCGGCAGTGTGCTCGACACGCGTCCTGGGACCGGCCATCCCGCTCCGGGCTACTTCCAGATCTCCGGCACCTCCATGGCGACACCGCACGTCGCGGGGGCCGCGGCCGTACTGGCGCAGCAGCACCCGGACTGGACGGGCCGTCAGCTCAAGGCCGCACTCGTCGGCTCGGCCGCGCCGGGCACCTACCGGGTCCTGGACGGCGGCGGCGGCCGGGTGGACGTGGCCGCGGCGATCCGGCAGACCGTGCTGGCCGAACCCGTGTCGCTGAACTTCGGTACCCAGGCCTGGCCGCACGAAGCGGGCGAAGCACCGATCACCAGGACGGTCACCTACCGGAACACGGGCAGCGAGGACGCGACGCTCGACCTCGCGGTCTCCGGCACCGGCCCCGGCGGTGCGCCCGTCCCGGCCGGCTTCTTCACCGTCGGCACCCCGCGGCTCACCGTCCCCGCCGGCGGCACCGCCTCCACCGAGGTCACCGCCCACACCTCAGCGGGCGGCTCCGCGTACGGCGTCTACGACCTTGCCGTCACCGCGACCGGCTCCGGCGCCCCGGTCCGCACCGTGGGCGCGGTGACGTACGAGTCTCCGATGTACGACCTCACCCTGAAGGCCATCGGCCGCGAGGGGCAGAGGCCCGGGCTGTACGCGTGGTCGACCTGGGTGAGCGACGCCACGACCGGCCTGCTCGTCAAGATCGTCAGCGGCGATGACGGCAACGGCAGCGTACGGCTCCCGCAGGGGGACTACTCCGTCACCGGCACCATGCCCGCGGAGCGTTACCGGGGGCACGACTGGTTCAGCGCGCCGAAACTGCGCCTGCGGGCGGACACCACGCTCACCTTCGACGCACGCGAGGCCAAGGAGATCGACGTCGCCCTGCCGGACGCCCCCACGGCCTCCTTCACCACAGGTGCGATCGCGGTGACCACCACGACGAACGGGGTGGAGCGGTCGCTCTACCTGAGCCTGGGCAACTGGGAACTGGGCAACCGCACCCAGCAGGTCGGTCCGCCCGTACCGCCGGGTGAACTGACGTCGTACCTGAACGAACAGTGGAACGCGCCCGGGGCGGAGTACCAGATCGCGCACACCAGGAAGGGCTCCTTCTACACCGGCCACACCCAGCGCGTGAAGCGGTCCGACCTGGCCGAACTGATCGTCAGGCACGGCTCGTCGATCGAGGGCGCCATGCTGCGCAACGAGACCATCCCGGCCAGGGGCGCCACGACGGGCTACACCTACGTCTCTCCCGCGCGGGGTGAGACCAGGGCGTATCTCCAGGGTGGCTACAGCTGGCGGCGGACCTCCCAGTACGCGAGCGGCGGCTGGATCCAGAACACCCTGACCACACCGTTCCGTCACTACACCGCCGGCCGGACCTATCACCAGGACGTCAACATCGGGGTGTTCGGCCCGACGGCGCGGGAGGGCGCGGGCCTGGTTCGTGAGGGCGACGTCCTGACGGGCAGGATCAGTCCCTTCTCCGACGGCGCGGGGAATACCGGCAGCGGCAGGTACGACCCGGAGACCGCGTCCACCACGCTCTTCCGCGACGGAGAGAAGTACGCCGTGGCCGACGACGTCCTGGACTCCGTGAGCTTCACGCTCCCGCCCGGCGAGGCGGACTACCGGCTGGTCACCACCGTCGGCCGGAGCGAGGAGCTGGGCGGCGAGAGGGTGAGCTCCCGGATCAGTGCCGAGTACACCTTCACCTCGTCCCGCACCGAGCGTGCCGTCGCCCTCCCGGCACGCGCCGTCCGATTCGCTCCTGCGCTCGCCGCCGACTCGACCGCGCCCGGCGGAACTGACCTGGTGGTGCCGGTCACGGTCGAGGGCGCCGCCGCGGGCCCAGGGCACAGCCCCCTCCGGGTGTCCGTCTCGTACGACGGTGGTGCGACCTGGGCCGGCAGCACGGTACGGCGGGGAAGGGTCATCGTGCACAATCCGCCGGCCGGGGGCTCGGTCTCCTTCAGGGCGGAGGTCAGGGACCGGAGGGGCACCACGACCCAGACGATCATCGACGCCTACCGCACCAGGTAGGGCACCGCGCGGTGGCATCGGGCGGTGCGCACTGCCGCCGCCCGACGCCACCGCCCGACAGCCCGAGGGGCTCTCTGCCCCGCGGGCCGTCGGGCGGCCGCGCGGGGCACAGGTGACGGGCAGCGCTCCAGCGGGATCGGCCGCCCGCCCAACGACGAACATGCGACTCAGGTCACTGGGCCTGTGGGGTCAGACGCACGGTCACGATCTGGAACGGACGCAGAACCAGTGGAATGCCGTCGGCGGCGGCGGACAGCGACGGCCCCTCTGCCAAGGGCCGTTCGAGCAGGTCGGTCAGCGTGGCGGCGGTGCACGGGAATCCGGCCCGCAGGACCGTTGCTGCCCGACCGCCAAGAGACTCGTAGAGTCGCACGATCACGTCGCCCGAGCGGTCGTCCGCGAGTTTGACCGACTCGATCACCACACCGCTGTGGTCGACTTCGGCCAGCGGAGAGACGACGGCTGAGCCGGCGACCGCACGCTCGGCAAGGTTGAAGTGGTAGCCCTCGCGGACGGCGTCTTCGATGTCCGCACCGATCACCAGGCCGTATCGCAGCCTGTGCTCGCCCTGATCGGTGTCCGGATCGGGGAAGAGCGGGGCGCGCAGGAGTGAGAGCCTGGCCGTGGTCGTGGTGCCACCGTCGGGGCGGACGTCATGGGTGACGTCGTGGCCGTAGGTGGAGTCGTTGACCAGCGCCGCTCCCCAGCCCCGCTCCTCGATGTGAAGGAACCGGTGGGCGCAGATCTCGAAGCGGGCCGCGTCCCAGCTGGTGTTGGAGTGGGTGGGCCGCTGGACGTGCCCGAAGGGGATCTCGCTGGTGGAGGTGACGGCCCGGATGTCCAGGGGGAATGCCGCCTTGAGGATCTTCTCGCGCTCCCGCCAGTCGATGACGGTCTCGATGTCGACTCGCCGGGCGCCCTCCTGCAGGGTGAGGAGTTGGCGGATGCGCGACCGGTTGACGGTCCGTACGACCTCGATGGCGTGGTCGTGCGCCGTGACCTCGTCGGCTTCGGTGAGGTCCTGCACGGTGTTGCGGTAGAAGGCGTCGACGTCCCAGGCGTCCCACTGGTTCGGGAAGTCCTGGTGAAGCTGGAGCAGGTTGCCCGCCGTCCCGGGGGCGAGCGCTTCCCGTCCAGCTGTCAGGTCGTATGCGGACGTGATCAGTCCGCGCGTGTCGACCGTGATCCGCACAAGTCCGTTGTCCAGGACCAGGCCGCTGTCGTGTCCCGGTCGGACGGGCGTCATCCGCAGAGGTGTGGTGCGCGGGGCTGCGGCCAGTGCGGGCACGCCGTCGCGGCTGTGCGGGGCGGCGTTGAAGACGACACTGCCGCCGTCAGGATCGGCCGGACCGGCCAGGGCGCGTTGGGCGGCCCCGATGATGGCGTCGAGTTCGCGCGCGACCTCCCGATGTGCCGCCTCCGTCTCACGGTGTACCCAGGCGATCGAGGAGCCGGGCAGGATGTCATGGAACTGGTGCAGCAGAACCGTCTTCCAGACCCGGTCGAGCACGGCGTACGGATACGGCTCACCGGTTCGCAGAGCCGCGGTCGCCGACCACAGTTCCGCCTCGCGGAGCAGGTGTTCGCTGCGGCGGTTTCCCTGCTTGGTGGCGAGCTGACTGGTGAGCGTGCCGCGGTGGAGTTCCAGGTAGAGCTCGCCGACCCAGACCGGCGCGTCAGGATATTCCTCGTGCGCCTTGGTGAAGAAGTCGGCAGGCCCTTCGATTTCGACCCTCGCGGAGCCCTCCAGACTCGCGAGCCGGTCGGCGCGGGCCAGCATCTCCCGTGTGGGGCCGCCGCCTCCGTCACCGTACCCGAAAGGCACCAGGGAGCGGTTGGCTGCTCCCTTGTCCCGGAAGTTGCGTTCGGTGTGACCGATGTCGGCACCGGACAGGTCACCGTTGTAGGAGTCGACGGGCGGGAAATGACTGAAGACACGGGATCCGTCGATGCCCTCCCACCAGAAGGTGTGGTGCGGGAACGCGTTCGTGGTGTTCCAGGAGATCTTCTGCGTGAGGAACCAGTCGATGCCTGCGAGCTTCATGAGCTGGGGTAGCGCGGCGTTGTAGCCGAAGGTGTCGGGAAGCCACATGTCGCGCGTCTCGACACCGAACTCCTCCAGGTAGAACCGCTTGCCGTGGACGAACTGACGGACCAGCGACTCACCGCCGGACAGATTGGTGTCGGGCTCGACCCACAGACTGCCCGTCGGAAGGAACTGCCCGGTCGCCACCTTCTGCAGCACCCGCGCATAGACCTCAGGGCGTTGTTCCTTGAGCCAGGCCAGTTGCTGAGCCTGAGACATGACGAACCGGAAATCGGGGTGGTCGTCCATCAGCGCGGTCACGTTCGAGACGGTCCGGGCCGCCTTGCGTACGGTCTCACGCACCGGCCACAGCCAAGCCGTGTCGATGTGGGCATGGCCGACGGCTGAGACACGGTGGGCGCCGGCGTGGGCCGGGGCGGCCAGCGTGGGGGCTAGCTCCGCCCTGGCCTGTGCAGCCGTGCCTGCGATGTCCTGGAGGTCGATCGTGTCGAGCGCTGTGCTGATCGCGTGCCGGATCTGGCTACGGCGGGTGGAGTCCTCGGGCAGTTGGTGCATGAGTCCTGAGAGGACGTCGAGGTCCTGGACGAGTTCCCATACGGTCTCGTCGAAGACGGCGAGGTCCATGCGCGTCAGCCGGTAGAGCGGTTCACCAGCGGGTGTCACAGGCCCGTCGGTGCGCAGCCAGGGCGCCACGTCGCCGGCACGGGTGGGGACGAACGGATCGCCCGAGGAGTCGAAGTCGAAGATCAGCGGGTTGGCGGCCGCCTCGATGTGGAACTCGAAGTCTTCGCCACCCTGGGCGTGTTCCGTGATGAGAAGCCAGGTGTTGCGCGGGTTGAGGGCCTTCACCGGGGTGCCGTCGGCACGGTGGACGAGCCCTTCGGCGGAGAACCCGGGCTGTGTGGTGCCGAAGCCGAGGTCGAGCACCGCTTCGACCCGTCGTCCCGCCCAGTCGGTGGGGACTGTTCCGCGGATCCTGAACCAACTGGTGGACCACGCGGGGCCCCAGGGTTCACCGGTCGTGACCGGCTTGTAGGGGCCGGCGATTCCCTCGCTCACGGGGACGGGTTCGCCCTCGACGTGGTGGACGCTCACATCGAGCGGGAGGCTGCGGGCGTGGACTGCGGGCCTGAGCCGCTGGTCGAGTACCCGGGCGAGCCTGCGTTCGGTCAGCGTACGGTCGTCGTGCATGGGGACTCCATAGAGAGTTCCGCGCGAGCTGCGCGGAGTCCGCCCGACGGCCCGTCAGGTGGCTGGATGGCCGGGACGGGCGGACGGCGTGTGGGACTTACGGTCGGTCGGTCCCGTATCGGATGACTTCGGTGGGGACCACGGAACGTCGGGCGGGCAAGGCAGTGGCGGGATCGGCTTTCATGCGGTCGATGAGCATCCGGCCTGCTCTGCGTCCGATCTCGTCGGCGTCGTAGGACGCGATCGTCAACGGGAGCCCGAGGACATCTGCGAGGTCGAAGTCGTCGAAACCCGCCAGAGCCACGGGGACCTCGAGCGTGCGCACTGCCCGGATGGCGCCCTGGGTCAGACGGTTGTTGGTGCAGAAGAGGGCAGTGGGGGCGTCGGTCTCCCTGAGCAGGGCGCCGGCGGCAGCTTCCGCCGTGGCCACGTCGGTCAGTCCGCGGCGGATGTGGCGATCGTCCGGCTCAAGGCCGGCCGCCTCGTGCGCGGCCCAGTAGCCGCGGAAGCGTTCGGCACCGGTGTAGAGGGCTGGGGGGTTGCCCAGGAACCCGATACGCCGGTGTCCGTCCTCGATCAGGCGGCCGGTGGCTGCTTCGGCACCGCCGAAGTCGTCCACCAGGACGCAGTCCGCGTCCATTCCCGCCGGCGGCCGTGAGGCAAGGACGATCGGAGTGCCGCGAAGCGCGGCAGGTGTCAGGTGGCGGTGGCTGCCGCCCGCCGGAACCACGATCATCCCGTCCACCTGACGGGACGCCAGGTCCTCCACGAGTCCGCGCTCCCGGTCCGCCTTCTCCGCGGTGTTGCCCAGCAGGACGCCCAGACCGTGCTCGTCGGCGACCTCCTGGACCCCGAGCGCCAGCCGTGAGTAGAAGGGGTTGGCCAGGTTGGTGACGACCAGACCGATCATCCCGCTGCCGCCGACCCGCAGCCGGCGAGCGGTCTCGTTGCGCCGGTAGCCGAGCGCTTCGACGGCGCTGAGCACCCGCTCCCGGGTGGTCTCACTGACCCGCGGATCGTCCTTGAGCACCCTGGAGACGGTCATCGCACTGACTTCGGCGCGGGCGGCGACGTCACGCATCGTCGGCATGGCGGCGTCGCTCGGTCGGTGCTGCGCCACAGCCGTTCCTTCCATCGTGCCCTCAGGGGTTCCGCGCCGTCGGTCGGCTGCCCGAGCCGCGGGCGCCGCCATTGTAGAGAGTGCCCGGCCCGTTGCGCCGTCCGACCCGGCGGTCGGCCGACGTTCCGGACGGAGGGGCAGCCCCGCGCTCACGGCCGAACCTCACACGGAACTCCGGTCGCCGGGGCCTCGCCCAACGAAGGCCCGCGCCCGGGGGAATGGCGTTGCGCATCGCGCGTCAGGACCCAGTGGGCGGCGCCGATCAAGGGTGCGTCGTCGGGCCGCCGTGCGGTTCGCAGTGCCATCGCCGCGACCACGGCACCGGCTCGTGGTCCTTCGGCTGCGGCCCCGGCGGTGAGCCCGGCGCGCAGAGCGGGACCGATGAGATCCCAGGAGGCCGCCATGGAGCCGCCGACGACCATCACGTCCGGCCGGAAGGCGGCGCACCACGGAGCCAGGGCGCGTCCGAGCGTCGTGAAGCACCCGTTGATCACCGCCGCGGCGTTTCGGTCCGCCGCGCGGGCGAGCTCCGCGATGGTCCGCACGTCCGGGGCTTCGGACGTCTCGTCGAGGCCCGCGGATCGCGCGTACCGCGCGCGTATGGCCTTCCGCGAGACGACCTCTTCCAGCGGCAGCCCGTCGGCGGTGACGCGGTGGGCCCGGCCCTCGGGGGGCACCGCCGGCCCCTCGGTGACGGGCCGGCCGTCCAGCAGGAAGGACGATCCGACGCCGGTCCCCAGGGTGATGCAGACGGCCCGGTGGTGCTGTGCCGCGGCCCCGCTGTGGTGTTCCCCGATGGCGAAGGCATCCGCGTCGTTGAGGAAACTGATGGCCCGGGCGTGCGGGAGCCGGGCCATCAGCTCCGCTCGGACATCGACGCCGTCCAGGGACTCGAATTTGCCGATGCCCCGGAATCTGCCGATGCCGGAGGCGTAGTCGAAGGGGCCGGGTACGGCCACGCCCCAGTGAGCCGGATCGGGCACCGCCGCTCCCCTGGCGGCTTCGGCGAACGAGTCGAGGATCTCCGCGGCTCCGGCGCCGGCGGGCACCGGCCTGCGTACGACCGAGCCGGCGACCGGCAGCCCGGTGGGAGTGTCCACGAGGGCGGCGGTGACGTGGGTGCCGCCGATCTCCAGCACGGGAACCCGTGTCACGACGGTGTCACCAGAGACTTGATGACCTGCACGGGGCGTGATCCGACGGGGTGGAGCCGGTAGCCGCCCACCGACGCCGGAACGGTGAGGGTCTCGGCGAACGCCATGTCGTGGCACCGGCCGTCGGCGGTCTCCAGCACCACGCCGTCACCGGCCGCGACGTTGAGGATGTGGAACCGGCCTTCGGTGTCGTCGTGGGCCGGCTCGGTCCCTTCGAGTACGAACCGGTGGACCGCGTAGAACATCTCGGGCAGGGCGCCCAGGATCTCTTCGCGCCAGCCAGTCCCCTCACGCCTGATGCGCGGCTGCTGGACGAGGTCCTCGACGACCTCCCGGCCGCGCCGCCCGGCGTCGAGGTTCGCGAAGGCATGGCGGTGCGACAACGGCCTCGGTACCCCGGAGCCGGAGCGGCGCAGCCAGTCGTAGAGACGCAGTGAGTAGAGGTAGGGCGTGGCGCTGATCTCCAGTACGAGGTTCCCCGCACCGGACGCGTGCGGAGTGCCAGCCGGGATCATGTACAGCTGACCGGGTTCGGCGGGGAAGGTCTGGATATGGTCCTCGACGCGCAGAGGAGTGCTGTGCGCCGCCGCCGCTTCGACTTCTTTCCGCAGGATGTCCACGTCGGCACTCTGCCGCAGCCCGAGGAGGACCCGGGACCCGGGTTCGCTCGCGGTGACGTAGTAGGTCTCGTGCTGTGTGTAGGGCCAGCCGAAGGTTTCCCGCATGTACTGCTCCTGCGGGTGGCAGTGCAGTGAGAGATTGCCGCCCCCGACGGTGTCGAGGTAGTCGAAGCGGATGGGGAAGGATGTCCCGTAGTTCCGGTGCACCTCCGCGCCGAGGAACTGTTCCGGGTGGAGGACGCAGAGCAGCTGGAAGGGCAGCTCCACCACTGTGCCGGCGTCAGGACCGACGAGGACTCCCGCTTCGGGGGCGATCAGTTCGTACCCGAGGGCCGTGTTGCCGTCGACGGGCTCGAACCCGAGGTTGCCGGAGGCCCACTGGCCGCCCCAGGGGGTGGAGTTGAAATAGGGACGGCTTCGTACGGGCTGCCGCGCGAGGCCGGCGAGGGTGGCGCGGAAGGTCTCGCCGTCCAGGGAGACGGGAGTCCGGGAATCCTGTATGTCGATCCACCGGTCCATGACGGAGGCGAGCGCATCGCGGTGGCGGTCGGAGACCGGCCAGTCGGTGTAGAAGAGGCTGCGGAGTTCGCCCGGCACACCGGGGCGCCCGAGGTTGGCTCCCACAGGAAGAGTCCCGGAGGCAACGGCGCCTTCGGCGTAGCGCTTGGGCAGGTCCGCCCACCAGACCAGATCAGGTGCGCACAGGGCGGCGCCGGGGCCGAACACCAGCAGGACGCCGCTGGCGGGACGCTCGACGGTCAGGGGCCCCTCGAAGAGGTCGGCCATCGCGAACTCGGCGAGCGGGAGGAAGAAGGCGTCCGCCGCGGCGTCGGGGACGCACAGACGCTCGACGGCCGCGGATGACCAGTGCTCCCGTACGTCGAGGGCGTGGACGTCGATGGCACGTGCCCGAAGCGCTGCGGCGAGCTCTCGGGCGGTCAGTTCCCAGTCCAGGGCTGCGGGCCCGTCCAGGGCGAGCACGATCGGCCCGGCGGGCAGGGTCGCGACTGCTTCGTCCCAGCCGGTTGCCACGGGGCCGGCGGCCGGGTAGCGGGGGTTGCGTTCGTAGGGGCGGGGCTCTGAGTGCACAGGTCCTCCAGGAGAGACGATCAGGCGACCGTCAGGATGGTATCGATAACATTTCTGGAGGACAAGGCGTGCTCCTGGCGCGATGCCATAGTCGCAGCTAGAGGCTTGTCATAGACGTCATCTCGTCACGGAGTCTTGTATTGACCCCATGGTGTCGTTAACATCCTGGAAATCCGAACCGCCGATGTACGCGGTGCGGCGAGATCTCGCAGAGGGCCGTAGAGCCCCTCACCCATCACACCCCAGAGCCAGGGATCCCTGCCGGGATCCAGAGGGAAGGGAACCCATGAGATCAATCGGCGGGGCGACCCGATGGTCGTCCCACCCGCTCGGCCGCCGCAGCGTCCTCGCGGGCGTCGCGGCCGGCGGTGCCGCCGTGCTCTCCGGCTGCGCCCGGGGCGACAGCACCGCGGTCGAGCCCGGCACCACCTCGCTCGCCAACGACAACGCCACTTGGGACCAGGGCTACGTCGCTGCCGGACGGGAGCTGAAGAAGCTCACCGGTCACTCCCTGCGGCCGTTGTCCAACCCCAACCCCACGTCGTACAGGCAGGTCACGCAGATCTCCCTGCAGACGACCAAGGCCTCCGACATGATCAAGTGGGCTTCGGGCTACTTCCTCAAGTCGCTGGCCCGCACCGGAGAACTCAGCGACCTCTCCCCCGTCTGGGCGGACTACGAGCGCAGGGGCTGGGTCACGTCGCAGACCCGGGAGGCCATGTCCTACCGCGGCTCCGTGTACGGGATACCGCTCTACGAGTCGTACTACGTGCTCTTCTACAACACCGCCCTCTTTCGCAGGCACGGCCTCCGGGCGCCCGGGACCTGGGAGGAGATGCTGCACAACGCCGAGGTGCTCAAGAAGGCGGGCGTCGTCCCGTTCGTGGCCACCCAGAACGGCAACTGGCCCGCCTACGAGTGGTTCCAGGAACTCGTCAGCAAGGTGGACCCGGACTTCTACACACAGCTGACCAGCGGGACGGCCCGGTACACCGACCCTCAGGCGAGGAAGGCCCTGCAGATCTGGCAGGACTTCATGCGCAAGGGCTGGATGACGGCCGCGGACTTCGACCAGAACAACGGGCCCGCTGCGCTGAAAGCCGGTCGGGTCGGCATGTTCCTGCACGGGTCCTGGCAGTCGCAGGGAATCGCCGCCACCGGCATGAAGCCGGGTATCGACTTCGACGCGTTCGTCATGCCGCCGGTCCAAGCCTCCACGCGCCGTTCCGTCATCACGGAGTCCGGGGTGCTCGCCGTTCCGCGCAAGGCTGCCTCGCACGAGGCCGCGATGGCCAACGCGGCGAACTGGCTCGACCCGAAGGTCCAGAAGGTGTGGACCGACTTCCTCCAGGATGCCTCGGCCAATCCACACTCCCGGCCCGGCAACCCGGTGATAGCCGGCCTCAAGGACCAAGCGCTGCGTGAGCGCTGGACTCTGCTGCCTCGCTACGGCGAGTCGGGCCCGCCGAACCTCATCCAGGGGAACACCGACGACCTCGGGAGCTTCATGACCGGGGCATCCTCCCCCGAGAGCACGCTGCGCAGCATGGCGGGCCGGGCGGCCGAGGAGTGGGCGGCGTGGGAGAGGGACGAGGCATGAGTTCTTCTCTCGACCAGCGTCCTGCCCGCTCCCCCGGGGCCCGCACGCCGTCAGGGCGCGGCCGCCCCGACCATTTCGGACCGGAGCGCCGGAATGCCCGGCGCACGCGTGACCGCTTCTCGGCTGCCGGCTTCCTCGCCCCCGCCGTGCTGCTCGTGAGCGTGCTGCTCCTCCTCCCCTTCGCCACGACCGTCTACCGGAGCCTCTTCGACGACCGGCGTGTCTCGGGCTTCGCCGGACTCGGCAACTACATCCTCTTCCTCGACGACCCGGTGCTCACCCGCTCGATCGAGAACACGTTGATGTGGGTGGCCGGCACGGTCGCGCTCCCGCTCGTGCTCGGCCTCGCCATCGCCGTACTGACCCAGGGCGCCGGCTGGTCCCGCGCCGCCCGGCTGCTCGTCGTCCTTCCCTACGCCCTGTCGGGCTCGGCCGTCGCGGTGGTGTGGAACTTCGTCCTCAACACCGACGGCGCCGCGAACCAGGTCCTCAAGGCGTTCGGCATGGGTTCCCTCGCCCAGGGCTGGCTGCTGGAATGGCCGGGGAACACCCTGGTGATGATCATCGCCAATACCTGGCAGTCGGCGGGCGTCGCGGTCATCCTGTTCCTGGTCGGCCTCCAGACCATCCCGCCCGAGACACTCGAGGCGGCCTCCCTGGACGGTGCGGCGGGCTGGCGGAAGTTCTGGTTCGTGGTTCTGCCCCAGTTGCGGACCGTCTCGGTGATCGTCGTCGGTACGAGCCTGGTCAACGGACTCAAGTCGTTCGACCTGATCTGGGTGCTCACCCAGGGCGGGCCCGGCAGGCAGTCCGAGACCCTCGCCGTCTCGATGTACCAGGAGACGTTCCTCGCCTTGCACCCCGGAGCCGGCGCGGCGGTGGCGGTCGTCCTCACCGCGATCGTGCTCTTCACCTCGTGGCTGTATCTGCGGCGTCAGCTGACCCCGAAAGGCAACTGATCATGCCCACCATCCCCGGCCCGCCCGTCCGTGCACCGCACACGCGGCCCACGCCCGGCCGGATCCTGCGCAACGTGGCCCTGACGTTCATCTCCCTGGTCTGGGCGCTGCCCACCTGGCTGCTGCTGGTCAACGCCTTCGTGCCGGCCGCCGACTACGGCGGAACGCCTCACTGGTGGCCGCACGGTTTCGGTCTCTTCGACAACATGTCGCAAGCCTGGACGAAGGCGGAGCTCGGCCCCGCCATGGGCAACAGCTTGCTCTACGCCGTCACCAGTGCCGCCGCCGCCATCGTCGTGGCGACGACCGCCGCCTTCGCGACCGTCGTCATGCCGGTTCGGCGCAAGACCCTTTGGTTCTGGCTGATCTACTCGGGAACCCTGCTGCCGCTCCAGGTCTTCCTGCGCCCGCTCTTCCTCGCCTACGCCGGCACCGGGCTCTACGACGCCCAGTTCGGGCTGTTCCTGGTGTACGTGGCGATCGCCATCCCGTTCGCCTACTTCATCATGCGCAACTTCGCCCTGACCCTCGCACCGGAGATCATCGAGGCGGCGCGGATGGACGGCGCGTCCTGGTGGAGGATCTTCTGGCAGATTCACGTACCGCTGTCCAGGTCCGCCATGGTGGCCGCCTTCGTCTTCCAGTTCGTCGCCGTCTGGAACGACCTGTTGTTCGGCATCACCTTGTCCACCAGCAGGAACATCCGGCCGGTCATGGCCGCCCTGGCCGAGTTGCAGGGCAACTACTCGAACGTGGGGCCGCCGGTTGTTCTCGGCGGTGCCCTGCTGGTCTCCCTGCCGACCGTCGTCCTGTTCTTCTCCGCACAGCGCTTCTTCGTCAGCAGCCTCAAGCTGCACGGCTGACGGCACCCCGCCACCCCGTCACACTCACACCTCGCTCGAAAGGCAGACCACGGTGAAGTCACCCGTACGTGCCGCGCTGGCCCTCGCCATCCTCTCCGGGGCGCTGTGGGCCGGTCCCGCCTCCGCTGCCGGAAGCGGCCAGAGGGCCGCACCGTCCACCTGGGCCCACCGCGCCGAGGTCACCTACTCCTCACTGCAGCAGCACCTCTACCAGGGGCCGCAGGAGCACGGCCTGTACCTGGAGAAGACACCACGCGGAGAGGGGGAGAACCCCCACTCCTACCTCTGGCCGCTGCGTGAGGCCGCCGCGGCGACCGTCGACATGTCGGAACTGCCGCACGCCGGCTCCCGCTACGACCGTGATGCCGCCGAGCGTTTCACGGCCCTGCGGCTGTACTTCGACCCTCGTGACGACAGGCCCGGATACGACTCCTACCTGCCCGCCCCCCTCGGTCAGGGCGGTGACGTGTTCTACGACGACAACGCCGTCGTCGGGCTCTCCTTCCTCGACCAGTACCGTGCGACCGGAAAGAGGCTCTACCTCGACCGCGCGCGGGAGACCTACACGGTCGTCAGCCGGGGCTGGGACGAGGACCCCGCCAAGCCGTGCCCAGGAGGCATGCATTGGGTCGACTCGCCCGGCAACACCATGCGGGCCGCCAACGTCACGGGACTCTCCGCCCAGCTCGCCGCCGAGCTGTACGCGATAAGCCACGACGACCAGCTCCTCCGGAGCGCGAAGCGGTGGTACGAGTGGAACTGGTCATGTCTGCGGCGCTCACCGGGCCTCTACAACAACAGCCTTGACGACGACGGCACCGTGAACGACGCCCTTTGGTCGTACAACTCCGGCGCGATGATCGGCACCGCCACGACGCTCTACCGCTCGACCGGGGACCGGCGCTACCTCGACCGAGCCGTCGCCGACGCGACGGGCTCACTCTCGTACTGGCGGCAGGACGACCGGCTGCACGACCAGCCTGCGATCTTCAACGCCTTCTACTTCGACAATCTCCGCATCCTGAACGAGGAGCGGCCCGATCCCGCCTATCGAACGGCCGCCGCAACGTACGCCGAGCGGACGTGGAGGGAGAACCGGTCACCGTCCGACGGGCTGTTCCGGTTCCAGCCTTCAGGGGGCGGTGACCACGCCCCGGCCGCCCAGGCCGAGACACTCGAGCAGTCCGCGATGGTCCAGATCTTCGCCGGTCTCGCTTCCGACCCGTCCTGAACCTCCCCCGCCCCGAGCGAACGTGCCGGCACCACACACGAGTGGAGACCTCTCCCATGCCCCGCCCCGAACTTGCCCGTCCCTCCTGGTGGGACTCGAACATGGCCCGAGACATCCTGCGCCGGCGCGCGGTGTCCGCCGAGGGCGACCTCGGCGGACACCGGGTCCAGCTCTCCTGCGAACCGCTCCTGCGCCACGACGGCGCGGGCGGTCTTCTCCAGTCCGTCCGCGTGACAGCGGACAGGCCGCTCACCCGCGCCCGGGTCACCACCGCCACCGGCGGCGCGCTGCGCTGTGACATCGTCTCCGGGCCGGGCACGGACACCCGGCTGCTGGTTCCGGAGGTGGACACTCCCACACCCGTCCTGATCGAGCTGCCTGAGCTCGCTGACGCGGAGAGCGTCGAGCTCCTGCTCACCCCGCAGCGCCACTGGACACTGCACCTGGTCCAGCACGCCCACCTCGACATCGGATACACGGATCCGCAGGGCACCGTGCTGGCCGAAGGACGCACCTACCTCGACTCCCTGCTCGAGCTGTGCCGGACGACCGACGACCGGCCCGACGAGTCGAAGTTCCGCTGGGCGGTGGAAGGCCACTTCAGCTACGAGAACTGGGCGCAGAACCGGCCTCCGCGGCTGGTCGCGGAATTCCTGGACCGGGTGCGCGAGGGTCGCATCGAACTGACGGCGATGCCCTTCAACCTGCACACCGAGACGTGCTCCACCGATGAGCTCCATGAACTTCTGCGCCCGATACGCGAGTTGCGGGAACGCGAAGGGATCGACATCACCACGGCCATGCAGACGGATGTCCCGGGCCAGGTCGTGGGGCTGCCCGATGTCCTCGCCGACAGCGGGATCCGCTACCTGTCGGTCGCGCACAACTGGGCGGGACGCGCGGTGCCGCACCACGTCGGCGGCCAGGACCTGCCTCGCCTGTTCCGCTGGCGGGCTCCGAGCGGCCGCGAGGTCCTGGTGTGGCGTACCGACACACCTCACGGCCTCGCGTACATGGAAGGGTCGATCCTCGGTTTCGACGAATCGTACGACCGTGTCGACGACCTGCTGCCGAACTACCTCTGGGCCATGGCGAACCGCCAGTACCCGCACGAAGGCAAGGGCATCCCGGGATTCCCCGTCCTGGACGAGGAGTTCAAGGGTGACCCCTACCCCTGGGACATCCTGCACCTCCGGGTCCTGGGCAAGTTCGCCGACAACGGGCCGCCGCGCCGCATCATCGCCGACACCGTTCACCGGTGGAACGAGGAGTGGGCCTTCCCCGCACTGCGTACCTCGCGCAACGAGGACTTCTTCGTCGACGCGGAGGAGCGGCTCGGCGACCGGATCGAAACCTACGAGGGCGACTGGACCGACTGGTGGGTCGACGGTGTCGGTGCCGGAGCCGTACCGCTGGCAGCCACCCGCGACGGGCAGGCGGCCCTCGCCGATGCCCAGACCCTCGCCGGCTACGCCGAGATACTCGGGTCCTCGGGCGGTTCAGAGATCGTGCGGGCGGCACCCGAGGTGTACCGCGCCGCGTCCCTGTTCAACGAGCACACCTGGGGTGCCGGTGATCCCTGGACGCACGGCGACCACGGTCATGCCTCGGGCGAGCGCCAATGGCACTGGAAGTACGCCCAGGCCCTGCGGGCCCACGACGGGGCGCACACCTTGCTGGACTCCGCGAGTGCGGCGCTGGGAGAGCGCCTGGCTCCCCGCGAGGGCACGCTCGCCGGCTACCACGTCGTCAACACCTGCAGTTGGGAACGTTCCGAGACGGTCAGGCTCTTCCTCCCCGAGAGCACCGTGCCACTCGCCGACGCGGTTCGGGTCGTCGACTCCCGGGACGACACGGAGCTGGAGGTGACGGAGGAACAGCAGAGCAACGAACTCCACCGGGCAGCCGGCCGGTTCCTGCTGTTCCGGCTGGCGCGCGTCCCAGCACACGGAACGGTTCGGGTGGACATCGAGCCGGCCGGCACCCCTGTGGCCGGCCTGCCCGAACGGGCCGACCGCCCGGCGCCCGGGTCAGTGGTGCTGGAGAACGAGTTTCTTCGCGTCCAGGTCGACCTGGCGTCCGCGTGCATCGGCTCAGTTCTGGACAAACGGACAGGGAGTGAACTGGTCCGGCAGGACGCAACCGTCGGCTTCAACGGATACCTGTACGACGAGTACGCCACGGCCGGCGGATTCAACCACCAGTCCAGCAAGACCACGGCCGACGACTCCATGCACCTGCTGGCCACTCGCAGGACCGCGCCCCCGGCGGCTCTGGTGGAACGTACCTCGGACGCGACCGGCGAGACACTGGTCTACGAGTGCGCCCCGGCCGGCACCCGGCGGCTGCGCGTGCGGGTCCATCTGCCGAAAGCGAGCGCCCGGATCGATCTCGAGAACCGGATCGACAAGTCGGCAACCCTGACGAAGGAGAGCGCCTTCTTCGCCTTCCCCTTCGCGATGCGGTCCCCGCACATCCGTATGGAGGCTACCGGCGGAGTCACCGGGACCGGGCTGCCCACGGTGCCCGGTTCGGCCCGGCACATGCGAGCGGTTCGCCGCTGGGTCAGCCTCCAGGAAGGTACGACGAGCGCGGCGCTGGCCACTCAGGACGCACCCCTGATCCAGGTGGGCGGGATCGCCATTCCCTATGCGCCGTACCCGCAGTCGCTCGCTCAGGACGAGCCGGCAACAGTCTTCTCGTGGGTGCACAACAACATCTGGGACACCAACTTCCCCTCCGAGCAGGCATTTGATCACGTCTTCCGTTACAGCGTCGGGTGGGAGGCCGCACCGGACGTCACCGGTGGAGTGACCGGCATGCGCACAGCGGCCGTCGGCAGCCGCCCCCTGGTCGCGGTACGGGCCAGGGGGCTGGCCGAATCCAGCCCACGCAGCTCCTACGCGTTCCTGGACCTCGACGATCCGCGTGTGCGTGTCGTCGGGCTGACCGTGCCGGAGCCCGGGCGTCTGCTCGTACGGCTGCAGTCGTTCGCGGAGGAACCTGTCACCTGCCGGGTGACTCCGGGCTTCCCCGCCGCCGAGGCGATGTCTGCCGACTATCTCGGCGCCGTGATCGCACCACTGCGCACCGAGGCCGACGGCTCCCTGCAGGTACCGGTGCCTCGTCTCGGCACGACAGCTGTATCCCTGGTGCCGCGGGCAGGGAGCCACGAACTGGACTGAGAGGAGCGTTACGTTCCACCGCGGGTGGTTCTATGCCTGCAGGTGGCAGGGCGGCTCGGGCCGGGGTTCTGGGGGCCGCGTGGAGGGAGGGATGCCTCGGGCAACCCTCCCCCGGCGTCCGTGAGGTGAACGACCATGACCCGCCGGTCGCGGGAGGCGGGCTCACGGGTGAGCAGCCCGGCCTCCTGCACACGGCGCAGGGACTCGGACACGGTGGAGTGGTCGAGACCGGCTTGCTCCAGCAGTTCAGCCTGGGTCCGGCTCTCGCGGTCAGCGCAGCGCGCTCATCTTCTGCCACCGCTCCCACGGCACGTTCCAGTCCCCGAAGCCGTTACCCGGGGCGACCGTCCCCTTGGTGTCCCGGCCCGTGATCTCGAACGGGTCGCCGGGGCGCACCTGACCGTAGAACCAGGCAGCGTCCGCATCGCTCATGCCGATGCAGCCGGAGCTCATGTTGGCCTTGCCGAACCATCGGTGGTTCCACGGTGCGGCGTGCGCGTACATGCCGGACCAGGTGAGCCGCATGGAGTGGTCGACCATCTTGTCGTAGGAGTCGCCGAGGCCGACGGTCTCCGAGTTCATGTTGATCGTGCCTTCCTTGGCCATGAGCACCGCCGTCCCCCTCCAGGAACGCTTGTCGCCGCCGGGCGTGCCACCGGAGACGGGAATGGTGCGGACCGTCCTGCCGTCCCGCTTGAGGGTCAGCAGCTTGCGGTCGAGGTCGACCACGGCGGTCCGGCTCTCCCCGATGCTGAACGTGGTCGTGTAGTCGCGGACGAACCAACCGCCGTCACCGGAATCCGTACCGTTCAGCTCGGCGTGGAGGGTGACCTTCGTACCGGGCTTCCAGTACTCCTTGGGCCTCCAGTCGACCCGGTCCCGGCCGGACCAGTCCTTCATCCAGGCCCACGAACCCTCGGTCCGGCCCGAGGTGGTGATCTTCAGCTGCTTCTCGACCTCGGCTCTGTCGGTGACCGGGTGATCGAATACGAGGGAGACGGGTTGTGCGACGCCGACGGACGTGTTCGTGCCAGGCCGCCAGTCGACCTTGTTGATCTTGTCGGCCCCGGCTGTCGTGAAGACGGACGTGCCCGCGCCCTTCCTGCCGCCCCCGGAGACGGTGGTGGTGGTCACCGTGTACGAGGTGCCCGGTGCCGTCTTCCGCCGGGAAACCCAGCTCGCTCCGTCCGAGGAGATCGTGCCGGTCAACGCGTGGCCGTCGCCGTCGGCGACGGTGACCGAGGTGAGCGCCCCGCCCGCAGCCGTGACCTTCACCGTGCCGCCGGCCCGGACTCCCCGGCCCTCGGGCACGACGGTCACGGTCGCCTCCCGGCCCGGTGTCTCCCCCACACCGCGGTGGCCGGCGCCTCCGGCCGTGGGCACGGATTCGGGTCCCCGCGAACAGGCGGCGAGCGGTGCCATCAGCACCGCGACCGCCGCGATGCACATCCGTATGTGGCTCAACGGAGCCTCCGTCCATGGTCGATCGGTGGGGATGCCGGCGACTTTAGGGCGGAGAAACCGCAGGTGACAGGTGCTGCGGCCATGTGACGACGACCGTAGGGAAACAGTCTTCGTCCGGTCACATCCGGCGCGCGGAACGGTCACGGACCGCTGTGAGTATCGACGGTATTCCGCCCGCAAGGAGGCTCACCTTGTCAGCAATACTCGTGACGGCCGGCCGCGGCCATGAACTGCCGCTGGGACCCGTCACCCCTGCCGTGTACCGCGCGTTCCTGGCTTCCGGGGAAGGCGAGGAGCTGGGCCCCGGTTTCCTTCAGTGCCCGGCCTGGGCGCAGGTCAAGGACGGCTGGCGCGCGCAGCTTGTGGGCTGGGGGCCGGACCAGGAGACCGGCACGCTGTCCGGCGCGGCGCTCATCCTGCTACGCCAACTGCCGGGGACACGGAAGTACTTCGCGTACCTGCCCGAGGGACCGGTCGTCGACTGGGCGGATCCTGGCATCGACGGCTGGCTCGGTCCGTTGCTGCGGCACCTGCGGGCGGCGGGCGCCTTCGCCGTACGGATCGGGCCTTCGCCGGCATACCGACGCTGGAGCGCGACGCGGGTCAAGTCGGCGACGGGGACCGGCCGGCGGCTTTCCGACGTCCTCGCGAGCCACGTCGACCCGCTGGGCGCGGCGGTCGCCGAGCGCCTGCGTGCCAGGGGGTGGCAGAGGTGCGGTGGTGAGGAGGACGGGGACGCTCAGCCGCGTCACGTCTTCCAGGTGCCACTCGCGGGACGCGGGCCGGAAGACCTGTGGGCCGGACTCAACCAGGAGTGGCGACGCAACGTCCGCCGAGCCGAGAAGTCCGGCGTCGAGGTCGTCGTCGGCGGTGCGGCTGACCTGCCCGAGTTCTACCGTCTGCTGCGGATCACCGAGGAGCGCGACGGCTTCCGGCTCGGAAGGTCCCTGGAGTACTACGAACGTCAGTACGCCGCGCTCAACTCTGAGGAGCCCGGCAGGATGAAGCTCTACCTCGCCCGTCACGCAGGTGAGACCCTGGCCGCCCACACGATGGTCCACGTGGGCCGCCGGGTCTGGTACCAGACGGGCGCCTCCGCCGGCCACCGTCGCGAGGTGCGCCCTTCCAACCTGCTGCAGTGGCGCATGCTGCTCGACGCCCGGGCACTGGGCGCCCACGTCTACGACATGCGCGGGGTACCCTCGACCCTCGATCCGGACGACCGTTCCCATGGATTACTGCGCTGGAAACTCGGCACGGGCGGTGAGGTCGTCGAGACGCTGGGCGAGTGGGAGAGACCGTTGGACGGGACGGCCAACCATGCACTGCACCGCGCGTTCCAGGCGTACTTGGCGCGCCGGTGAACGCCCCGGCCTCCACGGCGCCCGCACCCGACGGGACGGTGGGGCCGCGGAACCCGTCGGTCCTGCGCAGTGGCGTGATCATGGCTGCCGGGTCGGTCGTCTCGCGGGCGACCGGGTTCGCACGGTCCGCCGTGATCGCGGCCGCCATCGGAATCGGGCTGACTGCCGACGGGTACGCGGTCGGCAACTCCGTCCCCACCATCGTCTACATGCTGCTCCTGGGTGGTGCCCTCAACGCCGTCTTCGTACCTGAACTGGTCAAGGCCGCCAGGCAGCACGAGGACGGTGGGGCGGCCTACACCGACCGGCTGCTCACCGTCTGCGTGCTCGCCCTGCTCGTGATCACCGGGGCGGCCGTCTGGGGCGCGCCCGCGATCGTCGGCGCGTACACCGACTACACGGGCGAGCAGGCCTCCATGACCGTCGCCTTCGCCCGCTACTGTCTGCCGCAGATCTTCTTCCTCGGGCTGTTCACCCTGTTCGGTCAAGTACTCAACGCACGCGGCCGGTTCGGCGCGATGATGTGGACGCCCGTTCTCAACAACGTCGTCGTGATCGGCGTCTTCGGCGCGTACCTCGCCACCGGTGACGGGGGGTCGCTCACCGAGGCGGAGACCGCGCTGCTCGGCTGGGGCACCACCGTCGGCATCGCCGTCCAGGCCCTGGCCCTGGTGCCCGCCCTGCGCGCGGCCCGCATCGGCTTCCGTCCCCGCTTCGACTGGCGGGGCAGTGGGCTCACGCGACCGCTGCGGTCGGCAGGCTGGCTCGTGCTGCTGGTGCTCACCAACCAGGCGGCGTACTGGGTCACGACCCGGCTGGCTACGGCAGCGGGCCTGCGCGCACATACGGACGGCGTCGACGGGGGTGCCGGTTTCAGCGCGTACAACAACGCCTATCTGCTGTGGGCCGTACCGCACGGCATCATCACGGTGTCACTGGTGACCGCGCTGATGCCCCGGATGAGCGCGGCGGCCGCCGACGGCGACAGGACGGGGGTACGGCGCGACCTGTCGTACTCCCTGCGCACCAGTGCGGTGGCCGTCGTTCCCGCCGCTTGCGCCCTGTTCGCCCTGGCCCAGCCCGTGATGGCGCTCGTGTTCCAGTACGGCGAGACGGACGCGGGTGACATCGCCGTCATGGCGGGCACGCTGATGGCGTTCGCACCGGGGCTGGTCGCCTTCTCGGGGCAGTACGTCCTCAGCCGCACGTTCTACGCCCTGTCCGACACACGCACCCCCTTCCTGCTCAATCTTCTGGTCGCCGGCCTGAACGCGGGCTTGTCCGTGGCCGCGTACGCGCTTCTCCCCTCGCGCTGGGCGGTGACCGGCATCGCCGGGGCGTATTCGCTGGCGCTGTTCGCGGGCTGGGCCGTCACCGCCTTCGTGCTGAACCGCAGGCTCGGGGCGCGGGACACGCGGGCGACGAGTCTGTGGCGCTCCGTCACCGTCGCCGCGCAGGCGCGGCTGTTGCTGGCCGCCGTCCCCGCGACGCTGTTGGGGTATGTCACGGCGCGCTGGGCGGCTCCTTGCGGGACGGCCGCGTCCGCCGGCGCGGGGGCGGTCGCCATCGGCGCCGTCTTCCTGCTGCTGGCCCGCCCCCTACGGCTGACAGGGATCTCCGCGTTCGTCGGGGGCGCGGCCGCCCGCTTCCGCCGAAGGCCATGACCGGTCACACCGCCATCCGTCTCCGGTTCCCAGGGATACTGTGTCCATGTCACGCGTGCTCCTCATCGAAGACGACCCCTCCGTGCGCGAAGGGGTCGAGCTCGGGTTGCGCCGCCGCGGCCACGAGGTGCGGACCGCCGCCACCGGCGAGGCCGGGCTCGCCGTTCTCGGCGAGTTCCGCCCGGATCTGCTGCTGCTCGATCTGATGCTCCCGGGTATGAACGGCGTGCAGGTCTGCCGCCAGGTGCGGGAGGAGAGCCAACTGCCGATCATCATGCTCACCGCGCGCGGCGACGACTTCGACGTTGTCATCGGCCTGGAGGCCGGTGCCGACGACTACATCGTCAAACCCGCACGCACCGAAGTCATCGAGGCTCGTATCCGTGCCGTGCTGCGCAGGATCGAGGCTCCTGGCGGCGGCCGGCCCGCCGTGGAGTTCCACGGCGATCTCGTCGTCGACCGGGCCGGGCTCACGGTGGTGAAGAAGGGGAATCGCGTCGCGCTCGCCCCGTCCGAGATGAAGCTGCTCCTCCACCTGTCCGCCGCACCCGAGCAGGTGTTCAGCCGTCAGCAGTTACTGGAGCACGTGTGGGAGCACAGTTACCACGGCGACGCGCGTCTCGTGGACGCCTGTGTACGGCGGCTGCGCAACAAGATCGAGGACACACCGGGGACGCCGCGCTACATACAGACCCTGCGGGGCTTCGGCTACCGCTTCGGACCGCTGTGAGCGTCCCCGGCGCCCCCTCCTGGCGCGCCGCCTCCTCCGAGCCGCGTGCCGTCCGACGACGTCGGGCGGTTTCATTCGGACTGCGTTCCCGACTCGTCCTGGCGTTCCTGCTGGTGGCCGCGGTCAGCGCGGGCACAACCGCCGCGCTCACCTACCGCGAGGCGCGCAACGCCGTCCTCGCCGGGGCGCAGGACACCGCGATGACGTCCTTCCGCGAACAGGCCGAAACGCTGGCCCCCGCACTGCCGGTGGACCCGGAGATGCTCCGGGAGTCACTCTTCGTCATCGCAGGCAAGGCCAAGCCGCACCCCTGGATCGTGTTCGCCGAGTACGGTTCGCTGCGCGTCTCCTCCGGCACGAGACCCACCTCCTCGGTGGTCACCCCCGAGCTGCGTCGCGTCACCCTGTCCACACCGCAGGGCGGCTTCCAGCGGGTCGTCAGCAACGGCGTTCCCTTCCTCACCATCGGCATCGCCGTCGTGACCAGAACGGGCGTGAGTGACAGCAATCTGCCCACCGGGCTCCTCCTGTTCGCGGTGATGAGGATGACGGACGAACAGGACGATGCCGACGCCCTGCTCCGCGCCGCACGAAACGGGGCCCTGCCCGGCCTCGCCATCGCCCTCGTGCCCGCTCTGATCGCGGCACGCAGTGTGCTGCGCCCGGTGCGCGCGCTGAACAAGGCGGCCCGTTCCATGGGCAGCGGCCGCCTCGACACGCGCATCCAGGTTCGGGGCAGCGACGAACTCGCCGATCTTGCCAGTACGTTCAATGAGTCTGCCGCCCTGCTGGAACGCTCTGTCGACGCGCTGCAACAGGCCGAGGCACGTGCCCGTCGGTTCGCCTCCGACGTCTCGCACGAACTGCGGACTCCTCTCGCCGGAATGCTGGCCGTCACCGAGGTGCTCGACGAGGACGCCGGCGGCCTCGACTCCGACACCGCGCGGGCGGTCCGGCTGATCAGCGCGGAGACCGGCAAACTCGCCGTGCTCGTCGAGGACCTGATGGAGATCTCCCGGTTCGACGCCCGCGCTGCCGAGCTGAACACCGACGAGGTCGATGCCGCGGAAACCGTCCGCAAGTCCCTCCACCACCGGCACTGGGACGACCGCGTCCACACGGAACTGCGCGACGGCATCCGGATCCGGCTCGACCCGCGCCGGTTCGACCTCGTGGTCGCCAATCTGGTCGGCAACGCGCTACGGCACGGGAGCGAGCCCGTCACGGTGCGGCTGGACACGGGTACGGCCGGGGACGGCACGAACGTGCTGATCACAGAAGTCACAGACAACGGTCCTGGCATCCGACCCGAGGTGCTGCCGCACATATTCGACCGGTTCTACAAGGCCGACGCGGCCCGTAGCCGCTCGGCCGGGAGCGGTCTCGGACTCGCGATCACGCAGGAGAACGTACAGCTGCACGGCGGCAGCGTCCGCGCCGCCAACAGACTTGAGGGCGGGGCGGTCTTCACGGTCGAGCTACCGCTGCGTGCCCAACGCGCAGGGGAGGCATCAGAATGAGACAACCACTCCGTCCCGTCGCGGCGGTGACGGCTCTGGCGGGACTCACCGCGTGCGGCATCCAAGGAACGGATGTCATAGGGGCGAGCGGCCCGGCCACCATCGACGTGCTGCCGGCCCGGCAGGTCCGCATGCTGCTCTTCTTCCTCTCCCCCGACGGCACCCTGATGCCGGTGCCCAGGATCGTGGGCGGCGAGGATGCGCCGGGGTTCGGCGAGGAGTACAGCCTCGAGGACGACGACAAACAGGGCTCGGAAGGCCCTGAACGTCCGTCGACCGTGAAGACTGTCGCCGCCCTCGTGGCGGGCCCTCAGGAAGCGGAACGCCGGGCGGGCCTGCACAATGATCCGTCCCTGACCTCCCTGAGCGCCGTCTCCCGTGTTTCACTCTCCGGTGACAGCGTCGACGTCTTCATGGCGGCTCCCCTGAGCGGCCTGACCGGGACGGCCCGACGTCAGCTCGTCTGCACCGTCGCGTATGCCGAGAGCCCGGACGGCAGGGTCAGGGTGACGCTGCGGGGTACGAACGGTGCGCTGGCCCCGGAGCAGTGCGACACATGGACGATTCCGGCACAGACCGAGGCGCCGTCGAAGAAGGAGTCGCCGAGTGTCGCCGCGGTGGATCCGAGCTGAAAGAAGTAGGGCATCCGGCTGGCCGGACCGCTGGCGGCGGCAAGGTGGCCACCCGGCTGTCGCGGAAGGAAACGTTCGCGACCCGGTCACAGTGACCGTGCGGCGAACGTTCCCGCGAACCCGGATCAGCCCCAGCCGTTCACCGCAGCCCCGCTTCCCGACGGCGACTCGGAACCACCACCGTCGTAGACGTGACGCCGTTCGCCGGCAGGGGATGCGAAACGGGTTGCCGGAGCGGGCTACGAGCGCACCCTTCCGTCAACACGACGTGCATGAACCACACTTCGCTCGTCACAGGGTGGCGAGTACCGCGAAGGGGTCCGCAGCGCCACCGTTGTCGACAGCGGCAATCCTGCGGCGAAGCGTGAACGTGGCGTCGGGCTCGATCGTGACCTTGCGCTGGCTCATCACCCAGATACCTGTGGCGTAGGCGGTGAAACCCGGCTCGTCGTAGAGCAGGCCGTATGTCTGGGCATCCGAACCTGTCATGCCGATCCACGGCCGGGTCGGGGTGAAGTCCGCGGGGGCGGACGCGGTGATGGTGCCATGTCCGGCCACCCCGCTGCGCTGGCCTGCCCCGTCGTGGTCGAGTACGTCGCCCAGCCAGAAGGTGCGGGACACCGTGCCGTTGTTGGTGAAGGTGGTCTCGGCCGCGACCCACGGCTCGTCCTGACGGATGGTGAAGGTGGTGGCCACGAGAATGTCCGGTACCTGGGTGCTGACGCCGGTGAACCGGGCAGATGCCTCGGCGCCGTCGGCCGAAAGCACTTCGAAGGCCGTGGATCGTACGGTCAACTGCTGCCAGGCGTTGGTTCCGCGCGGCTGGGCGGTCGAAGCGTAGGGCAGATTCATCCAGTCCAGTTGGTCCAGATGTCCGACGGCCGCGAGGTCCAGCGGCTTGCCCGACGTCACGCCGGACAGCTGAGGGTCCTCCGAGCCCGCTGAGACCGCCATGGCCATCATGCTGTTGGACAGGACGAGGTCGTTGGCCGTCGCTTGGGACTGCGGGCCGGGCACATAGCGGCCGGTAGCCGCGCGTACCGCTGCCTTCCGCAAGGCGATGTCGACCCGGGTCTGGTTGTCGGGGCGCACCGTCACCGCGACGGTCTCCTGCTCGTAGCCGACGCCGTTGACGGTGACCGTGTAGTCGCCAGGTGGCGCGAACGCCAGGAATTCGCCGGTCGCGTCGGTGATGCTGGTACCGAAGGTCGTGCCGTCCGACGTCTTGATCGCGATCTGTACGTTCGGTGCGTTCCGCCCCGTGGCCCGGCTGATCACCCGGCCGACCAGTCCGTCACCCGCGTCGATGCGCCGGGCCCCGGGCCTGCCGTCCTTCACCTCGAACGCGGCGATGGTGTACGCGGGCGAGGCCCCGTCGCCCGCCGCGAGCACGATGCGCAGGTCTGACCGCCATCGATCGGGCGTCACGTCACACATCACGTAGCCGCGATACGTACCGTTGTAGAACCGTACGTGCGGGTTGGCGGGGAGACCCGCGCGGACATCGGCGTCCCAGCCCGCACCCGAGGAGATCGAGGTTCCGACGAACTCGGTGGCAAGGGTCTCGGATGTGGGTACGTCGAAGTCGGCCTTCAGGTCGTTGACCCAGTGGGTGTGCCAGTCACCGCCCAGCACCACAGGGTTCGACGGCCGTTCTCCGGCGATGAAGTCGAGGATGCGGTCGCGGGCGCCCGCGTAGCCGTCCCACTGGTCCAGGTTGACGATCGTGTCAGGTCCCAGGTCGTAGTCGAACTGGGCCATGATGGTCTGCTGAGCGATGACGTTCCAACGGGCCTTTGAGGTGGCCAGGTTATCCAGCAGCCACTTCTCCTGCTCCGGTCCGGTCATCGTGCGCTCCGGGTCCCAGACGTCCGGGGTCTGGGGCTTCCGGCCGTCCCCGTTGGCCTGGTCGGTCCGATACTGCCGCGTGTCGAGCACACTGAACTCGGCGAGCCTGCCGAACTGGACCTTCCGGTACATCAGCGCGTCGGCGCCCTTCGGCTTCTGCTCGGGCCGCATCGGAAGGTGCTCGTAGTAGGCCTGGTAGCCGTTGGCCCGCCGCTCCAGGAACGGGCGGCCGTCACCGGCCGCGCCCTCGATGTCACCGGCGTAGTTGTTCTGTACCTCGTGGTCGTCCCAGGTGAGGATGAACGGAAAGCGGGCATGCACGGCGCGCAGGTCCGGTGAGGTCTTGTAGAGGGCGTGGAGTCGCCGGAACTCGGCCAGACTGCCGCCGGATGTCTCGTATATGTAGTCGCCGAGGTGCAGTACGAAGTCGAGGTCCTGCTGGGCCATGTCGCGGTAGGCGGCGTAGCGGCCCCCCGTCCACGACTGGCAGGATGCGACGGCGAACCGCATGCGGTCCACCCTCTTGCCCGGCGCCGGCATGGTGCGAGTGCGTCCGGTGCGGCTGACCGCTCCGCCGGCTCGGAACCGGTACCAGTACCAGCGGTCCGGTGCGAGGTCCTCGACCACCACATGCACGGTGTGGGCAGCTTCCGGCAGGGCGGAGACGGACCCGCTGCGGATCACCTTCCTGAACGTCTCGTCGCGTGCCACTTCCCACTGCACCTCGACGGGGTCGGCCGGCATGCCACCGGTTTCGGCGTTCAGCGGGTCCGGTGCCAGACGGGTCCACAGCACGACACTGTGATGGTCGGGGTCACCTGAGGCGACACCGAGGGTGAAGGGCACCGTGTCGAGTTCAGCGGCCTGGGCAGCGAGTGCCTCGCTGAGCTGAGTGGTGGTCAGGGCGAGGACAGCACCGCCGGCCAGGCCAAGGAACCTGCGCCTGTCGAGAGTTCTCAAGGGGTTGGTCATGGTGCGTGAGACTGCAACACGAAGATCGCCGACCGGTTGGCCGCGAGGCGAACAGAGCATGTCCGCATGCGGTCGAGATCGGTTTCGTGGATTCCGGCGCGATCCTCCCTCCCGCCTGAGCATCAGGGCCCCGAACAGGCCGGACCTGTGCAAGCAGGCTCCCCACGGCACACCGACACCCATGGGACGCACCGTGCAAGATGACACGAAGGGTGGGAAGATCCAGAAATCGCCGTCAGCCCGATGTCGTGCGCGGGCGTGGCGTCGTGTGCCCTGACATCACACGGGTGACTATATGCGGACACAGTCCCCTCCCCGCACCGAGGCGATGCGATGCCCGACCGCGCCGACCATGCCCGCCGAAGGGGCGTCCTACCGACGTCGGGCTTGCGACACCGACCGACGGAGCAGTCGCTGTTCGGCGGCATCTACGGTCTGGTACTGGCAAGCGCCCTGGTGGCCGCTCTGGATGGAACGGGCGAGGACGCCGATCCTGGACCGGACGCGCTCTGGGTACTGCTCACCGCGCTTGCGGCGGGTGCCGCCCACGGCTACGCGCACGTCATCGCCCAGCGTGCGTCCGCCGACGGGGCGGCCGCCGTCAGCAGACTGCGGTTGGTGCTCGCCGAGTGGCCGCTGGTCGCCGCCGTGCTGCCCACGGTGGCGATACTGCTTGCCGCAGTGGCCGGGTGGTGGTCAGAAGCCACGGCTGCCGACGCAGCCTTGCTGCTCAACACCGTCGCCCTGTTCAGCTGGGGAGCCTGGGCCGCCCGCACCGCCGGGTACGGCCGGCTGTCCTCGTGCCGGGCGGGAGGCATGGACATGCTGATCGGCCTGGCGATCATCATCGCGGATACGCTCATCGAGTAGCCACCTCGGCAGGCAGAGGGCAGCCCCCGGACTCGGCTTGCACGCGCCCTTGCGCAGCACGGTGCTCGGCGTCGGTCCACCGGTCCGTCAGGGTGGCAGCGTCGCGGAGGACAACACCGGGGCGAGCGTTGACTGACGCGGTGCTGGAGCACGTCTTGGACCGACCGGCCGGCCGAGCGGGCCTGGACGTGCCTCTGAGTACCCGATCATCTATTAGGCTGACGTAACAAAGGTAGACATGCCCCTCGGAGGCGGAGAGGTCGCCGACGTGCCGTGGCCGGAACACCGGCACGACCTCGAGAGCTGCTTCCATGCCCGTCCCCGGCAACCCGGAGTCTGAACGGTGCCTCACTCACTGACACCCCGTGACAAGAGGAACCTGCCCGCCGTCAGCGTGCCTCCGCTGATTCGCCTCGACGCGTACGTCGCCGAGGACGGGTCCACAGTGGTCAACGGCCATCTGTTGGAGATGGGAGGCACGCGCCCGGCCAATGAGGCGATTCTGGACGCGGTAGCCATGTTCGCCCGCACCCTCGGTGCACCGGTTGCGGCTACCGTCATCGACCGCAGCGTGCGGCAGGTCGCGCGGCTCCGGGTGTACCCCGATGGGTCCAGCCTGACCATCGCCGACGAGGAGGACCTGCCGCACGGGCGCGAGCGAACCTTCGCGGAGGAGGAGGCGTTTCCTCCGCTCGCCCGCGTCGAGCGGATCATCGAGCACGCCCGACGCCAGGAACTGCACGCGGCGTTCGTCCTCGCCGGGGCACTGCGGGAGCACCTGACGCTCCGCCGGGGCGCGGAGGACGAACTGTCACTGGAGGCCAGGGCGATCGAGGCGTACATCGCCTATCTGCGCGGCGACTACTTGATCTCCACCATCCTCGCGCTGACGGTCGCACGCATCCGTTGCAGCACGGATCTGGACCGAGCCGTGCCCGAGGTCGCCCGTGCCACCGCGGCATGGCAGCGGCTGCGCGACGAGGGACAGGTAGCGACCCGAGGAAGGGAACTGCTCCATATGTGGGAGCGGTTGGCCGCAGGGGGACTGTTGCAGGAGGAGTCCCATCACGCGATGGCCCGGGCCGTCCGGAGCCGGCTGGCACGGGGCGTCGGGCATGCGGAAGAGCCCGCTCCCGCCCCCGCACCGTCGTTGGCTGCGGCTCAGGGCGTGGTCGCCCCCGAGGACCGACCCTTGAAGCCCACCCGGAGGGGACTTCGGCGCTTCACGAGGCGGCCGGCCCGAGCTGACGACTGACAAGCCACCGCGTCCGGGGACCCGGTCCTCTGTTGCTGCCGCCCGGACACGCAGACACCCGGCCCCGATCGAAGCTGAGGGGCAGGAGGATCCTGACGCGGTGCGCCTGGTGGTCGCAGAGACCGCACGGTGCCCAGGGGCCCACGTGGCTCCGCTCGCCGCTCTCACCCCAGTTGCTCGGCGAGCCCCACGATGATGCCTTCCGGGCCGCGGACGTAGCAGAGCAGGTAGCTGTCCTCGAACCGGGCGATCTCCCCGACGAGCTCGCCGCCGTGGGGGCGCAGGCGGGAAACGGTGTCCTCGATGTCGTCGACGGCGAACATGACGCGGTGTGTGCCCAGAATGTTGTGCGGCCGTTGACGCGGCCCGGCGCTGATCGCTGCGGGGCTGCGGTACTTCGCCAACTCGAGCCGACTGTGCCCGTCGGGGGTTCGGACCATCGCAATGTCGCAGTGGACGCCGTCGAGTCCGGTGCACTGGTCGGCGACGAGGCCCTTGACCTCGGCCCTGCCCTCCAGTTCCATGCCGAGCTCCTCGAAGTACGCGACGGCGGCGTCCAAGTCCTCGACGACGATGCCGACGTTGTCCATACGCTGAATCGCCATGCTGGTCTCTCCTTCTCCTCGTGCGGCCGCCGGTAGCCGCTGATATCCCTGGGACGGAGGCGGTGACACGTTCTCGACATCCGCAGACCACCGAACTCCCGAGGATCGGCTCGCCCTCGGCATCGTTACAACAGAACCGAGAGCCGTGCGTCACGGACGAGGATGATTTCGGTGGAAGTTGCCGCTCCCCCGGGGACGATGAGCCGCAGCGTGCCTCCACGTAGATCAACCCGCCGCACCGACCCCGTGTGCCCGAACGCACGCGCCACCGAGGGCCACTCAAGGCCCGAACCGGGCTCGAAGGTCGTGGCCCGCGACCGCGGCCGCGGCCGCGGCCGCGGAGGATGGGACGGGGCCGACCGGATTCGAACCGGCGTCCTCCTACATGCTGTGAAGGCGCGACAACCGCTGCGCTACGAGCCCCGTCCCGCTCGTGATCCTACGAGAGTCGCCGACCTCCCATCGCATGCTCCAGGGCTGCCCGCTCGGGGCGCTGGCCGCCTACCGGCGAAGGTCTCGGTCCTGGAGGCGCCGGGAGCGCTGCTCGGGTCAGTCCAACGGCGGCTTGTGGCCCGACTGGAGCATCCGCAGGGCGCGGGACGCGTCGAACGGCAGGATGGTCACCGCGACGTGGGGCAACTGGCCCAGCGTCCTTGCGATCTTCTCACCCGTACCGCGGTGGAGGAGCTTGCCGAGGATGTTGGCGTACATCCGCCGAGGCACCAGCACCGTCAGGCTGGTGTCCTCGTCCTGCGTGGCGCGGACGGCCAGTTCCCGCATCGCGTGACGCAGTCGGCGGTCCGGGCACGCGACGAGTTCAAGTGCCACCGTTGTCGCGGATGTGGACTCCCAGACCTCGCGGAGGTGTCGTGCGTGGGCCTCGTCGATGGCGAAGTGCACGGCCCGGACCGTGTCGGGTCGCAGTTCATGGGCGTAGCGAAGCGCCTTGAGGGTGGCAAGGTCCAGCGTTTCGACGAGGACGAATACCTGGTGGCGGCGGACGCGCGGGCGGTCTGCGCCGGCGGGCAGCCGCTCGAGTACTGCGGCCTCGTGCCGGTACTCACGGTTGATCCGTACCAGGGCCCAGACGCCGAGCGGGAAGATCACTGCCACCAGCCAGGCACCTTCGGTGAACTTGGTGACCAGGAAGATCAGGACGACGGCCGCGGAGACGACGGCCGCGAGCGCATTGACGACAACCTTCACCCGCCGCAGCGGTTCGCGCCTGCGGAGGTGATGGACGGTGAGGCCGGCTCCCGCCATGGTGAAGGCGGTGAACACCCCGATCGCGTACAAGGCCACCAGTCTGTCCACGCTGGCGCCCGTGGCGAGCAGCAGCGCCAGCGAGACGACCGTGAGCGCGATGATGCCGTTGGAGAACGCGAGCCGGTGGCCGCGACGGGTGAGCATGCGCGGCAGAAACCGGTCTTCCGCGACGAAGCTGGCCAGGAACGGGAAGCCGGTGAAAGGGGTGTTGGCGCCCGTGTAGAGGACCAGCGCCGTCGAGAGCTGGACGAAGACGAGTCCGGTCGTTCCGAGCGTCCCCTGACCGAAGACGAGCCGGGCCTCCTGGGCGATGACGGTCGGTGTGCCGTCGGTGTAGGGGACGGCGTGCGTGTAGTGCGCCAGTGTGGAGACGCCGAGTACCAGGACGGCGAGCACACAGCTCATGGCGATGAGGGTGTGGCGGGCGTTGCGGCCCTGGGGCTCACGGAATGCGGAAATTCCGTTCGAGATCGCCTCGAGGCCGGTGAGGGACGACCCGCCGTTGGCGAAGGAACGCAGGACGATGAAGAGCGAGGCGCCGTAGAGCCATCCCTCCCCCGGGGTCCCCGACGGAACCACGCCCTCGGCCTGCAGGTCGGCGTGGGCCAACCCACCTGTGAGCCCGCGTACGACCGCGACGACAAGGACGAGGCCGATGGCCGTCATGAAGAGGTATGCGGGCAGCGCGAACATGCGGCCCGCCTCGCGCACCCCGCGCAGATTTCCGTAGACCAGCAGGACGATCACCGCCACGGATACGGGCAATTGCAAGTGGTCCAGGCCTGTCCAGCCGTTGCCGGCCAGGTGGGCGAGGGAGATCAGAGCGTTGGTCCCGGCGGACACCTGGACGGCGACCGTGACGATGTAGTCGACGAGCAAGGCCACGGCGGCGATCTGTGCGACGTTCGGCCCGAAGTTCTCCCGGGCCACCACGTAGGAGCCGCCGGCCCGGGTGTAGATGGTGACGACATCGCTGTAGCAGAGCGTCAGGAGCAGCAGAACGAACAGGATGGCACCCGTCACCGGCAGGATCAGGGTGAAGGCGGCGACCCCGACGACGGGCACGAGAACGCGGAGCATCTCCTCGGAGCCGTACGCCGACGAGCTGATGCAGTCGGATGCGAGGACGCCGAGCGCCGTCCGTTTGTCCAGCTTTTCGTCGCTGATGTGCTCAGTGGTGAGCGGCCTGCCGAGCAGGTGCCGCTTTACCCGGTACATCGGGCGGTCGACAGTCATGCGCCCATCAGAACGGTCTCCCGTTGCAGGACCGCGCCGACACCACGGTTGGAACACTCTCATGGAGCCGCTGCCCGTCATCTCCACGGATCCGCCGGCTCGCCGGGCCCCGTGGAGTGTCGGCCACGGCATGGCGCCTTTATGGGAGTGAACACTCTCGGCGCCTCGGCTCGAAGGGTCGGTCATCGGAGGACGACCACCTGAGAAGACTGCGTCCCGAGGCCCGACGAGCAGAGCGCCGGCCGGCGGTAGCCTGGGCAGGGTGGGGCCATCCTCGGTTCTGTGGCGATGGCCCCGGGACGCATAGGCGCGACGGGCGCCCATTCCCGCGCCTACGAACCGATGTGACGGCCTGCCCAGGTCATCAGCTCCGGGGCGGCAAGGCTCTCCACCCAGAGGTCAGCGTGCTTCCTCTCAGGGCCGGTCGGGCTGACACCGATGCCCAGGACTCGCAGTCCCGCGCGTCGGGCCGAATCCATCCCCGTGAGCGAGTCCTCGACCGCGAGTGCCTCCTGAGGGGGAACGCCGCACAACGTCGCGGCGATCCGGTACACGTCCGGCTGAGGTTTGGGACGTGCATCCTCACCGGCGACCACCACGTGGCCGAAGTAGGAGAGCAGTCCGGCACGGTCGAGGCAGGACTCCACCATCGTGCGTGGGCAGTTACTCGCTACGGCGAGGGGAATGTGCTCGGCAGCCAGCCTGACCAGCCTTGCCGCTCCTGGCATCGTGACCGGTTCCTCGTGGACGAGGGCCGTGAAGTTGTCGAGGAGTGCGTCGGTCAGATCGTCGGCGAGGTCGGGCTTCCCGGTCTCCTCGGCCATGAGGGTGCCGCACTCGGCGTAGTGCACGCCCTTCGCGCGTTCGGCGAAACCTGTGGGTGACTTGAGACCGAACGATCGGAACGTGATGCTGCGGGCCTCTTGCCAATGGCGTTCGGTGTCCATGAGCGTGCCGTCGCAGTCGAAGACGATGGCGGACGGGGACCAGTCGAGGATGTAGTGAGCTGTCATGTCTCTGCCGTTCTCAGTGATTACGTCACCAGTTCGGGTCGCAGGCGCACGAAAGCGGGCAGCGACTCAATGGCCGGGCCGCGGATATCGGGATGCGGGACGCTCTTCGAGAGCCTCACCCTGGGGCGCATCCGTACGACGCTGTCCGCCAACCCCGAAAACATCGTGATGGTTACGTTAATTGGGCACAGCAGATTCCCGCAATCACCAATTCGAGTGCATCTGGGCGATCGAATCAGCAGTCGCCCCGCCGGCGCCACAGATCATGAATGGGCGTGCGGCCGACGGAATCCAGTTCCCCGATGCCCCGCCTGGCTGCACTTTCCTGACAGTCGGGCGCGATCCGGTCCGGTTCCGCGCCTCACTACCAGAAACGTTTCTGTTCACAGAATCAGGGGATTGCACGAAACGGGCCGCCCAAGCACACGGTCGAAGAATAATAAAATCCTCGCGCGCCGCGACCACTCCCCCGGAAGACGGCGCAACTCGACTGCGCAAAATTGTCGAACGCACTCTCGAAAGGAGAACGCAAGTGCAGGACAGAGCACGTACGACCCGCAGGGTTCTACTGGAGTCCGCAGCGCATCTTTTTCTCGAACGAGGCTATGTCGGGACCAGCGTCAACGACATAAGCGAGCACTCGGGAAGGACCAGCGGAGCAATCTATTTCCATTACTCCAGCAAGGAGAAACTGGCGCTGGCCGTCGTTCGGGAGCAGTTCGCCACCTGGCCGCAACTCGTCGTCCCCTACTCGACTCCAGGCATTCCGCCTCTGGAGAAGCTGGTGGCACTGAGCTTCGACATCGCCCAGGCCCTGAGTGAGGACACCGTGGCAAGAGCGGGTGCGCGGCTCTGGGCGGAGCGCCGCAGCATCGACGCTGCCGTCCCCACCCCTTTCGACGCCTGGGTGCCCGCGGTGACTCGGCTCCTGGCGGAGGCCAGGGTCCGAGGCGAACTCGCAGAGGGGATCGAGCCGTCAGGAACAGCCGTGACCCTCGTGTGCGCCTTCTTCGGGGTGTGCGCCTTGGCCGAGGACGTACCCGGCGGACTGGACTGGGACGACCGGCTACGGCGTTGGTGGACGCTCATGCTGCACGCACTGCAGCCGGAACCGGAACCCGGCGCTCTGCTCGCCCGCGCGCGGACCCCGCTTCCCGGCCGGCGGGGCGAGCCACTCTCCCTCGGCGTGCGATGAAGACCGCGGTCGAGTCGCACAGGCTGACCAGAAGTGCCACCCCGACGGCACGGCAGCAGCCGAGGCGCGCCCTTCGATCACGGGCATGTCGACCGCACTACTCGGCCCCGGTCACCCGAGTAGTGCGGACAGGTCGCGCGGCTCTCGGCCTTGAAGCAGGATCGAGGCCGTAGTCGTGCCGTCGAGCCGCCGACGCACACGCCGCCGTTGAAGGAGATTCGGGTCGATGAGCACCATCTCCAGCTCCGCGTCAGAACCGCTCACGGGAGAGACGTCGGGCCGTGTCTCGCAGTCCGTCTTCGATGGCTCCGCCCTCCGCGTCATCCTCATGCTGGACGTGAACGACGGGGCCCAGGAGCAATTCCTCGAGACGTACGAGGAACTGCGCAAGCACGTTCAGGCCATTCCCGGACACATCAGTGAGCAACTGTGCCAGTCCATCGAGAACCCTTCCCAGTGGCTCATCACCAGTGAGTGGGAGAGCGCTCCGGCCTTCCTGGGCTGGGTGAGCAGTGAGGAGCACGTGCGCATGGTGAAGCCGTTGCACCGGTGCGCGGGTGCTACCCGGTCGCTTCGATTTCACGTGATCCGGGAGACAGTCGTCTGACGAGCTCGACAGCCTGTCATCGCCTTACGGTCGGCAGGCCCCGAGCGCCCGGACGGGCCGTTCGTGCGGCTCGGGGTTTCGCGAAGCTCGCCCCGGACCGGCCGGGGCCACGTCCGGAACCCACCCGGGCCGACCGCTCATGGAGCGGACAGCCCGGGTGGGCCGGGCAGTCGAGCTCGGCGCGTCGCGCGACCCGATGGTGGGGACGCGCGGCGGTCTCAGTTGCCGATGCCGGAGCTGCCGATGCCGGAGTTTCCGATACCGGAGCTGCCGATACCCGTGTTGCCCAGGCCCGCATTGCCCAGACCCCAGTTGGCGACACCCGCGTTCCCGATGCCGTCGTTGAAGACACCCGCATTCCCGATGCCGTCATTGAAGGCGCCAGAATTGCCGATGCCCGTATTGCCGAAGCCCGAGCTGCCTACGCTGCCGCCCGGCCGGTCGTCGGCGCCGGCCACGCCGGCGCCGCAGACAGCAAGCGCCGCCGCAGCACCGAGTGTGGCCGTCACACGGAGCAGAATTGCACGCATCGTCGCATACCTCCTGTATCGGGGCTCTTTGCTCGCTATCTCTAGCACGCGGTCATCCCGGATTCGAGCATGCTTGGCCGAAGCTGCCGTGTCGCCGCGAGTGCCTCGCGCAACAGAACGGGGAGCTCCCGCCCGAGGGCGGAACGTACAACCGAGCCGTCGTCGACGGCATCGTCGCGGGCCGCCTGTACCCCCGTTGTGCGGCTGAGCTGATTCACGGCGCCGGTCCGCGCGCACGGGGCGCGTGGTGCGGGCGCCCCTGCTCAAGCGGTGTGGGCCGCTACGGCGTCGACGATCCTGGGCCAGAGTTCGCGTGGACGGTCGTGGCCCATGTCTGGAATCAACAGGAGTTCCGCGCCGGGGACCAGCTCCGCGGTCCGTTTGCCTCCACTGGGGTCGATCAGGGTGTCGTCCAAGCCGTGGATCACCAGTGTCGGCACACGCAGTTCTCGCAGTGCGTCCGCGCGTGAACCTCCGAGGACCATCGCACCGAGCTGCCGTCCGGCACCCGCGGGGTAGAAGGAGCGGTCGTAGCTTCGGCCCGCCAGGTCACGCAGTGCGTCCGCGTCGCCGTATCGCTTGGAGGCCCAGACCAGTTCCTTCTCGGCGGCGGCGACGTGTCCCTCTCGATCGGTGGGCTTGGGGCTGGACAGCACCGTCTGGGCTTCCCGGCCGGCCTGGCCGTACTCGCTTTCGCCGGTCGAGGACATCATCGACGTCAAGGTCAGCACTCTCTCCGGAAAGGAGAGCGCCATGGTCTGGGCGATCATTCCTCCCATCGAGCTTCCGACCACGTGGGCGCGTTCGATACCGAGCGCGGTGAGCAGCCCGAAGCCGTCACCGGCCATGTCGTGAAGCCGGTAGGGAGCCATCGCGCGGGCGGCGGAGATGTCGCCCGCGCTCACGGCCGCCATGAACTGGCCTATGTCCACGGGGCGATCGTCGAACTTGGTGGACAGCCCGCTGTCGCGGTTGTCGTACCGGATCACGTATCGGCCTCGGTCAGCCAGCGCTCGACAGAAGTCCTCGTGCCACGCCAGCATCTGCGCGCCGAAACCCATCACAAGCAGGACAGGGGGATCCCCGACGTCTCCGAAGGTCTCGTACGCAATGGCCACCTCGCAGGACACGTCAACGATCGGCATGCGTGGAGCTTGTCATGACCGGCAAGGGATCGCACACAGATACCGCGCGTGCAGAGGGGACCGCCCGTGTCTGCCTTCGGCGGCGGTGCGTCCGGCACACCGGACCGGCGAGAGCCGTCGGACGAGCCGCCCGCGGGCGCGAGAGCTCACGCGGCGGACGGCCACCCGGCTTCGAACAAGGCGAACGAGGTGACGGAGGCGATGACCCCACGTGGGCCGGGAATCGTTGCGTTGCGGTCACACGCTCGCCCGGCCCTGGCTGACGACTCGACCCCTAATCGGGCCGTCCACCGCGAGATACACGAAGCCGCCGTCCTCGACCCACGTCCCTGGCCGACGCCATACGGACGATCCGGCCGGGGCACTCACCTCATGGCCGACCGGACAGTTCCTGGGCGGACGCCTGGTTCAGCTCGACGTCCAGGTCGGGCGACAGGGCCGGCGTGGGGCGGCGCGCGGCATCGCTGATCCGGATCAGAATGCCTACGAGAGCCCAGTTGGCGATGACGGAAGAACCTCCGTACGCCACGAACGGCAGCGTCATTCCGGTCAGCGGGATCAGGCCCATGACGCCGCCCGCGACCACGAAGACCTGGAGCCCGAAAGCACCAGACAGGCCGGCCGCGAGGAGTTTGCCGAACGGGTCGCGCGCGGCGAGCGCCGTGCGTATCCCCCGCTCCACGATCAGGCCGTACACCAGCAGGACCGCCATGACACCGGCAAGGCCCAACTCCTCGGCGAACGTGGCCAGGATGAAGTCGGAGTTGGCGGCGAATCCGATGAGGTCGGAGTTCCCCTGCCCCAGCCCGGTGCCGAGGACGCCTCCCGACCCGAAGGCCCACAACGCCTCCATGGACTGTTCGGAGTGACCCCCCAGTCCCTGTCTGCTGAGGGTGTACTCGCGCATCGGATCCAGCCATGCCTGAACACGCTGCTGGACGTGCGACTCGAATGAGGCGACCCCCACCGCGCCGCCCGCGGCCATGAACAGGCCGAAGACGATCCAGCTGGTCCGCTCGGTGGCCACGTACACCATGACGACGAACATCCCGAAGAACAGCAGCGACGTGCCCAGGTCGGTCTCGAAGACCAGGATCAGGATGGACATCGCCCAGACCACGAGAATGGGCCCGAGGTCGCGGCCACGGGGCAGGTACAGACCCATGAACCGGCGGCTGGCCAGCGCCATCGCGTCCCTCTTCACCATGAGGTACCCGGCGAAGAAGACGGCGATGACGATCTTCACGAACTCCCCCGGTTGCAGGGTGCCCAGCCCGGGGATCTCGATCCAGATCTTCGCCCCGTAGCTGTCGGCGCGCAGGCCCGGCACGAGAGGGAGCACCAACAGGATCATGGACAGGGCCATGGAGATGTAGGTGTAGCGCTGCAGGACACGGTGATCCTTGAGGAGGACGACCACCGCCACGAAGAGCGCCATGCCGAGTGCCGAATTGAGCAGTTGCCGGGGAGAAGCCTCGAAGAACTCGCCGCGCGCCTGGAGCCGTTCGGACTGGTCCAACCGCCAGATGAGCACGAGGCCGAGTCCGTTCAGCAGCGCGGCCAGGGGTAACAGCAGCGGATCCGCGAACGGCGCGAACCGGCGGACCACGAGATGGCCGATACCTGCCAGGAGGCCGATTCCGAGTCCGTAGGCGAGCAGGCCCGCGGGGAGCCCGCCGTCGAGGGCGAGGCCCACGTTCGCGTAGGCGAGCACCGGGATGGCGACCGCCAACGCCAGAAGAGCGAGCTCGGTGTTGCGCCAGTTCCTCACGCCGACTGCGGGCGTGGAGTGCGCCGAGGCGCCGGAATGCCTGCTCATCACTGGATCGGCCTTTCGCTGCTTCTCACGGCTCACCACGCAGCGGCTCCAGCCCTCTGCCCAAGGCGCTGACCGCCCCGGCGCTGATACCGGCGCGGTTATGACATGCCTCAGACGGGAGGCTCCCGTGGTCTGAGGTCATGCCCGCGAAGACACCGAAATCGATCACACGGTTCCCGTCGGCCGGCTACGGGCGACCCTGGCAGCATCTTCCAAGTGAGATCGCGGACCGGAGGCATGGCGCGGATTCACGCCCTTGCGCCACTGCGCGCCGGGCGAAGGGCGGACACGAACCCGATGCACCGCTCACAGAGCACCCGTCACCGGCCCGGCCTTCACGCCGGAACCGGTAACGCCGGCGAGCATCAGGTCAGGAGCCCGTTCAGCCACTGCTGCCAGGCGGCCTCGGCCCCCTCCGTATCCGGTCCGAACAGGTGGTGGAACATGAGCAGGGCACCCGAACCGAAGTGGAAGGTGTAGATCCCGTCAGGGGTACGGACGGCGATCCGCTCGTCGTCCGCCCAGACGACCTCGCCGTCCATGGGCACCAGGCCGGACGGTTCGGCGTGCGCCCGCGCACCGACCGCGACCGGGGCGGACAGCGCCAGCCCGCGGGTGAGGGCCGCACCGACGTCCTGTGCCGTCCTGCCGGGCGTCGGAACCATGGCGAAGACGGGGAAGCCGACCGTCGCGGGAAAGCGGGTCAGGTATTCGCCGAGCGTGTGGAGGTGGAAGGGCCAGCCGCGGCGCAGCGCGTCGTACTCGTCCTGCCAGTCGTCTCCGAGCAGGCCGCTGTGGACCACGCGGAGAACGGTGCTGCCGTGCTCCTTCCCCTCGATCAGGTACTCGAAGGCCATGAAGCGGCCGTCCTCGCCGGGGGAGGTTCGGGTCGCGAGGCGTCTGCCGGGTTCGTAGGCCGTGATCACGGCCTGCTCGCGGTGGCCGGCGATGTCCATCGACGCGACACCACCTTCTCGGGGTTCAACCTCGTTACGGCCCATGAACCAGGAGTCGATGCCAGGGCCTGTGGCGATGGCCTGCCAGACCTCTTCCGGGTTCACCGGCAGGGTCGTCTCCAGCTCGATCTCGAATGGGTGCGTCATGATCGCTTTTCCTGTTCTGCTGACGGTTCTTGTTCGTGCTCCCCCATGGCTCCCGGCAGGAGGCCGGGCTCACCCTTCGGAGCGTCTGGATGGGCTTCGGGGATCTGGTGCACGCCGACGATCACGCGGTTGCGTCGGCCTCCCGGCGCGGATTCGTCGTGGTAGCGGCCGACCAGGGCCGCCATCACCTGAGTGAGCTCCTCGGCGAAGGCCGCCCGGTCGGCCGCCGACGCGAAGCGCACCTCGGCGTCGATCCCGAAGCTCGCGACCCGCCGCTCGGCCCGGGCGGCGCCGGTCAGCAGCATGCCGACCTCCCGCACCAGCCGGGCTCCCAGTGCCAGCAGCCACTGACCGGAGAGCTGGTCGGGGGACCGGGAGGGATCCGGACTGACGGCGGCCAGGGCACTGGGCGAGATCACGTAGGAGGAGGCGGTGGCGCGGTACACCCGCTCGGTGACGTTGCCCTTGCGCCGCTCCTCGGCGAGCTCGACCAGTCCGTGACGCTCCAGCTCCTTCAGGTGGTAGTTGATCTTCTGCCGAGGCAGTCCCAGGCGGGCGGCCAGCATGGCCGCCGACCCGGGCTCGGTCAGAGCAGCGAGGATCCGGGACCGTATCGGGTCCAGGGATGCCACCGCCGCAGCGGGTTCTTCGATCACAGCTACATCCAGCACTCCCTCAGGATCAACCCGACAATAATTTTTGTCAAGACAAAAAATATTGTCGGTGAAGGGAGGCCGGTCGCCTGCCGACAATCCTCCTGGCCTCCCGCGCACGGGAGGAGCCGCCTCGGGGACCGCAGCCCGACGGGCGCCGGCCGTGTTCACTTTCGATACGCGGACGATATGTGGCCGCTCGTAACCTCGAAGCATGCGAGTGTTGATCGTCGAGGACGAGCCCTACATGGCGGAAGCCATCCGCGACGGCCTGCGCCTGGAGGCGATCGCGTCCGACATCGCCGGTGACGGCGACACCGCCTGGGAGCTGCTGAGCACCAACGTCTACGACATCGCCGTCCTCGACCGCGACATCCCGGGCCCTACCGGCGACGAGATCGCCGAACGTATCGTCACGTCCGGCAGCGGCATTCCGATCCTCATGCTCACCGCCGCCGACCGGCTCGACGACAAGGCCTCAGGGTTCGGACTCGGCGCCGACGACTACCTCACCAAGCCGTTCGAGCTCCAGGAGCTCGTACTCAGACTCAGAGCCCTGGACCGCAGGCGTGGGCACAACAGGCCGCCCGTGCGCGAGATCGCGGGCCTGCGACTCGATCCGTTCCGCCGCGAAGTCCATCGCGACGGCAGGCACGTCGCCCTGACCAGGAAGCAGTTCGCGGTACTCGAAGTCCTCGTCGCCGCCGAGGGCGGTGTCGTCAGCGCCGAGGAGCTTCTGGAGCGGGCATGGGATGTGAACGCCGACCCCTTCACCAACGCCGTCCGCATCACGGTCTCGGCCCTGCGTAAACGCCTCGGCGAACCCTGGGTCATCGCCACGGTGTCCGGCGCCGGGTACCGCATCGACGCACATCCGGCTCCCGCTCCCGAGGGAGGGGAGCGTGAATAGGCGGCCCGGGCTCAGCGTCCGCTTCAAACTCACCCTCAGCTACGCCGGGTTCCTCATGATCGCCGGCCTGCTGCTACTCGCGGCGGTGTGGGTCTTTCTCCTGCGCTACGTCCCCGACCGCGCGATGCTCATCAACCCCGACGACAGGCTCCGTGGTGTCTTTCCCGTCCGGTCCGCCCTCCTGGACGTCTTCGCTCCGAGGGCTGCCGCCGTGCTGGCGTTCCTGCTTCTGTTCGGTCTCGTGGGTGGGTGGATTCTCGCCGGCCGCATGCTCGCCCCGCTGACCCGCATCGCGGACGCCACCAGCATGGTCACGAAAGGTTCGCTCTCGCACCGGATCCGGTTGACCGGGCGCAAGGACGAATTCCGTGAACTCGCCGATGCCTTCGACACCATGCTCGCCCGCCTCGAAGATCACGTGGCGGAGCAACGGAGGTTCGCGGCCAACGCCTCCCACGAACTGCGCACCCCGCTGGCCGTCTCGCAGGCGCTGCTCGACGTGGCCCGCAAGGACCCGGCACAGGACCTGAGCAAGGTCATCGCCCGTCTGCACGCAGTCAACGCCCGGGCGATCGACCTGACCGAGGCGCTCCTCGTACTCAGCCGCGCCGATCAGAGGTCCTTCGCCCGAGAAACCGTAGACCTCTCCCTGCTCGCGGAAGAGGCCACCGAGACACTGCTCCCGCTCGCCGGGAAGCGCGGTGTCAGCATCGAGACCTCCGGGGAGATCGCCCAGGCGTTCGGCTCGCAGACTCTCCTGCTGCAGTTGACGACGAACCTCGTACACAACGCGATCGTGCACAACCTGCCCGCCGGAGGAAGGGTATGGGTCAGTACGGCTGTGGGCCCCGGGACCGGGGTGCTCACGGTCGAGAACTGCGGCGAGACACTCTCCACACAATCCGTCTCGACTCTCACCGAGCCCTTCCAGCGGGCCACCGAGCGGCTCCGCAACGACCACGCCGGGGTCGGACTCGGACTGGCCATCGTCAGGAGGATCACCGAGGTGCACGACGGGTCCCTCACCATCACCGCGCGCGCCGAGGGCGGACTCCGAGTCGTCGTTCGCCTGCCCCGACCCCCCGCCCGGCCCCCGAAGGACACCGACCAGTGAGTAAAGCTCTACAAGACGTCGAAGGTTCGCGGGAGCAGAGCGACCCGGGCGAGCGCGCCGCACTCCCGCACACGGCTGCGGCCCGCCGCTCCGACGCCGGCCGCGACGGCAGCACCCGCTCCGGTGCCCGGCCGGCACGTCGCGTTTTTCGGGCGGTGCGAAGTCTCCGCAGACCTGACCCGTGGAAGCGCGGCCTGTGGCTCGCGGCCTCGGCGCTGGCGCTCGGCCTGCTCATGTTGCTGCACGCGGAGATCACGGACCGGGGCGGCACAGGCAGCCTCGTGGAGTCACTCCTGCCGTGGTTCGGTGTGTTCATCCCGGTGATCCTCGCGGGGGCCCTGTGGCGCAGGTCCGCCGTGGCGACGGCGGCGCTGGTGCTGCCGGCCGTGGCGTGGTCGAGCCTGTTCGGAGGACTGTTCCTCGACAAGTCCGCGCCGGGCGGAGACCTCACGGTGGTCAGCCACAACGTCAACGCCGAGAACCCGGACCCGGTGCGCACCGCCCGCGGCCTGGCGGCGTCCGGGGCGGCCTTGCTGGCGCTCGAGGAGCTGACTCCCCGGGCCGCGGTCGCATACGGGAAGGAGCTGGCCGGGACATACCCCTACCACACGGTGCAGGGCACGGTGGGCCTGTGGAGCAAGCTGCCCTTGTCGGATTCCCGGCCGGTCGACGTCCTGCGGGGGAACGTCGGACCGCTCGCCGAGAGCCGGCGCGCAAAGGACCTGCCCGTGGACCCGCCGCGGGCGCTGCGCACGACGGTGGCCACGGACAAGGGGTCGCTGGTGGTCTTCGTGACGCACCTGGGGTCGGTACGGCTGATGCCCCGGCACGGCTTCTGGACGGACTCGCGGGACGTCGGCGCCGCAGCGCTCGCCAAGGCCGTCGCCACCGAGCGGAACGAGCGGGTGGTGGTGCTCGGCGACATGAACGGCACCACCGACGACCGCGTGTTCGACGGGCTCACCTCGCACCTGCGCTCGGTGCAGGAAGCAGCCGGGCAGGGCTTCGGTTTCACTTGGCCGGCGTCGTTCCCGATGGCGCGGATCGACCAGATCCTGGTCCGGGGTGTGGAGCCTCGGAGCTCGTGGGTCCTGCCGGCCACAGGCAGCGATCATCTGCCGGTGGGAGCTCGCCTCAGCTGGTGACGACTTCTGCGGGATCTCCCGAAGGCCGGCAAATCGGGGTCGCGGCCCGGCCGTTCCTGCCGTCCCGGCATGGTGTGCACAGCAGACCGGGCCGCCCTGCTTCGCCCTACGGAGCCTTGAAGTACTGCGGAAACCGCGGCCCCGTCCACGGCTTGCGGCCCCACGCGAAGACCCGTCCCCTGGCCATGGCACCCACTGGCGAGCAGCGGCCGAGCGCCATCAACAGGAAGGTGACCGGCTCGATGGACAGGGTGCAGTCCGGGCGGTCCGGATGATCCTGAGACACGGTCGCCGCCCCATCGGTGAACGTCACGCCGAAACCTCCGCCACCCCACAACCGCACCGCATAGCGGGCATTCAGGCCTGTTGTGGCCGCGGCGTCCGTCACGCGGGGCATGGCCTCGATCATGAAGGGGAGCGTCAGGGTAACCCTTGCCGGGGTCACCCCGTGCGGACGCCTGAGCGCCCGGGCGATGTCGTAGCCGTGGCCCAACATGTGCGTCAGCAGGTACGAGCCGAGGACCGCCCGGTCCATCGGACCCATCGGCGTCATCAGCGTCTCGCCCACGGGGCGTCGAGCCACCGCGTCGACGTACGCGTCGGCCTGCGTCTCTATCATCGCGGCCAGCGGATGCGCTGCCCGCTCACCGAATGCGGCGAGAGCCTGCTCGTTGGCTGCGGCGATACTCTGCGGAGTGCCGTCGCCATGGCGGCGGGACAGCCCGGCGGCCACCTGCGCCATCAGCTCGTTCGCCTGAGCCAGATGTGCGGCCACCTCCCCCAGGGTCCACTCCGAACCCGGCACGGAAGCGCCCATGTCGGGGGCTCCGCGCAACAGCTCCGCGATCTCCTCAGCCGTGGCGCGCACCGCGTCGGCCAGCCCCGCGGGCAGGACATCGGTGTGCGTGCGCTGGGTTTCCCGCCCCTGATCCGCCGTTGCGCTCATGTCGCTGCCGCTCCCGAAACGCCGTACCCGCCAACCGAGCCTCTTGTCTGCGTGTACACAAGAGCAGCCCGGACAGCTTCACGGCAAGGGGCGTCCGCCTGCCGCTTCCGCCCGCACTGGAGACAGCTGCCACGACTCTGCCATGACATGGGGGCACCGCTTCGCCAGGCCCGGGGTGCGGGCTCGGTGGGTGGTGGTCGGTCCCACCACCCTCGGGGAGCACGGCCCGGCAGCTGTGTCCGGGCCGGATCAGATACGTCGGCCGGTTCAGGCCTCCCGGATGGCGGAGATGTCGAAGGTGAGCTTCACCTTGTCGCTGATCAGGACACCGCCACCCTCCAGCGCCGCGTTGTACGTCAGACCCCAGTCACTGCGGCTGATCGTCGCAGAACCATCGAAACCGACACGCACATTACCCATCGGGTCCACGACCTCACCGTTCAGCGTCAGCTCCAGCGCAACCGGCCGGCTCACACCCTTGATCGTCAGATCACCGTTCATCCGGAACGTGTCCTCATCGACCCGCTCCGCACTCGTGCTGCGGTACGTCATCTCCGGGAACTCCTCCACCGCGAAGAAATCACCGTTCAGCAGGTGCTCGTCACGACCGGCCAGAGCCGTGTCGATACTCGCAACCTTGATCACGACCTCCGCCGTCGAAGCCGAAGGCGTCGAACCATCCAGACGCAGCCGCCCGTCATACTCCGTGAAACGCCCACGCATCGTCGTGACCTTCGCATACTTCAACGAGAACCCGATCTCGCTGTGCGTCGAATCGATCACGTAGTCACCCGTCAGATGCGACAGACTCGAACCCGACTCCACCGCAGTCCCCCCAGCCACAGCCGTGGACACAGAAGCGGAAGCAGAAGCGCTCTTACGGTTGAACAGACCCATGACATGCTCCTTCAGAGGGATTGCATTTGGTTTATCTGTCAACCTTTCCCTCCTTCTTGCCATTCCCCCCGGCGTCGGCGCAGCGAGTGACGGCCGTCACCACCTCCCCTTCCCCGCCTCGGCAAGCAGCTCGGCCCACCAGCTCGGGCGCCACTGCTCTTCGCCCGTCGCCCTGCAGGCGCAAGGCGCAAGGCGCAAGGCGCAAGGCGCAACAGAACCAGGTGATCACTGTGGCGATCTCGGGGTAGCCGCTGCCTCAGGAGGTTCATAACCATGAGTGCAGCAACCAAGAAAAGGACCCGGTCCAGGGTGTACCTGTCGCTCGCCACCACCGCTTTCGGTGCGCTGGGCGTCGTCAAGCAAGCCAAGATCGCCCGTGAGGAGAACGACACCCTGCGGCTGGTCGACGCCGCCGTATCGACCGCCAAGGTCGTCACCGGTCTGGCGATCCTCTACCGCGAGCTCAAGCGTCTCGGTGATGACGACGTCCTGCTGGGCTGAAGGAGTCCTGGGCACATGAACAGGTCGGTGCCGAGGCGAGTACCCCGTTTCCCCGGGCGGACCGCGTCACGCGGCCGCCCGGGGAAAGGTATCGGGCGAGCGCGGGATGACCCGTCGGGATGACCGTCGCCGCGCACTTCCCCACACCTGCGACCCTCGCCCCGCGCCCCTCTCGGCTCTCGGCTCTCGGCTGGAGCCGGCTACTCGGTCGCGCTGACAGACGCTACGAGAACTTGCTGATCTCCCAGAAGCGGAAGACAGTCGAGGGGTCCAGGGTCCATTCCAGACCGGACACGTCGTCGTTCGCCACCGCGTACTGCTTGCCCTGCCACAACGGCAGGATCGGCAGGTCCTCCGCCACCTTGTCCTGGAGCTCACCGAAAGCGTCCTGGGTGGTGCCCCGGTCCGCCTGGGCGGCGGTCCCGGGGATGATCCGGCGTGCGATGTCCCCGCTCGCGTAGCCGTTCTGCAGGACGTTGTCCTTACCGAAGAACGGCTGGGTGAAGTTGTCCGGATCGGGGTAGTCAGGGACCCAGCCCTTCACGTAGATGCCGAGCTCACCGGCCTCGATCCGCTTCTCGTACTGCTCGATGGGCAGGGACTTGACCTTCGCGTCGAACAGCCCGCTCTGGTTGAGCTGCTGGGCGATCGCCCGCAGTTCGTTGTCCGTGGCGGGGCCGTAACGGCTCGGCGTGGACCACAGGGTGAGCTTCACCTTCCCGGTGATGCCGGCGCCGCGCAGCGCCTGTTCGGCCTTGGCCGGCTGCGGGCTCCCACCGTACGTGTCGAAGAAGGCGGTGTTGTGGGCCGTGATGCCGGCCGGGACGATCGAGTAGAGCGGGGTGGCTGTGGAGTGGTAGACCTCGCTGACGAGGGCATCGCGATTCACCAGGTACGCGATGGCCTTGCGCACCGAAAGCTTTCCGGCCACCGGGTCGTTCACGTTGAAGACCAGGTGCTGCACCTCGGCACTCGAGCCTTCGACGACGTGGATACCGTTGTCGGCCGCAGCGCTCGATTCCTCAAGTTGTTCGATGTCCTGCGCGGCCAGACCGCGGTAGGCGACGTCGACGTCCCCCTTCTGCAGTGCGGACGCCAGCCCCTTCTGGTCACCCCGGAAGAAGTCGAGGGTGATGCCCGAGTTCTTGGCTCGCGCCGTGCCGCGGTAGCCGGAGTTGACGGAGAAGACGGCCTTCGACTTGTCGAGGGACTTCAGCTCGTAGGGCCCGGACCCTACAGCCTTGCCGTCCTTGCGCAGTTCGTCCGCCGGGTACGCGCTGTGGTCCACGATGGAGCCGGCGCCCGAGGCGATCTTGCTGGGGAAGGTGGCATCGGGGGTGGTGAGCTTGAAGACGACGGTCTGCGGGTCCGGCGCCGTGATCTTTCCGATTCCGGTGAGCAGCGGCGCCGGCCCCGAGGGGTCGTTGATCCTGATCGCCCGCTCGAAGGAGTACTTGACGTCCTCGGAGGTGAGGCTGTCGCCGTTGCTGAAGGTCAGGCCGTCGCGGAGCGTGCACCGGTACACCGTGTTGCCGCTCTCGAACACGCAGGACTTCGCGGCCTCCGGTTCGGGTGTCGAGCCCCCTCGCGGGAAACTGAGCAGGGACTGGAAGACATTGTTGAAGAGCAGCCACGAACCAGGGTCGTAGCCCGAGGCCGGGTCCACGGCCAGGACCTCGTCCGACATCCCCACGACGATGGAGTCACCGTGTCCGGCGGCACCTCCGTGGCTCTGGATGCCGCAGCCACCCAGCAGGACCACCGCGAGGCCGGCCCCGACGGGGGCGCCCGCTCCCCACTTACGCACGTTCACAGAACTGCCTCTTGCTTTCTGACTGGCCGTTCGGGGGCAGTGCCGCTCCTCTGACCTCAGTCCGCGGCCCCTCTTCAGACACACAGAGAGCCCGTTACTTGACGCTACAACTATAGCGTCGAGTCACCACCCCCTGACGCCACACACTCGGACACCCCAGGTCGTGCGCGCAGGAACAGAGCCGGGGTTGCGGTTCGGGCCCCACGACGGAGCCGGCCACCCGCTTCCCCGGCAGGCATCCCCCGCTCGGCGCAGGGGCTGGCACCGCTTCCATCGCCTCACCCGCAGCCGACATGGCGGCTGCGGTCGAAGCCCGGCCGAGATGCGCCGCCCACCGGCCACGACGAACCCACCCTGCCCAACAGGGCATGCACGCGATGTCGGCCGAGGTGACAGCGACCGTGAGCACGCCCAGCTGAACTTCTCGCCCATCCGGCTCCGTGCTCCAACCGGCGGACACGGTCCGACGAACATGACGAAGACGAACAGCAGCGCCAGTCCGACAGTGAGCACCGAGGCGAGGCCCTACGGGTGATCCCGGCGCCCGTCTTGACTCGTGGGCGCCCCTACGCCACCTTCGCGGCACCTGGCCGCCTGCGAGTTCACGCCAGAAGCCGATATGCATCAAGTCGCTGGATATCACCACACACGACACCCTGACGACATCAGAAGTGGAATATATTACTCCTCTTCTGATGTTCCCAAAGGGCGCGACTGACACGGATCAGTTCTTCCACATAACGACATGTGACCCATCGCGTACTTAATGGACCGATGCCGGATAGGCGGTAAAACAACACCGGCCGTCCACCGCCAGGAATCCACTCCCGGGCGATGTGGCGTGGGTCACTGTTGACCATCCAAACGGCGCCCATTTAATATCAGCGGAAATTACCCACCGCCGAGCAGCCGGAAAACAGACACGCCACCGACCGACCCCTGCTTCGCGCGCACCTGCCAAAACTGCATGGAGTCGGCACGAGACGACGGCACCCAGAAGCTACCGTCAGGCCCACTGAACCCGTGAGGATATCGATTCGCAACCCGTAGCGACCTGCCGTACCGGACAAAAATCGGCACATCAAGGGAATCGATCACGCCAGACAGTCGCTCACATTCGCTGCGATACGACTCTGCGGCCTCCATCATGTACTTCGCTTCCAGAAGTACATTCCAGGATTCCTGCTGAATTATTTGAAATAACCCTCTCCACACATGCGCCTGCGCGGTTTCGGAAATGCCGGCCTTTCCGGAACGCAGGAACCGTTTTCGCCGCTTCCTTTTCTAGTGAGGGGTAATCCGTGCTGTCCCCCCGAATTACCGTCAGCCGCCGACGCGGCAGCGCGACATTATCCGCGCCCCTTTCACTGGCGCAGGAGCGCCTTTGGGTCACGGCGCGCATGGAAGGAGCCGCCGGTGCCGCCTACAACGAACCGATGCCCTTCGATATCCGGGGGCCCCTGGACAGGGGCCTGCTTCTCCAGGCGCTGAACCTGCTCGCGGCCCGGCACGAGGCCCTGCGCACCCGACTGGTGCCCTCCGGCGGTTCGGCGCTCCAGGTCGTCGATCCACCGGATTCCGGTTTCCCGGTGGCCTTCGAGGATCTGACGGGGCTGCCGGACGCGGCCGAGCACTTCGCGCGGACACGGATGGAGGTGGAAGGCAGCCCGTTCCGTCTGGGCGAGCAGCCCATGGTGCGCGGCTGTCTGGTGGCGCTCGAACCCGAATACCACGTGCTGCTCCTGACTGCCCATCACATCATTTTCGATGGTTGGTCCCGCACCTTGCTGCTGCGAGAACTGGGCCTGGTGTACACCGCGCTCCGGCACGGTCAGGACGCGTCGCTACCGGAACTGACGTGGCAGTACAGCGACTACACCCGCTGGCAGTGGGACTGGATGTCCGGTGAAGAGCCCACCGCACACGCCGAATACTGGGCCTCCACGTTGACCGGTGCTCCCGCCGTGCTCTCCCTGCCCACGGACCGGCCACGCCCACCGGAGCAGGCTTTCGAGGGTGACCGGGTGCCCGTGATCGTCGAGGAGGACCTGACCGAGGCCCTCCGGGCGCTCGCCGCGGACAACGGTGTCTCCCTCTACGCGACCGTCCTGACCGGCTGGACGCTGCTGCTGTCGCTGCTGTCCGGGCAGGACGACATCGTTGTCGGCGCCCCTACGTCGAACCGGCGCCGCGGGGACGTCGAGGGTCTGATCGGATTCTTCGTCAACACACTCGCTCTGCGTACGGACCTGTCCGGCTCCCCCAGCGTCAGCGACGTACTGGCGCAGGTGAACCAGCGTATCCGCGACGCGCTCAAGCACGTCGACCTGCCCTTCGAGCGGGTCGTGGAGGTGGTCAACCCCCCGCGAAGCCCCGCGTACACGGCGCTGTTCCAGGTCATGTTCGCCTGGGTCCCCTCCATGCGGAGCGAACTGGAACTCCCGGATCTGAAGGTGGAGTTGCGCGAGGACGCCGCTCACGTCCCCGCGAAGTTCGACATGGTCCTCGCCCTGGCCGACGAGGGCGGGTGCCTGGCCGGGGAGATCGACTACGCGGTGGCTCTCTTCGACCGCGACACCGTCGAACGGCACATACGCCAGTTTCTGCGTGTGCTGCGCCTGATGACCGAGCGTCCCGGAGCCGATATCGCCGACCTGACGTTGCTGGACGAGGACGAACAACGCGAACTCCTCGCCACCTTCAGTACCGGGCCCCTCACGGCCGTGCCCGGCGAGCCGGCACCGGCGGGTCTGCTGGAGCGGTTCGCAGCACAGGTACGCGAACGGCCGGAGCAGCTCGCGGTGGTGGCCGGTGACACGGAAGTCGACTACGCGACGCTGGACCGCCGGGCGAGCCGTCTCGCCCGTGCTCTGATCGCCCGCGGTGCCGGACAGGACCGCGTGGTGGGCCTGCACACCGGACGCACAACCGGGCTCGCCGTCGGCGTGCTCGGCATCCTCAAGGCCGGGGCCGCCTATCTGCCCCTCGACCCCGGACAGCCCTCGGAACGGCTCACGGCCATGGTGAGCGACGCCGCACCGGTACTCGTACTGACCGATCAGGCGGACACCTCGGGGGACGACCGGCAGCTGTGGGAGAACCTGGAGAAGGTGGAGGCCGAGGGGGCGCACGACGAATCGCCGGACATCGACACGGACCCCGCCCGGCTCGCCTACGTCATCTACACCTCGGGATCGACCGGTCGCCCCAAAGGTGTGGCGGTGACGCACGGCAGCGTCGTCAACCTCTTCGACCACTGGCGTGAACTCATGGGAGACACTCCGGGTGAGGCGTCATCCGCCTGGTCGAGCATCGGCTTCGACGCGTCGGTGCACGAGCTCCTCTTGCCGTTGACCACCGGAGCGGTGCTGCACCTGGTCCCTGACGACATCCGGGGGGACCCCGGAGCCCTGATGGACTGGCTGCGGGACCGCAAGGTGACCCAGGCGTTCCTGCCTCCGTCCTACGTCCTGTGGATCGACGAGGATCCGGCCGTACGCCTGGCTGGGCTGAGCCTGCGTCAGCTCCTGACCGGGGTGGAGTCCCTGCCCGAGAGCGCCCTGCACCGCATGGGTGAGCTGCTGCCCGGCCTGCGCATCTGCTTCGGATACGGTCCGACCGAGGCGACGCTGTATTCCACCGCCTACACCGACCCACAGCCCCACGAGCGGTCGTGCCCCATCGGGCGGCCGCTGCGGGGCACACGCCTGTACCTGCTCGACGAACGCATGCGCCCAGTCCCGGTCGGGGTTCGCGGTGAGGTCTACATCGGCGGAGCGAGCCTGGCCCGTGGATATCTGAACCGGCCCGACCTCACCGACGAGCGTTTCGGACCCGACCCGTTCGTGCCCGGCGAACGTGTCTACCGCACCGGTGACCTGGCGCGCTGGCTGCCGGACGGCAACGCCGAGTACGCCGGCCGCGGCGACGAGCAGCTCAAACTGCGCGGCTTCCGCATCGAACCGGGCGAGATCGAGGCAGCGCTGCTGGCGGTTCCCGGCGTGCGGGAGGCCGTGGTCATGGCCGACCGCGACGCCCCGGGCGGCCCCCGTCTGGTCGCCGGAGTGGGCTGTGACCCCGAGGCCACGCGGACGGCGTACGAGTGGCGTGCGGCCCTCAGGGACCGCCTGCCGGACTACATGATCCCCGTCGTGGTGGCCGAGTTCCCGCGTCTGCCACTGAACCGCAACGGCAAGGTGGACCGGACGGAGGTGCTGGGTGCGGTGGCACGGGCCCGCTCGGGGCGGGTCAACACGGTCGCGCCCCGCGACGACGTGGAGATGGCGCTGTACCGGATCTGGCGGGGGGTGCTGCTGCACACGGACGTCGGCATCGACGACAACTTCTTCGAACTCGGCGGCACGTCGATCTCGGCGATCAAGATGGCGTCCGCCGTCCAGGAGGAACTCGGTGTGACGCTGCCGGTCCGGGACGTCATGCTGCACCCCACCATCGAGGCGCTCGCCGAGAGGGTGCGCGGCGTCGGCGCCGGAGGCTCACGGCTCGGGGAGTCGAGCAGCCTGGTGGAGTTCCGCGCCGGCAGCGGCGACCGGCGGGTGGTGTGCGTGCATCCCGCCGGCGGTACGGCGTTCTGCTACCTGCCGCTGTCCACGGCGCTGCCCGACGACGTCGGCGTGGTGGGCCTCCAGGCGCCCGGTATCAACCCCGGCGAGGCCACCCTGCCCGGTGTCGAGGCGATGGCCCAGGAGTATCTGCGGCTCGTCGATCCCCGTCACGACGAGGTGCTGGTGCTCTGCGGACTCTCGTACGGCGGGCTGATCGCGTACGAGATGGGACGCCGCCTGGTGGCGGCCGGACACGAGAGGGTGAGCGTGGTCCTGCTCGACACCCACGGCGCGGAGGACGCCGCGCAGCGTGCCGCGATCGCGCCGGTCGGCATGGATGAGTTCCGCGACAAACTGGTGCGCTTCAACGGCATGTACCCGGGCATCGACGACGACCAGGTGGCCCGGTACCTGACCGTCTACAACCACCATCGCGAGACGGCGCGCGACTACGCCGTGCCCGGGTCGCCGGCTCGCGTCGTGCTGTTGCAGGCGACGGCCGTGGAGGACGAGGACGCGGGCGGTGCGGCCGATCGCATGCGTGCGTTCTGGGAGCGCCGCGTCAGCGGTGAGTTCGTCGTCCAGCCCGTGGCCTGCGGCCACTGGGACATGTTGGAGAGCGACGAACTGCCGCGCGTCGCCGGCGTCCTCACCGCCGAACTGGAGCGGGCGGCAACGGGGCCGGGCGTGACCGAGACGCGGCGCACGACACTTTCTGGTACGTCGGAGGCATGATGGAACCCCACGTCGAAACGTCCCCCGCCGATCTGGCGGAGGGCCTGAGCACCCGGGCCGGGATCGCCCTCGGCGTACACCGCCGGGCCCTGCGCACACCGCGGGCGGACGCGGTCGCCGACGGCGACATACGCCTGGACTACGCGACGTTGAACGCTGCCGCGGCCGCGGTGGCCGCCGAACTGGGCCGCCGGGGCGTGACCGCAGGGCAGGCCGTCGCGGTAGCACTGCCACGCTCCTGGCAGCTGGTCTGCGTGATGCTGGGCATCCTTCGGCTGGGTGCGCGGGTGGTGCCGCTGGACACCCAGAGTCCTGGCGAACGCCGTCTTTTCATACTGCGGGATTCCGCCGCGGCCGCCCTGGTGTGCGATGCCACCGAGAGTCTCACCGAGCTTCCGGTGGGTGTGCGGGCGTACACCGTGGACACGTTGCTCCCCGAGGTCCCCGATGCTGCGGCCACCGTGCCGGAACCGCCCGCCACCGGCGATGTGTCCTTTCTGTTCTACACCTCCGGGACGACCGGGCGGCCCAAGGGCGTCGAGGTCCGCGACGCCGGGATCATCCGGCTGGCCCGCCCCGGCTACATCCGCGTCGAGCCCGGCCTGCGCTACTCGTGTCTGGCGAATCCGGCGTTCGACGCGCTGAGCTTCGAGGTCTGGGCACCCTTGCTCACCGGCGGCTGCTGCGTGGTCCTGCGTGACGGGGAGGTACAGACCCCGGAAGGCCTTGCCGCGGCACTGCGGCGCGAGCGGGTGGACACCGTCTTCATCACGACCGCGCTGTTCAACGCGATGGTCATGGCCGTGCCGGACTGCTTCGCCGCGGTCGGCGAGGTGCTGGTGGGCGGTGAGCAGCTCGACTCCCGGGTGATGCGCCGCTGGTACCGGGACAACGCTGACAGCGGCACTCGTCTGTTCAACATCTACGGCCCCACGGAGTGCACCACTTTCGCGCTGTGCCATCCGATTTCCCGGGACTTCGACGGTGACGTGGTGCCGATCGGCCGGCCCCTTCCGCAGACCGGAGCCGTCCTGGTCGTGCCGGGCCAGGAGAGGGTCGCCGCTCCCGGTGAGGTCGCCGAACTCCTGCTGAGTGGCGCAGGGCTCGCGGCCGGGTACCGCAACCTCCCCGAGGAGACCGAGCGCCGCTTCGTGCGGCTCGCGTGGCTCGACGGCGGTGAGGCGAGGTACTACCGCACCGGTGACCTCGTGCGCACCGACGCCGACGGCCTGGTGGAGTACGTCGGACGGACCGACCGTCAGGTCAAGGTCCGCGGCTTCAGGATCGAGCCCGGTGAGGTGGAGCGGCGCGTTCTCTCTCACCCGGCGGTCGGACGGGCACACGTGTGCACACGCCGTTCGGACGAGGCGGGGCCGAACGAACTGCTGGCATTCGTCGTCCTGCAACAGGATGTGGCTTACGAAGAGTTCGAGAGACACCTCGCGGCCCACCTGCCCGCCTACATGCGCCCGCACCGGATCCACCTCGTGGAGGAATTGCCGCTCAACGCCAACGGCAAGGTCGACCAGGCCGCGCTGCTGCGGCAGGCCGGCCGGCCCTGGCGACCGGCCGCCACCGACGGACCGGCGACGACGGAGACGGAGCGCGAGGTCCTCGCGCTCGCCGAGGAGGTTCTGGGGACCACCGGCCTCGGGCTCGGCGACCGGTGGATCGCCAGCGGCGGCGACTCGTTGAAGGCCCTGCGTCTCCGCTTCGCCATCCGGAAGCGGTGGGGCCACGATCTGGCGCAGGCGGTCGTCCTGCACGGCGACCTCGCCGCGGTCGCCCAGGCCGTCGAGTCGACCGGCCCGGCCGGGGAGAGCGCCTTCCCGGCGCCGGTCGTCGCCGGTGCCCGCTCGGCGCAGGCCACGAGTGAGCAGCAGCGGCTGTGGCTTCTGCAGCGCCGTGCACCGGACTCCCGGGCGTACTCCGTCAACCAGGCCTTCCGGGTTGACGGGCCCGTGGACATCATTGCCCTTCGCCGGGCCCTGCGGACTCTGGTGGCACACCATGCGGCGTTGCGAACTGGCTTCGCACTCGGGCCGGACGGCCTGGGCCAGACCGTCGGCGAACCGTACGACCCCTGGCACGAGCCGGGTACGGACCGGCTATGGGACGAGGACGCGGCACAGGCCTTCGCCGGCTCCTTCTTCGCCGACCGCTTCGATCTCGCCGTCCCCCGGATGCTCCGGGTCTGCTGGCTGCCCCATGAGGGGGGCGGAACACTTCTGCTGCACCTGCACCACATCGCCGTCGACGGCTGGTCGCTGAGTATTCTGCTGCGGGATCTGTCCGCCGGTTACGCAGAAGCCACCGGCAAACCGGCCACTCGGCACACGGCACCGGCTCCGACCCCGCTGGACTACGCCGCCTGGCAGAGCGAGTGGTTCGCGACTGCGGCCTACCGGGACCGGCGCGACGAACTCCTGGCCTACTACCAGGCTCTGGAAGAGCCACAGGAAGCGCTGCCCGACCAGCACGCGGAGGCGGTGCCACGGGCTCGGCTCCTGCACACCTCTCTCGACGCCGCCCAGCGGGGCACGCTCGATCTGCTCTGCGCCGAACTCGGGCTGACCCGCTTCCAGGTGCTGCTGAGCGTGTTCTCCGTCAGCGTGTACGGCGTCACCGGACTGGTCCGCCCGCGCATCGCCGCCCCGGTCGCCAACCGCCCGGTGCGCGAGTTCGAGGACAGCGTGGGCATGATGGCGAACACCGTGCTGCTGCCCGTGGCCGTCGCCCCCCGTGAGGACCTGCGCTCGCACCTCGCCCGCACATCGGCCGCTGCCGGTCAGGTGCTTCGTCATCACGAGGTGGCACTGGCCGACGTGCTGACCGGTTGGGAGGGGGTCGGCGACGGCACCCCCTTCGATCTGCTGTTCGTCCTGGAGAACACCGACTTCGGGGCGCTGCGGCTGCCCGGCTGCTTCCAGCGCCCCCTGTGGTGGGCCGCATCGGAGGCCAAGTGCCCGATGACGGTCTCCGTGCTCGAGCACCCGGACGGCATCGACCTGCTGTGGGAGTACGCCGAGGACCGATTCACCGTCGAGGCAGTCGAGGCGATGGCCGAGTTGTTCCGGCGGTGCGTGGACGCGCTCGCGTCCGGTGGCCGCTCCACCCCGCAGGAGCTGATCGCGCCGTACCGGCGGTCCCTGCCGGCGCACGGTCGCGGGCCGGTCCGGGAACCGGGCTTCACCACGATCGCCGAGGGCTTCGCTCGGCAGGTCGCCCGGATCCCTGACGCCCCCGCCGTCCTCACGGCGGACGGCAGCACTCTGAGCTATGCGACGCTCGATGCCCTCGCCACGGCTCTCGCCTCGGAACTGGCAGGCAGTCACCCGATTCCGGCCGACGGCAGCGCTTGCCGGGCCGCTCTGTACCTGAGCCACTCCGTCGAGCACGTGGTGGCCCTGCTGGCGCTGGCGCGGCTGAATGTCACAGCCGTCCCCCTCGACCCCTCCTATCCGCTCGAAGCGCTGCGCCACGTCCTCGAGCGTGTCGACCCCCTGTGTGTCCTGGTCCCCGCGGACGGCGCTCCGGTTCTGGAGACGCTGCTCCCCGACGGCGTGGCGCGGCATCCCGTCCTGCTGACCACCCCGGAGCCGCACCCGGGTGAGGCCCTGGGCGCACTGCCCGCCGGGGGCGCGCACGGCGGCGCCCGGCCGCTGTACACCCTGTTCACTTCCGGCTCCACCGGCGTGCCCAAGGGCGTCCAGATCTCCGACCGCACGCTGTGCGACCTGATCCAGTGGCAGTCCGGCCCCGGCGGCCTGACCGCACCGTCGGCCACCCAGCAGTTCTCGGCGCTGGCGTTCGACGTGTCCTTCCAGGAGATCTTCGGGACGCTGTGCACGGGCGGCAGCCTCCAGCTCGTACGCCCCGAGTGGCGCCAGGACGTCCCCGCGCTGCTGGATCGACTGGAGTCCGCGGGCACCGAGCGGATCTTCATGCCCTACGTGGCCCTGCAACTGCTGGCCGACTACGCGGTCCGCCTGGGCAGGTTCCCCTCCCGGCTGCGCGAGGTGGTCACGGCGGGCGAGCAGCTCGTGTGCACCGACGCCATCCGGCGCTGGTTCGCCGGACTGCCCGGCGCCCGCCTGTTCAACCACTACGGGCCGAGCGAGACGCACGTGGTCAGTGCCCTGTGTCTGGAGGGAGACCCGAGCCGCTGGCCCGAACGGCCGGCCATCGGTCGCCCGGTGGCCGGCGCCGACCTGCGCGTGGTGGACGCCCAGGGCGATCCGGTGCCGTCCATGTGCACCGGCGAGCTGCTGATCGGGGGCAGCATGACCACCCGCTGCTACCTCGGTGAACCCGCTCTCGACGACACGCGCTTCGTCGAGGTACCGGGTGAGGGCCTGTTCTACCGCAGCGGCGATCGGGCGTGGTTCGACAGCGAGGGTCTGCTGCACTACGCGGGCCGGGACGATCAGCAGATCAAGCTGAGCGGTCACCGGCTGGAGCTCGGAGCGGTCGAGGCGGCTCTGCTGCGTCATCCGGCGGTGGTCAATGCCGTCGTCGTGTCGGACGGCGCCGGGCTGACCGCCTGTCTGGAGGTCGGGGACGAGTGCCCGTCCTCCGAGGACCTGACCGCACACCTCTCGTCGCTGCTGCCCTCCTACGTCCGTGTGGACCGCTTCAGACGACTGGAGGGGATCCCGCGCACCCCGAGCGGCAAGCTGGACCGGCGGGCGGCACTTCGGGCACGGGGCGAGGAGATGGGCCGCTCAGCCGTCGTCCGCACCGGCCTCACCGCCGAGGAGGAACGGCTCACCGTCGCCTTCGAGGAGGTCACCGGTGCGACGATCGGACCGGATCAGACCTTCTTCGACGCGGGTGCCTCCAGTCTCACTCTCATGCGTTTCCATCTCCGCTGCACCACAGCGCTCGGCATGCGCTTCGACGTCGCAGATCTGTTCGAGCACGTCACCGTCCGCTCCTTGGCCCGGCGCCTCTCCACCGGCGTCCTCCCCGGCACCCGGACCCCTGCCGCGCCGGCCGGGCCCCGCGCCGGAACCCCGGAACCCGGCGAACCGATCGCGGTCGTCGGCATGGCGGTACGGGTGCCCGGCGCCCCGGACCTGGCGGCGTTCTGGGACCTGGTGGTCTCCGGCGGTACCGGCATCCGGCGCGTCGACGCCCCGGAGGGCGTCATCGGCGCACACAGCACGCTCGACGGGATGCTCGACTTCGACCCGGGCCACTTCGGCATCAGCCCCCAAGAAGCCCGCCTGATGGACCCTCAGCAACGTCACCTGCTGATGGCGTGCGTCCAGGCACTGGCACACGCCGGAATCGCGGACACCGCCGCCGCACGGGTCGGCCTGGTCGCCGGCGCCGGGGAGAACACCTACTTCCAGACCCTGCTCCGCGAAGCCGACCCCGGCCGCCTGCCCGACGGATTCCAGCTCGCGCTGCACCACGAGAAGGACTTCCTGGCCACCAAGGTCGCCTACCACCTCGGGCTGACCGGGCCCGCCTTCAGCGCCCAGACCGCGTGTTCCAGCTCCCTGGTCGCCGTGCATCTCGCGGCCGGCATGCTCCGGCAGGGCGACGCCGACGTGATGCTCGCCGGAGGGGTGCTCGTCGACCCGGGCCTCAGCGGCGGCTACCGCTACCGCCCGCAGCACATCTTCTCCGCGGACGGCGACTGCCGTCCCTTCAGCGACGACGCGACCGGGACGATCGGCGCGAGCGGTGTCGGCGTCGTGGTCCTCAAACCACTGCGGCGGGCACGCCGGGACGGCGACACCGTCTATGCGGTGATCACGGGCTCCGCGATCAACAACGACGGCGCGGAGAAGATGAGTTACACCGCACCGTCCCTGGCCGGGCAGCGCGAGGTGATACGGACCGCACTGGCCCGCGCCGGCCGTACCGGGGCCGACCTCGGCTACGTGGAGGCCCACGGCACCGGTACCCGGCTGGGAGACCCGATCGAAGTGAGCGCGCTCCGGCAGGCGTTCGACGTGGACGAGTCCGGTCGCTGCGCCCTCAGCTCCGTCAAGAGCCAGCTCGGTCACATGGGAGCGGCGGCCGGTGTGGTGGGCCTCGTGCGCGCCGTCCTCGCCGTGCACCACGACACCGTCCCGCCGAACATCAACTTCCGCGCATTCAACCCGGAGATCGGCCCCGACCCCACCCCCTTCTTCGTCCCGACCCGGTCCGCGCCGTGGCCCGGGGGACGCGAACGGGTGGCCGCGGTGAGCAGCTTCGGGATCGGCGGCACCAACGCCCATGTCGTCGTGGAGCAGGACACCGGGACCGGCGCAGCCGTGACACGTGTGGCACCCCTGTGCCTGTGCCTGGTCCTTTCCGCGTCCAGCACGGAGTCGCTGGCCACCGACGCCACCCGGATCGCCGACTACCTGCAACTGCGGCCCGATCGCTTCGAGTCGGTGCTGCGCCACCTGCAGAGCGGACGTGCGGCCCGTGACCTTCGGGTCGCGTCGCCGGTCACCGACGCTGCCTCCGCCGTGCGGTGGCTTCGCGCGGTGGCCGCGGGAGGGATCGCGCACGGTGCCGTGGATCCGGACGCCCCGCCGGTCTCCCCCGCCGACCGCACGGCTGACGCCGTCGCCGAGGCTTGGGCCGCAGGGGCTCCCGTCGACTGGCGGACGGGCCCCGCCCCGGCGCCCTGGGACTTCCCGCCCCCGTCCTTCGCACTCGCGGAGTACGACTTCGACCGCACGCCCCGGACCGCGGTACCGGACCGGCTGCCCAGGGCCGAGTGGCTGCACCAGCCGCACTGGGTCCGGCTCCGCCGTGCCGCCGTCACGGGCACGACCGCGCGGGCCGACCGCGCGTCCGTCGTGGTGGTCGTGGCCTCCGAAAGCACACCGCGGGAGGCGCTCGCGGCGTTCCAGGACGTGGCGTCACGCGTGGTGCGGGTGCACCCGTCCGACGGATTCGTCCGCAGGGGAACCGACACCTTCGACGCCGACCCGGCCGACGCGGCGTCCCTGGGCCTGCTCCTCGACGCGCTGTCCATGGACGGCACCCTGGCCCTGGACGACGTGGAATGGGTGCACGCGCTGCCCTTGGACGTGACGGGCCCGGTCGGTCCCGGCACGCTGCGGCAGGCCCGGCACGCCTGCCTGGACACCAGCGCGGCCCTGGCCCAGGCGCTGTCCGGGCGGACCGGCTCCCCGCGCGTGTGGTGGCTGTCCCACGGCGCCCGGCCCGTGGTGGGCACGGTCCGCAGGCCTGAACTGGCACTCCTGGCCGGGCCGGTCGAGGTCGGCGCCCAGGAGGCCGTTCTGGACGGCCACTGGCTGGACCTCCCCGACCACGACCTGACCCGATGGGGCGGACAGGTGGCCGCGGTCCTCGCCGAAGCACTCCGGGCCGGACGCGCCGGCGATACGGCTCTGCCCAGGCAACTCGCGCTGCGGCAGGGCTACTGGTGGCGGCCGGGCACCGCGCCGGTGGGGGCGCCGTCCGGATCGGAGCCCCCCGTGCCGTCCGGCGGGGAGACGGTCCACCTGGTACTGGGCGGCACGGGTGGCATAGGGCGCGCCATCGCCGCCTGGCTTCTGGAACACACCGGCGGCCGGGTCCTTCTGCTGTCGAGGAGTCCGCGGCTGCCGGCGGAGCTGACCCGCTGGGCCGATCGCGTCGGCCTCGTTCCGGCTGACCTGGCGGCCATGACCGTGCACGAGGTGGCGGCTGCCGTGACCCGCCACACACAGCGGGTGGACGGCGTGTTCCACGCGGCCGGCCTCGGATACGGGGGGCTGCTCGTACGACGCGACGCGAGCGCCATGCGCGAGGCCGCCTCGGTCCGGGAGACTGGCGCGCTCGTACTGGAACACCTGATCGAGTCCTTCCGGCCGGAGATCGCGGTCTACTGCTCCTCGATGTCCGCCCTGCTCGGCGGTGTCGGCCAGAGCGACTACGCGGCCGGCGCGAGCCTCCTCGACGCCTTCGCCCACCACCGCGCCGCAGAGACGGAGAGGACGGTCCGGATAGGCATCGACTGGGACATCTGGAGCGAGACCGGGATGGCGACCCGGGTCCAGAACCCGGACAGCCGCCACCGGGCCCACCTGGAAGTCGGCATGACGGTCGAGGACGGCAAGGCGGTCTTCGGCCATGCCCTGGCCCTGCAGCTGCCGCAGCTCCTCGTCTCCACGACCGGCATCGAGGTCTCCCGCGCGTTCTACGCCCCCTCAGGCGGCGACCGGGCGGAGCCGGTCGGCTCACGGGCCGGACAGGAGCACCGCACGGACGCCGCGACGAATTCACCCGGCCCGGACGGTGCGGCGGAACGAGCCGCCGCCATGACCCGCCTGATCCAGGACCTGCTGGGCGTGGACGAACTGGCCCCGGACGACTCCCTCTACGACCTCGGAGCCGACTCACTGACCCTGATCACCCTGATCGCCCAGATCGAGGACGACTACGGCGTCGAATTCGACCTGGCCTCCTTCAGCTACCGGGTCAGCCTCACCGAGATACTCAAACACGTCGAGGCGGCCGTCGGCCCCGCCGAGCCCGTCGCAGGGGCTGCAAGGGGCACCGGCTCACGTGTCGTCCTCGATGTCTGGCAGGAGGGTACGGGCTCCGCCGTCCTGTGCTTGGTGCACCCCGTGGGCGGGGACATCCAGGCCTACCGTTCGCTGGTGGCAGCCCTGGGCCCCGAACCGACCGTGTGCCTCATCGCCGATCCGGCACTCCGGGACGCCACGATGCCCGCGTGGTCACTGGCCGAACGCGCCCGTCACTACGAGGCAGAGCTGCGCGACCACTTCGGAGGCCCGGACCGCCGGCTCCACCTGGCCGGATGGTCCTTCGGCGCCCGGGTGGCCATGGAGATGGCCGCCCTGGCCGAGTCCGACGGTCGGCCGTTCGAAGCACTCCACCTGCTGGACCCGCCACCGCCGCGGGCGCACGGGCTGGTCGCGTCCTACGACAAGGACGACCTCGAGAAGCTGTTCGCCGCAGAGCTCGGCACCGGCTCGGCGTCGGCGTCGGCGTCGGCTGGGCACGTCCGGGCGTACGCCGAGAGCCTGGCCCGTTGCTGCCGGGCGAACCTGTACAGCCTGGGTGAGCACCAGGTGCGGCCGCTGGCCGTCACCCCCACCCTCCTGTGGCTGGCCGAACGGCCCACGGCGGGTATGCCCGCACCCGGCGATCAGGAGGAGACGAGCCGTCAGTGGAGTGCCTGTCTGCCCTCCTCCGCCGTGCGGCGGTCCCTGCCCACCGACCACTACGGCATCGTCGCGGCGCCGCATGTGCGCACCGTGGCCGAGGCCATCACAGCGATGCTGACGGAACCGGCCACCGCTATGCATCGCAGGCAGGAGCCGGGGCGCGCCCGGTAGACCCGTCCCCGTCCCACCTGATCCACGGCGGCTCGCCCAGAGCAGCGCCATCCTCGCCGACATGCTCGGCCGAGGCTTGTCACCCCTTCTGGAGGATGCAATGGAGTCATACGAACGCGAAGCACTGGAAGCGGTGACCACACGTCCCGTGCACCCCTACCGAACGCTCACGGTGGAGCGGATCACCCCCGTACTGGGTGCGGAGGTCTCGGGCGTCGACCTGTCGAAGGAGCTCCCGGCGGAGCAACTGGACGAGATCCGGACCGCGTTCCGCGATCATCATGTCCTGGTCTTCCGCGATCAGGAGATCACCGTCGAGGACCACAAGCGTTTCGCCGGCGCCTTCGGAGAGCTGCGTCCGGTGAACCCGCCGCCCGAGGAGGGCGACCCCCACATCCTGGAGATCCGGACCACGTCGGCCGCGGCGAACGTGGCGGGCAACGGCTGGCACGCCGACGGCACCGCCGACGCCGAACCGTCGCTCGGGTCGATGCTCTACATCACCGAGATTCCGGAACCCGGCTGCGGCGGTGACACCCTCTTCGCCAACATGCACCTGGCCTACGAGTTACTCTCCCCCGCCATGCGCTCCCTGCTGGACCAGCTCACCGCCGTACACGACGGCGCCCACGCACTGGCGGGTTACACCCCGCCCGCGGACTACGTCATCCCCAAGAGTGAGCACCCGCTCATCGCCCGCCACCCCGAGACCGACCGCAAACTGCTCTACGTCAACAAGGCTTACACCAGTCGCGTCCCGCAGCTCTCCGACCAGGAGAGCAAGGCCCTGCTCGGCATGCTCTTCGACACCATCGCCTGCACGCCGATCCTCCACTGCCGCGTTCGCTGGACACCGGGCACCCTTGTGTTCTGGGACAACCGCTGCGTTCAGCACCACGCGACGTACGACTACTACCCCTACGCACGCTACGGCCGGCGCGTCGCCATCAACGGCGGACCTGTGAAGGGCTGACGGCGCGAACGGAGGAGGCGTCGTGCGCAGAGACCGGTGGGCTCCGCGCACGACGCCTCACGAGTATCCGCTCACGCAAGGGCGGCCTCACCGTGCCGGTGAGGCCGCCTGTTCCTGTGCCCGGGTGCGCCGTTGCCGGCAGACAACTGTCCACCCCGAGAGGTCGGCATCGGCAACGGGCGGGCGCGGCCCGATCCGAGCCGTCCGGTCGGTGCGGGAGTCAGTCCGCGAGGGTGTTGTGGTTGACGATTCCCTCCACCATGTGGGCGACCGCCCCGGTCAGTGGACTGGCCACCCCGCTGCCCACTACGTCGGGAAGCCTGTGTGCCTCGGACTCGGTGACTGCCACCATGCCCCAGAACGCGTTGAAGCCTGAAGGATCCTTCGGCTTGTCGGTAGCCACATCCACTGTCATGACCCCACCCACGTCGGCGACGGCGAGCGCGCCCATCTGCCGCAGCGTGTCGGGGTCGCGCTCCTCGGCAGCCACCACGCTCCACCCGGTCACCTCGGCGTGTCGCAGTGCCGCGACAAGGCTGCCCGCCGTGTCGGCGCCGGTGAGGACGATGTCAGGCAGCACGAGGGCCACTGGCCCTTGCGTCATCGGCAGAGCCGACCTGATCGCTCCGTCGAGACCCGGTTCGATCGTGTCGTCCTGGTGCACGAAGACCAGTTGAAAGGTCTCGGAGTAGCGCGTCAGATAGCGCACGGTGTCGAGCTTGTGCGTGCCGAAGACGACGACCAGACGCACATGAAGTCCACTTTTGGCCAGCTCGACCACTGCTTCCAGACTGCGGTCCAGAATGGTGACCCCGGGAGCCAGACAATGCAGTTCCTTCGGGTACGGCGCCCCGAAACGTGTTCCGAATCCCGCACAGGGCAGGATGACCGAAACATCAGGGACGGGAACGGACGAACCAGGCATCGAGTAGTTCTCCGTATGTGTAGGCGATCGAATACCTTGCACACCTTGCCCGGCAACGGCAGCCCGAGGCCACACCTTCACCCCACAAGGCGGGCCGGCACGCGCCGTTGTCGCTGAGGGTGGCTGCCGCGAAACGCACTGCGGTAACCGCCCGGGGCACCGGGTGCGGGCCGGTGGGGGATCACCGCTGGAGTGATCACCCACAACCCTACCCCGTTGGGGTTGAGTTGGCTCATGAGCGAGACAGGTTCCACCATCCCGGTACGGCGAGGCCGGGAACGGCCTTCCCAAGACACCGACAACAACTCCGATTCCACTGCATTGATGTGTCAGCACAGTGACCCCCCTCAGCAACACATGCGGGCCTAGACTGCTGCCGCACGGTCGTGACGACCGACACATCACCGTCGAACGGCCGCCGTGTGCAGAGCGTGGGCCGGCGCGGCCTCGACGCCTGGAATGACGTAGCGAAAGAGGGCGCGGAATGCGGGTGCTGTTGTCCACATACGGGACGCGTGGCGATGTCCAGCCTCTGATGGCACTCGCGGTGCGATTGCGGACGCTCGGTGTGGAGGTGCGGATGTGCGCCCCGCCGGACGAGGAGTTCGCGGACCGGCTCGCGGACATCGGCGTGCAACTCGTGCCGCTCGGGCCGCCGGTGGGAGAGCTGATGCGGGGTACGAGTCTGCCGTCAGCGGCAGACCTGTCCCGGTACAGAACCGAGATGGTCGCCGCACAGTTCGACACCTTCCCCGCAGCGGCCGATGGATGTGACGCACTGGTGGCGGCCGGCCTGGCACAGATCGCCGCACGGTCCGTGGCCGAGGCTGCGGGCATCCGTTATGTGTACGCCAGCTATGCGGCGGTACACCTGCCGTCCGCGCACCATGCGCCTCCCCCGCGGCCCGGCTGGCCGGAGCCCGGCGTACACGACAACCGGGCACGTTGGGAGCTGGACGCCGGCCACGTGAACGCACAGTTCAGCGAGACTCTCAACAGCCACCGGGCAGCGATCGGTCTGCCCTCGGTGGACAACGTCCGTGACCACGTCCTCACCGACCGGCCGTGGCTGGCCGCCGATCCGGTTCTGGGACCGTGGCGGCGAACGCCGGGCCTCGACGTCGTACACACAGGTGCGTGGAGCCTGCCGGACGAACGGCCGCTCCCGGACGACTTGACGACGTTCCTGGACGCCGGCTCGCCGCCTGTCTACGTGGGGTTCGGCAGCATGCGCCCGTCGCCGGACGTCGTCCGCATGGCTACCGAGGCGATCCGCGCGCGGGGGCACCGCGTGCTCGTCTCCACCGGACCGGCGGACCTGGGGCTGACCGACGACCAGGACGACTGCTTCGAAATCGCCGAGGTCAACCACCAGCGTCTGTTCACCAGGGTGGCCGCCGTGGTGCACCACGGCGGCGCCGGTACCACGTTGACGGCGGCCCGGGCGGGCGCGCCGCAGGTGGTGATACCTCTCCAGCTGTCGGACAACCCGTACTGGGCCGGGCGCGTGGCGGACCTGGACCTCGGCGCGGCGGTGGATGGTCCGCAGCTCACCGCCGCGTCCCTGGACGTCGCGTTCAAGGCGGCCCTAGCACCCGAGACCCGGACGCGGGCAAAGGCTCTGGGAAGCCGGATGCGCACCGACGGAGCGGCGGTGGCCGCCGGCCTCCTGGTCGACGCCCTTCGGTGAGATGGGCGGGCCGGCCGGCCCGGCGGCCTTTGACGGACGGCAGAACGCGTTGGCTCGCCACCGCCCTGCTGCGACGACGCAGCGGGCCGGGGAGGCCCTTCCCCGGGACGGGCGCGGACATCGTGCTCGTCCCATCCCCTGACGGGTCGGGCCTGAGCCCCGGCCGCCCCGTTGCGTCGTCGTACCCGGAACCGCTGCCGCTGGGTGTGTGGCTGTGGCTGTTCTCTCCCCAGGCACACCCGCCGGTCCCTTCCGGGTCGGCCCGGAGGCGTTCCGTCACACGTTGGTACGACTGCCTGCCGTTCGCGAGGCGTGGCTGCGCGCGATCCGCAGGGGCCTCGCACTGACCGCGGGTCCCTTCAGCGTCCGGCCCACTTCGCCTGCCAGACGGCCCTTGCGATCGTGAGCCCGAGGTCCCCGCCTGATACGAGGCGTCAACCCGCAGTGCCCTGAGTAGTGGCATGTTCAGACCACCGGGCGGGCGGTGACCGGCACTGAGGATCTCCTCGTGGACGAGGGAGGCGAACTCCTCCTCCGTGCGGCCCTGCGCCTCCAGCCAGTCGCGCCACTCCTCATCCGTCCGGCGCGGACCGCTCCGCCGCAGCTGCGCGACGGACACCGCCGTCTCCGCTTCCGTGGTGTGCGGCGCGGGAGTGAGGTGCGCCATGAGGTTTCCGGTGACCTGGCGCCGAAGGTTCACGTAGTCCCACGGCCGCAGTCGAACCTCGCCGAGGATCTCGGCGACGCGCAGGAAGGTGCCGTCCCCGTTGTGGACGAGCCCGTCCGCGCATGCCCGGTCGAAGAACACAGTACGCTCGAACGGGAAATCGTCCGGTGATTCCGTCGTCGCACCGGCGCGGTCCTGCCGCATGGCTTCGATCGTCGCGAGGGCGTCCTCCCGCTTGCGGTCCACCGCGCCAGTCATATCCACCTGTGCCCGTTTCGCCCACCTCCGCGCCTGCCCCTCACCTGCCTGCGGAGCCTGCGGACACCCTCCCGCGCCGGCGGCCCGGCTGGCTTTGCGCCACCTCATGCACACGTTCACGGCGTCGCCAGCGGCACTTGGCGCTCCGGCGCGCGGGGCGGCCTCCGAAAGCCCCGAAGGCCACATCTCCTTGCGGCCTTCGGGGCTTTCGGAGGCCGCAAGGAGATGTGGCCAGAGACCGCCCAGGGGCTGTCCCGTAATCCCTGCTGGATCAGCGCGCGGCGTCAGGTGCGGGGCATCGCAAGGCGGAGGAGGGCGTCGGCGCGGAGCGTTGCCGAGTGACGACAACGCCGCGAGGTGCGGGGCCGGGGCACGCGAGCCCAGCGTGATCCGAACGAGAGGTTCTAGGCACCGTGACCGTCCTTTGGGCCGTGACGCCGTTGACGGTCACTCGTAGCACCGCGGTGCCCGGACGAAGGGCGGTGATCAGCCCGGTGACGGGGTCGTAGGAGATGACGGGTGCAGTTCCCCGGCGTGCGACGGCCTCGGCGGCCGCGCCCTTGATCTCGGTGCGGATTCCGGACCAGTCAGCTCCTACCGGCCAGGCAACCGGGACGGTTCGGGTACCGTCCTGGGTGAGGGTGGCCGCCGCATGGCCCCGGACACCGACTGCGATCCGGTCGGGAGCGGTCAGGTTCACGGAGTCGGTGCGGGCGTGCATCTCGGCCTGGAGCCACCGCTGTGAGTCACGCGCAGGCAGATCGAACCGGTCGTCGACACGGCCCTTACGGGGGTCTATGCCCAGCATGGTCCAGCCGGTGAAGCCACCGTTGTCGGGCGTACTGGCTGGGTTCTTACCGGAGTTGCCGTTCACGAGGTAGGGCACACCGTCGACTGTGGTCGCCGCGAACGCCCCTACATGGCCGCTGACAAAGGCAGCGGACTTGTGTGCGTCGACCCGGAAGTCCGCCAGCCACTTCTCGACCAGCTCCGCTTCCTTTCGGTCACCGAGTTGGCTGGCCTTGTCCGGCAGCGGGTCCTGGGTGGGGTGGTGCTCGAACACCACGACGCCGCTCACGGAACGGTCACGTCCGGCTGCCTCCAACTGGTCGTGGAGGAACTGGAGCTGGGCGAATCCGCCGCCGCGGAGGGTGCCGCTGGAGGTGTCGAGGGTGATGAAACGTGTGTGTCGGGCGTCGAAGACGGAGGTGGTGTCGCCGAAGGCGGCTTTGAAGTTGACCGTGGATCCCGGGCCCATCGCTTCATGGTTGCCAGGCACGTAGTGCCACGGGACTTTCCCTCCGGTCAGCGAGTCGAATTCGTTGAGCAGGGTACGGGCGAGAGCGAAGTCGGCGGGTGATCCTTCGTCGACGAGGTCACCGTCGATGACGAGTACGTCGGGCTTGGCCCTGGCGATCTCGGCGAGGGTGCGGCGGGCGGCCTCGACGAGCGGGCTGTTCGGGTCACGAGCGACGAACTGTGCGTCCGACATCACCGCGACTCGAAGCGGCCGGCCGTCGACCGTACCGTCGGTGACGACCACCGGATCGGTGATCTTCGGCCCGGAGGGCAGTTCCACGTCGGGCGCGACCTTGACACGCAGATCGCTGATGGTCACCTCGCCTGTGTAGGAGCGGGCCGCACTGGTCTCCAGCAGACGCACACGCTGCAGTGTCAGGGGGTAGGGGGTGCCTACGGGCACGGGGAACTCGACCTTGCGCCAGCCGGTCCAGGTGATCATGGGCCCGTCGAGATTGGCGGTCACACCGGCGGCCGTACGGTACTGCAGGCGTGGCCACGCGCCGTTGCCGTCACCATTGATCCACATCGTGACCGCCTGCGGCTGGCCCGGAAGTGGAATCGCCTGCGGCGGCACCGCGTATTGCCCGCGGGTGGCCGTCGACTTGGTGAAGTCGTAGCTCAAGCGCAACCCGGATGTGCCGTCGTGTCCGGCGGCCGGGGCGACCGATCCGTCGGGAGCGCGGTCGTTGGCCGATGTCCAGGAGGCCGCGTCGGTGAGGTCCGCGACCGAGTTCTCGGTCAGGCCCACCGTGACAGCAACCCGCGTTGTCATCCGGCCCACGGTGAGGCGCAGAGTGGTGGACGCCGCGTCCTTCAGTCCCCGCAGTGTGAAGGTCGCGTCGCTGGAGGGTTGCAGGGACACCACACCGTCGCCACCGGTGACCTTGACGTCGGACGCGTCGATCGGGGCGTGGTCCCCGAGGGCGTCGTATCCGGTGATGGTCAGCTGGGCGGTGTCCCGGACGCCGTCGAGTGCGATCACGCTGCTGCTCGGAGCAATGCGCACAGCGGGGGCGAGTACGGTCAGTGCGGTCTCTCCGGAAGCTCCGCGGTCGCCGGAGACTTCCACGCGGGTGACGCCGGAACGCACGCCGGTGACGAGAGCGGTTCCGCCCCCGGAAGGCCTGACCGACACCTTGCCGGAGCCCTTCCACCTCAGTCGGCCCACCGGCAGCGGAGCGTACGTCTCGTCATGGGCGAGCGCGCGCACGGTGCGGTGCAGGTGGGGAAACAGCCTGTCGGAGCCGTCCGCTGTCAGTGCGGGCCCGACGCGGAACCCGCGGACCGTGCCGGAGCCGGGTGCAGCGAACAGACCGAGGCCGTTGGCGACCTGGCGCTCCGAGCCGTCCGACGGGCTGCTGATCAGGCCCGTGGCTGCTTCGCCGGGAAGCCGGGCAGCCATCGTGGTCGAGCCGCCGCCGTCCATGTTCAGGGCGTTGGCGGCACCGAGGCCCTTCATGAGGTCGCCGAGTTCGTTGAGGTCCATGCCCCGGCTGTCGGTCTGCTTGCCGTCGATGGCGACCAGGTACATGGTCCGGCCGTCCGCGGAGAAGCCGACGGCCGTACGCGAGGTCGCTGTGACCGTGTCACCCTCGGTGAAGCGCCGGACGGTGCCGTTGTCGACCAGCACCTGGCCGCCGCCGACCGCGACGGCCACCTTGCCGAAGTCCGCTCGTGGCCGGTACGCGACGGACACGGCGTCGCCCACCCGCAGACGTGCCAGGGTGCCGGCACCCGCCTCACGGCCGAGCAGCACGCTGGCACCTGCCGGAACCGGATCCGAGCCGACCGAGGGACGCACTTCGGTGACCTTCCCCCCGCGCAGCCTGACTTCGGTGACTCGTTCCGCGCCCGCTACCGGCTTGGTGCGAGGGGCCGGACCCCATGCGTCGGTGAAGAGTCCGATTCCGTCGCGGGTGAGCTGCGGGGAGTTGACGCCGGAAAGCTTCAGTCGCCCGGTTTCCGGGACGGTGACCTCTCCCTCCAGGAATACCTGGGCCAGCCTGCCGAGCCCGTCCGCACCGATGGCGACGGACTGGGCACGGCCCTCGGTCGCCGAGTTGACCAGGCCGCCCCTGCGGGACACTGCCGTCCCGATGGGGGCGTCGGTGTCGTTCATGTCGAAGTAGTCGCCGTTGATCGCTGCGATCGCACCGGTCCTGGCGGCCTGTTCGGTCACCTTGGATTTGCCGGTGACCGTGCCGGAGGAGATGTGGTCCACCCGCAGCCGGTTCTCAGCGAGGTCGGCGACCAGCACCTGTCCCCGGACCCACCCCTCGGAGCCGAAGCGGTCGAAGCGAGTGAGGTTCAGGCCGGGGGCGACGGGTGTGCGGGTCTCGTCGGTCACGAGCGACTGACCGGGTGTGCTGGGTATCAGGCCGTGGCCCCGCTGCGGCGTGGGCACCGACCTCGGCAGATCGGGGCTGAGCGCCTGAGCGGTCGTCATCATCCCTGCACCGATGCTGAGTGAGGTCGCCAGGGCGAGGACGACGGCGCTGCGCCGCGCTGCGGATCGCGCTCGGGGAAGGCTGGGGTCAAGAGGGAGCGGCACAGGGTGACTTCCTTCGAAGCTGAACGTATATGGGTCAACTCGCAGTGGACGCGTGGTTCATGTCCTCGCGCTGCGTCTCGCATGATCACAAGGGAGGCGTAGCATGAACACCTCTTGACATCCAGCGCGTGAGTGCCGCTCATGCTGTAGAGGGAGACCTGAGCTTCGGGCCCCGAAGTCAGGCTGTGCCCGGCTTCCGTACGCGACGATTCGAGAAGGCAGCAAAGCAGCTGCTTGATTCACTGCGATGGTGCGGTGGATGCGACGCCGCCGCGCAGTGCGCGCATCGCGAGGGCACCGGCGAGGGGCCCGGGCGCGAGCAGGAGGAAGGCGCACTCCTTCTGCACGGTGCGGTGCGCCGCCGTGATCGCGGGCTCCGGGGTCTTCTCGACCACCCTCAGTGAAGTCGCCGACCAGCGTTACGTGGGAACCGCCGTCACCGCCCAGACAGCGATCGGGTTCGCTCTCACCGTCGTCACCATCCGCCGGCCGACGCCGTCGACTGGGGCGAGGAGGACCGCCGCACACGCCGCTGACCAGGAGCACGCCACCGATCCGCATGGTGAGGAACATCGCGATCTCGACCGAGCCGGCAGCCGCTGAGGCGAGCAGGACGCTGCGCCACGGCAGGTACCCCACCCCAGCGATGAGATGGGGGAGCGTTCGGCCCAGGAGGCCATGAGTTTCAGGCCCAGCACCCGGCCACCCGCACGGTGGCCGAGACACACCGCCCCGACTCCGCTCCCGGGGCTGCATCCTGCCGCGCGTTCTCGTTCGCCGCGGCCCGGCTTGCTGTTGACGGCGTGAGCCGACGGCTACGCAGCCGGGCGTCGGCGGAAGGAGTCATGCCCGTACGTTCCGCCCCACGGGGTCGCGGACTGCAGGATGCCCGGATGATCACGGTCGTGGGCGTTCAGGCATGATGCCCGGGTGGGTGAGACGGGCCCTCGACGCGCTTTCGAAGGACGCCGCTGTCGCGCGGTCCGCGCGGCGGCGGAGGACGGCGACATCATCGACACGGAGATCGCCGGAGTGATCCTTATGGATCCGGCAGCTCTCGTCCGCAGCGCCCGGCACCGACGCCAGGCGTCTACTGCCGGGTCGCGCAGGGGGGGTGCGGGCTCGGTGGGTGGTGGTCGGTCCCACCACCCTCGGGGAGCACGGCCCGGCAGCTGTGTCCGGGCCGGATCAGATACGTCGGCCGGTTCAGGCCTCCCGGATGGCGGAGATGTCGAAGGTGAGCTTCACCTTGTCGCTGATCAGGACACCGCCACCCTCCAGCGCCGCGTTGTACGTCAGACCCCAGTCACTGCGGCTGATCGTCGCAGAACCATCGAAACCGACACGCACATTACCCATCGGGTCCACGACCTCACCGTTCAGCGTCAGCTCCAGCGCAACCGGCCGGCTCACACCCTTGATCGTCAGATCACCGTTCATCCGGAACGTGTCCTCATCGACCCGCTCCGCACTCGTGCTGCGGTACGTCATCTCCGGGAACTCCTCCACCGCGAAGAAATCACCGTTCAGCAGGTGCTCGTCACGACCGGCCAGAGCCGTGTCGATACTCGCAACCTTGATCACGACCTCCGCCGTCGAAGCCGAAGGCGTCGAACCATCCAGACGCAGCCGCCCGTCATACTCCGTGAAACGCCCACGCATCGTCGTGACCTTCGCATACTTCAACGAGAACCCGATCTCGCTGTGCGTCGAATCGATCACGTAGTCACCCGTCAGATGCGACAGACTCGAACCCGACTCCACCGCAGTCCCCCCAGCCACAGCCGTGGACACAGAAGCGGAAGCAGAAGCGCTCTTACGGTTGAACAGACCCATGACATGCTCCTTCAGAGGGATTGCATTTGGTTTATCTGTCAACCAGATCGAGCCTCCCGGCCATTCCCCGGGGCGCGCACCTGCTCCGTGACGGCCGTCACTGGATCTCGGGCCACAGGCCCGGCACACCCGCCGTCCACGGCTCCAGCGCCCGAACGCCGACGGAGGGCCCCATGAGGCCGTACACAAGCGGCGCGACAACTTTGCCGAGACCTCGCACGGCGCCGACCCCGTGAGCGAGCACGGGGTCGGCGCAGCTGTGCGGGACAGGGCCCACTCCGGAGAGGAGGCGCTCGTACACCTCGCCCCCGAGGGCCACCCGAGGTGACCAGCGAGAGGCTGGGGCAGAGTGTGCGTTACGCCGCGTTCAGCGACGCGGAAAGGTTCCCCTTGACGGCGCGAGTGGTCTCGTCCGCCAGAATCTCGGACAAGCCCGCTTCGATGCCGTCCAGGGCCTGCCTCGCGACATCCGAGGGATCGGTCTTCTGATCGGCGGGTACGGCCGCGGCCATGTCGGTGTCCATATAGGCCACGTGCAACGCCGAGACGGCGATGCCCCGGGGCTCCAGCTCCTGCCGGGTCGCGTTCGTCAGCGCCCATGCGGCCGCCTTGGTCGCGGCGTAGGACCCGAGGGCAGCCGGGTGCAGCCAGGACAGGACCGACAGGACGTTCAGCACTGCACCTCCGCCGTTGCCCTCGATGACGGGGGCGAACGCCCTGGTCGTGGCAAGTGGCCCGAAGAAGTTCGTCTCCATCTCCAGCCGGACGGCATCCAGGTCGCCCGCAGCCAGAGAGGCGCCGGTGGACATACCGGCGTTGTTGACCAACAACGTCGTGTCGGACGCGGCGCGGGCCGCCGCCTGGATGGATCCCTCGTCCGTCACGTCCACTCGCAGAGGGATGACGCCAGGGAGATCTATCGTCTCGGGCCGGCGGGCCGTCCCGTACACCTTTGCTCCGCGCTCCACGAGCTGGGCGGCCAGGTGCCGCCCCAGACCGCGGTTGGCACCGGTGACGACGACGACAGCGCTCTTCAGTTCCATCTCAGTTCCTTGCCTTGCGGGCCGATCCATCCGCCCGGAGTTTTAGATTACATCTACAATCTAAACACTGGTTTACGATAGATGCCAATCGACATCCGAATGGAGGTGGCTCATGGGCCGCGTATCGCAGGCTCAAGCGGAGGAGAACCGCCGACGGGTCGTGGAGACCGCCTCTCGGCTGTTCCGCGAGCACGGGACCCACGTCAGCGTCGCCGACCTCATGAAGGCGTCCGGCCTGACCCATGGCGGCTTCTACAAGCAGTTCGCCTCGAAAGAGGCACTCGTCAACGAGGCCACCGCCCACGCGTTCAACGAGTTCACCCGGCTCCAGCAGGACAAGGTGGAGCAGTCCGGAACGCGTGGCCCCGCCCAGCGGGCCTTGATCGACAGCTACCTCTCCGTCGAGCACCGCGACAATCCGGCAGAGGGGTGCCCCGTCGCCGCCCTCGCGATCGACATGGCGCGCGAACCCGAAGACCGCGAGGCGAGCCGCATCTTCACCGAGGGGGTGGGTGCGTTCGCCGCGCAGCTCGCCACTGATGACCAGGACGGCATCGCCCGGCTGTGCACCATGTTCGGCGCGCTCGTCCTGGCCCGGGCGACCGAGGGTTCCCCGCTCTCCGAGGACATCCTCGCCGCCGCGCACCGAGCACTGACGGACGCCGACTGACGAGAAGCGCTGTGGCCGCCCGTCACCCCCAAGGCGGAATGGACCGCCCCCTACCCCACCGGCAGGCCTCAAGGCGCGGGACGTCACTCCGCCGCGCGGGCCCGGGGCGACTTGCCGTTGATCATGACCGCGCCGATGAGCGCAGCGGCGAGCAGAATGATCGCAGCCCAGGCGATGGCCACCGTGAAGCCGTGGACAGTGCCGGTGTTCACGATTCTCATTCGTTCGGCCGGGGTCAGACCGCCCTCGCGGGCCGCTGCGGCGAGGTGGCTGGTCAGGTACGTCGCCGTCACGGTGGTCGCGATCGTGTTCAGGAGAGACGTGCCGATGGAACCGCCCACCTGCTGAGCGGTGTTGACGGTTGCCGACGTGACGCCCGAGTCCCTGGCCGGAACCCCGATCGTGGCCGTCGAGATGATGGGCAGGAAGGTCAGTCCGAGCCCGAAGCCCAACAGGACAGTTCCCGGCAGAATGTGCCCGGCATACGTGGAGTCGATGTCGAGGAACGTCAGCGAGAACATGCCGCCGGCACTCAGCAGCAGTCCTGGCACCAGCAGGAGACGTGGCGCCACAAGCGGGAGCAGCCGGGCGGAGATCTGGGTGGAGCCGATGATGATTCCGGCGGACAGCGGCAGGAACGCCAGTCCTGCGCTGAGCGGCGAGTATCCGAGGATGTTCTGCAGGAAGTACGTGAGGAAGAGGAACGCGCCGAACAGGCCGATCGTCGTCATCGCCATCACGAGCATCGAGCCTCCGCGGTTGCGGTCCCGCACGATCCGCAGGGGCAGCAGCGGACCGGATGACCTGGTCTGCCACCAGGCGAACGTGACGAGCAGTGCGACGCCGATGCTCAGCACGGTGAGGACCTCCGTAGAGGTCCATCCGAGTGCCTCGGCCCGGCTGAATCCATACACGATCGCGACGAGGCCCCCGCTTCCGAGGAACGCGCCCAGGATGTCGAGATGCGCGCCCGTGGTTCCTCTGCGGTCCCTGAGCAGTGTCAGCGCTCCGATGACGGTGAGGATGGCGATGGGTACGTTCACATACAGACACCACCGCCAACTGAGCCATTCGGTGAGAATGCCGCCGAGGAGCAGCCCGATGGCGGAGCCGCCACCTGCGATGGCGCTGAAGATGCCGAAGGCTTGAGCGCGTTCTTTACCGCCGGGGAAGGTCGTGGTGAGCAGAGAGAGCGCGGAGGGCGCCAGGAGAGCGGCAAATACTCCCTGGAGCGCGCGGGAGAGGTAGAGCATCTCCTGGCCGCCGGACGCCCCGCCGATCGCGGAGGCGCCGGCGAAGCCGATGAGCCCGATGATGAACGTACGCCTGCGGCCGACGAGGTCGGCGACTCTTCCGCCCAGCAGCAGGAGACCGCCGAAGGCCAGGGTGTACGCGGTGATCACCCACTGGCGGTTCCCGTTGCTGATGCCGAGAGCGCGCTGCGCGGAAGGGAGGGCGATATTGACGATCGTCGCGTCGAGCACCACCATGAGCTGCGCTGTCGCGATGACGGCCAGCGCCCACCAGCGGTGCGGATCGGGTTCGTCCACCTCTGATCCGGTGACCTCGGTCTGCGAGTCGCCCGGTCTGCCGCTCTGCGTCCCGTCAGGCGGGCGGGGGCTCGACGGATCGCTCATCGACGTCATCCTTCGCAGTGGGCCGGTTGACCTGTGCCGCCGTGCCGCATCTGCGCAACACTCAGGACAGAACATCACGAAACAGGCCATTTCTGCGTATCCATGCGTAGGCCAGTGCGGTGGGACCGCGGTCCGCCCACCTCGTCGTGTCCAGCCGAATATCGGGCCGGTCGACAGGACGGCAGGGAACTCGGACGGCGCTCCGACGACCGCGCGACCGACATCAGCCGAGCGGAACACACCCCGCGTCCTGGGCAGCGGAATCCAGATGGGCCGCGATGCGCGCGATCGTTCGGGCGTTGTCCTCGAACAGGAACGCCTGCATGCCCGCCGCTCGGGCCGCCTCGACGTTGACCGCGAAGTCGTCGATGAAGAGGCACCCCTCCGACCGGACTTCCAGGCCGGCGCATATGGCTTCGAAGGCACGTGGGTCGGGCTTCTCGATCCCGATCTCATGCGAGTAGACGATCCGGTCAACCAGTTCGTCGAAGCGGTACAGCGACGTCTCGCGTTCCCGGGCACCGACGAAACTGTTGCTCAGAATGCCCAGCCTGCAAGCGCCACGGAGCGCTCGCACGTACGCGATGAGCTCCTCGTTAGGCGTCCCCAGGTACTCCGTCCAGAGATCGGCCATGAAGGCATGGACCTCGGAGGCATCGAGTCCCAGGCGTCGGGCCACCTGATCGTGTACCTCCTGTTCGGCGATGGTCCCGATGCTTCCCGCCTGCCATACGTCGCCCATACGCTCGTGCACAGTGCCTGGTGGCAGATCCAGCCGCTCCTCCCAGCGTTGCACCCATCCCGTCTCCGGGGTCATCTCCAGCACACCGCCGATGTCGAGAATGACGCAGGTCTCACTCACCCGGACTCCCCTCCTCGTCCCGCCGAGCCACCGAGCACAGACGACTCGCGCATGGAGTCCGTGATCACTGTCGCCCTGCCCTCCTGGACCGGGTCAAGCACCTTCGGAAGTCCGTGACAGCCTTGTTGCGAGCCCAGGCGATCGGATCACGGCTGCGCTTGGTTGTGGGTGGTGGGCGGCGTGGGACGTGGCTCTGACGCCTGCGCGCCGACGGCCCGGGACGACGTGGCGTCGTCCCGGGCCGCGGTCTGAACACGGCTCAGATGGCGCTGACCGTGGTGTCGTCGATGAGGAAGGCGGTCTGGGACACGGAGTCCTCGGTGCCTGTGAACGTGAGAGTGACGGTCTTGCCCGCATAGGCGGTCAGGTCGACCGTCCGCTGGACGTATCCGGTGCTCTTGTCCAGGTTGGACCACGTGCCCAGAGTCGCCGTGCCTGCCTTGACGGTCAGCTTGTCGTAAGCAGCCGACTTCGCGGCTTCATCGGTCGTGACGAGAAGGTGGAAGGTGAGGGTGGCGAACGTACAGGAGGCCGGGATGGTCACCTTCTGGGACAGCGTGTCGGTGTGAGTGGTGCCGTAGCCACCGAGCCAGGCCTTGTAACGACCGGTGCGCGCCGGGGTTTCGGAGCTGCTGTCGATCACGCCGGGGCTCTGCGACCAGGCTGTGGCCCCGCTCTCGAAGCCGGGGTTGGCGAACAGTTGGCTCACGCCGCAGCCGCTGCCTGAGGGCTGTACGGTCCAGGTGAAGCGGGCGGTGGCGACGGTGTTCTTCGAGTCACGCACCGTCAGAGTGACCTGGCTGGTGCCCGCCTTGCTCGGAGTGCCGGAGATCAGCCCGGTGGTGGCGTTGATCGTGAGGCCGGTCGGGAGACCGGTCGCGGAGTTGGTGACACCGGGGTAGATACTGCCGGTGCGGGGCTGGAGGGACACGGGCGTACCCGCCACGCTGTGCTGGTTCCCAGGGTTGGTGACGTACGCCCCGGCGGGGCGGGCGCCGACACCGATCGCCGCCCAGGTGTCCGCGACGATGGTGTAGGTGGAGCTTGCCTGACCCCAGAGATCGGCGGCGGCCTGGAGGGTCTGCACGCGGGCGGCCTGGTATCCGGTGGTGGAGGTGAAACGCTCGGTGAGCGCCTTGTACCAGAGCTTCAGGGCGTTGTCCCGGCCGATGCCGGGTACGGACAGCCCGTCTGCCGTGGGGCTGTCGTAGCTCACTCCGTTGATCGTCTTGGCTCCGCTGCCCTCGGCCAGCAGGTAGAAGAAGTGGTTGGCGGGGCCGGACGAGGAGTGGACTTCGACCTTGTCGAGGCCGCTGAACCAGTAGTCCGGCGACGACCCGTCCTTGCTCGGCCTGTCCATGTATCGCAGCGGCGCACCGTTGGCGAAGAGCTTCTCGGCGATCAGGTAGTCGCCGGGGTCGGCCGGATTGTCGGCGTAGAACTCCACACCGGTGCCCAGGATGTCCGAGGTGGCCTCGTTCAGGCCGCCGGACTCGCCCTCGTAGATCAGGCCGGCCGTGTTGGAGGTGACACCGTGGGTCATCTCGTGCCCGGCTACGTCCAGTTCGGTCAGCGGATGGGTGTCGCCCTCCCCGTCGCCGTAGGTCATGCAGAAGCAGTCGTCGTCCCAGAAGGCGTTGACGTAGTCCGTGCCGAAATGCGTGCGGGACGTCGCGCCGACGCCATCGTTGCGGATTCCCCGGCGCCCGAACTTGTCGTTGTAGAAGTCCCAGGTCGTCTGAGCACCGTAGGCGGCGTCGACACCGGCGGTCTGCACACTGGCGCCGCTGCCGTCGCCCCAGACGTCGTCGTCGTCACGGTAGAGGTTGAGGGTGTCCCCGTGGTTGAGGTCGTACGTCTCATGGCCACCTCGGGTGCTGTCGCTCATGCTGAACGTCTGCCCCGAGGGCGTCGTGGTGAGGTCGACCTGCCCACTGTACTGGCTGTGGCCGATGCCGGTCTGGATGTCCTGGTAATGGCGGATCTCGACACCGCTGGTGGCGTCCGTGATCACGTGCAGACGGCTCGGTGTGCCGTCCTGCTGCGTTCCCTCGACCACCGACTCCCAGGCGAGCTTCGGCTTCCCCTTCGCGGCCCAGATGACGGCGCGGGGCGTGGCGGCGGACGGGTGGACGACACCGTCCTTCCTCGCCGCCCACAGCGCGTAGCGCCTGGCCGAGGCGGCGCTCTTGACGGCCTTGGCGCCGGTCGCCGTGATCGAGGTCCTGGTGGCCATGTCGGTGCCGGTGACAGCGCCGCCCGGGTTCCGGTGGACGATCAGGTCACCGCCCAGGACAGGCATTCCGGAGTATGTGCGCTCGTAATGCGTGTGGGTCGTTCCGTCCCTGTCCTTGCCGACCGACTTGACGACCAGTTGCTCCTTGGCGCCGAGGCGCAACTGGGAAGCCGTGGTTGCCCGCTGGGACCGGGCCCGGGTCAGCAGGGCCGCCCGCTCGGTCGGGGACAACTGGGCCGGCAGCGCACCCGCACGGGGCGCGGGAGCTGCTGTCGGGCGGACGTCTGTACGAGCTGCCGTCACTGCGGTGTGGCTGTCGGCCGAGGCCGGGCCGACGGGAAGGCTGACGGCGATCACAGCCATTCCTGATATGAGGGCGCCTGCGGTGAATCTGGGTGTGCGCACGTATCACTCTCTCTGCGGCCTCCGCCGAGGGTGGCCGGGGCGGTCCGGGCAGATCGCCATGTGTCGCGGACCGCCCGGATGACGTGTGTTGCAAAACTACATGGCTTTGAAACGGGCACAGAGTGACATCTTCCGCTGGTTCGTGTCATGTGGGCATGATCACTTTGGCCGAAAATCGACTCCGGACCCTCACTGTACGTGCGCCATCGCGTGAGACCTCCCCGCGGTCGCCAGTAAACAAAGTGACAGTGCGTCATGTGCGGGTTCCGACTTCCGCGCCACATGACACTTTCCAGCCATTGCACGATCATTGCCATGCTTGCTCTTTCAAGTTTGCCGACCGGGCCTGCATACTCACGGCTGGCAACACGTTCGTACGGGGCGCCGGGACAACGTCGCACCGAGGAGTGTTCGCGCCCAGGAGACTCATCCGGCTGGACGAGTACCTTCGAAGCCGTGAGAGACCGGTGGGCACCGCAATCGAGGGGTGCCACACGCCGGAAGCCTTCCGGAATCGGCTTGACCCGCCCCGCCTGGATTCGAAGGGTCAACTTGTTCATGGAAAGACGTGGGCGTTCCCGCGCCCTGCCGGCGCTGATAGCCGCCGCCTGTCTCGGGGTCCTCGCCGCGGCGCCGACGCCCGCCCTGGGTGCCGGTCCCGCAGCGCGGGCCGGAAGTTCGCTGTCCCCCGGCGACCGGGCCACGATCGACAAAATGATCGCCGACCAGAAGCGCGCGCGGAAGGATGCCGCCGCCTCTTCCGACCGTACGCCGGACAACGTGGACGCGGCGTGCGACGTCCCGAAGTCGGCGCACGAGGCGACCTGCTTCGCGATGCGGGTCACGGACGTCCACGGCGGGAAAGGGCTGCGCGCGGCCTCCGACACGCCGGCGGGTCTGGCGCCAGGCGACCTGCTGAGCGCCTACAACCTTCCCGCCGACGGTGGCGCCGGCGCGACCGTCGCCGTCGTCGCGGCCTACGACAATCCGAAGGCTGCCACCGACCTCGCGCTGTATCGGAAGCAGTTCGGCCTTCCGCCGCTGGAAGAAGGTCAGTTCGTCAAGGTCAACCAGCGCGGCGACGAGGGGGAGTACCCCTCCCCCGAGAGCGGATGGGCCTCGGAGATCGCCCTCGACCTGGACATGGTGTCGGCCGTCGCACCCAAGGCCAAGATCATCCTTGTGGAGGCCGACAGCTCCAGGTTCACCGACCTGGGCGAGAGCGTGAACACGGCGGTCGAGCTTGGTGCGACCTACGTGTCCAACAGCTACGGACTGCCCTACTCCACCACGTCGGGCACCGCTGAGTCCGTCGAGTTCACGGATCTCGCGGAGCGGTATTTCGACCACCCCGGCGTGGCAGTGGTCGCAAGCAGTGGTGACAGCAGCTACGGTGTCACGTTCCCCGCTTCCGCCTCCACTGTCACGTCCGTCGGCGGTACCTCCCTGGTCCGGGACGGGTCCACCACGCGTGGCTGGAACGAGACAGCCTGGGCAGGTGCCGGATCGGGCTGTTCGGCCTTCGCGCCGAAGCCCGCCTACCAGAAAGACACGGGGTGCGAACGGCGTTCGGTCTCCGACGTCTCCGCGGTCGCCGACCCGGAGACCGGCGTCGCCGTCTACAACACGTACGGCACGTACGGCCAGGGCTGGGGTCAGTACGGCGGGACCAGCGCCGCGGCTCCGATCATCGCGGCGACGTACGCGCTGGCCGGCCCGGTGGCGGAGGGGACACAGCCCGCCGGCTACCCCTATGCGAACCCCCGCCTCAACGACATCACCTCGGGTTCCAACGGCTCCTGCTCCCCCGCCTACCTCTGCAACGGCGCCGTGGGCTACGACGGCCCCACCGGCCTCGGTACCCCCAACGGAACGGCGGCCTTCCGTCAGGGGCCGACCGGCACGCTGAGCGGCAAGGTAACCGACGGGGCACACAAGCCGCTGACTGGTCAGCACGTGACGCTGGCCGACAGCGCCGGCCGGCTCGCCTACTCCACGAAGACGGACGGCAACGGCGGATACCGGCTCAACGTCTCGCCCGGGACGTACAAGGCGTCCGTGTCCCTCTTCGGCCACCGGACCGCCACCGGCACCGCCCTCGTTACCGCGAGCAAGGCCGCCAAGGCCGACCTCGCACTCGTGAAGCTCCCCACGCGGAAGGTGTCGGGCAAGCTCGTCGACGGCTCCGGTCAGGGCTGGCCGCTCTATGCGAAGATCACGTTCGACGAGGTGCCCGGCCGGGTGTTCTACACCAACCCCAAGACGGGCGTCTACTCGGTGGATCTGCCGAGCGGAACCACCTACACGCTGCACGCCACGCCGGTCTATCCCGGCTACAAGACGCCGTCGGGCATCAGGATCGCGCTCGGCACGAAGGACGTGCGCCACGACTTCTCCGTCAAGGCCGACGTCACGTCATGCGTGGCCCCTGGCTACGGCTACGCCGCACAGGCCGACTTCGAGGACTGGGGCATCGAACCCCGCTATGGGTGGAGCGCCTCGAACGCCGACGGGACCACCAGCGGCTGGCGGTTCGATCAGCCCGGCACGGCCAATGAGACCGGTGGCACCGGCGGCTTCGCCACGGCCTCTCCCGGAATAGACGGGGACTTGAGCGCCGTCGAGGACACCACCCTGACCTCACCGGCCTTCGATCTGAGCCGGCACACCGATGCCGACCTTCACTTCGACACGACCATGTACGACGCCCTCGAGAACGGCGCCACCTTCGATGCTGCCGTCAGCATCGACGCCGGGCAGACGTGGTCCAGTGTGTTCAAGGAGACCAGCCCGATCGTACGGTCGCACCATGTGACCGTTCCGCTCGATTCGGCGCTCGGCCACACCGACGTCCGGCTGCGCTTCCAGTTCAAGGGCCAGGGGTACTCACAGGTCCAGATCGACAACGTGCTGGTCGGCAAGTGCCAAGCACTCGGCGGCGGGCTGATCACCGGCGTCGTCAAGGATGCGAACACCCAGCGCCCCCTCAACGGCGCCGCGGTGACCGCTACCTGGGCTCCGAAGACGGACCCGTATCGCACCGCCGTCAGCGCGAGGATGCCGGGCGACAACCGGTCCGACGGGTCCTACTGGCTGTACAGCCCGCACGCCGGGCGAGGCTCGATCTCCACTTCGGCACCCCGCTACTCCACCGGCGTGGGCAGGGTCTCCGTCTCCGGCAGGGTGAGCGAGTACAACCCTGCTCTGAACGCCGGGCAGCTGAAGGTGACCTCCGGGAAGGTGGGACTGACCGCGGCCCTGGACGGGAAGGCCAGTCAGGACATCACGCTCACCAACACCGGTCGTAAGCCGCTCACGGTCGCTCTCGCCGAGCAGAGCCGCAACACGGCCGCGAAGGCGTGGACAGCCGCCGAGGACGGACCGTGGCGCGACCTTCCCGGTTACCCCAAGGCGGTCAAGGACAACGTCGTCAGCTCCTACGAGGGCAGCGTCTACTCTGTGGGCGGCTATGCCGGCGCAACCATCTATGCGGACGGTTTCGTCCTGGCCCCCGGCGCCAAGTCCTGGTCGCGCATCGCACGGCTTCCGGAACCGCGCACGGACGCCGCAGGTGCCTTCCTGGACGGCACCCTGTACGTCGTCGGCGGCTACCACTTCGGTGACGAAGGTCTGTCGGTCCCCTCATCCACCACCTTCGCGTACCACCCCCGGAGCAACAGCTGGTCCCGGGTGGCCGACCTTCCGGAGGCATCCGGCTCGGGATCGGCTGCGGTTCTCGACGGGAAGCTCTACTACATAGGCGGGAAGGACGGCTCACTCGACGACACGAAAGCCTCCTATCGCTACGATGCTGCCCGCGACAAGTGGAACCGGATCGCCGACTACCCGATCGCGCTCACACACGGCGGGTGCGGCGGCGTGACCGACGGTCTCGTGTGCTCCGCCGGCGGCTACACCGTGCCGGCCGATGAGTCCGGTTCCGAGAGCCACATCGCATACACGGCCCGCACCTTCACCTACAGCCCCGCGGCGGACGCATGGCGCCGGGTCGCCGACATGCCCTATGCGACGGCAGGGGCTTCCTATGCGGCGGCCGGCGGAAAGCTGCAGGTAGTCGGAGGGCATATATGGGGCGACGGCTACCCCAAGCAATCCCACACGGTTGAGTACGACCCGGTCACGGATGCCTGGACGACCCTGCCCGAGACGCCCCGCTGGACGAACCGGGGAGGACACAGCACCGGCTGCGGACTCATCGATATCGGTGGCCAGGACACGCCGACGGGAATCACCACCACAGGTGCGGCCATCCTGACCGGGACCGACCAGTGCGCCGGCGACGACGTCCACTGGCTGTCCACGAGCTCGACGAAGGTGACCCTGGCACCGGGCCGCTCCACCAAGGTCCGCGTCACGGCGGATGTCCGGACGCTCACCGCTCCGGGCGGCTACGCCGCCGCCCTGTCGATGATCGACGACTCTCCCTACCGGAACGCACCGGTGCCGGTCGCGCTGAAGGCGACCGCTCCCGCCTCGTACGCGGAGATCACCGGCACGGTCACTGCGGGAAGCCGCACCAAGCTCCCCGGCGCAAAGATCGTGCTGTCCCGTGGCGGCAAGGAGCTCGTCACCACCACCACCGACGCCGAGGGTGTGTACCACGTGTGGGTGAAGAGCTCCACGGACAAGACCACGGTCACCGTCACGTATGACGGGTACGCCGCGAGCAGCCAGGAGGTGAAGACCGTCGGCGGCGGCCGGACCACGGCCGATTTCGCCCTGCGGACCCAGTAGCCGGATCAGGTCTGCGGGCGGGCCCGCCGACCGGATGAAGGCGTGTGCCCGGCCGGGCTTTCCGGCCGGGCACACGTGTATGGCCGTGCGCGTGAGGCGCGCAGGTCGACCACGGAACCATGCGTACTGTGCGGACGTCCCCGTACCCGAACCGGTGATCACGACCAACTCGCCGGGCACGACTCAGGAGTGGGGGCGTATGACGGGGAAGGCGCTCGGCCGGCGAGGACAGTCATGGAACATTTCGGCCTGTGTCATCGCGCTTGGCCCACCCGCCACTCTGCTCGTCGTCCGGCTGACGGGGCTCGACGCGACAACACCGGTCGCGGTGCCCATGGTGCTCTTTCCCTACTCGACGGTTCTCTGCGCGGTCGTGCTGGCCATGACGGCAACGGTTCCCGCGCTTCGGTCCCGATGGGCCGTGGTTGTCTCCGCGGCTCTCGTCCTCGCCCACGCCGCGGTGCTGGCACCACGGTTCGTACCTGAGCGTCGGCACGTGCCCGCGCAATCGCCCGAGTTGCGGGTCGCCACCCTCAACACCAACGGCGGCGCAGCGGATCCCCGAGCGGTGGTGGAGCTGGTCCGCACCGAGCGGATCGATGTGCTGGCCGTGGAACAGACGCCTTCGGCAGGCGTGAAGGCCCTCGACGAGGCGGGATTGGGCACGCTGATGCCCTTCCGGGAACTCCACCCCGAATACGACTCCTCGATCTATTCGAGGCGCCCGTTGTCGGACGGTGGCACGACGCACGTCGATACCGCGTGGCCCCAGACCACCACCGAGGTCACGGCCGACGGACGGAGGGTGCACTTCGTCGCTGTTCACACCTACTACCCGTTGGGGGACACCGAACGCTGGGCGCGGGACATGGCCGCCCTGACCGCTGTGGCCCGGCGAAGCCGGCCCGACACCGTGTTTCTGGGCGACTTCAACGCCTCCCTCGACCACGCCTCGATGCGCGACCTGCTCGCGGCCGGCCTCACCGACGTCCATGCCGAACTCGGCCGTGGATGGAGCCGCACATGGCCCGTCGGCCTCGCCTTTGTACCGCCTCTCATCCAGCTGGACCACGTCCTGCACGGCCCGGGCCTGGCGGGGGTTTCCGCGGGCGAGCGCACTGTGCCGGGTACCGATCACCGGGCGGTCGTCGCGGTACTGGCGCTGCTGCCGACGAAGGACCGCGTCACCTGAGCAAGGAGGCTACGGCGACGACTCACACAGCGGGGCGGACATGCACACTGACGGCATACCCACAGCCCGGGCGGTAGGGATCGCCGCCCCAGGACGCGTAGCGCCCGCGCAGGGTCAGACCGGCCGTCGTGCACCAGTGGTCGACCTCTTCGAGGGTCACCGGGGGCTCAGGCAATGGCAGGTGTGCGGCATCCAGCCCCATGCCTGTGACCAGCAGGCCGCCGGGCCGCAACGCGGCTGCCAACTGCCGGATCACGGCTGATTCGGTGCCGGGAGCCAGCAAGGGAATGACGTTTCCGGCGGCGAGTACCAGGTCGAACCCAAGGCTGAGGCCCAGGGCATCCAGCTCGGCCAGGTCACCGAGGAACCACTCCTGTCCAGGTGCCTGGCGGCGGGCGACGGCAAGCATGGAGGAGTCGACGTCCACGCCCGTGCAGTGGTGGCCCAGCTCGGCGAGCCGGATCGCGATGCGACCGGTGCCGCAGCCCGCGTCGAGTACCCGGGAAGCCGGTTTCAGCAGCGCGGCGCAGAAGGCGGCTTCGCCGTGGATGTCCTGGCCGGATTCTGCGAGCCGCGCGAAACGCTGGGCGTACTCCTCCCCGGACTGTCCGCCGGTCAGTTCAGCCCAGCGGTCGCGTTGCCCAGTCATTGTGCATGCCTTCCGGTCAGCCTCGCCCCGCCCGTACGGAGCGGGTGGAGCCCTCGCGAGCCCCTACGAAGGTACACAGCACGGGGACGTTGCTGTTAGCCCACCTCCGTCGCGCCGCGGTGCGGGATCGGCCTGGGCTTCGCCGGTCGGCGAGCCGGAGCTGCCCGCATGCGTGCGGAAGGAGGCCCGGACGCACGTACTCGGCAGCACAGCCCGCTGGATGAGTAGGTCGACTCATGTCCGATCGGTGCCTGCCCAGGACGATGGAGATCAACATCATCGATCCCAGGGGCCCCTCATGCTCAGTCGTATCGCCGACATCCTGGTGCCCACCGTCGGCCGTTTGTCGGTGACCTCCGACCCCGGCGCTCATCTCGCGCCGGGCAGCATCATCGCCGCCAACCACACCTCTCTCGCCGACCCCGCCATCGTGGTCGCGGCCTTGCGCCGCCTCGGAGCCGAGCCGGTCATCATGGCGGCCGCGGGTCTGTGGCGCATCCCGCTCCTCGGTCGCGCGCTCGCACGCGAAGGGCACATCCCCGTCGTCCGCGGGGACCGCCGCGCCGCTGCTTCTCTGGACGCCGCGGCGGAAGCCCTGGAGCGGGGACGACTTGTCCTCATCTACGCCGAGGGCGGTCTGCCTCGCCGCAAGGACGCCGCGGAAGCGCCACCCGGAACGTTCCGAAGCGGCCTGGCCCGGCTTGCCGAGCGCACCGGCGCTCCCGTGGTGCCCGTGGGCCAGGCCGGCGCCCGCCGAGTCACCTCGGGCAGCACGATCAAACAGCTCGGCGGTCTCGTCACAGCGCCGCTGCGCCGACCGGACCTTCATGTGCACATCGGCGCGCCGCTCGAACTGACCGGCAGCCGCGTTCTCAGGACATCGACGGCGCACACCGCCGTGACCACCGCGTGGCGTACGGCCGCCCACCGCCTGGGCGTGGATCTCCGCCTGCACGGGCTCGGCGTCGGCCCGGTGTGCTCGTCGGCCCTGCTCTGCAACGGTAGAAGTTGCCGCAGCGACAACCGCAACCCCGACGAGAGGGGGGTCGGACGGCTGGGCGGGCTGCACAGCGCGGGCCCGACGGGTGCTCGGTATTCCCACGCTGCGGGTCAGGGCGCCGGAAAGACGAGACGCACGCCGTAGCGTTCTCCGGCGCGGTGGAGGGCTGGGAAGAGGACGGTGCGCAGGTCACGGGTCTCGCCCGCGTGGTCGGCGAGGAAGCGTTCCCGCAGCTTTCGGCGGACGGGTTCGCGGACGGCCTCGACGGGGCGCATGCAGTGGGCGTAGGCGGCACCGAGTTCGGTGTTCACGCGGGCCAGGTCGGCTGCGGGGGTGCCCATCAGGCGGCGGTCGACCAGCGCGAAGAAGGCCCTTTGGCCGGCTGCTGCATAGCCCTCACCGGCGAGACAGCCTGGCAGGTCGCGCAGAGCCCGGCCGGCGGCGGCGTCCCGTTTCATCGCCGTGTCCAGCGCTCCGAACCACGCTCTCTGCAGCGGCTGGTAGCCCTTCGCCACCTGCTCTGCGGCGGTCGCCCCCACCGCGCGGCAGCGGTCGATCTCGGCGGCCTCGCCGGGCCGGGCCGGGGCGGGCGCCGCCGGACCCGCAGGGACCTCGGCACTGCGCCCGAACCCGTGCCGGCCGAGAAAGCCGAGGTCAGGCAGGTCGCCGAACGGGATGAACGCCACAGGAACCTCTTCGGTCAGCCCGAATCCACCTGCACGGGCACACTCGGCGGCGGCAGCCCTGGCAACCTGTTGTCCGAAGACGTTCAGGCCCTGGGTCCATCGGGTTTCGGCACCGGTGGCGGGCAGGACCATGCGCGCTGGGTCGTCCGGCAGGGCATGGGTGAGACGCCCGGGCGCTTCCGCGGCGGGCTGTTGTCCGTCGGGCGCGCCGACGGCCGTACTGCACGCGGCGGTGAGCAGCACGGTGGACACGGCAGTGGCGATGCGCGCGAGGGACCTGTTGGGCACGTCCGTCCTTCCTGGAGGTCGCCCCGGGGTGCCGCCGGTCTTCGTGCGCCGCCGGCACCCCAGGAACTCGGGATCAGATGAATCAGCGGATCGTTGGATCAGTGGGTGATCGTGACGGTGTCGCCGCCGCCGTTGTAGCTGGCCACGGTGAACGGCGTGTTGTCGGCGACATCGGTGCACAGCCAGTAGTCGGAGTCGTTCAGGCTGTGGGAGCCGTCCTCGGCGTAGACGTACCCGGCGGCACAGGTGAGCCAGGTCCCGTTCGAGCGGCGCAGGCGGCCCGCGTAGAAGTCGTAGATCGGGGACGCGTTGTTGTAGGAGTACGTCAGGTTGAGGTCGCCGCAGGTGCTGCTGGCTGACTTGTTGCGGATCGTGCCGACGCCGTTGTAGCCGCCCGTGGTCAGCGACGAGGCGGCACAGGCCTGCGCGGAGGCCGACGCCACGGGGGCGAATGCCACACCGGTCGCGGCGGTGACGAGCGCGAGTGCTCCGGCGGCGACGGTGCGGTTGATGCCTGGCCTCTTCAGCATGTGTGTCTCCCCTGTCGGATCGTGACGGGCGCTCGGCGTGCGCCGGGGCCCTTGTGGTGTCGCGGAAAACACTCGCATCGCGGGTCCCGCCCCACCACGACCTTCGAACAGGGTCGAAAGTGCCGTGCCAGGCGGTGGAATGCCCAGTTCCTGTGGGGCTGCGGTGACGGCAGGGGCGCTGAGGCAGCAGATTCCGATGTGGACCGTGACGGGCGGTTCCTACCGATGACCGGATGTCTCCGCGCACGGCACCGGTGCGGGCCCGCGGAGCATCGCCGCGCCGAGAGGCGTGAGGACGTGCAGGACGGTGTTCTGGACGCGGCGGCTGGTGATCAGTCCGGCGTCACGGAGGATCGTCGTGTGGTGCGTGGCCGTGGCGGGCGTCACGCCCAGGGACCGGGCGAGCTCCGAAGTCGTCGCACCGAGGGCGAGGGTGCGCAGCGCGGTGGCTCTGGTCCTGCCCAGCAGTGCGCACAGGGCGAGATCGGGGCGGGCCGGCTCGGGAGGCCGTGCGCCGTGCACGGGGTAGACCAGCACCGGCCGCAGGGTGCCGTCGGCCAGGGACATCGGCAGCTTCCAGCAGAAGTGGGAGGGCACCAGACGCAGTCCGCGGCCTTCGAGGTGGAGGTCGCGGTCCTCGATGTAGTCGACGTGCAGCACGGGCGGACGCCATCGCATGGAGGGCGAGAGGCCGGCGAGCAGTCCGCCGACACCGCTGTCCAGAGTCGCGCGTGCGACCAGCCCTCGCTCGCCCGCGAGCGACTCGCACATGCGGTCGTGATGGGGTGCGATGACGGCGTCGTGGTACGCCCGCATGACTCGGACCAGTTCGTCCCGACTGGCGCGTTCGGCCATCCTGGGCGCCCAGTCCGGGGCGCCGCTGATCCTGGCCAGCAGGTCCATCTCGTGGGCGACGCGGGCGGGCGGGGTGTCGAGGATCGCGGCAAGCCCCCGCTCCAGTCCGTGGGCGGACTCGTGCGGCGTGAGGAAGTCGGGCAGGTAAGGAGCCCTGGGCAGCATCGGCGTGAGCAGGCGGCGTACGGCCGCGCCGAGGCGGGTGCCTGCGAGCGTGGCACGGGTGCTGTGATGCCAGTCGGCGTAGGCCCAGCGGCCTTGCGAGGTCTGGAGCCGCTGGAGGCTGAAGACGATTTCCCACAGTGGATCGGGTGTACTCGCCACCTGGATGCGGGTCAGGTCGCCGGACGTGAAGTGGATACGCAGCAAGGACGTTTCCCCCGTTCGGCAGTCCTCCTGCTGGAGCTGCCGGTCGATGCTCGGGCTCCGCCTCCCTGGACAGCAGATCCTGGGAGCAGGCCGGAGCCGCACCGTCACGGGGACTGCGCAGGTACCGGCTGCCTCCTCGCTCTGTCGTTGCGGACGCGTCACCGCCGCCCGGGCGGAGGCCGGCGGCAGAGGGCTGAGCGCGTTCCGCGCAGGGGGCATCGACTTTCGAGCGACCCGATCGTGCGGCCCGGCTGCTCGGCTCCCCCTCCGTATCAGAACCCCGCGGCCCCTCGATTCTCCTTCCGAGAGGTTCTGACGCCAACTACGACCGCCGGGGCATGGGATCGGTTGCATGACAGCCGAAGATTCTTGTCCGCGACGAAGGCGGCGAGCGTACTGGCGGGGGATGCGCGGCGACGCGTTGGTTTCGTGCGGCGAGCAGGGCAGTCCCCTGGGACCGCCGTAGCACTCCAGCGGCCCGAGGCCGCCGTGATCGGCCTTCCTGCGCGGCACGGTCGAGGCGGTGTCCGGCCTTCGGTCGCCGTCGTGCGGAGGCAGGACGAGGTAGGAGGCGTTGTCCGGCGTCGGACACCGTACGCAGTCGTGAGGCCGGATCCGGCAAGGGCTGCCGCGGTTGCGGAGTGTGGCCGGCGCCGCGCGCTGCGTCGCGGCCGTTCCGGTGCTTTCCTGCGGAGTCCTGGTCGCCTTGGGTTACCTGGGCCCACTGCGTGTTGTGCGTGCCGCTCCGCGTTTGCGCGGAGCCTTCTTCCCGGCCGCCCGGTCGTCCGCCGCCTTACGCGCCATCGCCTTCTTGGCAGGGGGGTTCTTGGGCCCCGGCTTCCTCTGCGCAGCCTTTCGAGCCATTGCCCTCTTCGCAGGAGGGTTCTCCGGCCCGGGTTTCCTGTCGGTGGGCTGCGCGGGTGTCACCCTCGTCGTCCGACGGCGGCGCGGGGGCCGCGATGCCTCGAGTTCTTCGTCCGCCGGCTGCTCTTCAGGCGGCTCGGCCTCCGGCTCCTCGTCTTCGAGTTCCTCGTCTTCGAGTTCCTCGTCCGCCGGTTCCTCTTCCGGCTCCTCGCCGGCGATCTCCTCTTCTTCGGTGTACTCGTCCTCGCGTCCGCCGTCGGGTGCGCCGGTCAGGGCGAGCAAGCGTTGCTGCAGATTCTCGCTCAGGGACGCGACACCTCGATCGGTCGCCTCGGAAAGCGCTCCGCGCCCGGAAGTGAGCAGTTCCTCGCGTACTTGTTCACCGAGCTGAGCGAACTGCGGATTCTCGGCGAGCTTCTGCACCCCGGCGTCGATGAGAGTTTTCGGGTCGAGTGATTTACCGGCAGCCAGGGCGGCGAGGCCCAGAACGAGTTTCCCCTGCCTTGTCCTGCCGATGATGTATCCGGCCGCGAGCGCGGCCACGAGAGTTGCCCTGGTGGTGGTGTCCATAGCAGTGCGCCTCACACTGTTGCGATGGGCGACGGTTTAGCCTGCACACGTCGGCGGTCGGGGGCTTCGCCCCCGTGCCTGTGCATCGGCGGCCCCTCTCCATTGTGCGCGGTGCGCCGGATACGTGCGCAGGAAGAGGGACTGGGGGTCGGCCACGGATTCATTGAATCCACCCCATGCCGGCCGCACGCATGGCGAGGGCCCGGACCCCCGGAATGCGCCCACGGGTCCGGGCCTTGCGTTGCCGGCCGCCGACCGGCCGACCTCGGCGCCGCCGCAGCGCCACAGGAGCCTCGGCTCTGCCCTGATGACGTCCGCGAACACCGGGTCAGTCGGTCAGTTTCCGTGCAGGTACTGGGTGTAGTAGTAGCCGCTCTCCCCCTCGAAGTGCGCCTTCTTCCCCTTGGCGTAGGTGATCCCGTACGGGCCACCGAGGTTCAGGTACTCGCCGGCCGCGCGAGCGCCCTCGATCTTCTGATAGCCGGCACCCTCGGTCACGCCCTCCCAGTCGTTGGCGGCCGCGGGCGCTGCAGCCACGAATCCGGCGGCGGCAACGGTGGCAAGGGTGATCGCAATACGACGAAGCATGGGGCTCCCTCTCAGAAGTGCGCAACGAATGGGGCGAGGCACCAGGCTCTACCTCAGGCCGTGCAACGGAGCCGACGGCGCACTCGCCGGGCGGAGAATGAACCTGATCGGGCGCAGGCCGACGAGCCGACGAACAACAACCGGGCCCATACACGTGGCTCCGGTGAGGGCCGGAAGTGAGCCGGCGATCGCCGCGCGACCGGCTCTCGTTCGCCAGGCGCACGCGCCCACCTGACGTCGAGCCGCGCAGCACACCGCCGTCTCGACGCGGCGGCGATCACGGTTCATGATGTATGTCATGAACACGACTCGCTCGCTCGGCTTCGCCCTGTCCGCCGCCGCTGCCTTCACCGTGGTGGCCTCCGGAACCGCACACGCGGAACCGACGGTGCCCGAGCACGCCGTCATCGTCTGCGACAGTGCGAGTTTCTACGCCAACTACGACAGTTCCTCCGGACCGGCCACCCTGAAGCGGGTCCTGCTGCGTGGCGACAAGGTCGGACACACCCGTGGTGCACACCCCGTCTACAACGGATGGGCTGCCACGTTCGACTTCGGTCCCAACGACTGGGGCTTCGTCCGGCAGGAATGCCTCGGTGGGTACGGATCCTGGTGACCTGATACTCCGACGACGAGAGGACTCTCCCGATGACCAGCCCGAGCAGACTCGGTGCCCTGACACTGGCTCTGACAGCCGCGGTGACAGCCATGACCGCGGGTCCGGCCGCTGCCGCCGACGGCACGGTGGGACAGCGTGAAACCGTCTGCGCCCAGGACCTGTTCGTACGGGTCACCGCCCCCCACGGGGCGTGGATGGGCACGCTGTACCGGGGCCAGACGTTCCTGGTCGAGGAGGGCGGCGGAGAGTGGGTCTACGGATTCGCCTACGGAGACATCAACCGCCGCGGCTGGGTACAGAACGGCTGGTTCTGCTGAGTCTCCCCTCCGGATGCCGGCACCCGGCGCCGCTCCCCCAGTAGCGGGCAGCGGGCAGCGCAATGGTCCAGCACACGTCCTCGCAGCCCACCGGCATGTCTCACGCGCCCGTGTCACAGGACTTCGGGCTGTCTCGTCGCCCTGCCGAGACGCCGCGCGATCACCGTTGTGCCGCACCGGCGATCCGGGGCAAGTGGAGATCGCGATGGCCCGCCGAAGACGCGGCAAAGCGGTTGTGAATGATGTGTTTGGAAACGCCGAAGCGGTAAAGACGGTGCGTTGACACAATCTTTATACGAGAGGTAGGAGACGCATCATGGGCATCCTCGCCTGGATCATCATCGGACTGCTCGCCGGCCTCATCGCCAAGGCGCTGATGCCGGGCAAGGACCCCGGCGGCATCATCATCACGATGCTCATCGGCATCGCGGGAGGCCTCCTCGGCGGCTGGCTCGGCAAGGCCATATTCGGCGTCGACTCCATCGACGGGTTCTTCGACCTCTCCACATGGATCGCGGCCGTCGTCGGCTCGATCATCCTCCTGGCCCTGTACCGGGTCATCACAGGCAACCGACACTCCCGTCGCGCCTGACACGCACTCGCAGGCCGAAAAGGGATCCGCGCACCGGTCGGGTGCGCGGATCCCTTTTCCATAGTGGCGTCGGCGTGCGCCCGGGTGCGGCGCACCCACTCGTCCCCACGCGCTCCTCGCCGTGCGGACGCGGGCCGACGGATTTATCGTGGCCTGGCAGTCACGGGCATGACCTCCGAGGCATGTCGAACTCGTGGTCGCGGCCGTGGAGTTCGGAAACGACAGGAGTCCTTGATGAACGCCACACGGAAAGTCGCCATCATCACGGGTGCTTCGGGGGGCATCGGAGGCGCCCTGGTGAAGGCCTACCGCGCGATGGGGTACGCGGTGACCGCCACCGGCCGTTCCATCCCGGCGTCGAGCGACCCCGGGGTGCTGGCCCTGGCGGCCGACGTGGCCGAGCCGGGTGCCGGCGCGCGGCTGGTAGAAGCGACCCTCGACCGTTTCGGCCGTGTCGACACGCTGGTCAACAGCGCCGGGGTCTTCGTGTCGAAGCCGTTCACCGAGTACACCGACGCGGACTACGATCTGGTCACCGGGGCGAACGTACGCGGTTTCTTCGAGGTGTCGCGCAGCGTGATCTCCGCGATGCTCTCCCGCGATGACGGTGGCCACATCGTGAACATCTCGACCAGCCTCGTCGACAATGCCGATGTCGAGGTCCCCTCGGCGCTCGCGTCCCTGACCAAGGGGGGACTGAACGGGGTCACGAAGTCGCTGGCCATCGAGTACGCCACCCGCGGGATCCGGGTGAACACCGTCGCACTCGGCGTCATCCGGACCCCCATGCACCCGACTGATCCCGACGGCTTCCAGGCGGCGCGCCACCCGGTCCGCCGCATGGGCGAGGTGGACGACGTGGTCCGGGCCGTGCTCTACCTCGAGCAGGCCCCGTTCGTCACCGGCGAGATCTCGCACGTCGACGGCGGCCAGAGCGCGGGGCACTGACGAGGCGCGCGCTCGGCCGCCGCCCAGGTGGTCAGCCGAGAATCTCCAGCATCCGGTTGCCCAGCACGGAGGCCGAGGCGGGATTCTGCCCGGTGACCAGGTTGCGGTCCTCCACCATGTACGGCTCCCACATCGGGCCACGGCTGTACTGGACGCCGATCTTCTCCTTGAGCTCGGTCTCCAGCAGCCACGGCGCCTTGGAGGCCAGGCCGACGCCCTCCTCTTCCTCGTCGGTGAAGCACGTGACCTTGTACCCCTTGAAGGGCGACACGCCGTGGATCCTCGTGGCCAGCAGCGCGGCAGGTGCGTGGCACACGATGAAGAGGGGGTTGCCCGAGGCGAGCTGCGCTGTCAGGAGCCGCCCCGCGTCCGCGTCGTAGGCGAGGTCCGACATCGGACCGTGGCCGCCGGGCATGTAGACCGCGTCGTAGTCCTCGAGGCGGACGTCGGACAGCTTGAGCGGCCGGCGCATCACCTCGGCGTCCCGGATGATGGCCTCCAGATCGAGGGCCGCCTGCTCGCCGCCCGTCATGGACGGACGCAGGCTCATCATGTCCACGTTCGGGGTCGTGCCGCCCGGTGTCGCGACCACGATCTCGTGGCCGGCGTCCGTCAGTTCCTTGTACGGGCTGGCAAACTCCTCGGCCCAGTATCCCGTGGCGTACCTCGTGCCGTCCAGGAGCACCCAGTACGTCGCTCCGCTCACTATGAACAGGATCTTCGCCATCACTCTTGCGCCTCCACTCGGGCCCTTTGGGGTGATTTGACTACCTTTAGCCTATGCGGGTGCCCGTCCGGGCGCATGCGTGACGCGTACCGACGCCCCTACAGCCCAAGCGCGGCGGGGCGAAGACGCAGGACCGGAGGCCGCAGCGCCTGATCGCGAACTCCGCGAACCAAGCGGCAGCAAGCACCCGCATGGGGTCGTCGCCGGGCTCACGCCCGACCGGGACGGGCCTCGCGCCGACCTCTGAAGTTGGGTATTTGACCCCGAGGTCAATAAAAGTGTTACGGTCGTGAGCATGGGAAGGCCAATGACGTTCGATCGTGATGCGGCCGTGGACCGGGCGATGCTCGTGTTCTGGCGACAGGGCTACGCGTCGACCACTCCGCAGGGGCTGGCCGACGCGCTGAGCATCCGCAAAGGAAGCCTGTACAACACGTTCGAGAGCAAGCACAACCTCTTCACCCTGACGCTGCGCCGCTACGGACAGATGCGTGCCCCGACGCTGCGTCGCCTCCGCGAGGAGCAGGGTCCGGTCCACGAAGTGCTGCGCAGCTCCCTGGCGGAGCTGACCGGCGCGGGGTCGCACCGGATGGGCTGCTTCGCGGTGAACTCGGTCAGCGAGCTGGCCGGGCAGGACGAAGGCGTCACCCGGGTCGCGGAGAGTCTGTTCACCGACATCGAGGACGCGTCCCGCGTCGCTCTGGAGCGTGGCCGTACACGTGGCGAATACACGGGCGGCCCCGATGCGGACGAGCAGGCTCGCTCGTTCCTCACCGCCGTGATCGGCCTCAGCGTGCTGTGCAAGGCCGGCACCCCGCCCGACAGGCTCGACCAGATCATCGAGAGCACGCTCCGGTCCATGTGATGACCCTCGCGCCACCGCCCGGCAAGGCGCGCCACCCGGGCATGCCCGCAGCGATGAGACCGGTCGGGCCATAACGGTGGCACGCCCGACCGGTGTGACTCAGGCGTGCCTCGGAACCACAGCAGAGAGGTCCGCTTCGAGGACCGCAGGGAGAGACCATGCCACACGCGCAGTCGACGACATCCGAAGTGCCGCAGGACAAGAGCGGTGCCGACCGGGCGGTGGCCCAGGACAGCGCCGGAGCTCGGACGGACTACACGCCCCTCAAGGGCCCGGCCAAGTCGTTGGCGTCCCACATGGACGCGAGCCTGAGTGTTCCGACCGCCACGAGCGTGCGGGACGTTCCGGCGAAGCTGATGATCGACAACCGGCTCGCCGTCAACGACCACCTCGCCCGCAACCGCGGTGGAAGGGTCAGTTTCACCCATCTCATCGCCTGGGCACTCGTGCGGGCCGCCAAGGACTTCCCCGCCCAGAACGTGGCGTACGGCGAGCGCGACGGCAAGCCCGTCCTGATCCGGCACCCGCACGTGAACTTCGGGATCGCCGTCGACCTGACACGTGCCGACGGCACCCGCATGCTCGTGGTGCCCAACATCAAGCAGGCCGACCGCATGGGCTTCTCCGAGTTCTTCCAGGCATGCGAGGAACTGGTGGCCCGGGCCCGGACCAACCGTCTGACCGCGGACGACTTCGCCGGTACGACACTGTCCCTGACCAACCCCGGCAGCATCGGCACCACGAGCTCGGTCCCCCGCCTGATGACGGGCCAGGGCAGCGTCATCGGCGCCGGCGCACTGGAGTACCCCGCTGCCTACCGGGGCGCCGCGGCGCAGACACTCAATGATCTGGCGATCGGCAAGGTCATCACTCTCACCAGCACCTACGACCACCGCGTCATCCAGGGAGCCGGGTCGGGCGAGTTCCTGCGCCGGGTCCAGCAGCTCCTGCAGGGTGCGGACGACTTCTACGGTGACATCTTCGCCGAGCTGCGGATTCCGTACGAGCCGATCAACTGGGCCCAGGACATCCACGTCGGCCGGCAGAACATGATGGACAGGACTGCCCGGGTACAGCAGCTGATCAACGCGTTCCGGGTGCGCGGGCACCTGATGGCCGACATCGACCCGTTGATCTACCGGCAGCGCTCGCATCCGGACCTCGATCCGGCGAGTCACGGCCTCAGCTTCTGGGACCTGGACCGCGAGTTCGCGACGGAGGACCTCGCGGGCAACGGCAGTCCGATGACGTTGCGCGACATCCTGCGGGTGATGAGGGACGCGTACTGCCGCACCGTGGGCGTCGAGTACATGCATATCCAGGAGCCCGAACAGCGACGCTGGTTCCAGGAACGCCTCGAGGCTCCGTACGTCAAGCCCACGCACGACGAGCAGCTACGGATCCTCGGCAAACTGAACGAGGCCGAGGCGTTCGAAACCTTCCTGCAGACCAAGTACGTCGGCCAGACGCGCTTCAGTCTCGAAGGAGCCGAAGCCGCGATCGCGCTGCTCGACGCGGTGCTGGGGTGCGCCGTCGAGCACGGCATGGACGGCGCAGCCATCGCGATGGCCCACCGCGGCCGGCTGAACGTCCTGACGAACCTCGCCGGGAAGACGTACAGCCAGGTGTTCAGGGAGTTCGACGGCACCGCCGACGGGCAACTCTCCGGAGACGTCAAGTACCACCTCGGCACCGAGGGCAGGTACCGGAGCGGCGACGGCAGGGAGCTGCCCGTCCACCTCGCCGCCAACCCCTCGCACCTGGACGCCGTGGACGCGGTGCTTCTGGGCGTCGTCCGGGCGAAGCAGGACCGCAGCACCGGCCGCCGGTTCGCGACGCTGCCGATCGTGATCCACGGCGACGCCGCCATGGCGGGCCAGGGTGTCGTCAGCGAGACCGTCCAGATGTCCCAGCTGCCCGGGTACGGTGTCGGCGGCGTCATCCGCGTCAACATCAACAACCAGGTGGGCTTCACCACGCTGCCCGTCGACGGGCGCAGTTCGGTGTACGCGACGGACGTCGTCAAGGCGACACAGACACCGGTCTTCCACGTCAACGGCGACGACCCGGAAGCTGTCGTGCGCGTCGCCACCCTGGCCTTCGCCTACCGCGAGCGGTTCCACCGCGACGTCGTGATCGACCTCGTCTCCTACCGCCGGAGAGGCCACAACGAGGCGGACGACCCCTCGATGACGCAGCCCGGGATGTACCGGCGTATCGCGGACAAGGGCAGTGTGAGGACCCTGTACCTGGAGGCACTCACGGGCAGGGGCGACATCACGCACGCCGAGTACGAACAGGCACACCAGGACTTCCAGGCGCGCCTGGAACGGGCGTTCGCGGAGACCAGGGACAGCGGTCCCGACGCGTCGGATACAGCGGATTCCGGTGAGGCGGCGCTGGTGGCGGGGCTCGAGCGGGGCACGCTGCCGTCCGTCGGCAGGCCCCGGCCCGTGACGGCCGCCGCCCTCGCCGCGGTCGGTGAGGCCTTCACGGACCTCCCCGACGGGTTCGCCGTCCACCCCAAGCTGGGGCAGCTCCTCGACAGACGGCAGCGCATGGCTCGGGGCGACGCGCCGGTCGACTGGGCCTTCGCCGAACTCCTCGCGTTCGGCAGCCTGCTCGACGAGGGTCTCCCCGTCCGGCTGGCCGGTCAGGACTCGCGTCGTGGGACGTTCACGCAGCGGCAGGCCGTGCTGCACGACCGGGAGTCCGGTGCACAGTGGCAGCCACTGGCCAGGTTCCGGGGCCAGGACACGGACTTCCACCTGTACGACTCCTGGCTGAGCGAATACGCCGCCATGGGTTTCGAATACGGATACTCCGTCGAGCGGCCGGAGGCGCTGGTCATCTGGGAGGCCCAGTTCGGCGACTTCGTGAACGGGGCGCAGATTGTGGTCGACGAGTTCGTGTCGTCCGCCGAACAGAAGTGGGGCCAGGCCTCATCCGTCACCCTCCTGCTGCCGCACGGCTACGAGGGCAGTGGCCCCGACCACTCCTCCGCGCGCATCGAGCGTTTCCTGCAACTGTGTGCGGAGGAGAACATGACGGTCGCCCAGCCGTCCACGGCCGCGTCGTACTTCCACCTGCTGCGCCGGCAGGCCTACGCCCGCCCGCGCAAGCCCCTTGTGGTGTTCACGCCCAAATCCATGCTCCGCACGAAATCGAGCTTCAGTTCCCTGGACGGGTTGACCGGCGGCACGTTCGAGCCGGTGCTCGACGAACCGGTGCCGCTGGACAGGGACGCGGTGCGGCGTGTGGTTCTCGTGACCGGGAAGCTGTACCACGAACTCGCCGCACACCTGGGCAAGTTCCCGGACCCGGGCATCGCCCTGGTCCGGGTGGAGCAGTTGTATCCACTCCCCCTCGAGGAACTGCGTCGCGTCACCGACTCCTACTCCCGTGCCGAGCTCGTCTGGGCACAGGAGGAGCCCCGGAACCAGGGGGCTTGGACCTTCCTCCTCTCGGAGGCCGCCCCGAGCCTCTCCCGGCCGCTTCGCCTCGTCTCCCGGCCGGCCGCCGCCGCACCCGCCACGGGATCGCACAAGCGCCACACCAAGGAGCAGCAGGAGCTGATCCGTCGGATCCTGGACTGACGCGCGAAACCCGGTCGGGTGCCTGCCGGTGCGCCCGACCGGCGTGTACCGCAGGGCGGCCTGCAGCCCGCCCTGCGCCCTGTGTCAGGATGGCCGGGTCGAAGCCGGTCGTGTCGCCCGCGAACCGCAGGCCGGACGCTCCGGCGGGAAGACAGCGGCTGCTGTCGACCACGCCCATGACCGCACGTATCCGTGCGCGGGTCGCGGTCGCGTCCGGCACCGCGGGACATCGGGCGTCGGACTGCCTTCGGCCTGCCTTTCCCGCCGACCCGGCCGACGCGCACGCGGCCGGCCCGGCGCCCACCGCACCCGAGGAGGAGACCCATGGCGCAGAAGACACCCGACGCCGTCCTCGCCGACAGCTGCAGGTGGGTCGCGCACTCCACGTGGGAGGCGGCCTACCGTGCCGCGCACGACGACGCGCCCGCGGAGTCCGACATCCAGAAGCGTGTGGAGATCCTCGTCCACGACACGGATTTCATCGACCTCGCCCTGCGCGGCAACCAGTGGCGCAACATCAGCCGTCTCCTGGCCGCCTTCGCGGAGGCCGGCACTGCGGGCGACCCGAACGTCGCGACGTTCTACACCCACACCTACTACCTGAGCCCGGGGGAGGAACCGCCGGAGCATCCGGAGCGTTGGAAGGGCAAGTTCACCTTTCCCGCCCCCGAGGCCGCTCCGTCGACGGCGAAGAAGTCGTCGGCGGCGCCCGCCGCCACCGCCCGTGAGTCCGAACGCGAAGCGGCCTACAACGAGCTCCTCGTCGTCGCCGCGAAGCTGGACAGCACCCGTCGGAGCGGCGGCAGGAAGGTGCTGCCGCACGACACCGCGGCCATGCACGCCGTGCGCCTCGCGGCGAGTCTCCTGTGGCCGCGTGTGGACGCCCCCGCCCCGCCGTTCCCGCCCGGACGGACCGACCGTCTCGTGAAGCTGGTCAAGCGATGGCACGACGCGGCGCTGTTCCCGGAGCGGCTGGACCGGGAGGAAGCGGCCGACAGCGCCTCCTGAGGCGGGGCGCCGATTCTCCTGTCACAGCCCTTGCGCGGCGAGCTCGGTGAACGCGACGCGAGCCGCTCGCGCGATGAGCCTGTCCTGCGGCTCCGCTTCGCGGGCGGCCCGCCGGGAGAGCACGGCGAGGGTGACCGGCGGCGAGTCCGGCGGCCACACGACGGCGATGTCGTTGCGCGTGCCGTAGCCGCCCGTGCCGGTCTTGTCGCCCACCACCCAGCCGTCGGGGGTGCCGGCGCGGATCAGTGCGTCGCCGGTCGTGTTGCGCTTGAGCCAGTCGGTCAGCACCGCCCGCTTGTCCGCACCGAGGACGTCGCCGACGACGTCGCCGAGCGCGTAGGCGCGCAGGGCGGTGGCGAGGGCGCGCGGTGTGCTGGTGTCGCGGGGATCGCCGGGTGCCGCCTCACTGAGATCGGTCTCGTAGCGGTCGCAGCGGGTGGTGCGGTCGCCGAGGGCGACCAGTGCGTTCTGCAGGCCGCCGGGGCCGCCGAGTTCCCGGAAGAGGAGATTGGCCGCGGTGTTGTCGCTGTGGCGGACAGCCGCGTCGCACAGCGCTCGCAGGCTGAGTCCTGTGCGCACGTGCTGTTCGGTGACCGGGGAGTTCGCGACGAGGTCACCGGGACCGTACCGTACGCGCCGGTCGAGCCGCTGGAGCGGGTGGGCCTCCAGCAGTGCAGCCGCCAGGAGCGCCTTGCAGGTCGAGGCGTAGGCGAAGCGCTCGTCGGGGCGGTGGGTGACGGAGCGGCCGCTTCCTGTGGCGATCGCGTACACACCCAGCCGGGCACCGAAGTCCCGCTCCAGCTCCCGGAAGGCACGTGCCGTGCGGTGTGCCGTCGCGTCGGACCGCGAGGGCGCGGTCCCGGACGGGAAGGGCGGCGCGGCGGCCGGGGCGGGCGCATCGCACGCCGTCAGCGGGAGAGCCACGAGGCCGGCCAGTGCGGAAAGCGCGGCACGGCGGCTGGGAGGGGTGGGCACGGGGGTCGCGACGTCCTGCCTTCAGGGGGCTGGTGCACGACCGGCGGCCTGTTCGCCCCCGACGGGTCGGGTGGCACGGCGAAGGGCGCATCCGGCATGCTTCTGCCTCGCCAGCGTAGGGCGGACGCGTTCGTCGCCCGCGGACATGACCGCCGTGTCGCGCGTCTCACCCTCCCGGCGGTTCTCCGACGACGTCCCGTGACTCCGCGGCCTGTCTCACCCTGCGGGCAGGCGGTCGCGCGGAACGTCGTCCAGCCGGCTCAGTGCCGCCACCGTCAGCGCCGTGATCGCCGCCGGCAGTGCCGTGCGGACGTCCGGGGCGAAGCGCGGAGAGTGGTTCGGCGGCACGCGGGCCGCTGAGTCGGCCCACTGCCCGCGGCCTGTCGTACCCAGCATCCAGTAGGCCAGAGGGATTCCGGCTTCACCGTGTACGGCCAGGCCCGCGTCGCCGTAGAAGGGGAAGTCCTCGGCCGCCATGGAGGCCGGCCAGGAGATGACGCGTTCCGGGCCGTACAGGGCCGTGTGCGCGGACCGGATCGCCTCCGTCGCGTCCGGATCGACCCGGAGGGACGGGGAGCGGGACAGCGTGGTCAGGTCCGGGTCGCGCGGACACGCGGAGGCCGCGCACTCGGCCCGGACGATGCGGCCCAGGGCCCCCAGGGCCCGGTCCAGGGTTTCGTCGGTGAGCGCGCGCAGGCCGATGCCGAGTTCGGCCGTGTCCGGGACGACGTTGACCGCGGTGCCCGCCCGCACGGTGCCGACGGTGAGCGTGAGCCGGTCCGCCGGGGCGGTCTCGCGGGAGGCGATGGTCTGCAGGCGGCTGATCACGGCCGCCGCTGTGACCACCGGGTCGACCGTGAGGTGCGGCGTCGCGGCGTGGCCGCCCCGCCCGTGCAGGACCACGCTCAGAGCGGCGCTCGCAGCGGCCATCGGGGTGTGCGGGCCGCCGTGGGCGATCATTCCGGCGGGCAGGGGCGCCGCGTGCTGGGCGAGCACGATGTCCGGGCGGCCGCAGCGCGCGTACAAGCCGTCCGCGAGCATCGCGCGGGCCCCCGTGAGCGTCTCCTCGGCCGGCTGGCCGACGACGACCAGGGTGCCGCGCCAGTGGGCGGTGGCACGGGCGAGCAGATCGGCCGCACCCGTCGCGGCGGCCAGATGGAGGTCGTGGCCACAGGCGTGCATGGCACCGTTCCCGCTGGCATACGGCAGGCCGGTCCTCTCGGTCACGGGCAGGGCGTCCAGCTCGGTGCGCAGATACACCCGCGGACCCTCGCCGTTGCGCAGGACTCCCGCGACGCCGTGGCCGCCCATGCCCCGTAGGACGTCGAACCCGGTGGCGGTGAGCCGGTCCGCGAACAGGGCGGCCGTGCGGTTCTCCCGGCCGGAGAGTTCCGGTGTGCGGTGGACGTCCAGGTAGAGGGTGAGTGCCGGGCGGACCACCGGCGCGAGGTGGACGAGGGCGGGGTGGTTCTCGGTCACGGAAATCCTCTGCGGTGGGTCGGCTGTGGGCCCGCTGGCGTCGCGTGCCAGCGATGTGTGAGTGCGGGGCATGCCGAACGGTGAGTGGCCGGCGGTGGAATGGGGTCGTACACCACGCAGGCGGCCTTCCCCACCCCGGCAGGCCCGATCCGGAGGAGACACCCATGGACAAGGACCTGAGCACCCTCGCCGACGAGATCCTGGAGCTCGAGGCCGAGACCTTCGAGATCTCCGACTACTCGGACGCGAGCGAGGTCGTGCTCGCCGGTTCCACCAGCACCAGCTCCACGTCGACGTGCAGCTCCACCACCAGCACCACCTCCTGCTCGGCCTGACCGGACGTCGGTCAGATGGCCCGGCGCCCGGGATCCGCCCACTCGACGGATCCCGGGCTTCGCCGTGCCCGCACGGGTTCACGGAAACGGGTGCGGCACCCTTCGGATCTCGGTGTCCGTCAGGTCCGTCGTACGGTGACCGCCACGCCTCAGGGCAGTGCGCAGCCGGGGCATCAGCAGGGCCCGCTGCCGGTTCCAGCCGAAGTCGATCGGCAGGAGCCCCGGCACCAGGGTGCTGACGGTGCGCAGACCCATGCGCGCCTGTTCCGGGGTGGTCTGGTCGACCGCGATCACGTCGTGACCGGCCCCCACGAGTTCGCCCACGACCGCGTGCACGTCGTCGCGCAGATCCCCCGTGCGAGGACGCGTCGAGGTCTCCCACCGCCGGTAGACGTCGTCGAGACGGCGTACCGCCGGCGGTTCAAGGTAGCTGCGGGCGTGGGCGGCCATCCTGGGCAGCCCGTACAGCTGGGCGTGGTCCTTGAGGTGGCGGACGCGGTGGAAGTCGTCGGCCATGGCCTCCAGTTCTCCGCGGCGCTCCTCGGTCTGCCGGGCCAGGTGCGGGATGTAGGTGAGGACTTCCGAGAGGGCTCCCTCCACCGCGGACCGGGGGTCCAGCGAGGCGGCTGCCGCGAAGGACAGGGAGCCGGGGCCGCCGTCGCGGCGTACGGCGACGGCGGTGGCGACCGGGATCTCCAGGTCGATACGGTTGTCCAGGACATGGACGTCGTAGCCCTGGAGGGCGGCCCGTTCGGCCATGGCGGCGGCGGTGCGGCCGCCCACGGTCGCGAGGTCGATCTCGGTGAGCCGGGCGTTTCCGTACCAGGCGTTCAGGAACGCGTCCCGTTCCACGAGTTCGAGGAGGCCGCCGAGCACCGCCTCCTCCAGGGAGCCGCCGATCGCGCAGCCGTTGGAGCATTCGAAGACGAAGTTGTCGGCCGCCAGCCCCGCGCTGTAGTAGACGAGGCGGGAGGGGACGAGGACCGGGCGCTCGTCGCGCAGGGACCAGCCCCACTCCCAGGGGATGACCCGCTCCGGGTCGAAGGGGTCGACCAGTGGGTCGTCGCGGTACGTACGCGGATCGTAGAACCCGCAGGTGGCGGGGTCCACGGCATCGGCCTTGAGGTCGTTCCAGGAACCGTTGACGGCCATGGTGCGGCCCCGCCGGTGGGTTCCGGCGTAGCGCTCCAGGCCTTCCAGGAAGGCCAGCGTGCGGCTGGTGGAGAAGGCGTTCTCCTGGCCACTCCAGGTCACGTCGTTGAGTCCGGCGTAGCCGCGTACGAAGACACTGCCGGCGACCGGGGCGGTGGTCGGTGAGGTGACGTCCATCCAGGTGCCGCCGCCGAGGGCCCCGCAGACCGGGTTGGCGAGAGCGTGCTCGGGGATCGGATAGGAGGAGGCGGCGCGCAGCCGGTAGGTGCCGGGGTCGGGCTTGAGCCGGGTCTCCAGGGTGAGCGGGCGCGGCCGCGCCGAGGTGGTTCGCGGGGCGCAGTCCGGGCAGAGAGGATCGGCAAGGAGTGGGTACGTCCGTACCTGAAGCGTCATCAGGTCAAGCCGGGACACCTGCGGAAGGACGCGGTCGGCCGGATCGGGGGCGGGCGGCGCGAGGGCCGGGCCGTCGTCCAGCAGCGCGGTGCAGAGAGCGGCGACGGCGTCGTACGCGTACCCGCTGAACAGGGGCCAGGCACCCGCCGGGCGGGGACCGTCCGGGCCTCCCGTCTCCAGGGCGTCGCGTTCCGAGCGGCTGCGGAGCCGCTGCCACCGCAGGGCGAGGCAACGTCCGCAGGCGGGGGCAGTGCCGTCGCCGCCCCAGGGACCGATCAGCACGGCGGAGGCGGTGAGGTGGACGCGCGCGGCGGCCCGCATGTGCGCCCAGGGGTCGGCGGCTCCCCGTCGGCCGAGTGTGGCCGCCGCATCGGTGGCGCCGACGGGGACGACGGGGACGTCCCGGCCCAGGCGCTCGGTCAGGGCCGTGTGGAGCGCGTCGCGTGCCGTCTCCATCGGCCGGGGCAGCGGCCGCGTGGGGGCGCTCACGAGGACCTCGTCCAGCGGAACGTCCTGACGGCGATCAGACCGAGGACGAGGGCGAACACGGCGAGTCCGGCGCAGCCCACAGCGATGTCGGAGCTGTCGCCCCGGCCCGTCAGCGCGTGGGACACCGCGTCGTTGAGGTAGCGCAGCGGCATGACCAGGGAGATCTTCTGCAGCCAGGTGGGCATGGCGTCCAGCGGGAAGAACGATCCCGACAGGAACGCCATGGGCAGCATCAGGAAGTTGGCGACGGCCGCGACCGACTCGGGGGTGTCGGCGAACGAACCGATGATCACGCCGAGCAGCAGGAAGGTGGTGACGCCGAGCACCATCACCGGGATCAGCAACGGCCACCCTGAGGCGGGTTCGAGGCCGAACAGCGGCAGCATCGCCACCCCGACGAACAGCAGCGACTGCACCAGGCCCACCGCCAGCGCGATGACGTAGCGGGATCCGATCACGGCGGACAGAGGGGCCGGGGACATCCGGATCAGCCGCAGGATGTCGTCGGAGCGCCACTGCATCAGCGTGAACGCGATCCCGAACACGGCGGCGTTGGCGACGCCCCAGGACAGCACTCCGGCGGCGGTGTACGAGATGTAGGCCAGGCCGCTCTGCTCGACGGCCTGGCCCCGGAAGATCAGGCCGAAGACGACGAGGAAGAGAAGCGGGAAGGCGAAGGTGAAGAACAGGGTCGTCCTGTCGCGGACCTGCGCGCGGTAGCCCGCTGCGGTCAGTGCGGCGTACGCGCTCATGGCTGGCGCTCCGGGGTGGTCTCGACGGTGGGGCGGGAGGTGTGCGGGCCCTGGGTGACTCGGGCGGTGAGGTCGAGGTAGACGTCCTCCAGGCTGGGGGTGCGGGTCTGTACCCCGTCCAGGCCCACGAGCCGGTCGAGGGCGCTGAGCACGCGGCCCGTGGTGCGGGTCTCCAGGACCAGGGAGCCGCCCTGGACGGTGACCCGGTCGACGCCGGCGACGGCCGCCGCCTTCCGCTCGTCCAGCCGGCCGAGCGGCAGCAGGAGCCGGCTCGGGGCCCGGGAGGCGTCCACGAGGTTGTGCGGACTGTCGGTGACGACGATCCGGCCGTCCACCAGGATGGCGATGCGGTCGCAGAGCTCCTCCGCCTCGTCCAGGTGGTGCGTGGTGTAGACGATGGTGCGGCCCTGCGCCTTCAGGGCGCGCAGTACGTCCCAGAGGTCGCGCCGGGCCTGCGGGTCCAGCGCGGCGGTCGGCTCGTCCAGGAAGATCAGCTCGGGACCGTGGACCAGCGCGGAGGCGATGGCGAGGCGCTGGCGCTGGCCGCCGGAGAGCTTCTCCACCTGGACGTCGCGCTGCCCGGTGAGCCCCACGGAGTCGAGAGCCGCCTCGGCCGCCGCCCGCGAGGCTCCGTAGAGCGCGGCGACGGTACGCAGGTGCTCGCGGGCGGTCTGCCGCACGAAGAAGGCCGAGGACTGGGTCTGTATGCCGATGCGGGGCAGCAGGGCGGTGTTGCGGGGCCACGGGGACTCACCGAAAAGTGCGACGGAGCCCGTGTCGGCGTGGCGCAGCCCTTCCATGATCTCCACCAGGGTGGACTTACCTGCTCCGTTGGGGCCGAGGAGCCCGAAGAACTCGCCCCGGCTGATGTCGAGGGACACGTCGTCGACGGCCTGCCGGTCCCCGTACCGTTTGGAGACCCCCTGCACGTGGACGGTGGCGGGTGTGGGTCGCATGGCCTCTTCCTCACTCATGTGCTGCGTGGTTCCTTCGGTTCGGGGGCGGTCGCGCGGGCCGGTCAGGTGAGCAGCAGGAGCGCCACCGCGCAGGTGCCGGTCACGGCGAGCAGGAGCAGGAGTGCCGACCCGATGCCGTACGCCGTGTAGATCAGCCGGGCGCGGCGGGGGTAGGCGGAGGCCCGCTCCGAGCCGGTCCGGCGCATGGTCAGGTAGGTCCGCGCCTCAGGCGCGAGGTGAGCGGTGCCGAGGAGGTGGCCGAGCATGCGGTAGCCGTCCAAAGGGGGGAGCGGGACGAGGTTGCTCAGCGCCTGGATGCTGCCGAGCAGCAGCAGTCCGGCGAGCAGGAGTCGGGCCGGGTCGCCGCCGGGGAGCGTGGACCACCACACGGCGAACGGCAGCAGCAGGACCAGGTTGACGTACGCGCCGGCCCCGGCGATCACGAGTTTGGCGTGGCGGCCGGGGATGAAGAGGTAGTCGTCGACGGTGCAGTACAGCATCGCGGCCGGGAACCGCCACCGCAGTCCGATCTCGGCGACATGCCCGCCGAAGTGCTGGGCGGCGACGCCGTGGGCCAGTTCGTGGACGGTGATGCTGAACCACAGGAACAGCGCGACGGCCCCCAGGACGACCGGTTGGCGGATCAACTCGACTACGCCGTAGCCGAGTTCACCCGCGTGGAGGGCGAGAACCAGCACCATGGCCAGCACGGCGGCCAGCAGCGGCAGCTGGATCGTGCGGTGCAGCAGGGGGCGCAGCGCCCGGTGCAGCCGCGCGGTGGTCGCGTCGGCGTCGGCGACCATGCGGCGCGTGCCGCGCCAGAAGGTGCCGGCAGGAGCCGGGGAGGGTGCCGGGGACGGCGGGTCGGGGGCGCCGTCCAGCAGCCCGCGTGCGCCGAGGAGGCCCAGGAGCCGGTTCCAGCTCTCCTCGGCGAGGCGGCGGCCGAAGCGGTCGGCGTATTCGGGGGCGAGGTCGTCCAGGTTCCTGGTGCCGTCGAGCCGGGAGATGACGAAGTGCTCCCTCGTCCCGACCTCGGACACGGCTCCGGTCGCGGGGTGCCGGATGAGGTGCACGGTGCGGGGGCCGCGCAGCAGGGGCGGGCCGATCCGGACGCCGGCCCGCAGCACGGGGCGGTAGGCCCGGGCCGCGCTGTGGGCAGCGGGGACGGGTACGCCAGGGGTGACGCTCATGCGCCGGCCGCCTTCGGTGTGCCCGCCCGGACCGGCTCGCGCAGGACCTGGCCGAGCATGTAGGAGAGGTAGGCCTCGTCACGGATGGTCACATGGAGCCTGTTGTTGGTCATGTGCATGTACGGGGACAGGAGCCTGGGCAGCACGGCGGGTACATGGGTGACCGCCTCCAGCGCAATCGCGCCCGCGGGTTCCGCCCGCTCCTGCCCGGCGTCCTCCCGCGCGGGCCCTTCCCGGACCGGGAAGGCCAGGTCACCCCGGGTTGCGAGATCCTCGACGCGGCCCCGCAGTTCGAGGCAGTGCTCCGCCCACCCGCGCAGGAATCGCGGCAGCCGCCCCGGTTCGCCGCTCCGGACGGCGGCCCGGATCTCGGCGAACCGGCTCCCCAGCTGGGGAGCCATCCGGGCGTACGTGGCCTCGTACTCCTCGGAACCGATGAAACCGGTGCCGGGGAAGGCCCGGTGCCAGAAGGCGTAGTAGCTGTCCAGGTAGTCGGCGAGGCGGTCCTCCTCGGGCAGGAAGCAGCTCGCCATCACCATCATCAGCTGGGCGGAGGTGCCGAGCAGCACCGTCCGCAGGTGCAGGTTCATGGTGCGGAAGGCGTCGATGACCAGGTCACTGGAGTGCCGGAAGTGCCATTCGGCGAGTTCGACCCCGGCCGGGCCGCCGTACTTGGCGTACTCCGGGGTGTAGGGCTCGTGCGTGAAGGAGTTGTTCGGCCGCAGGTTCATCCGGCCGTCCGCGCCCATGAAGCGGGCGCGGTCCTCACCGGGGAACTCGATGTCGAACAGCGCGTTGTAGAAGTCTTTCAGGAAGCCCGAGTCGACCTCGTACAGGGCGGGCCGGCTGCGGAGGAAGGCGGTGAGCGCCTCCTCCGCCCGGCGCTTGACCTCGGGAGCGGCTTCGGCCCGGGCAGGGCGCAGCCGGAGGCGGACGTGCGGGCCCTCGAGCCAGTAGTTGATGAAGAAGTGGCCCGCGAGAAGTCCGTCGGCGGTCAGCCCGTCCACCAGCGGGCGGACGCAGTTGACCAGCATCGGCTGGGGGCTGGCGGCGTAGAAGACGTGGAGTGCGATCCACTCCCCCGGAGGCTCGACGGCCGGGGCGGCGGTGGCGGGGCGGGGGGCGGTCAGTTCCGGCATGTGGGGCCGTCCTCGGTGCGGGAGGGGCGGGAGGTGAAGGTCTCTACGGCCAGTTCGGCCACGTGGCGGCCGTGCGCGGAGGTCAGATGCAGCCCTTCCTCGGTGGGCAGCATCTCGCGCAGGACCACCGTGGCGCCCGGCGTCCGGTCGACGAGGGCGTCGAACGCGGTCAGGCAGAGGGGGCTGTCGAAGTCCACGTACAGGGGCTTGGCGCCGGGAGTGCGGCCACTGGTCCCGAGGACCGTGGCGAAGACCTGGTCGGGCAGTCCGTGGGTGCGGCGCCAGCGCTGCCAGTCCAGGTAGGACTGCGCCTCGTCCGCCTCGGGGCGGCGGACGGGGAGGGTGGTGGTGTCGGCCGTCCAGCTGCGGCGGCTGATGACCACGTCACCGTGGGCCACGCGTGGCCGGCGGGTGACGCCGTCCACGGCGGGGGCCTCCGGCACGCCGCCCCAGACGTCGCTCGGCGTCATGGTGCTGGGCGACATCAGCAGCAGGGTGCGGGGGATCTCCGGCAAAGCCACCGGGACGAGGTAGCCGAGGTAGACGGGAATGACCTCGCGGTCCAGCCGGCGCGAGCGCAGCACGAGGCGGTCGGCCGCGTCGTCGTGGACCAGGAGGAGGTCGTCGAGGTGGAGCCGGTCCGCCTCCGGGACGGTGGACGTCTCTCCTGGGCACACGATCTGGTAGTCCGTCATACGGCCGTGCAGGTTCAGGTTGCTGGTGACCGTGCCGCCCGTCACTTCGGCGAACACCGCTCCCCGGGGCTGTCGTTCGCGCAGCTCTTCCCGGAGCCGGGCGGAGAGACCGGGTTCGGCGGGGCCGTCCGTGGCGTCGTAGACGTGGGTGAAGCGGCTGAAGGGGAAGGCGAGTCCGCCGTACGAACGGTTGAGGACGACCAGGGGCCCGTCCGGGCGACCGGGGACGGGGCCGGACACCTGGATGTGGTGGCTTTGTGGCATGAAGTCGGCTGTCATGGTCGAGAGTTGACCGGTGACCGAGGCGAGGAGGTCGTCCGGAAGCTGCACCTCGTCCGCCATCCCGTCCTTGGCCCACAGCTCCCTCATGCCGGCCACGAAGCCGCGGCGGGCGTCGTCCAGGGTCCGCAGCGCGCTCTGGCCGAGCCAGTTCTCCTCCGGGACGTAGGCACCGTCCCGGTCGAAGGCGGTGCGCTTGGAGGTGAACGAGATGTACTGGTCGAAGAAGTCCTCGTGGAAGTCGTGGACCAGCCCGAGCAGGTCGTCGCAGCGTCCGCCGCTCCCGTAGCGGGCGGTGAAGAAGCCGCGCAGGGTGATGCGCTGGGGCAGTGTGATGTCGAACAGGGGCAGGATGCCCTCGACCGCCCGCAGGGCCCGCCCGGTTCCGCCGGCCAGCAGGCCGGGCGGACAGACCATGTCGCTGCCCGCACTCACGTCCTCGTACAACAGGGACTGCGGCAGGGACGGTTCAGCGGCGCCGAGATCCCTCTGCGCCTGAAGAAGACCTTCGCGCAGAGTGTGCAGCAGCGTCCGGCGGGTGGGGACGTCGGCGGCCGGGTACGCCGCGAGGCACGCTGCCGGGCCGTCCAGGCTGTCGGCGGCCGAGTCGGCCCAGGCCACCCCCAGCCCGCGCAGGGCCTCCTGGAAGGAGCGCAGCGGGTCCGGGCTGTGCACGTCGGTGCGCAGCCCAGGCACCCGGACCATGCCGAGCTGGTGGAGCGCCGTGGCGTACCGCTCGCACTCCGGGCGCTCGGCACCGTGCTCGGCGCGGAGCCAGTCGACGAGGTCGCGGTGGCGCAGCCCGTCGCGGCCGGCGAAGAAGGTGAGCAGTCGCTCCAGGGTGCCGCTGGTACGGAGGTAGAACAGCCGGTCGCGTACGGCGTCGAAGGTCACAGCGGCGCTGTCGTCCCCGGCGGTCACCCATTGCCGTACGTAGCGCACGCGGTCCGCGTCGCGGGCCCAGCCCGGGGAGAGCACGACGGGCAGGTCCTGGCGTCGCACCGGGTCGGCCAGGACCAGATCGGCGATCCGGTTCAGGGCGACGACGCTGAGCCGGACGTGACTGGTCCACTCCTCGCCGACCCGCAGGGCGGCGGCGGTGTCGGCAGGGTCGCCGTCGAAGGTACCGGCGGCCACCGCGGTGAGCGTGGAGAAGGGGCTGGTCTTGCACGCGGTGCGGTAGAGGTAGGTGAGCGCGGACCGCTCGATCTTCCGCATCCGGCCGCCCGGTTCGGCCCGCGTATCGCTCAGGTAGCCGTCGAGCCGGGCGTCCAGGGCGGGCGAGGCGAGCAACAACCCCTTGCGGAAGCGGTCGTGGGACAGGTGCGTACGCAACTCGGTCCGTGAGACCTGCAGTTCCTCGGTCAGTACCGCGGCTCCCCGCTCCAGCCGGCCGGCATGGAGTGCCCGCTCGGCGAGCCAGGCCGAGGTGCGGTCCCCGGCGGCCCGGTCGAGACCGGCGACCAGGCGTACGCAGGCCGGGGGGTCGGCGGGCAGTCGGTTGTTGTACACCTGCCGGCGGAGGGCGAGCAGGGCCCGGCGGGCGGTGCCGCCCGCCGCGTCTGCGGCCGGGACCAGCCCGTGCAGGAGGTCGCTCAGCGCGGCACCGTCGCGGGCGAGGCGCTCCTCCCGGTCCAGGATCTCGTCGGCCCATCGCCGGGTGCGGGGGCATCGCAGTCCGTGGACCGCCTCCACGGGCAGTCCGGCGGCCCGGAGCACGAAACGCCTTCCCGGCTCCCACCGGGTGGTCCCGGGGGGAGTGGTGTCGGACGTCAAAAGGGTCATCAGGTCTCCCCGTCAGGCGATCTCGTGGCGGAAGTCGGCGGGCCGGGGCCGTTCGTTTCCGAGGGGCATGATCAGCAGGGGTGCTTCGTCGCCCCCGGCCAGGCCGAGCTTCTCGATGAAGGAGATGTTGTCGAAGCCCAGCGCGACGCCCGCACCGATCCCGAGGGCGGCTGCGGCCACGTAGAACGTCTGGGCCACCGCGCCCGCCGTGCCGACGGCGAGCCGGTAGCCGCGGTCCCCCACCGCGTCCAGGACGGCGGTGGTCCGGACGGTGGGCACGAGCACGGCACCCGCCTGCTCCAGGTTGTAGTTGGCCAGGAAGTAGTTCTCCTGGAGGAAGGCCCCCTGGTGGCCGGCTTCGACGAGGCGCAGTTCGCCCGTGTCCGGGTCGTAGGCGTACGCGCCCGGCTCGATGCCCTCCACATGGTTCACGAAGGCGTAGAGCCGCGCCTGCCGCACAGCGCCGTCGGGGTCGGCGTCGCTCTCCAGCGAGGTCGCCGCGCAAGCCGCGAGGACGGCCGAGAGCTGGGCCGGGGTGAGCGGCCGGCCGGCGTCGAAGCGGCCGAAGCTGCTGCGCCGCCCGCGCAGGGTCCGGCGTACGGGTACGCCGGGGAAGGCCGCGGCGGGCAGGGAGACACGGGTGCCCCCGGCGGGCACGGGGAGGGCGGCGGCCGGGGCGAGCATGCCGGGTGCGGGGCGGTCTGCCGCGTGGGTGGTGGTCGCGGTGTGCATGGCCCGCACGGTCGGGAAGTCCAGGACGGCCCGTGACCGTTCCACGTCCCGGTGCCGCACGGCGGGGTCGGGCCCGGGGACCGCGACCGTCGCCGCCGGTCCTGACGGAGTCGCCCAGCGCAGCGGGACGACGGCGAAGACGGCCTCCTCCTCCCCCGCGGTCCCGAGCAGGCCGTTCAGCCGGGACTCGTCGAACCACAGGACCGGCGCGGTCCGCAGCCCTCGGGCGCCTGCCCAGATCCGCCAGGTCTGGACGAGTGTGCCGAGGTCGGTGGAGACCACGTGGTAGGAGAAGCTGTTGTACTTGAACGTGTTCTGCCAGTACTTGACGCCGAGGATCAGGTACTGGTCGGTCTCCAGCGCGCCGGCGGGCGCGTCCGGGCCGAGCGCCTCACGGATCCGCGCCGAGACGTCACCGGTCAGCAGCCGTTGCACGGCGTGCCGCTGGACGTCGTAGTAGTGGATGCCGGGAGTCAGCGGGCCGGACGGGCCGGCCGCCCAGTAGATGCTGACCGGGTAGAGGCCGCCACCGCCCGCCGTGCCCCGCGACCAGTTGGCGTGGGTGTAGAAGGGCAGACCGGACAGGTCGCTGTTGGCCTGGATGCCGAGGCGGCGGCCGGTCAGCCCGTACGAGTCCTTGAGCATGGCGGAGAGCAGCGGCAGCGTGAACCCCGCCGGGTCGGGAGCCATGGCGGGATCCGGCGCGGGCACGAGGGCCGGGAGGAGGCCGCGGGCCACGGGAACGTCGGGGAGACCGTCGCCGTCGGGCAGGGCGCAGGGTCTCACGCCGGGGTAGAACTTGCCTTTGCGCGGCCCGTCGGACCAGTTGGGCACGAAGTCCGCGGGTTCCATCGGGACGCGGCCCCGGTGCAGGACGGCGTCGGCGTACTCGTGGGCGTAGCCCATGGGGCCGGCCCCCTTTCGAATCGGCGTGCGGTACGGACGGGCCGTCACGGGAACGGGTGCGGTGCGGGATTGAGGCCGGCGGCCCCGAGGACGGTGCGTATCCGGGGCATGCGCCGGGCGCGCTGACGGGACCAGCCGAAGTCGATGGGGACGAGGCCCGGCACCAGGACCTTCACCGTGTGCAGCCCGACCGCGCGCTGCTCGGGCAGGGTCTGGTCGACCACGACGACGTCGTACCCGGCGGCGGTGACGGCGCCGACCGCACGCAGCAGGTCCTCGCGCAGGTCCGTGGAGGCGGGGGCGCCGCCGGCGTCCGGCCACGCCAGGTCCGCGACGGCGAGCGCGGGTTGCGGGGCTTCCTGGCGCAGCAGGAAGTCCGCGTGCCGCCCCATCTCCGGGACACCGTAGGCGAGCGGGTGGTCGTGCAGGGTGGTGAACCGGTCGAAGTCGGCTGCCATGGCGCGCAGCCTGGACTCGTCGCGCCGGGTGCGGCCGACCAGGTTCACCGAGTCGGTCGCTATCTCGCAGAGCGCGGAGTCCAGCGCGGACTCCGGGTCGAGCCCCGCACCGGCCCCGAAGCACATGCGGCCCACTCCCCCGTCGAATCGCTCGGCGACGGCGGTGACGACAGGCACGGGGAAGCTGATCCGGGTGTCGAAGAAACGGGCCCGGTAGCCGTACATGGCGAGCCGGTCCACCATGTGCCGGGTGGCGGGGCGGGCGCTGGTCACGGGGTCGATCTCCCGGAGCGGCACCTGCCCGTACCAGGCGAGCAGGAAGGCGTCGCGCTCCACGACCTCCATCAGTCCGAAGTAGGCCGCCTCCTCGGTGCTGCCGCCGGAGGCACAGCCGTTGGAGCTCTCCTGGACGAAGCGGTTCTCCAGCCCTGGGGCGTGGTAGTAGGCCAGGATCTCGGGGACGGGGCGCGGCTTGGCGTCCCGCAGGGACCAGCCCCACACCCAGGGGATCTCCCGGTCCGGGGTGAAGGGGCGCACCCGGGGGTTGGCGCGGTGGAACTCCTGGGAGTACAGCCCGGTTTCGCGGGGGTCGACGGCGTCGGGACCGAGGTCGTCCAGCGACGCGGTGAGCCGGGTGGTCTTCGCCCGGGCACGCATCCCGGCGTAGCGCTCCAGCCCCTCCAGGACACCGATGCGCTGACTGTGCGCGAAGGTGCCCGCGTGGCCGCCCCAGAAGGTTTCGCGCAGGTACTCCCCGGAGCGGGTGGAGAAGCAGCCGACGGTCGCGGAGGTGGTGGTGGAGGCCACGTCGCAGATGACGGACGGGCCGAGCGCGCCCCAGTGCGGATTGGCGTAGGCGTCGAGGGGCAGCCGGTAGTCCTCGATCCGCCGCACCCGGAAGGTGCCGGGACGGTACTTGGGCGATGCCTGGGGGGCGTGGACGGCGCCCTCGGCGGTGTCCGGTCGGGGCGTCCCGCAGTCGGGGCACTCCGGGTCGGGCACCAGGGGGTGACTGCGTACGGTCATGCCGTCCAGGTCCACCAGATACACCGTGGGGTACGGCCCCGGGTCCGGATCCGCGCAGGCGAGGCCGGCCAGGAGCGCGGCCACGGCGGCCGCGGCGAAGGGCGTGGCGTACGGCCACTCGCCAACCGACCGTGTGCCGGCGCGCAGTTCGAGACCTTCACGCAGCGGCACCGAGCGCACGCCCTGCCATCGGCGGGCCAGACACGTCCCGCAGCCGGCCGCCCGGCCGTCGCTGGGCCGGGGCCCGACCAGCACCTGCCGTCCGTACAGGTGGACGGGCACGGCTCCGCGTTGCGCCGGGGCGGCGTCCTGCGCGGTGTACGCGTCGCGGACGCCGAGCGGAACCACCGTCACCGGGGGCGCGGTGGGAGCGACCTCGCGGAGGGCGCCGTTCAGAGCTTCGGCGAAGCGGCGCGCGGACCCGGCCCGCGCGGTGGTTCCGGGGCGCCCGGGGGTCTCCGCCGGCGCGGAGGTGTCAGCCCGCATCGGTGACAGCCCGGGTGAGCAGGACGCGCACGGTGAAGATGCCGGCGGTGGGCAGGTCGGCAGCGTGCGTGGGTACGACCAGGGCGTCGCGGCCGGCGGCCCGCAAGCGGTCCAGGACGCGGGTCCAGTCCGTGGCAGGGCCGGGCGGCTCCGGCTCGGAGCGGGTGACCGCGATCAGGGCCGCGTCCAGGTCGGGCAGCAGGGGGTCACCCGTGTCGGGTGCGGTGCCGGCCCCGCCCTCGGGGTCGGCCGCGTACTGCGCCTCGCCGAGGAGGTCCCGGACGGCATCGACGACGGCGCCCGCGCGGTCCAGAGCGGCACCGACGGCCCAGCGGGCAGGTCCCGTGGTCCGGGCCAGGACGACGTGGGCGCCCGAGTGGCCCGTTTCGCCGAGGTCGAGCAGTTCCACGGCCGGCCCCATGTGGGCGGCGGAACGGAGGAGGAACCTCACCTCGGGGTCGTTGCCGAGCGCCTCGTGCGGAATCACGGCCACCTCCCCCGCCTGCCTGACGGCCCGGCCCAGTGCGTCATGGGCGAGCGCGGAGAGCAGCCCGCAGGCGGCCGCCTCCGGCAGGTCGGCCCCGGCCCCCGCGCCCGCCCGGGTGGGTTCGAAGCGCCGGTCGGCGTTGTCGCGGCCCAAGGGGCGCACAGCCCCGGCGGGCACCCGCACCTGCTCCTTGGTGACGAGCGAGGTGGCGGAGGTCCAGGCCGTGGGGGCGCCGAAGCCGGTGCCGGAGGCGGTGGTGAGGGCCGCCGGGTCCACGGCGGGCACCGTGTCGTCCAGAGCGGGCGCCGCCGGCACCACGTGCTCGGCGTAGACGGCCGCCGCGGCGTTCAGCGCGCGCAGCCTGGCTCCGGCGGTGTGGTGGACGTCGAAGGCGGTGACAGTGCGCAGGCCGTGCGGGCCCAGGCCGACGGCGACGGCGCCGACCTTCAACGGTGTCTGGGTCAGGGGCTCGTCCGCGTAGTGGGTGAAGACCCCTGTGTGCGGGCGGACCAGCGCGGAGCGGCGCTCCAGCTCGGCCAGCGGGCCCTGGGCGGCGTCGTCGTCCGGAGCGGTGGCGACGGTCGGCAGGAAGGCCGGGCGCGCCGGGGCGGAGGACAGGTCGACCGGCTCCGGGGAGTTCGCGACGGGGGCACAGAACGGGCAGCGGGGATGCGGCAGCAGCGGCTCCGAGGCGACGTCGAACGACGCCATGTCCTGGATGAGCAGCTTGTTGCGGGTCTCGGGCGGGAGCGCCTCGGTGATCAGGCGGAAGACCTCGTAGCCCAGCAGATTGCCGAGCATCGCCGCGAGCGGTCCCGCCGGCTGGGCTCCCGGCGTACCGGTGCCGAGGGCGAGCCCGCTCCACAGATCGGCGGCCTCGGCAGGAGTGCCGGGGGCGCCGAGGCGCAGGGCGGCGCACGCCCAGCAGCCCGTCGACCCGGCCGTCATCACCGGGCCGACCACGGCCCGGGGCCCGAACGTCCAGGCGGGCAGCAGCGTCCGGCCCTCGGGGACGCCTTCCCGCAGCAGGGCGAGCACGGTCGCGGGTACGCCGGGTCCGGCGGCGGCCACCACGACGTCGTACCCCTCGTACGCCGCCCAGCCTGCCGGCCCGGCCGTGGTGTCCGGCAGGGCCGCCAGCTCCACGGGACAGCCCTGGTCGGCGAGTTCGGCCGCTTCACCGAGGACCGTCGCGAACTCCTCCGACGGGGCGCCCCCGGAGCCGTCCAGCAGTGCGTGGGTGACGGCCACGGCGGCACAGCCGTTGCGTATCAGGGACAGCACGCACCAGCGGGCCACCGGGCCCTCGCCCAGGACCGCGACCCGGGTGGCGCGGTAGCGGGCGAACCGGGTGCCTGCGTCGTCGGCGTAATGGTCGATGTAGCCGATCTGCTCGGCGAAGCGGGAGGTGACGGCCCGGGGAACGGCGGGGGCGCCGGCCGGCTCCTCGGCGGGAGGCGGCACCGGACGCGCGAAGCCACGCGCGTAGAGCGCCGCGACGAGTTCGCCCACCATCGCCTTCTGGCGCTCCCCGAAGCCCTGGCAGATCTCCTCCACGCTTCTGCTGCCGTCCAGATGCGGCACCAGGAGGGTGGCGAACCGGTAACCGGACTTGGCGGTGAGCTGGAAACCGCCGTCCGCGTTGTGGAAGATCACCCCGTCGGGCGTCTCGGTGAACAGGACGTCGCGCCGGACTCGCGGCCGGGTACCGGCGGTCTGTGCGTACGGCGTTGTGGTTGCCATGCGTGCGTCACACCTCTTGTTCGGGGGCGGGGCGGTCCGGGGTCAGGACCTTTGCGGTTGTCGTGCCGAGCGCGCGGATCTCGGGCGCTCGGCGGGGGACGGGGCTCGTGACGTGGGGAGTGGCGCGGGGTGTTCGTCGGGCCGGCCGGAGCCGGACAGAGGTCGGGCCGCGTCAACGCAGCGCGGCGGTGCTGCCCACCGAGGGGATCTCCGCACGCCGGGGCGGGCGCACCAGGGCCGTCGGCGCGTCGCTTGTGCCGGGTGCCGTGGCTCGCCGGGCATGCGCCCGGAGCAGGTCGTGCATCCAGAAGGCCCCCGGCCGGCCCTCCTCCAGGAGGCCGGCGTCGAGGAGCCGCTCCATCACCTCCTCCGCCCTGTCCTCCGGGATGCCGAGGACATCGGCTGCCCCGAGGGCGGTCAGCGGACCGTGCGCTCCGGCCCCGAGCCGCAGATGCGCCTCGGCCAGCGCCGGGGGGAGCCGTTCCAGCGCCTCGTCCAGGGTCAGCGGCACCGACATGCGCGGGTCGTCCGCCAGGGTGAGCCGGGCGGGCAGGTCGCGGCGCAGCCAGTCCGCGCAGTCGGCCAGGGGCAACCGGGGCCGGGTGAGCAGGCGGGCGGCGGCAATGCGCAGGGCCAGCGGGTGGTGCCCGCAGACGGAGGCCAGCAGACGGGCGGCCGAGGGCTCGGTCTCGACCCGCTCACGACCGAGTACGGCGGTGAGCAGAGCGAAGGACTCCCCCGGTTCGAGGGCGCCCAGCCGGTGCACGGTGCCGCCGTGCGTGGCGACGAGTGCGGCGAGGCCCATCCGGCTGGTGACGATGGCGGCGCCCCCCGCGTTGGCGGTCAGCAACGCGCGTACCTGGTCGGGGTGGACGACGTCGTCCAGGATCAGCAGGGTCCGGCCGTGCCCGGCGGCCGCTGCGGCGAGCGACCCGCGCAGGTGGTCGGTGGCCTCGCGCACGGGCTTCGGGGTGCCGTCGGGACGGGTGAGCGGGAGCAGGACACAGCCGCCGGGGTAGTGGGCGGCGACCGTGTGGGCGGTGTGCAGGGCGAGCGCGGTCTTGCCGATGCCGGGCGCCCCGGAGAGCACCGCGAAGGGCGGGCGCTCCAGTGGCTCCTGATTGGACGTCAACAAGTGTGCGAGCAAGTGGACTTCACGCTCGCGGCCGGTGAAGAAGGGCACTGTGGGCAGCGGTGCGGGCGCGGTCGCAGCGTCGTCGGTCCGCTCGTCGGGGCGGCCCGCCTCCACGGTGTGGACGCCCGCGTCTCCCCCTGACGTCGGACCGCCGGACGCGGGACCGCCGGTCCGGGAGTCCGGTGCGAGCGAATCCGGCGCACGGCCGGCATCGACGCTGCCGAGATCTTCGCCACGCAGGATCGCGAGTTCGAGCCGCTGGAGGCCGGCCCGCGGGCCGACACCGAGTTCGTCCCGCAGATACCCCTTGATACGGCGGCACTCCGCCAGCGCCTCGCTCTGCCGGCCGGTGCGGTAGAGCGCCAGCATGAGCTGCTCGGCGAACCGCTCGTGGCCCGGGTATACGCGCGTAACCTCCCAAAGATCAACGAGTGTCTCGCGGCAACGACCATGATCCAGTTCGATGTCGCAGACCCGCTCCAGCACCCGTAGCCGCTCCTCCGCGAGCCGGGGCACCTCGTCGCGGTGCAGCAGGTCGGAGGGCACGTTGGCGAGCAGCGGGCCCCGCCACAGCGCGAGTGCCTGGCGCAGGGTGTAGAGCTCGGACTCGTCTCCTGAGGTGCCTGCCCGGTCCACGAGCTGCCGGAAGTGCAGCAGGTCGAGGGTCTCGGCGTCGGCTCTCATGCGGTAACCGCCGGCCACCGCCACGACCGCCTGGTCCTCGATGCCGTACTTGGCGAAGATCCGGCGGAGCCTGAGGACACAGCTCTGCAGCGCGGCCTTGGCGGTGGCCGGCTGTTCCTCACCCCAGACGACCCCGCGCAGGTGCTCGGTGGAGACCACGGAGCCCGGGCGGATGAGCAGCGCGGCCAGCAGCGCGGTCGGCTTGGAGGGCGGCAGGACCACGACTTCCCGCCCGTCGGTGATGCTCAATGGCCCGAGCAGTTGGAATCGCACTCTCGACGCCTCCCCTTCGTACCTCGCCTCGGCCGCATGGCCCGCACGGTGCCGGAGCCTCCCGGCCTACTGCCAGCCGAAGTCGTGCCGGCCCCGGCCGTGCACCGGCGGCCCGGGAGGGGCCGGGGGCCGGACGTGGTCGGAGGCGCCGCCGGGCAGGGACCTCGCGACGGGGGCGGAGGCAGTCCCGGTGGCGGTGGGAGGGGTGGCCGGAGCTCCGGCCGCGGCCTGGGCCGGAACGGCGAGGACGGCGACGGCGAACCCGGCGAGGACGAAGGTTCTGAGTCCCGGACAGGAAGCGCGGTGGAGGCGAGTCATATGAGGAGCCTTCCGACTGTCTGTGGGAAGCGGTCTGCAGCATGGCGAGTTTTGTATGAAGTGATGCAACGGTGAAGGTCGGGCCCGTGGACCGATGAGGCCATGGCCCCTTCCGTCCAGCCCTCGCGGCCCCGGCCGCATTGGCGCGAAGGCCCCCTGCCCGAAGGGGCGCGCCCGTGCCATGATCTCTGCCGAAGCATCATCGGAGAGTCGAAGAGAATCCATCGTGACCTGCGGCGACAACCCCCCGGAGGCGCCTGTCTCCTGGCAAGGAGGGACGATGCTCGGCCCCTTGGGTCTGGACGCCACGGCAGAGGCCGTGTACCGCGCGCTGCTCTGCCATCCTCACGCGACGGCCCCGGAACACTGCAGGCGGCTGGATCTGACGCTGAAGCAGTTTTACCGCGCGCTCGAAGAGTTGACAGATCTCTCGCTCGTCCGACCGGCCGCCGGGGACGACCCCCGCCGCGTCCATGTGGTGAATCCGAAGCTCGCACTGGAGACGCTCCTGGCCCGCCAGCGGGCCGAACTTGCCGCCCGCGAACAGCAGGTACGGGCGGGCGAGGCGGCGGTGGCCGACCTGCTCAGCCGGCTGCCGGCGTCGGACCCTGTCACGGGCGGGCCGCCCGTGGTGCACCTGGACGGTGTGGACCACGTACGGGACTACCTGGCCCGGCTGCACGAGGAGGTGGCGGAGGAGATCCAGACCTTCGCCACGGGTGGAGCGCAGACCGAGGAGAACATGACCGCGTCCCGCCCGCTCAACCAGCGGCTGCTCGGGCGCGGCGTGCGGATGCGCACGGTCTACCTGGACAGCATCCACAACCACGCCCCCACGGTGGCCCATGTGACCTGGCTCGCCTCGCTGGGCGCCGAGGTCCGTACCGCGCCGTCACTGAGTACCCGCATGATCATCGCCGACCACCGTCTGGCGCTGGTGGCGCTGGACGACCAGGATTCCTCACTGGGTGCGCTGGTGGTGAGCGGGCGAGGGCTCATCGCGTCCCTGGAAGCCTTGTTCGACAGCGTCTGGGACCGGGCGGAACCGCTGGGCCGCGAGGAGAAGCAGGAGGACGACGCGCTGACCCGGCAACAGCAGGAGACGCTGCGGCTGCTGGCCCGGGGATATACGGACGAGGCCATAGCCAAGCGGCTCGGGGTGTCCCCCCGCACCGCCCGCCGCATCGCCACGGGCCTGCTCGGGCACCTGGAGGCCCGCAGCCGCTTCCAGGCGGGCGTTCACGCGGCACAGCAGGGCTACCTGCGCACGGGCGGGCCGAAGACGTAGGACGGTCTCGACGAACTGCCGCCGCTCGGCCGGGTGGAGGGTCCGGCGTCTCCGCCTGTGCAGCGAGCCGGCGGTCAGAAGACGTCCTCCTCCCGCATCAGGGTGAGCAGGTTGAGCAGTTCCACGTAGAGCCACACCAGAGTGAGGGTGAGCCCGAAGGCCGCGAGCCAGGCATCTCCCCGGGGCACGCCGTGCTCGACCTCGTCCTCGACCTGCTTGAAGTGCAGGGCCAGGAACGTCGCCGCCAGCACGACGCCGGCGACGCCGAAGGCGATGCCGGGACCGCCACTGCGGAAGCCGAGTCCGTCGTCATCCCCGAAAGCGGAGAACAGGAGATTCGTGACCGTGAGCAGCGCGTAGCCCAGGGCCGCAGCTGCCACGAAGCCGTAGAAGCGACGGGTGACCCGAATCCAGCCGAGTCTGTACGCGATCAGCACTCCGGCGAAGACCGCCATCGTGCCCAGGACGGCCTGGATGACCACGCCGGGGGCGATGTAGGTGGAGACCGTGGCGGAGATGACACCGAGGAACACGCCCTCGAACGCCGCGTACGCAAGGATCAGGGACGGGCTCGGCCTGCGCTTGAAGGCCTGCACCATGGAAAGCGTGAACGCGGCCAGGGCGGCGCCACCGGCGATTCCGTACGACGTGCCGATCCGCATCTGGTCCACCGGAAGCAGGACCCACGACAGGACCGCCGCGAGGACGACCGTCCCGAGCGTCATGGCCGTACGGACGATCACGTCATCCATCGTCATGATTCCGTCGGTGTCCTGCGCGGAGGAGCCGAACCCGGGGCCGTAGGCCGCTCGGGTGCCCTTGCGGAGGTCGATCGTGGCCGACGGCGGCGATGCGACGCTCATCCGGCTTTCCGTGACCGCTGAACGTCCTGGTCCGGCGTCGCTGTAGTCCCAGGTCTTCCACTGCCGGAGGAGCGGATTACTGCTCTTCAGTGATCGTCTTCCTGTGTCCACCATCCGACTGCCTTCTCTGCTCGTTCATCCGCGGTCGCGCCATGCGCTCCTGTACAGTCACACGCAGAACGTCACCAGTCAAGGCGGTGACGCGCGGGGGTGTTCTTGGGCGCGGGGCCGGGCGGCAGTGGCGCGCCGCGCGGCGACCGCGGACCCCCCGCGCGCCGCGCGGCGACCGCGGACCCCGCGATCGGATCCTTGCATCCCCAAATGTCACCATTTAGAGTGGTGACATGATGCATGCGTTCGCAGGAGGTGCCCTGGCCCTCGACTTCGCAGGAACACTGCGCTACCGGCACCGGCCCGATCCCCGCGAAGACATGCACTCCCCCGTAACCCTCGGCGCGTGGTTCCACGAGAGCGGCATCCTGGACCGCGACATCCCGTGCGGGACGGCAGACCTCCACGAGGCCTGGGCACTCCGAGAAGCCGTCTACCACCTGATCCTGGCGAAGATGTCCGGCAGGACCCCGGACCAGGACGCCCTGACGCTCGTCAACGACTACGCCCGTAGGCCCGCACCCGTTCCGCAGCTCACCCCGGATGGACGGCGGCATGTCGTCGACCCGTCCGCCGAGCAGGCCTTCGCCGCCGTCGCCCAGGACACCGTGTCGGTCCTCGGCGGCCCGGAGGCTGCACTGCTCAAGGAATGCGGCAATCCCGAGTGCTCCCAGGTCTACATCGACCGCTCCCGGGGATCACGGCGTGAATGGTGCGCCATGGACCCGTGCGGCAACAAGATCAAAGCCGCGGCATACCGGGCCCGCAAGCGGGTGAGCGCTCTGAAGGCGGCCTCCACACGCTCGCGATAGCCGGAGTTCACGTCCGGCACGCCGGCGCCCGCACACACATCCCGACACCCACTTGACCGGTGACGGAAGGTGGTGCCACTATTGCGTCACCCATTAAACAGGTGACGCGGAGTGTGTGCGCACACCTCCGCACGTGACGACTCACGCCGCTCCTGGACCGGCCGGGTCGCCGGGGCAGCCATCCCCGTCGGGGACAGACAGCCTTCCTGCCTTCCGCGCAGGCGTGCGAGCCCTACAGAGAGGCGTTGTCATGGAGCAGGAACACGCGTCCACGGATGCGGCGCAGCTACGACGCGCCCTGCGGTTTTCGAAGCTGCCGGACCCCATCCGCCTCGAGGACACCGTGGAGGAACGGCCCGCAGCGCCCCACGACGCGGACAGCGGTGCCTACAACTCGGACTGGTGGCTCATACGCATGGGCGGTCTGTAACCACGGGCACCGGCGGGCGGTGCCGCCACCTGCCGGCCCCCACCACCCGAGAGGTGTACGGACTCGGCCGGTCAGCACTCCCGGGACACCGGGCGCACCGCCTCCCCCAGAGCCCGCGCCACGGGGCGCAGCCCGCGTGATACCCCGCTCATGGAACGACACATGACACCCCGAAAGAGATCTTCACGATGATGCGCACGTTCATCCTCAGACTGACTTCGATCGCAGCCGCGGGCGCTGTGGCACTCGGGTGCTTCCTACACGTCTTCTGAACTTGCCGTTCGACCTCGGCGCGAGATGCATCGGGCGAGTGACTCTGTGGGCCGGCAGAGGCGATCGAGGAGAGGGCTGGTGACCACGAACCAGTGGACACTGATACGGCCGTGCTCCTTCTCCAAGATCGGTGGTGCCTCACCCCGGTGGACGTAGCGAAGGTACCGGCGGCGGATCGGTGTTCCGGCTATCAGGAGCACCGGTGAGGCGATGAGGACGGCCGCCGGGACCAGGACTCTCGCGGCGGTGAGCTTCGCCCTCTCCTCGTATCGCATGCGCCCAGTGTGCTGATCCCCACCGTCGCTGTCAGCTTGTTCTGCGCGGTTTGCATGAGGCCCGGTCAGCACAGGTATGGGCGTCGGGCCGGAGCCACGGCGGGACGTCCACGGCCAACGGCGCTCTGTACGGCGGGCTCAACCAGGGGCGGGGCGGCATCGGCCGACCGCGTCGAGCTCTGGCCGGGATGCCGGCCCGGTGGCACTTGAGTGACAACCTCGGCGCCCTCTTCGACCACCAGGAACGGCCTTACGGCGCCCCGTGGCCTCCTCGCTCCACCGTCTCCGCCGCCCGCGCAGCGGTATCGGAAGGGAGAGCGCCGTCGAGCCAGGCGGCCAGAGCGGCAACTGCGGCAGCATCGGCCTCTGCGAGGCGTTCGACGAACGGCAGTGCGCACGCGTCTGCCGGTGCGCCGGTGCGGGCGAGCACCGACAGCAGTGCCGTGCGGGCGTTCGCGGGTGAGGGCGGGCCCACGGGGCCGGGGAAGCCACCGTGTTCGGCGAGAGCCTGCGCAAGCCAGGCGTCGATCCTGTCGCGTCGGCGGGTCCCGCTTCGCGCATCGAGTGCCCGGGGCTCCTCGTCGCCGGTCCCGCTCGCCACCGCGTCTGCGCAGCAGCCGAGTTGACGGGCCGTCGCCTCGGTACCGTCCGCCGTACGGCGGAGGGCCTCGCGCCCCGACTGCGCGACCTCCTGGCGGCGCTGCCCGGCCGCGCGCTCCTCCTGGACGAGCGGGTCGGAACCGGGCATGTAGACGGCTGTGGTGCCGGCGAGCAACTGCTCGATGCGTTCCCATTCGGCGAGCACCGCCGCACCGTGGCCGCCGTCGTCGGCCGCCTCGTCGTGGCACACACCGAAGTGATCGATACGCGCGTCCTCGAGCGCGGTGCGGACGTCCGAGTGGGTCAGGCCCACCGCCCTCCGCGGGACCGAGGCCCTGCCGCGGAGGAATGGCGAGGTGGCCACAGCTTCCCTTTCCGTCATGGCCGCGCCCGTGCCCGGCCGGCCGTCCCCTGCCGCGGGTGCTCCGGCTCGTACGCAGGAAACGCACGCCTGAAATTCCGGAGGAGACCCCTCCCCCGGCGATCCTTTGCCGGCACAGACCCGACGGGTCGACAGGCATTCCCGTCGGCTCGTGCGTGCCCGCAGGTCCCGCACCGGGATGTGACGCCGAGTGGGGGACCTGCGGCTCGTGGCACCGGCCGTTACCCTGTGGGTCAGACGGCGAAGGCGTTGATCGTGACGGGTATGTTGCCGCGGGTCGCCTTGGAGTAAGGGCAGATCTGGTGAGCGGCGTGGGCGAGATCCTCGGCCTCGGCCTGCGTGATGCCCCCGACCGTGAGGTCGAGGACGGCGGCAAGGGAGAAACCGTCGTCGCCGTGGTCCAGCGAAATCTTGGTGTCGATCTCGGTGCTGGTCAGCCGGATCTTGCCCTCCGCGGCCGCGAGACGGACAGCCCCCAGGAAGCAGGCGGACCAGCCCGCCGCGAAGAGCTGCTCGGGATTGGTGGCGCCACCTGCCCCGCCGAGCTCCTTCGGCAGCGACAGACCGGTGTCCAGCAGACCGTCGTCGGATCGGGCGTGGCCGCCGTTGCGGCCCTCGCCGGTGACCTTCACAGCGGCGGTGTACGTGTGCGGCATGAGATGTCCTTCTCGGAGGGGAGACACACGGATCCCGTGCGTCGCGGACCGTTGGACGAGGACGCGGATCGTGCGTCACTCGCTCAAGCGGTGACTTGATCCTCACAGCAATACCGTCACCTGTCAAACAGGTGACGGCAGGATCGCCCGGCCGGCACACCAACCCGGGCCGGCAGGCTCCAGGTCGCCTCACCACGGTCCTTTCGTATCAAAACAGCCCGAATCTGACATAACCGCCATCGGATTCCTAGGCCGTCCTCGTCTGGTTCCCGCCAGCCCCCGCTGCGGAACTCCCTGTTCGGCGTGGACAGTTGTCCGCGCTCCACCCGTCGTGCCGCACAACCCCGGCCACCCCGTTCCGCACTCCTGTCGCGTCACGCCACCCTCGTCCCGCCGATGCCACCGGATGTCGCTCTTGCGACATGTCACCGTTGTGACCTCGGAAAACCGGTGACGTGGCCATCCCGCCCCCAGGAGGTATGGACACCACACGAGCACGGCTTGGACGAGAGGTACCGAACGGATGTCATGGACCGCCTGACGGCGGCGATCTCGGCAGGACTGCTGATGACGATCGGGGCCATACCTCAAGCCTCGGCCGGCACGTCCGGGACCGATGAAGCGCAGACAAGCAGCCGGGGCGCTGCAGTTGCCGTACGACTGCTGACCGGTGACCGGGTGATCCTGACCCCGGGGCCCGACGGACGACGCACCGCTGCGGTCGAACCCGGACCGGGGCGCGAGGGGATCGTCTTCCACACCCAGGAGACGGACGGCTCCCTTTCGGTGCTGCCGTCCGACGCCATGGATCTGGTGACCACCGGAACCCTGGACCGCAGCCTGTTCGACGTGACCTCCCTGATCGCCCAGGGTTACGACGAGGCGCACGCGGACGCCCTGCCGCTGATCGTCTCCGGCACCGCACGCACCGATTGGTGAAGGCGACCGCCGGCTCCCGCAAGTCGGCCGCCACGCTCGCGAAGCGGCTGGCCGGCATGGACGACCCGACGGCGCCTTCGCAGCGGCTGACGCGCATCGGCGCCAGCGCGCTCTACGTCGCGGACAAGGATCTGAGCCGCTTCTGGGCGGCGCCGGCCCCCGCGGGATCGCCCCGGGGGCCCGGGTGGCCTCGACTCCGCGCATGTGACTGGATGCGAAAGTGGCCCCGGTCCTGGACCGGAGCACCGCGCAGATCAACGCACGCTGCGGGTGGCCGCGACCGACGCCACGGGGGCCGGCATCCGTCAGACGGTCCGGCGCGCCTACCTCCACCCGGGGCGGTGACGTCGGACGGACAGCGACCCGGCTGAGGACTGACCCGGAACCGGGTGGATGCCGGCGCCGCGTCGGCGGCGGCATCCACCCGTACATTGCGTTCGAACTCCATGGCCCGGTGGAAGACTTGAGGTGAACGCGGTCACACGCAGACCGTCGTCAGGGGAAGGTGGCTGCTCGTGATCTCCGCCCGTCGTGCGTTCGCACCCTTGCGAAGAGTCCTCACCGCCCATCCGCCCGTCCCCGTGCCCCCGAGGGACCCGGCCCGGCCGCGGCACAACGTCTTCGAAGCCGCCGCGATCTATGTGACCGCGAGCGTCGAGGAGAACCCGGACCGTCTCGACGAGGCGGCTGGGTGGGTCGCACCGGACGCGCTGGCCTTCGGGATCAACGAACTCGCCTGCCGGGCGGTGACCGCCCTGGCCAAGGAACGCGACGAGCCCGTCGAAGTGGTGGCACGCCGACTCCTCGGCCTGCCCGGAGCGGGGCCGGCCCGGCCGGCGTGACATCGCCCGGCCCTGGCCGCACCTGGGCCAACCGACGTACCAGGCAACGGACTTGCCGCACAGCTCGCAGGCGCGCCCTGCACTCTCAGCTGTCCGGGATCAGCACGTCCAGGGAGACCGTCTTGCCCCGGCCGTTCGGGAAGCTCTTCCACCCCTCGGTCAAGGCGTCGACGATGAAGAGGCCACGACCGTGCTCGGCCTGCGAGAGCCCCTCCTCGGAGAGTGACAGCGGCGAGGGGACGGGCGGGTTGCTGGCCGAGTCCCGTACCTCGATCCGGACGCGCTCCGCGAAGACCCGCAGGCGCAGTTCGACGTCGCTGCCGGCGTGGACGAGAGCGTTGGTCACGATCTCGGAGACCACGAGCTGGAGGCCGTCCGCCATTTCGGTGAGTCCCCAGGCTCGCATCCGGTCGTCCACGAAGTCGCGTGCCGTCTTGACGCCGCGCAGGTCGCGACGCTGGATGCGGAGGCTGTCGGTCCGCGGCACCACCTCACCGTCGACGTGTTCGCATCGGGCGAGGAGCAGGACCGCGTCGTCGCGTCGGTACTGGGGTCCCGTCGTGTCGGCGATGAGGTGGTCGGCCAGTTCCTCGAGATCGGGCAGCGCAGCGGGGTCGCCCGAGCCGAGCAGCGCTCTCGCGCCGGCCATGGGGTCGGCCGCGCTCCAGTCGAGCAGTCCGTCGGAGTACAGCATGAGGATCGACTCGGGCACGAGGGTGTGCTCACGCCCCAGGTAACCCGCCTCAGCGGTGACGCCGAGCGGCACGTTGGCGGGCGCGTGCAGGGTGTCGGTGCTTCCGTCGGGCAACAGCACCAGGGGTTCGGGATGCCCGGCCAGCGCCACCTCGGCCATGCCCGCGACCGTGTCCAGGGCGACGACACAGCAGGTGACCAGCAGACCCGCGCCCATGGCCGTGAGGCACCTGCCGGTCCTGTCGATCACCGCCGCCGGCCGGTGGCCTTCGGTCACGTAGGCGACCAGTGCGCTGCGGACCTGTCCCATGACGGCGGCGCTCTCCATGGAATGGCCTTCCACGTCTCCGACGACCAGTACCACCCGGTCGTCCGAAAGCATGATCACGTCGTACCAGTCCCCACCGGCTTCGGAGGTGACGACGGCGGGCCGATAGCGCGCTGCGGTGGTCAGCCTGGCCAGTTCGGAGAGAGTGGGCGGCAGCAGCTGCCTCTGCAGGGTCTCGGCCGCGGCGCGCTGCTGCCTGCCCAGCTCGACGCGTTCCACCGCCGCGCCCAGCGACCCGGCCATCATGTTCAGGATCGCTCTCTCCTCGGGCGGGAAGTCGCGGGTCCGCTCGAACGTCAGGCAGCAGAGGCCCACGACGTCCGCGCCTTCCGCGGGAAGAAGGTCCGTGGCGTGCCTGCTGCCCAGAAGGGGGAGGTAGGCCTCCGTCTGCGACTCGTCCGCCGAAGGGTGGGAGATGAACACAGGACGGTCGCGGACCGACTTCGCCGCAGGCGTCGAGTCGTCGAGGACCGCGCCGTGCAGGTTCCTGGCGATGTCCGACGAGTCTCCGGTGTGTCCGAGGACCCAGAGTCGTCCCTCCCTGGCCGAGACGAGGGCCAGAGCCTGGGCGCGGAAGGGGATCATGACGCAGAATCTGGCCGCCCTGACGATGTGGTCCATGGTCGTGGCCCGGTTCAGCATGTCGGCGAGTCGTCGCATCGGGTAGACGAGGCTCATCCCCGCGGATCCCGGGACGTCGGGGATGCCCCAGCCGGGAGTGCGGTTCTCCGCGTGTGCGCTGAACGCCGGCACGAGCACGGGCATGTGCCCCGGCGTGACGGCGACGCCCTCCTCCGCGAGCGCCGCGAGGTCGAGGGCGAGTTCGTCTGCGATGTCCCGCATCGCCTCGGCATCCGCCTGCGCGCAGCCGCCGTAGGTCTCGAGCCGGAGTACGGTGATGGCGCCGAAGCGGTGGCCCGGCGCTGTGAGGGGGGCCGAGATGGCGACGTACGGGTAGGGCGCCCCGTCGCTGTTATCTACTTCGATCAGATCCGGATCGGCCAGAACCTCGACGTTCCCGGAAGCCAGCGCACGGGCGGAGGCATAGGACGCGTCGAGGGGCATCCGCCCGGGAAGGGTGTACGCCGACGGAGGACTGCCGCCGATCATCGCCGTACGGAGTTGGGTGCCGTCCTCGTCGAGGAGGTACACGACGGCCGTAGCGGCGTTCAGCCGGTGCACCGCACTTTGCAGCGCGCGGTTGAGAACAGCCGCCAGACCACTCTTCCCGGTCTGCGGAAGGTGGTCTCGGCGGTCCGTTCCGACCCCCGCGCTGCTGCCATCGAAGGACCGGCTGCCCATGCGGGAAATTCTAGGCGGCCCCGCGCTTCCGGGCGACCGGTGCGCCGCCGGCCGCGGGCCCGCCCGTGGGGCGGGCCGCACCCGAAGGAGCGGCCCGCCGAATCGGCAGCCGTCGGTCAGCGGAGGCCGAAAGCCCTGGTCACGGACTGGATGACGGTGTTGTGGGCGGCGTCCTGAGCGGTGGCGCGGACCGACACGAAGCGGGCCCTGCGCGGCGCGGCCGGCTCGAAGCGCCCGTCGTGGGTGCGGCGCGCGCGCTGCCAGGTGCGTCCGTCGTCGTAGGAGAAGTCCACCGTGAGGGAGGAGACGGCGCCCGCGCCGGACGCACCCGGCAGGTGGGAGGCGGAGACAGCCAGCTTCGCGCCCCTGCCCGCTCTGCCTGCCGCGTCCGTGTCGATCGCGTAGTCGAGCTGGAGCAGCGGCAGGACGGCAGGACGGTCCGTAGCGGTGGCCGCGGAGGCGAAGGCCCACTCGGTGTGCGTCGTCCCGGAGTACGGGCTCACGGACGCGTCCCTGCTCGCGTCGAGGACCAGCCGGTACGGCCGCCGGTCGGGACGGGGTACCTGGGCCGTGACCGTGGTGTTGTAGGTGGCCTGTGCGAGCTGGTCGGCACCCTGGTAGAGGGTGAGGGTCTGCCGGACGCGCTGGTAGTCCATGGACGCACCGACATGGTCGGAGCCGCCCCATCCGGGGACGTCGAGAGTCATCCAGCTCCCGTCGCGCGTGGGGAGTTTGTAGTTGTTGTTGAGGTGGGGACGCGCGATGGGTCTGAACCACTCCTGGGTGTGCCTGCTGCCCGGCTCATAGGTGTTCCTGGCCTCGGTCTCGTAGAGCAGGCCATCGATGTACGCCTCCTGGCCCCAGCTGTTGCCGGGCCCGGTGGAGACCCAGTCGACGCGCCGGCTGTTCATGGACTCACGTACCGTCAGGCCGATACCCCAGTCCGAGTAGACGGGCCAGTCGAAGCGGAACTCGCCGCCTCCACGTGTCGAGTCGGGACTGTCGAAACTGACGTCCACCCGGGCCAGGTTCCCCGGACCGCCCTGGACGACGAGGCGCTCGGGGATCTCGTTGTGCCACGTCCACATCAGGTCGTAGACGTAGGGGCTGTCCGGCTGGGATCCGACCTTGAGGCGGGCACCGCGGCGGGATGCCTGGCCGACGAGCCTGTCGCCCTCGTCCGTGCTGAGCAGGGCTACGTCGATGGGGGCGGGGCCGTCGACGGCGTAACTGCGGACCTCACGCCCGAGCTGGTCATTGACGACGAGGAGCAGCTTCGCACCGGCGGCGACAGCTGCCGCCGCCTGGTCGGCGTCGCTCACCCTGCCGTTACGGCGTACGACGACAGCCTTGCCGCGCGCGTCGAGGCGCGCGTAGTCCGTCCTCGCCCCGTCCCCGGCGGTGATCAGCGGGAGCGTGTACCTCCCCCGGGGCAGCGGCGTGACGTCGGCCTGGCGCAGGACGTCGGTGTAGTCCGAGGTGGCGGTGGACACGTCGAGCACAGGCTGTTCCTTGCGCCAGCGGGCGCCGAGGTAGAAGTCTCCGTAGGTGACCCTGTCCGTCGTGGGCTGGGCCCAGAGGCTGTCGTAGCCGGTCTGGGTCTCCATGTAGTCGCGCCAGACACCGCCGCCCATCGCCCGGTTGTATTCGAGGCGTTGGTAGGTCGCTTCGGTGCGCTGTGGTGCGGTCATGTCGACTCGGCGCACCTTCGCGGCGTCCATGGTGACGGTGGCGTCGCGGTCGAGCCGCACCTCGGGATCGCCGAGCAGTGCCATGCCCATCGAATGCGCACCGTGCACGCCCTGGACGGCCTTGAACGACAGCACGGAGTAGACGTCCCGGGGCAGGAAGGCCGTCAGCCGGCCGCTGCTGTCCGCGACGTAGAAGTCGGGGTCGTGCCTGCCGGAGCGAAGTACCTCGACGACCCCGGACATGGGCTTCCCCTCGGCGTCCTTGAGGACGACGGTGAGTTTGTGCGCGACATCGCCGAGCGACACCGCGGTGTGGGTGATCACCGTGCCGGCCGGGTCGGCCGCGACCACCTGCCCCGTCCAGCGCCCGTCTCCGTCCGCTGTGGCCCCGTCGATGGTGAGCGTCACCGTCGCGGTGCCGTGTGCGGGCACGACGACACGCGATGCCGACAGGCGGAACAAGCCGTCCGGGGCATGCGGCGCCTCGACGGTCAACGCCAGGGTGACGGCGGTGGCGCCGGTGTTGGTGTACGTCACCGGGCGCTGGACCGCACCGACGCTGCCGGTCGTGACCTGGCCTGCGAACGCCGTCGCCGAAGCGAAGACCTCGGCGTGCAACGCCGAAGGAACGTCGACCCGGCCGCTGCCGGCCTGGAAGGCGTCGTACTCGGGAGTCCGCTTCGAGCTGCTGACCAGAAGGTCCTTCAGCTGTGCACCGCTCAGGCCGGGGTGTGCGGAGGCGAGCAGGGCCGCGGCGCCGGCGACGTGAGGGGTGGCCATGGAGGTGCCGCTCAGTGTCCGGTAGCTGCCGTCGCCTTCAGGGGCGTAGCGGGAGCGCGCCGCCAGCACGTCGACACCGGGACCGGTGATCTCCGGCTTGAGGCCGCCGTCCCCGACGCGTGGGCCCTGGCTGGAGAACGGGGCGACATCGTCGGAGGAGTCGACGGCGCTCACCGTCAGGGCGGCGTCCGCGGCGCCCGGGCCGCCGATGCTGCCGGGCGCCGCGGAGTTGCCCGCGGCAACGACGAACAGGGCTCCTGTCCGGGCGCTCAGGCGGTTGACCGCCTCACTCAGGGGGTCTGTGCCGTCCGAAGGGTCGCTGGACCCCAGGCTCATGTTGATGATTTTCGCGTGTCGGTCCAAAGCGGCCCACTCCATGCCGGCGAGCACCCACGAATCCTGGCCGCTGCCGCTGTCCGAGAGCACTTTGCCGATGTGCAGGCCGGCTCCGCTCGCGACACCCCGCTCCTTCCCGGCCGACGCTGCTCCGGTTCCGGCGATGGTGGATGCGACGTGCGTGCCGTGCCCGTTGCGGTCCGTCACGTCCTCGTCCGGCACGAAGCTGTGCGCGGTCGTGATCCGGTCGGCCAGATCGGGGTGTCCGGTGTCGGCGCCGGTGTCGAGGACGGCGACATCCACTCCCTGTCCGGTGTCGCCGGCCTCCCAGGCACGCGGTGCGCCGATCTGGGCGGTGGTGTCGGCGAGGTCGGCCTTGACGACACCGTCCAGCCAGATCCGGGCGATCCCGGCACCGAAGGCCGGCGCACCGGGGAGCGTGGATTCCTGCGACGACCTGGCGGAGGGAGCCTTGGTGACCGCCTGCCAGAAGTCGGCCGAGCGGGTACGGTCGGTGCTCACGGCCGCGCCGTGGACGCTGCTGAGGGTCCTGGTCCGGCCCGAGCCCGGTAGGTCGGTGGGGCGCAGTCCCGCCGCGGTCTCGGAGTAGGACACGATCAGGGGCAGACGGTCGCGGTGCGCGTCGTCGAATCCGTCCGCCACGAGGTCACTGATGTTGAACAGTCGCCTGTCCAGTGTTCCCGCCGCCACGTAGGCCAGTGCGTCTTCGGGGTAGACGTAGAGGTCGCCGCCTGACTCCATGACGCGCGCCTGGGCGGTGGTACCGGTCGCGCTGCGGACCTCGACCGTGCCGCCCGCGGTCCCGGACCGGTGGGTGGTGACCACGTCGCCGGTGATCAGAGTCACGGAGTGCGCACCCGGAGGCACTTCGTGCCGTGCGCCGGGCACCGGCCGGGCGTCCGGGGGTGCTGCGGATGGATGGGGGATCGCGTCGGCGGGGTTCGCGAGTGTCAGAAGAGCGGCGCCGACGGTGGCGAGCACGCTCCAGCGTCTCGGTGTTGGGCTCAAAGGATTCCCCTGCTGTTCCGAGGGACCGCAGCCCCGCCTGAGGTGGGTGATCGCCTGGGTGGGAGTTGAAGGGGGGCCGGTTGCGTCGAACACACCCACGCGTGCGGTCGCCCTTCCTCGAGATCGGCCGGGGGTTTCCGTCGGCCGAGGTCGCGGTGATGTTCTGCTCCCAGGTGTGCAGAAGATCGTTCTGCCGAACGGTAGGGAAACGAAGGGCTTTTGGACCCTGCGTGACCGTGACGTACATGGGTCATGTCCCAAGGGCGACGCCCTGAGGGGGTGCTCCATCGGGGCGATCGACGCGCCTGATTCAAGGGGACTCGCGCGGCACCGAGCGCACGTGCTCGCGCCCGGTGATGACGGGCCGCAGGAGCGACGTGGCACAGCCGGACGAGCGGGCGCGCCGGTTCGCGCGCCTCGGTGCCTCCGCGCGCCCCCGCCGGAGGGATGACCCCGCCCCGGAATCCCACGAGCATGAACTGCCGCCATCGCTGGGCAGTCGCGACCTCCGCCGCCGACGACGTACCACCCGCGGGACCTCACGACGACGGCACCACTGCGCGCCGGTGGGGCGACTTCGGCCCGCGCCGCCACCTGTACCGGGGCGGCGACGGCACGGCACCCACAGCACCGCCACCCACCATCCGGAACCGCATCAGACATCACGGGGGAACAATGGGACGACGCTGGTTGATCACGGGCTGCTCCTCAGGCCTCGGTCACGCCCTGGCCGGCGCAGCGGCCGGGGCCGGGGACGAGGTGGCGGTCACCGCCCGCAAGACGGCCGACCTGGAGGAGCTCGCCGCCGCCTGGCCCGGCCGCATCACCCCGGTCCCCCTCGAACTGCGTGACGCCGCCTCCTGCGAACAGGCGGTGCGCACCGCGTCCGACCGCCTCGGTGGTATCGACGTCCTCGTCAACAACGCCGGAGTCGGCCTGTTCGGCGCCGTCGAGGAGGTGTCGGACGCGGAATTGCGGGACCAGCTGGAGACCCTGGTCGTCGGCCCCTGGAGACTCACCCGCCTCGTCCTGCCCCTCATGCGGGCCCAGGGGCACGGTCACATCCTCAACGTCTCCTCGGTCGTCGGCCGGACGGCCTTCCCCGGCCTGGCCGCGTACACCGCCGGGAAGCACGCCCTGGAGGGCATGAGCCAGACCCTGGCGTTCGAGGCCGCCCCGCACAACATCCGCGTCACCGTTCTCGAACCGGGCATGTTCGCCACGCGCTACGGCGTCTCGATGAGCGAAGCCGGCCGGCATATCTCCGCCTACGACGGGACGAACCGCGCCATGCTGGAGGGCTCCCGCGGGCTGGCGTCCAACCCCGGGACGGGCCGCCCCGAGGATTTCGCGGCGAAAGTGCTCGGCATCGTGGCCGCAGACGCGCCCACACCCCTGCGGATCCCGGTCGGCGACGACGCGTACGGGTATCTGGAGCACGCCGAAGAGGCGTCCCGCGAGGAACTCGCCGCGGCACGGAAGCTCACGAAGAGCCCGGCCCCGGCCTGACCGCGGACGCGGAACCGCCCGGCCCGACGGACACCGGCCGGCGCTCACGGCCGGATTGCGCCCGGGTCGGGGGACGACCCCGAGGTCGTCCCCTGACCGGAAGCCGGCGGCGTCTCACCCGAAGGTGAAGGAGTACGCCTTGAGACCCGGGGAGAGCGTGAGGGTCACCACCCCGTTCCGCGCGTCATGGCCAGTCGCCAGACGGTAGAGGTTGGGTGCACCAGAAACCTTGTGCGTGGTCTTCCTGCCGTCCACGGTCGCGGTGACGGTGCCGGTCCCGCCCACGTCCAGGTAGACCTCGCGGGCGGAGTAGTTCAGCGTGATTCCGGCGTCGTGGCCACTGGTCACCGACTCCTTGCCCACGTCCCAGCCTCCCGTGAGGGCGTACTGGCCGAGTGCGGGCCTGTCCGCGTAGCTGAAGTCTCGGCGTCCGCCCTCCAGCGGCCCGTTGGCGACAGCATCGCTGCGTCCCACGCCCAGGCCGATCTCAGGCGTCTGAGTCCGGTCGGTGGGGGTGTGGTCCGGCAGGCCCGTGGGCGCCGGCAAGGTCGTGCCGGGGTTCGCCTGGGTCAGCAGCTCCCGGATCAGCTTCTCCCTGTCCGCGTAGCCGCCCTCGCCGACGGCGACGTTTCGCACCTGTCCATCGGCGTCGATCAGGTACTCGGCGGGCCAGGCGACGTTGCTGTAGTTCTGCCAGGTGCTGAAATCGTTGTCCAGAGCGACCGGATACGTGATGCCGAGGCGCTTGGCGCCCGCCTTGACGTTCCCGGCGTCGTGCTCGAAGGCGTACTCGGGGGTGTGGATGCCGACGACCTCCAGACCGTGCCCCTTGTACTTGTCGTACCAGGCGTTGATGTGCTCGCTGGCGCGGTGGCAGTTGATGCAGGAGTACGCCCAGAAGTCGACCAGGACGACCTTGCCCTTGAGCGAGCTCCGGGTCAGCGGTGCACCCTTGGGTGTGTTCAGCCACGACTGGATGCCGGTGAACTCGGGCGCCTCGCCGCAGTCGTGCAGACCGGAGGACGGCTGCTGGACACACTGGCGCAGCTTCTCACTGCCTTCCGAGCCGAGCGCGCCGGTGACGGCGGACCCGGAGATCGCCTTGTTGACGCTGGCCGTGTAGTCGGGGACTGCGCGCTGCAGGGCGTCGGTGACGTTGAAGGTGAGGCCGATGGCCAGGACGACGAAGGTCAGCCCCGCGAAGAACTGGACGCGGCGCTGCCGGCTGCGGAACGCGCGCACGCGCTCCCCGATGCGCTGGCCGGCCAGCGCGAAGAAGGTCAGCGGGATCGCCGTGCCGAGGGCGAACGCGATGGCGAGGGCGACCGTGTCCACGCCGATCCGGTGCGTCGCGCCCGCCACCGTGATGGCAGCGAGTACGGGCCCGGCACAGGGGACGTAGACGGCGCCGAGGGCCAGGCCGAGGAAGAAGCCGCCGCGCGTTCCGCCGACCTGCCGCTGCCCGATGCGGGCGAAGGGGCGTTCCAGCAGGTCCTGCACCCTCGGGAACATCATGGCGACGCCGAGCACGAGCAGCACCACGAGGCCGGCCCACCGGATGATGTCCTGGGGAAGCGGCAGCGCGCTGAGCACCAGCGTCCCGAAGAGCGTGATCAGCGTGAAGCTGACGACGAGTCCGGCTATCACCGCGTACGGCCGCCGGCTGCGGGTCGTGGCCTGTTCCGGCTTTCCTCCCTGGACTCCGCCGGAGAGGAAGACCAGCGGGAGCACGGGGAGGATGCACGGAGAAATAGCGGTGATGAAGCCGCCTATCAGCCCGATGAGGACCAGCGTGATCAAAACTACCTCCGGGCGGGACCGCCGGGTCTTGTTCACCCCGGCGAGGTTCGTGAGCGGAGAGCCGCGGCGTTCGCGGCTTCTCGGACTGCTGTGCGGCCAGCGACACACCGTCGGTGCGTCGGACTCCAGCCGCGAGACGCGCGCCTTGAACCGACGCGGCTTTTCCTGGGCGTGGGCCACCGAAGTGCGGCGGTCGCCTGCCCGGCGACGTCCGCGGCCTCGGTTTCGGGCGACGGGGGCTCAGCGCCCCACGCGACCATGTGAATCAACGAGGCGCCGGCCGGGCACGCCACGCTGGCCGCTCCTCCGACACCTCCCTGAACAGTGACGACTCTGACCTACTCTTCGTCACCTGTCAAGAAGGTGACGAAGGGGAGTCGAAGGAGCACAGCCCCAGGTGGAGGGCGAGGGGCGTACCGGCGGAGCGGCCGGGCGTATCGTGAGCGGCGTTCGCCGACTCGATCATGTCGGGCGGCAACATCACGCAGCAGTCGCCACGGCGCGGCCGAACGGCGAAGCCGTCGTTTCGCGCCCGCGCGAGGCAATATGCCGTCGCAAGCTTGCATTTACCCACCTTCATGGCCCTATCTGCTTGCAGGTGCATGAATCAAGGCTCTATGTTCAGACTATGCAGCTCTACACGATTGGCCAGGCCGCTCGACTGCTGGGCGTGAGTCCGGATACGGCCCGCCGCTGGGCGGACGCGGGCAGGGTGGCGACCCATCGTGACGAGAGCGGGCGCCGGCTCATCGACGGGAAGGACCTCGCGGCCTTCTCGGTGGAGATCGCCGGCACGGGCGAAGTCGACGACGCCTCGTACACCTCGGTACGCAACGCCTTTCACGGCATCGTCACCGCCGTGAAACTGGGCGACGTGGCGGCCCAGGTGGAGATCCAGGCGGGACCTCACCGCCTGGTGTCGCTGCTCACGCGTGAGGCCGTGGAGGAGCTCGCACTGGAGGTCGGGGTCGAGGCGACCGCCCGCGTGAAGTCCACCAACGTGCACGTCGACCGTTCCTGAACACCGCGTCGACGCCGCCCTCGCCCGGGTGACCGGCGCCCGTCTCGACCCGGGCCATACCCGCCTCGGCCGGCGCGGCACCGTCCGCGGAGGGGGCGCAGGCCACGCGCCCGCCTCAGGCACTGGACGGGGTATCCGCCGTCCACGCGGATGCCGTTGATTCCACTGATGCGCCTGGCGCCGCAGCGGTCCTGAGGCAGCATGAGTTGAGGGCCGATCCGGTCCAGAGGCGTCTCGTCGATCCTCGCCGCGAGCAGGACGGGCGCCCGTCCGAAGTCCGGGTCGATCTCGGCCCAGGAGAGCAGGACGTGGTGGCGGCGAGTTCCGCCAGGGGATCGGCTGCCGCGACCGACTGGTTCACGAGAGACCACCTCCGGGAATGACGTACCCGGACGGCAGGACCGTATAAACGCACATGCCCACCTCTCCTGCGTCCAGTCCAGCTCATGCAATGCCACAAGTGACTTACACCTTGAATCTGCAGCAGTATGATCAGCGCATGCGGGCGTCGCGGATCGGGAGGTGGGGGCTTGACCGCTTACGAGTCCGCGCACCTCGGGGTTGCGCCTGCGGCGGGTGGCGGCCCGCCGGAAGGTCGACAGCCCCCGTCAGAGGGGGACGGGCCCGCCGGGCTCTTCCCGCGGAATGCCGACGGACTCTTCCGAAGAGTCAGAGGGAGTGGACACGAGATGACCCGTTCCGCGCAGTGGACCCTGCGGATGGCCGGAGCAGGCGTGGCCGCGCTGCTGGCCCTGAGCGCCTGTTCCTCCTCCGACGACCCGTCGCCGACATCGGATCCGTCGGCGTCGAACGTGTCGGAGAAGTTGTCGGGCACAGTGACCGTGTTCGCCGCAGCCTCCCTCAAGGAGAGTTTCACGACCCTGGGCGAGGACTTCGAGAAGTCCCACCCCGGCACGAAGGTCACCTTCAGCTTCGGCGGCAGCGACAGTCTCGCGGCGAGCATCACGGGGGGCGCCCCGACGGATGTCTTCGCCGCCGCCAGCCCCAAGACGATGGCCATCGTCACCGATGCGGGCGACGTGTCCGGGACGCCCGCGACCTTCGTGCGCAACCAGCTGGAGATCGCCACTCTTCCCGGCAATCCCGACGGAATCGACTCCCTGAAGGACCTCACCGATCCGAACCTCAAGGTGGTTCTCTGCGACAAGACGGTGCCCTGCGGCACCGCCGCGCAGAACGCCCTCGACAGCGCCGGGCTGAAGGTCACCCCGGTCTCCTACGAGCAGGACGTCAAGAGCGCCCTGACGAAGGTCGAGCTGAAGGAGGCCGACGCCGCCGTCGTGTACAGGACCGACGTGAGGGCCGCGGGTGACAAGGTGGAGGGCGTGGAATTCCCCGAGTCCGCCGACGCCGTCAACGACTACCCGATCGCTCTGCTCAAGGACGCACCCAACGCCGCAGCGGCCAAGGCGTTCATCGGGTACGTGCGGTCCACCGAAGGGCAGAAGGTCCTGACCTCAGCAGGATTCCTCGAGCCGTGACCGAGCTGGACAAGTCAGGTGCCGCGGCTCGGACCGCCACGGGTGGAGACACCCGCGGCGGCGGGCCGGGAGGGAGGCGTGATCGGCCGTCCGGCGGTCGCCGCGGGGTACCTCTGCCGCTGCTGCTGCCCGCCGTCGTCGGCCTCGCGTTCCTCCTGCTCCCGCTGGCCGCCCTCCTCGTGCGGGCGCCTTGGCGCAGCCTTCCGGAGCAGCTGACCAGCCCGGAGGTCTGGGACGCCCTCCAGTTGTCGCTGATCTGCGCGAGCGCGGCTACGGCCGTGAGCGTGGTGCTGGGAGTACCACTGGCATGGCTGCTCGCACGGACGGAATTCCCGGGGCGGGGCTTCGTACGTGCCCTGGTGACGCTGCCTCTGGTCCTGCCCCCGGTGGTGGGCGGTGTCGCACTGCTGCTGGCACTCGGCCGCAACGGGATCGTGGGGCAGTGGCTGGACGCGTGGTTCGGTATCACCCTTCCCTTCACCACCGCAGGGGTCGTGGTCGCCGAGTCGTTCGTGGCCCTGCCGTTTCTCGTCATCAGCGTCGAGGGCACGCTGCGTGCGGCGGATCCCCGCTTCGAAGAGGCTGCCATGACACTCGGCGCCTCCCGCTTCACGGCGTTCAGGCGGGTCACACTGCCGCTGATCATGCCTGGCATCGCCGCCGGCTCCGTCCTGGCGTGGGCCCGCGCGCTGGGCGAGTTCGGCGCCACCATCACCTTCGCCGGAAACTTTCCGGGCCGTACGCAGACCATGCCCCTGGCCGTCTACCTGGCGCTGCAGAGCGATCCCGCGGCTGCCATCGCGCTGAGCCTGGTCCTGCTCGCCGTCTCCATCGCGGTCCTGGCCGGGCTGCGCGACCGGTGGATGACCGTGACATGACCCGCTTCACCCACTCCCCCACGGTCTGCGCCGGACCGCCCGACCGCTGGATGGCCGCCTCATGACACACACGGGCCAGGAGTCCGGCCGTTCCCGCGGCACGGACCACAGCCGGTCTGAAGGGCTGGACGCACACCTCGTGCTGGACCGCGGCGCGTTCCGTCTCGACACGACACTGGCCGTCGCCCCCGGGGAAGTCGTCGCGCTCCTCGGGCCGAACGGTGCGGGCAAGACCACAGCCCTCCGCGCCCTGGCAGGCCTCACCCCGCTCACCGGAGGGCACCTGCGCCTGGACGGCGTCGCCCTGGACAGGACACCGCCCGAGCGCCGTCCGGTGGGCGTGGTCTTTCAGGACTACCTGCTCTTCCCTCATCTGACGGCCTTGGACAACGTCGCGTTCGGGCCCCGCTGCCAGGGCGCGTCCAAGTCCGAGGCCCGCGCGCAGGCCGCCCCGTGGCTGGAGCGGATGGGGCTCACCGAGTACGCGGGTTCCAAGCCGCGCCTGCTCTCCGGCGGCCAGGCCCAGCGCGTCGCACTCGCCCGTGCCCTGGCGACGCGCCCCCGGCTGCTCCTCCTGGACGAACCGCTGGCCGCGCTCGACGCCCGTACACGCCTCAGCGTGCGTTCCCAGTTGCGGAGGCATCTGGCGGAGTTCGAGGCTGTCGCCGTTCTGGTCACGCACGATCCCCTGGACGCCATGGTGCTGGCCGACCGGCTTGTCGTGATCGAGCACGGGCACGTCGTACAGGAGGGAACCCCTTCGGACATCGCCCGCCATCCGCGTACGGACTACGTCGCCCAGCTCGTCGGGCTGAACCTCTTCAAGGGGCAGGCCGCCGGTCACCGGGTGCGGCTCGAGGCGGGGCCCGTGATCACCACCACCGAAGATCTCGCCGGCCCCGCCTTCGTCGCCTTCCCCCCGAGTGCCGTCACGTTGTACCGGGAACGGCCCACCGGTGCGAGCGCCCGCAACCTGTGGCACTGCGAGGTCGCGGGACTCGAGACGCACGGCGATCAGATCCGTGCGGACCTCACGGGCGACCTGCCTCTCGCCGCGGACCTGACGACCGTCGCCGCCGCCGAACTCGACCTCCACCCGGGCGCTTCGGTCTGGGCCACGGTCAAGGCCGCACAGACGCACGCCTATCCCGCCTGACCCGGCCGTCGGCGACCCGCAGGCCCGCCGGTCCGCGGTCGGCGAAGACTCCGCAGAGGAGACGCGGCGGGCACCCCAGGGGGTTGGGCTGAAAGTTAGCTTAGGCTAACCTTTATTCGTGTCGAAGACCCCCAGGCTCATGCCCAAGCACCCCGGTCTGTTCCGCGGCGAAGTGGTCCGTACCGAGCGCTACTCGCCGTCGATGCAGCGCGTGACGATCACCGGTGCCCACCTCGGCGACTTCCCGTGGCTGGGGTACGACCACTGGTTCCGCCTGTTCCTGCGCCTGCCGCACCAGGTCGAGTTCGTGCTTCCGGAACTGTCCGGCCGGCGATGGTGGGATCCCTACTTCGCCATTCCGGAGTCCGTGCGGCCGCACTGCGCCAACTACACCGTCGCCGACTTCCGCCCCCGGGACGCCGAGATGGACATCGACTTCGTGGTCCACTGCGGCCCGGAGGGTGAGCCCGAGGGCGCGGCGGCGATCTGGGCCTGCGGAACTCGTCCGGGTGACCCGGTCGCCCTGCTGGACCAGGGACTCATATTCGACCGCCCCGAGGACGCCACCGAGGTCCTCGTGGTCGCCGACGAGAGCGGCCTGCCCTCGACCGCCGGCATCCTGCGCTCCCTCCCGCGGGACACCGTGGGACGGGTCATCCAGGAGATCCCGCTCGCCGGGGACCAGCGCCCGCTCGCCGCACCGGCCGGCGTCTCGGTGACCTGGGTGATCCGGGACGACGCGACCGCGGTCCCCGGCGCAGCCGCCCTTGCGGAACTCCGCCGCCACGACACCGTCGACGGGGCGGGCTACGCGTTCGTCGTCGGCGAGTCGACGCTCGCCACCGAGGGGCGCCGCCACCTCGTCCGCGCGGGCCTTCCCAAGGACCGCATCACGTTCTCCGGTTTCTGGAAGAGCGAGAAGAAGGAGTCGCTCGTACCCGCATGAGGGGCGGATCGAGCCGCTCCGCCGGAAGACGTGGGCCGGTCGTGGGGACGTCCTGACCACGGCCCGGCAACGAACGCGGGGAACTGACGAGGCCACAGCGTCGCGCGGGGGCAGGGGGCAAAAGACGAAGGCAAGGAGTTTCCCACTCCTTGCCCTCTCCAAGTTATAGCGCACAGGGGGGCTTGCGGCAAGGCCCCGGGGGCAGCGCAGAATGATCGGCCGAAGCCACCACCTGCGGAAATGGGAGCACGGAGTGCGTGTGTTGTTGTCGGCGTCCGGAAAGCGCTGTGACGTCGGACCTGTGGGACGACCGCCGGAGGCCGGAGCGCGCCCGGCGACGGGTCCGACGAAATGGGGGGCGCCGGTGATTCGATCGGCATGCGCAGGGCGACTGAGCACGACGGCTGCCTCGGAGGTATCGGAATGACCGGACAGTACGTGGTGGATCTGCGCGAGGCCGACGCGACGCAACTCGCCGAGGTCGGCGGGAAGGGAGCGCGTCTGGGCGAGCTGTCGTCGATCGAGGGCATCCGCGTGCCGCCGGGCTTCTGCGTGACGACGTCCGCCTTCCGTCGGATCATGGCGGAAGCACCTTCGATCGACGACCGGCTCGACGAGCTGTCGCGCGTGGACCCGGAGGACGGTGAGGCGATCCGCGTGCTCAGCGCGGAGATTCGTCGGACCATCGAGGGGATCGCCGTCCCGGGCGGGATCGCGGCCGCGATCACCGCCGCCCTCGCCCCGCTCGGTGAGCAGGCCGCCTGTGCCGTGCGCTCCAGCGCGACGGCTGAGGACCTGCCGACGGCGTCCTTCGCCGGCCAGCAGGACACCTACCTGAACGTCATGGGCCGTTCGGCGATCCTCCAGCACGTCAGCCGGTGCTGGGCCTCACTCTTCACCGAGCGGGCCGTGATCTACCGCCGGCGGAACGGCATCGACCACCGCGCGGTGCGGATGGCCGTGGTGGTGCAGCGGATGGTCTTCCCGCGGGCGGCCGGCATCATGTTCACGGCCGACCCCGTGACGGGCAACCGTAAGGTGGCCACCGTGGACGCCGGCTTCGGCCTCGGCGAGGCCCTGGTCTCCGGCCTGGTGAATCCGGACGTCTTCAGGGTCCGGGAGGGTGAAGTCGTCGCCAGGGCGATCGCCGCCAAACAGCGTGCCGTTGTCGCCGTGCCCGGCGGTGGTACGAAGGAGGTGCCGATCGCCCGGGAACAGCAGGGACAGCCGGCACTGACGGATGCACAGGCCGTACGGCTCGTGCGGCTCGGACGACGGATCGAACAGCACTTCACCGGCCCGCAGGACATCGAGTGGTGCCTGACCGACGACGACTTCCACATTGTGCAGAGCCGGCCGATCACCACGCTGTTCCCCATCCCCCGAGCGGATGACCAGGACAATCACGTCTACGTTTCCGTCGGTCATCAGCAGATGATGACCGACCCCATGAAGCCGCTGGGGTCCTCGATGTGGGCGCTGACGGCCATGGTGCCGATGCACGAGGCCGGCGGGAGGCTGTTCGTCGACGTCACCCGGCGCCTGTCCTCGCCGGCGAGCCGCGCCGGCCTACTGGAGGTCATGGGGAAGGGCGATCCTCTGATCAGGGACGCCCTGGAGACGGTCCTCGAACACGACGCCTTCATCCCGTCGCTCCCGGACGCGGCCCCCGGCGGGGCGCCGGCCGGCCCCCCGCCGGTCAAGACGGATCCGGACATCGTCTCCGGGCTGATCGAGCGCAGCCGGGCATCGACCGCAGCGCTGAGGCACGACATCCGGACGAAGAAGGGACCGGCGCTGTTCGACTTCCTTCTCAAGGCCTTCGAGGAGCACAAGCGGGTTCTCAGTGATCCGCTGAACCTCCAAGTGATCATGGCGGGGATGGAGGCCACGTGGTGGCTCAACGACACGCTCCGGGAATGGCTGGGCGAGAAGAACGCCGCTGACACACTCACGCTGTCCGCCCCCGGCAACGTCACCTCGGAGATGGGGTTGGCGCTTCTCGACGTCGCGGACGTGATCCGTCCGCACCCGGAGGTGGTGGCCTTCCTGCGGGGCGCCGACGACGCGGACCTGCTGGACGGGTTGGACGGACTCGCCGGCGGGAGGGAAGCACGCGAGGCCATCGAGGGCTACCTCGACCGGTACGGCATGCGCTGCGTCGGCGAGATCGACATCACGAGGCCGCGTTGGGGCGAGCGCCCCGGCACGCTCGTGCCCGCGATCCTCGACAACGTCAGGAACTTCGGTCCGGGCGCCGCCAAGAGGCGCTTCGAACAGGGGCGGGAAGCGGCCCTGAAGAAGGAACACGACGTGCTGTCACGCTTGCGGGACCTGCCGGACGGCGCGCGCATGGCCGACGAGACCAAGCGGATGATCGACCGCGTCCGGACGTTCATCGGGTACCGGGAGTACCCCAAGTACAACATCATCAACCGCTACTCCGTCTACAAGCAGGCCCTGCTGGCGGAGGCCGGGCGCCTGGAACAGGCCGGTGTGCTCCGGGAGAGGGAGGACGTCTTCTACCTCAGCTTCCAGGAGTTCCACGAGGTCGCACGGTCGAAGCAGGCGGATGAGCAGCTCATCCAGCAGCGCAAGGACGCCTTCCGGTCGTTCCGGGCGCTCACCCCGCCGCGGGTACTCACATCGGACGGCGAGGCCGTCGACGGAGCGTACCGGCGCGACGACGTACCGGCCGGAGCGCTGATCGGCCTGCCGGTTTCCACCGGGATCGTCGAAGGGAGGGCCCGCGTCGTCCTCGATTTGGCCGATGCCGATCTGGAGGCGGGCGACATCCTCGTGACGACCTTCACGGATCCGAGCTGGTCACCGCTGTTCGTCGGAATCGCGGGCCTCGTCACGGAGGTGGGCGGCCTGATGACCCACGGCGCGGTGATTGCCCGGGAGTACGGCTTGCCGGCCGTCGTGGGCGTGGACCGGGCCACCCGTCTGATCCGCGACGGACAGCGCATCCGCGTGGACGGAACCGACGGACACATCGAGATCCTGCGGTGACGTCACGCACGGAGAGGCGGGGCGTTTGCCGGTCGGTGACTCGCTGCGGTAATGCCGCGTCGGGCATGACTCGATTCCGAGGGGGAACCCGCCCGTACGGCAACGAAAGTGACAGATCATACGAGGAGAGGGCCATGGATACGCGGACAGACCTCCAGCCGAGAAGCAGCAAGGTGCCCCCGGAGGCACGGGTACGCACGTGCCGTCCGGCGACTGTGGAGCCCGGACGCGAACCGGAAGGTCCGGTGGACACAGGACCGGAGCGCAACATCGTCCGCAGCGACGACTGACTCCGGTCGGCCCTGACCAGCCCACTGCCTGGCACCGGCGGGCCCCCCACGCCTGTCGGCCCGACATGGCGTGTCCTGCGGGAGCGGGGCGCGTTGTACCGATCATGAACGTATGCCGAGCCCTCACCATTGCCACAGCCGGGTCCTTCCTGCTGGTGGCCGCCCCCGTCGCCCACGCCGACAATCTGGCTCCGGCGCTGACCGATACCGCTCTGGCCGCGAGCAGCATCGGGGAACAGACCGGCACGGCCGCACACGGGGTGGCGCAGCGGACCGGAGTGGCGGACGAGGCCTCGACCGTCACGGGCCTCGTGGAGGCGGGGGCCGAGGCGGTGAGCGCGCGCGACCGGTCCGTCGACAACTGACCGCGAGACTCCCCCGCAGCTGTCCCAGGAAGACCGGTGGCAGAACCCGTGCTCCTCGCGAGCTGTCCACGGGCGGCGGGATCCGGCCCCCGTTCAATACGCGTGTCACCAACACCTGTTGTCCGGGCACGTCGTGCACGTACCCTCCCACGAGCCGCAGACGTGGGAGGGTACGTGCCGTTCGTGGGCAGGGCCGTGCCGCTGGGGGCTACGTTCTCCAGGTGTACGGCGGGGTGTCACGGACCTGCCCCCGTCCGGTACCCCGGGACCGCTGTCCTTGGGGCGCCCCTGACACCCCCCATCACACCAGAGGTCGTCACCCATGACAGAGCTCGACCGCCGCAGGTTCCTGCAGATCGCCGGAGGCACCGCGGCCTTCGCGATGCTGAACGAGAGCATCGCGAAAGCCGCCGCCATTCCGGCGCAGGGAAGCACAGGGACGATCCAGGACATCGAGCACGTCGTCGTCCTGATGCAGGAGAACCGTTCCTTCGACCACTACTTCGGCGCCATGAAGGGCGTGCGCGGCTTCGGGGACCCCCGGCCGGTACTCCAGGACAACGGTCGATCGATCTTCCACCAGTCCGACGGAACGAAGGACGTCCTCCCCTTCAACCCGAAGGTGGCCGACCTCGGCATGCAGTTCCTGGAAGGGCTGAACCACGATTGGGCCGGTGGCCACCAGGCGTACAACAACGGCAAGTACGACAAGTGGATTCCGGCCAAGACGGCCACGACCATGTCGTACATGACGCGGAACGACATACCGTTCCACTACGCCCTCGCCGACGCCTTCACCGTGTGCGACGCCTACCACTGCTCCATGATCGGAGCCACCGATCCCAACCGCTACTACCTCTGGTCGGGTCACACCGGCAACGACGGCACGGGCGGCGGCCCTGTCCTGGGCAACCAGGAGGCGGGCTACAGCTGGAAGACCTACCCCGAGCGACTCGAATCGGCCGGGGTCTCCTGGAAGGTCTACCAGGACATGGGCGACGGCCTGGACGCCGCCGGGTCCTGGGGCTGGATCAACGACGCCTTCCGCGGCAACTACGGCGACAACTCCCTGCTGTACTTCGACAACTACCGCAACGCCAAGCCCGGCAGCGCCCTGTACGAGAGGGCCCGCACCGGCACCGACGTCAAGGCGGGCGGCACCTACTTCGACCTGCTGCGGGCGGACGCCGTCAACGGCACACTCCCGAAGGTCTCCTGGATCGCCGCCCCCGAGGCCTTCAGCGAACACGCCAACTGGCCCACGAACTTCGGTGCCTGGTACATCTCACAGGTCTTGGACGCTCTGACGGCCAATCCTGCGGTGTGGGCGAAGACCGCCCTGTTCATCACCTACGACGAGAACGACGGCTTCTTCGACCACGTCGTCCCGCCCTACCCCCCGGCTTCCTCCGCCTGGGGCCTGTCCACGGCCGACGTGTCGAGGGACCTCTACGCGGGCGGCGGAGGATACGAGGCGGGCCCGTACGGGCTCGGCCCGCGCGTGCCGATGATCGTGGTCTCGCCGTACAGCAAGGGCGGTTACGTCTGCTCCGAGACCTTCGACCACACCTCGGTGATCCGCTTCATGGAGAAGCGCTTCGGGGTACAGGAGCCCAACATCTCGCCGTGGCGCAGGGCGGTCTGCGGGGACCTGACGTCGGCCTTCGACTTCGCCCGCCCGGACACGGCACCCGCCGCGCTGCCCTCCACGGCCGGTTACGTCCCGCCGGACAGGAACCGTCACCCCTCCTACCACCCGACCCCGCCGGGAAAGGGCACCCTGCCGAAGCAGGAGGCGGGCTCCAAGCCGACCCGCGCCCTCGGCTACAGCCCGTACGTGGACGGCCGGGCCACCGTGTCCACCGGCAAGTTCACCCTGACGTTCGCCGGCGGCCCGAGCCTCGGCGCACACTTCCACACCACCTCGGGCAACCGCACGGACGGTCCCTGGCCCTACACCGTCGAGGCGGGCAAGACCCTCTCGGACACCTGGAGCACCAGCAGTTCCACCGGCTACCGGATAGACCTCACGGTCTGGGGACCCAACGGCTTCCTGCGTACCTGGAGGGGCCAGGCGAAGAAGACGGGCCCGGAGGTCACCGCACGCCACGTGCCGGGCGGGGGCAATCTGGCGCTCACCATGACCAACTCGGCCCCGACAGCAGTCAACCTGACCGTCACCAACGCCTACGGCGGCGCGGCTCAGACCTTCAAGGTCAACCCCGGCGCGACCGTCTCCCACACGGTCGACCTGCGCACGACGGCTCGATGGTACGACGTCGAGGTCGTCTCCGACGCCGACAGCACCTTCCTTCGCCGCTTCGCCGGCCATGTGGAGACTGGGGCATCCGGCGTCTCCGACCCGGCGATCAGGACGGTCTGACGCGACCCTGCGGCGTTCGCGGCAGCCGTCGTTCCGGGACCGGCCGGTCTGCAAGCGTCGGCTGCGGGGAGGCGCGGCGCCTACGGCTCGCCGCCCTCTGAGGGATGTCGAAGGCGGAGTCCGGTACCCGCCCCAGGACAGGTACCGGACTCCGCACCCCGGCCGGCCCGTCCCCCCACGGGCCGGACCAGCCGGGGAGCCTTGAAGCGGCTCACCCCGGTCAGCGGTGCCGGCAGTCAACGCCGGGCCGGACTGAGCGGCGGCTGTCGGACGCCCGGCCTTCCGCCGATGTGCGAAATGCAGGGTGCCTCCGGTCAAGACACGTGGCAAACGCCCATCAGGGTTCACACCATCTTCGCCGGACTCACACGTGGCGCACGCCGATCCGCCCTGGGGTGACGGACACGCGCCCTCACGGTGCGCCCTCAGCCTCAGGTGTTCTGCTCCAGGCCGTGACGGCTGTCGGCATGATCACCGTTGCGAGTTCCTCGGTGAGCTCCTGGCGCAGACGGTGGAGCAGCGTCTCTACGTCGCCGATCGTCTGCGCACGGCCGCCGTCCCGGGAGTTGCCCGGGAGGGCCGCCTGGGACAGCGCCCGGTAGGTCTGCACGACGAGCGGAAGTACGGTGGCGTCCTCCGCTCCGCCCATCGGTGTGGTCGCCGACAGCCCCGACGGGGGGAGACCGGCCCGGTGGAAGAGCGAGTAGAGACGCGCCCCTGCGCCGAGACTGGTTCCACCCACGGTGAGCGCTTCGGTGATGGCCTTCAGCACGGCGCCCGCCAGAGGTGTCGGCGGTTCGACGCGCAGGGGGAAGTTGTCGAAGTCCTGGAACAGGATGAGCCCGCCGGGGCGTACCAGACCGGACAGATAGCGCAGCGCAGCGACGGGGTCGGGCAGATGCCCCAGGACCAGGCGGCCGATCACCGCGTCCACCGGTTCGTCGAGGTTGATGTCCGTCAGAGTCGTCTGCTCGAAGCTGAGAGGCCCTCGCGCGACCGGTCCGCTCCCCCTGCGCGCCACGGCGCGCGAACGCGCGACCTCCAGCACATCCGCAGCCGCGTCGATTCCGGTCACCGCGCCCGTGGGACCCACGATCTCCGCCGCCAGGAACGATACGTCCCCGGCGCCGCACCCGACATCGAGGACCCGCATCCCGGGGCGGAGTCCTGCCTGACGCAGCACCTGTTCCGTGATCGGATCGTACAGGCGGGCCTGCAGGACGAGTCGGTCGGTCTCCGTGGGTGAGTGACCCAACAGGTAGTCCGAGGAGGGTTGTTCATGGGCGCGTGACATCTGGCGTCCTCCCGGGACGAGAGCATCGGATCGGTGGGACCGTGCCGGGCGCGGTCCCACCCGAACAGCATTACTTGCATGGCAAAGTAAAACACCGTAGGCCGAGGTGTCAAAGGCGTAGATCTGCGGTGACCGGCCGGCAGAGGACAACGGACCGCGTGTGATGCACACCGACGACCGAATCGATCGCAGAGGCGGACCAAGCCCGGGAGTAGCCTCCGTAGCGAGCCTGCAATCAGGCGCGACGCGGCTTCCCTTGCCATCCGACACGCGCATCTGCAATTCCGTCACTCCAATGGCCGAAGGAAGACCTGGGCCCGAAAACGGACCGCTGAGTGCGACGCCTATATCTGCGGCGACAGGGAGACGCACCCATGACGGCAGGCCGCGCACTCCACCAGGCCGAGGGTCCCGGTGACGAGCCCTCCTCAGACGTCCCCACCCGACAGGTGCGGCAACGCCCCCGTCCCCCATGGCCCCTCTTCCTCCGAATCGATGCATACGCCGACCGGCAGTACGCTGATCACGGCGACGTCCTGATGAGGTCGCTCTCTCACACCCTTTCTGTCACCGAGGGAATTCGGCTGCAACCCTTCCATTTACTGGAGGAAGCATGACCAACCCCGAACAGGATCCGAACCAGCAAGAGGGCCCGGCGGACGGCGGAGCTGCGGGCACGCCCGGCACCCACGACGGCGGAGCCGACGGAGGCGCCGAAGGCCCCGCGGACGGCGGAGCAGCCGGCACACCCGGCGTCCACGACGGCGGAGCCGACGGAGGCGCCGAGGAGTCCGGCAGCCGCTCTTGAGTACGCCCCCGAGGGGTGCCGGTGGCGCGGCCGGCGCGACGGACACGGCGGTGTCGATATCACGTCTGACCGGGCTCGGCCCGCAGGAGTTCGCCCGGGACGTGTGGGGCCGTGCGGCGCTTCTGGCTCGCGGCGCCGGTGACTTCTCCGATCTGTTCTCCGCCGAGGCGGTGGATGAACTGGTGTCGCGCCGTGGTCTGCGCATCCCCTTTCTCCGCGTCGCCAAGAACGGGGCCACGCTTCCCGAATCCTCGTACACGTCGCCGGCGGGCGTCGGGGCCGGTGTCGGTGATCAGGCGGACGACACCGCTCTGTGGCGTGCGTTCGCCGACGGTGCCACTCTGGTGTTGCAGGCCCTGCAACGCACATGGGCGCCGGTCGCGGACTTCAGTGCGGGGCTCGGCTCGGAGCTGGGGCATCCGGTGCAGGCCAATGCCTACGTCACTCCGCCGCAGAGTCGCGGGTTCGACGACCACTACGACGTCCACGACGTCTTCGTGGTGCAGGTCGAGGGCACCAAGCGCTGGGTCGTCCACCGGCCGGTGCATCCCGACCCCCTCCGCGATCAGCCCTGGACGGCGTTCAGGTCCGCGGTGGCCGAGGCAGCGTGCGGCGAGGCCCACACCGACACGGTGCTTGAGCCCGGCGACGTTCTCTATCTGCCGCGAGGCTGGCTGCACGCCGCCCAGGCACAGGGTGAGATCTCGATCCACCTGACGCTCGGAGTCCACACCTGGACACGCCACGCGCTGGCCGAGCAGCTCGCCCGGGCCGCGCTCGACGCGCTGCGGGACGACCCCGAGATGCGCACCTCCCTGCCCCTGGGCGTGGACGGGCCGGAGGGTGAGATCGGTATCGTCAGGAAGAGGCTGATGGCCGCAGTCGCCGATGCGGACTCCGCGTCCCGGTTCCATCGTGCCCAGCGGCGGCAGGCACGCCCGGCACCACTGGGGCCGCTGGCTCAGCTGCGGGCCGTCGACAGTCTCGGCCCCGCGTCGCGCGTCCGGCTTCGTGAGGCGCTGGAAGCGCGGCTGGAGGGTGCACGGCTGCTCACTCGCGTGGGATGGCTCGACTTCCCGACGGCGGACCTGCCCTCTGTCGAACGGCTGCTGGACGGCGGGATCCACCTCACCGCCGACCTCGGCGTCGACCTCGTCGGGAGACTGCTGCACGCGGGTGTGGTCGTGCCCGCTGGGCGGTGAACGCGGTGTCGGCGTCCGAGCGCTTCTTCTGCGCCGACGCGGCCCGGATACGCGGCGACTCGATCATGGGCACAGCGCCGCACGGTTCGGTCTGGATCCTCATCGAGTACCGCGGCGGCTGGCCGGCCAACGGCTTCGACGGTCTCGATCTCGAGCCGGACACCAAAGCGCTCGTGTACTCCGCCGCCCAAGCGGTCAGGGCCCGCGTGCTGCTGGTCAGGCGCCACGGACGGCTCAGAAGCGAGGAACCGCCGAACTGGGCCGTCCTGCACTTCGAGGGCCTCGGCGCATACCGCCAGCAATGGGGAAGGTGGAGCCGTGACGAGGACCTGGCGCAGATCGCGAGTGCCCTCGATGCCCCCGGCAGGCTGGGCTGCCCTCCCGTGGTCCTCGTCTGTACCCACGGGAGGCACGACACCTGTTGTGCGGTGCGCGGACGGCCAGTGAGCCGTGCCCTCAGCGAGCACTGGCCCGATCTGGTGTGGGAGTGCACGCACGTAGGGGGTGACAGGTTCGCGGCGAACGTCGTCATCGCGCCCGACGGCGTCTACTACGGCGATCTCGACGCCCTCTCCGCGGTCACGGCCGTCCGGGAGCATTTGGCCGGCCTCATCCACGCGGAGCACCTGCGCGGGTACACGAATCTGTTTCCACCGCAGCAGGCGGCCGTGACGGCTGTGCTCGAGCGCTTCGGTCCCGCGGGACGGCACGACTACACCGTCGCCGCGACCTCCCGCGTCGCTGACGACCGCTGGCAGATCCACGTCGACGGCAGCCTGCCGCACCCGGCCGGCCTGCAGGTCGAGGTGCACGCCCACCGGACACCGCCACGACGGTTGACCTGCCACGGACCGTCCACGGGCCGCGCCGTCGCCTACGAGGTCACTTCGATCCGCGCCCGCTGAGGAGGCGGGCCGCTGAGGGGACGGGATTCCGAGAGGCGTCCTGCCCGCGGATCAGATCGCGTCATTTCGTCGCCCGTGGCCGGCGGGCCTTGCAGGACAACGCCCGCGAGCGCGTCGGCCACGCTGTTCCCGTCCTGCGTCAGCAACGGGTTCATGGCCGGGGCGTTCGCGGACTGCCGGTAGAGCTCGACGATGTCGAGCTCGGCGAAGGCATCGAGGCCACGTCGCGAGGCCCTGCGTGACACGACAAGGATTGCTTGACGACTGTCAAGCGGAGATGCATGCTTGCCAAGTCAAGCAAATGTCCGTTTCGAGAGATATCGGCCCATTGATCAGAGGTGCCATGTCCAGCAAGAGGGACCGTTCAGCCGCAGTGACGCACACCTGGGAACCCGGAAGGCGCGGGAAGGCGATCGGGCTGCCGGTCGCGCCGCCCTCCCATACCGGTTACAACGGAGACCTCGGCAACGGCCCCGACCGCTCCACCTCGCAGGGTGTGATGCCCCTTGGATTCGACGGATCCGAACAGCTCGAAGACCGGATCAAGAGTGACCTGCCCGTCTGGACGGGACTCCGGGACGCCGCGCCTGCCTCCCTCGACCGGCTCGCGAAGGACGGCAGGACCGTCACACGCACCAGTGGCGAGGTGTTACTCACGGGGATGGTGCTCGGGATGACCGCGTCCGGCCGCACGGCCGGATCCAGCGGCACCCCCACCGGCCGCGTGATCCACGGCGGGTCCCCGTCGAGCACCGATCCGACGGCACCTACGACAGGTTCCCCGGCGACGTCGACGACAGCAGTCGCCCCGAACCGTCACACCAGCACCGAGCAGGACTGCGCTGGGGCCGGCCCCGGCCTCCACGAAGGAGTGGGCCGACACAAAGCCAGCCCGCGCATCCCCGGCTCACACACGCATCACGGGGCCCGATGGCCCCAGGACGATTCACGAAACAGGAGCAGGACCATGGGAACACTTGACGGAAAGATCGTGCTCATCACGGGCACCAGTGGAGGCATGGGACGCGTCGCGGCGCTGATCTTCGCCAGAGAGGGTGCCAAGATCGTCGGTGTCGACATCCAGGCCGAGACCAATGCGGAGACGGTCGACCTCGTACGCCGCGCCGGCGGCGAGATGACGAGCATCGCACCGGTCGACCTCACCGACCCGGAGCAGGTGCACCGGATGGCCGACGAGGCCGCGGCCGCCTATGGCGGGCTCGATGCCGTCTACAACAACGCGGCCATGCAGCGCTTCGGCGCCATGCCCGACTTCTCCGTCGAAGACTGGCGTGCGACGGAGGCCGGGGAGCTCGACATCCCCTTCTTCGTGTCCAAGTACACCTGGCCGCACCTCGTCCGGCGCGGTGGCGGAGTCATCATCAACGTCGCGTCGGAGGCCGGGCTGATCGCGGGCGCCACACCCCCGATGGTCGCCCACACCGCCGCCAACGCCGGCGTCATCGGAATGACACGACAGCTCGCACTCGAGGGTGCGCCTCACGGAATCCGAGCCGTGGCGATCAGCCCGGGCCCAGTTCTGACTCCCGCCAGCGACCGGGACCTCGGCGACAACCAGGCCATGAGGGACGCCATCACCAGCAAGGTCCTCCTCAAGCGCTTCGCACAGCCCGAGGAGATCGTAGAACTCGCCGCCTTCCTCGCCTCCGACCGGGCCTCCTTCATCACCGGCGCCAACTACCCCGTCGACGGCGGAGCAAGCGCCTGGTAGGAACTCCGGCTCACCGCACGGGGTACGCCGCGCACTCACGAGCGTGCCCACGTCCGCCTGCTTCCCAGCCAGGCCGGCGGTGGCACCCCGGGAATCCGGCAACCACGATCGCAGCGCGTGCCATGAGGCGTTCAGCGTTGGCGTTCAGCGGGGAAGAACCCAGCTCGGCGTCCAGGTGCCGGCCGCACCGTGGCCGGCAGCGGCGGAGTCGGCGAGGTAGGCGCGGAGCGAACTGAGCGCCGGGTGCGGACTGTCCCGGTGCCAGAGGAGCGAGTGCGGGTAGACAGGTGTCGGGCTGGTCACCGGGATACGGCGCAGGCCGTGGCCGGACGGCCAGACGAGGCGGGTCTGCCCTCCCATGAAGGTGGCCAGGGCAGGGGTGTCGGCGATGGTGTCCAGGAGCGCGTCGGAACCGAAGTTGGGGCCGGTCGCCTCGATGGTGAGGCCGAACTCGGCGACGAGATCGTCGTAGTAGGCGGCCCACTCGGTGCCCGGGACGATACCGGGCATCCAGATCCGGTGCCCGGCGAGCTGGGTGACGGTGACCGACCGGGCGCCGGCCAGCGCGTGGGCGGGGCCGGTGAGGAGTTGGAGCGGCTCGTCGAGTACCCGGACGGACTCGATGTCTTCGGGGAGGGGCCTCCCGGGCACGGACACGGCGCGGAAGGACGCGTCGATCGCGCCGGACCGGATCGCGGCGACGGCCGTCTCGATGTCGAACAGCATGACCACGTCGAGCTCGGTCTCGGGGTGCGCTCGGTGGAAGCCACGCATCAGACCGGTCGCCGCGCCGCGCGAGGCGATCACGTCGACGCGCAGCGGACGTCGGCCGCTGCGCACGGACCCGACGGCACGCTCGGCGACACGCGTCAGCTCTCGCGCGTGGGTCAGGAACGCCTGCCCGTCGATGGTGAGCTCGGCGCCGCGCGCCGTGCGGGTGAACAGCCGCACACCGAGTGTGCGCTCCAGTGCGGCGATGCGTTTGGAGACGGCCTGCTGGGTGATCGCCAGCTCGACGGCGGCGTCCTGGAACCGACCCGCGTCGGCGACGGCAATGAAGGTCCGGACGGTGTCGAGGTCCATACCGACACCCTAGGTGAACAACCCCTGGTTGTGGCTGACGGCTCTGCGGTTGTTTGATTCGCTGGTGCGGTGCTCGCTTTGATACTTCCGACCGCGATTCAGTTGTGCGGGTGAGCGGCGAGGGGCGTGGGCATGAAAAGCGGGTACCGGCTGGGGCGGCGGTTCGGCTGGCTCTGGGGTGCGTACGGGACCAGCGCGCTCGGCACATGGCTGGCGTTCGGTGCGTTTCCGCTGATCGCCGTCCAGGTCCTGGACGCAGGGCCGGCCGAGGTCGCCGCACTCGCCGCCACGGGGTCGCTGGTGGGCGCCGCCGCCGCGGTGCCGCTCGGCCCGTGGGTGGAGTTCCGCCCCAAGCGGCCGGTGCTGATCGCGATGGACCTGGTGCGCTTCGTGGCGCTGCTGACGGTCCCCGCCGCCTTCGCGCTCGGGGTGCTCACCTTCATCCAGCTCCTGCTGGTCTCGGTCACCGTCGCGGCGGCCGACATCACCTTCCGGGCCGCTTCCGGCGCGTACCTGAAGACGCTGCTGCCGGCCGCCCACCTTCTCGTCGCCAACGCCCGTTTCGAGTCGACAGCCTGGACGACGACGATGATCGGGCCGCCGCTGGGCGGCGTCGCCATCGGCCTTCTCGGCCCGGTGGCGACGGTAGTGGCCGACGCGGTCAGCTATCTGCTCTCCGCCCTCGGCATTCGTGCGATGGGCGGGGATCACGAGCCGCAGCCCGCGCGCCGTGAGGCCAGGCGGGTGCGGGCAGCGGACCTCTTCGACGGCTGGCGCCACATCCTCGCCGACGTGACGCTGCGTCCGCTGTTCTTCAACACCGCCCTGTTCAACGGTCTGGTGATGGCCACCCAGCCTCTGCTCGCCGTCCTGATGCTCGGCCCGCTGGGTTTCGCACCCTGGCAGTACGGCCTCGCGTTCGCCGTGCCGTCGATCGGCGGACTGCTCGGTTCGCGGCTGGCCCGCCCTCTCGTCACGCGTTTCGGGCAGCACCGGGTCCTCGTCGTCGCCGGCGCTACGCGGGCGATCTGGCCCGTCGGTCTGGCCTTCCTGGGGCCCGGCACCGGGGGGCTCCTGCTGGTCATCGGTGTCGAGTTCGGACTCATTCTCTGCTGCGGAGTCTTCAACCCCGTCTGCAGCACCTATCGGCTCGAACGCACTGCGACCGACCGAGTCGCCCGCACCGTGTCCGCCTGGGCCGTGACGTCCAAGGCGACGACCGCACTCCTGACGGCGGTCTGGGGCGTACTGGGCAGCCTGCTCGGCCCTCGCACGGCCGTCGGCCTGGCCGGGGTACTCCTGCTTGCGACCCCGCTGCTGCTCCCTCGCCGCGAGGCCGCGCCGAAACCGGTGGCAGAGGCCCTGCCGGGCGTTCCTGAGAAGGACACCCACCAGGACGCGGCCCGGAAAGTATGATCGGGCGATGTCTGACTTGACCGAGACCACGCCCGGCTGGCTCAGCACGGACGAACTGCACATGGCCCGCGCTCGCATGCCCGTCCTCTACGTCGAGGCCGTGCCCGTGCGAGTGGACGAGAGCGGAGAAGTCACCAGCATCGGGGTGCTCCTCCGGATCGGCGCCGACGGCACGATGAGCCGTAATCTCGTCTCCGGCCGCGTCATGCACCACGAGCGCGTCCGCGACGCGCTCCTGCGCCACCTGGAGAAAGACCTGGGCCCGGTGGCCCTCCCCCACGTCCCCGCCTCTCTGCAGCCCTTCACGGTCGCCGAGTACTTCCCCACGGCTGGCATCACCCCGTTTCACGATCCCCGCCAGCACGCGGTGTCCCTGGCGTACATCGTCCCGGTCACCGGCGACTGCCGCCCCCGGCAGGACGCACTGGACCTGGTGTGGCTCAGCCCGCAGGAAGCGGCGTCTCCCGCTGTCCAGGGCGAGATGCCCGGCGGCCAGGGCGTCCTGCTGAAGCAGGCTCTCGCCCACACGGGGCACATGTACTGAGGGTTCCGGAACGACGGGCAGGTACCCCCTGCCCGTCGGCTTCACGGCCTCCGGACCGTCTTCAGGGTGGCTTCAGGTTGGGGTCACTACCGTGGCTCGCATGATCGACAGCGGCGCGACGCAATGGGTGACCGACCTGATGGGCACCCTCGGGGCACCAGGGGCGGGTCTGGCCATCGCACTGGAGAACATCTTCCCGCCGCTGCCGAGCGAGGTGATCCTCCCGCTGGCCGGATTCACGGCGAGCACCGGCGGGATGAACCTCTACGCCGCTCTGGTGTGGACGACCGTCGGATCGGTCGTGGGCGCACTCGCGCTGTACGGCATCGGCGCCGCGCTGGGCCGCGACCGCGTCGTCGCCGTGGCGGCCAGGATTCCGCTGGTGAAGGTGGCGGACGTGGAGAAGACCGAGGCGTGGTTCGAGCGCCATGGCACCAAGGCCATCTTCTTCGGCCGGATGATCCCTGTGTTCCGCAGCCTGATCTCGGTACCGGCAGGCGTGGAACGCATGCGCCTCCCGGTCTTCCTCGCCTTGACCACCCTCGGCAGCGCGCTGTGGAACACGGTGTTCGTGCTGGCCGGATTCTTCCTGGGCGAGCAATGGGAAGTGGTCTCCGGCTACGTATCCACCTATTCCAAGGTGGTACTCATGGCCGCCGCCCTCGCGCTCCTCGTCCTGATCGGGGTTCGGGTATTCCGCAGGTCCGGAACAGGGGGGCCGGACCTGCGGAATACGGAGGAGATGCGGACGGACCGAACCTCAGGCTCAGATCGCTGAGGCCGCGTCCCCGGCGCCCCTTCGCGGCAGCGGACGCGGCGGCCGTTCGCCGGCACCCACTGCCGCATCGCGCCCGGCAGGGCACAGGCCCATGCACAGTTCGGCTTCCCTGATGGCCGTATGACTTCCGTGCCGCCGATCGCCGTGAGCCTTTCGGGGGCACGGCGGAGAGCCCGTTCGACCGATCAGATGCGCACCGCGGCCTGGAAGCTGCCGATGGTGCTCATCGACTCGTAGCGGACGTAGGCGCCCGGGTAGGGGGCGTGCAGCACGCTGTTGCCGCCCGCGTAGAGGCCCACGTGCGACGTGTTGTTGAAGAAGACCAGGTCACCCGGCTTGAGCTGGCTGCGCGCGATGCGAGTGCCCTCGTTTATCTGGGTGTACGTGGTGCGGGTGATGTTGGCACCGGCCTGGGCGTAGGCCCACATGGTCAGGCCCGAGCAGTCGAAGGAGTCGGGGCCCGTGGCGGTGCGCACGTACGGCTTGCCCACACGTGTGTCGGCGGCCGCCAGCGCGGCGGCGCCGAGCGCGGACGCGGGAACCTCGTTGCCGAGTTCGACCCGGTCACCGGCCGCGCGGCTGGCACGCTGGTCGTCGGCGGCCATCTTCGCGCGCTCGGCGGTCGTGAGGGTGTTGAGCAGCTTCTGCGCGTCGGCGAGCTTGCCCTGGAACTTCTGCTTGTTCTTGCCGAGCGTCTCCCGGACGTCGTCGAGGTCGGCGAGCTTGGCCTGCGCCTCCTTGCGCTGCTGCGCGAGAGTGCGCTGCTTCGCCTGGATCTTCTGCAGCGACTCGGCCTGCTTGGCCGTCAGCTGGTCGAGCGCGGATGCCTGGTCGAGGAAGCTGTCCGGGTCCGAGGAGAGCAGCAGCTGGACCGAGGGGTCGAGGCCGCCCGAGCGGTACTGCGCCGTGGCCAGCGAACCGAGTTCGCCGCGCAGTGTGTTCAGCTCGTCCTGACCGCGGGCGACCTTGTCCTGGAGGGCGTCGGCCTGCTTCTTGAGCTTGTCCTGCTGCTCCTTGGCCCCGTTGTACTTCTCCGTGGCCTCCTCGGCCTCGTGGTAGAGCTTGTCGACCTTCGCCTTGACCTCGCTCTTGATCGGCTTGGGGTCGGCGTGCGCGGCCTGGGAGGTCAGGGCCACAGCTGCGGCGGCGGTCGCGGTGAGCACGGTCACGCGGGTGCGGCTCGGCTGCTTGGGACGACGGTGGGACGCCACGAAGGCGAGCTCCTTCTTCCTTGAGCCGCCTACCGGGCTGTGGGGGACGGAATCCCCGGCTCCGTGCACATCACGGAATCGGCGGTTCCTTCGCTGCCACCCTGGATGGGTGACGATCACGCGAAGGCTCGAGGCCCGACTTTAGTGACCATCTTGTAATCAGTTCAATGTTCGAGTGAAGAATGTCGACACCCTGGGGACTTCTTTACCCACAACACACGGCATTTGATCATCACTTGACGGCCAGTCAGGCATTTACCGTCATCCACAGCCTCCACGCCTCCGAGATGCGGTCAGCATGCGGTGTGACCGTGCGCGCTTGACCTTGACACCGTGACAAGGTCTTCCCTGGAGCGCAGGAGGTGGTCCCGATGACCTTGCCGGAAGAGAGTCCGGACACGAGTCGTGCTCTCCGGGGACTCGGCAGCGACAGTTCGTCGACGCGGCTGCGTGCGGCGCTGGCGACGGGCTCGGCCCCCGACCCGCGGTCGGTCGGCACGCTCATCGAGCGCTGCGCGATCGAGCCCGAATTCCTGGTGCGCGACATGCTCACGTGGGCGCTCACCCGTCACCCGCCCTCGACGACGATCCCGCAACTGGTGGCGGAGCTGCGCTCGGAGCGGCCGCAGGCACGGAGCCAGGCGCTGCACACCCTGTCGAAGATCGGCGATCGACGGGTGTGGCCGGCGATCACCAAGGCACTCCTGACCGATGCCGACGCCGAAGTGGCACGGAGCGCCTGGCGGGCGGCAGTCGTGCTCGTACCCGAGGGTGAAGAGCGCGGGTTGGCGGCGGTCCTGTCGACGCAGCTCGGTCGCGGCGGCGACGAGACGCGGCGGAGCCTCAGCCGGGCGCTCGTCGCACTCGGTGAGGCGGCCGTTCCGGTGGTGCGTGCGGCGATGGCGGAGAGGGACGCGGAGCCCGGCAAACGCGAGCACGCGATCGCCACCGAACGGCTGTACCACGACCCCGAGGCCGGATTCGCCTCCGCGATCGAGGAGGCGAAGCGCATCATGGTCCTCGGCCGGGCAGGACAGGAGGGTGGCGGGTAGTGCTGATCGGTGAGGTTGCGCGGCGGTCCGGGGTCAGTGCGCGCATGCTCAGGCACTACGACTCGCTCGGCCTGGTGCGGCCGAGCGGTCGTACCGGATCCGGCTACCGCGAGTATTCCGGCGACGACATCCGGCGGATCTTCCACATCGAGAGCCTGCGATCGCTGGGCCTGTCACTGCGTGACGTCGGACGCGCACTGGACGACTCCGGTTTCGAGCCCTCGGAACTCGTCGACGACCTCATCCGCCGGACCCGGGAACGCATCGCCGACGAGACGGCACTGCTGACGCGGCTCCGCCGGATCGGGGCCGCGGAACCCGCAGACTGGGAAAACGTCCTCCAGATCGTCGGGCTCCTTCAGTCGCTGGGGTCGAAGAGCGCAGGGACACGTCAGCGTGCGGCCCTGTCCGCAGTGGGAGAGGTACCGGTGGAGGTGCTGGCCGAAGCCGCCCTGCGGGAGGCGGACCCGCACGTGGCCGGTGCCCTTCGATGGGCTCTGGCCCGGTCGGGCGGTGACGGCCCTGCACTGCTCGCCGAGGGACTCGACGCGACGGCCGCCGAGGTTCGTACGCGTGCCGTGCGGTCACTCGCCGAGATCCCGGGCGACGAGGCGACGGCACTGCTGCGGGATGCCCTCGGACATACGGACGTCGTGGTCCGCGGGTACGCGGCCCTGGCGCTCGGAGCACGCGGGGTCGCCGACGCGGTCCCGACGCTCGTCGACATGGTCGTCGGTGAGGCTGACGACGTCGACGCGGCCGACGTCCTGGGCACGTTGGCGCGGCGTCCCGCGCTGGCGGATCGGATCGCCGTGCTCCTCGTCGAACGCCTCGAAGGCGGGACTCTGGAGGCGTCCGCGCGCCGGCGTCTCGCGCAGGCGCTCGCGGATGTCCCCGGGGAAACGGCGTCGGCCGCCCTCGAAGGTCTGTCACATGATGACGACCGCGCCGTTGCCCTGACCGCGGCATACGTCCTGCGGATTCGCGCGGGTGATCTCTCCACGCCATGAGACCCGTGTACGTGCGAGTGCGCCGGTCTCATGGCGGCCGCGGCCCGCGGCTCACGAACGGACGAGAGCCAGGACCTCGTCGCGCAGGGTCCGCATGGTGTCCGGGTCGCGGGCCTCGACGTTGAGCCGCAGCAGCGGCTCCGTGTTGGACGGCCGGAGGTTGAACCACCAGTTGTCGCCTTCGACGGTGAGGCCGTCGAGTTCGTCGAGGGTCACGCCGGTCCGGTCGCGCCAGGCGGTACGGACGGCGGCGAGGCGGTCGGCCGGGTCCCCGACGGTGGAGTTGATCTCTCCGGAGGCGGCGTACCGCTCGAAGCTGCGCGTGAGGGCCGAGAGGGTGCCGTCCTGTCCGCCGAGCGCGGCGAGGACGTGGAGCGCGGCGAGCATCCCTGTGTCGGCGTTCCAGAAGTCGGCGAAGTAGTAGTGCGCGGAGTGCTCGCCACCGAAGACCGCACCGGTGCGGGCCATCTCGGCCTTGATGAAGGAGTGGCCGACGCGGGTGCGCACAGGTGTGCCACCGGCCTCACGGATCACCTCGGGCACGGCGCGCGAGGTGATCAGGTTGTGCAGAACGGTGGCGCCGGGCCTGCGTGCGAGTTCGCGGGAGGCCACGAGTGCGGTGACGGCGGAGGGTGAGACCGGCTCGCCCCGTTCGTCGACGACGAAACAGCGGTCGGCGTCGCCGTCGAAGGCGAGGCCGAGGTCGGCGTGCTCGGCGCGTACACGGGCCTGGAGGTCGACGATGTTGGCCGGGTCGAGCGGGTTGGCCTCGTGGTTGGGGAAGCTGCCGTCGAGGGTGAAGTACAGCGGTACGACGTCGACGGGGAGCCCGGCGAGTACGGTCGGCACGGTGTGGCCCCCCATGCCGTTGCCCGCGTCCACGACGACCTTCAGCCGGCGGATCGCCGTGAGGTCGACCAGGGTGCGCAGGTGGCGCGCGTACTCCGTCAAGGTGTCGTGGTGCGTGACGGTGCCGGTGCGTTCCGGGGACGGCGAGGGCGCACCGTTGTCGGACCACTGCTCGACGAGCGCGCGGATCTCGGCCAGGCCGCTGTCCTGACCGATCGGTGCGGCGCCGGCGCGGCACATCTTGATGCCGTTGTAGCGGGCGGGGTTGTGCGAGGCGGTGAACATGGCGCCGGGCAGGCCGAGCGCGCCGGAGGCGTAGTAGAGCTGGTCCGTGGAGCACAGGCCGGTCTCGGTGACGTCGGCTCCCTGTGCTGCGGCGCCTCGTGCGAAGGCACGCGCGAGGCCGGGCGAGGTGCTGCGCATGTCGTGCCCGGTCACGAGCGCGCGCGCTCCGGTGACCCGCACGAACGCTGCGCCGAACAGCTCGGCCGTCGACTCGTCCCACTGGTCGGGGACGACGCCGCGCACGTCGTACGCCTTGACCAGCGAGGAAAGGTCGGTGCGCGGAGAGGGTTCAGTGGACGCGGCCATGGCCGACTCCTTCGTAGTGCTGCGGATCTTCGTTGTGCTGCGGATCCGTGTCGTCGATGAGCCACACCGCTGTGTCGGGCGGGATCGTGCCGCCGTCGAGGGGTCCGCTCGTGAGTACGGGGCTGCCTGTCACGCCGAGCGCGGCCCACGGCAGCGGCTGCGTGCCGAAGTTGACGACGCAGGTCAGCGCGGAGCGGCGGAAGGCGAGGTACGGGTCGGTCGGCGCCGAGTACCAACGGGGTGCGGCCGTCGGTTCGTGCGCGGGGTGTGCGCGACGCAGACGGAGCGCTTCGCGGTACAGGGTGAGTGTGGAGGCGGGGTCCCGTTCCTGTGCGGCCACAGTGTACGGGGCCCAGTCGTCCGGTTGCGGCAGCCAGGTGCGCTCGGCCCGGGCGGTGGTGAATCCGTACGGGGGGAGGTCACCGGACCAGGGCAGCGGCACGCGGGAGCCGTCACGTCCCCGGTCGGTGTGACCGGAGCGTTCCCACAGCGGGTCGCGGATGCGGTGGTCCGGGACGGTGGCCTGCGGCAGGCCCAGTTCCTCGCCCTGGTAGATATAGGCGGAGCCGGGCAGTGCGAGCATGAGCAGGGCGGCGGCCCGCGCGCGGCGGGCGGAGCCGAGACGGGTCACCGGCCGCACCGCGTCGTGGCTGGAGAGCAGCCAGGTGACGGCTCCCCCTCCGGGCGCGGACAGGGAGGCGTCGATGACGCGGCGGAGCTCGACCGGGTCCCAGGCGGCCTCCAGGAAAGCGAAGTTGAAGGCCTGGTGCATCTCGTCGGGGCGGATGTAGCGGGCGAGCCTGGCCGGGTCGAACACGGCGGATTCGGCGACCATGACCCGGTCGTGCGGGGCCACTGCACCCGGCGGCGCGGGGTGGGTGTCCAGGAGCTTGCGCCATTCGCGGTACAGCGGGTGCAGTTCCTCCTGGTCGTAGTAGGGCATGAGGTGGTTGCGCAGCGGGTCCTGGTGTTGGCCGGGGCCGGCGTCCGGCATGCCCTCGGCCTTGAAGAGGGCGTGCGCGACGTCGATGCGGAAGCCGTCGACGCCCCGGTCCAGCCAGTACCGGAGGATGTCGGCGAAAGCGGAACGAACCTCCGCCTCCCGCCAGTTGAGGTCCGGTTGCTCGGACGCGTGCAGGTGGCAGTACCACTCGCCGTCTGCCACGCGGGTCCACGCGGGACCGCCGAAGGCGGACTGCCAGTCGTTCGGCGGGAGTTCGCCGGCGAGGCCACGGCCCTGGCGGAACAGGTAGCGGCCGCGGGCGGTGGAGCCGGGGCCCGCGGCGAGCGCCTCCTGGAACCAGGGGTGCTGGTCGGAGGTGTGGTTCGGCACGAGGTCGACGATGAGCTTCAGGCCCAGGTCGTGGGCGCGGTCGGTGAGCCGGTCGAAGTCCTCGGAGGTGCCGAGGTCGGCGGCGACGGCGCTGTGGTCGGCGATGTCGTAACCACCGTCCGCGAGCGGCGAGGGGTAGAACGGCGTGATCCACACGGCGTCCGCGCCGAGTTCCGCGATGTGACCGAGGCGGGCTGTCGCTCCGGCGAGGTCGCCGGTCCCGTCACCGTCCCAGTCGGCGAAGGCGCGGGGGTACAACTCGTAGCAGACGGTGTCCTGCCACCAGCTCATGAAGACTCCTGGAGGTGCGGTGGTGCGCTGGTACCCGGGGTGCCGTCGAGCCCCGGAACGAGCTGTTCGGTGCCCGTGACGGCGGCCAGCGTGGCGGCTTCCGCGACGGCGACGGCGGTGAGACCGGCCACCGCGTCGGCGACCGGGGTACCTCCGTCACGCGCGACACGGACCAGATCGGCGACGGCGGCACGGACGCTCTCGGTGTAGACGTGCGGTTTGCGGGCCTCGCCGCCGAGATCGAGGACGGCGCGGACGTGGTGCGGCACGACGCGCGTCTCTCCGCGTCCGCGCGCGGGGGCGCGGGCGCCGGCGTCTCGTTCGACGGTGACGGAGACGCGCTCGCCACCGTGCGGACGGAAGCCGTCCACGTGGAGCAGCGCCTCCGCCCGGGCGGGCAGCTTCTCCCACGCCTCGGCGCCGTTCTCGTCGGTCCACGCCGAGATCTCGGCCCGGACCGGGATCCAGCCGTCGATCCTGGTCTCGGCGAAGCCGTGGTCCAGGCGCATCAACTGGCGTTCGCAGCGGTGCGCGTGGGTGAAGGAGTGGAGGTGGGAGGCGAGAACCCCGCCCGGGTGGAGGACGTCGGCGCTGACCATGTCGACGGGCCCGCCCGGCCGGCGTACCTCGGTCGCGCGCACGCTGAGCGGATCGGAGCCCAGCAGGGCGCGCGCCGCGTCGAAGAAGTGCACGCCGTGCTCGACGAAGATGCCTCCGCTGTGTGCGGGGTCCCAGAACCAGTGACCGGGGCCGAGGTCCTGGTCGGATGCGTCGTTCTCGAAGAGGAACCGGCGCGGGGACGCGAGCAGCCCTTCACCGATGAGCCCTTGCAGGGCCCTCAGGAGCGGGTTGTAGCGCAGGACGTGGTCGACGACGAGGGCACGCCCGGCGCGCTCGGCCTCGCGGGCCACGGCGCGGGCGCCCTCGGTGGTGGTCGCGAGCGGCTTCTCGCAGAAGACGTGCCGGCCGGCGCGCAGGGCGGCCGTGGCCATCGCGGCGTGCGCGGCCGGCGGTGTGGCGATGGCGACGGCCGCCACGTCCTCGCGCTCCAGCAGCTCCTCCAGGGAGCCGAGCGCGGGGACGCCGTACCGTTCGCCGAGCGCCTTCGCCCGTACGGGGTCGGGGTCGGCGACGGCGGTCGGCCTCAGCCCGGGGAGGCCGGCCACGGCGTCCAGGACGTATGCCCCGAAGCCGCCGCAGCCGACCAGTCCGAGGCCGAGTGGGGCCGGCGCGGATGTCATGCCGTGCGCTCCAGGAGGGCGACGCCGATGTGCGCGTCGGCCATGCCGTAGAACACGTACAGCTGTCCGTCGACCTCCTCGATGGCGGTCGGGAAGACGACGTTCGGCACGGTGCCGGCGCGCTCCTCCTCCGTCTCGGGCGCCATCAGTGGCTCCTCGGAACGGGCGAGGACCTTCGAGGGGTCGGCCGGGTCGAGGATCATCGCACCGGCCGCGTAGGACACGCTCTGGTTCTGTGCGAAGGGGTCCTCGATGTGGCCGGAGACGCCGTGGTGGATGAGGAGCCAGCCCTCGGGGACGCGGATCGGGGCGGGGCCGCCGCCGATCTTCAGCTCTTCCCACGGGTGCTCGGACAGGGCGACGAGGCGGTGGTCGCGGGGGCGGGCGAGGGCGCGGATGTCGGCCTCGACCTCGGCGACCGGCACGTACGAGATCCAGATGCCGGGCCGTTCGTCGGTGATCCCGGCCGGCAGGTGGACGCCTTCGCCGGGGCGGAACCAGCCGAGGTCCCACATGGGGCGGTGCAGCATCGCGTACGCGGGCTCGCCGTCCGGGCCGGGTACGGGCTCGGGGAAGTGGACGACGTCCTTGTTCGGGAAGAGGTTGAGATCGGTGTCGAGGTCCGGCTGGTAGGCGAACTGGACCGGGCCGAGGCGGGTCCAGCTGGTCAGGTCCTCGGACACGGCGAGGGCCGGCTTCGGGCCGAGCGGACCGTAGGCGACGTAGGACATGACGTGCTTGCCGAGCGAGGGTATCCAGGTGACGCGCGGGTCCTCGACGCCGGCGTTGTTCTTGCCACGCTCCCAGCCCTCGTCGGGCGAAAGGACGACTCCGCGTCGCTCGACGCCACTGGGCACACCGTCGGTGAAGGTGACCTCGGCAAGGCCCACACGGGACACGTTGCCCTCGGCCACCAGGCGCGGCAGCAGGTGCAGACGGCCGTCGGGGGTGCGGCCCGACGCGGGGTTCAGGACTCCCTCGGCCTCGTTCGCCTCGCCGGGAAGCGGGGACATGATCAGGCCTTTGCGCACCAGTCGGTACGGGATGTGCGAGGTGGTGCTGGTGGTGCTCATGCGGGAAATCAGCCCTTTACTCCGGAGTCGATGTCTGTCGAGGTGAAGTGGCGCTGGAAGAGGATGAACAGCGCCACAGCGGGGGCGGCCAGCACACAGGCGCCGGCCAGGAGGGCGCCGGTCGGGTTGGCGACCGTGCCCTGGAGGTTGGACAGGAAGCTGGCGAGGGAGACGGCCAGAGGCTGCATGTCGGCGTTCTTCGTGACGAGGAACGGCCACAGGAACTCGTTCCACGGTCCGATGAAGGTCAGCAGCATCGCGGTGAGTACCGCGGGCCGCGCCATCGGCAGGGCGATCTTCCAGAGGATGCGCAGTTCGCCCGCGCCGTCCAGACGCGCTGCCTCGAAGAGGGACTGCGGCAGCTGGAGGAAGAACTGGCGGAAGAGGAAGACGGCCGTCGAGTTGATCGCGAACGGAAGGATCATGCCGACGTAGTTGTCGCCCAGCCCGTAGTCGCGGACCACGAGGACGTACAGCGGCAGCGTCAGCAGCTGGAAGGGCACCATCTGCACGAGCATCAGCGAGGCGAACACGGTCCCCCGGCCGCGGAACTGCAGCTGGGCCAGCGCGTAGCCGGCGAGCACCCCGAAGACGAGGGTGCACAGGAGGACACCGATCGTCATGATCCCGGAGTTCAGCAGGGAGCGCCCCAGCGAGATCGCGCCGTTGACGGCCGTGTAGCTGCTGCCGGTCAGTCCGCTGGGCACGGCTGAGGACAGATCACCCGTCGTCGTCTTCCGCAGCGAGCCGACGATCATGTAGTAGAAGGGGAAGAGGAAGGCGACCGCGCCCAGCGAGAGGACGGCGTACTTGACGACCGTCCCCCGGGTGCGGTGCGCGCCGGCGGACCGGGGGCGGGCCCTCCGGGTACCGGAGGACGGTGTTTTCACGGCCGGGCTCATCGGAGTGCTGGACCCCGGGGCCGGAGTGGAGACGCTCATGTCAGTTGCCCCTCTCGGTGAGCTTGCGGGCGGCCAGCGAGATGACGAGGACGAAGGCCACCAGGACCACGCCCAGGGCGGCCGCGAAGTCGGGGTGCCCCTGCTCGATGCCCTTCTGGTACATGAGCAGGACGGGTGAGGTGGAGGCGTGGTCGGGGCCGCCGCCGCCCGTCAGCAGGTAGGGCTCACTGAAGAGGTTGGCGCCGGTGATGATCGCGTAGATCACGACGAGGGTCGTGGCCGGCCGTACTCCCGGCACGGTCACCGAGAAGAACTGCCGGATGCGCCCGGCCCCGTCCACGGAGGCCGCCTCGTACAGCTCCTTGCCGACGTTCTGGAGTGCGGCGAGGTACAGCATCACGAAGAAGCCGAGCTGCTTCCAGGTGACGAAGACGGCGATCATCGGCATCGCGAGGTGTGAGTTGACCAGCCACGAGGGATCCGGTGCGTGCGAGCCGAGGAGATGGTTGACGAAGCCGTCCGACCCGAACAGGAACTGCCACACGGCGACGAGCGCGACGCTCGCCGTGATGTACGGCAGGTAGTAAGCGGCACGGAAGAAGGCACGGAAGCGGATCTTCGCGTTGAGCGCCGCTGCCAGGACGAGCGCCAGGAGCACCGTGAGCGGCACGTTGATCACGAGGAAGACGGCGATGTTGAGGAAGGCGCGCCCTACGACGGGGTCGGTGAAGACGTCCCGGTAGTTGGAGAGCCCGACCCAGGGCGAGTCCGCGTGTGTGCCGGGAGCCGTGAAGTAGAAGCGGTGAACGGAGATCCACAACGTGTAGACCATGGGGATCGCGAACACGACGAGCAGGAACAGCACGTACGGCGTCACGAACAGTGCGCCGGTCCGGGTGGTGAGCCGTCGGTGGCGGGAGGCGGCGCCTTCGGCCGGCCCGCGGCCGCCGACGACGGCGGTACCCGCGCGGGGGGCGGTGACGGCGGATCGGAGGTTCGTCATGACTGGTCCCCGTACTCGTCGAGCAGCTCGGATATCTTCTCCGAGGCCTTGCGCAGACCGGTGTCGGTGGGCTGGTCGCCGAAGACGACGGACTTCGTCCACTCGTCGCGGAAGGCCTGCCAGATGTCGACGGAACCCGGCACGTTGGGGACCTCGACCACATGCTCGGCCTGCCGTGCGAACGCGTTGTACAGCGGCTTCTTCGCGAAGAAGTCCGGGTAGCGTTCGGTGAGGTCCTCGCGCATCGGCATCTGGCCGGTCGCTTCGAGGAACTTCCCGTCCTGCTGGGCGGAGCTGGAGAACTTCAGCAGGTCCCAGGCCGTGCCCCGGTTGCGGCAGGCGCTGAACATCGCGGCGGACTTCTCGTCGCTGAAGGAGTACGTGTCGTCGGGCGACTTCCCCTTGGCCGTCGGCACGGGGGCCACACCGATGTCGACGCTGTCCTTGTATGCGGAGACCGCCCAGGCTCCGACGGTGGCCATGGCGGCCTTGCCGTCGTTGACCGCGTCACCGGGATACATCTCCTGCGGCGCGAGCTTCTCGGAGTACAGCTTGCGCCAGAACGCCGCCACCTGGCGGCCGGCCGGCGAGTCGAACTGCGGCTTGCCGTTCTCGATGAGCTGCTTGCCGCCGGTCTGCGCGGCGAAGGCGGGGTAGAAGTCGAGCCACGACTGGAAGAACTCGCTGCTGGGTGCAGGCCAGATCGCCGCCCTGGCGGCGCCGCTGTGCACCAGGGTGCGGGAGGTCTTCAGGAACTGGCTGTAGGTCGCCAGCTGGGGGTGCTCGGGGTCGAGACCGGCCTTCGCGAAGATCTTCTTGTTGTAGAGGATCATCACCGGGTTGCTCTTCCAGGGCAGCTGGTAGAACTTGCCGTCCTGCGACTTGTACTGGTCGGTGAGCGCGCCACCCCGCTTCTGGATGTAGGCGTCACCGTCGGAGAAGTCACTGAGCGGCACGAGACCGTTCTGCTTCTCGAAGGTCGGCACCGAGGCGGGCGCCGTGTTGTAGACCAGGCACGCGCTTGTGCCCGCGATGATCGAGGCGCTGATGGCTTCCTCGGAGGTCTTACCCGCCGGGATCTGCTGGACCGTGACGTGCTGGTCCGGATGGATCTTGTTCCAGGCGCCGACCATGCTCTTGCCCCAGGCCACTTCCTGGGCGTTGTTCGACAGCCAGATCGTGATGGGACCGCGTGCGGTCGCCGCGGTCGCCTGATCCGGTGCCGACCGCCCACAGGCGGTCGCGGTCGCGGCACCCGCGAGTGCGAGCGCGACCAGCGAGTACGCCGTTCTCCTCAGCATGCAAACTCTCCGAACTGTTCACGCCCGGCCTCGTCGCCGGACGGACATTCCTTGCCGTGCCTCGATCGGCCCGGCGACCCGGCCGTCAGGTACGGGGCGCGGGGCCGATCGAGGCACGGGGGATGAACTCGGCGGGCGGCAGCACCACGTGTGCCACCTCCTCGCCGGACAGCACCCGGTCCAGAGCACGGGCCGCGGCCTCGCCCCAGCCGCGCGCGTCGGCGCGGGCGGAGGAGAGCGGCGGGTGCGTGTAGCGGGTGAGACTGGTGTCGTCGTAGCCGACGACCGAGAGGCGGTCCGGTACCGAAACGCCGAGTTCCTGCGCCACGGACAGTCCTGCCGTCGCGGCGAGGTCGTTTCCGTAGACGATCGCGGTGGGCGGCTCGGCCAGCGACAGCAGCTCGCGAGTGGCGCGGGCGCCGCCCTCGGCCGTGAAGCCGCCGGGCCGTACGGGCCCTTCCGGCAGTCCCAGGGCGTGCAAAGTCTGCTCCCAGGCTACCCGACGGCGGTGCGCGTGGCGGAGCTCCTGGGGGCCTTCGACATGGGCGATACGCCGGTGTCCCAGCTCGGCGAGGCGCCGGACGGCGTCGACGTAGGCGGGCCGGTCGTCGAGGCTCACGGAGCTGAGCCCGTCGCTCCACTCGCTCTGTCCCACCACGACCGCGGGCAGCCCGAGCCGGTGCATCAGGGCGGGCCGTGGATCGTCGTGGCGCAGGTCGGTGAGGAGCACGCCGTCCACCCGGCGGTCGGCGGCCAGCCGTTCGTACACGGACGGCTCCCGCTCGGGGGTGGTCAGATGCACCATGAGCCCGTCGCCGCGCTCGCCCAGGGCGACCTCGACGCCCGCTATGAAAGCCGGGAAGAACAGGTCGGCGCCGATCAGGTCCGGTTCCCTCGCGAGGACGAGACCGAAGGCTCCTGCCTTGCCGAGCGACAGCGCCCGGGCCGGACGGCTCGGGGTCCACCCGAGTTCGGCCGCGACCGCCAGGATGCGTTGCTTGGTCTCCTCTGCGATGCCGGGCCGGTTGTTCAGGGCGAACGAGACGGAACTGCGCGAGACACCCGCACGCTGTGCGACGTCGTCGATGGTGGGCTTCCGAGCCATGGCGCCTTCCGCTCTCTGTGCACCCGGGGAACCGGGCGACCGGTGGAGAACGTCCCCCCACTGGCTTCTAAACCGGTTTAGACGTTCAACTGGCGTTAACTAAACCGGTTTGAAACAGGAGGGTCAATGGTCGGACCCACGTGATCCGGACCACATGTGCGTGAAGGCGACCACGCGCGGGCGCGCCCTCCGGGCAGCCGGACGGCCGACCCGGTGGCGATCAGGGGGCGCGCACCCCTGTGCGGCAAGGAGCCGGCCGGGCGCACGGCGCGCGGGCACCCGGGCGTCGCGCCGGGATGACGGACGCCTCGGCGCGGGGACGTGCCGCCCGCACCGCAGGTGCCCGCGCGCAGGCCGTTACGCCTGTTCGACGATCTCGGCGATGGCGTCGAAGGGGCGGCTCTGCTGGATACGGGTTCGGATCCAGTCCGCGCGCTCACGGTAGCGCGAGCCGCTCAGTACCTGGTCGACGGCGCTACGGATGGCAGCCACGTCGGGCCGGGCGGTGCGCAGATTGATGCCGACGCCGGACCACTCGACGCGGGCGGCCACCTCGGGCTTGCCCTCGGTCTCTCCACCCACCACAAGGGGAACGCCGTGGCGCAGTGCCGTCTGCACACCGCCGTATCCGGCGTTGGTGATCAGAAGGTCAGCGGCGGGCAGCAGCCGGTCGAAGGGGACGAAGCCGGCCACATGGGCATTCCCGGGAATGGTCTCCCCCATCACCTCACGCACCATGCCGGGCCCGTCAGGGCGGGCCGTGGCCGCGATGACGGTGACGTCCATGTCCGCGAGGGCACGGAGCGTGGGAATGAGGAGCTGGGTGAGATCGTCGTTCTCCAGAGTTCCCTGCGTGACGACGACGACCGGCCGCCCGGCCGGCAGGTCGTGCCACCATTCGGGGAGGTGGGAATCGGGCTCCGGGGCGGGCGGCAGCGGGCCGATGCAGCGGAACCCTTCCGGCGCGTCGCTGCGAGGGTACTCGAACTCGGGCACGGTCAGCTGGAGCATGCGGTCGGGAATCGTGGCGCAGGCGTTGAAGATGAAGTCGGGAAGTGTGACTCCCATCGACGCGAAGACCCTTTCGACATGCTGCTGCCCGTCGGCGAACATGGCCCGCGCATCCTGCCTGATCCCCTCGTACCGGGCCCGGTCTTCGTCGACGGCCGGAGGCGGCAGGCCCGGCCCGTAAGGTGCGGTGTCCACGCTGTCGAAGAGCGGCGGATCCGCACTGACCGTGACCACCAGCGGGCGTCGGCCACGCGGGGCGCGCAGGGCCATCGGAAGGAGCCCGAAGGAGCCCACCTCACCCATGACCACCGAGGCCGGAAACTCCGTGAGCAACTTCTGAATGCGCTCGTCATGGGCGGGAATCGCGTCGGCGAAGACGTGCTTCAGGTCGAAGTTGAAGCGGTCTACGGGAGCCAGGTGTTTGCGCCCCGGGAAGGAACCGTCGAGGTCACGGTCGTCGTAGTCGACCTCCGCGGCGTACGGGACGAAGCGCGCTCCGGTCCTCAGCACCCGCTCCTCGAACCGGGCGCCCGTATAGACCAACACCTCGTGCCCGCGATTCGTCAGGTCGGCCGCGATCGCTTCGATCGGTGCGACATGGCCTTGGAACGGCGTCGACGTAAGCAGAATTTTCGCCATGATCTCATTCCGTTGGAGAGGCAGCAGGCCGTCCCGCGCGCAACGATGCTGCTGCACTTGCTCGCTTTAATTGCCGCGTCAATTATGACGACAGCTGTGCGGGCGCTTCGAAGCGCCCCCCGGCACAGGCGACTTCTCCGCCCCCGGTGGCAAGGGCGGACCGGGACGGCCGGGTCAGCTCATGGGCCGTTCGAGCAATCCACTCCGTGTCCGAACGGACCGCAGTCGCCCCGCGGCCGAGCCATGCGCGCCCTTCTGTCCATGCGGCGCCCCAGGCCGACGCGAGCCGGCTGATCAGGGGGCGAGCGGACCGAGCCCGGTCCCGCGTGCGGTCCGAGCTCGGCGGCAGCGTCCCGCCGAGCCGGCGGTGGAGGACGTCCTCACGGGTGCGGGCCAAGTCGGACTCGCCGTACTGACAGGGGCCGTGCTCCGGCTGACGCCGAGCAGACGCGACCCAACACGTACATGTTGCGCCGAGGTTCCTGCCTGTGCCGTCAGGGGGGTCCGTCAACGGACCGTGCGACGGGACTCCATGTCACGGCCGTTGCTTTTCGGCGAACACCCAGCGGTTTCCCTCCAGCGCGTCGTTCTGCTCGGGCAGTGGACCGCGTCCGTGTCGGTGGGTGAACTCGAAGGGGGTGTGCACCGAGGTGAACCAGCCCTTGCCCGCGAGGTTCCCCGCGGAGTCGGGTCGCGCTTCCGCGTCGAACAGATCGAGCAGGTCGATGCCGAGCTGCTCCTTCGTCGCCACGTAGAGCGGACTGTGCCGGTACGTCAGCAGGTCCTTCTCCAGCTTGACCTCGTAGGCCAGGGAACTGCCGTCCGCGCTGAGCCGGTCCACCGTGTCGATGAGGTTGGTCTCGGCAGCGGCCGGCAGATAGAACAACAGCCCCTCGGCCAGCCAGACAGCCGGTTCGGCCGGGTCGAAGCCCGACTCGGCCAGCGCTGCCGCCCAGTCGGCGCGCAGGTCCAGCGGAATCGCCACACGGGCCGCCTTCGGCCGGGCGGATGAGCCGTCCAGCACCTCACGTTTGAAGGCCAGGACGCCCGCCCGGTCGATCTCGTAGACCACACAGCCCGAAGGCAGGTCGAGCCGGTACGCCCGTGTGTCAAGTCCCGCTCCGAACAGGACGACTTGGCGTAGGCCCTTGCCGTGCACCGAACGCAGCACGAAGTCGTCGAGGACCCGTGTCCGAAGGCCGAAGTAGCGCGCGAAGCGCCCCCACAGCGGGTTCGCGTCACCGTCCGGAACCTGCTGGATCCGGACGGGCCAGTCCACAGAGGCAGGTGCGGCGCGCACGAAGTGCTCGGCGTGGACATCCCGTGCCAGGCTGTCGTGACGATGGGTCTCGATCGCCCGTGCCGCGGCCACCAGGAGTGCGGTCACACCGACTCCCCCGTCCACGCCCTCCACTCCGGTGCTCTGCTGTGCGGTCTCGGTCATGTGTGGAGCTCCTCCGGGTGTGGGTGCGGACGGCGCGTGTGCTTCGTGGCACAGGCGCTGCGAGCCGGGTGTCCTGGTCACAGACCGGTCCCCTCCGGAATCAGGACGGGTTTGACCACACGTCCGGCATCGCAGTCGCGCTCGGCCTCGTTGATGTCGGCGAGCGGATAGGTTCGGATCAGCTGGTCGAAGGGAAAGAGCCCCGCCTGCCAGAGTGCGGTCAGGCGCGGAATCAGCAGGGCGGGCACCGCGTCCCCCTCACAGATGTGCGAGATCCTCCGGCCCCGGTCCAGCGTCCCCGGCTGGAGCGCGAGCGGGCTGTGGAGGCGCGCGACCAGACCGAGGTGGCCGGTGGGCCGCAGAGCGCGCAGAGCGTCGTTGATCAGCTTGGCGGAACCGGTGGTGTCCAGCGCGAACTGTGCTCCCCCATCGGTCAGACGGCGGATTCGGTCGTCCAGGCCGGCTGAGGCGGAGTGCAGCGGCACGGCTCGGAACCGCTCGGCGAGGGCCAGCCGCTCGGGGTGCCGGTCGACGGCCACCACGACCGCCCCGGCGGCCGCGGCGGCCATCACGGCGGCCAGGCCCACCGCTCCCGCGCCGAAGACGGCGACGGTGTCACCGGGACCGGCCCCGAAGGAGTTGAGGACCGCTCCCGCTCCGGTGAGGAAGCCGCAGCCGAGCGGTCCCAGCAGTTCGACCGGCAGGGCGGGATCCACCCTCACGGCGTTGCGGGCACGGACCACCGCGTACTCCGCGAAGGAGGACTGGCCGAACCATCTCGGGGCCAGAGTCCCTCCGTCGAGGTCGGTGAACCGAGCCGTGCCCTCCTCGCGCCCCCCGAAGAGGTTCAGCGAGGCGAAGGATTCGCAGTAGGCGGGAGCCGCCCGCACACAGTTCCGGCAGTGTCCGCACGAGTCGAAGCTCAGCACGACATGGTCTCCGGCACTCAGGCCGGTGTGCGGCCCTCCCACCTCCGTCACGACTCCGGCGCCCTCATGACCCAGCACCGCCGGCAAGGGCGTGCGGCCGGCCGAGTGCCGGACCGCGAGATCGGTCCGGCACATTCCGCAGCCCGCTATCCTGACCAGGACCTCGCCGTCGGCCGGGCCGTCGTCGAGATTCACCTCCTCCATCGAGAACCGGCCTCCGTACGTGCGCAGCACTGCCGCGCCGAACCTGTGCCTCACGTGTCCTCCGGGCGGTGCACGACGAAGGGTCTGAGGTTCCCGTAGAGCCCCCACGGCCCGCCCGCGACCCCGACCCCGCTCTCCTTGATGCCCGCGAAGGGCTGGGCGAGGGAGAGTTCCGCGTGATGGTTGATCCAGGCCGTCCCGCATTCCAGCCGTTCCGCGACGGTCTCGGCATGGTCGAGGTCGGTTGCCCACACCGAGCCGCCCAGTCCGAAGCCGGTGTCGTTGGCGGCCTCCACGGCCTCGTCGATGTTCTCGTAGGACAGCACGGGAAGGACGGGGCCGAACTGCTCCTCCGTCACCACCGCGCTCCGGGTGGACACGTCGGCGAGGATCGTGGGAGCGAAGAAGTATCCGGGCCGGTCGAGCCGGTGGCCTCCGGTCACGGCCTGGGCGCCGTCGGCGAGGGCCTGCGCCGTGTACCGCTCGACGCGCGCGAGTTGGGGGGCGTTGTTGACGGGACCGATCTCGGAGCCGGGATCGAGTCCGGCTCCGACGACCGCGGACTTCGCGCGCTGCGCGAGGGCCTCGACCACCTGGGAGTAGAGCCGGGCCGGGGCGTATACGCGCTTGACGGCCATGCAGACCTGTCCGCAGTTGCGGAAGGCCGCCCAGAACAGCCGGTCGGCGATGCGGTCCACATCCACGTCGTCCAGCAGAACCGCGGCGTCGTTGCCACCGAGTTCCAGGGTGACGCGGGCGAGTGTGGCGGCCGCTCCCCCGGCGACCGCCCGTCCGGTGGGAATGGAGCCGGTGAAAGTCACGTGCCGGATCCCGGGGTGGGACGCGAGACGCGCGCCGAGGGCCTCACGGCCCGTGACGATCGTCAGTACGTGCTCGGGGAGCGCGGTGGACATGATGGATCCCAGCAACCGCGTGGCGAGGGGTGTGAAGGGTGAGGGTTTGAGCACCATCGTGTTGCCGGCGGCCAGAGCGGGCGCGAACTTCGCCGAGGCGAGCTGGAGCGGGAAGTTCCACGGTGTGATGGCTGCGACGGGTCCGAGCGGCCGCCACCGGACTTCGCTGCGTACCGCCCGCCCGTCCGTGATCGCCTCACGGCCGGGCCGCAGCTCGGCGAAGTAGCGCAGGCGGGCTGCCGTGCGGCCCACCTCCGCGTACGACTCGCGCAGTGGTTTGCCCTGCTCGCGGGTCAGCAGGGGTGCGAGGTCCGGCGCGGCCGCCTCGACGGCGCCTGCGGCCTCGATCAGTGCGTGTCGGCGTGCGGAGGGGTCGGCACGCCAGCTGTGCCAGGCCGCGTGGGCCCGGTCGACGACTGGGTCCAGCTCGTCAGGGTGCTGGTCGGGAGCCTCGTCGAACGCCTCGCCCGTCGCCGGGTCGAGCACGGGGATGCGTCGGCCTCGGGCGCCGGGCGAGCGACCGGAGTGGGTTGTCGGCATGCGTGGCGCGTCAACTCGCCGTGGCCGCTGTGTGTTCCCGCGCGTGCCGGTCCATCTCGGCGCGGAAGGCCGCCACCAACTGCGGCTGGATCCTGCCGGTGTTGCGGTCGCCACCCTGGCAGACCGCTCCACGCACTCCGACGATGTCCGTGCCGATACGGGTCAGCTCCGCGAGGTCGGCCGCCTTGATACTGCCGGCGAGGGCGGCGAGGAGGCCGTTGTCGTGGGCGCACCGGACGAACTCCGCGCAGGCGTCGGGCGGGACGTGGTCGAAGAGCCGTGTCCCGTCCTTGATCGCCGTGTCGAGCATCGCCGCGTCCGAACCCGAGCGGCGGGCGATGTCGGGGAGCGCGAGCGGATTGACGCAGCCGATCCGGTGGGCATCGGCGTAGCCCGAGGCGACGACGAAGGCGTCCGGCCGGTAGTCCTTCACTGCCCGGACGACTCCTCTCATGACGTCGACGGCCTGGTCGGGCGTCGTGCATCCGTAGAGGCCGACCTTGATGTACGTGGCGCCGGAGACTGCTGCGCCGAGCGCGGCCTGGGCAACCGTCCCGGGCTTGTACGGGACGTCTCCCACTGTGGCCGAGACCGGCTTGTCCGCGGGGACCGCGGCGCGGATCTCCTTGATGACCCAGGGAAAGTTCGCACCGAGCGAGCCTTCGTCGGGCTTCTTGACGTCGACGATGTCGAGGTGTTCCGCCGCCTTGGCGCAGTCGAGGGCTTCTTCGACACCGTCGGGAGAGATGAGGAGCAACAACGTGTTTCCTTCCACCGGATGGGCCTGCCGGGAGACAGGTGTGCGGAGTTGTCGGGATCACGTGCGGTCCACTCATCATCTCCGCGGCCGGTGGTCGCGGGCAGGGCGCGTGGAGTGCCGAACGGATCACTGTCATCGTGTGTCCGCGCCCCTGCGGGTGCGCCCTGCACGCCGGTCGGGAACCAGCCGCGGTGGCGCAGCGGCACGTGACTGTCCGGCAGGTGTGAACCCCCGCACTGCGGATCGGTGACAACTGCACAGGGGACGCCGCGGCGGAACACGCCTCGTCACGGTGCTCACACATCCCCGTCCACGGTGCGTGGACACGTGGTGGTCGCGGTCCGGGAGTCCGGCCGGACAGGGGCGGGTCGTAGCCCCGGGGTCCGCACGGTCGCGCTCGGGTGGCCGAGTCGCGTACGCCGTGGCGGGAAGACGAAAGCCTCGCGGCCGGCCCGGATGACCGGACCGGCCGCGAGGCCGTGCGCACTAGGTACGCGTCGAGCTGTTCCCGCCGGTCATCCGGCGATGCCCGCGGCCCTCACCACCGTCTGGGTGACGGTGTTGCCGTGGCTGTCCCCCGCGTGCACCCGCAGGGTCAGGTAGCGCGCCGGCTTCGGCGCCTCGAGTACGGTACTCACCTTCCCGTTGCCACGGCCGCTGACGCGGGCCGTCGTCCAGGTGGCACCGTCGTCGTAGGAGATCTCCACCCGCCGCGTGTGCAGTGCGGCATGGGTGGCGCCCGGCAGGTGCAGCGGTGTGACGAGCAGTGTCGCGTCGCGTGCGGCCCTGCCCTCCCCGTCGGTGGGCAGGGCGTAGTCCACCTGGATCAGGGGCAGTTGCTCGGACTCGGCCCTGCCGTTCGGTGCGGCCGAAGTGAACGCCCACTCGGTGCTGGTCGCGGTCGAGTAGGGGAACTCCGTGGTGGCGTCCCGGGTTGCGGTGTGGAGCAGGCGGTAGGAGCCCTTGGCCGCTGGTACGCTCGCCGACACCTCGCTCGAGCCTGTGCCGAGGAGGGACCCAGCGCGGTACAGCTCGGTCTTCTCCGTGAGGCCGTCGCTGCCGAAGGCCGCGAAGTTGGCGTGATCGCCGCCGGAGTCCCCCCAGGCCGGGACGACGACGTCCATGTGATCGCCGGTTCGGGTGGGTGGCTGGACTCCGTCGTTGATGCGCGGCCTGGTCACCGTGCCGAACCAGTGCACGTCGGTGGTGCGGCCCGCCGGGTAGCGCGTCTGCCCGGAGGTGCTGAACACCACCGGGTAGAGCATGGCCTCCTCGGACCAGGTGAACGTGGCATCGCTGCTGACGTAGTCGGTGCGGTCGGTGCCGGACGTGCTCAGCCGGGCGGTGGCGACGTTGTACACGGTCCACGGGTGGACGTCGTAGCGGTTCTCGTACACCTCCCGCCCGTTCGGGTTGCGGAAGTGCGCCTCCACGCGTGCGAGCTGCCCGTCCTTCGGGGCGTACGTGAGGTCGGTGGGGATGCGTCCCTTCCAGGTGTGCACCAGGTCGTACAGGTAGGCGGTACGAGGACGGGACACGGCGTGCAGGCGCACACTGTGCGAGGCACTCGCGTCGATACGGGCGATCAGTTCCTCACCCTGGGTACGGGAGAGACCGACGACCTGGATGGTCGACCTGATGATCGGCTGCCGCAGGCGTCCGTCGAGATCGTGCACGAACAGCAGCATCTTCACGCCGGCCGCCTGCGCGGCCCTGATCTGGTCGTCCGCGGTGTCCTCGTCGTACGAGTCCCAGCGCACGACAGCGGCCTTGCCTGCGGCGTCGACACCCTTGTAGTCGGCCGCCATGCCCTGGCCGGGGTGGATAAGATCGAAGTCCCGATCGCCTTCGGTGAGCCTCGACGATCCGGGCATGATGCTCAGGTCGTCGAACTCCTGGGCTCCGGCGGTCAACGTCAGCAGCGGCTGCCGGTCGCGCCAACGGACGGTCAGGTACTGCTCACCGTCAGGCCCCGGCGAGGTCGGAGCGGTCCACAGGCTGTCGTAACCGTCGGCGATCTCGGTGCTGTCGGTCACCAGGGAGTGGTCGTCGAACTGCCGGTGGTAGTCGACGCGCCGGAGAATGTTCTCCGTCTTCCTGGGGGTGCGTGCGGTGACCTCACGGAGCTTGGTGCCGTCGAGGACGAGATCGGCGTCGCCGGTGACATCCACCTGCGGAAGGACCATGCGGGCGTAACCGGCGGAGGAGGCGCCGTGCGTGCCCTCGACGCGGAAGTCGGCGTAGACCGTGTACCGGCCGGGCGGCAGCAGCTCGTCGGAGACCCCGCCGCCGTAGGGGTAGATCCCCGCGAAGTCGTCGCCCTTGCGGAAGAAGGTGAGGACACCTTCGGTGGCCTCACCCGAACGTCCGGTGATCTTCGTACGGACGTGTGCGAGACGGTTGCGGGTGCTGACCCCGAGCAGGGTGCGGGTGCGGACGGTGTCGTCGACGGACGCGGTCAGCCGGCCGGTCCAGCGCTTCAGTTCGCCGGTCTTGGCGAGGTCCGTCCGCACCGTGACGGCGGTTGTGCCGTGGGCCGGAACCGTACGTCGGTTCTCGGAGAGGGTGAAGACGCCTGCCGGGACGCCCGGCGCGTCCACGGCGAGGTCCACGGTGACCGCCCGGTCGGAGGTGTTGGTCCAGGTGACCTCGGACTCGACGAGGGCCTGGTCCCCGCCCGGCGTGTGGATGCCCGCGTCCGCCTTTGCCGTGGCGGTGAGGGTGCCCACGGCCGCGGCTGCGTCGACCCTGCCGTTCCCGCCGTCGTCGATCGTGATGCCGGGGGTCGGGCGCACCGTGCTGATCAGCGCGTCCTTGACGCGGTTGCCACTCCAGTCCGGGTGGGCGGCGGCCACCAGCGCCGCCGCGCCGGCCACGTGCGGGGTGGCCATGGACGTGCCGCTGAGACTGGCGTAGGAGCCGGATCCCCAGGGGGCGTACTGCGACCTGGCGGCGAGGATGCCGACACCGGGTGCGGTTATCTCGGGCTTGAGCGCGTCGTCGCCGTAGCGCGGGCCGCGGCTGGAGAATTCGGCGATCTCGTCGGCGGAGTCCACCGCACCGACGGTGAGGGCCGCGTCGGCCGTGCCGGGTGACCTGACGGTCTGGGCATCGGGGCCGTTGTTGCCGGCCGCGATGGTGAAGAGAGCGCCGGTCTCCTCGCTCAGCTCGTTCACGGACCGGGCGAGCACGGTCTCGCCGTCGGCGTTCTCACTGCTGCCGAGACTCATACTGATGACGCGGGCGTGCACGTCTCGTGCGGCCCACTCCATACCGGCCACGATCCACGAGTCGTACCCCGACCCGGCGTCGCTCAGGACCTTGCCGACGTGCAGGTCGACGCCGGGAGCCACGCCCTTCTCCCTGCCGTCGGACGCTGCGCCGCTGCCGGCGATGGTGGACGCCACGTGTGTTCCGTGGCCGTTGCGGTCGGTGGCGTCCTCCCCGGGGACGAAGCTGTGGCTGTCCTCGACGGCATCCTTCAGATCGGGGTGGTCAGGGTCGTACCCGGTGTCGAGGACGGCCACGTCCACGCCTTCGCCGCGGTTGCCACCGGACCAGACGTCGGGGGCGCCGATCTGGGCGACCGAGTCACTCAGCGTGGCCTCGGCTTTGCCGTCGAGCCACACCTTGGAGACGCCGCCCCGGAAGGCAGCCTTCGTATCCTGAGCCTTCGCAGGCCCAGCGTTCGTGTGCCGAGCACTCCGGTCAGGCCCGGGCCCCCCGGTGAGGGCGGCCCACAGTGCGCCGCCGTCCTCCCTGTCGGCTGTCAGTGCGACACCGTTGACGCTGGTGAGCGGAAGCGTGACGTCGCCCGGGATCGCGTCGCCCCGCCGGCGCAGGGCTGCCGCGCCCGCTTCCTCGCCGCCGTACGTCACGATGAGGGGCAGCCGGTCGAGACGGGCGTCGTCGTAGCCGTCGGCCACCAGCCGGGTGACGTTGAACAGCCGTTGGTCCAGGGCTCCGGCCGTCAGGTACGGCCGGACGGAGTCCGGATAGACGTAGGTGTCGCCGCCCACGGTCATGACCCGGGCACCGGTGGGCTCCCCGTCGGGGTCCTGAACGGTGATGGTTCCGGGACCGCCGCCGGCGGCGGGAGCCACGGTGACCTTGTCTCCGGTCAGCAGGGTCACGACGGATGAGGCAGGTCGGTCGCCGTGGGCTTCGGCAACGGCGTCGGAGTGCGTGGCGGTGGCCGCGCCGACGGCGGAGGAGACGTCTGCGGAAGCGGTCGCGAGCGGGGTCGCCGCAGTGACCAGGACGACGGCCGCGAGCAGGAGCGGGCTGCGCCGTCTTCCGGAGTGATGGTGTGTCAAAAGATTCCCTTGACTCGAAAAGTCCTACAGGCAGACGGAATCTAAGTGCTGCGGGGTGATCTTGGGAAGCCCCTGACGGCGGTGTTGGCACACCATCAACACGCGCGAAACATGTGTGTGCCCGCCTGCCGCTTGAACGTTTCAGAGAATTGCGCCGAAGGCCTTGCTCCGCGCACCGTCGACCGACAGGGTGTTTCGAGTACGTACAGGTGTCGCGAGCACGTACCGCCACAGCGGGACACCGTGACCTCGATGGGCGCGCGACTCCCCTCCCCCTGTCACGGCGCCGCGTACGCCGCGATCCTTCCGACTCCTTCGCTCACTGGCAAAGGCAGTTGACGGGTAATCCAGCTGTCTGCGCCCGCCGCCCGTCAAGGCTTCCCGAGCCGGTCCGGGACTCGCAGCTCACACCAGCACGACCGGGTTCGTCAGAGCTGCCATGTGACCGTAGGGATGTCGCACCTCGATCCGTACGAATGCCGCGTCCTGCGCTGTCGTATGCCACACGGCGGTACCCACGCCGGACTCCGGCAGGGTGTCGCGGTATACGTTGCCCCGGTCCGTGTCGAAGCTGACGCTCGCCGAGGAAACGCCACGTATGTGTGCACGCACCATGAGGGGCTCTCCGAGGGTGGCCAGGCATTCGGCGATCCCCGCGCTCCGGCCGGCGGCGGACTCCGCTGTACAGCTTCGGTTGAGGGACCCTCAGCGGCCGGTACGCGTCGTGCGGTAGCTGTACACCAGCAGAGCCACGAGGACAAGACTCGAGAGGATCAGCCCGGCGCCGGTGGGCCAGCCGCCGAAGGGCAATTCAGGCATCAGACCCCAGACCAGGCCCGCTGCCAGAAGAACCGCCGCCGTGAGGGCCGAACCGGCGATGCGGACCGGTGAGGCCACGCTCTCCCTGGCCGCACGCATGGCACGGTCGCGCACCGGGTCGACGTAGCGAGCCACAGCGGGGAACTGATCGGCGAGAACGAGCAGGCCTGCGAGGATGAGCAGCAGCCCCGGGCCGGGCAGGACGAGCAGCGCGACGCCCAGGATCAGCAGCGCGGCACCTGCTACGAGGGCGGCACCCCTGCGCAGTGGGTTTCGGCTCTGCACCTCACTTCCCTCCTGGTCGCACCGGACGAGTCCGGGAACCGCTCCGGCTCTCGGTCGGCTGATCGGTGGGATCACTCCCGTCCCTGACGGTTTCCACCTCCATGCTGCGGCTGGACCGCTGCACGCGCAATCGACCGCGCCAGGTGGTCGAGCAGACACGCCGAGGCCCTCACGCCGCGCGTGCGGGCAGGTCGCACCGCACGGGTTCCGCCGGCCGGAGACAGGAGGCCGGCCCGACGGGCTCGACGGCCGCCGCGTCGCCGATCGGTCCGCCACGGTCCGGCAGGGCCCGCCCGGGGCACGACGTCCAGGCCCACGGCTGCCGGCGAGGGCGGTACCCGCCCGAAGATCGCCAAGCAGTAGGCTCGCTCCGCAACACGACGCGAAGGGGAACACGGTGGCGCGGGTTGCGGTGATCGGTGGGGGCATCAGCGGGCTGGGGACGGCGCTCATGCTGGGCCGGCGGGGCCATTCGGTCACGGTGTTCGAGCAGGACCCGCGTGAGGCGGGAGAGGATTCGGACCGGGACTTCTTCCACTGGGGCAGGCCCCGTGTCCCGCAGGCCGTCCAGCCCCATTCGCTCCTCGCGCCGGTGCGCACGGTACTGCTCGCCGAGGCCCCGGACGTCTACGCGGACGTGCTGGCGCGCGGAGCCCGCGAGTACCACGAGTTCGACTGGTTCGACGGGCATCCGCCGCACCGGCCCGGCGACGAGGACCTGGTGACCCTGCGCACCCGTCGCATCGTGCTGGAGGCCGCCTTGAGCGCGGCCGTGCGGCGGGAACGCACCGTCGAGGTGCGGCGAGGTCAGCGCGTGCACGCCCTCACCCTCGCGGAGGGCAGCCCTGCCCGGGTCACCGGCCTGCGGGTGGGCGCGGAAGCGTACCCGGCAGACCTCGTCGTCGATACGTCCGGCCGCCGCTCGCCCGTACCCGCCTGGCTGGCCGCGGCCGGCTGCCGGCCGCCCGTGGCCGAAAGCCACCGCAGCGGGATCGCTTATCTGTGCCGCTGGTACCGCCTGCGGCCCACAGGCCCTCGCGGCCCGGGGCGGGTGAAGACCGGATCGGCCGCGGCGTTCGCGCTCGCGGGCGTCTTCCCCTCCGACAACGGCACCTTCGCGGTGAGCCTGGTGCTGTCCACAACTGATCCGACCCGCGGCGCGCTCGCCGACCCCGCCGTGTTCGAGGCTGTGGCCCGCCGCTTCCCCGCCACTGCCGCCTGGCTCGACCTGGCCCCCGAACCGCAGTCGGCCGTCCTGGCCATGGCCGGCCTGGACAACCGCTGGACCGCTCTCTCCGACGGAGACGGACCGGTGGTCACCGGCCTGGTCAATGCCGGCGACAGCCTCATCCACACCAATCCCACCTTCGGTCACGGCGTGGCTCTCGGACTGCTCGCCGCGCGGCATCTCGCCACCCACGTAGAGCGGACAGCGGCAGACCCGGCCTGCTATCACGCCTGGACGGCACAGGCCCTCCGCCCGTGGTTCGACGCGCAGGTGACGGCCGACCGCACCAGCGGGCAACGCCTCGCCGAGGGCGCGGCGGCCTCGGACCGGCGAGCTGCGGCACTGGCCCTCTGCGCCTTCGACGACCCTGTCGTGATGAGAGCGCGGGCCCAGGTACGCCACCTCGTGCGCACGGCCCAGGACGCCTATGGCACCGACGAGGTGGACCGGCACCTCACCTCCTGGCTGGCCGCCCACCCCGACTTCGCGCCGAAGCACGACGGACCGACCCGGGAGCAGTGGGACGCGCTCGTCCCGGGATGAGCACCTGCCTCAGCGCCAGCACGCTCAAGCCGAACATCAGGACGCCCAGAGGAAGGTGCACCGCCGGGACGTGCGCGACACCGAGCACGACCTGGACCGAGGCCAGGGCCAGGAAGCCGCCTGCGTACAGGACCGGCCGGACCGATCCGCCACCCGGCTTCCACGCGAGTACCGCCGCGAGCACGTACAGCATCGACGCCCCGTACATCACACGGGCCCCGCCGCTGTGCAGCGGCTCCCCGTACGACGTGCTGAGCAGCAGCCCGGCGGACACCGCCTGGAGGAAGATGGTCAGCGTCTGCAGGGCGATCGCAGTCCGCACGAGCGATGAGCCGCGCCGTTCCCGCAGCCTCGCCGTCGCATGAGTGGCCATGTCGTGGTCTCCTTTTCCGCCCTCGGGCATTTCCGCCCTCGGGCAGCAGATCGATAGAGTCTCGACAGCTCGACGACGCGGGTACGCGAGAGGTAAGGCGAGGGAGCGGCCGGAAGCATGGGGACTGTCGGGACCGGACCGGACGAGGTGACCGGTGAGCGACGTCAACTGCTCAATGTCGCCTACCGGTTGCTCGGCTCGGTCACCGAGGCCGAGGACGCCGTGCAGGACGCCTACGCGCGCTGGTACGGGCTGTCACGGGGCCGGCAGGACGAGATCCTGTCCCCCGGCGCCTGGCTGACGACGGTGACCAGCCGCATCTGCCTGGACGTGCTCGGCTCCGCACGGGCTCGCCGTGAGCGCTATGTCGGCATGTGGCTGCCCGAGCCGCTGCCCGACCGGACGGAGGGGGCCGGGAGCGGCGCGGGCCCCGCAGGGCACGCAGACCCCGCCGACCAGATCGTCCTGGACGACTCGGTGAGCATGGCCTTCCTCGTCGTCCTCGAGTCGATGACGCCCGCCGAGCGGGTGGCTTTTGTCCTGCACGACGTCTTCAGGTATCCGTTCGCCGAGATCGCGCTCGTTCTCGGCCGGACGCCACCGGCGTGCAAGCAACTGGCGGCTTCGGCCCGAAAGCGGGTCGGCGTTCCGCGCGCGCAGGAGGCTGCGACCCGCCGGGCCGACGTGGTGAGAAGTGTCAGGAAGGCGTGGGAGGCCATGGATATCGCCGCCCTCGTGGGCCTCCTCGATCCGGCCGCCGTGATGACCGCCGACGGCGGCGGCACGGTCGGCGCGGTCCTGCGACCGGTCGTCGGCGGCACCCGCATCGCCCAGTACATGGCAGGTATCGCCGGGAAGGCTCCGGGTCTCCAACTCCTGGAGCGTTCGGTCAACGGTGCGCCGGGGCTGGTGGCCCTGCACGGCGGGGCCGTCATGACAGTGGCCTCGTTCGACGTGTCCGACGGGCGTGTCACCCGCATCTGGGCAGTCCGCAACCCGGAGAAGCTACGGCCGTGGGCGCGGGCTGGCCGATGACGGCATCTCAGGCCCACCGGACGGAATGACGCTGAGGTTCAGGGGGGCAGGCGGCGGGTGTCCGGGGCGGAGTCACGTACCTGGGACGGCACACCTGGCCCCCGGATGCACCGAGGGTGCGGCATCGGAGGCTACGGGAAGCGCTGTCTCACCGACGCGCGTCCGGGTTCCGGCACCACCACCTCACCTGCTCCTGGCGGAACTTGCCGGTCGGGGTGGCGGTCGCGCACAGTACGCCGTATGACGAACCCCGCAGAACTGCTCCGCTCCCTCGCCCGCACCAGGGCCTCACTCGACGGCGAGGAGGTCACCTACTGGTGGTCGGGAGATGTCTACACCTGGGCGCCCGACGAGCCCTACCAGCGCGTGTTCGGCTTCGAGGGGCTCAATGTCGCACGCCTCGTCCAGGACGACGCCGGGCCGGACACGTATCAACTGCTGACCCGTGAGGCCGCCTTCTATCTGGACCCCGTCACGCGTGAGATCCTGGAGACCTGGCACGACCTGCCCGTTGTACACGTCTGGAACGACCCGGCGAACCAGAAGTGGCGGCCCTTCCCGATCCCGACGACCGAACTCGGCGAGCAGGTCTGCTTCAGTCTGGAGATCCCGCTCGCCTATCCCTCGCCGCTGCCGGTGGCCGATTACCCCGTCCACTCGGCCGGTGACACGTACAAGGCCCTGGAACTGTTCCAGTTCTTCGCCGACCGCGCCGACCTCGCCGGCCCCGCACCAAGTGTCCCGGCGACCATGTCGTGGACGCGGATGTCTCCATGGCTGCCGTGGATGGCCCGCGGGCAACGGCCCGGCGGCCTCACCTATCACTGCCGGGGCAGGAAGCTGGGCTCCTACGCGGAGGTCCCCGAGCGCACACGCGCCTACATCGCGGACCACAACCCTGAGTTCGCCCATGCCCCGGAGAAGTGGGCCGAGCCCAACGAAACCAGCTGGACGTACTTCCGCAAGCTCAACCCGCCCAGCACGCCTCGGCCGGCCTCCTGACCGGCCGAGGGGGCGTCCGACGCGGGCTGTCAGCCGATGATCGCGACGGGGGCGTCCCACGCGTTGCGATCGACCGTGATGGTGTAGCCGCCGCGCTTTTCCTTACTGTTGACCATGTACTGGTGAGCGCGGCTGTGACCGGTGAACTGGGACGGGTTCCACGGCCAGTCCGTGGTGGTCGTGTTCTTCTTGTCCCACAGCGCGTACCAGAGATTCCCGGGCAGGTCGGTCTTGTTCGTGGCCGTGGCGACGGCCTTCGCGCTGGAGCTGCTGAAGCCGTAGAAGCCACCTCGGTAGGTGGCGTTGCGCAGGGTCTTGGTGAACGACCGCACGTACGTCAGGACGGCGTCGTTGCACGCCTTGTCGGTGATGTCGTACGGCTCCATGTCCAGGTAGACGGCGCTTCCCGCCTTCATCCCCAGGGCGGAGGCCTTCGCCACCGCGTCCTTGCCGTTGCTCGCGCCGAGGGAGGCGGCCGTGGAGGCCGTGAACCTCTCGGGGTTCGAGCTCTTCTGGCAGGGCGGCTGAGCGCCGACGTAGAGCGGGATCAGTTTCCATCCCGTGGCACTGACCGACTTGACCCAGGACTTCGTCAGACTGGGCTGGGCGCAGCCACGGTTCTTTCCACCGATGTAGACCGCGGCGGCGCCGTAGAAGCCCGTGTTCCACGCCTTCATCGCGCTGAGCGAGGGCGCGGTGCACGCGTCGAAGGCGCGTCCCGTGTAGGTCTTCTGCGCAGGCCAGGCGGTGGCGGCCATGGTGGTCTGCGCCGCGATCCCGGCACCCGCGACGACGACGACCCCTGTCGTCGCCAAGGCGATGTAGCGGCCCTTCCTGGACAGCCGATGACTGGACATTCCCCACCCCGTTCACTGGGCGACCCTCGGTCGCACCGAATCCGACGCGCCTGCTGGTGCCGCGCTGCTCCGCCGATACCGCGTGGCAGGTGCGGCGCCCGCACACGGTGGTACGGCAGTCCCCCTCCGGACACCGAAGCGCACCGCAGAATAGCCCACGGGCGCGCCTCCGCCGGGCGGTCCGGGCATCGCCCGTCTCTCGTCCCGGGGTAGCCGGCCGCGTCGACCCCCTCAGCTGTCACTGGCCAGCAGCTTCTTGATCGCTGCGACGGCGGTCTGCGGTTCGTCGGCGTGGCAGCGGATCGTACGAACCTCCGTGCGCTGCCCCCACAGGCTCACGGCGGTGACTGGCTGGGCTAACTCGACAGTGATCGAAGTCTGCGACGCGATAGCCAACTCCAGTACGCCGTCTTCAGACTTGTTCCCATCCGGGAACCGGAGATCGTGACGGGCGGACGCGATCAGTTCCAGCGGTATCCGCAGATCACGTCGCGTACCGCGCCGCACCCGCAGCCCGCCCGGCCCCACGACGTGGGGGCGCGTGACGGCGGCGGCGTGCAGCCCCAGCACCAGAAACACCGTGTAGAGGTCGAGAAGCAGCATGACCAGGTGGGCGACCGGATACGGGGCGAGCATGAAGGACACCCCGACCGTCTCGACCACGAACACGAACACCAGCCCGTACGCCGTTGACGCCTGAGCACGCGCATACCCAACAGCGATGTCCTCGCCACCGACCTCATGCGAGCGTCGAGCCACCCACAGCCCGAGGCTCGCCATCCACCGCCCCTCGTGTGCCGCCAGCCGTCTCGTCTGTGTGATGAGCACCCCGATCCCCATGTACCTCAGTGAATCAGAACTCGAATTCCTCCCCAGGTCGTTGTCTGTTTGCCGTCGGCGCATCCGGTCGGACGTGTCCTCGACGGACTGGGGGCGGGGGCGTGTTCGGCCACACGGTGCCGCCTTCCGGGTCACGGCGTTCCGTCGCACATCAGGCGGTCAGGCCCCTTGACGGCCGCCTGGGCCGGGTAAAAAATGAGCCACCACATTGACAACGTTGTCAGTACGCTTCGGAGGACCCATGTCAAGCGACCCGGCCCACTACGACAGGCGTCGTTTCGTGCAACTCGCGGGACTGGCAGGACTTCTGGCCGCCAGTCCCCTGTCCCTCACCACCGGGTCGGCGGCTGCCGCGGCGCCCGCCCACCCCGGTGGGCATCCCGCCGACCCGGTGGACCAGGACAGCATCGCGGCCACCTACTACCAGGCCCTTCTCACCCACACCCGCTGGGCGGAGACCCAATGGGACGACGCACTCGGCCATTACACGGCCAAGGACTTCGGTTTCGCCGTCGTACTCGGCCATGCGGTACTCCTCACCCATGGCACCTACGACGCCGAGCGCGCCGGCATCGGCAAGGACGTCCTTCTCAGTCGCACACTGGCCACCATCAAGCACTTCGCCGCGTCCAACCGCCTCACGGGCGGAACGGAATGGGGCCGGAAACTGTTCTTCGACACCACCTTCCAGCTGTACTTCGTGCTCGCGGCCCGCTTGCTCTGGGACCAACTGGACGCCGCCACCCGGCAGAACGTCGAGACGATCGCCGCGGAACAGGCGCAGTACACGACAGCCCTGGGTACCTCGGCCGACCCCGCTTCCGGGGGGTGGACGGCCAACGGGCTCAAGGGCGGCTTCGTCGGCGACACGAAGCTGGAGGAGATGGGCGTCTACGCCCAGTCACTGGCACCCGGCCTCGCCTGGTCGTCCGCTGATCCCCGCCACGGCGACTGGGAGGCGGCCTTCGGCCGCTGGACCAGGAACGAAGCGGGCCTGCCCGCCGCGGACCTGGCCAACCCCGCCCTGGTCGACGGTGTTGCCGTGAACGCGAACACCGCGACGAACCTCTATGACACGTTCATCGTCGAGAACCACGAGTCCTTCGGCCCGCATTACCAGGAGGAGCTGTGGCGCACCTCCGGCCGCAACGCGGCTCACTTCATCACCGCAGGACGCCCCATGCCACAGGTCCTGACGGCGCAGCCGAACGCGGAGCCGCTGTGGCGGACCCTCCTGATGGTCATGAGTGACGCGGGGGAACCGCTGATGCCCATGGTGGCCGACCGCGAGCACCTCTACGGCCGCGATGTCATTCCGCTGGCCTTCCTCGCGCAGGTGACGGGCGACCGGGCCGCCGCCTGGGCCGAGGCCGCGATGGCGGAGCGGCTGGCCCCCTACCAGGGCTACGCTCCGGTCAACCGGCTGGCCAAGTTCTCGGGTGAGGCGAAGTACGAACCCGAGGCCCGGGCCGAGATCGCCATCAGCTACCTGCTCCACCGGTGGCGGGCGTCGCACGGTGGGATCGTACGCCCGCTGTCCGACACGGAGTTCTTCGAGAAGGCGGCGGGAGTGCGGGACTTCGGTCCCGGTCCCGGGCTGGTGGTCCAGCAGTCCCCCGCGGCCTGGGCGGCGTCGGTGAGCAAGCCGGGCTTCGTCAAGTTCGCCTGGCAGCCCGCGCACGACGACTGGCTGTTCGCGCTGAGCGGCAACAGCCCGGTGTTCCTTCCCTCCACCGGGGCGAAGGTACTGCACCGTTCGGCCACCACGTACACCGAGGTGCGTGACGGCCTCGACGCCACTGCCACACTGCTCCAGCTCGACTCGGGGTTCGCCGGATTCACCACGCTGCCGTCGGGGGCGGTCGTCTACGCGACCAGCGGGACCGCCCCCGGGGAGGGGCGCCTGCGGGTGCACAACCTCACCATGCCGGGACTCGCCGGGCTGGACGGCACGCGTACGTACACCGCGGCTGACGGCTCGGCCGAGGTGGGTTCCGCGGACAGCGGCACCATCAAGGTCAAGCCCGGGCCGCGCGTCGACACACTGGCACTCCCCAGGAGTTCCTGCCGCCACGTGCGCATGCAGGGCGTCTCCGGTCACCCGCAGTACGGGTACTCGCTCTACACCTTCGGCGTCACGAACGGCGAAGGCGGCCCCGACCTCGCCCGCGGCCGCACCGCCACGGCGTCGTCGGCAGCGACGGGCTACGGGGCGGAGCGGGTGCTCGACGGTGACGCGAGCACCCGCTGGGCCGTGGCCGTGGGCGAACGGAGCCGTCAGGACAGCTGGTTGAGCGTGGACCTCGGCAGCACCACGGAGTTCGACCACCTCACCCTGGCATGGGAGTCGGCAGCCGCGACCGCGTACCGGGTGCAGGGGTCCGACGACGGGAAGACCTGGACGGACCTTGCCCGGTTCCCCGAAGCGGACCTCACGAGCCGCGGCGGCTGGCTCTCGGTGGACGGGCGGGCCGGACTGGTCGTGCGGGGCGGCGGGAATCCCCTGGCCGTCTACGGCGACGTCGTGATCCTGTCCGACGGTCCGGCCGAAGCCGTGACCGTGGAGGGTCACCCGAACGGGGACCCCGCCGACGTGAAGGCCGCGGCGTCCCGGAGGGCGCCGCTGGCTCAGGACCCCGTGGTCCACGCCAGCACGGTCGGTGGCCACCTCAGTCTGTTCAACCTCTCATCCGAGCCGGTGAACACCGTGGTATCCGTGCCCGGGCAGGACGACGGCCTCCACCTGTATGCCGGCTCGCAGACCGTGACCGCCGAGGGAACCGATTTCAGAGCGGAACTCGCCGCCGCGACGGCCGAGATCGCCGCAGCACGGTTCACCCTGCGTACGGCGACGGGAGCGGCGGTCCCGGCAGGTGTCCGGGCGGATGTCGTCGACGCCTCGACGCTGTGGCTCACCGGACCGGCCTGCGATCTGGTCGTGGCCTCCGGCGACGGCCGGAGGACACGGGTCCGGCTGCGTAGGGGCAGGACCCGCAAGGTGTCCGTACCGGGCACGACCGCCTACCCGCTCAATGACGCCGCCCTCGGCTGTGAGACGTTCCCCACCGGTCCTCTCCCCGGCGGCATGTCCGACCCTGCCGCCGTGGTGGACGGGGACGCAGGGACCTCGTGGACACCCGGCTCGGACAAAGCCCGGCTGGTCGTGGATCTCGGTTCCTCCGTGCCCATCGGGCGGGTCGTGACGGAATGGACCCCGGGGCGCGTTCCGGGCGCGACGATCGAGTTCAGCGACGACGGAGTCACCTACGCGCGGAGGGGAACACTCCAGGGCCACACCGCCGTACGAGGCCTGACGACCCAGGCCACCGCTCGCTACGTGGCGCTCGACGTGTCGGGGTGGCGCGCTGGACACGCCAGGCTGAGGTCGCTGTCGGTGACGCCTCGGTAGGACACCTCGATCCGAGCGAAGTGACGCCCCGTCGAGGACTTCGCGGTCTCGCGGGTGTGACGCCCCGCCGAGTGCTTCCGGTCCTCGGCGGGGCGTCTTCACGTGCGCCTCCCGAGGAGTGGGAGGGCGTGACCACCAGGCAGCACCGACGGTCGAGGGCGCGGAACGGTGTGCTCGGCACCTGATTCCGCTACCGCGTCCGTGGGGGCCCACGGCCCGGTGACGCTCGCACGCGATCACCCGTCCGGCCTCGTCCGTACGGGTCCCCTGGCTCACTCCTGCGGCACAGTCACGCGACGTTCCGGGGAACGGGCAGACAAGGTGGGCCCCCTACGGAGGACCAGAGGCGGCGCCGCGCGGTGCGGCGCTACGGCAGAGGGCGGGACAGTCATGCCGGGACCGAGACGACAGCCGGGTGTTCCCCGCCGCCGAGGTGACCGCGGGGCGACGGACCAGATGCTGCGGACGCTGCTGCGTCGCCGCAAGAAGACCTTGGCCGCCGAGGACGTGACCGTCACCGATCCCCCCAAGGTGCGACGCGCCGTGACGGCCGCGGCGCTCGGCAACACCATGGAATGGTTCGACTTCGGTGTGTACGCCTACCTGGCGGGCACCCTCGGCAAGGTCTTCTTCCCGTCGAGCTCGCCCGGTGCGCAGGTGGTGTCCACCTTTGCCACCTTCGCCGCCGCCTTCCTCGTACGTCCCCTCGGCGGTCTGGTCTTCGGCCCGCTGGGCGACCGTGTGGGGCGCCAGAAGGTGCTGGCGATCACGATGATCATGATGGCGGCGAGCACCTTCGCCGTCGGATTCCTCCCTTCGTACGCCACGATCGGATTCGCCGCTCCCCTGCTGCTGCTGCTGTGCCGTCTGGTCCAGGGGTTCTCCACCGGAGGTGAGTACGCGGGCGCCACCACGTACATCGCGGAGTACGCGCCGGACAAACGCCGTGGATTCCTCGGCAGCTGGCTGGACTTCGGGACTTTCGTCGGCTATTCGCTGGGCTCGGGGCTGGTGACCGTGCTGACGGCGGTCCTCGGTACGGACGGGCTGACGGACTGGGGGTGGCGCATTCCCTTCTTCGTCGCCGGCCCGCTCGGCCTGATCGGCCTGTACATGCGGCTGAAGCTGGAGGAGACGCCCGTCTTCCGGCGTGAGGAGGAAGCACAGGCCGAGGCCCTTGCCGAGGGCGACCCCGTCGAGCAGGCGCGTCAGTCCGGCAAGGGCCGGCTCAAGGAGATCTTCACCGGTCACTGGCAGGCGGTACTGATCTGCATGGGCCTGGTGCTGGTCTACAACGTCACGAACTACATGGTGACCTCCTACCTTCCGACGTACATGTCACAGACGCTCGGCGAGCCCGAGACGACTTCCCAACTGCTGGTCCTGGGCACGATGCTGCTCGTGGTGCTGACCATCACGACGGTCGGCAGGTCGTCGGACCGCTGGGGCCGGCGGCCGGTCTTCCTGGCGGGGAGCGTGGCCCTCGTCGTTCTGGCGATTCCCGCCTTCCTGCTCATCCAGGAGGGCGGCATCCTGCTGCCGGCGATCGGCTGCTGCGTCCTCGGGCTGCTGCTGGTCTGTTTCGCGGGCGCCTCGGCCTCGACGCTCCCGGCCCTGTTCCCGACACGCATCCGCTACGGCGCCCTGTCGATCGCCTTCAACATCTCCGTGTCCGTGTTCGGCGGGACCACACCGCTGTTCGCCTCCGCCCTCGTGGAGGCGACCGGAGACGACATGGTCCCGGCGTACTACCTGATGGTCGCGGGCATCGTCGGTCTGGCCGCCACCTTCTTCCTGCACGAGACGGCGGGCAAGCCGTTGCGCGGCTCCGGGCCGATGGTGGAGACCGCGGAACAGGCGCGCGTCCTCGTCGCCCGAAGCAGGACACGTGCGGGCAGACAGGCACGCGACGTGTGGATCCGGATGCGGCATCCCTGGAGCGGGGACAGCCACAGGAAGTGACCGCACCCGCTGATCCGGACGCGGCCTGACGGTGATGTGATCACAAACACACAACTCCATGCCACAGCAGCCCCGTTGCAAGGGTGTCAGGGGTTCTCCATGTCGAAACGGCGACGAACCCCGAACCCACAGAGTGAAGTGAGGGCGCGTGAGGCGACGAATAGGGACATGGGCAGGACCGGCGACGGGGGCACGCCGGTGGGCGTTCACGGCGGCAGCGGTCACCGGGCTGGTGTGCTCCGCGCTCACGGCGAACACGGCGCCGTCTTCGGCGGCACCCACCGCGGACGCGGTCGTCATACCCCCACTGCCCGTCACACGGCTTACCGGGGAGGCGAATTCGGGTGAGGGTGTCGCCCGCCTGCACCAGCAGGTGAAGGAGGGGACACTGCTCGATCACCACGGCTCGCGACCGGTCTGCCCCACGTGTCACGCCGAGGTCGTCACCGAGGGCCCCAAGGGCGACACCCCGCTGCGGTCTGCGGCACCCGCCGGCTACGGTCCGGCCGAACTGCAGACGGCCTACGGGCTGCCCGCCGCCTCGCGCGGCACCGGCACCATCGCCATCATCGACGCGGGTGTCTATCCGACGCTGGAGAAGGACCTCGCCGTCTACCGCAAGACGTTCGGCCTGCCGGCGTGCACCATCGCCTCCGGCTGCCTCTCCCTGATGAACTACGACGGCGGCAAGCGGCCGGCTCCGCAGACCGGTGACCAGGGCCGGCTCATGGAGGAGGGAGCCGCCCTCGAGACGGCGCTCGACCTCGACATGGCTTCCGCCGCCTGCCCGTCCTGCCGGCTCCTCGAGATCTCCGTGCCCTGGCAGGACGCCCAGGACGACAACGACGTGTCCACGGGCGACTTCGCGCAGGCGGTGAACACGGCGGTGGCAGCCGGCGCCTCGGCTGTCAGCATCAGCTACGGCTTCCGGGCCGACGTCCAGAACACGCACGGCTTCCGCCGTACCGCACTCGACCACAAGGGTGTGGCCATCGCCGCCTCGACCGGCGACGGGGGCTTCAACAGCGGCGTGCACCAGCTCTGGCCGTCCGCCCTGCCGTCCGTGATCAGCGTGGGCGGAGTCTCCCTGCCCGCCGCCGGGGAGGAGGCGGCAGCCTGGTACGCCGCGGGCAGCGGATGCGAGCAGGCGTTCCCCGCCGCCAAGGGCCAGCCTTCCTCGGTCGCCGCCGCCTGCGGAGGCCACCGGGCGGCCTCCGACATCTCCGCGGACGCGGACCCCGCCACCGGTGTCGCCGTGTACGACACCTACGCGCCGCTGAGCGACCAGCCCAACAACTGGGTCGTCGCCGGAGGGACCAGCGCGTCGGCGCCCTACGTGGCCGGACTGTTCGCCCGCGCCGGCCACCTCTCGGCCGTCGACGGGCCCGCGAGCCTCTACCGCGCGCCGAAGAGTGCCTTCACGGACGTCACGAGCGGCAACAACGAGATCTACCACCAGTGCACCTCGTACCCCGCGATCAGCCCCGCGCTGTGCAACGCGGGCCCCGGCTGGGACGGACCGACCGGTCTGGGTGTTCCGCACGGGCTCGGCGCGTTCTGAACGCACGCGCCGGCCGACCGCATTCCTACTGTTCGTGGAGGTACCCCATGCGTCTCAATTCCCGTGCCGCCGCAGTCGCGGCAGCCGTCGCCGCCCTGCTGCTGAGTGGTACAGCGGTGGCGAGCGCCACCATCGGTGACCGGGCGACGGCGGGCACGCCCGCCGCGACCCGGGCCCCGGCCAAGCCGACGACTCCCCGTCCGTGCACCATCGAGGACGTCTCGTTCCACTTCGGCGGCTACACGGCCGGTCTCAGCAAGCGCAGATTCGACCTGACGCTGCTCGCCCACGACGGCGTCGTCTGCACGCTCAGCGACACCCCGCTGATCACCGTCAGAAAGGCCGAGGACGGCAAGCCCGCTCCGGTCAGTGCGAACGGCCGGGGCGGCACCCTCGTGCTCAGGCCCGACTCGCCGCTGCACACCACGGCGATCTACAACATCCCCGACTCGCCCGAACACGGCGCCAAGGTCAACGCCTTGACGCTGTCCATGCCCGACGCCAGCAGCCGGAGCACGTACTTCTACGCGCCGGGTGACACCGACGTCTATCAGGCGGGTGTGTCGTTCACGTCCTGGACCACCGGCCTCGGACTGGGGCAGGGCGAGGAATCGTTCTGACCTCTCCTCGTCCCGGCCTTCGTCTTCTGACGTCCGGGCGTCTGCCTGACCCGGCCTCCGCTTCGGCTGCCGCCGCTCCGGAGGGATCAGGACGGTGAACGACGCAGGGGCCGGTCCTCCTGGACCGGCCCCTGCGTCTCGGCGTCACGCCGCGCGTCTCCCCGCCTCCCCGGCCGGGCGGCAACACGCCCGAGCGGGGGCAGCGCTACTCGGCGGTCAGGAACTCACGGTGGGACAGCGGCCGGTCGACGATACGGATGTCACCGACGTTGCCGTGGAAGACGACGTCGATCGCGCCCGCGTACTCATGGCCACCCACGAGCCAGGGCAGGCCGAGCGAGGTCAGTCCGGCCGACACCCTGCTCGGGTTGTCGAGCACGGGAGCACCCTCGACGTACAGCTTGGTGTGGCGGCCGTCGTTGACGACTGCCAGGTGGAACCACTTGAGTTCCGGCATGCCGTGACCCCAGTTGGTCGTGGGGTAGGTGTCGTTCGTCGGGTAGTGGTTGAACTGCGCCTCGCGGCCGTTGTTCGTGATGGCGAGCTGTGCCAGGGGCTCCTTCGGGTCCGTGTTCCTGCCGTGCTTGCCGGCGTCTCCGGCGGCGCCGCGGCGGCTGAGGATCGAGGCGTTGCCGTTCCTGCCCCCGTCCCAGTCCAGCGGCATCCTGACGAAGGTCTCGATCGTGTATCCGCCCTTGAACGTCTCGGTGTTCAGGGGCGCCTTCGCTCCGGTGGTCAGGTACGAGCCGTTGACCGGGTTCCTGCCGCCGACGAACTTCAGGCTGGCGTGGCCGGGCTGGTCGGGGTGGTGGTCGGCGGACCAGGACAGCGCGCCGTCGGGCGTGCCCGGCACGGTCACCACGGTCAGGTCGTTGCCCTTGCCCGACAGGTCAGGGACCTTCTGGCCCGCGCTGAGCGAGGCGCCGGGGGCGCCCTGTCCGTCGAAGCGCCAGTACGCCAGGGTGCCCTTCACCAGTTCTCTGTGGGCCGGGCGCGCGGGACGGACCGGGATCGGTATGAAGCCGGAGAACCGCTGCTCGAAGTCGATCGGGACCGAGAAGTTGTCGACCGGGCCGGTGATCCGGGCGTGCTCGGCGGCCAGCTCGTTGCGCGACTCGGGGTCCTGGGCCAGGATCCAGGGGTTGATGGTCTCGACGTCGATCGTGTTCCGGGCCAGGTCGAAGTGGTACAGCCGGATCATGCCGCCACCGCCGAAGTAGCGGTTCTGGTAGTTCGTGATGTGCATGTCGACGTCGTTGCCGGCGCCGTTCTTCCTGGTCGTGCGCCCGGGCGGCCAGTAGTGACCGTTGAGGGTCAGGAAGATCTGGTCGTTGTCGTTGATCAGCTTGTCCCAGACGGTCTGCCCGTAGCCGGAGAGTACGGCGTTGTTCTCCGGGTCGCCGGACTCGTACGGGAAAACGTTGTCATCGTACGGCGAGGCGACGATGTCGTGCGAGGTGAGGATCACCGGCATCTTCGGGTGCGCCTTGATCACGTCGTTGGCCCACGCGAAGCCCTGGTCGGTGGTCCGCCAGTCAAGGGCGAGGAGCAGCCACGAACGGCCGGCCGCCTCGAAGACGTGCGCGGTGTTGTAGCCCGTCCGGTCCGCCCCGGCGAACGTCTTCGCCCGCCTGAAGCGCTGCGGGCCCATGGTGCGCAGGTAGGGCGTGTCGCCGCGGCTGTCGTCGCCGGTGACGTCGTGGTTGCCGGCCAGCACGCTGTAGGCGGCCCCGTGCTTGTCCAGCATCCCGAACGCCTTGTCGACCTGCTCGAAGGACGAAGGATCGGCGTCCTGTGTGAGGTCGCCGAGATGCGCCATGAAGACGATGTTGTCGCCGGCGGAACCGCTGTTCTCGATGATGTAGCGGAAGGACTCCTCCTGCGGCGTCCTGTTGACGCTGTCCTGGCTGCCCCAGTAGAGGAACTGGGTGTCCGGCATGACCGCGAGGGTGAACTGGAGCGAGGCCGGGTCAGGGCTCCACGTGGCGGACGGGCCGTGTCCGGAGGCTTCCGCGGCGGACGCGGGCGTCGCGCCGAACGCGGTCACGCCGACGCTCGCGGCGGCCGCCCCCGCACCGGCCAGAGCCGCGTTGCGCAGGAAGCCGCGCCTGTTGTGCCCGCTCGGCTCGTGTGACTCGGTGTCACCAGTGTGGGACATGTGGGGGTCCTTCTCGGGTAGGTGGTTCAAGATGCAATGACGTGGGTCAAAAGCTCCTCGAACAGGGCGTACGCGAGATGACCACCGGAGGTCAGGCGTCTGTATACGACGAGAAGTGCGTATCGGGCCTCATGGCCGTAAAACGGCCGGTAGGCGAGAAAGGTGCGACCTGAGCGGGTTGCGCTCCGTCACAGCCGCCGCCGGACGGCGGCGGCAGGCAACCGGTGTCCGGGCTTCACCGCAGAGCCGGACCACGCCTCACAGCTGGTGGCGGACTCCGGCTTCCTGCTGCGCGGGGGTGAGCTGTTCACGCAGGTCGCCCTCGATGGACCTGCGTGCGGCCCCACGCCGGAAGAGCGGCAGTACGGTGCGCTGCTTGCCGTCCTCCACGAGGAGCGCCAGTCCGCCGTACAGCGCGTAGACGCCGATGACGATGCCGGTCCAGCCGGCCGCGACCTGCAGCGTGTTACCCGTGCCCGCTTCGTAGAGACCCGTCAGTCCGAAGCGCAGCGCGGTGAGGGTGAGGAGCGCGGCGAACAGGGGCTTCGACTGCACCGCCGCACCCGCGAGTGCGAGGACGAAGGGGACGAGCGCCAGCAGGAAGACGGCTTGTGCCACCACGGGCCGGCCGGGCGGAGAGTCGAGGGAGGTCACGCTCGTTCCGGCCCAGGCGGCGGCGAGCAGGAGCAGCGCCGTGCCGGCACCCGCGTCGCGGGCGAGGAACGCGAAGAGTCCGGCGACGAACTGCAGGGGGACGACGAAGATGAGGACCAGGAGCAGCAGCATCTCGCTCTGCCCGGTCGGCACCCAGCCGAGTTGGAGCGAGGACAGGACCACACTGCCGATGCCGAGGGCGAAGAAGCCCAGGGGAAGAGGGCTCGCGACGGGGCGCAGCACGATGCGTGTGACCGCGTCGGTGGTGAGTGGTTCGGACGGGCCGGGTGTGTCAGAGGTCTGGGGCATCGTTGCAGGGTACGGGCCGGGCTGTGGTGCATCGCGGGTGCCCGTGCGATTCGCGGACGCCTCGCCGCCCGCCCGGATCAGCGGCAACGGGAGAGGCCCTTCGGTCCGCCGCCGAAGGACGGGGTGTCTCCCCGCGGGGCCCCGGTACGAAGGCTGCGGGGGAGGGTCGGTGCGGCGTCCGTACGGCCGCACCGGCCCTCCCCCGGCTCGCGCCGGGAACGTCAGGAGGGGCGCTCCTCCCGCAGGTCCTTCGCCTTGACTCCGACGAGCAGGAGGACGACGGCGAGCAGCACGATTCCCGCGCTGATCTGCAGGCCGAGCGACAGGCTGCCCGTGCTGCTCTGGATGAACCCGAGAAGGGAGGGCGATGCGGCGGCGGCGAAGGAGCCCATGGAGGTCACCAGGGCGATACCGGTGGCCGCCGCGCGTTCACCCAGGTAGATGGACGGGATGGAGTAGAAGACGGTGAGGCCGGAGTAGTGCGCGGCTGCCAGGACGGCGAGGAGTGCGACGACCAGGGCGACGTCGTCCCCGGACAGCGAGATCGCGACCATGGCCAGGGCCGCCACGGTCCAGCTGAGGGCCGCGTGCCAGCGGCGTTCCAGGGTGCGGTCGGAGTGCCGTCCCACGATGAGCATGACGACGATGCCGAGCAGCGGCGGCAGTGCGGAGAACAGGCCCAGGTCCAGGACGTCGCCCACGCCCGCGTCGGCGATGATCCGCGGCGTCCAGAACGACACCGCGTTGGCGAGCGTGTAGGCGCCGCAGGCGCAGAGGCCGATGGTCCATACCTTGGGGTCCTTCAGGGCGAGGAGGAGTCCACCGTGCCCCTTGCCGGCCGCCCTCCCGGCCTTGCGCCTCTGGTCCGCGTCGAGGTCCTCGCGGACGGCGGCCCGTTGGGCGAGGCTCAGCCAGCGGGCCTGCTCCGGTTCGTCGACGAGCCACAGCATCACCGCACCGGCGAGGAGGATCGGGGGAATCCCCTCGATGATGAACAGCCACTGCCAGTCGGCGAGTCCCGTGCTGCCGTCGAAGGCCTTCATGATGCTGCCGGACATGAGCGAGCCCAGCACGCCGGAGACGGGTACGCCCGCGAAGAACACCGCGGTCATGCGTGTGCGCCGTGCGGAGGGGAACCAGCGCGACAGGAAGTAGAGGGCGCCGGGGAAGAAGCCGGCCTCCGCCACTCCGAGGAGGAACCTCGCGATGTAGAAGGTGATCTCGTTGTGGACCAGTGAGGTGCCCAGGGTGACGACCCCCCAGGACACCATGATGCGGACCATCGTCCTCCGTGCGCCGAGCCGGGCCAGCAGGGCGCTGCTCGGCACTTCGAAGAGGATGAAGCCGACGAAGAACAGGGTGACGCCGAGGCCGTAGACGGCGGAGCCGAAGCCGAGGTCCCTCTCGAGTCCCTGCTGGGCTATCCCGATGTTGGTGCGGTCGATGAAGCTGACGACGTAACAGGTGACCAGGAGCGGCATGACGCGCCAGGCGATGGTGCGGTAGGTCGCCGCGCGGTCGACTTCGGAGGTGTCGACTGCGTCCTGCTGTGCGATGGAGGTCGAGGGGTCGGCCACGACGTACGACTCCTTTGTCGAGGTATGTCGCCGAGAGCGGCGGGCATGGCGAGTTTCCGATGCTCAAGTTGATAAAGTCAACACCTTCAACGGAGATAGCATGCGGCCCATGGTGAAACGTGATGACGGCCGGGACCTGGCGCCGATCTCCGAACTGCTGTCCTACAGGCTCTCGCGGACATCGTCGGCCCTCTCGCGCAGCGCGGCACTCAGGTACCGCCGCGAGTTCGACGTGAGCCTCGGCGAATGGCGCACCATCGCCCTCATCGCGGCCGATCCGACACTGACGCTCAATCGGCTCGCCCGACGGGCCGGCCTGGACAAGGCCCAGATGAGCCGCGTCGTGCGCGGCCTGGTCGAACGTGACCTCGTCCGCCGCACCGAGGGCGCCGGCCGCAGCAGGCAACTGGCCCTGACCGACGCCGGGGTCGAGGTGTACCGGGGCCTCATCGCGGCCGCCAACGAGCGGGACGCGGCCTTCGCGGCACTGCTCTCCGACGAGGAGGCGGAGGTCCTGGGGCGCGCCCTGGAGAAGCTGGCAGACCTGGCACTGCCCCTGGAGAAGCGGGAGCGGGAACAGCTCGACGAGAAGTAGCTGTTGACATTATCAACACGTGGGGCGTACAAGTTGTCGAGTCATCCTGAGGAGGTGGCTCGATGACCGACATGGTCACCATCTGCGAGTGTTTCGCCCGTGACGGGCTGCAGCACGAACCCACGTTCGTGCCGACCGCGGACAAGATCGCCCTGCTGGACACCTTCGCCGACGCGGGCTTCCGCCGCATCGAGGCGACCAGTTACAGCCATCCGAAGTGGGTGCCCGCCTTCGCGGACGCCCGTGAGGTCCTGGAGGGCGTCACCCGACGGCCGGGCGTGGCGTTCAAGGCGACGTGCCCGAACCCGCGTGCCGTCGAGCGGGCGTTGGCCGATCTCGACCGCGGCTCGGGCGCCGAGGAACTGAGCCTGCTGGTGTCGGCCAGCGAGAGCCATACGCAGAAGAACCTGCGCAGCACACGCGCGCAGCAGTGGGAGCGCGTCGAGGAGATGGCCGCCCTGGCGGCCGGGCGCTTCCGGCTCGTGGGCGTCGTGTCCGTCGCGTTCGGCTGTCCGTTCGAAGGGCAGGTGGATCCGGGGCGGGTGGCCGATGACGTCGCCCGTTTCGTCGATCTCGGCGCGGACGCCGTCACTCTGGGGGACACCACGGGCGTCGCCACCCCCAGGACGGTCGCCGCCCTCTTCGACCGTCTGGGCCGTGCCCACCCCGGACTCGCGCTCATCGCCCACTTCCACAACACCCGCGGGACGGCCGTCGCCAACGCGGTCGCCGCCCTGGAGGCCGGCTGCCGGCACTTCGACAGCGCCCTGGGAGGAGTCGGCGGCCACCCGTCGAAGATCGGCTATGGAGCCGGCCTCACGGGGAACGTGTGCACAGAGGACCTGGTGTCCCTGTTCGAGAGCATGGGCGTGGACACCGGCATCGACCCGGAGGCACTCGCCACCGCGTCCCGGGCCTGCGAGGCGGCGTTGGGCCGCCCCCTGCACAGCATGGTGGCCCGTGCCGGATTCCAGCCCTCCGCCGCCGCCTGACCCCCGCCCACCGAGGAGGATCTTCTGTGACCGTCACGACCAGCGGGCAGCCGGCCGACGCGGCTACGGCCGCCCCCGGCACACTGCTCGTCGAGGACCGCGGATCCGTCCGCGTCCTCACGCTCAACCGTCCCGACAAGCTCAACGCCCTGGACACCGCGCTCACCCGCGCCCTGAGCACCGCGCTCACCGCGGCCGAGGACGACGAGCGGGTCCGCGCGGTCGTCCTCACCGGCGCGGGCCGCGCCTTCTGCGCGGGCGCCGACCTGTCGGAGTTCTCCACCCTCACACCGGACCGGCCCGGGGCCGTCCTGGAGCGGGCGGAACTGACCGCACGCGTCCAGACCCAGATGCAGCGGATGGGTACGCCGGTCGTCTCCGCCGTGCGCGGTGCGGCCGTGGGCGGCGGGGCCGGACTGGCCATCGGCGCCGACATGACGGTCGTGGCGACGGACCTGAAGTTCGGCTACCCCGAACTGCGGCACTCCATCGTCCCGGCCCTGGTCATGACGGGACTCCAGCGGCACCTGAACCGCAAGCTCGCCTTCGAACTGATCAGCACGGGCAGGCTGCTGACCGCGGCCGAGGCCCTGGAGCACGGCCTGGCCAACCGCGTCGTGGAACCGGACCAGGTGGTCGACTCCGCGCTGGAGACCGCACAGCGGTGGGCAGCGGTCGAGCCCCGTGCGCTCCGGGCGGCGAAGGACCTGTTCTACCGTGTCGCGGACCTGCCCACCGAGGCCGCGATGCGGGCGGGCCAGGACGTCAACGCACTGATGCGGGGGTTCCGCAGGTGACGGACAGCACCACGTCAGGCCCGCTCGACGGCATCACCGTCCTCGACTTCTCCCGGGTCCTGGCCGCCCCGATGGCCACCCAGATCCTCGCCGAGCAGGGAGCAACCGTCATCAAGGTCGAACGACCGGGCGGCGGCGACGAGACGCGCGGCTTCGAACCCCGTCTCCCCCACGGTGAGAGCGCGTACTTCTTCGCATTCAACCGTGGAAAGCACTCGGTCACCCTGGACCTCAAGGACCCCCGCGGGCGGGACGTCGCCCGCAGGCTCGCCGCCCGGGCCGACATCGTCGTGGAGAACTTCCTCCCCGGCGCCATGGAACGTCTGGGCCTGGGGTACGAGGATCTCCGCACGCACAACCCGGGGCTCGTGTACATCTCGGCCACCGGTTTCGGGCAGAGCGGACCCGACCGCATGCGCAAGGGCTACGACACCGTCTTCCAGGCCCTGTCCGGTGTGATGGCGATGACCGGTGAGCCCGACGGGCCGCCGAGCAAGACCGGCATACCGGTGGCGGACATGACGTCCGGCCTCTGGATCGCCATAGCCGCCCTCACCGGGCTGGCAGGCCGGGGTGTCACCGGCCGCGGCCGCCACTTCGACGTCTCCATGATGGACGTCCAGCTCAGTCTTCACGCCCTCAACGCCGCCAGGCTGTTCGCGCTGGACGAGGACCCGGTGCGCACCGGCACCCAGCACCCGGGGCGTGTCCCGTCCGCGGCGTTCCGGGCCGCGGACGGCGGCTGGCTGCACATCAGCGGAAGCGACCAGCACTGGGCGCCGCTCTGCTCCGTGCTCGGCCTAGCGGAGCTCGGCGCCGATCCGGCCCTGCGGCACAACGCGGGACGCGTCTCCCAGCGGGACCGGGTCATGACCGCCCTGCGCACGGCCGTCGGCGACCGGGACCGCGAGCAGCTCCTGAAGGACCTGCGGGCCGCCGACGTCCCGGCCGGGGAGGTCCGGGACGTACGCGAGGCCCTGGCTGCCCCGCAGGCACACGCGCGGGGCGTCGTCACCGAATTCGAGCACCCCACCGAGGGCACGTTCAAGGCCCTGCGCACACCGCTGCGCGAGACCGGCGGGGATCCGGTACCCGTGGGCACACCGCCGCTGCTGGGTGCCGACACCGATGCCGTGCTCGCGCGGTTCGCCGACCTGGACGACAGCGAGATCGAGGGCCTGCGGGCCGCGGGGGTGATCTGAGATGACCACGGCCGACGAACCGACCCGTCCGGACACACCCCGCGTGACGTGCGCGGTCACCGACGGCATCGCCCGGGTCGAACTGGCCAGGCCCGAAGCACGCAACGCGGTCGACCTCCGGATGTGCCGGGAACTGCGGTCCGTGTTCGAGGAACTGGATGCCGCCGACGACGTCCGCGTGGTACTCCTGTCCGCCCGCGGGCCCGCCTTCTGCGCCGGAGCCGACCTCAAGGAACGGGCCGGCCGGGACGCCGCCTGGGTCCGCCGGCGGCGGCTCGCCTCCTTCGCCGCCTACCAGGCCGTCCAGGAGTGCCGCCGCCCGGTCGTCGCCCTCGTGCACGGCGCCGTCGTGGGATCCGGCGGTGAGATCACGCTGGCCGCGGACTTCGCGGTCGCCGCCGAGGGCACCACCTTCCGTTTCCCCGAACCGCACTGGGGCACGGTCGGCGCCACCCAGCGCCTGCAACGGGCCATCGGCAAGCGCCGCGCCAAGGAACTCCTCTTCACGGGGCGCTCCATGTCCGCCGCCGAGGCGCTGGACCTGGGCGTCGTGGCCCGTGTCGTACCGGACGACCGTCTGGCGCAGGCCGGGGCGGACGTCGCCGCGGCCATCGCCGGTGCGCCTCCGCTGGCCATCGCCCTCACCAAGCGGGCCGTCGACCTCGGCAGCGAGACCGACCTCGACCGCGGCATACGGATCGAGATGTCCGCCATCGAACAATGCCTGTCCGACGGCGGCTGGCGCGACGGCGTGGAACGGTTCTCACGCCGCGGTTCCGGCGACTCCCCGACCGACCGCTCCCTGATCGACAGCTCCGGGACCGACGAAACCGCGACCACCGACTCCGCGACCACCGACTCCGCGACCATCGACGAGGAGCAGCGATGAACCTCAGGCAGGCCTGCCCCCTGACCGCTCACGAGGCGCTGGAGCGGGCGGCGCTGCTGGCCCCCGACGTGGAGGCGGTGGTGACCACCGGGGAACGCCTCAGCTACGCCGCGCTCGCCGCCGAGGTCACCCGTATCCGGTCCGCTCTCGTGGGCGCCGGCATCGGCCGGGGCGACCGTGTCGGTCTGTGCCTCGGGAACGGACCGCGCTGGGTGGCTCTGTTCGTCGCCCTGGGATCGGTCGGTGCGGTGACCGTGCCGGTCAACACCCGGTACACCGCCGACGAGGTGGAACACACCCTCGTCCACGCCGGGGTCACCACCCTGTTCGTCGCCGACCGGGTACTGCGCGTCGACTTCACCGGGATCCTGCGTGATCTCGGCGTCGGCGCGGACGGAACCGCGGCGAGCCCCCGTCTGCCGAGCCTGCGCCGGGTCGTCGTGTGCGGCGACGAGGTGCCCGGCTGGGCGACGTCCTGGCCGCGGTTCCTGTCCGGGGGCACCGGCGACGCCCCCGCGACCGGCACTCCGGACGACGTCCTGCTCGTCCAGTACACCTCCGGGACGACCTCTCGGCCCAAGGGCGTACTCCTCATCCAGCGGAGCATGTGCGCCGACGCGTTCTTCTCCGGCGCCCGTCTCGGCCTGCGTCCCGGGGACCGCTTCCACAGTGCCCGGCCCTTCTTCCACGTCGCCGGCAGCACGCTGTCCGTGCTGGCGTCGATACAGCACGCCACCACCCTGGTGACGATGCCGAAGTTCGAGCCGGCCGAGGCACTGCGGCTGATGGAGCTGGAGCGCTGCACCCACTTCTCCGGCAACGACACCATCGCGCTGATGCTGCTCAACCACCCCGACCGAGCGCGCCGGACGCTCCGCCTCCGGGGTGCGTGGGTCGCGGCCTCCCCCACGGTGATCCGCAGGGTGATCGACGAGCTGGGAGCTGCCGAATGCGTCGCCGGCTACGGGCTGTCGGAGGCGTCCCCGAACGTCGCCCAGTCCTGCTGGTGGGAGGACGACGAGGTGAGGGCGTCCGGTGCGATGCTGGTGGAACCCGGCGTCGAGGTCCGCATCCGCGCGGCGGACGGAACCCGCGACTGCGCCCCCGGCGAGCCGGGTTCGATCCTGGTGCGTGGATGGAACGTCATGAAGGGCTACCTCGACGCCCCCGAGGCGACCGCCGCGGTCATCGACGCCGACGGCTGGCTGGCCACCGGTGACGTCGGCGCTCTCGACGCCACGGGGCGCCTGCACTTCGTGGGGCGGACCAAGGACATCATCCGGGTGGGCGGGGAGAACGTCGCACCCGCCGATCTGGAGAACACGCTCCACCGCCACCCGCTCGTCCGGCAGGCCGTCGTGGTCGGCGTTCCCGACGAACGGCTGGTCGAGGTGCCCTTCGCCTTCGTCGTGCTCACCGGGCCCGGCACCACAGAGGACGAGCTGATCGCGTGGGCGCGTACCCGCATGGCGGGCTTCAAGGTTCCCCGTCATCTCCGTATCGTCGACGGCTTCGAAAGCATCGGTATGACCGCCAGTTCCAAGATCCAGCGCAACCGGCTGGCCGCGCACGCCCGCGGGCTCCTCGCCGGGACGGACCACGAGGTGTCCGCATGACCAGCATCCCCACTCCGGTCACCCGCCTGCTCGGCACACGCCTCCCGGTGGTCCAGGCGGGCATGTCCTGGGCCTCGTCGAGCTCGGCTCTTCCCCTCGCGGTCAGCCGGGCCGGGGGGCTGGGTGTCGTCGCCGCAGGACCCATGCGCCTGGACGACCTCGCGCGTGTGCTCGACGAGACGGCCGCGGGGACCGACCTGCCCTGGGGGGTCAACCTGCCGCTGTACCGGGCGGGGGCCGACGACGTCATCGACCTGCTTCTCGCCCGGCGTCCCCCGGTGCTGATCGCCTCTCAGGGCGGACCGCGCCGCTATCTGCGGCGTTTCCAGGACGTCGGCACCGTGTGCCTGCACGTCGTGGCGGGTGTCGAGCACGCCCGCAAGGCCGCCGACTCGGGTGTCGACGGCCTGGTCGTCGTCGGAGCGGAGGCCGGCGGGCATCCGCCGCCCGCACTGGTGACCACCCAGGTGCTCGTCCGGGCAGTCGTCTCGGCCGTGCCGGACCTTCCCGTGATCGCCTCCGGCGGAGTGGCGGACGGAGCGGGGCTGGCGGCGATGCTCGCGCTGGGAGCGGGCGCCGCCCAGTTCGGCACGCGGTTCCTCGCCACGGAGGAGGCCACCGTGCACGCGGAGTACAAGGCCGCGGTCCTCGCGGCGGGCGTGGAGGACACCCGTACCGTCGGGCACGGTCTCGGACTCATTCGTGCGCTGGACAACGACTTCACCGCACGCATGCAGCAGCTCGAGGAGTCCGGCGCCGAACTCGACGTCCGGCGTGAGGCGTTCCGGGCCTCCAGTCTCAAGGACGCCGCGCTGCACGGCCTGATGGGCGAGGGCAAGGTCGAGGCAGGTCAGTCCGCCGGCCTCGTCGACGCGGTCCTCCCCGCGGCGGAGGTCGTCGAGCGCATCGTCGCCGAGTACCGGATCGCGCTCGGCCGTCTGCCCCTGCCCCAGGTCACCGGCGCGCAGCACGTCGTGGCCGGGTGACGGTCGGGGCAGGGCCCCACAGATCGTGGCCGGTACCTCCTCGGAGGTACCGGCCACGCCCCTGTCAGCCCCGGCTGATCTCGAAGTGGTCGATGCGCTCCCCCGACTCGGCGAGCGCCGTGACCTTCATCCGGGGGTGTCTGCCGGGCTCCACCTCCACCGCGAGGAAGGAGAATCCGGTGTAGCGGACCCGGGACCACTCGACCGTCTCGGTGGCCTTCGCGCCGCCCTTGACGACGTGGTAGGTGTTCACGCTCTCCAGGTCCTTGACATGGCCCTCGTAGCTGTCCGGGGCGGGGAAGTCGTACAGAGCCTTGCCCGCCCCGCCCGCCGTGACGTACACGATGCCGTCCCGCGTCGGGTCGGTGCGCTCCCCGATGGGGACCGTGCGCTTGACCGCGTTCTTCAGGATCGCGTCAGTGCGCTCGTAGACGTGGTTGTGGCCGTTGATGACCAGGTCGACCTGGTGCTTCTCGAAGAGCGGCACCCAGGCGTCACGGACGCCGCCGTCCGAGGCGTGGGCGTTGGTCGTGGAGAAAGCGCAGTGGTGGAAGAACACCACGACGAAGTCGATGTCGTGGCGGGCCCGCAGCTCTCCCAGGCGCCGGTCCAGCCAGCGCGTCTGCTTGCCTTCGCTGATGCCGAAGTTGGCCGGGATCTCGTACGAGACGTCGTTGGCGTCGAGCGCGATCACGCCGACGTTGCCGTGCGTGAAGGAGTAGGCGCCGGGCTGGTGGACGGGGTCCGGGCCGTTGCCGGGCAGGGTCCAGCGGGCGTTCTGGCCGCCGTAACCGTTGGGTGAGTACCAGGCCTCCATGTCGTGGTTGCCGGTGGTCACCATCCACGGCACGGTCTTGGACACCGTCTCGGTCTGCGCCAGGAACTGGTCCCAGGTGCGGGCGTCGTAGGTGTCGGAGGTCTGCCCCGAGCCGGACGGGTCGGCGTAGCAGATGTCGCCCGCGTGCAGGTGGAAGGCGGGGTTCTGCCCCAGGATCAGCTGGTCGTTGCCGAGCGCGTGGTAGCTGACACCCTGGTCGCCGAAGGCGGTGAAGGTGAAGGCCTCGGCGCGGTCCGGCGCGGTGGTGAAGGTGCCGAGTGTGCCGAGGTTACGGGTGTCGGCGGGGTCGAAACCGTCGTGACCGACGCCGTAGTAGTAGGTCGTGCCGGGCTTCAGCCGCTCCAGGGCGGCGTGCACGTAGTACTGCTCGGCGGCCGCGATCTTGCCGCCGTTGAGCATGGGCGTCGTCAGGTGCCGCACCTCCGCGTCGATCTTGCGGCTGAGTGCCCATGGCTTGTTTCCGATGCGGATGTAAGGCCGCTTCACCGCGAAGGGGACCTGCCAGGAAACCGCCATCTCGGTCTTCGGGTCCGCCCCGTACGCGAGATGCCTGCCGAAGGGGGCGACCAGCGAGCCGTCCACCTGCGTCGAGGTGTGGTGCGACGCGATCACGTCCGGTCCGGCGGCGTACGCGGACGGGGAGACCAGGCCCGAGGCCGCCAGTCCGGTGCCCGCGACGGCCGCCGTGGCCACGCCGGTGCGGAGAACACCGCGACGGGTCAGCCTGGCGCGCAGGTATTCGTGCTGCTCGGCCATGCTCATGCGGTCGGCGAGCTTCTCGGGGATTCCGAAACGGGGGATGTCCATGGCCGAAAACATCTACCGGAATTCTGACCGGATTCCGTCAGGTGTGTGAACGCTACACGTACAACCCTCCATGAGTTCCTATAGCGGACACGGCGCGTCACGGAGCGCGACGGCCGGCACGGCGCCGGGCGGAGTGCCGGCGAGCGGTCACCGGCCCCCCTCACCTGGGCATCACTCACGGGCGCGGGCACCGCGTGCGCGGGCGGAGACCGTCCCACGCACCGGGTCGTGCGCGGCTCCCCCACGTCCACGCCGGCCGGATTCCCGGCGGGCCGCTTTGTCTCCCCACTAGAGGAAGTTGCGGTCCGGTGCGTCAAAGGGGTTTCTGGCCGGTGCAAAAGCCATTACCTTCCTGATCTGAACCGGACAACAACGGCCGGGCGCCCTCCCCTCCCCCGGGCACCCGGCTCGCCGGCGCGACGGCGCGCGCCTGTGCTTCACCCCGCCCCGTCACCACACGGAGGTATCGCGTGCACAGGAGATTCACCCGGCCTCTCGCGGCGCTCGCCTGCACCCTGCTCGCCGCCGCGGGCGCCCTCGCCACTCAGCAGAGACCGGCCGAAGCCGCACCCGCCGCGGCCGAAGAGTTCCAGCAGGTCACCCTGGCCAAGGGGGTGGCCGAGACCGGTGAGCCCATGACCCTCGCCGTCCTGCCCGACCGATCCGTCCTGCACACCTCGCGGGACGGCACCCTGCGGCTGACCGACGCCGCGGGCACCACCAAGGTCACCGGCCGGCTCGACGTCTACTCCCACGACGAGGAAGGCCTTCAAGGCGTCGGCGTGGACCCGGGCTTCACCAGTAACCGCTTCGTCTATCTCTACTACGCACCGAAGCTGTCGACGCCCGCGGGAGACGCCCCGGCGAACGGCTCGGCGGCCGACTTCGCACCGTTCGACGGCGTGAACCGTCTCTCGCGCTTCGTGCTCCGGACCGACGGCACCCTGGACATCGGTTCGGAGACGAAGGTCATCGACGTCCCCGCCAGCCGCGGTCTGTGCTGCCACGTCGGGGGTGACATCGACTTCGACGCCCAGGGCAACCTGTACCTCTCCACGGGCGACGACAGCAATCCCTTCGCGTCCGACGGATACACCCCCATCGACGAGCGGGCGGACCGCAACCCCGCGTACGACGCGCAGCGTTCGGCGGGCAACACGAACGACCTCCGCGGCAAGGTGCTGCGCATCAAGGTCAACGCCGCGGGCGGCTACTCCATCCCGTCGGGCAACCTGTTCGCGCCGGGAACCGCGAAGACCAGGCCCGAGATCTACGCGATGGGTTTCCGCAACCCGTTCCGGATGTCGGTCGACAAGCCCACCGGCATCGTCTACCTCGGTGACTACGGCCCCGACGCGGGTACCGCCAACGCGGGGCGCGGGCCGGCCGGACAGGTCGAGTTCAACCGGATCACCAAGGCGGGCAACTACGGCTGGCCCTACTGCACCGGCAACAACAACGCCTACGTCGACTACAACTTCGCCACCGCGACGTCGGGCTCGGCCTTCTCGTGCGCCGCCCCCAAGAACACCTCGCCGAACAACACCGGCCTGACCGATCTCCCGCCGGCCCAGGCCGCCTGGATCCCCTATGACGGCGGCTCGGTACCCGAGTTCGGCAGTGGCTCCGAATCGCCCATGGGCGGTCCCGTCTACCGCTACGACGCGGCGTCGGCCTCGGCGGTCAAGTTCCCCCAGAGCTACGACGGCGACTTCTTCGCCGGTGAGTTCGGCCGCAGGTGGATCAAGCGGATCGAACAGGGCTCCGACGGGACCGTCCAGTCGATCAACGCGTTTCCGTGGCAGGGCACCCAGGTCATGGACTCGGCCTTCGGACCGGACGGCGCCCTCTACGTGCTCGACTACGGCACCGGCTACTTCAACGGGGACGCGAACAGCGCGGTCTACCGCATCGAGTACGTCACCGGAGGACGCTCCCCGCTCGCCAAGGCGACAGCCGACCGGACCTCCGGCACTGCCCCCCTCGCCGTGAACTTCTCCTCCGCCGGCAGCTCCGACCCGGACGGGGACCCGCTCACCTACGCCTGGAAGTTCGGCGACGGCGGCACCTCGACCGCCGCCCAGCCCGCGCACACCTACACCGCGAACGGCCGGTACACAGCCGAGCTGACGGTCTCCGACGGTACGGGCAACACGGCGACCGCCTCGGTGATCATCACCGTCGGCAACACGGCGCCCACGGTCACCCTCGACCTGCCCACCGACGGTTCCATCATCGACCCGGGCGCAGCCGTCCCCTTCAAGGTCACCGTCACCGACCCCGAGGACGGCGCCGTCGACTGCTCCAAGGTCAAGGTCACCTTCATCGTCGGACATGACAGCCACGGACACCCGCAGACCTCCGCGACCGGGTGCTCGGGAACCGTGCAGACCATCGCCGACGGCGAACACGACCCCAACGCCAACATCTTCGGGGTCTGGGACGCCGAGTACACCGACAAGGGTGCGAACGGTCAGCCCGCCCTCACCACGCACGACCAGAACGTCAGCCAGGGCAGCCAGCGCCAGGCCGAGCACTTCGGGGACTCAGCCGGTGTCCAGATCGTCGACAAGACCGCAGCGCACGGGGGCAAGGCGGTCGGCCACATAGAGAACGGCGACTGGATCTCCTTCAAGCCGTACCTCCTCGCCAACGCCACACGGATGACGGCCCGCATCGCCTCGGGCGGTGTCGGAGGGACGCTGGAGGTCCGTGCGGGCACACCCAGCGGCACTCTCCTCGGATCGGTGTCGGTCCCGGTCACCGGGGGCTGGGAAGCCTTCCAGAACGTGTCCGTGGACCTCACCGACCGCCCCGCCGGCACCACCACCCTCCACCTCGTCTTCAAGGGAGGGAGCGGATCCCTCTTCGATGTCGACGACTTCACCTTCACGACCGGTGCAACGACCGTGCGGACCGGCGCGATCACCGGAATCGCCGGCAAGTGCGTCGACGTCGCGTCGGGAGCCAGCGCCGACGGCACACAGATCCAGCTGTACGGCTGCAACAAGACGGCCGCGCAGACCTGGACCGTCTCCGCCGACAGCACACTGCGGGCACTCGGCAAGTGCCTGGACATCAGCGGCGCCGGCACGGCCGACGGGACGAAGATCCAGCTGTACGGGTGCAACAACACCGGAGCCCAGAAATGGGTGCCCCAGGCCGACGGCACCCTGAGGAACCCCGCGACGGGCAAGTGCCTGGACGCGGCAGGAGGGGCCTCCGCGGACGGTACGAAGCTCCACCTGTGGACCTGCACCGCCGGCGCCAACCAGAAGTGGATCCTGCCATGAGCCGACGACTCCGGCGCCTCGCATCCTGGGGCACCTGCGCCTTACTGAGCACCGCCCTGCTGCCCGCGGCGGCCACCGCCGCCGTGGCCGGGAGTGACACACGACAGGCACCGCCCTCGACGGTGGCCGCCGCGGCCGACCCGGCGTACGACGTGCTGGTCTTCTCCAAGACCGCCGGCTTCCGCCACTCCTCGATCGACGAGGGTGTCACCGCCCTGCGCGAGCTGGGCGCGGCCGGCAACTTCACCGTGACCGCGACCGAGGACGCGGCGGTCTTCACCCCCACCGCCCTGGCCGGCTACGAGGCCGTCGTCTTCCTCTCCACGACGGGCGACGTGCTCAACGCCTCGCAGCAGACCGCCTTCGAGGGCTACATCCAGGCCGGCGGCGGATACGTCGGCATCCACGCGGCGGCCGACACCGAGTACGACTGGACCTGGTACGGCGGCCTGGCCGGCGCCCTCTTCCGGGCACATCCGCAGATCCAGCCGGCCACGGTCACGGTGGAGGACCGGGCGCACGACGCCACCGCCCACCTCGGCAGGACCTGGCAGCGCACCGACGAGTGGTACGACTACCGCACCAACCCGCGCACCACCGCGCATGTCCTGGCCTCGCTCGACGAGTCCACCTACAGCGGTGGAGGCATGGGCGGCGACCATCCGATCGCCTGGTGCAAGGACTACCAGGGCGGCCGCGCCTTCTACACCGGCGGCGGTCACACCGAGGACTCGTACGCCGATCCGGCCTTCCGCCGCCACCTTCTCGGTGGAATCCGCTGGGCCGCGCGCCTGACGGAGGCCGACTGCCGGCCCGAGACGGGCTACACGACCCTGTACGGCGGCTCCGGCACCACCGGTTGGAAACAGGCCGGCCCCGGATCGTTCGGCGAGAGCGACGCCACGCTCACCTCCCGCGGCGGCCTCGGCATGCTCTGGTTCCAGGCGAAGGAGTACAGGGCGTACTCCCTGAAACTCGACTGGCGGCAGGCCGGCGACGACAACTCCGGTGTGTTCGTGGGCTTTCCGGCTTCCGACGATCCGTGGTCGGCCGTCGACAGCGGATACGAGATCCAGATCGACGCGACGGACACCCCGGACCGCACCACGGGATCCGTCTACGGATTCCAATCGGCCGATCTGCCCGCGCGCGACGCGGCACTGAACCCCCCGGGAGAGTGGAACACCTACGAGATCCGGGTCGAGGGCGAACGCCTCCAGCTCTTCCTCAACGGGCGGAAGATCAACGACTTCACCAACACCGACCCCGCCCGCAGCCTCCAGCAGGGTCACATCGGACTGCAGAACCACGGCGCCGACGACGACGTGTCCTTCCGCAACGTCCGCATCAAGGAACTCGGCGGCACGACAGGACCGAGGGAGGGCGCCATCACGGGAATCGGCGCCAAGTGCGTGGACGTCGCGAACGGCTCCAGTGCCGACGGCACGCAGATCCAGCTGTGGACGTGCAACCAGTCGGCGGCCCAGAAGTGGACGGTGGGCACGGACGACACGCTCCGCGCACTCGGCAAGTGCCTGGACATCAGCGGCGCCGGCACAGCCGACGGCACGAAGATCCAGCTGTACGGGTGCAACAACACCGGAGCCCAGAAATGGGTGCCCCAGGCCGACGGCACCCTGAAGAACCCTCAGTCGGGCAAGTGCATGGACGCGTCGGGCAACTCCTCGGCGGACGGCACCAAGCTCCACCTCTGGGCATGCCACACCGGCGCCAACCAGAAGTGGGCCCTGCCCGGCTGATGTTCCCCCGACTCCGTCGTCACCGCGGGAGGCAGTGGCGACGGGGGCCGGCCGCTGTTCCGGGCCGGTGACGGCGGCGGGGCGTGACGCCGAAGCGCCCTGCCGCCGTTCCTCCCGTCCGACGGGTCACGAAAGGTCCGCCACCTGCCTGCCGAGGTCCCGCTCCACGCCGTCCGCCCGCTGCAGACCGCCGTCGAGGAGCCGCTTCACCCGGTGGGAGTTCTCGGGCCTGCCGGAGGTGCCGAAGAACGCTGCCAGCGCCGCACCGAACTCCTCGACCGGTGGCTGGGTGCCGGCGTCGACGAGTTCCTTGGTCTTCCGCAGCGCCACCTTGTCGAAGCCGGCGATGCGGCGGGCGAAGGTGTCGACGAACTGCTCGAGTTCCTGTCCCGGCACGACGCGGTTGACGTAGCCGTACGCTGCCGCAAGGTCGGCGGGGAAGTCGTCGGAACCCAGCAGGATCTCCAGGGCCCGCGCCCGCCCGACCAGACGGGGCAGCCGGCCGGTGGGGTTCCCGCCGGGGACGGAACCGACGCCCACCTCGAAATGCCCGAGGACCGCGTCCGGTCCCGCGAAACGTATGTCGGTCGACAGGACGAACTCGCTGCCGGCGCCGCGCGCCCGGCCGTTGATCTCGCTGATGGTGACGGACGGCACCCTGCCGAGCCGGTACATGTTGTCGGCGTACGGATGCAGACCCGAAGCGGCCGTCTTCATGGCGGCCACACGAGAGCGGTCCGACAGCATGTCCCAGTGCGCCATGAAGAAGTCCGGGTTGGCACTTCTGAACACGACGACCGAGAGCTCGGGGTCCTGCTCGATGCGGGTGATCAGCTCGGCCAGCTGCTCGACGGTGTCGGGATCCATCAGGTTGATCTCGCCGTTGGAGAACGTCACCCTCCAGTAGGACGGGCTGACTTCCTGGACGGCGAACTGCTCGTCTGTGCTCATGACACCGGTCCTTGTGGGGATTGGGGGACGGACACGGGGGCCGCGGCCTCGCTCGAGACCACGTCCCGGAGATGGCTCCGTACGGGGCCGCCTCCGCACTGTTCCGGTCCACGCGCCGCCGCCGGTATGCGGGGGCGACCGTGGAAGGCGGTTCGCGATGGCGACGTCGCCCGGGCCCTCCACATCTTCCGGGATCCCGAGATGTCAGTATTTCACTGGTTTCGCGGGCACGCATCCGACCTGGTCGGCGTGCACTCCCCCGCCCGTACGGCGCCGGTCGCCCTCCTGATCAGCGAGCCTCTCCGACGGTCTCCGAGGGCAGGACGCTCCCGTCCCGGTACGTCAGTGAACGCGCCGGATGCGGATCGGTCCCCGGGCTTCTGCCGGCTCTACGGGACGGCCAGCCTGGGTGATCTCCACCTCACCCGCTGCGACAAGTCTCCGCGCTGCGGCACGGGCCGGCTCCATGAGCGCGCGCCAGCCGTCGTCGTCCCCCTCGTAGACCGCCCGCGCGGCGTCGGAGGGGCAGATCGTCGCGCCCGGGCGGCGGTGGGCCAGCAGCTCGACAATGGTGCGTTCCAGGCGTCTGGCCATCCGGTCTTCGATGTCCGTCACTCCGCCAGTGTCGCACCGGCGGCGCCGGGAGCCAGGGCGACGGTCCCCCGGACCCCGGCGGGCACGGTACGCCCCTCGGCCCGGTTCACAGGTCCAGGACCACCGGCTCGGACGGCGTGGAGCAGCAGATGAGGACGTTGCCCTCCGCCGGCGGCTCGACCGGTTCGGGGTCGTAGTCCACGGCCCCGGCGAGCAGGCCCAGTTCGCATGTGTGGCAGACGCCCGTGCGGCACGACCACCGGACGGGGACGTCGCACTCCTCGGCCAGTTCCAGGAGCGACCCGTTGTCCTTCCCCCAGCGGACACTCATCCCGCTGCGCGCGAAGGAGACCGGTGTGCCGTCCTGCGGCATGCCCTCCGGCTGATGCGGCGCACGGCCGGTTCCGGGCTGTGCCACGCCGGGCGTGAGGCCGGCGCCGGACCCGAACGTCTCGGTGTGGACACTGCTCGCGTCGAGTCCCGCCTCGTCCAGTGCCTTCGATGCCTCACTCATGAAGACGGCGGGTCCGCAGATGTACACGTCGGCTCCTTCGGGGAGCGCCAGGTCCCGGATCCGCTCGGCGGACAGCCTGCCGGTCTCGTCGTAGTCCGTCCCCGCCCGGTCCGTGCCGGCGGGCTTGCTGTAGAAGACCGTCGCATGCGCGTCGGGAAGATCCCGCAGCAGCCGGCGAGCCTCCTCGGCGAACGGATGCTCCGCGCCGTCGTGGGCACCGTGGAGCCACCAGACGGACCGCGGTGACCGTTCGTGCGCGAGGGCGTGCAGCATGGCCAGCACGGGGGTGACCCCCACTCCGGCGGACATCAGCACCACCGGGTCACTTCCCGGTACGAGCCGGAAGCTGCCGCGGGGTGCCGCTACGTCGAGCGTGTCTCCGACTCGCACCGTGTCGTGGAGCCAGGCGCTGGCCGAGCCGTGCGGTTCGCGCTTCACGCTGATGCGGTAGGCGTCGGCACCGGGTTCGCCGGACAGCGAGTAACTCCGTATCAGCGGGGCGCCGGTGCCCTCGGGGGTGAGCCTCACCGTCAGGAACTGCCCCGCGGCGGCGTCCGGCAGTGCCGAGCCGTCCGGCGCCGACAGGTACAGCGATCGGACCGTCCGGCTCTCCGCACGGACCGCCGAGACCTTCAGGGGGCGAAAGCCCTGCCATACGGGCGCGGGGGACGCCGCGGCCTCGCTCAGCCCCACGGCGCCCGTGGAGCCTGCCGTACCCTCGCCGTCCGCCGCCTCCAGCAGTGCCCGCATCGATCCCTGCCATCCGGGGCTGAGGGCGGGGATACGCAGCGCGCGCTCGACCTGTTCGCGGGTGTGGCCGGGCAGGTAGAGCACCCCGTCGATCTCCTCGATGGTCATCCGCTCGGGCCCCGAGGCAACCTTGGCGATCTCCTGGCCGGCCTCGATCTCGCCCTCCCGCAGGACCCGCATGTAGAAGCCCGGGCGCCGGTGGGCGACCAGCAGCGCGGCCATTCGGGGCTCGCCCACACGCAGCCCCACCCGGTAGCAGGTGACGCGGGGCTGGGTGACTTCGAAGAGGGCTTCGCCGATGCGATACCTGTCCCCGACGCACACCTGGTCGTCGGGCAGGCCCTCGACGGTGAGGTTCTCCCCGAACCCACCCGCATCGAGGTCAGCGCGCCCCAACTGCTTCTTCCAGAAGTCGTAGGAGTCGACCTGGTAGACCAGTACGGCGCGCTCTTCACCCCCGTGTCCACCGAGATCGCCCTGGCCGTCGCCGTCGATGTTGAGGCGGCGCACCATCCGCGGACCGCTGACGGGCCGCTTGTAGACACCGGTGTGCACGGTCCGGCCACGCCACGGAACGTCTGCGGGCATTCCGACGTTGACGGATACCAGCCTGCCCATGTCGCTCCTCCTTACCTCCGGTGGAGGCGAAGTCGTCGCGGTTCGTGGCTGACGTCGGCGGAATACCGGTCACTCCTGTCACGTTAAGCCCGCTCGCGGCGGGGGGCAACAGCCTCGATGTGCACGCGGACGAGGGACGGGCCGGAGGGGCGGCCGCCCCTCCCCCGGACCACAGGACGAGCGAAGGCAGCGGCCCGCCTTCCCCCTGACGTCAGCCTTCCTGCTGCGTCAGGTCGCCGAGTGCCCGCTCGACTCGATGCGCACCAACTCGCCACTGGCTGATTGATTTTGCTCGTAACGCACTTCTTTCGAGCATCTATTGACATGCAACTGGCGTCACGGCCAGAGTCGTCCCCGCCAGTGCTGCCGGTCGACGCATCGAGGAGTGTCTCGCCATGCCCGGAATCCCCGCCGTCTCACGTCGCTTGCTACTCGGAGGAACACTGGCCACGGGAGCCGCCGCGGCCGGGCTCGGACCCGGCGCTGCCACTGCCGCGGGAGCGGCACCGGCGGAGGCGGTGACCGCTGCCACCCCCGGCCGCCGGCCGGGCCAGAAGTCGATGATCAACGTGCCGTTCGAGCCGTACAGGACAGTCCGGGTGGGTGTGATCGGGCTCGGTAACCGGGGCTCCGGCATGACCACGGGCTGGTCCGTGGTTCCCGGCTGTGTCGTCACAGCCGTGTGCGACATCCGTGCGGACCGCGCCGCGCGCACGGCCGACGGCCTGGTCGCGGCCGGCAAGCCCCGCCCCGCCGAGTACGGCGGATCCGCGGAGGCGTACGCCAAGATGCTGCAGCGTGACGACATCGACCTCGTCTACATCGCCACCCCGTGGGAGTTCCACTTCGAACAGGGCAAGGCCGCTCTCCTGGCCGGTAAGCACGCGGTCGTCGAACTGCCCGTCGCGACCGAACTGCACGAACTGTGGGACCTCGTGGACACCTCGGAGCGCACCCGCAGAAATCTGATGCTGTCGGAGAACTGCAGCTACGGCCGCAACGAGCTGGCCATGCTGAAGATGGCGCACGAGGGGCTGTTCGGCGACGTCACGAACGGCCACGGCGGCTACCTGCACGACCTGCGCGAGCTGCTCTTCTCGGACACGTACTACACCGACGCGTGGCGCCGGCGCTGGCACACCCGCAGTACGGCTTCCTTCTACGCCATGCACGGGCTGGCGCCGGTCGCTGCCGCGATGGACATCAACCGGGGCGACCGGATGACGACACTGAAGGCGACCGCGACCGCCCCGAAGGGACTCGCCGACTACCGGGAGCGCTTCATCCCGAAGTCGCACCCGTCGTGGCGCGAGACGTACATCAACGGCGACCTGGTCAGCTGCGCGATCGAGACGGCCAACGGCAGGACCATCAGGGCCGAGCACGACGTGAGTTCACCCCGTCCGTACAGCCGCATCAATTCGCTGGCCGGCAGCCGCGGCATCTTCGAGGACTACGCCGGCACGTCGACGACCGGCGGACGCATCTACGTCGAACCGGACCACGGCGGCCATTCCTGGCGGGACTTCGACACGTACCTCAAGGAGTTCGACCACTGGCTCTGGAAGAAGATCGGAGACGACGCCGCGAGCAACGGCGGCCACGGTGGCATGGACTACGTACTCCAGTGGCGCACCGTGCAGCTGATGCGCACGGGCCTGGTGCCGGACATCGATGTGTACGACTCGGCCTCCTGGTGCGCACCGGTTCCACTGAGCGTCATGTCCCTGGAGAAGAAGGGCCGCCCGGTACCGGTCCCGGACTTCACACGGGGCAGCTGGGTCAACCTCCGCACCGGTCTCGACTCGCGCAGCACGGACATGCCGCCCGTGTCGTGAGCCTCCGCTCCGGCCGCTCCTCCCCGCCTCCGCCCCTCTGCCCCGCTGTCACCCGAAGGAGCACGTGATGAGACCAGCACGACGGTTCGGTCCGCTCAGAACACTGGCGGCGGTCGCGGCCGTCGGGGTGACCGCCCTCATGCCCGCCCGGACGACGGCGTCCGCCCAGGACATCCCGGCGACAGCCGCTGGCACCGAGGTGACCATCGCCCCCGTGGACCTCGAGGGGCCGGCCATCTCCGCCGTGACGGTCACCGTCAAGAACTCCGGCCCTCAGCGCCTTCGTTCGCTCGCGATCGCCTTCGCCGGACCGAAGGGCTGGGCCGTCCAGCCCTCCGTGCGCAGCGTCGACGGTTCCCTCGGGGCCGGCGCGTCGGCCGACGCGTCGTTCCGGATCCAGGTGCCGGAGAAGCGACCCGGTCTCGTCATCCGTACGTTCACGGCGACCGCGACATACCAGGGTGGCGACGGTCGCGGCACGGCGACCGGCACCCGCACCGAACGCTCCGGCTCACCGCAGGAGAACCTGGCGGCGGCGTACAACAACGTCGGCATCACCGACGAATCGGCGACCGGGCCCGGCGATTACGACGGTGAGGGGAACAGCTTCTCCGCTCAGCGACTGGCGGCGGCCGGCCTGACGCGCGGCGCGAAGGTCGAAGCACTGGGAGCCGAGCTGACCTGGCCGGACGTGGCGGCGGGCACGAAGGACAACGTGTCCAGCGGGGGCCAGGCGGTGAAGCTCACCGGGAAGGGCGGCAAGCTCGTCTTGCTCGGCTCGGGTGTCACGAGCGGCGCGACAGGGAACGCCACCGTCCATTACACCGACGGGACATCGAGCACCGGGACGTTCGGCTTTCCCAACTGGTCCTTCGACCCGGCCGACGCACACGGCGCCGAGCTGGTGAAGTCGACGGACGGTCGCAACCGTCCGGACGGCTACGGCAACGCCACAGTGAAATACCGGGTGTTCGCCCACTCGATCCCGCTCGACCCGTCCAGGACGGCCGAGTTCGTGATCCTGCCCGCCAACGCCAACATCCACATCTTCGACATGGCGATCGCCCCGTGAGTGCGGAGACGGCCACGCCCCCGACCCCGGTCCCAGCCTGAGTGGAGCGTTGGTCGGCTCCGCCGGGGCGCGGAGCCGACCACCCCGATGCGGACGACAGGATGGACCGGGTCGAACCTGTGGTGAGCCGATACGGCGTCAGGAATGGATGGCGAATGACCGCGCACCAGGAACCCCTTCAGCCGTGGACCGTCTATGGGCAGCAGCAGCTGGACCGCGGCTACCTACCTCCCGTGCCGGACCGCATCGACTGGGGCTTCTGGACAGGCGTCGGGCCGGGGGCCGAACTGCTCGGAGACCTGCGCGGCAGGCGTGTACTCGACATCGGCTCCGGCCCCGGCCACCACGCGGTCCACCTGGCCCGGGCACACGGCGCCCTTGTGGACGGCGTCGACGCGTCGCCGACCCAGCACGCGCGCGCCACGAGGACTTTCCCCGCAGAACCGGGAGTCCGTTTCGTCTGCTCGGACATCGCCGAGCACCTGGACCGCGTCGAACCGTACGAGGCCGCGTACGGCGTCCGCACCTTCGGCTGCATCGACCCGCTCCATCTCCTGCCGGCCCTGCGTGACGGATTGGCCGACGGCGCGGTCCTCGTCTTCTCCGCGCTCCACACGAACAGCGAGGGTCGACAGCCATCCGCTTCAGTGGCACCTCGATCCGATTTCATCCGGCTCCGGGGCGAGGAACCCATCCCGGTGCGGATCTGGGCCCTCACCCCCGGCCTGTGGAAGGACCTGCTCGCCGAGCACGGCTTCGCTGTGGAGAGAGTGGATCTGATCCGGGCGCCGGAGCCCGGCAATCCCGTAGTGGTGCAGCTCATCCGCGCGCTGCGTCGGCACACCGGCGACTGACGGCTCGGTACTCGCTCAAGCCCGCACCGATGACGTGTCGCCATGCCCGATCCCGTGCTCGTTCAGCGGGCCCGCGCTCAGACCGAGCCGACGGCACTCCGCCAGCAGACCGGGGAGTGCGGCCAGTGTCGCCCGCCACGCACCCGGCGCACTCCACCCGTCCGCGTCGTGCAGCAGCACAGTGCCACCGCCGGTGAGGTCCGCGAGGACCGAAGCCTCCACCGACCGGGCATCGGCCTCCGCCGTCCAGTCGCGGCCCCATGACGACCACAGCACCGGTCGCAGCCCCGAGCGGCGGGCTGCGGCCAGGCGGCCGCCGCTGAGGATTCCGTACGGGGGCCGGTACCACTGCGGCTCCGTCCCGCAGATCCTCCGTACCGCATCGGCCGTTCGGGCGACCTCGCGCGCGTCTCGCAGTGGCGCGGGGAACCACGGGCGGTCGTGATGCCATCCGTGCACCGCGACCTCGTGCCCCGCCGCCACCAGGGCCCGGCCGAGGGCGGGATGGCGCTCGAGCGACTCGCCGACGACGAAGAAGGTCGCCCGTACGTCGTGATCGGCCAGGGCGCGCAGGAAGTACGGGGTGCTGGCCGGATCCGGCCCGTCGTCGAAGGTCAGCGCCACGTGGTCGGGGCGGCCCCGGCCGTCCAGCCCGGGGCTGAGCCTCCTGCGCACAGGGGGCAGCCAGGTGGCGGCAGGCCCGATGTGCCAGGCCGCCACCAGACCCAACGCGCACGCCGCCACGCCGGACGCACGTCCCGCACTTCCGGTAGCACCACGTCTCACCACCGCTGTGCCTCCTTTCCCGAGACGAGGGGTGATCTGCTCAGATGTACGCACGCGAACGCGATGAGCCCGAGCGACGCCAGTTCGGGAAGCACCCGCCAGCCGAGGGAGATGCTCTCGTCGAACAGCGAGACGCCCAGGATGACGCTCAGCAGCGAGTCGCCGAGCGTGAGCGCGGGCTGTGACGCGGCCAGCGATCCGGCCCGCAGGGTCGCCTGCAGCATCAGGAAGGACGTCAGGCCGACGGCAGCGGCCGTGTACAGCTGCCACCCGGTGAACAGCTCTCCCGGCCCGTCGGGCAGCAGGCCCAGCGTGTCCTTGATCAAGGCCGCGGTGAAGGAGAATCCGATGGCGGTCACCGTACCCAGCACCGCCGCCCGCGCGGAGAACCTCTGCCGTCTGCCCACGAAGATCAGTACGGCCGACACGACCACGGCGGGCACCGCGCTGACCAGCCATCTCTTCGGTGGCACCGTTTCCGTGCCACCGCCCGGTCCGGCGAGCAGGAGGAAGGCCGCCAGACCCAGCGCCATCGCGAGGAAGGCCGCCCAGGTTCCGGCTCCCGGCGGCCACCTGAACACTGCCGCGGCCAGAACGAGCGTGAACAGGAGTTCGGTCGTCATCACCGGCTGCACCACCGCCAGAGGGCCGACCGCCAGGGCGAGGGCCTGTGCCACACCCGAGACGGCGAGCAGCCCCGCCCCCCAGCGCCAGACCCGGAGACGGACGAAGCCGAACCGCCCGGCCGGGCGGCCCCCGGCGGATGTGGACAGGTCGGTCGCGGCTGCACGGCGTTGGAGGACGGACGCCGCCGCGTTCCCGAGGGCGGCCAGCAGAGCCAGCAGGACACAGAGGACGATCATGTGTCACCCCCGACCCCGGGCCGGCCGGGAGCCCGCTCAGCCAAAGCGCATGGCCAGCCTGCGAAAGAGGTTCGGCGCCATGCCCTGCACCCGGGCGGGCGCGCCGAGCCAGCGCGGCACGGTGATCTGGCCCCGGCCGCCGGCCAGGGCTTCCTCGACCGCCGCCGCGACCCGCCCGGCAGGGACCGGCCGCGGCCAGGAACGCGTGTAGGGGGCATCACGGCGGGCGAAGAAAGGTGTCGCCACAGGACCGGGCTGCACCAGGCACAGCTGGACCCCCGTGCCCTGGAGTTCGTAGCGCAGGCTCTCCGCGAAGGGGATGAGTGCTCCCTTCGTCGCCGCGTACGCCGCCTCGCCACGCACGCCGTACCGTCCCGCGACGGAGCCCAGCAGGACGAGCCGGCCCGACCCTCGGGCCACCATCTGCGGCAGTACGAGGCCGACGAGGTGGAGCACGGCGCAGACATTGACGTTCACCAGGCGGTCGACGGTGGCGGGAGTCATGTCCGTGTACGCGCCCGCCCAGCCGAGTCCCGCCGCGGCGACGAGTGCGTCGATTCTGCCGCTGTGCGCCAGTGCCGCCTCGGCGAGCCTCCGGCAGCCCTCCTGGGAGGCCAGGTCCATCGGCAGCGCGGCTCCCCCGGTTCGGGCGGCGACCGCACCGAGCCTGTCCTCGTCCCGCCCGTTCAGCAGCAGTTCCCACCTGTTGCCGGCCGAGAGGCGTGACGCGACCTCCGCGCCGATCCCGGACGAGGCACCGGTGATCAGCACGACCCGCCGTCCGCCGCGGGCAGGCTGCCCCGCCCCGGGCGCGGCGTCGCCGGCTGCGGGGTTGATGCGAGGTGGGGGGCTCGCGCGCATGGGCTTTCCGTCCTCCGTCGCCGCCGACAGGCGAGCTCCTCTCCGAGCCCGCCGACACCGGACCGTCCTGACTCATCCTTCATGGAACCGGCCCACCGGCAAACGCGCGTGACCGCTTCGGGCTAACGACGTGACCTGTCCGGATGTGGCACACCTGCCGTTATACGAAGAATATTCAGGAATGAGCAGGTTCCTGCTAGTCAGTGCCAGCATGGGTGCGGGACATGACGCCGTCGCGCACGAACTGGCCGGGCGGCTGCGCGCGGCCGGCCACCGAACCGCACACGTGGACTTCCTGGACATGCTGCCCGCAGGTGCCGGCCGCGGGCTGCGCGCCGCCTACCGCGCGACCGTACGCCGCTGCCCGTGGGCCTACCAGGCGGTCTACTCGGCGTTCTTCCGTGACCGCGGGGCACCGGGCGGGCGGAGGGGCTGGGCGCCGGACACGGGGCCCTTCGCCGCTGCCCTCGAGTCCCGTCTGCTCGACGTCGTCGACCGCTGGCGGCCGGACGCCCTCGTGCCGACCTTCCACCAGGCCGCTCAGGTCACCGGGCGGCTGCGAGCCGCCCACGGCACGGACTGCCCGCCCAGCGCGGTCGTGGTCACCGACTTCGCCGTACACCGGCAGTGGCTCCATCCGGGGAACGACCTGCACCTGTGTCTGACGGACGCGGCCGCGGCACGGGTCCGCGCATCGATCGGGCGCCCGGCAGAAGTGTGCGGCCCGGTCGTCCCGGCGGCCTTCACCACTGCCGCCCGGACACGTCCGGGTGAACATCCGCCGTCACGGTGGGCGCGCGAAGTGGCGCGGCAGGGCAGGGGCCGGCCGGTGGTGCTCGTGTCGGCCGGAGCCTGGGGGGTGGGGCAGGGGCTGACCGCGACGGCGCGCCTCCTCGCGGGCGCGGATCATCTGCCGGTGCTGCTGTGCGGCAGGGACGAGGGTCTGCGAGTCCGTGCGGCGGGACTCCCGGGCGTCCTCGCCCTGGGCTGGGTGGACGACCTGCCCGACCTGATGGCGGTGTCGAGCGCCCTGGTCGACAACGCGGCGGGGCAGACAGCCGTGCAGGCCCTCGCGGCGGGCGTACCTGTCGTCGGATACCGGCCGATTCCCGGACACGGCGCCGAGGGAGTCGGCGAAATGGCCGCCGCGGGCATCACCGAGCACGCATCCGACGAGAAGGCGCTGCTCGGAGCACTGAACCGCCTGGCACTCCCGGGCCCCGAACGGGAGCGCCGGATCACCGCAGGCCGCGCCGTCTTCACCGCGGACCCTGCCGCACTCCTGGCCCGGTGGGCTGATCCCCGCACCCGCCCGGGGGGCATCGCCGAAGAGGGAGGCGTGAGCCGACGGGCGGCACGGGAACGGCGCGGGACGTCCGGAGCGTGACGCCCGCAGGACATGGCCCCCCTCCCGTCGCCGTGGGATGCCGTCGGACTACAGACGGATGACGACGAGCGCGACGTCGTCGGCGGCACCCCCCGCGATGCCCAGGCGGCTCAGCAGCGAATCGGCGAGCTGGGCGGGAGCGAGGGTGCTGTCCTGGGCCAGGGCTCCGGTCAGCCGGGCCAGGCTGACGTCGATGTCCTCGTTACGGCGCTCGATGAGGCCGTCGGTGTACAGCACGAGGGTGTCCCCGGGGGTGTAGGCCAGCCCCGCCTGAGGGCGCGGGACGTGGTGGAGGCGGGCGCCCAGCGGTGGATCGGTCGCCTGGTCAAGCAACTCGTGGGTCCCGTCGGGGTGGAGCAGCACCGGCGGCGGGTGTCCGGCGTTGCTGTAGATGATCAGACTGCTGCGCGTGTCGATCAGTACCTTGACCGCGGTCGCGGCCGTCGCACCCTCCAGGGACCGGGCATAGAGTCCGAGGACTTCCAGGGCCTGTGCCGGGCTGGGGATGGCACGGATGACCGCGCTCAGGGCGCTGCGGAGCATACCCATCACCGCCGCGGCCTGCAGCCCGTGACCGACGACATCTCCAACGGCTGCCGCGAAGCGGTCGGGCGGCAGATCGACGACGTCGTACCAGTCCCCGCACACGTTCAACGACGTCGTCGCCGGCAGATAGCGCACGGCGATGCTGTCGTCGTGCCGGTCCAGGTCCGGGACGGTGAGCATGGCTTCCTGCAAGGTGACGGCGACCCGTCGTTCACGGGCGTTGGACTCACGCAGCTTCTCGTTGAGCCTCTGGAGTTCGTCGGCCCGGACGCACAACTCGGCCGCCATTCCCTGTTCCTGACCACTGAACTCCTCGGTGAGCCGCCGCGCCCGGCGGGAGCGGACGAAGGCCGTGACGTCCTCGGCCCGTTGGACGACAAGCTTCACCTCGCCGTCGGATCCGCGCAGGGGTGTGTGAATCGTGGACCACCAGCGCTCCTCGAAACCGCCCGGCTCGTCCGGGGCGGGAATGTCGTAACGCTGGAGCACCAAGGTGTCCGGTTTCCCGGTCTCGAGGACCATGCGCATCGACGCCTTCAGATTCCGTTGTGCGTCCCCGGTGCCACCGGGGCGTTCGGGGAGGGCGTCGAAGAAGTACGTGCCGATGAGCTGGTCCCGGGTCCGGCCCATGCTGTGCAGGTACGCCCGGTTGACATAGCAGATACTCAGGTCCGTATCGAGCACCACGTAGGGGCTCGGCGTGGCGTCGAAGAATTCCGTGAGATCAATGTCGATCGTCATCACGCGCTCTCCATGGCTGTGGAGCGCTGCCTTTCCCTCCAATCTACGCGCGATCCTCCGACCGGGCTCGAGTACCGGGACCGTCGGCGGATCGCGTGTGTGCCCGCCGTGGTGTGTCACTGCGCGATGTGTCACTGCGCCGTGATGACGATGACGTCGTCGTCCGCGCCCCACCGACGGGCAGTCGCCTTGGAGGGATTCACGTGGACCCGGTGGCCCCGGTCCCGCGCGGGGTCACGAGTCCGGAATCCGATGGCGCACTCCCCGCGGCGCGAAGCCGATTCGACGACCGTGGCGAACGAGGCGTGGCCTCCCTCTCGGATGTAGTCACCGGACGGTCTGAGGTGGATCCCGTTGCCGCCGGGGGCGAGGAGGCTCTCGAATACGTCGGCGAGGAGCGAGTTCTGGGAGATCTGAGCCATCAGGAGTCCGATCAGCTTGCCGCTGACGACGAAGTCGGCACCCGGGCCGGCTGGTGCGATCGACCTGTTGCGGTCGTCGGTCATCTCGGTGACCACGGAGACCGGGCGGCCCGTTCCCTCTCCGAGGGCGCGCAGGAGCAGCAGGGTGACCAGCGCGCGGTCGTCCGGCGATCCGGTCCCCGCCGGGTGGTCGGGCCCCAGAACGATGACGCCGTCGTACGCGGCGGGGAACAGGGCGTTCACCGTCTCGGGGAGAGCCGGATCTCCGCGGTGAAAGGTGATCTGCAGGCCGGTGGCCTCGACGGCCCCCCTCCGCACCTCCCTGCGCGCCGTGTCCGCGTTCTCGGTCACCACGTGGAGGACGGTGCCTGCCGTCGCGTGGCCGGACAGGTGGTCGACGATGCGCCGCGCCCTTCGGTTCCACCCGAGCAGGAGCAGCCGTTCGGGCCTCGACCGCGTCACCGGGCCCGACACGATCAGCGACTCGTCGAAAGCCGCCGGCACGTCGGTCGCCGACGCCGCGCCGTCGTCCCGCGCGATGACGACGAGTTTGTCTCCGGGGCGGACGGCCGAGTCCCGCGCCGGGTTCAGACGCACCGCTCCGTCCGCACCCACCAGGCCGACCACGCTGGCGGTGGGATGGAACAGCACCACCTGCCCGAAGGTGCGGCCTGCCTGTGCCCGGGCATCGATGACGTGGAACTCGTCCCCCGCGAAGTCGAACAGCTCCTGGTAGACGAGAGAGAGGCCGGGCTGCCGCACACACTGTGAGACCAGGCGGGCGGTGATGTCGTCGATCTCGAGGACGACCGCGTTCGCGCCCGCAGCGAGCCGGGCGGCGAGCCGGTAGCGCTCGTCCCGGACCACGGCCACGATCCTCACACTGCAGTCGTCGCCGACCAACGCCCTCAGCGCCAGGAGGGTCTTCACGACTTCCGCGTCCTCGTCCGGCTCGTCCCGGGGAAGCACCAGCACGACGTCGGCCGTGCCGGGGCTGACCCGTGCGAGTGCCACCGGGTCGGTGGCACGCCCGTTACGGCAGATGATCCGTGTTCGCCCGGTCTCACCCACCTCGGCCCTCAGTTCTTCCTCCATCTCGGTCTTGTCCAGGTCGGCCAGCACCGCGATCGCCCTCTGCCGCCCGCTCGTGTCGGCGGCGACGAGTTCGGCCGCCACCGTGTGGATCTGCGCCGACCAGCCGAGCACCACCGTGTGTCCCTGCTCCAGCACCGTGGAGTGTCCCAGCCGCAGGGCCACCAGTTCCTCGGTGATCGCCGTGGTGATGAGACTGACGAGGGTGGAGACGTAGAAGAGGGCCACCAGGGCCAGCAGTACCGAGAGCGCGACGCGCAGGGGTGAGCCGACCTCGCCGCCCAGCCTGAGCGTCTGCCCGACGGTCCGCCACACCGCCGCGGCCTTGGCCCACGGCGCGTGGGGGGCGCTGTCGTCCGTCCAGACCAGGACGGAACTCACGGGGACGACGATGGCGAGGCAGGCGACGGCGAGCCAGCCGATGAGAGCGGCCACACCGCCGGTCAGTGTGTTGTCGAACCAGTACCGCACGTGATCGGTCCACGGGGGCCGGCGAGTGTCCTCGGCCTTCAGGCGCACCGCGGCCAGCGGTGCGCGCTTCGGCTGTCGCTGTCTGCCCACCCGGGCGCTGCCGGCGTGGGGGCGCCGGTCGGCACCACCTCTTGTCCTCTGCACAGGAGCAGCGTGAGGAATCGGTGTCCCCGGCACGTGGATATCGGGCCGGGGTTCATCCTTTCGGGATGCGTTGCCAGGGGCACGTTCCGGCCCGGGGGGAGCACGCCGGTCGAGGCAGCGCGACGGAGCCGTCGGTCCAGGGTGCCGGACCCGCTTCGGCGAGGAAGACGGCGAGGCGTGGGGGGCTGGTGTGCGCGCCTGGTCCGAGGGGCCCGCCAGGCGCATCCCCCTGCAGTCGGCCGAGCGCACTGCGACCTGAACCTCGGGCGCCCGGGCGGGTGATGGCCGTCGGACACCTGACCCGCTGCCTGACGGCGGGCTATCGGATGCGGCCTCGCGGGACTCCCCCGCACCCGACCGGCCGCCCCACCCCGACAAGGCGGCAGAACAGCGTGAGCTCTACCGTGATCCGCCTCGTCGAGCCGTCCGACGGCCCCGCACTCGCGGACCTGCTCGACCGGGACAAGCAGGTCCGTGCTCGCCTGCTGCCCGCGCGGCCGGCGGAGTTCTACACGCCCGACGGGCAGGCCTCGGTCATCACATCCCTTCTGGCCTCCCATGGCAACGGGCTGGCCTGGCCGGGCGTGGTGGTCCTGGACGGGACCGTCATCGGGCAGATCGGCATCAGCTCGATCCTGCGCGGCTCGTTCCAGACACGGATTCAGCCCCTGGGGCATCGCCCAGGGCTTCGGCGTAGTTGCGTGATGTCTGATTTGTGATCATATGATGCCGAGCAAGGCGGCGGGCGGGACCGGGGATGATGCGACGGCAGGCACGGGCTTCCGTAGGGATCACTGGACTCGACACCCACATAATCTCGGAAGCCCGCGCCTGCCCTGCATCCAGGACTCCAGCAACGCGCACCAGGACAACACGCTCAAACCGCAACTGCGCCGAAGCCCTGGTCAGACTTGGAGCAAGTGCGCGCTACGTGGCAGCTCGCGACCGGCCGCGAAGAAGCCGTGATGATCTCTGAACGCTATCGGTTATCTGCTCCCAGATGACTGATCCCAGAGTGGGTCAGCCGGTCGCCTTCGAGCAGTCGACCCAGGCGACGAGGTCGGTGCTGAAGTCGGGATCGTTGACGTGGACGACGCCGAACCTGATGTGCTGTCCCTGGGACAGGGGCTTGAGACAGTCGATCGGGCTGCGGTCGTGCCAGGTGCCGTTGGTGTCCTTCCACGGCACGGCGCCGAGCCCGAAGCTTCTTCCCGGCTGGTGACCGTCGAGGGAGACCCCGAACTTGTCTCCGTTGACCCCGACTGCCGAAACCGTGCCCTGGAACACCTGCGGGGTCGCAGTATCCGTCGGTAGCGTGTGGCCAATCCCGAATCCGACACCGGCGACCACCAGGCCCGCGACTACCAGCAGCGCCGACTTCGACTTGGTCTTGTGTATTTCCATCCGCGCAACATACGCGGATTCCGTCAGCGCCGCGCCTGGTCGGCGTGACGGGCGTGTGCCTTCCTGAACACGTTCACCTTGAAGTTGATCGCGATGTCAGGCAGGGCTCACCTCGCCCCGGGTCCCCGGGCCGGCCTGGCGAGCTGAACAGGAGGACTTGACAGAGAACTCCACCAACGCGCACCAGGACAACACGCTCAAACCTCAACTACGCCGAAGCTCTGGGGCATCGCCCATGACCACTTCTACGCCGACGGCGCATGGCGCGACGAACTGTTCTGGGAGAAGAGGCTGTCTGCGGCCATTCATTCCCCCGGTCTCGAAAAAGGCCCGCACAACTGAACTCCGGAGTCCGCCGGCAGGCGTTCCCGTGCCCATGAAACAGGCTCACGCAGCTGGAATTCGTGTGACAACACGACTCTGCGCGTCATTGGGCGAGTCTCTGATCCGGCACGGACATCGGGCATTAGCGTCACGACCCATGGCCTCCCCCACCCGGTTCACCCTGACCGAACATTCCCCCACCCTGTGGCGCGTGACCTTCAACAATCCTCCGGTCAATCTCGTCGACTCGACCATGACGAGCGAACTCAACGAGGTTTTCACGCGCGCGGAGAAGAGCGATCGCGTCGCGATCATCGTCTTCGACAGCGCCGACCCCGAGTTCTTCATGGCGCACTACGATCTGTCGGCCAAGGACGAACTCGACCACGTCCTCGCCCACCCGGAGGAAGTCCATCCCTACACGGCCCTCCTGACCCGTCTCACCAAACTGCCCTTCGCCACCCTCTCTTCCATCAGGGGAATCGCGCGCGGCGCCGGAAGTGAGTTCCTGCTCGCGACCGACATGCGTTTCGCCAGCCGCGAGAAAGCGGTATTCGGTCAGTTCGAGATCGGCATGAGCGCCATCGCGGGCGGCGGTCCCGCCACACGGCTCCCCGGACTGGTCGGACGGGGCCGGACCTTCGAGATCCTCTACGGCGGCCTCGATCTCGACGGGGCACGCGCCGAGCAGTACGGATATGTCAACCGGGCCTTCCCCGACGCCGAACTCGACTCCTTCGTCGATGAGTTGGCATCTCGTATCTCCTCCTTCGACCTGCAGACGATCAGGGACATCAAGCGGTTCGTGAATGTCGCCACCCTCCGGCCGGACGCCGAGTTCAAGGACCAGATGGACGCGTTCTGGGCCGCGGTGAACCGTCCCGCGCAGCAACACGTCGCAGGCAAGCTGTTCGAGGCCGGACTCCAGCAGCGAAGTGAACTGGAACGCGACCTCCCCCAGTGGGTGACGCGCTTTCAGTACCGCTCCGGAGCCGACGAAGGAAAGTAGTCCTCCGCCTGGACGGACGCCACCGGCCCGTCCGGACCTCCCGACGTCCTCGCTCGAGTCGCAGCGGGTGCCGCCGCGGATCGGCGCCCCGTGACCTCATGACGCCGGTTCCGCCTCACGGAGCCCGCGTCGTGCCGGCACCCCCGCACCGAGCCGGCACGACGGGCTGTGCGAGCACCCGCCGGTGACACGGCCGACCCTAGGAGCCATGATGGCTGTTGAAATTCCCCCCTTGGTCAAGCCCTCACGGCTGAGACGTCGAGGAGGGCTGCTCGGCGAGTGCCTGGCGGAATTCCTCGGCATGTTCGTCCTGATCTCCTTCGGGTGCGGGGTGGCGGCCATGGCGGTCGCGGCTCTCCCGGGTTCGGGGCGCACGGCAGGACCCACGACGAGCTTCCTGGCAGCGGGCGACTGGGTCATGCCCGCACTCGGTTGGGGCCTGGCCGTGACGCTCGGCATCTACGTCGCCGGAGGGGTCAGCGGCGCCCACCTCAACCCGGCGGTCACTCTCGCTTTCGCGGTACGCCGCCGGTTCCCCTGGCCGAAGGTGATCCCTTACATCGCCGCCCAGGTGGTCGGGGCCTTCGCCGGTGCGGCGCTGGTGTACGCGGTCTACCACGACGCGATCAACGCGCTGGACCTGGCGATGAAGGGGCCGAAGACGAACGGGCACACGCTCGCCACCTTCTCCATCTTCGGCACCTTCCCCGCGTCGTACTTCCACGGGGGGATCTGGGGCCCGTTCGTCGATCAGGTCGTCGGCGCCGGGTTCATGCTCGTGTTCGTGATGGCGGTCATCGACCTCCGCAACCCTGCGGTGAGGGTCTCGCTCGGGCCGGTCCTGATCGGCCTTGCGGTCGTGGCGATCGGCCTGTCGTACGGTGCGAACGCCGGCTACGCGATCAACCCGGCGCGCGACCTCGGCCCCCGCCTGTTCGCCTGGGCACTCGGTTGGCAGGAACTCGCCATGCCGGGCACGCTGCCGGGGGCCTTCAGCGACTACTTCTGGATTCCTCTCGTCGCACCCCTGGTCGGCGGTGTCGCCGGGGTGCTGCTCTACGACCTCTTCATCGGGGACGCGCTGTTCACCCGTACGCAGATGGCCAAGCCGCCGGAGGTCGGTTGCACCCGGCCCGTGACGAGCGCGAAGGGCTGACACCCGGAGCACGACCGCGTCCGGCCCTGACGGCCCGCGCGGTCACTCCCGCGGGTACGCCGACGGCGATTGACCCGTTCCCGGTGCTTGTCGCGGACGCCCCCTGCCCCGACGATGGGAGCCAGGCGGGCAGGGACGGGAGGGCGAGTTGACGGACCCCTGGGTGGCTCTGCCCCCGGACGCCGATCCCGGCACCCGGCTCGGTGAACTACGCCGCGCACACGAGGTGTTCACCTCCGGCGGCCGGTTGGAGACACCGGTACGGTCCGTGGTCGGCCAGTCGTGGCGGCGGTCCGCTCGGGCGCGGGTCAGCCCGGACGGTGCGGCGCTTGTCGAACTCCGCGCGGACGAGCTCGGGCCTTACCGGGACGCACATCCCCTGGCACGCGTCATGCCGATGATCCGTGAACTCATGGGTGCCTACGCGATGGACGGCGAGCATCTCCTCGCGGTCTGCGATGCGCACGGCCGGCTGCTGTGGGTGGAAGGACACGCCCGGGCGCGCCGTCGCGCGGAGCGGATGAACTTCGTGGAAGGCGCCCGCTGGGCCGAGTCGGAGGCCGGGACGAACGCACCCGGCACAGCTCTCGCGGTCGACCGCCCGGTCCAGGTGTTCGCGGCCGAGCACTTTCTGCGGCCGGTCCAGCAGTGGACGTGCGCGGCGGCCCCGCTGCACGACCCGCACACGGGCCGGGTGCTCGGCGCCGTCGACATCACCGGAGGCAACGGGCTCGCTCATCCGCACAGCCTGGCGTTCGTACACGCCGTGGCCCGGGCAGCCGAGTCCCAGCTCGCGCTCGTCGCGCCAGAGCCCACAGGAGCGGCGGTGCGGCTCTCCGCGCTCGGGAGGGACGAGGCACTCTCTCTGGCATCGTCGTACATCTCCGCCACCAAGGCGCGTGCAGACGCGGGATCGCCCTCGGCAGCTGCCGCGCGGGCCGACTGCAACGTGGAGCGCAGTCGTGTACGGACCTGAGGATCCTCGCCAGTCCGGGCGTTCAGATAGCCGGACCACACATCGAACGCCTTGCTCAACTCGGCATCCAGCATGATCTTGTGCACGTCCGGCACTCCGCACCGCTCCTCCGTCGGGCCCGTCCCGGCATGGACGGCAGCGGACAGGACAGGACGGGAACTGGGCGGGACGCCTGCGAATTACCTGGTGCGGGGTGCAGGAGCCACGCGTCAACTGAGATGCGCACCTCTGCCACCCAAGTGCGCAGGTGCCGACGGCAGCCGAGGACGCGACGGACGGGATCGACCGGGACGTGTCGGCGGACTCGACAGCGATACGAGCCCACCAGCACGCCGCCGGCGCGAGGAAGGCACCTCAGGCCGCCGTTCCTCGAAAGGGGGCCGAGCGAGGGACGAACCAGGCTGATCCGGCACTGCGGAGACTGGTCCCCCCGTCTGGAGGAGGTGGTCAGATCGGCGAGTGTCCGGGACGTTCCCGCGGCGGATTCACCGCCAGGATCCGCCTTGCCGCCGAGGGGCGATTCCGGCCCTCGCGTTCGTCGGCCGGCCTACCTGTTGCACATGCGAAGCGAAGGATGTGACACAGACACATCGGCCACCCGTAAGTGTTCATCAACTATCGTGTGTACGAGGGTTTTTACGGGCACGTTGCGTGCGTCGCCCCCGGTCAGCCGCATGGTGGCCAGGCGTCACATCCCGGGTGGACGTGGTGCCGCAACAGGCAACGTACTTCTGCTGCGGGACGATGCCTGACGCGACACTGGGCACGGCCACTCCCCCCTTGTTTTGCTGACGAATCATCACAAACGAGCGGTGGAACCGCTGCCCGGGGCGCTGAACCGTCAACCCGGGCTCCCCTCACACTTAGTTGACCCAACAAAGATCTCTTGTATTGTGCCCTTGTTCGGGGCGGAGATCCGCATGTACTCATGGCCGACTGCGCTGGCTCAGACCACCGTTGGCCACTGGGCCGAACCATTCAGGGTGGCCCAGAGCGCCACCGAGGCAAGGAGTAGTTGTGGTTGACTCACCCGTTGCAGTGTTCGACAGACTGGTCCGACTGGACCTGCCCGAACGCGCGCCCGTCCTCTTAGACACGGTTGCTGTGCTCGGTGGCAGCGTCGCCGGCCTCCTGGCCGCACGGGTTCTCTCCGACCATGCTCATAAGGTCCTGATCATCGAGCGTGACGACCAGGTGAACGTGGAGGGGCGCCCCCGCACGGGAGTACCGCAGGATCGTCAGGTGCATGGTGTCTTGACCGGGGGCCTCGAGCTGATCAAGCGCTGGCTGCCGGGCTTTGAGCGTGAACTGCGGGACCGGGGTGCGGTTTTCGTCGGCTCGGAGCAGATGACCACGTACGTTGACGGGTACGAGCAGCCGCGCATGGGCGACGACAGTCACCACCACTTCACTCGGCCCTTCTTCGAGTCCCGAATTCGCAGCCGCGTTCTCGCCCTGCCCAACGTCTCAACCCTGACGGCACAGGTGACGGGTCTGGAATACCGCAACGACGCGGTGAGCGCCGTACGCTATGCGGTCGACGGCGTCGAGACAGCGGTGGACGTCGACTTCGCGGTAGACGCGATGGGGCGTGCCAGCAAGCTGTCGGACTGGGTTGAGCAGGCCGGCTACGAGCGGCCGCGACTGCAGCGGATGCAGACCGGCGTCAGTTACGCGACCGCACTGTTCGAAAGACCGGCGAATATTCAGCCGACTGCCACGGTCTCTCGGCACTCCCCCCTCGGCCGGCCGGACGAACTGGCCGTCGCGCTGCTCACCCCGGTCGAAGGTGACCAGTGGCTGATAGGCCTGACAGCCTTCGGGAAGAGCCAGCCGCCCAAGACGATCGAGGAGTTCCGGACCGTCTGTTCCACCCTGCCGCCGGGCTTCGCCGCAGTGGCCGCCGGTTCGGTGACCCGTGAGGTCCTGAACTTCCACCAGGCCGACAGCAGGAGGCGGGACTACGTCGGGCTGTCGCGCTTCCCTGCCCGCCTGGTCAGCGTGGGTGACGCGGTCGCGTCCATGAACGCGACCTACGCCCAGGGTATGTCGTCGGCCGCGCTGCACGCCTCCTGCCTGTCGGAGTATCTGGTCGGCGAACCGGACTTCGCCTCGCCCGCCGACGAGTTCTTCGCCCTGCAGGAAGTCGCCGTGGACGCTCTGTGGGCTTCCTCCGCCGGCGCCGATGCCGACCGCCTGGCCGTGATGAACGGCGTCGAGGCGTCGGAAGAGGTTCAGCAGCAGCGATGGGCCATGGGGCAGATCATGCAGGCCTCCTCCCGGGACGAGGCCATTGCCGAGGCGTGCAAGGCAGTGTTCTTCGTGTCCGCCCACCCGTACACCTTGGCTGACCCGACCCTGCTGGAGCGGGCGATCGCTGTCAACCAGCAGGTGTCCGCAGACGCCTGAGTCGCCAGGCCCCTGAGTTTGTTCCTCTTCCTCCGCCCTCGAACGGTGTCTCGAACTGGTTCGCTCACCCGGGGGTTCACCGGACGTAGGTGCGGCCTTCGTCTGATCATGTGCTCGACCAAGGTGCACGTGACCACGACGAAGGCCGTGAGGGTGAGTCTCCTGGCTGATGCTGTCCGGAGGGAAGCATTCGCAGAAGCGTCAGGCTTGCGGGGCGAGTTCCACGAGTGTCCGACCGCCCGGCGCGACGAACTGTTCGAGCCGGCGCACGCGGTGCCATGTGCCGACGGTGCGTTGAAGTCCCGTCGCGCGTCACGTGAAGGCCGCACTGCCGTCCCGGGAACACCACGAACGAGTGATCGCCGGGCCCGTCAGTTCGAATCCTTCCGAACCTGGGTGCGGCTCAGCCTCAGGAGTGAGACGACTCGGCGGCGACCGGGGCCATCCCTGAATCCGGTCTTTGAGATGCTGGAGCGATGGAAACCGGGATACTTGTCGATCTTGTTGAGGAACTTCTCTCTGGGCCCCGACCTCTGCCTGTCGTCCGTGCCGGGGACCCGGTTCTGCGGCGGCCGACCATGTCCTACGAGGGACAGCTCGGTGCGGAGCGGTTGGCTCGCCTCGTCGAGGCGATGAAGGAGACCATGCGTGCCGCGCCTGGGGTGGGTCTGGCGGCACCGCAGGTCGGGATCCCGCTGCGGCTTGCTGTGATCGAGGATCCGGTCGAGTTGCCCCCTGAGCTGCGCGGGACACGTCCGGAGATGCCCGTGGAAGTGCGCGAGATCCGTGGCCGAGTGCCGCTTCCTTTCCGGGTGCTGGTGAACCCGCAGTACGAACCCGTTGGCGAGCGCCGGGCCGCGTTCTTCGAAGGATGTCTGAGCATCCCCGGTTGGCAAGCCGTCGTTGCCCGGCATGAGCACGTGCGACTGCGCGGGGAGGACGAAGCCGGACGGAGCTTCGACGAGGAGTTCTCGGGCTGGCCCGCACGTATCGTTCAGCATGAGACGGACCACCTTGAGGGCACGCTCTATCTTGACCGCGCTGAACTGCGTTCCCTGGCAACACACGAAGCAGTGGCCGAGCACTGGCAGCAGGCCACTCCCGCCGACGCCGCTCTGGCCCTGGGTTTCCCGCTGCCTGAGCTGAAGTGTGACCGGTGAGGTCGGCTGGTCGGCGGGGGACGGCTGGCCCTCGATGATGCGGTACTGCCCGGTGCAACTGTCGTAGTCGTGGGCTGACGTCGGGGATGCGAGGGCTCGGTTTCCCCTTGGCGGGACCGCCGGCCGGGCAGAGGGCCGGCGGCTTCGTCCTGCCGAGCGTGCACGGGAAGCGCGGCTGCGCTGACGCCCTGCGTGTGAGCAGGGCGGGCGAACACTGCGGATCGGCGGCACTGACGAGGTCCATACGGTGCCTTGACGTCGCCTTGATTGCCGCACCGGTTCACAGGCACTTCCCGGTGTTAGTGTTCGAATTCCCAGGAACCCAGTGCCCTTCGCGCAGCCACACCGTCGCTTCCCTTGTCGGCTGTAGGCGAGGGAAATACGGAGAACGTGCGCAACAGGCCGACGGCTTGAACGGTTCGCGGCGAATGAAGCAGCGGCCGAATTGGCTTCCCCTGTGCATCGCGCACGGTAGGCAGAGAGCTCAATGAGAACTGAACTTCATGCGACAGCGGCATGCGTGCACGAGGAATTCGAGCAGCAGGCCCTGAGAAATCCGGACCTCACCGCGGTGGTGGTCGGCGAGGCCAGGCTCAGTTACACGGAAGTCGACAGGATGGCGAACGGCATCGCCAGGCGACTGCGCGCCGCGGGGGTGCGCAGCGGCGATCGTGTCGGCTTGTGCGTGCGACGTGATGTGTGGCTGGTGCCGGCCCTGTTGGGGGTGATGAAGGCCGGTGCCGCCTATGTGCCACTGGATCCGGCGTACCCCGAGGAGCGCATCAGGTTCATCGCTGAAGACGCCTCGCTCTCGGCGGTCCTCACCTCGGCGGGCACAGAGCACGTGATCCCGGGCACCGCCACGTCCATGTGCGTCGAGGACACACCGCCCGCGGACAGCCCCGGCCCGGAATCCGATCCGCACGGTCCCGCGTACGTCATGTATACCTCCGGATCCACCGGGGCGCCCAAGGGTGTGGTCGTCGAGCATCGCAACCTTCACAACCTGATCAGCTGGTTCGCGGCTTACCTGTCCGCGGACGAACTGCGCGGCATGCTGGCGTCGACGTCGGTCTGCTTCGACCCCTCGACCGTGGAGATCTTCGCCCCGTTGGTGGCCGGCGGCACCGTGATTCTCGCGGAGAACCTCTTCGCCGTACCGACGCTCCCGGCCCGTTCCGAAGCTGTCGTACTGATCGCTGCAGCGTCCGCCCTGTCGGCGCTGATGAGTGCCGGACTGCCGCCTGGCGTGCGAACGGTGATCACAGGTGGCGAGCCGGTCACCCGCGCCCTGTGCGACCGCGTGTACGCCCACCCCCAGGTCCGTCGGGTGCTCAATTTCTACGGCCCCACCGAGTGCACCGTGTGCTGCACCATGGCCGAGGTGGACCGGCACGGCAGCGGCAGTCCACCGATCGGACAGCCGATCGCCGGAGCGAAACTGTCTGTCCGGTCCCCGGACGGCGGCCTCCTGCCGGAGGGCGGGACCGGCGAACTCTGGATAGCCGGGCCGGGTGTCGCCCGCGGCTACCTCGACCGGCCGGAACTGACCGCCGAGCGCTTCGGCCCGTACGGCTACCGCACGGGCGACCTGGGACGCCGACTGGGAGACACCTACTACTTCGCCGGTCGGGCCGACGAACAGGTGAAGGTGGGCGGCGTCCGGCTGGAGCCGGGTGAGGTCGAGGCCGCGCTCGCCGACCACCCCGGCGTCCGGCACGCCGTCGTCCTGGCCACCGGCGACCGGCTCGTCGGGTACGCCGAGTCGGACGCGGCGACCGAGGCGGAGCTGCGTGCCTGGCTCACCGCCCGGCTGCCGCAGCACGCTGTGCCGTGGCGCATCGCGGTGCTGCCCCGCATCCCCGTCCACCCCACCGGCAAAGCCGACCGCGCGGCGTTGCCCGTCATCACGGCGGGCCGTCGGCCGGACGCGCCGTACACGGCGCCGCGCGACGACACCGAGCGGCTCGTCGCGGACGTCATCGCCGAGGTCCTCGGTATCGACCAGGTCGGGGTCGACGACCGGTTCGCCGATCTCGGCGGACACTCCCTGGCCGCCGCCCGCGTGGTCAGTGAACTCGGAACGCGGCGCGGGACTCCGGTGCCGCTCGCGATGTTCCTGAACCATCCCACCACCGCGTCGCTGGCGCGGGTGCTCGGCACGGTCGCCGCAGAACCGCCCCTGCGCCGGGCGCCGGAACGGGCGCGCTACCCGCTCACCGCCGTGCAGCGGGAGTTCTGGCTGCTGCGGCAGCTCGCCCCGAACGTTCCCGTCACCACTCTGACGATGCGCGTCGGCCTGCGCGGCCCCGTGAGCGGGCCGGCAGTGCGAGAGGCGCTGGACGCGATCGTCAGACGACACGAGGTGCTGCGCAGCACCATCCGGTCCGACTCCGAGCCCTACCTCGTGGTCGGTCCGCCGGTGTCCGTCCCGGTCAGCGAGGTCGACCTGCGCGCGCTGCCGGCCGACGAGCAGCGGCGTCGGCTGGAGGTGCTGCACCAGGGCACCGCGACGCACACCTTCGACCTGAGCGACGAGAGCCCGCTCATCCGGGCCGCGTTCGCCCGTACGGCCGACGATGCGGGCGAACTCGTCGTGGCCGTCGACCATGTGGCGTTCGACGGCGCCTCCGTCCCCGTCTTCATGCGTGAACTCGCTGCGGAGCTCGACGGCGAACCGGTGGACGAACTTCCGGTACAGATGGGCGACATAGCGCTGCACGAGCAGGGGCTCGACGGCCAGCCGTCGCGCCGCGACCGGCTGAACGCCTTCTGGCGGACCGCGTTGGAGGGTGCCGTCATCCCTGACGACCTGCCCGGCCGCCAGGAGGCACCGGGGTGGGAGACGGAGCGGGTGACCTTCGCGCTGGAACAAGCCCTGGTGGCCAGGTTGGTTCGGTTCGCGGCCGAGACGGGAACGACTCCGTTCGCCGGTTACCTGGCCGCGCTGGGGCTGGTGACCGGTGGCCTCGGCGGACACGACGACGTCGTGATCGGCGCGGCCGCTGCCCGTCGTCACCGATCCGGGACCGAGCGCGTACTCGGCCCGCTGGTGGACACACTGCCACTGCGGCTGCGCATGAGCGGCGACCTGACCTTCAGGGACCTGATGCGGCAGTGCGCCACGACGATCGTCGGCGCACTCGCCCACCAGGAGCTTCCCGCACGTGAGCTGCTCGAACACCTTCCGGCCCACCGGGTGGCCGGCGCGTCGCGCACTCCGGTCGTCATCACCATGCTGCCGCTCGACGAGCCGGCGTCGCTGTCCGGCGGACCGTTTCGGCTGGAGCTGCGGTCGGACCGGGGCAGCGGCGCCGCGGCGAACGAGTTGTCGGTCTTCGTGTCGCGGACGGTCACGGGCTTCCAACTCCAGGTCGAGTACGCCACCGCCCGCTTCACGCGGCAGGACGCCGAGGCCTTCGCCGAGCGGATGCTGAGGACGCTGCGGACCGGGCTGGCGGATCCCGACCTTCCACTGTCCGGCGTCGAGCTGGTCAGCCGGCAGGAGCGTGACACCGTGCTGGAATTCGCCACGGGACCCGCTCTGCCGGCGTCCAGGCCGGCGACCGTGGTGGACGCCGTGCTGGCCGTGGCCGGGACCCGACCGGAGACGGTCGCCGTGACCGGGTCCACGGGCTCCCTCACCTACGCCGAACTGGTGGCCTGGTCCGGGCGGGTGGCCGCGGGGCTGCTCGACGCCGGAGTTCGCCCCGGCGACGTCGTCGGAGTGAGCGTGCCTCGCGATCATCTGCTTCCCGCGGCCCTTTTGGCGGTGTGGCGGGCCGGGGCGGCCTATCTGCCGCTGGACCCCGACCACCCGGAGGAGCGACTGGTCCGGCTTGCCGCGGACGGGGGCGCACGGGCAGTCCTGGCGCGGGGACCGATCCCGCCCGGGCTTCCCACGCCACTGGACGCCGACGAGTTGTCCGCGCGCGCCACCGGGCGCGACCTGCCCGAGGTCCGCCCCGGAGAACTCGCCTACGTCCTGTACACCTCGGGGTCGAGCGGCCGGCCCAAGGGTGTAGAAGTGACGCACGCCAACCTGGCCGCGTTCGTCGAGGGCTTCCGTCTCTCGCCCGGCATAGGACCGGCCGACTCGATGGCCGCGGTGGCTCCGCTGTCCTTCGACGTGTCCGCCGAGGAGATCTGGGCACCGCTGGCGGTCGGGGGTCGCTGCGACATCGTCGAGCGGGCCTGCGCGACGGACGGATTCGCCCTGGCCGAGCGGATCACGGCCGACGGGGTCACCATGGTGCACCTGACTCCGACGACAGTGCGCATGCTGCTCGCCGCGGACTGGCCGGGCGACCCGCGGATGCCGGTCGTCACCGGCGGCGAGGTGCTGGACCCGCAGCTCGCCCGGGAACTGCTCAGCAGGGTCGGCCAGGTGTGGAACTCCTACGGGCCGACCGAGACGACCGTCACCGCCACCGTCCACCGCGTGACCGCGAGGGACGGCGACACGGTCCCCATCGGCCGCCCGGTGGCGGGCGCCCGCTGCTACGTGGTGGATCCGCTCGGCCGACTGGTACCACCGGGAGTGACCGGTGAACTGTGGGTGTCGGGCAGCGGGGTGGCACGCGGGTACCGGAACCTGTCCTCGACGGCGTTCATGGCCGATCCCTTCGAGCCGGGTGAGCGCTGCTACCGCACAGGCGACAGGGCTCGCTGGCGGCAGGACGGGACGTTGGAGTACCACGGTCGCAGCGATGACCAGGTGAAGGTGCGCGGATACCGTATCGAGCCCGGCGAGGTGGAGGCCGCACTGCGTGCCGACGCGCGGGTGGCCGACGCCGCGGTGGCGGTGTCCGGCACTGGCGGTGGCAGGCATCTGGTCGGCTATCTGGTGCCCGACAGCGTCGACACCGTGGCCGTCCAGGCACAGCTGCGCCTGCGACTGCCCGCGCACATGGTTCCCAGCCGGTGGGTAGGGCTCGCAGCGCTGCCTGTCCTGCCCAGCGGCAAGGTCGACAGGGCGGCACTTCCGCTGCCGTCGGAGGACTCCGGGCATTCACGCGTGTCACCCGGTAGTGAGGCCGAACTGTTCGTCGCCGACGTATGGGCGACGGTGCTGGGAGTCTCCCCCGTCTGGTCGGACGACCACTTCTTCGCGCTGGGCGGCCACTCGCTCGCCGCCACCCGCGTCGTCGGCAGGTTGCGGGAGACCCTGCGCATACCGGTGGCGGTGCAGCTCCTGTTCGACCGGCCCGTCCTCACCGACTTCGCGGCCGCTCTCGAGGCGCTTCTGATCGACGACTTGACCGGCCGGGCTCAGGGGCCGGCATCCAGCGAGCCGTGAGGTGAGGTGACGGGATCTCACTGGGCGGTGCGGCTCCAGGGCGGATGAGCGCCGGTCCAGTGCTGCCGTGCCAGGGGCGAGCCGTGCCGCACCGCCGCCGTGGTCTGGAGGGATGTGCCCTGCGGCTTGGATAAATTCCTTTGATAGCTCCAAGGTGGTGAAGAACCTGTTTGGCCTGCGCATATCCAGCCCAAACGAGGTTGGGCAATGCCGATGCCCTCCTGCCGTCCGGGCGACTATTTCTGGCTCTATCGCAGCCCCCGAAACGCGAAGGGTCCGTCGCGCTTATCGACGGACCCTCACGAAAGATCGAGGCTCAGAACCGCCCGGACCCCTTCCAAACGTTTACCGCGTCGGACCATACAACCCCCAGCATGACCAGAGTCACACCGTGGTTCACCAAATGAAGCGTGTCCGGCTCCAGTTCCCCGCCATGGACGTCCGGATCAGGCGCGCCGGTCACCGTCGTCCAGCCCCCGTCCAGTCGCACACCGGCGGGCTGGTTGCCATCGGAGCGGATGGTTATGATCTGTCCCCCGCCGTCGGTGCCCCAGACGCCGCCGTTGTTCACCCACGGGGTCACAGCAATCTGCCCTGCGCCGTTGTCCGTTAGCGCTACGGTCGGCGAATTCTGGGTTGAGACGCCGGCGATTTGCCGGGGCGTGGACCAGTAAGCGGATCCGTAGAGTTGCGTCGAGTAATTGACCTGCAGATCCGTTCCGGCCCAGGTGAGGACGAGGTGATTCCAGGAGTTGTTGTACGCGATGGAGGGTGTGCTGGATGAAAACACACCCGGGATGGCCCGGGGCGCTTGCCATCCAGTGTTGTAGCGATCGTCACCGAAGCCGTTGAAGAATGCGCCGTAGATCTGGTCGCTGGTGGCGCCGTGGTAGGCGAGATAGACGGACTCTCCGCGGGGCATGGCAGTGACGGCTGGAGCCATGTTGTTCCGCGTGATCACGCCCGGGACCGTTCGCCAGCCGCCAAGAAGACCGACCTGACCAGCATTTATGGACAGCCCTGCGTAATAGATGCGCCCATCCGTGCCAGTGTGATACACGCGGAATCCGTAGTCAGTCGCCACGATCTGCGGAGTCGCGTACGTTGTCGCTGCCCCGCCATCGGCGTTCGCCGGCCACCGGTAAATTGCGCCATTGTTTGCGGCAACGTAAATGGCGTTGTCGCTGTAGCCGCGCCACGCCTGCACGAGGTTGCCGTTCGCGTCGTGCGCCTCCGTCATCCCCCCGCGCGACTCCACCCTTTCCCCGTGGTCGTACTGATAATGCCATTCGGCATCCTCGCCAGGCTGCGCGGCAAAGGCGGAAGCCCCTGCCCCGACAGATATAGCCAGCGCGGCGGTGAGCGTCACAGCTGCTCGGCGAAGCGTTTTCACTCGCTTGTTCACTTTTCCCCTTTTTCTTATCTTGCTGAAATTGGCAGTTCGATGGTGTCGTCGATACGCCGATACCAGGCATTTCTCTTCCGAAGTGCACGGCGGTGCGGGCCGCGAGGAGGAATATCCTCAGCCACGGTTTCGGCTCAACGCCTTTCCAGTTGCCGAGAAGTCCCCATGGCGTCACTGCGGGAGATGTTCACGCAGTCGCCCAGCCTTGCCCTCCTCAGAGCAGAGCGGGACTCTTTGCAACGGGTTAACGAGTCTCAGTACAGAAAGGGTTCACGCCAACCCGGGATCCGTGTCGCGGTTGCGAGCGAGGTCAACACGAATCGGAATCCCCCCATTGTCCTGATCACATCAGCTCCATTCACAGTTCCCGGCAAGCGGGGTGCGGAGCGGGATCGATTGATCAACACGGAGGAATGGTCGGCCGGCCCCTCCACTCTGGAGTGCTTGCTAGGGGAAGAGAATACCAGACCAGATGATGATCATCATCTTCGTGTCTGTGCGCGCGGACTGCGCGGACAGTGTGAGGCCGGTGGCCACTTCGGCCTGACCGACCCTTCCGGCCTCGTCGGACTGGCCCGGAGAAAGAAGGACGCTGCGGGCACGGCGGGCCCGGTTGGCGGTGGGCTGGGCGGGCACTCCGCGCTCGAACGCCCTCACGCTCGACGGCTTGGCCTTGCCGGAGCCGGTGCAGAGGTGTCAGCCCCGAGCAGCCAACATCTCGACAGCACCGCAGCGGCGCCGGTCCCGGACGGGCTCTCGAAGCCGGCGCCACGTCGAGTGAGCTGTTTCGGAGTCGCCACTGATCGGTGATGCCGGCGGTGTGCGCAACGCACGAGGCTCCCGTGCCGTCGGGGGAGGTGTTCGAAGTCTCAGCCCACGGGCACAGGAGCCGTGTTGGTTCCGTATTCTGCCGCACTCGACCTGCCTCATGCTCTGGTCGAGTGGGTCACCATGCTCATCCTCACCCGCGAGGGTGAGCGCCGCTGCAAGCTCCCGCCGCACCAGCGTGCCCTGGTCGGCCTGGTGTACCTGCGGCGGCACGACACTCTCGCCCAGCTCGCTGCCGGGTTCGGCATCTCCGTCGGCTCCGCAAGGCCCGGTGCAGCCCGAATCGAATGTCGTCAATCGCTGCAGCCGTCCTCACCCTGGAGCGGCAACGCTGAACCCAAGACACCGATCTATCGCGATGGGAGTCCGACGATATCCAGGCCGTTGTTCGACGCTCTGCTGCAGCGCGGTCGTGAGATCGGCGGCAGGTTCGGGCTGAGGCGGTTCGGCCCAACCGTGGGCGTCAGCCGCCTCCGCCTCCACCGCTGGTGTTGTCCGGACCGAGGTCATACTCCCGGCTCTGGTTCGCGCCGGATCCCCAATGCTCGTAGCAGATGAGCCCCGCCCCGACGAGCAAGACGATCCCCGTAGCTATCAGCGATATCCATGCACCGGCATCCATGCTTGCGGATGTACCCACCGCTGTCAGTCCGAAGCCTCACCCGGGCCTCCACCGATCCGGAGCGGTTCAGTGGGCGTTGTACAACTTGGCTGACATGCCGGGTGCCTGAGACGATTCTCTCCACATCGTGCGGACGGACCACGGCAACGAGGCGGCAGGGGCCCGGGCCCGCCGACTGGTGGTCCCGGCGGGGGGGCGGGGTGGTGACCGGGTCAGCGGAGCTGGGTGAAGATCTCCTGCAGCTGACGACGCTCGTACGACTCCTCGTGGTCCACGCCTCCCAGCATGTAACCGCCGAACTTGATGTTGGCGCCGCTGTTGTCCAGGGCGATGACCCCCCGTCCGAGATCGGTGAGCGCTGCCTCGACATCCGCCAGCTCCACTTCGGTGTTCTCGCGGATATAGAGTTCCGAGAGCTTTCTGATGGGAAGCAACTCGCCGTGCCATTCCCTCACGACAGCATGCTGGTTAAACGCGTCCCGGTACATGCGGGAGCCCGGGATGATCGCGGGCGCGGCCACCGAGATGGTCGTGATGGATCCTGCGAAGGTCTCTGCCATGGAGAGCCAGTTGTCCACCTCCTCCTTGAGTTGCCGCAAGGTGGTCCCCGGAAGCCCGAGAATGCCCGACAGGTACATTTTGTAGTCAAGGCTCCGCGCCAGTTCGAGCGCCTCGAGAACCCTGTCGGGCCCCTTGTTGATGCCCTTGGAGTTTCCTTTGAGAAGTTTGGGGTCGAAGGCTTCGATTCCGACGTTCCAGGTCTTCACGAAGCCCTTGCAGAGCTCTGCCGACTGAAGGAACTCGTAGACCAGGCCGTAGGCGAGCATGAACCGCCGGCCCCGCAGGATCTCCGAGCCGGCGCACGCCTCTGCGAGATCGTCGAGGAACGATATGTTCCCGCCCCATTGGGCCTTGGACATGCCGAGAGTGGAGTCACCGGCCGCGTAGACGTTCGACTTGAGCCGGCCGACCAGCACCTCGAGGGTCGAAACAGCGGCGCTGACTTCGGAGGTCTTGGGAGTCAGTCCCTGGATGGAGCAGTGCAGGCACCGGCGTGTGGGGCGCCGGCCCCAGTTGCAGCCGCCGTCGAGCGGAAGGGTGACCATGCGCTTCAAGTCGTAGTGCGACGCGTACCAGACGCTGAACGCGTCGTCGTAGTGGGCTTCCAGCTCGTTCTCTATGAGCCGGTAGTCGGGGAGCACGCGCCCGGACAGCGGATACGTGGGCGCCGCCTGGTTGTGGATCTCGCCGGCTCCCCCGCGGTACGCCAGGGAAGGAATCCGTGAGAGGTCCAGTCTCCCTTCGAGCCACGACAGCAGTCCCATCATCGTGAAGGGGCCGTTGTTCCCCGTACAGACGAAGTCCACGATCTTCGACCCGTAGGTGCCCGAGAGGACCTCGCGGTGCAGGATCCCCGGGTGATCGTTGCCGAAGACGACAACGGCATCGGGGTTCACCCGCTTGATCTCGGCGGCGACGATGTAGGCCCACATCGCGGTCGAGGAATAGACGGTGAACGCCGCCACGTCGGGAGGATCCGACTGGATCCTCGCGCGAACGTCCTCCCAGTCGAGATGGCTCATGTCCAGGTACTCCCAGCCAAGATGGGGAAAGCACTTGTCCTGATAGGTGATCATCTCGACCAGTGAAGAGTGCGGGTAGACCGTGCCCTCGTTGGAGTAGCGGGACTGGTCCCCGGCTTCGTCGATCAGTGCTCCGCCGCCCGAGTGGCTGCCGCGGTGAGCGGATGTGAGAGGGAGCCCCACATACCAGACGGACTGGAGCTTTTTCGTCTGCGGCTCCGAGACGGGCTGATCGACGGGGTAGGACCAGACGTATCGGGAATCAGTGGCGGAGACCAGCTCTTCCACCGGCTCAAGGCTCATCATCAGGTTCGTCTCTCAGCTTTCTTGAACGGGTGCACATAGCGCGTGGACATACGTGCCGACTTCGACGTGGCGCGGTTCGGCCGGGCATCCGGCCGACGGGGCTCGTTTTCCGGCCCGAATCAGTCGGCGGTGCACGAGACGCGGCCTTCGGAGCGGGGCGGAGGCGGGGTGAATTCTGCTGTCAGGGCTGCAGTTGCAGGATTCTCCGGGCGCAACAAGGGGAGCTGATCCGCCGGACCCGATCGTACGGGGGCAAGGCGTGCTGAAAGCGTCAAGATGGGGGCGATAGCCGTCATGGCTGCGTTAATCGCCGGGGCAACCGGCCCCGGAGCCGTACATGGTGGTCACCGGACAGTCGCGAGCACAGGAACGCCGCTCGCGCGGCCTCCGTCACCGGCGCCGCCACCCTCACCCGTCACCGGCCCAGGGCCTCGGGCCTCGGGCCTCGGGCCTCGGGCCTCGGCGAGCCGGCCTAACGACCTCCAAGAAGGGGAACATGAGCAACACAGGCGACGGCCTGCGCGATCAGTTGAACGCGCGATTCGCGGCCGGTCGTGAGGCCGTGGGCCTGGAAACCGTCCGGCCCAGGACCATGGGCCCGGATGCTCCGGTCCCGCTGTCGGCCGTGCAGCGCAGGCTGTGGTTCCTCGCGCAGCTGGAGCCGGACAGCCCGGCGTACAACGTGCCCGTGGTACTGCGACTCTCCGGCGCGCTGGACGAGGAGGCCCTGCTCGCCGCCCTCCGGGACCTGGCAGAGCGGCACCGAATACTGCGCGGCGTCGTCGATCCGGACGGACCCCGGCCGGTCGTGCGCACCCGCCCGGCCGCCGAGGTGCCGGTGTCCGTGGCGGACCTGGGAGAGGAGGAGCTGGACGCGGCGCTGGCCGAGGAGACCGGCCGTCCGTTCCGGCTCACCGCCGAGCCGCCCATGCGGGCCGTGGTGTTCCGGACGCCCGACGGCTGGACGCTGGCCATGACGCTGCATCACATCGCCACCGACGGATGGTCGCATCGGATCCTCCTCGCCGACCTGGCCGCCCTCTACGCCGCCCGCCGTGGTGCCGGCGGGCCCCTGCCCCCGGCGTCGCAGTACGGGGACGTGGTGACCCAGGAGGCCCAGGACCCGGCCGGGCTCGACTGGTGGGCCGGTTACCTGGCCGGCCTCCCCCCGGTGCTCGACCTGCCCACCGACCGGCCCCGGACCCTGGCGTCGGCGTGGCCCGGCGCGGCCGCGCCGGTCGCCGTGCCGCACGCGACGGCAGCCCGGGTCCGTGCGGTCGCCGCCGAGTCGGGGGCCTCCCCGTTCATGGTGCTCATGGCCGCCTGGCAGGCCCTCCTCGGGCGCCTCGCGGACACCGACGACGTCGCGGTGGGCGTCCCGCACGCGGGACGGCACTCCGCGGCGAGCGAGACCGCCGTCGGCTGCTTCCTGGACACGGTCGTGGTGCGCGCCGACCTCTCCGGCGAGCCGTCCGGACGTGATCTGATCGCCCGCGTGCGCGCCGGGGCACTGGACACGTCTCGCCACTCCCGAGTGCCGTTCGAACGCGTCGTGGAGCGGCTCCGCCCGGAGCGAACCCTGTCGGCGACACCGGTGTTCCAGGTCATGCTCAACCTGTACGACGAGTTGCGGCCACTCGCCCTGCCCGGTGTACGGGCCGAGTGGCGCCCGGTACCGCCGCGTACCGCCAAGTTCGACCTGAGCATGGAACTGGCCGACAGCGGCCCCGGCTCCGGAATGAACGGCCGCCTGGAATACCGGAGTGACCTGTTCGATCCGGGAACCGCCGAGAACATGGTGCGGTGGTTCATCGCCCTGCTGGACGGGATGGTCACCGAACCCGGACGGCCGGTCGGCACCCTACCCCTGGAGCCGGCAGCGGGTCCCGTGCTCGCAGGCCCCGTCGCAGGACCGTCCTCAGTGCCCGTGCACGCCCTGATCGAACGATGGGCGGACGAACTCCCGGACGCCACGGCCGTGGTGGGTGCCGACGGCCGGCTCACCTACCGCGAGCTGGAGTCGCGTGCCAACCGGCTGGCGCACCGGCTGATCGCGCTGGGCGTGGGCCCGGACGACACGGTCGGCATCCTGCTGGAGCCCGGGATCGACTTCGCCACTGCGGTGCTCGGCATCCTCAAGTCAGGCGGCGCGTACCTGCCGATGGACGCCGCCCACCCCGCCTCCCGCATCCGCGCCATGCTCCGCTCCTCAGGTACGCGGCTGGTGGTCACGGCGGGCGAACCGGCGGACCGGGTCCGCGGACTCGCCGACACCGTCGATCCGATGGTCTCCCACGGCGGCCCCGAGAGCCGGCCCGCCGTGCAGGTCGCCCCGGACCACCTGGCGCACGTCATCTTCACCTCCGGCTCGACCGGCGCGCCCAAGGGCGTCGCGGTGCGGCACGGCAACCTGTCCCACCGCGTCGCCGGTCTCGTCGGCCGGATGCCCCAGGTCGCGGGCGGGTCCTTCGCGACGGTGTCCACGGTCGCGGCCGACCTGGGCCTCGCCTGTCTGTACGGGGCATGGCTCACCGGCGGCACCCTCCACCTGCCGGACCGGGAGACCACGACCGATCCCCGTGCCTTCGCCGCCTACCTCGCGCGGCACCGGGTGGACGTCGTCAAACTCGTGCCGAGCCACCTCACCATGCTCGCCCGGCACGGCGACCTGGCCGACGTCCTGCCCGGCAGGCTGCTGATTCTCGGCGGGGAGTCCTGTCCCTGGTCGCTGGTCGAGGAGGTCCGGCGCCTGCGGCCGGACCTGACGGTACACACCCACTACGGGCCGACCGAGACCACCATGATGTCGCTGATCTGCGACGTGGACGAGGTCCCCGCCCCGGCGCGCACCGGCCTTGTGCCGCTGGGCCGTCCGCTGCCGGGCGTGACCGGCCGGGTGGTGGACCGTCTGGGCCGCCCCCAGCCCGCCGGTGTACCCGGCGAACTCCTCCTCGGCGGTCCGGGGGTGGCGCGTGGCTACACGGGCCGCCCGGACCTCACCGCGGAGCGGTTCGTCGACGACCCGGAGGGCGGCCGCTGGTACCGCACCGGCGACCTGGTCCGGCTGCGCGACGACGACGTGGTGCAGTTCCTCGGCCGGGCGGACGACCAGATCAAGGTGCGCGGTCACCGCGTCGAACCCGGGGAAGTGACCGCCGCGCTGCGGGCGCTGCCCGAGGTGGCCGATGTCGTCGTGCTGCCCGAGGGCGAGGCGGACGAGCGCCGGCTGGTGTGCTGGATCGTGTCCGCTGCCGGACACACGGCGCGGCCCGACAGGATCCGCGCCCGGCTGCGGGAGTCGCTGGCCGAACACATGGTGCCGGCCGACGTGGTCGTACTGGACCGCATCCCGCTCACCTCCAACGGCAAACCCGATCGGGCGGCCCTGCGGCAGGCGCCGAGAACCGCACGGCCCGAGGCCTCCGCCGTCGTGCCGGGCACGCCCGTCGAGGAGGCGGTCGCCCGGGTGTGGACCGCACTGCTCGGCCTGCCCCGGGTCGATGTGACCGATGACTTCTTCGCGCTGGGCGGCCACTCCTTCGCGGCCACCCGCATGGTGGGCATGCTGGCCGAGGCCACCGGCTGCAGACTGCCGGTCCGCGTGGTCTTCGAACGGCCGGTGCTGCGTGACCTGGCCGCCGAGCTGGAACGTCGTACGGAGGCGACGGCCGCGTCAGGGCCCCTGCCCCGGCGCGCGGATCCCGCAACCCCGGTCCGGTTGTCGCCGGCCCAGGAGCGGTTGTGGTTCCTGTGGCGGCTGCGTCCGGACAGCGACGCCTACCACACCAGCGTGGCACTGCGGTTGAACGGCCCGCTCGACGTGGTGGCCCTCCGTACGTCCCTGCGTGGTCTCGGCGCACGTCACGAGGTGCTGCGCATGGTCGTGACGGAGGACGAGGCGGGGCCGCTGGCCGTACCGGTGGCTCCCGGCACCCTTCCCGTGTCCGTGGTGGAGGCCGGGACGGACGGCGTCGGCGCCGCGGTGCGGGAGGAGACCACGCGACCGTTCGCGCTGGACCGCGAACCGCCCTTCCGCGCGCTGGTGCTGCGGATATCGGCGGCCGAGCACGTTCTTGTTCTGACGATTCATCACATAGCTGTCGACGCCTGGTCCTGGACGACGCTCCTGGAGGACCTGTCGGCGCTGTACCAGGAGCACCGGGACGACGGCGGCCCGGCTCCACAGCCCCTCGACCTCCAGTACGCCGATGTGGCCGAGTGGCACCGCGCCCGTCACCCTCAAGGCGCTGCGGACGAGCACCTCGGCTGGTGGGCGGCGCACCTGGACGGCCTGTCCCCGCTCACGCTCCCGGTGGACCGCCCGCGCGGCCCGGCGACCGGCTGGGCGGCGGCGGCCGAACCGATCGCTCTTCCCGTTGGCTCGACGGCACGGCTTCGCGAGGTCGCGGCCGAGCTGGACTGCACGCCGTTCATGGTGCTGCTCACCGTCTGGCAGGTGCTTCTGGCCCGGCTCGCGGGCACCGAGGACGTGCCGGTCGGTGTGCCGGTGTCCGGGCGCACGCACCCTGGCACCGAGCGCATGGTGGGCTGCTTCGCGAACACCCTGGTCCTGCGCGGCGACCTGTCCGGAGACCCCACGGTCAGGGAGGCACTGCTGCGCACCCGGACTCGTGTGCTGGACGCCCTCGACAGGGCCGAGACGCCGTTCGAGGAGGTCGTGCGGCAGTTGCGTCCGGAACGCGATCCCGACTCCACTCCGCTGTTCCAGGCGATGCTCAACGTCATCGGACTGCCGGGCGCCGTGGACTCGTTCGCCGACCTGGCAGCGGCGCGCATCGACACACCGCGGACGGCGGCGCAGGTCGACCTGTCACTCGCCCTGGTGGACGACGGCACCGGGTTCACCGGCACACTGACCTACCGGTCCGGCCTGTTCGACCGGGCCACCGTGCGACGCTGGGCGCGCTGGTTCGTCGCTCTGCTCGACGGCGCGCTCGGCGAGCCGGACCGGCCGATCCTCGGGATCGACCCGCTCTCCGCCGGTGAACGCGCGGAGCTGCGCTCGGCGGCCACGGGCGAGGATCTGCCCCAGGGCCGGCCGGCGACGGTCGTCGGTGCTGTTCTGGAACAGGTACGTCGCCGACCGGACGCGGTCGCCGTGCTCGCCGCCGACGGCTCGGTGAGCTACGCCGAACTCGCCGACTCGTCAGGGCGCGTCGCGGCCTGCCTCTCCGCGCGAGGGATCGGACCAGGTGAACCGGTCGGCGTCTGCCTCCCGCGTGGCCGGCGGCTGCCGGGAGCGCTGCTCGCCGTGCTGCGGGCGGGGGCGGCCTACGTCCCGCTCGATCCCGATCACCCGTCCGCCCGGCTGGCCCGGCTTGCCACGGACGCGGGGGTGCGCGTGGTCCTGTCCGGCGGCACGGCCCTCGCCACGGCCCGCCTCGCCCTGCCGGGGGTGACCGTGCTCGACGTGGACGAGGCAGCTGAGCACGCCCCTGCCGCCGACCTGCCGGAGCCCGAACCGCAGCGGGTGGCATACGTCCTGTTCACCTCCGGCTCGACCGGGAGGCCGAAGGGGGTGCGGGTGACCCACGCGAATTTGGCCGCCTTCGTCGCCGCGCTCTCGGCGAGCCCCGGGATGGAAGAGGACGACGTCACCCTCGGTGTGGTGCCGTTCACCTTCGACGTGTTCGGCTACGAGCTGTGGGTGACTCTCGCCCGCGGCGCGCGACTGGCGCTCACGGACCGGCACACCACCACGGACGGCCACGCACTGGCCGAGTGGATGGAGCGCACCGGCGTGACGGTCGCGACGGCGACGCCGACCACGCTGCGCCTGTTGCAGGCCGCCGACTGGCCGGACCGGCCCGGGATGCGGGTGATCAGCATCGGTGAAGTCCTCGACCCGGCGCTGGCCCGGGCCCTCGCGCCGCGCGTCGGGGAGCTGTGGAACGCGTACGGGCCCACCGAGACCACGATCTACTCGATGACCGGCCGCGTGGACAGGCCGGTCGCCGACCGCGCCGTGCCCATCGGCGCCCCGATCGCCGGAACCCGGATCCACGTGGTCGACCGGTGGGGCAGGCCCGCCCTGCCCGGAAGCACCGGTGAACTGTGGATCGCGGGTGCGGGCGTGGCCACCGGATACGTGGACCGGGCCGCGCTGACCGCCGAACGCTTCGTCAGGGGACCCGACGGCGAGCGGTGCTACCGCACGGGAGACCTGGTCCGGTGGCGTGGCCGGTGGCTGGAGTACCTGGGCCGGACCGATCTCCAGGTGAAGGTCCGGGGCCATCGCGTCGAACTCGGTGAGATCGAGTCGGTGCTGCGCGAACACCCTGACGTCGCCGACGCCGTCGTCGCAGTCGCCGGCCCGCCCGGTGAACGGCACCTGGTGGGCTACGTCGTGTCCACGACGCCTCGGCACGCGGCGTTCGAAAGCCATCTCGCCGAGCGACTGCCCGACTACATGGTTCCGCGCCGCTGGGTCGTGATGGACGGCTTCCCCACCACGCCGAACGGCAAGGTGGACCGCGCCGCGCTGCCCGAGCCAGGAGCGGTCGAAACGGCAGCCGGGGCACCCATGTCGCTGATGCAGCAGGTCGTGGCGAAGGTCTGGGCCGAGGTGCTGCACACGGACGAGGTCGGACCGCGGGGAGACTTCTTCGCTTTGGGCGGCACCTCGTTGGCTGCCACCCGGATGGTGGGTCGCCTTCGCGAGGCGCTCGGCCGGCGGATACCTGTCCGGGCCGTCTTCGACCGTCCGGTGCTCGCGGACTTCGCCGACGACGTGGAGCGGCTGATGCTGGAACACCTCGCCTCCGAGCAGATCGACGACCCGGCATGACCGGAAGCCGGCGCGCCGCGGACCAGGAACGACAGAGCAGGGAAATGGACTTGACGACGCATCCCGTGATCATGGTCGGGTTCGCCTGGACCTCGGTCGCCGCCATCGGCGCCTTCCAGCCCGACGCCTCGGTGATCGTGATCGAGGAACCCGACGTCGTCCGCAAGCGCGGACTGCGCTCCGCGGTACGGGGCGCGGAGGTGATCGGCGACCTGGTCGAGTGCGAGTACCAGCTCGCGGGCGCCGCGGACGCGTTCCACAGAGCGCACCCCGGTCTCGCACCCGCCGCGATCGCGCCGACGGTCGAGGACGCCACCCTGTTCGCCGCGCGCCTCGCGGAGTGCTACGGACTCCCCGGCGCCGGGCTCGGCGCCGCACAGGTGCTGCACGACAAGTCGTTGCTGCGCGGCGTCACCCGGGCGGCAGGTATCCCGAACCCCGAGTCGCAGGCGGTGCAGAGCCCGGCACAGGTGGAAGCGTTCATGGCGGCCCACCCCGGTCCGGCGGTCCTCAAGCCCGCCGACCGGCAGGGGGCCGTGGGCACCCGCGTGCTCCGCTCCGCGGACCAGGCGGTGGAAGCCTGGGCCGAGTGCGCCGCCGAGTGCTCCGCCCTGTCCGGGAGCGTCTGGGTGCCGGACCGGGCGGTCCCGGTGCGGATGCTGGTGGAGCGGTACGTCAGCGGCCGCGAGTACAGCGTGGAGATGCTGGTGTCGGCGGGCAGCGCTCTGTTCGGCAACGTGACCGAGAAGGACCTCTACCCCGGACCTCGGCCGGTCGAGCGCGGGCACCTGGTCCCCGCCGACATTCCCGCCGAGCTCGACACGCTCCTGCGGGAGCAGACGGAGCGGGTCGTGCGCGCGGTCGGCTTCGGCACGGGCATGGTGCACTGCGAGTGGATCGTGGAGGCCGGCACGCCCTATCTGGTCGAGTGCGCGGGGCGCCCTCCGGGCGACGAGATCGCGGAACTGATCGAGTGGGCGTACGACACGGAGCTGGTACGCGCCTTCTGGACCCTGCTCAGGGGAGAACCGCTGGCGCGTCCACTGCCGCGGCGCGCCCGGAGGGCCGCGGCCATCCGCTTCCTGGGGGCCCCGGCCGGTGTGGTGGCGAGCCTCGACGGACTGGCTGCGGCATACGCGGTACCAGGCGTGATGGCGTGCGGATTTCTGGTGGAGCCCGGCGCGCGCACCCGCGAGCCGCACCACTCACTGGACCGCGTCGGATACTCCATCAGCTGCGCGGCGACGCCGGGGGAGGCCGTACGCCGGGCGGAGGAAGCGATCGGCCGGCTGCGGATCGGGATGCGGCCCTCCCACGCGTCCGGATCGTGACGCTGCACCCGCGCCCGCCTGCCCGGGCACGAAGACGGGCACGGCCTCGGCACGGATTCCACCCAATCGCTCGCCGGACGTCAGTCGCGAGCCTGACAAGCACGATCGCCAGGGCACAGGTGGCCCCGTACGGACACGCGTACGTGTCGTCCGTTCCTTCGGGCTCCTGCGACCGCGCGCACGTCGATGGAGACTGAACACAATGGGAACTGAGATTCTCGGCACGGCCCCGGGCGCTGACACGGCCGATCCACGGACACGTCCCCGTGAGCTGTTGGAACAGCGTCTGGCCGCGGCACTCGCCCGGCCCGCCGACACCATTCCACGACGGTCCGAGCCCGCCGCACCGGTCCCGCTCTCGGCCGCGCAGTCCAGGCTGTGGTTCCTGGAGGAACTGGGCAACAGCGGCTCCGCGTTCCATGCCCGCCTCGTGCTGCGACTGAGCGGCCCCGTGGACGAAGCGGCCCTGCTCGGCGCGGTCCGGGACCTCGCGCAACGCCACGAGGTGCTGCGCAGCCGGATCGAGGAGCGGGACGGGAAACCCGTCACCGTGGTCGGCAGCGCCGCGGATCTGCCGGTGTCCACCGGGGACGTCCGGCCGGAGCGACTGGAGGCGGCGCTCACCGCTGAATGCGACCACCCTTTCGACCTGAGGCGGCGGCCGCCCATGCGGGCGGCGCTGTTCCGGACCGCCGACGAGTCGGTGCTGGCACTGACGTTCCATCATGTAGCCATCGACGGATGGTCTCTGGGGTTGGTCCGCGCCGAGCTCCCGGCGCTGTACGCGGCACGACTCGGGATCGGCGAGACGCCACCGCCGCCCGCCCAGTACATGGACCACGCCGCATGGCTGGCCGGGCTTCCGGACCGGCCCGAGACCGTGGACTGGTGGGAGGAGAAGCTGGCCGGTCTCGCGCCCCTGCTGGACCTGCCGACCGACCGGCCCCGGCCCGCAGTCGCCGGATCCGCGGGCGGTGAGGTCTCCTTGGCGGTGACCGGCCGTCTGGCGGAACAGGTGCGTTCGGTGGCCGGGCAGACCGGCTGCACACCGTTCATGGTGTTTCTCGCAGCGTGGCAGGCACTGCTGTCGCGTATGTGCGCCACCACCGACGTGCCGGTGGGCGTGGTGGAGGCGGGCCGCCGCCACCCCGGTACCGACGGCATGGTGGGCTGCTTCGTCAACACCGTCGTCATGCGTACCGACCTCTCCGGCGACCCCACAGGGTCCGAACTGCTCACGCGGGTCAGAGAGGTGGCACTGGACGCGTTCGCACATGCCGATGTGCCGTTCGAGCAGGTGGTGGCCCGGCTGCGGCCCGACCGCAGTGCGACGTCGGCCCCGGTCGTGCAGACGCTGCTGAACTTTCTCGTGCTGGACGAGGAAGGGCCGGGCTTCCCCGGCCTCGATGTGACCGCGGTGAGCAGACCGGTACCGGCCGCCAAGTCCGATCTCCACCTCACGCTGGCGGAGAGCCCGGACGACTTCTCCGGCAGCCTCAACTACCGACGTGACCTCTTCGACGAGGAGACCGTGCGGGGCATCGCCTCGTGGTACCTGAGCCTGCTGGCCCGGATGCTGGACGATCTCGATTCCCCGGTGGGTGCAGCGGAGTTGGGGTCCACCGCCGCATCGGTGCTGCGCGGCCCGGTACGTGAGGAAGTCCCACGCACCCTGCACCCGCTCGTCGAGCGGTGGGCGGACCGCACCCCCGACGCGCTCGCCGTCGTGGCGCCCGACGGCAGGCTCTCCTACGGCGAGCTCGACCGTATGGCCAACCGCGTCGCCCACGCCCTGATCTCCGCCGGTGTCCGCCCCGACGAGCCCGTCGGAGTCCTGCTGGAGCACTCCGTGGCCCTGCCGGCCGCCCTGCACGGCGTGCTCAAGGCCGGTGCCGGCTATCTGCCACTGGACGCCACACACCCCGCGAGCCGTATCGCCGCGATCCTGGACACCGCGGGCGTGCGCACGGTCGTGACCGTGAGGGAGTTCACCGGGCTCGTCGAGGGAGGCGCCCGGCGCGTCGTCGTCCTGGACGACCCGGCCGTACTCGAGGACAGCCCCGAACACCGGCCGGACGTCCGGGTAGACCCCCGTCACCTGCTGCACGTCATCTTCACCTCCGGCTCCACCGGCACCCCGAAGGGCGTTGCCGTCGAGCACGCCAGTGTGACCGACTACCTGGACGGTGTCCTTCAACGACTGGGCGACGACGTACGCGGCGGCGCGTACGCCGTGATGTCCACGATCGCGGCCGACTTCGCTCATACCTGCTTCCACGCGGCACTCGCCACCGGCGGCACCGTCCACTTCGTGGCACGGGAGACAGCCATGGACCCTGTGGCGCTCGCCGGCTATCTGGCCGACAACCCCATGGACGTCATCAAGCTCGTCCCGAGCCACTTCGAGTTGCTTGCGGCCAACGGCGACGTGGGCGCCGTCATGCCCCGGAAGCTGCTGATGTTCGCAGGCGAGGCGCTGCCGTGGTCCATCGTCGAGCGCGCCCGTGCCGCCCGCCCCGGACTGCGGGTTCAGAACCACTACGGGCACACTGAATCGACCATGGTCCGCACGGTCTGCGACGTGGACGACGTGCCCGAGGACCTGCGGGCCGACATCGTCCCGCTGGGCCGGCCCGTGCCCAACACCGTCGGCTTTCTGGTCGACCGGGAGGGCCGCCCGGTACCTCCGGGCATCCCGGGAGAACTGCTGGTGGGAGGGCCCGGGGTCGCACGGGGCTACATCGGGGCGCCCGAGCTCACCGCCGAGCGGTTCATCACCGTGGAGGGACGGCGCATGTACCGCTCCGGCGACGTCCTGCGGATGCGCCGGGACGGCTGGGTGGAGTTCCGCGGACGCGTGGACGACCAGGTCAAGGTGCGCGGCTACCGGGTGGAGCCGGGCGACGTCGCGGACGCCCTGAGGCGGCTGCCGGGCGTCGCCGAAGCGGTCGTCCTGCCCGTCGGCGAGGGGCAGGACCGGGGACTCGCGGCCTGGGTGGTGCCGCAGACCGGGGAGCGGCTCGATGTCCGGCAGGTACGCACCGACCTGCGGGAGCGCCTACCTGAGTACATGGTGCCCGGCTCTGTCTCCGTTCTCGACCGGATGCCCCTGACGCCGAACGGCAAGGTCGACAGAAGGGCCCTGCCGCTGCCCGAGGCCGGGGAGTCCGGAGGCGGGGTGCTGCCTCGCACCCCCACCGAGGGCCGACTGGCCCGGGTGTGGGAGCGGATCCTCGGGCTTCCCGAGGTCGGGATCGACGACGACTTCTTCGCCCTGGGAGGGGACTCGTTCGCGGCGGTCCGTGCCGTGCGGGCCTGCGACCCCGGCCTGCGGGTGATCGACATGTTCACCCGTCCCACCGTGCGTGAACTGGCGGCACATCTGGACGCGTCCGACACCGGACAGGGCCGGATGCTCCACCGCCTGAGCGGATCGCGGGAGGCCGTGGCCACCGTGGTCTGCATTCCCTACGGCGGCGGGTCGGCGGCCGTCTACCAGCCACTCGCGGCGGCACTGCCCGACGATCTGGCACTCCTCGCGGCCGAACTGCCGGGACACGATCCGGCCCGGCCCGCGGAGGACTTCGTGACCCTTGACGAGCTGACCGAGCGGTTGGCCGAGGAGATCGAGGCGACGGTGACCGGCCCCGTCGTCGTCTACGGGCACTCCGTGGGATCGGCCGCCGCCGTCGCACTGGCCCGCAGGCTGGAGGCCGGCGGTCGCCGGGTGCTCGGCGTGGTCGTGGCGGGCAACTTCCCGTCCGCACCGCTGCCGGGACGAGCGGTCGCCTGGGCCCACCGCATCCTGCCGCTGGAGCGGTGGGCCTCCAACCGCCATTACCGGGACATCCTCCGCACGACCGGCGGAATCCTGGACGACATGGACGAGGCCGCCACCGAGACCGCGCTGCGTGCGATGCGTCACGACTCGTCCGAGGCGCGGGCGTGGTACGCCCGGGAACTCGCCGAACCGCACGCCGTCCTACGGGCACCGATCCTGTGCGCTGTGGGTGAGGCCGACCACTCCACCGAGCTGTACCAGGAGCGGTACCGCGAATGGGAGGCCGTCTCCGACCGGGTCGAACTCGTCACCATCCCCAAGGCGGGCCACTACTTCCTGCGCCACCAGGCGACCGTCCTCGCGGCCCTGCTCGGGGAACGGATCACGGACTGGACCGCGGGGCGCCTGCCCGAGCCGGTCGCCGCGGTCCGGGCGCCCTCGGGGCTGCGGGCCTTCTACACCGTCGCAGCCGGACAGTTCCTGTCCATGCTGGGCGGCAGCCTCAGCATGTTCGCCCTGGGCGTGTGGGCCTACCAGCGCAGCGGCCGCGTCCTCGACCTGGCGCTCGTCACGATGCTCGCCACGCTCCCGGCGCTCCTGGTCACACCGGTCGGCGGCACGGTCGCCGACCGGGTTGACCGCCGCCGCGTCATGCTGGCCGCGGACAGCACGAGCGGCCTGGCGATGACTGCTCTGGCCCTGCTGCTCATCACCCACCGGCTGTCGCTGGCGGCCGTGTGCGTCATCGTCGCCGTCACCGGGGTCGCGACCGCCTTCCACCGGCCCGCGTACCTGGCCGCCACCGCCCAACTGGTGCCCAAGCCCTATCTGCCGCAGGCCAACGCCCTCGTCGGGCTCGGGCTCGGCTTCGCCGGTGTCGTCGGTCCGCTCCTCGGTGCTGCGCTCGTGGCGTCCGTGGGCGTGACCGGCGTCGCGGCCGTCGGCGCGTGCGCATTCGCCGCGGGCATCGGGTCCCTGTTGGCCGTCCGTTTCCCCGAGCGCATGTTCCACCGACAGCGCGAGTCCTTCGGCCAGGCACTCCTCGGCGGCTGGCGCTTCATCGCGCACCGCAGGCCGCTGCTCCTGCTGACCGGCTTCGCCGCGGTACTGAACCTCTTCGCCTCGGTGGTGTTCGTCGCGGTGCAGCCGCTCGTCCTGTCGTTCGCCGGTGTCCCACAGCTCGGCCTGGTGACGACCGTGGGCGGCCTGGGCGGTGTGCTGGGCGGCCTGCTGATGGTGCCGTGGGGCGGCACCCGGCGCCGGGCGATCGGCATGATCGGCGCCACCATCGGAGTGGGGGCCGGGACCGTGGTCATGGGACTGCACGCGTCCGTGCCCCTCGTGGCGCTCGGACTGACACTGCGCATGGGCGCCATGGCCGTGCTGAACGCCCACTGGCTGTCGATCATCCAGGTCAAGGTGGGACAGGAACTGCAGGGCCGGGTTCTGGCAACCAACGTCATGCTCGCGCTCGCCACCCAGCCCGTCGGGTTCCTGGCGGCCGGGCCGCTCGCCGACCACGTGTTCGCCCCGGCGCTGCGGGAACACACCACGCTCGGCAGCGTGCTGGGCAGCGGCCCCGGACGCGGGACGGCCCTCCTGCTGATCGTGAGCGGGGTGTGCCTCGTCGTCTGGGGCGCCCTCGGTCTGTGCTTCCGGCCGCTGCGCCGGCTGGAGGACGACCTGCCGGACGCCACCCCCGACCACGAGACCGAACGTGATCTCGACGCTGTCCAGGAGCGGGCGGAGCGCCGGCTCGCCGCCTGGCGCCGGACGGGATGAGGTCTCCCGCAAGCTGCCGTTCTCACCCGGTGATTCCCGGCCGCGCCCGGAACAAGCGGCAGCCCGGAAGGCGAGCGGCCCCCCTGCGGGCCCATCCACCGTTCACCCCGGCAGTCGGCCCACGCGGCTGACTCCGACCACCGACTCACGAATCAGGACGACCCCGTGCCCGTGGACGATCGGTCCAGTCGCACATCAGCGACGGACCCAGCTGAACCCATAGCCATCATCGGGATGGCCGGCCGCTTCGCCGGTGCCGACACGGTCCCGGACCTGTGGACACTGCTGCGCGGTGGCACCGATGCGATCACCGAGATTCCCGACGACCGTTACGACGTCGAAGCCGTGTACGACCCGCGGCCGCGTACACCCGGCCGTACCGTCAGCAGATGGGGCGGTCTCCTCCGGGACGTCGGGGACTTCGACGCCGAGTTCTTCGGCATCGCCCCGCGGGAAGCCTCGAAAATGGACCCCCAGCAGCGCCTGCTGCTGGAAGTCGCCCACGAGGCCCTGGAGGACGCGGGCGTACCGGTCTCCGGCCTGGCCGGTTCCGACACCGGGGTCTACGTGGGCCAGACCGGCGGCGACTACTGGCACACCCAGTACGGGACACGTGACCGGCTCGACCTGTACGGCATGACCGGAGCCGCGTTCCGCGCCATCACTTCGGGCCGGCTGTCCTACACCTTCGACCTCCGGGGACCCAGCTTCACCGTCGACACGGCCTGCTCCTCGGGTCTGGTGGCGGTGCACAACGCCGTGCAGGCCCTCCGCCTCGGCGAGTGCCGCATGGCCATCGCCGGCGCGGTCAATCTCGTCCTCCGGCCGGAGGAGGGAATCGGCTACTCCAGCGCGGGCATGCTCGCCAGGGACGGCCGCTGCAAGTTCGGCGACGCGTCCGGGGACGGCTTCGTCCGCAGCGACGGGATCGGCAGCGTGATCCTCAAGCCGCTCTCACGGGCGCTGGCCGACGGCAATCGGGTCCGGGCCGTCCTGCGCGGCTCAGCCGTGGGCAACGACGGCCGTTCCAGCGGTTACCTGACCACTCCCGGGGTCGAGGGTCAGCGCGACGTGCTCGTACGCGCGTACGCGAACGCGGGCGTCGATCCGGCGGACGTCGACTACGTGGAGGCGCACGGCACCGGGACCGCCGTCGGTGATCCGGTCGAACTCGACTCACTCGCCCACGTGCTGGGAAGGGGGCGGTCCGCAGATCGCCCCGTCCTCGTGGGATCCGTCAAGACCAACATCGGGCACACCGAGGCTGCGGCGGGAATCGCCGGCCTGATCAAGGCGGTGCTCTGCCTCGAACAGCGTGCCGTCCCGCCGAGCCTCCACTTCGACACCCCCAACCCGGCCGTGCCCTGGCCGGATCTTCCACTGACCATCGCGACCCGGAACACCCCGCTGCCCGACGCAGGACGGCCCGCCCTCGCGGGCGTCAGCAGCTTCGGGCTTTCCGGCACCAATGCGCACGTCGTCCTGGAAGAGTACGTACCCGCCCCGGCGCGGTCCGTCGGTGAAGTGCCAGTGGATCGAACGGAGTTGCTCACCCTCTCCGCCGCGACCCCCGAGGCGCTCAAGGCGCTGGCGGCGTCCGTGGCCAGGTTCCTGGTCGCCGCCGACACCGGTCTCCCCACCCTTCGGGACGTCTGCCACAGCGCGGCGTTGCACCGCTCCCACCTCGACGCCCGGCTCGCCCTGCCGGTGGACTCCCTCGATCAGGCCGCGCTCGCACTGGACGCCTTCGTGCGGGACGAACCCGAACCCGGTCTGTCCTTCTCGGAGTACACCGATCCCGGCCGGCGCCCCCGGGTGGCCTTCGTCTTCCCCGGGCAGGGTTCCCAATGGGCGGGCATGGGACGGGAACTGCTCGACACGTCGCCCGCCTTCGCGCGCGCCATGCGGATGTGCGACACGGCCGTGCGGGCGGAGACCGGCTGGTCGGTCGTCGAACTGCTCCGCAGCGGTCTTGAGGAACGCCTCGCCGAACTCGATGTCGTACAGCCCGTGCTGTGGTCGATGGAGATCGCCCTGGCACAGCTGTGGCGATCCTGGGGGGTCGAGCCCGATGTCGTCATCGGCCACAGCATGGGCGAATCGGCGGCAGCGTACATCGCCGGCTCGCTGAGCATCGAAGACGCCGCGGCCGTCATCTGCCGACGCAGCCGGATCGCCAAGCGCCTGTCCGGCCGCGGCGCCATGGCGTGGGTCGCCCTGTCCGCCGCCGAGGCCACCCAGGCGCTGGCCGGCCATGAGGACTCCGTAGCCGTAGCGGCCGCCAACAGCCCCACGTCCACGCTGCTTTCCGGTGACGCCGACGTCCTGACCGAGATCCTCGCGGCACTCGACGCCCGTGGCACACCCCATCGGCTCGTCAAGGTCGACTTCGCCTCCCACAGTCCGCAGATGGACGCTGTGCACGACGACCTGCTGGACGCCCTGAACGACGTGCACCCCCGCCCGGCGGCCGTCCCCATCCACTCCACCCTCCTCGGCGAGGTCATCGACGGCTCCGGTATGGACGCCCGTTACTGGGCCCGCAACATCCGTGAGCCCGTCGACTTCGTCGGCGCCGTCCGTCATCAACTCGACTGCGGAACAACCGTGTTCCTTGAGATGGGCCCTCACCCCGTGCTGGTCGGCAGCATCAGGGAGACCGCTCGCACGGCGGGCAGGGCAGACACCATCGTGGCGGGGTCGCTGCGCCGCGAGGAGGACGGACGGACCGCCCTGCTGAGCGCGGCGGGTGCCCTCCACACCGCCGGGGTGCCGATCGACCTCGCCGCGGTCATCGACGGCGGCCGCTACGTCCCGCTGCCCGGCTATCCCTGGCAGCGCACCCGGCACTGGCTTCCCGAACCCGACTCCGTGCAGGGGATCTCCGCGGGCCCGGTCCCTCCCCAGGGCCTGCCCGCTACCGCGCCCCGGCATCCTCTGCTGGGAACGCCGACGACGGCCGCCGACGGCACCCGCGTGTGGCAGGGCCCCCTCGACATCCGTCATCACCCCTATCTGGCCGGCCACCGTGTCCAGGACGCGATCGTCGTACCGGGAACCGTCTACCTGGAGTTGCTGACGGAGGCGACACGTCAGGTCCTCGGTGACGGACCGCTGGCCCTGGCGGACGTTCACTTCGAGCAGGCTCTCTGTCTCGACGAGGAGGGCCCGGCTCCCGTCCTGCGGGTGAGTGCCGGCTCCGCCGGGGGGCAACTGGCCTTCCAGGTGCACAGCAGCTCCACCGGCCGTGCGCCGTGGGCGCTGCACGCCGAAGCCAGGGGGTACGCCCTCCAGGCGGGCGCCGACGAAGCCCCCGTCGACCTGGCAGCCGTCCGGGACGCCCTCCCCGAACGCCGAAGCGCCGCCGAGTTCTACGCCCACCACGCCGAGCACGGCAATCAGTGGCAGGGCGCCTTCCGAGGCGTCAGTGAACTGTGGTGCCGCGACGGCGAGGCCCTGGCACGCGTCGAGTGCCCCGAAGAGCTGCGGGCCACTGTGGCCCACCACCACTTCCACCCGGCACTCCTCGACGCCGGCTGCCACGCGATGGCAGCAATCCGTCCCCGGCAGGAAGCCGGCCCGGAAGGCGTGTTCGTCCTCGGCGGCATCAAGCAGTACCGATGCTACGACCGGCCCGGAACGGAACTGTTCGGCCATGCCCGTCTCGCACCGAGCCAACGCGCCGGCTCTGTCACCGCCGACCTCGGCATACGCGACGCCTCCGGACGGCTCCTGGCCGAAGTGACGGGTGCGCGGCTCCAGTACCTCGCCGGCCCTGCCCCGGCCGAAACCGCTTCCCGCCCGCCCGCGGTCCGCACACCCCAGCCGACGGACGATCCGGACAGCTGGATGTACGACGTCCGGTGGAAGGCGCTGCCGCGCTCGGACGCCGGCGGGCGGGTCCCGCAACGCGGCACGTGGCTGGTCTTCACGGACAGCGGGCCCTTCGGCCGAGCCGTGGTTCGAGGACTCTCGGCCGAAGGCGAGGACGTGGTCGTCGTCACTGCCGCAGCCACGTACCAGGCCGCAGACAACCGGCTCCGCATCGACCCCGGTGACGCGGCGCACTACTCCGCGGTGCTGGACGAGGTGGCCGGGCGGGGCGGACTCCGCGGCATCGTGCACATGTGGACCCTGGACGCGGAAGCGGGGCTGCAAGCGACCGGAAAGGAGATGGACCGGGCTCAACTGCTGTCCTGTGGCAGCGTCATCCATCTCGTGCAAGCCCTGGACACCCGGGAACTTCCCGGTGCCCCTGGAGTCTGGCTGATCAGCCGGAACGCCCAGCGGGTGACACCGGACGACCGGCTCGTCGCTCCGTTTCAGGCTCCGCTGTGGGGCCTGGGACGTACGCTCGTCGCCGAGCACCCCGCTCTGCGCAGCCGTCTCGTCGACCTGGACCGCAGCTCCAGGAGCGTGGCCGCCCTGGTCGCGGCCCTGCTGACCCCCGACGACGAGGACCAGATCGCATTGCGTGACGGCACCCGCCACGTCGCCCGCCTGGTGCCACATCGAGGGGTGTCCGCGGGCGAGGGCAGCCCGGTCGCCGCGGTGCGCCTCTCCCTCCCGCCGTCAGGCTCCGTCGACGACCCGCAGCTGATGCCGGTGGCCATCCCCGTGCCCGCCGCGGACGAGGTCACGATCCGTGTCTCGCACGCCGCGCTGCACAGCCCGCCCACCCCGGACGCTGCCGGTCCCCACCCGATACGGGGTGATCAGCCGCTCGGCACAGCGTGCTCGGGGACCGTGATCGCTGTCGGTGACGGCGTGCACGACGTGGCTGTCGGCGACCAGGTCATCGCCCTCGCCGAGAGCGCGACGGCCACGCACGTCGTCACCATGGCCGTTCTGACGGCGCCGAGGCCCGACGGCCTCACGCCTGCCGCCGCCGCCGCACTGCCCGGGGCGTACCTCGGCGCCTACCACGCGCTCCACGAGCGTGCCCGCGTCGGGAGGGGCGATCGTGTGCTCGTCCACTCGGCGGCCGGGGGAACCAGCCCGGCCGCCGTCAACGTCGCCCGCTGGCTGGGCGCCGACGTCCATGTCACGGCCACCGGGCGTACCGGATTCGACGCGGTCGTGAACACCCTCACGGGCGTGGCCGCAACCGCCGGCCTCTCCCTCCTGGCGCCCTACGGCCACTACCTGGACCTCGCCGCGCCCGACACGGCCGGGGTCGCCCCCCTGAACCGAGGGCTCCTCGCACCCAACATCTCCTTCCACGCGATCGATGCCGCTCACATGATCAAGCACCGCCCGTACCAGGCCGGCGCCGTGCTGCGGGCGACGGCCGGCCTCGTCGCCAACGGAGCGCTCGCACCCCTGCCCCACCAAGAGTTCAGCGCTGCCCGAGCCGGGGAGGCACTGCGGTCGGCAGCCGGGCAGCGGCATGTCGGCGAGATCGTCCTTGCCTTCACCGACGATGTGCTTCCCACCCCGCAGCCCAGCCGGAAGCCCGTGGAGCCTGCAGCGCGGGTGCACCCCGTCGGCACCTACCTCATCACCGGCGGCACCGGCGGCATCGGGGCGCAGGTGGCGTCGTGGCTCGTCGACCGGGGTGCCCGTACCCTCCTGCTGACCGGCCGGACCCCGCTGCCCGACCCCGCGACCGCTGCTCCCGGCCACCCACGGGCCACGCAACTGGCGGTGCTGCGCGATCTCGCCCGGCGAGGCGTCGATGTCCAGTACGCAGCGGTCGACGCGGCGGACCACCAGGCCATGCGCGCCCTTCTCCACGAGCGAGGCCGTCAGGGCAAGGCCCCGCTGCGAGGGGTATTCCACGCAGCCGGCACTCTCGACGGCGTCCTGATACGCGACATGACGGCCCGGCAGCTCACCGACCACTTGAGGGCCAAGGTCTCGGGCGCCTGGAACCTCCACCGGCTGGTCCGCGACGTACCCCTGGACATGTTCGTCCTGTTCTCGTCGTGCTACTCCATCCTGTCCGCGCCCTTCCTCGGCGGTTACGCGGCCGGAAACGCGTTCCTCGACGCCCTCGCCCACCACCGCCTCGCCGGAGGAACCCCGGCCACCTCGGTCAACTGGGGGTACTGGGGCGGTGTCGGCATGGTCGCCCGCAGGGAGGCGGAAGGCGACCGCGGCCTTGTCCCGCAAGGCATGGCGAGCTTCTCACCCCGCGAAGGGCTCACCCTCCTGGACGGCATTCTCAGCGAAGGCTCCTCTCACACCGTCGTCCTGCGCGCCGACTGGCAGGCATGGGGGCTCGCCTACCCGGGTGCGGCCCGGGTCCCGCTGCTCAGGGAGCTGTCCGCCGTCGGTGGCCGCGCCGCGACGCCTGTTCCGGACGATCCGGCGCCACCGCAGAGCCGTGCCCCGCGGACGACGCGGCCCGGCCGGCCGGAGGATCCCGCGGCTACGGGACCGGTCGATGCCGAGCCCGCCACTGCGGTGCCCGCGAACGCGGCGAACTCCGCCCACGGGGGACGGACAGCGCCGGATCCGAAGGTGGTCGAGGCGCTGAAGGAGGCGGCCGCAGAGATTCTCGGCCTGAAGCCGGCGCGGGTGCACGCGGCCCGGCCCCTGAACAAGATGGGAATGGACTCCATGACGGCGGTTCAGCTGAGGAACAGCATCGACCGGAAGTTCCAGGTCAAACTACCGATGATCGAGATCCTCCGGGACAGCTCCATCGACTCACTCGCCAGGGCCGTCGCCGACGCCAAGGCCCCCATGACGACCGACGCGGCGTCGGAAGGAGCGTCCTCGAAGTGAAGACCCCGGACCTGTACATCGCCGGCCTCGGCGCTTATGTCCCTGACATCCTCGACGCCGGCAAGGCGGTGGAGTCGGGCCTGTACGACGCCGATGACCACGAGCACCAGGGATGGACCGGCGCTGCCGTCGCAGGCGACATGACGGCACCGGACATGGCTGTGCGGGCAGCCCGTCAGGCCAGTGAGCGCGCCGGCCTCCACCCTCACGATCTCGACCTTCACATCCATGCCTGCTTGCACAGGCAGGGGCCCGGAGCGTGGTCGGCGCAGCACTACATTCTGCGCCACCTCACGGACCGCGACATTCCCGCCTACCAGGTCTCGCAGGGGTGCAACGGACTGCTCGGATCGATCGAGCTCGCCGCCTGCTATCTCCAGGCCGTCCCCGAACGCAAAGCCGCTCTCGTCACGGGCGCCGACAATCTGGGCTCGCCGCACTTCAACCGCTGGGCGTCGCTCGAGAACGGCCTCCTCGCCGACGCGGGAAGCGCCGTCCTGCTCACCAAGCAGCCCGGATTCGCCGGCATCCTGTCGATCAACAGCGGATCCACGGCCGAGGTGGAGGAGCAGTTCCGCGAGGAGGAGTTCCCGCCCGTGAACGTCGGTGCGACCGCGACCGCCGCCCTTGCGACCACACACGTCGGCGACCGGCCGGAGGCCGACCGGGCCACGGAAGAGTCGGTCGCCGAAGCGGTGCGCCGGCAAGGTGAACTGCGCACCGAACTCGCCCTGCGCACGATCGCCGAGGCCGATCTGGACGTCGACGACATCACCCGTGTGGCTCACATCTTCACCGGCCGGAAAAGCTACCTCAAGGGCATCCTCGACCCTCTGGGCCTCAGCCCGGAGCAGGGACTGTTCGAATTCGGTCGGGGCGTCGGACACATGACGGTCAACGACCAGGTAGTGGGGCTCAACCACCTCGTCGAGACCGGACAAGTGGCCCCTGGAGACCACGTCCTGATGGTGGCCCACGGAGCCGGTGTGTCGATCTCCTGCGCGGTGGTCCGCATCGATCACCTTCCGGCCTGGGCCAGGGAAGGGACCTGAGCGGCACCGAATGCCGCAGGTCCTGGTCGGCGCCGCCGAGCGTAGGGCCTGTCGTGCCGGTGGGCAGCACCATGCCGTCCGCTCGCGTCGTCACCGACGAGGCGGCGCAGCTCCAAACTCGTAGCCGAACAGTATGTGCGCCGGTCCGAGGCCGCATGGTGAGACGGGTGCGCGCCCCGTCTGGAGTACTTCGCCCGCGTCCGTACCCGGCCGCGCGCGCCGGCCTGAGCCCGTATTCCGAGCTGTTGCGTCGGCTGGTGGGCACAGCTGTGCCGACCTCTTCCCGCGCTCGGCGGGCCGAGCCGCACGCGGCGGTGTCTCTGCTTTCCGCGTCCCGGCTGCAGCCCGGCCGAGCGGCTTCCAGCTCGCACTGCGCCCGGTCACGCGTATGATTCCGGCGTCCTGGTTGCCCGTCACCGGGACGCGGAGAGCAGGGCAGGAAGAGGGAGGTAGGTGTACGTGAGGGCGGAGGAGAGTTGGTCTCGCGTCATGAGACTTCTGCGGGAACACGCGCCGGCCGACTACGCCGATCTGCCTGGGCCGGCCGCGGAGTCGACGCTTGAATCCGCTGAGCGACGGATGAACATCAGCCTCCCTCAGGAGCTGCGCGCCTGGCTGCTCCTCAACAACCTGGATCCCGACGAGGAAGACTTCGACGAAGATGTCGCGTGTTCCGGATTCCCCGGCTTCCCGGACGAATCCCACTTCTTTCTGGGGATCCGGTCGATGGAGCAGCTCTACGGCAATCACGCGATGCCCGGCGGGATCAATCCTCCGGATCAGCGGGAGAATCCGTTCTGGCGCAATGAGTGGGTCCCCTTCCTGTCGGACCAGGACGGCTGGGCGGGAAATTTCGTCGACGTGCGAGACGGACGAGTCGGCAGTTGGCGCGTGGGTGAGATCACCTCCACGGGCGAGTACGAGTCACTGGCCGACTTCTTCGACTCCGTGGCACATACGCTGACCAAGATCGCCGCCGGTGACCATCCGATCTGCTCAGTGGCCGACGGGCGACTCGTCTGGATGTGAGAAGTGCCCCCCGATCGGATCGGGGGGCACTTCTCACCGTGGACTTACGGTGCCGGCGGAGTGAATCCGTCGAGGTCGACCCAGTAGCCGTCGTCCTCCATCAGACGTTGTTCCTTGATGAAGTCACCGAAGGGGCGCATCGACTGGGTGTTCTGCCAGTTCGACATCGAGGACCGGCCGCAGGGCTCCTTCCACGTCGGCGCCGTCGCGTTTGGACGCAGGTGGAGCGTCATGGAGTCGTCGGCAGCTCATCGGCTCATGTCACGCGGCGGTGCCACGCAGGCGGCATCGCGCGTCGGCGTGATGATCAGGCGCAAGGCGAGGAAGGCGTGTCCACGGCGAAGACGTAACCGCCCTTCCAGTTGATGAGATTCGACGTGCCGGCCTCGTTCTTCATGAGTGCGGTGATGGTGACGCACCGGCCGCCGGCGGCCTGCGTGCTGCTGCGCACTGGACCCGCGTACGAGGAGAAGTTCCCACTGTCGCGCTCGCCCGCGCTCGGGGTGTCCCCGGGGTACATCCGCAGATCCATGAAGTTGGCGCCGCCGGGAGTGTTGTTGTCCAGGATCGCGCAGGCGCTGTTGCCCTTCATGTAGAAGAACAGGGTGCCGTAACGCTTGTCGGCGTTCGGGAGCGCCTTGGCGTCCACGAACTCGTAGCCGTCGCCGCAAACGGTCGCCGAGGCGAGGACGGACGCCTCGTTGGCGGCTGCGAAGGCACGGGCAGGCGCGCCTGCCTTGGCCGAGACCGCCGGAGCGGCTTCGGCTGCGGTGGCCGCGGGCGCGGAGACACCGACGGCGGCCAGTGCCGTCACGGCCACGCACGCACGCACCAGCTGGAAACGAACAGAAAGCATGATTCTCCCCCGTGGATGAAAGCTGTCCCTCCCTCCAGGTGCGGAGTGAAGGCGGGGTGACGTTAGCCATTTCGGTTCTTCACAGGCAAGTGGTCCATACCTAGGCCTCCCTGACCGTGTGTCACAAACTGTTGAAGACGCGTTCACCGTCAAGTACCTGCGAAGAGTTTGCCCGATATGCCTTCCGTTCGGCGCGGCTGGGCCGTGACCCTCCGTGCAACCGTGACTCGCGTCACAATGTGACGCGTTCGCCCTTGGGAGCGTCCGAACCCGGTCTTCACAGCCGTACCACCCGAACTCGCCGCAACAGCAGACCACCCCACCCTTTTCGCAGGTCAGCGGCGAGATTCGGGGTAGACCACGCACAGGCGCCGACGATTCCACCATGCGGAAGAGTCGGAAAGAGGCGGAAGACGTCGTCGCCCGTCTCCAGCGGCAGACATCGCCGCCCGCACCGCCCCGGCTCATCCACGCCGCTCTGCCTGGGTGAGGCCGGGGGCGGGGGGCAGCCACGCCGTGTGCCGCTCGCACGTGCGGGGCGAGCGACGCCCGACGTAAGCGGGTTAAATGATGAGGTGACCGTCATCGACGGCCGAGCAAGCAGTGCCCGGCCCGGGGTCGGTTCCGGAAGGGGTTCCGTATGACTTTGCGTCCGGCACTGTCTCGTGGCTCGAGGGTGCGGCGGGCCGTCTGGCCCGTCCCGCTTCTGACGTTCTCGCTGGTGGCGGCAGGCCTCGGCGTCGCTCACACCTCACAGGCCATGCCGACGGATGCCGCGTCGGCACGCAGGGCTCCGCAGGCCGCGACGTGCGTCGACACGGTCTTCGCAGCGATGAGCGGGCCACAACGCGTCGGCCAGCTCTTCATGGGGGGCGTCAACGCCTCGAAGCCTGATCAGAAGCGAATCGCGGTACTGCGCAAATATCACGTCGGGGCTGTGTTCCTGGCCGGACGCAGCAAGTCCGGCACCAAGGCGACCAAGTCCCTGGCCGACAGTCTTCAGGCGAAGGCCGACACCGCCGGCGGACATCGGGTGGGCCTGCTGGTCTCCACCGATCAGGAGGGGGGCCAGGTCCAGGTGCTGTCCGGCCCGGGGTTCTCGACCATACCGAGCGGACTCACGCAGGGAACCTGGTCCACATCGAAACTCCGCGGTTCGGCCGCCACCTGGGCGAAGCAGCTCAAGGCCGCAGGCGTGAACCTGAACCTCGCACCCGTCGCCGATGTGGTGCCGTCCAGCCTGGGCAAGAACAACGCTCCGATCGGCAGGTACGACCGCGAGTACGGTCACTCCGCCGCGACCGTCGCCCCCCACAGCACCGCCTTCGCCGAGGGCTTCGCTCAGGCCGACGTGCTGGCCACGCTCAAGCACTTCCCGGGACTGGGGTACGTCCGCGGCAACACCGACACCACGGCGAAGGTGGTGGACTCGGTGACCACCAGGAACAGCGCGAGCATCGCGCCGTTCCGTTCGGGGATCAAGGCGCATGCCCCGTTCGTCATGATCTCGCTTGCCACGTACAGCAAGATCGACCCGAAGCACAGGGCGGTGTTCTCCCCCACGGTGATTCAGGAGATGCTGCGCAAGTCCCTCGGCTTCACCGGAGTCGTGATCTCGGACGACCTCGGCAACGCGGTGGCGGTCAAGTCCGTACCGCCCGCTGACCGCGCCGTGAAGTTCCTGTCCGCCGGCGGCGACCAGGTCCTGACCGTCGAGCCGAACCTGGTGCCGGCCATGGCCAAGGCCGTGCAGACCCGGATGGCCGCGGACGCGGCCTTCCGCGCCAAGGTGGACAAGAGCGTCCATCGAATTCTCGCCGCGAAGCAGAAAGCCGGCGTGCTGCGCTGCAGCTGAGCTCCGGGTGACCTCGACCCCGGCCGCCAGGAGTGACACCGCACGCCGCGGCGTGCGGTGTCACCGCCGGCCGCGTCAGAGGGACACGCGCATCAGGTGGATCGCCGTGCTCGCCCAGTCCCCCGCCGGCAGTTCGAGCGGCAGCCCGTGCTCCATCAGCACCGTCGCGTGGTGCGTCACGCCGGTCGCCACGTCCCGGTAGACCGCCGCCGGGTCGAGACCGGCGAGATGTACGGGGAACTCCGGCCGCCCCCGGCGCGGCGCCCGCTGCCAGGCGAGCACCAGGGCCTCCGCACGGTCGGGCGAGGTGTACTGCACGACCGTGGGCCCGTCGTCGACGGGACCACGCAGCCTGTGCTGGACGCCGTGCTGCACCAGATGACGGACCCGCTTGTAGGCTCCGACCAATGCGGCACCCTCGGCGATCTCCTCGTCCGACCAGCGGGTGAGGTCACCGCCGACGGCCAGGAGCCCGGCCGTCGCCACGTGGAACCGGAAGGCCAGCGGCACCGTGCGTGCCGTGAGTTCATTGGGTACGTCGGTGACCCACGCGGCCATCGTCGACGCGGGGTAGAGCTGGCCGTAGCCGTGCTGGATCGCGATGCGGTCGGCCGCGTCGGTGTTGTCCGAGGGCCACACCTGATCGGTGCGGGAGAGGATCCCGAGGTCCACGCGACCGCCGCCGCCGCTGCACGCCTCGATGCGGAGCCGGGGGTGGTCGGCGCGCAGCCGGTCGATGACGCCGTAGAGGTTGTGGACGTATGTGCTCCACAGGCGGTCGTCGCCGTCGGGGCCGGACGGGCCCGCCTCGCTGAACGGCCGGTTCATGTCCCACTTGAGGAAGTCGATGCCGTTGTCGGCGACCAGCGCGGTGAGCCACGTGTACGCCCAGTCGGCGACGTCGTCCCGGGCGAAGTTGAGCACGAGCTGGTTGCGCAGTTCGGTACGCGTGCGGTGCGGGAAGTGCAGGACCCAGTCGGGATGGGCGCGGTAGAGGTCGCTGTCGGCGTTGACCATCTCCGGTTCGACCCAGAGGCCGAAGAGCATGCCGAGACGGTGCACCTCGTCGACCAACGGGCCGAGGCCGTGCGGAAACCGGTCCGGGGACGGGGTCCAGTCGCCGAGGCCGGCCCGGTCGCTGCGCCGGGCGCCGAACCAGCCGTCGTCCATGACGTACAGCTCGGCCCCCAGCTGGGCGGCTCGTGCCGCGAGGGCCATCTGGCGCTTCTCGTCGATGTCGAAGCCGGTGGCTTCCCAGGAGTTGTAGAGGACGGGACGCGTCTCGTCCGGGTGCGGCACGACGTGTGCACGGGTGTAGGCGTGCCACGCACGGCTCGCGGCGCCGAAGCCGCCCTCGGTGCGGAGCCCGGCGAAGCACGGAGTGGTGTGCGTCTCGCCGGGTGCCAGACGCAGGGCCGTCGAGTCATGTCCCGCACCGCCGGTGAAGCCCGCCCGGCCGTCGGAGGTGCGTTGCGCGGTGATGCGCCAACTGCCGCTCCAGGCGAGGGCGGCGCTCCACACCTCGCCGTGCTCCTCGCTCGCGTCGCCGTCGTCCAGCATGACCCACGGGTTCGTGTGGTGGCTGGAGATCCCGCGCCGGCTGGTCAGCACGGTCTCGCCGAACGGCAGTGCCTCGCGGCGGAGTTGTGTCTCCGCCGCCCACTGGCCGGTGACGTGGCTGATCCGGTGGTCGCAGCGCGGCGGCAGGGTCCATGCGGCCGAGTCGGCACGCAGCAGGACGATGTCGTCCGTCCCGGTGTTGAGCAGGGACGTCCAGCGCTCGATCACGTCGCTGTCCTCGTGCACCCGGTAGTGCAGCACGATGCCGAATCCGTAGTGGCGGTCGCGGAAGACGAGGTCCAACTCCGCTGCGCCATTGGGTGTTTCGCGGATGTCGTGACGGACCGGCATCCATTCGACGGCGCGTGTTCCGTCGGCGAACCGGACCTGGAGCGACGGCACTCCGTAGCGGGCACCGCCGGCGACGGGCAGTTCCTCGCCGACCGGCGGGCGGCCCTCGAAGCTGCTGACCTCGCGGTCGAGCGCCTGTGGCCGGGCAGCGATCTCCCGCGCCTCGTCCAGGGTCAGCCTGCCGCCCCAGGCCACGTGGCAGGGTGCGCCGGTGCTGTCGATCCGCACCGCGTACGAGGTGTGCGGAGTGTTGAGCAACCACAGGCGGACGTCCGGGGCGTAGGAGATCTGGGGCATGGACGTCCTCACGTTCGGGGGCAGCACTGTGACGGCAGGTAGCCAATCCGCCCTTCGATCCATTGTCAAGTGCCTGCTTGCGAGCAACTTTCGCTCGATAAGGGGGTGATCAACTGCTGTTTCGCAGGAGTCCTGCTTTTTTTATTGACAGAGGAAATTAAGTCACCTACGTTTCCGGCCATGTCAACGACCGACCAGGTGGAGGCGTTTCCGGCGGCCACTCCCGCCGCGTCCCTGATCTTCACCACCGTGCTCTCGCAGGGTCCGCTCTCCCGTGTGGAGCTCTCCCGGCGCACCGGCCTCTCCTCGGCCGCGGTCACCAAGGCCGTACGACCTCTCATGGCGGCCGGCTACTTCGTCGAGGCCGTCGACGACAGCGCCCCGCCCGCCGTAGGGCGGCCGGCCAACCCGGTCCGTGTGGACGGCGGCAGGGCCTTGTTCATCGGTGTGAAGGTGACGGCCGACGAGGTGATCGCGGTCCTGGCGGACCTGTGCTGCCGCATCCGGCTGGCGCGCCATGTGCCTCTCACCGGCCGTGAGCCCGACTCGGTGATCGCCCTGATCACGGAACTGACGGCGGAGCTGAGGACGGAGGCCGAGGGATTCGGTGTCTCGGTCCAGGGGCTCGCGATCGCCATGTCCGGGGACGTGGACCGGGCGGCGGGAGTCGTCCGCTACTCGCCCTTCCTCGACTGGCGTGACGTCGCGCTCGCCGAGCTCGCGGCGGCGGCCACCGGGCTGCCCACCACCGTCGACAACGACGTACGCGCGCTGACGGTCGCCGAGCAGTGGTTCGGCGCCGGAGTGGGGCTGTCCGACTTCGCCCTGGTCACCGTCGGCGCCGGAATCGGCTGCGGCCTGGTGGTCAACGGGCGGGTGGTCTCGGGGGCCCACGGCATCGCCGGGGAGATCGGGCATCTGCCCATCGATCCCCGTGGGCCGCTGTGCCACTGCGGCAACCAGGGCTGCGTCGAGGCGATCGCCTCCGACTGGGCCATCGTGCGGCGGATCCGGCAGGACACGGGCGAGCCGGTCACCGGCCCGGCACAGGCGCTCGAGCTGGCGCACGGCGGTAGTCCCGAGGCCCGCGAGGCGTACGCGGACGCCGGTGCGGCGATCGGCCGGGCGATCGGCACGGTGGTCAACCTTCTCGGCCCGGAGCGCGTGATCATCTCGGGCGAAGGACTCGCGGCTTACGACCTGTTCGCCGCCCAGATCAAGGAAGCGTTCTCCGCGACCGCTTTCAGTACAGCCGATCAGTGCGACGTGGTCACACGTCCGCTGCCGTTCGAGGAGTGGGCGCGCGGGGCCGCGGCCACCGCGATCCAGACCTTCACAGGGTCAGACACCATCCAGGAGAAGCGATGACGCAGCAGAGCCGCATACCCGCCACCGGCGGTCCGAGACGACGCAGCGTCGTCAACGGAATGATGGGCGTAGGAGCAGCCGCCCTCGCCGGGCCCGCCCTGACGGCCTGTGGAGGTCCTCCCGCCGGTGACCCGAAGAGCGTGACGTTCGGATCCAACGGCGCCGACGCCACGCCCAAGAAGGCGTACGCGGCCGTGACCAAGGCCTTCACCGGGAAGACCGAGCTGAAGGTGAAGACCAACACGGTCGATCACGACACCTTCCAGAAGAGCATCTCGAGCTACCTGCAGGGCACCCCGGACGACACGTTCACCTGGTTCGCCGGCTACCGCATGCAGTACTTCGCGGAGAAGAAGCTCGCCGCCCCCGTCGACGACGTGTGGGAGACCATCGGCTCCGGATACAGCGAGGCGGCCAAGCAGCTCTCCAAGGGCACCGACGGCAAGTACTACTTCGTTCCGCTGTACAACTACCCGTGGGCCGTCTTCTACCGGAAGAGCGTCTTCAAGGAGCGCGGTTACACGGCGCCGGCCACCTGGTCGCAGTTCGTCGCGCTGGCCAAGAAGATGAAGAAGGACGGGCTCTCGCCCATCGCGTCGGGCTACGGCGGCGGCGACAGCTGGTCCATCCTCGGCGCCTTCGACTACCTGAACCTGCGCGCCAACGGCTACGACTTCCACATGGACCTGATGCACGGCGGCGTCGCCTGGAGCGACAAGCGCATGAGCAGGGTCCTGGACCTGTGGCGCGAGATCGCCCCGTACTACCAGCCGGGCGCCGGTGGCCGCTCGTGGCAGGACGCGGCGCAGTCGCTCCTCGAGAAGAAGTCCGGCATGGCCGTCATCGGACTCTTCCTCGGCCAGCAGATCACCGACCCGGCGCTGCGTGACGACATCGACTTCTTCCCGTTCCCGGAGATCGACCCGGCGCACGGCATGGACAGCGTCGAGGCCCCCACCGACGGCTTCATGCTCAGCCGCAGCCCGAAGAACCCCGAAGGGGCAAGGAAGTTCCTCGAGTTCCTCGGCAGCCCCGAGGCGGAGAACATCTACATGGGTGTCGACCCGAGCAATGTCGCGGTCCACAGCAAGGCTGACACCAGCAAGTACAACGCGCTGCAGAAGAAGTCGGCCGAACTGATCGGTGCGGCCAAGCACATCACCCAGTTCAGCGACCGGGACAGCGACCCGGGGTTCATCTCCACCGTCGTGCTGCCCGGGCTGACGCAGTGGCTCAGCCATCCCGACGACGGGACGGCGACGCTGAAGAAGATCGAGTCCCAGCGCGCCCGCTTCTTCTCCGGCTGACCCGCTCCCGATTCCCGAGCCGCCACCCCGACGACCCGCCCGAGGGACGCCCACCCCTATGACTTCCACACTCGAAGCACCGGAGGAGCCGGTCACGCCGGCCGCTCGCCGGTCGCCGGCCCGACCGGGCAGGCCGCGCAGGCTGAGTCTGCGCGACAGGCTGTTCCTCGGCGTCATCGTCGGTGTGCCGCTGCTGGCCCTGCTGATCTTCGTCTGGCTGCCCGCACTCGCCTCCTTCGCTCTCTCCTTCACCAGTTGGGACGGCATCTCGCTCTCCGACGTCGACTGGATCGGCTGGGAGAACTACAGCGAGATCTTCACCAACTACCCGCCGTTCTGGCCTGCCGTCCAGCACAACGTGATCTGGCTGCTGTTCACCGCGCTGCTGCCCACACCGTTCGGCATATTCCTCGCGTACCAGCTCGACCGGAAGATCCGTTTCACCCGGATCTACCAGACCGCGATCTTCCTGCCCATGGTGCTGTCGCTGGCGGTGGTCGGTCTCATCTGGGAGATCATCTACAACCCGGACAACGGTCTGCTGAACGGCATCATCGGCGCTGTCTCCCCGGGCACCCACATCGACTGGCTGTCCGACCCCGACCTCAATCTGTGGGCGGTGCTCGTCGCGTCCGCGTGGCGCCACACCGGCTACATCATGATCCTCTACCTGGCCGGGCTCAAGGGCTTCGATCCCGCGCTCAAGGAGGCCGCCGCGCTCGACGGCGCCAACGGCCGTCAGACGTTCCTGCGCGTGGTCTTCCCCGCGCTGAAGCCGGTCAACATCGTCATCCTCGTCGTCACGGCCATGGAGTCGCTGCGCGCCTTCGACATCGTGTACGTCCTGGGCGGCGGCATCGGCAGCAAGCCAGGCATGGAACTGCTCTCCCTCCTCATCACCGACAACATCGTCGGCGAGACCAGCCATATCGGCTACGGCTCGGCGATCGCGGTGATCATGCTGCTGGTCTCACTGACCGCCATCTGCACCTTCCTCGTACAGAACTTCCGCAAGGACAAGGAGGAGGAGTGACCGCGACCGCCACACCTCCGGCCGCCCCGCCACGGGCGCCTCACGGCACACCCGACGCGAAGCGGTCACGCCCCCGCCGCCAGACCGGCCGGCATCTGTTCCTCGCCGGCGTCTCCCTGCTCTGGCTGATCCCACTGCTGTGGGCGATGTACACCTCGCTGCGGCCTTACGAGGACACCGCCGCGAACGGCTACCTGTCCTGGCCCCGCAGTCTCAGCCTGCAGAACTTCAGCGACGCCTGGGCGCAGTCGGGCCTCGTGCACTTCTTCTGGAACTCGGTGCTGGTGACCGTGCCGGCCGTCCTCGGCACGCTGTTCTTCTCCGCCGCGGTCGCCTTCTACGTCTCGCGCTTCGACTTCCGCTGGAACATCGCGCTGCTGATGCTGTTCACCGCGGGCAACCTGCTCCCCGCCCAGGTGCTCATCACCCCGCTGTACCGGCTGTACCTCCAGTGGAACCTGCCCGGTTTCCTGAGCGACTCGTACCTGCTCTACAACTCCTACTGGGGCATCATCGCCATCCACATCGCCTATCAGTGCGGCTTCTGCACCTTCGTGCTGAGCAACTACATGAAGACGATCCCCAAGGAGATCACCGAGGCCGCACTGGTGGACGGCGCCCCCGTCTGGCGCCAGTTCTTCCAGATCGTGCTGCCCCTGTGCCGCCCGGCGTTCGCCGCTCTCGCGACGCTGGAGTCCATCTGGATCTACAACGACTTCTTCTGGCCGCTCGTCCTGATCGAGACCGGCGACAAGCGTCCCGTCACCTCGGCACTCGCGAGCCTGCAGGGCGAGTACTTCACCAATCCCAACCTCATCGCGGCCGGCGCGCTGATGACCGCCATCCCCACGCTGATCGTGTACTTCGCACTGCAGCGCCAGTTCATCAGCGGCCTGACGATCGGTTCGGGCAAGTAGCCGCGTTCCCCACCCGCACCTCCCCTCTTCACCGGACAGCAGGAGGCCATTTCCCCATGCGCCCATCCACCCGCACCGCCGCGAGAACCGTGCGCGCAGCGCTCGTCCTCGCCGTCACCGCAGGCCTCGCCGTCGCCGCGCCGGCGTCGGCCCAGGGCCGAGCAGAGACCGACAGCCAGGTGCCCGCGGTCAAGGAAGCCGCCACCGGCACGACGGCCACCGCCGAGAAGCCGTTCATGGGCTGGAGCAGCTGGAGCCTTCAGACCACCTCGTATCCGGGGGTCAACACCAAGGGCAGCTACAGCTACCTGACCGAAGAGAACGTCAACAAGCAGACGGACGCCCTCGCGTCCAAGCTGAAGAAGTTCGGCTACGAGTACGTCAACATCGACGCCGGCTGGTGGCGCGGCTGGGACTGGGCCCCGGAGTTCGACGAGTACGGGCGCCAGAAGGCGGACACGGAACGCTTCCCGAGCGGGATGAAGGCCGTCGCGGACCGTATTCACGGCAAGGGCCTGAAAGCCGGCATCTACCTCCCCGTGGGCCTGGAGAAGGAGGGCTACGGCGAGGGCAAGCTGCGGATCTGGAACACCGACGACTGCACCACCGGGGACATCGTCTACAGCGACCTGCGGACGACCAACGGCTGGGACAGCTCGTACAAGATCGACTTCTCGAAGCCGTGCGCACAGAAGTACGTCGACTCCCAGGCGCAGCTCATCGCGGACTGGGGGTACGACTTCCTCAAGCTCGACGGTGTGGGCCCCGGCTCGTTCAAGAGCGGTGACAACTACGACAACCGCGCCGACGTCGCCGCCTGGCAGAAGGCGATCAAGGGCGCAGGGCGGCCCGTCCACCTCGAGATCTCGTGGTCGCTCGACATCGGCCACGCCAAGGACTGGCAGGCCACGTCCAACGGGTGGCGTGTCGACACGGACGTCGAGTGCTACTGCAACACGCTGGTGTCGTGGGAGAACTCGGTCGAGGACCGCTGGCGTGACACGCCCGGGTGGACCCGGTACGCCGGTCCCGGTGGCTGGAACGACCTGGACTCGATCAACGTCGGCAACGCGGCCATGAGCGGTCTGACCAAGGCGGAGCGTCAGAGCTACATGACGCTCTGGGCGATCGCCAAGTCCCCTCTGTACAGCGGCGACGACCTGACCAAGCTGGACGACTACGGTCTGTCGCTGATGACCAACCGCGACGTGCTGGCGATCAACCAGCAGCCGGGCCGGCCCGCGAAGCCGGTGACCTCGGTGGGCGACGAGCAGGTCTGGGCCTCCCAGAACCCGGACGGCAGCTACACCGTCGCGCTGTTCAACCAGGGTGACTCGCCTTCGCCGGTGACCGCGGACTGGCAGGCTCTCGGCTTCACGGGACAGGCCTCCGTGCGTGACGTGTGGAACCGCGAGTCCCTCGGCCGCTACAAGGACGGCATCACCCAGGCCGTCCCCGCGCACGGCTCACGGCTGTTCACCGTGACCCCGCAGGTCCCCGGCCTCCGGACCACGGCGTACGAGGCCGAGTCCCCGGCCAACGTGCTGTCCGGCAACGCGTCGGTCGCCGGCTGTGACGAGTGCTCGGGCGGCAAGAAGGTCGGCAACCTCTACGTCGGCGGCGCGGTGCAGTTCACCGATGTCGTCGTCGCCAAGGCGGGCCGTTACCTGGTCAAGGTCGCCTACACCTCGGGCGACCCGCGGTCGGTCGGTGTCTCCGCCAACGGCAAGGCGCCCGTCGCCACCGCCTTCCCCGCCACCGGTGGCTGGTCGGCGGTCGACTCGATCAGCGTGCCGGTCACACTGAAGGCGGGCAGCAACACCCTCACCTTCGACAGCGGCGACGGGTACGCGCCCGACATCGACAAGATCGACGTGCCGCGCGTCTGACCCCGCCGCGTACGAGCACGTCCCGGGGGCGCACCGATCGCGGCGCGCCCCCGGCCCCTGCTTCCGCCAGGTTCCGGTACCACGGCGCGTTCTCCGGCCCGGTCCGGCACGACGGAGCCGTTCGCCTGCCGGTACGCCACACGGCACCCTCTTCCGTCCGTGCCCCGGCGCACCGCACACTCCCAACCGGTCGGGGCCGCTTTGCCGCAGTGGCTCCGGAGCGGGCCACGCGTCCGCATGCCGCCGGCACCGGCCGCACCACTCCGTGCCCCTCATTCCACGCCTTCCTCGTCTCCGCGCCCTCCCGTCCGCGTACCCGCATGTCCGCAGGAATGGAGTTTCCCCGTGTACGACCAGCAGCAGAACAGACCCGTGCAGACCGGTCCCGGCGACGGCCCGGACCCCACCCGGCGCCGTGTGCTCTCCCTCGCCGCCGGCGTCGGCGCGCTCACCGCGCTCGGCGGCCTGCCCGCGTTCGCGGTGACCGCTCCCCCGCAGCGCCCGGCGGTCTCCCCCATGCTCGCCGACGGCGAGGGCTCCACGACCCGGATGTGGTACCGCGCCCCGGCGGGTGGGACGACGATGCTCGAGCGGGCCCTGCCCGTCGGCAACGGCCGGCTCGGCGCGCTCGTCGGCAACGACCCCGGCCATGAACTCCTCTTCGTCTCCGACGCCACACTGTGGACCGGCGGGATCAACGACAAGCTGGAGTCGGACGGTCAGTTCCCCTACGGACGCGCCGACTTCGGCAGCCTCACCCAGCTGGCACATGTGACGGTCGAGATCCCTGACCATGATCTCGGATCGGTCAACGGCTTCCGCCGTGAGCTGGACGTCGAGCAGGGACTGGTCCTCTCCGGATACACCAGGTCGGGCGTCACCTACGAGCGCCGCGTCTTCGCCAGCCACCCCGACGATGTGATCGTCGTCCACTTCTCGCAGCGCGGCGGCGGCCACTACACCGGAATGATCTCGCTCGACGGCACGCACGGCGAGAAGACATCTGCGGACGCGAAGAAGGACAGCCTGTTCTTCGGCGCACAGTTCGCGAACGGGCTGCGCTACGGCGCCGCCGTCACCGCACGCAGCAGGAGCGGTTCGGTCACCACCAGCGGCTCGCGCATCGACTTCACCCGGTGCGCCGACCTGACCCTGGTCATCAGCGGTGGATCCAACTACACCCCCGACTCCACCGCCGGCTTCCGCGACCCGGACCTCGATCCGGCGGCGCTCGCCGTGACCAAGGTCCTGGACGCCGCGCGTCTGTCCCCCACCACACTTCTGCACACGCATGTCGCCGACCACCGGGAACAGTTCGGTGGGATGAGCATCTCGCTGGGCACCTCCACGGCGGAGCAGCGGGCCCTCGACACCTGGGAGCGGCTCAAGTACCGGACGCAGCAGGACGTTCCCGACCCCGAACTCGAAGCGCTGTACCTGCAGTTCGGACGGTACCTGATGGTCAGCAGTTCGCGGGACGGCCTTCCGGTCGCCCTCCAGGGTCCGTGGCTGGACGGCAACGATCCGGACTGGATGGGCGACTACCACACCGACGTCAACATCCAGATGAACTACTGGATGGCCGACCGGACGGCACTCTCGCGCAACTTCGACGCCTTCACCGACTACTGCCTCGCGCAGCTTCCGGTCTGGACGGAACTCACCCGGAAGAACTTCAACGATCCCCGCAACCGGTTCCGGAACTCCTCGGGGAGGGTCGCCGGCTGGACCGTGGCGTACTCCACGAACATCCACGGCGGGCTCGGCTGGTGGTGGCACCCGCCGGGCAACGCCTGGCTCTGCAACTCGCTGTGGGAGCACTACGAGTACACGCGGGATCTCGCCCACGTGAAGAGGATCTACCCCTTGCTCAAGGGCGCCTGCGAGTTCTGGGAGACCCGGCTGGTGACCATGACGGTCACGGACGCGGAGACCGGCGGGGAGCGCGAGGTCCTCGTCGCCGACAGCGACTGGTCGCCCGAGCACGGCCCCCAGGACGCGAAGGGCATCACGTACGCGCAGGAGGTGGTCCGCCAGCTGTTCGCCAACTACCGCGAGGCCTGCCGGCTCCTCGGCGAGGACGCCACCTTCGCCAGGACTGTGGCGGGGCTCCAGGAGCGCCTGTACATGCCGGAGGTCAGTCCGAAGACCGGCTGGCTCCAGGAGTGGATGTCCCCCGACAACCTCGGCGAGACCACTCACCGCCATCTCTCACCGCTGATCGGGCTGTTCCCCGGTGACCGCATCCGCCCCGACGCATCGCCGGCGGCCCTGGTGAAGGGTGCTACCGAACTCCTCACCGCCCGTGGCATGGAGAGTTTCGGCTGGGCGAACGCCTGGCGCGCCCTGTGCTGGGCGCGTCTGAAGCACGCGGACAACGCGTACGCGCTGGTCGTCAACAACCTGCGGCCCTCCGTCGACGGCAGCAACGGCAGCTCGATGAACCTCTTCGACATCTACGAGGTCGAGAAGGGCCGAGGTATCTTCCAGATCGAGTCGAACTTCGGCACACCCGCCGCGATGATCGAGATGCTGCTCTATTCGCGGCCCGGGCACATCGAGCTGCTTCCCGCGCTGCCGGACGCGTGGGCACGGTCCGGCTCGGTCACCGGTGTCGGCGCGCGCGGCGGGTTCGTCGTGGACCTGAGCTGGCGGGACGGGAAGGTCCGTGAGGCGAGGATCCGCAGTGTAGGCGGACGCACGACGAAGGTCTCGGCCGGCGGCCGCACACGGGACGTGGACATCCGGCCCGGCGCGGCCGTCACCCTGCGGGACTTCGCGTGAGCGCGCCCGTACGCCGCGCCGTGCGCCTCGGCCTGATCGGCGCACTCACCCTCGCGGTGACTCTCCTTGGGCCGGCCCACGTGCCGTCGGCCGACGCGGCAGCGCCCACGGCCGCACCTCCCGCGAAGTCGGTCGTCACCTGGGCAGCGAGCGCCGACCGTCTGGGGGACGCTTCCGGCGACCGGAGCTACCGGCTCGTCCTGCGGACGAGTGTCGGCGGCAAGGGACTGCGGGTCCGGGTTTCCAACGCCTTCGGCGACCGTCCCCTCGTCATCGGCAGCGCGTACGCCGGGCTGCGCGACAGCGGCGCCCTGCTGCGGCGCGGCAGCAACAAGAGACTCACGTTCGGCGCGGAGCCGTCGGTGACCCTGGCGCCGGGCGAGATCCGCTACAGCGACCCCGTGCCCGGCAAGGTCGCGGCGATGAGCGATCTGGCCGTGAGCCTGTACGTCCGTGACGCAGGCGGCCCGGCGAGCGGGCACGGGATGGCCATGCAGACCTCATACGCCACGAGTGGCGAGCACGCGGCGGAGGAGAGCGGCGGCGCGTACACGGAGCGGCTGGGGTCGTGGTTCTACCTCGACGCGGTCACCGTGGACGCGGACCGGGGCGCCGGTGGCGTGGTGACGCTCGGGGACTCCATCACGGACGGCTGGCAGTCGAGCAGCGACAAGAACCTCCGCTGGCCGGACTATCTGGCCCGACGACTGCACGCTTCCCCGGACAGCACGGTGAAGGGCGTGGCGAACGCGGGGATCTCGGGCAACAAGGTGCTGGCCGACGGCGCCGCGCAGAGCGCCCTCAAGCGGCTCGACCGTGATGTGCTGTCGCTGCCGGGCGCGCGGACCGTCGTGCTGTTCGAGGGCGTCAACGATCTCAAGTCGCACAGCGGCGTTACGGGGGCCGCGCTCATCGCGGGATACCGCGAGATCATCGACCGGTCCCACGCGGCGGGCCTCTGTGTCGTGAGCGCCACCGTCCTGCCGTTCAAGGGCTGGTCGGAGTGGGATCCACAGGGTGAGGCCGTGCGCACCGAGGTGAACGAGTGGATCCGCACGAGCGGGGAGGCGGACGCCGTGGCCGACTTCGACAAGGTGCTGCGCAGCCCGTACGACGCGCAGCGGATCCTGCCGACGTTCGACGGCGGCGACCACCTGCACCCCAACGACAAGGGCATGCAGGCGATGGCCGACTCGGTGGCTCTGACGTCCCTGGAGTGCGGGCGCGGCTGACGGGTGCGACGGCGGGGCGGTCCTCGACGGGCCACGGACGGCGGGAGTCGGTGCTGAGCCCGACGGTCCGTGGCCCGGCGGGGCCGCCCCCGCGTTTCCCGAAGGGCGGGGCGCCCTCCCGCCGCCGCGACCGGTCCAGGGATCCTCAGCGCAGGTGTGCCGTCGCCACGTGGATTCTGAAGACACACGCGAGGTGTCCGTCCGGGTCGGTCAGTTCCGCCGTGCCGGCGAGGAAGCTCTCACGCAAGGTCGTCGCAGCGGCACGATCCAGCGGACCGAGGTCGTACATGCCCGCCAGGGACCCCCACACCTGGTCGGCAGAGCCGCTCAGGTCGATGGGTACGGTCTCCCACTGCGTAGCACCGAAGCCCGCGGTGCCGAGGACCTCGTCCAGTCCTTCACGGGCGCGTGTCCTTCTGTCCCCCAGTGCCGGGACGCGTTGTGCCGCGGGCACCTCGTCGAGCATGGACCGCACCAATGCGCTGAACCGCTCGTACGCCTCGCCCTCGACGCCGCCGCCCAGCACGCAGGCCAGCGCTCCGCCGGGTGACAGAACTCGGGCGACCTCCGCCGCGACCTGCTCGATGTCGGCCATCAGCATCAGCGCCATGTGCGAGACACAGGCGTCGAAGCTGCCGTCGGCGAAGGGCAGGTCCTGGGCTCGCCCTGCTTCCAGCCGCGCTCCGGAGAGGGCGGGCCGGCGTCGTGCCAGCGCCACTTCTTCCGGCGAGAGATCCACTCCGGCGAGCTGTCGGCCCTCGCTCGCGGCCAGGTACTCGAGCAGGAGCCCGTCCCCGCACCCCAGGTCCAGAACACGCCCGCTGCCGGAAACCCGATCGCGCAAAATCTCGTAGCTGGACCTTCCGTCCGGGGCGCGGCCACGACCGAATGCCTCGGCGGTGACCGCCGGGTGCTCGGCGTGAAACGCCTGCAGGAAGGCTTCCTGTGATGCGGTGGTCGTCGTCATCCGTTCAACCTACGACGGCGCCCCGCGGCACGGTGAGGCATCGGCGCACACGGCCTGCGCACGTTCCGGAGCCGCTCGCCGCACCCGTGCCGCCCTGCCGGGCGCGGAACGACCGGGGCAACCATCCGGGCTCCGCTCGGCCACGCACGGCGTGCAGCGCGAAGCCGCGGCACCCTCACCACCCGGTCGGCGCCGGCAGCCCGGACGCCCAGGAGGCGCGCGGTGCCGGACGGGGCTCTCGCCCGGTCCGGCACCGCGCGCCGTGTCACTTCTCGTCGCGCAGCCGGGCCGCCAAGGCGGTCAGCGGCTCGGTCTCCTCGGTGTGGCCCAGGGCGGTCAGGCGGGAGACGGCCGCGTCGAGGCGGGTGAGCGCGGGGGCGGGCCGTTCCAGGTAGATGCCCTCCACGGCGCCCGCGAGGCGGACGCACTCGGCCCACTCGCCGGCGCGGTCCTCCTCCCTTCCGGGCTCGCCGATCAGGGCAAGTGCCTTGTCCAACGCGACCAGTGCCTTCTCGTACTCGCCCGCGTAGGCGTAGACCCGTCCGTGTTCGTAGGCCAGAGCGGTGTCCAGGGAGCGGCCGTGTGCCTCGTAGTCGGCCGCGCGGGCCTCGTCGGCGATCCTGCCGGCGTCGGCGAGACGTTCGAGTGCCTGCTCCAGGCCGTCGGGGCCCTGGTTCTGGGCCTGGAGCCTCGCGAGTTCTCGCAGGCTGTTGCTGACGTGTTCGTAGCGCGGTGCCCGGGCGTGGGCGGCGAGTGCCTGCGCGGCGACCTCCCCGGCCCGGTCGAACTCCCCGGACTCGCCGAGGAGCACGGCTGTCTCCGCGGCGATCATGGCGTGGCTCCCCGGGTCGTCGTCCCAGCCTGCCGACTCGGCGGCCAGGGCCACGAATTCCACGACGGCGGCCTTGAGGTCCTCTCCCGAGTGCAGCGCGCGGGCGCGGGTCAGGCGGAGCTGGGCGACGAGCCGGTCGTCCAGCTCGCCGGCGGCGACGTCCGGCTCGGTCAGGAGGGAGTCGAGCAGAGCGATGCAGTCCTCGACGCGGCCCAGGTCGAGACTGAGCTGTGCCGCGTTGCTGTACGCGCAGTACGCGTCGGTACGGCTGCCGCGGCGCAGTTCCGCCTCAGCCGACCGCGTGAGGTGGCGCAGCGCCTCCTCGGAACGCCCGAGGTGCATGCACGTCTCCGCGAGATCGGCGTGGAGTCGGGCGGTGTCGATGACATCGACCGGCCAGTCGGCGGCCAGTCGCAGTCCCTCGGACAGGTCCGCGTGCGCTGCGGGGGCGTCGCGGAGACCGAGCTGCAGACGGCCGCGCAGTCCGAGCGTACGGGGCAGGTGCCACGCGGGGCCGTGCGTCTTCAGCCGGTGCAGCAACGCGTCGATCTCCGCAACCGCGGCAGGCAGGGCGCCGGAGATGGCATGCGTGCTGGCCCGAAGCATCAGAGCGCCGGAGATCTGTGTGATGTTGTCGTGCCGGGTGGCGAAGGCGTGGAGCAGGTCCACCTCCGCGAACACCGGCGTGACGTGTTCGTCGCTCCCCGACGTCTGGAGGCGCATGCCGAGGGCGGTCGCCCGCAGCCGCAGCAGGCGTGCCTCCTGATGGGGGGCGAGGCCGTCGGTTTCCTCGTGCAGACGGACGACGGCCTCGTGGGCGGCGGTCAGCGCGGCGGCCTTCGCCTCTGCACCGTCGGCACCCTCTACGGGGACCTCCGCCGCGGCGAGCAGGGCGCAGGCCTGGGCGACGGCTGCCTCACCGGGCATCCCGGCGTCCTCGTACAGCCCTGCCGCCTCGGCGTGCAGGTCTGCGGATTCGGCGTACTCGTCCCTCTCCCCGGCCCGGTTCGCCTCGTCGGCCAGCAGGTCCGCGCGCAGACGTACGAGCGGGCCGACGGCCGGGTCGTCGGGGTGGGTGTAGTCCCGGGCGGCGGTGAGTGCGCGCAGCCGCGCCCAGCAGACCTGTGCCTCCGGGTGGCCCTGTTCGTCCAGTTCCCTTGCCCGGGCGACGAGTTCGGGAAGCGCTTCGGGAACGGCGACGGCCGCACGGGCGGCGGGCGCGGCGGCGGGCGCCTCCGCGGCCGCCTCGTCGAGGCTCCGGGTGCGCAGGGTGAGTTCCAGCGCGGCTGTGAGCGGGGCGCGGTCGAGGCGGGCCCTCCGCCGGTCGGTGTGCGCCGAGGTCTCGTTTCGTGCGTCGAACCGGGCGGCGTGGGCGTCGGCGCGGCCGTGCACCTCGGCGCGCAGGCCGGCCACGGTCCAGGTGCGCCCCGCGAATCCGGCGGCGGGCAGGTCACCGTGGCCGAGGTCCTCGACGCGCTGGAGGAGGACTTCCACACCGGTGAGGAAGTCGCACAGGTCGAGCGGTGAGTCGACGTCGTCGAGCAGGCTCCGGTTCTCGGCCAGCAGTTCCAGCCCGCGCGCCTCGTTACCCGTCAGCGCGCAGAACTCCAGGTGGCGGCCGATCTCGCCGGCCATCGAGGGGTTGCGGCGGCAGCGCCGGTAGCCGGCGAGGTGCAGTTCACGGGCCCGGTCGGTCCTGCCGGTCCGCAGCAGGGGCAACAGTGCGTACGAGACGGAGCGGGCGGGCTCCTCCTGACAGGATTCCTTTCCGTCCAGGACGGGTTCCCAGGTCCGCAGCGCACGCTCGTCGTCCCCGGCGGCGAGGTGGAACCGGGCCCGCTCGCAGATCTCGCACGCCTCGCAGTCGCTGAGCGGCGTGCGGGCCCTGCCCGCCCACAGCTCGTAGGCGAGCGTGGTGTCCTCGCCTGCGTGGGCCGCGAGCTGGTAGGCCTGCCCGTAGTAGGGCTGGAGGCCGAAGCCCGCCTTCTCGTACCGTTCACCCATCTCCGTCAGCCACTGGCGCAGGCTGACCAGCGGTATCTCGGGGAGCTGACGAAGGGCGTTGGCCACCCACTTGAACCGCCAGAACAGCGTGTGGCGCAGCCGTTCGTCGAAGACGTCGGGCTGCTCGTCGAACAGGGTGAGCACCCGGGCGAAGACGACGGGCGACTTCCGGGGCTCGGAGCCGTAGGTGTACGCCTCCTGTAGCTCGAACAGCGCGTGCACGAGCGGCACCGGCTCATCGAACCGCTCCGCGGCGTCGACGAGTTCTTCGGCCGTGACGGTGCGCGTGCGCCCGTAGGGAAGCCGGTCGTTCTCCTGGAGTGCCTGGTACAGCTCGTCGGTGGTCTGGGGTGCGGTCGGCATCGTCAGCTGTCCTTGCGGAGGGCGTGGGCGAGAAGGTCGAGGAAGGAGCGGTTGATGAGGCTCGACTCGGAGGGCCTCAGCGGGCGCCGGGACAGCAGCGCGGCCTGCCCGTACAGCGCTTCGGCACTGGTACGTGCCAGCTCGGGCGCGTCGATGGCAACGGCGGTGCGGACCAGCGGGTTGAGCTGGTTGAGGATCAGCTGGGCTCTCGGGGCCTCCTGGCGCAGGGCGCCGAGGATGTCGCCCCACAGGCCGCCGTCCTGCTCACGGGCGAGCTGCGAGCGCGTGCGCTCGTGCCGGGCTTCCCGGCTGTCCATGAGGAGGGCGGGGGCGGACGCGGGCTGGAACGTGCGCAACGCGACGTCGCAGTCGAAGACGGCGAGCGCCTCGCGCGCCAGGGCGAGGTAGGCCGTGGCAGCCAGTTCCGTCTCCCGGTCGACCGGATCCAGGTGGGCCGTGAGGGTCGCCGGATCGAGGTCGGCGACACTGACCTCCGGCCTGATCTCGGGGAGCCGGTGGACCAGTTCGCGGTCGTACGTGTAGCCGCCGTTGACGACGCCGAGCCCGGCGGCCGAAGCGATCGCCGCGACCTGACGGAACTCCTCCACGCTCGACGTCACGAGAACGGTGCGGTGGGCGCGCGCGAACGCGTCGAGGGTGGTGTGCCCGTCCGTGGTCTCGAACGGCAGCCACGGCAGCAGCATCCGCATGATCTCGTTGTCGTGCACCGCGAGCGACTTGACGGCGAGGTGATGGGCCTGGAGGAAACGGGTGAGGAGGTCCGGGTCACTGGCGGCCGCCCGGGCGATCCATGCGCGAAGCCTCTCGGCCAGGGCGTCGCGTACGGCGGCGAGTGTGTCGTCCTCGTACAGTGACTCCCGGGACGCTGTCGGGCGCAGGCTCTCGGCATCGACGACGCACCGGACGAAGAAGGCCCACTCGGGCAGGATCTCCTCGGCCTGTTCGGACAGCAGCATGCCCTTGACGTGCACGCGGTGGCCGTGTCGGCGCCCGGCCGGCACCGCCTCGGGCAGCACGCACGCGATGCCCTTGAGGCCGACTGCGGGCAGATCCAGATCGATGGTGTCCAGCGGCGTGAAGCCGAAGACCTCCTCGCCGTACGCGGCGAGAGCGCGCGAACGCGTCCCCGGCGTCGGGTACGTACGTGCCCACGGGGCGGGCTCGGGGTTGACTGAGGCGCCGGGGCCACCCGTGCCGTCGTCGAAGGTCACCGGGTGGCGCAGCAGGGCCCCGAAGTGCCGTGCCAGTGCGTGCACCTTCGCCGGCCGGGTCCACTCGGCGGCGTCGGCACGCGGCGTCAGCGTGACCGTGGTGCCGGGCCGGGGACGGGCGGACACGGGCAGGGCGCGGATGGTGTAACTGCCGTCGCCACGGCCCCGCCACTCCACAGCGGGTGCGTCGGGGGTGCGGGCGGAGCGGCTCACGACGTGGATCTCGTCCGCGACCAGAAAGCACGAGAGCAGACCGATGCCGAACTGGCCGATGAAGTCGCCACGTTGTTCCGCGATCCGTTCGGCGCGCTTGCTGCTGCGGCCGATCGTGGCGAGGAAGGTGTGCACGTCGGTCTCGGTGAGGCCGACGCCGTCGTCCTCGACACGCACCACCGATCCGTCGGCGTACATGCGGATGCCGAACGCGTCCGCGGGTGCGTCGGGTTCGATACCGTGCCGAGCGGTCAGTGCGTCGACCGCGTTCTGCAGGAGTTCGCGGAGATAGACCCGCGGGCTGGAGTAGAGGTGGTGGGAGAGGAGATCGACGAGGCCGCGCAGATCCACCTGGAAGGTGTGGTCGGCGCCGGCCGGGTTCGTGGCGGTGTCGGGCAGAGTCATCGGGCAGTCCGGAGTGGGAGAGTGGCAGAGGCCGGTGGGCGGGGCGGGATACGGGCTGAGTCAGCTCAGCCGCGGCGGCGGGAGTGCCGGGCGAACTGCTGCTCGGGCTCCGCCATGTAGGTCCACGGCCAACTGGTGTACGCGCCGTCGAGTGCACGGAAGACCCGCTTGGCCGCGTGGCGCTCGTCGGCGAGCGACAGGGCCATGGCGAACATGTTGAAGTCGTGCTGCCAGCCCGGGCGCCGCTCGTAATCGGGGTGGAGGATGCTGTGCTCGGCCGCTTCCCGCAGCTCCGCCTGGATCCGGGGGGTCTCCAGACACTCCTGGGTGTCCGACTCCACCCAGTCCTCGATGTGAGCCATGGCGATCACGCAGCCGAGGCGGTGCCCCTGCGGAGTGCGGGCCATCGCGTCACGGGCGAACTCCATGCCCTGGCCGGGCTCGCCGCCCCAGCGCGGCTGCACCTGCTGGAGCCATTCCACATGGATGTCCAGGTTCAGCGGGTCGCGGCGCATGGCGGCGTCGAGTCGGGTCTCGTTGACCGCGAGACCCAGCGACATGCCCCGGCCGGAGGTGAGCAGATGGCGCCACGGTGTGACCCACTCCGGGCGCAGTTCCGCGGCCTCGAACAGATGCTGTTCGGCGATGTGGAGACGCTCGTGGAACACCCGCCACTGTTCCCGCGTGACATTCACGGCGCGGGCGGCCGTGCGCGCCTCCCACCCCCAGGCGACATGGCGTGCCCCGGATATGAGAAGGGCCGTCGCGCGGTGGTCCTTGTCCTCCTCGGCGGCACGGACTATCCAGTCCTGCAGCCCCTCCCAGGTGGCGAGTTCGCCCAGGACCAGTTGGTCATGCCCGATGTCGAACGGAGCCAGCGCGGCCTTGACAGCCTCCCAGTCGCCCTCGTCTGCCGCCTCCAGCAGGGCCAGCACCCGCGCGTCGCCGAGTGCGCGCAGCGTGTACATCCCGTTCTTCTGCCTGCGAGGAACAGGAAGGGCGTGCGGATCCGTCGGCGGTCTCTCCCCGGTCCTGTCGAACAGCTTGCCGAACATGCCGCGCCCTCCCCTGGTCCAGCGTGATCATCGGGTGCAGCATAAGCGGCGCCACCGACAGCGCGTCCACAGGGTATTCACGGTTGCTTCACGCGTTCCACCCGGTCACCGACCCGTCCTGACGACGCTGAACACACGGCGGCCGCACCGGACTCGCCGGGGAGCGGGTCCTCATGCGCAGGGGGTGTGCGGTCGGTGGTCGGTACGGGACCCGGGATGCCGGCGCGTGCGGCCCGGCCACCGAGGGGGCACGCGTTTCAGGGTCTGTCCGCGACGGTTCAGCGCCCCGGGAATCGCTGCGTGATCTCCTGGAGCACCCAGCCGTTCCCGTCCGGATCGTCGAACGTGGCGTAGGAGCCGTAACTCGCCCGATCGGGGTGCGGACCACCTTCGCGCCCCTGGCCCGCGACGTTGTGCACTATCTTTCCGGCGTCGTGGCCGTGGAAGTAGAGCCCCTTCGCATCATGGAACACCTCACTCACGTCGATCCCACGCTCGACGAGTTCGCTGCGAGCTTCCACGATGTCCGTCACGATGAGGTAGAGCCCTTGCGACGAACCCGGCGCGGCCGTGGTGAGCCCTTCACCGAAAATGATCGCGCATTCGGAGTCGGGGGGCGTCATATGGACGACCCGGTATCCCTCCGTGATGTCCTTGGCCAGATCCAGACGGAAACCCGCCTTTTCGTAGAATTCCTTGGCCCGGTCCACATCGGAGACCGGAAGTACGATGAGTTCGAGCTTGAGCTTCATGTGCCCATTAACCCTCTGGGCGCAGCCGTTCGCATCTCGTCTCCGCCCCGTATTCCGAGGTTCGCGCACACATGTCGTCGGGCGTCGGTTTTCCTCGGTCCGCGACTTCGGTGAAACCGATTCCCACGGCGTCCGGTCTTCGACTCACACATCGTCACGCTGCATGCTCCGCGCGGGAGAACCAGCGCTTCCGTGCGCGGGTACGCACGGAACCTCCCTCCTGATTTCATGTGGTCGGACCGCCGGATCGGAATGCGCACAGTGTGGAGGACGCCCGTAATGCCCCGGAGCCGAAGCGGCTGCCGGCCGGCCGGGTCCGGTCCTCCGCATGCGGTGCTCCCTCGCGTGGACCGGTGCGCGCCTCACCGGGCCGGACCGGCGCGGGGCCGCACAGCCGATGCGCGTCGCGGGGCGCGCGACCTGCGGATCTCAGGGGACGAGGCAAGGATCCTGCTGTCAACTTCGTGCGCTACATTCATTCTCCGGAGCGAAGAACACGGGTGGGGACGGGGTTCGGCTCTCGGATCACCGATTCCGCCGGGGCCCTCTGTGCGTGCGCTCCGGTCCATTCCGTTGGGGGATGTGCGTACAGCCGTGGAGAACAGGCAGGAAGACACCCGGGCAGAGCACAGTCATGAGCGCCATGAAGTGACCATGCAACTGCATGGCGTTCTGCGTCAGCTCTCAGGCCTGGCTGCTCACGCGCGCCCCGCGAACGGGCAGGACGGCCCGGTCTTCGTCGATGAGAGCGGGCGCCGGGGGAAGACGCTGCGCAAGGTGGGCTGGCTGATCGCCGCCGTCTGCGCGGCCTTCGCAGCCTCCATCGTGCTTTCCCTCTTCGGGGGCGACTCGACCGCGCCGTCGCTTCCGCTCACCACCCAGGAGGGGCGCGTGGCGCCTGGGGTCACCGATGGTGAACCCGCGGCCGCCGAACCGAAGCAGGGTACGTCCGCCTCACCCGGGTCCGGTTCCTCGGTCGCCGGTCAGAACGGCGTCGAGGCCGGCGTCTCCGGCAACGACGAGGGATAGGCGCACCGCCCCTGCGCGTGACTCGGCGGCGCGACCGGCTGTGCCCCCACTGCTGGTCCGTGCGATGACGTCTGCAAGGCACCGCAACGCTCCCGTTCGGGTTCCAGCGACCTGCTGCGCCATGTGGTTCCGACGGCTGAGCGCTGTCCTCCGTGCCGGACACAGCTGATCCCGGCGGCCGTGGGAGGGTTCGGCCGCCGGGATCGGTGAGGAGAAAGTCACTTGGACTTGAAAGCGTCCTTGGCCTTCTCCTTGGCCGCACGGAGATCGCCCTTGGACTCTTCCGCGCGGCCTTCGGCCGTCAGCGACTCGTTGCCCACCGCCCCGCCCACGGTCTTCTTGACCTTGCCCTTGGCCTGCTCACCCTTGGCCTGAGCCTTCTCGTCCGCAGCCACGAAACTCACATCCCGCCGTACTCGAGAACATCGTCGTCCACCGTCTGACCAGAGGCTCTCGCGCTAAACCAGGAAACCGTCCTGACGAGAAACGAATACGTCCGAGTGCCGGCGCATACGGAGCCCCGGTCGCCGGGGGAAGTTCCCGGAGCAGTCACCCGGCCGGTTCGCCGGTTCTCGCGTGAACGGGAATCGTGTTCGGTGCGGAGCGGGCTTGCAGGGCGAACGTTTCGCGGGGCAGGAGAGGCAAAGGGACGGTGCCGGGTCCGTGCGGCCCTGTACGGACCCGGCACCGTCTCCCTTTTCCGCGTATCACCCTTGCGGCCGGTTCGCTCGCGGCACTCCATCGCTCGGACGCGACCGGCAAGACATGCGAAGCCCCGGCCGGTCGGGGGGGCCGGTCGGGGCAGACAGGGGGTGCGGGTCCGGAGGGAGGTCGCCTCTCGGCGGAGGGCTCCATGGGGCTTCAGCCGAACGATCGTCCCCATGGGCTATAGGTGAGGCCCGGGGACACTGTCCCCTCCGTACCCACATACAGATGAACCATCAACCAAGCGGCGTTGTTCCGGACTCCTCGCCTCCGGGCAGTGAGCCGGACCACTTCGGCCGAAGGCACCGGCACCGCTCTGTCGGCGGGTGCTCCACTCGTGCCGCGCTTACACCATGCACGGGATCCAGCCCTGCGGGCCGTCCGCGTAAGGAGGCGGAGGGAATCAGCCCGTCGATTCGTCCGGGGTGGGCTGTTCGGGGTGCACTCCGGCATTGCGCGCGGCGTCACGACCCGAGCCGGCCTCGTCCGGGTCGGGACTGTCCGTGTCCGTGGCGCCGTTGTCGGCGTCGGCCCCGGAACCCGGCCCCTCACGGGGACGCTCGGTGTCCGGCGGAAGGATCACGTCGAGGGCGTCCTCGCCCTCCTGGACCTGCTGGTCGGGCATGTCTGCGGGAACCGGCGGCGGGCTGGCCTCGGCCCCCGTGTACGCGGTTCCGGCGGGCCTGCGGTCGGTCATGTCGTTCCTCCTGTCGATGCGCGGCCGCTCCTCTGCGGGCCGGTGTCGCCCCACGCGTACCCACTGCGTTCCGCACGACGCATGGCGCGCCCCCTGCCGGGTTCACGCCCGCGTCGGCGCCCGTCGACGGGCGCCCGCGCGGTCAGCCCCCGGCCCGCCGTCGGCCCTCGCCCGGCCGCGCCGCACGCCTGATGGGCAGCAACGTCTCCACCCCGTCCTGCGCCAGGTGGTCCAGGATCAGCCGATTCACCAGGGCCGGCTTCTCCAACGGCACCAGGTGGGAGGCTCCGGGAACAACTGCCAGCTGGGACTCCGTGATCGTCCGGTACACGGCGATCGTGTGTTCCAGAGTCATCATGTCGTCGTCGCCGACCATGACCAGAACAGATGCCTGGATCCGGGCCAGGTCGTCGGCGGTGAGCGTCGGCTGGGTGCGCCACATGTCGATCATCTTCGCCGCCACCACCGGCCAGTGATCCGGGCCGTCCGGGGTGACGGACTCGTACATCTCCCGGAAGAACCCGAGATCGTCTCCGTCGGGAGTCATCGCGTCGAGCATGGCCGGTGCGGCGAAGCTTTCCGCGGCGGGTCGGACGTTGGCCCCGATCACCACGACCTTGCGGACCAGATCGGGCCGGGCCATGGCTACGAGCAGCGCGACGACCCCTCCGTCGCTCCAGCCCACCAGGTGCGCCGGTCCCGTCACGACCGTCTCCAGAAAGGCCACTGTGTCGTCGGCCATGTCCTGGTAGGAGAGCGGGCCTGCTACATCAGGGGTGTGGCCGTGCGCGCGCCGCTCGGGCAGGAAGAGCCGGAAACCGGCGGCGAGGTCGGCGCGCTGCGCTCCCCACGTGTCGTTGGTGCAGAACCCCCCGTGCAGCAGGAGGAGCGGATCACCGGCGCCCTCGGTCTCGTACCACGTCCTGACGCCGGGCAGGCCCACGTAGTCGCCCGCTGCCCGCAGCTGTTCCGGACTAGCGTTCACCCAGTCAGTCTGCGCCGCGCCCGCGACTGGCGCCACGCGGGGCGCCGGCACCACCGCTCCCGCCCGGTGCGAGGCCGGACGGAGGTGCGGGGCGCCCGCCCGGCGCCCTGCGGGCCCCCTCCGCTCCCCCGTCGCCCTGTGGACGAAGGCGCGCGGCGGGCGGACGGCGGACTCACGGACTGCGTCGCCGGCGGTCAGGAGGTGACGAGGACCTTGCTGAGCAGGGGCAGGTGGTCGGAAGCGGTCGGCTCGGCCCCCGCGACACGGGTGACGAGCGGTGTGACGCCACCACGGGTCGTGTAGATGACGTCGATCCGCTCGGTCGGGCCCTCGGCCGGATACGTGGCGCCGTCACCTCGTCCGTGCAGGGACGTGGCCCACGCGTCGGTGTAGGCCTTCTGCAGCGGCTGCGACTCCGGCGCGGTCGGCAGTGCGTTGAAGTCACCGACGAGGATCCCGGGCTTCTTGGTGCCGATCAGGTCGACGACCTGCGCCGTCTGCTGCAGTCGGTCGGCCTGCGAACTGGCCGACAGGTGGGTGTTGTAGAACTCCACCTTCTTGCCTCGGACATCGACAGTGGCGTGCAGCAGACCGCGCTGCTCCTGGCCGGGCGTCTTGTAGAGCCAGGTGTTGTCCGACGCGGTGATCGGGTACCGGGACAGGATCGCGGTTCCGTACTGCACGCGATGTCCGCCGGGGGCCGGCGGGGCGTTGTCGATATTGGCACCGAACACCACGTGGTAGCCCAGCATCGCGGCGAGTTCGGCGGGCTGGTCCGCCCACTCGCTGCGAGCCGAGTAGTGGTTGTCGACCTCCTGCAGGCCCACCACGTCGGCGCCGCTCCGGCGGACGACGCCGGCGATCCTCTCGAGGTCGAGGGCGTCATCGGTGCCCTGGGCGTGGTGGATGTTGAAGGACATGACGTCCAGTACGCGCGGCCCGGTGACGTGGGTGCCCGAAGTGTCGTCGGCGGCCGAGGCCTGGCCGACCGCTCCGGTGGTGGCGAGCGCTACGACAGCGGCGAGAACGGACAGGGTCCGGCGGAACATGGGGCCTCCTGGATCGGGTTCACTGGCTGTCCCGATCTTGGTGCGGCCCTCTGACGTGCCCGTGACCACCAGATGAAGCGCGGCTCCCCTCCAGGTGTCGTCCGTCCCCGTCTCTCGGCTCGCACTCCTTCAGGTCCGTATACTCGATCGAAATGCCGGGTGGGACGGGGATGGAAAGCAGTGAAGCTCGCTGAGGCACTGGCGGAACGGGCGGAAGCCGTGCGCCGCGTGGAGCAGTTGCGCTCACGCGTGGTGAGCAGTGCGCGGTACCAGGAGGGTGAGACGCCCGCGGAGGACGCAGGTCTGCTGCTGGCGGAGGCGGGTGAGGTGCTGGGCGCCCTCGAGACGTTGATGGCGCGTATCAACCGGACCAACTCCGCTGTGGACATGGGTGCGGACGGCACGCTCACCGACGCGCTGGCGCGGCGGGACGTCCTGCGGTTGCGCCACTCGGTGGTGACCGCGGCCGCCGACGCCGCAGCGGGTACGGCCGAGCGCGGGTACGGGCGGCAGCTCCGATCCGAGCTGATGATGCTCTCGGCGCTTCCGGTCGCGGAGCTGCGCGGCCAGGCGGATGCGCTCGCGCGGGAGATCCGCGAGATCGACGTACGCATCCAGCGCACGAACTGGGAGGTGGATCTGCGGGACTGACCGGTCCTCGCAGGGCCTGTCGATGATGTGGAGCAGGTAGTCGTTTCGGAGGCGTGCACGAACCGAGGACCGGCGGATTCCGGCCCACTCCTGGCGCGTGAGGAGCAACGCAGGGGTTCGATTCCCCGTCAACGGTGCAGCTCAGCATCGCGTACAGGTAACGGTGCACCACACACAGCACATCACCATGTGCAGATCCGAATCGGTGAGGGCGGGCTCGGGGTCTTTCACATCACAGCAGGAACGGGCCGTGTGACAGGTCAGCTGTAGCGGCTCCCGCAGACGGCTTTCTGGGCGGGCCTCAGTCGGGGTCCCCCCGGAGCGCGGGCTTTCGCGGGCCGGCGTCGAGCCCGAGGCCTCTGTCGTCAGGGACCCCTGAGCGGCCGGGGTGCAGGGTATGTCCGACGACGCAGCGCCGAACCCTCGGGACGGCCGTACCGGAAGATGAGGAAGACGCACACGTGGATCGAAGCGCGACGCCGCAACCGCGACGGGCCGACGGCTGGATCACCGGTCCGCAGCGCCGGACCGCACCGGCCGTGCGGCTCTTCTGTCTCCCCTACGCCGGGGGTGCGGCCTCCGCCTATGCCCGGTGGCCCGCCTCCTTCGGCGGCGAGGTGGAGGTCTGCGGCGTGGAACTTCCGGGGCGCCAGTCGCGATTCGGTGAACAGCCCTTCACCCGGATGGGGATGCTGGTCGACGCCCTGGCATCGGCTGTCGAACCCGAACTCAAGCTGCCCTACGCTCTTTTCGGACACAGCATGGGATCGCTGGTGGCGTTCGAGCTGGCGCGTGAGCTGCACCGGCGCGGTATCCCCGGGCCACGGGTGCTCTTCGTGTCCGGCGGCCCCGCGCCGCAGTCGCGGCAGGCACGGCCCCGGGTCCACGACCGGTCGGACGCGATCGTGATCGACAGGATGCGTTCACTGGGCGGGCTCTCCGAAGAGATACTCGCCGAGACCGAACTCCTGGAACTCCTGCTGCCGACGATCCGTGCGGACTTCGAGCTCCTCGATACGTACGCCTACCGTCCGGGTCCCCCGCTCGCGTGCCCGGTCGTGGCCTTCTCCGGGACGGAGGACCAGGCGGTGCCGGCCGCCCGGGTGGAGGCCTGGCACGAACAGACGTCGGCAGCCTTCACCCACCACGAGTTGCCGGGCGGTCACTTCTTCCTGCGCAGCGCACAGGAGCCGCTCCTGCAGAGGGTCCGCGCGTCGCTGGCGGAGGCGTGCGCCCCCGGGGACCCGCACAACGGCCCCGAGCGGGGCCACACCCCTGCGTAGCCGCCACGGACCGCACGGCGCACAGCTCGCTGATCAGGCGGGGGGACGGTTCAGCCCCCACGTCTGCAGCGCGAACGGCCGTCCCTTCTCCTCGCCCTCGATCAGCGGGAGGTCGAGGAGTCCGAAGCCCGCCCTGCCGGCGACGGCGACGCTGGCGGCATTGTCGGCCTCCAGTTCCAGGATGACCTGCTCCGCACCCAGCTGCTCGAAGGCGTAGGCGGCCATCACACGCACCGCCCGTGCCGCGAGCCCTTGGCCGCGGTGCGCGGGGCCGACCGCGTAACCGATCTCCGTTCCCTCGGGGGCGCGGCGCAGCATCACCTCGCCGAGCGGTGCGCCGCCGTCGACGGTGATGGCGAGGAGAATGGTCGTACCCTCCTCGCGCAGCTGCCTGGCCCGCTTCAGCCGCTTACGGGCTGCGGTCTCGTCGAAGGGCGAGACGATCGGAGTCCAGTGCGCGATGTCCGGGTGGTCGAAGATCGCCGGCATCTCTGTCAGGTCCCTCTCCGACCAGTCGCGGAGAACGAGACCCTCGCCCGAGAGTTCGAGCCGTTCGGGCAGGGACGACGTGAGGCTGCTCATGCTGGGTACCTTCCTGGCCGGTACAGGACGCCGAACGATATCCGGGGCGGGCCGGTGTGCGCGCATGGTTTTCGACGGCCGTTCGCACATCGGCCCCGGTGGGGCGCAGTGTCACGCGCGAGGCGTCCCGGCCCAGCGGTGGCGCATGACCCGCTCCCGGAGGCACCGTGGATGGATGAACCCGCCCGTCACCGTTCATCACCTGAGCCCGGACGGCGGCCGCCGCGTTTCCGTGCGGAGCTCCGCCGACACCCACATTCTCGGCATCGCGTACAGCGACCGCGATGTCGTCGAGTTCCTGCGCCGTACCGGACTCGAGGACCCCGACCTGTTGCTCGACGACCCCGCGTGGGTGAGGTGGCGCGGCGGCAGGCCGCACGAATGGGCCGCCGCATAGAGACCGCCGGGCCGGGGCCTTCCGGCACGCATACTCATCCTCGGGCGCGGGTGCACCGCGATCGGGAGTCGTGCGTGACACCTCGGACACGGATGGTTATCGACCTCGGGCGCCCGACCGGGCGGCGGCCACGGCGCGACGCGCGAGCCGCCGTTCAGCGGCGGCCGGCCGCGGCGCAGCGTACGCAGGTGCTCGCCGCCGGGCGTGCCAGCAGACGTTCTTCGGGGATCGGTCCGCGACAGTCCTCGCACACCCCGTAGTCGCCTTCGTCCAGCCGTTGCGCCGCCTGGTCCAGTTCGTCCAGAAAGCTGCGGGCCTGCGCCCGCAGTGACGCGATATGGGAACGCTCGAAGGCCGTGCTCGACCCTTCGGGGTCGTGCTCGTCGTCGATCGCCACAAGGGCGTTCGCCTCGACGATCCCGTCGTATTCGCGGCTCAGGGAGGCGATGCGCACGAGCGTGTCGGCCCGCTCGGCCGCCAAGCGGGCACGCACACGATCGGGATCGACCGGCGAGGAAGACATGAAAGCGGACGAATCACTCATCCCAGGTGGAACTTCCCCGTCGGGGCGCATATTCCCGGCGGCCTCGGTGACCAACCCCGGGGACCGCCCGGGCAGCAGGCCACGATGGCACGATGGGCATGTCGCGCGACCGGAGCCCGGACAGCCCCCGGGCGGTCAGCCCGGGTGGGGAAGGCGGTGCAGACGTACGCCGACGAGCTGTCCGCCCGATACCTCGGCGGTCATGTACGTGCGGTGGGGCTGCCTCCGCCGGTCGGTCGGTGAGCCGGGGTTGAGCAAGCGCAGCCCGCCGGGAGCGACGGTGTCCCACGGAATGTGGCTGTGACCGAACACCAGGACGTCGAGATCGGGGAAACGGGCGGCGCACCGCTGCTCCCTCCCCCGCGACGCACCCGTCTCGTGCACGACACCCAGGCGGATCCCTGCGAGCTCGACGAGTGCGATCTCGTCGAGCCTGGCGCGCAGCTCCGCTCCGTCGTTGTTGCCGAAGACGCCCACGAGGCGCCGCGCACGCGCCTCGAACTGATCCAGGGTGGCCACGTCGACCCAGTCACCGGCGTGGACGACGACATCGGCCGCGTCGACCGCCTCCAGCAGAGCGGCGGGCAGCTGCCTGGCCCGCTTGGGTACGTGCGTGTCCGAGGTCAGCAGCAGCCGCACAGTGGCACTCCCGTTCCTTCGGCTCGGCTCTTGAGGGGGTGCGGGCCATCGTGGCACGCACTTCGGCGTCGCGCCGCCTCCGCCTCGCCGGGCCGCGTGCGCCGTAACGCCGCCCCCTGCCCTGAAGTCGGGCACAGGGCGGCACGGAGACGGGGCACCATTGCCGGCCCGAGCGCTCCTTACCGCGGGGTAACCTTTGTGGCCCGGACCGCCGACCCAGCACCAGGAGCCCCCATGGCACGCGTCGTCCGCCGCACCCCCGGTTCCCCTCTCCTGCTCGCCGGCGTCCTCGCCGCGGCCGGGGTCGCGCACTTCGCCGTCCCGCGACCCTTCGACGCGATCGTGCCGCGAGCCCTCCCAGGCAGCCCCAGGGTCTGGACCAGGGCCAGCGGCGTCGTGGAGCTTGCGCTCGCGGCGGGACTCGCCGTGCCCCGCACCCGGAGGCTCAGCGCCCGGGCGACGGCGCTCCTCCTGGTCGGCGTCTTCCCGGCCAACGTGCAGATGGCGTACGACTGGCGCGACCGCCCGGCACCAGCCCGCGCGCTCGCCCTCGGCAGGCTGCCCCTGCAGGTCCCCCTGTTCCTGTGGGCCCGCGCAGCCGGTCGCTCCGCAGCCGAACAGTAGCTCGTCGGGGGAGGCGGCCCGAGAGATGCGCGCGGCCGGCCGCAGCGCATGCCCCGCGGCCGGCCGGTCCCGGGCACCCGAAAGCCCGATCGAGCTTCACATGCCCGGGACGAGCGGTACGCCGGAGCGGTCAGTCCTCGGTGAATTCCCTCTTGGCGCAGATTTCTCCGGGACCGTTCCAGCAGATCTTCATCAGGTACTTGGCCGTGTAGGGGACGACGTTGTAGTCGAAGTACCCGCAACCGGCGTCACCGCCGTCCGCCTTCGTCTCCCTGAGCTGCCAGCCGCCGATGTAGATGTACAGCTTCCCTGTCACGCCGTGCCCGTCGGCGCGCGTGTCGCAGACCCTGAAAGTGTCGGGGTCCGGGTCCAGGTGCGTCATCGTGCCGAGCGAATGGCCGTCGATGTCGGACAGGAACAGCGTGGTGTCGGCCGCACTGGCAGAACCGGATGTTCCCATCACCAGCGCAAACGCCGCGCCTCCTGCCAACGCGGCACGCGAGACCCATGATTTCACTGCGGGGCCACCTCCAAGATCCTCGGGTGTCAACGGAAGGTCACAGTGAAGCGCAACCACCGTCTGCGTCTGGAGGCGACCCCGTATCCCCTTCTCCGACGCACAGTTGCCGGGCCGTCACCTGCGTGCCGGGGCGCGGCGCCCCGCATCGCCGAGGCGGACTCACGCGCACCCGGCCTCCGTTCGTTCCGGGCCGCGGCATCACTGCCCCGCATTCTCGCTACGGGCACGCGAAGGGGGTAGACGGCGCAGAGCAATCGGATCAGGAGAAGGGAGTGGCCGGCGTGGCCATCACTACCACCGGCGCTGTGTACGGGTGCCTCGGCCTGGGGGCGCTCCTCGCGGCAGTGCTCCCTCGGCTGCTGTCGCGCCGGCCCGTCTCCCCACCGATGGTGTTCCTGGCGTCCGGTGTGCTCGTCTACGCGCTGCCACTGTCGCTGCCACTGCCACAGGTCGACCCGACGACACACGGGGTCTGGGTGGAGCACCTGACCGAACTCTGCGTCATCGCCTCCCTGATGGGCGCGGGGCTCGCCATCAACCGTCCTTTCGGCCGACGGCCCTGGGCCACCACCTGGCGTCTGCTCGGCATCGCGATGCCGCTCACCATCGCCGCCACCGCCCTCGCCGCCTGGTGGTTGCTGGACTGGCCGCCCTACGTCGCCCTCCTCGTGGCGGCGGTGCTGGCACCGACGGACCCCGTGCTCGCCTCCGAGGTGCGCGTGGGTGAGCCGACCGATGCGGAGTACGACGAGGACGAGGTGCGCTTCGCGCTCACGAGCGAGGCGGGGCTCAATGACGGGCTCGCCTTCCCGTTCGTCCTCGCCGCGCTCGCACTGGGCGCCTCGGGCCAGGCCTGGTCGACGGACTGGATCGTGCACTGGGCCTGGAGCGACGTGCTCGTACGACTCGTGGTGGGCGTGGTCGTCGGAATGGGTACAGGACTGCTCCTCGGACGCGTCCTCTTCCATGCCGGCGCGGCACCGCTCCGGCTCGCCGAGCACGGTGAGGGCTTCGTGGCGCTGGCGGCGACCCTCACCTCGTACGGCCTCGCCGAATCGCTCCACGGTTACGGCTTCCTCGCGGTCTTCGCCGCCGCATGCACCCTGCGCAGGTGCGAGCGGGGCCACGACTACCACCAGGTCCTCCACGAGTTCATCGAGCAGATAGAGCGGCTGCTCATGGCGGTGCTCCTCTTCGCGACGGGAGCCTTCATCGCGACGGGCGCCCTGACCCACCTCACCTGGCAGGGTGCCGCGACGGGGCTGATGCTTCACCTCCTGATCCGGCCGCTGACCGCATGGCTCGCGCTGTTGCGAGGAGCGGGGGCCCGCAAGGAGCGTCTGGTGACGGCGTTCTTCGGGATTCGGGGCATCGGTTCGTTCTTCTACCTCGCCTATGCCTGTGCCCGCGGGAACTTCGGCAGCTACGAGGACGAGATGTGGGCCGTCGTGGTCTTCACCGTGCTGGTCTCCGTCGTGCTCCACGGAGCCGCTGCCTCACCGGTCACCGCTCGGCTGGACAGGAAGAACGGGCGGAAGGGTGACGGGCTCGCCGACCGGGCGGCCGAACGCCTCGACCGGGGCGACGGTGCGCCCAGGGAGCGCGTCTGAGGACGCGGGGGTCGAGGTGCCGGGGGTGCTGCGCGTGCGATGCGGGACGGGGCACCCATCCTCGGGGCACCTGTCCTCTCCGACACGAGAAGCGCCCCACCGTCTCCTCGGACGTGTGGGGCTCGGCATCAGGCTCTGCGGCTGTCGCTACGGCTACGGCTTCCACGCGCTGCGGGCTGCGGGCTACGGGCTACGGGCTACGGGCTACGGGCCAGCAAGACGATCTTGGGCTCCGGTGGCGGGCAGACCGACCGGCACACGCCGTGACGCGACTGCTCGCGTACTGCCGTTCACCGGAGCCGCGTCCGGGCGCCACGTCCCACCGCAGTGGGAGGAGCGCCGGCCCGGTCCCCCTTCGCAGTGCGAGCGGCGGCTCAGCGGAACGAGCGCTGTCAGCTCCGCAGAGCGGTCGGTGTCAGCTTCTGCGCGGTGCTGCACTGCGCCCTGCGCCGGTGTCGCCGGAGCTGCACCAGAGTCACCCCGAGCAGCACGGTGAACACCACCAGGAGCAACCCCGCGATCTCCAGCTGCCTGCCGCTCGCTGCTCCGGCCCGCCCCTGAGTCAGCAGACCCAGCAGCGAGAGCAGGGCACCCACCAGGTAGACGGAGCGCACGCGCCGCAACTGCCGCAGCATACGGGGGGCGAGGGCCACACGCTTCATTGATGCCATGCGCGCCTTCTACCCTGAACGCCATGACACAGACACGGAGTTGTGAATCATCCCGGACTTTCGTGCCGGGCGGCGGACACAGAAGTGTCCGGGACTCTCGGGGAGCCCCGGACACCGGTGACGAAGGCGGTCGAACAAAGATCGTGCTCAGCCGCCCACAGGGTGGCCGCCGTCACCCTCCACCACGACACGGTCCTCGCCTGCCTCGGCGGAACGCTCGACCATGGTGACATCGACCTCGCCGTCACCAGTGGTGTCGAACTGATACAGATCGGCCTTGCCGTCACCGGTGGTGTCCGTCATCCAGACGTCGGGCTTGCCGTCGCCGTTGGCGTCGGCGGCCAGAACCACGTGTGCTCATTGCCGCGGGTCTCCACAAGCTCTTCGCTTTTGTCCATGAGGGCCGCGTGCCCGGGTCCCGCCGACCGAAACGCGGCGAAGGCATCGGCCCGCATCGACGTCACCCTTGCTCAAGGACCGCCGGGTCGACGATCTCGTCAGCGGCCGGCTCCTGGGCCTCGACCTGTGTGCTGTAGTCGCTGAACAGGGCCTTCCCCGGCTCCTCTCCGCCCCCGGTGACCGTCTTGAGGACGTACGGCTCGCCGTCCGTGGCCACGTACAGGGTGACCTTCTCACCGCCGGGCTGCTTCTTCTCCAGCGCCAGGGCCCTCTTACCGCCGATCGTGGTCATCGCGCCCCTGGTCATGCCTGTGCGTTCGGTCGTGTCACTGTCCAGGGCGGCGAGGAACGACCGCTTGTCGCACATGCCCTGGCTGCCGGCTCGCCCCGCCTGTGACCTCACCCGTTTCCCCTGCAGCTCACGAATGATGCTGTACGTGCCCGGACGGCCCTGCAGGGAGTTCGCCCAGAAGGCGCGGTCACCCTTCACGTAGAGATCGCGCCCGGCCCGAACGATGGCCGCCTGGGTGTGGCGGCCCGCCAACGACCCTGTGCAGTGGCCCTGCCGGTCGACCCGGAAGTCGACTACTGGCTGCCGCGCCCACACACATCGCCGCGGCAATGACGATCGCGTTCTTCGCCTTCATCGAGGATTCCCTCCCTGGGTAACCTGCCCCCGCTCAGGGCCACGGGGCGGGTTACCTCAAAATGCGACAGGAAACCGAAAGGGGCCGACCTAATTCTCTTCGGCCGGCCCCTTTCGGCGGGGTATCGCTGTGCGGTCAGACGCGGCGGTGGCTCGTGTAGTAGCCGCCGACCTGGTCGTGGTATCCGGCGTCGCCGACATGCTTGTCCTTGTCGAATTCGGGTGAGCCCTTGATCTGCTCCTTGGTGAGGTCGACGAAGACCTTCCGCTCGGCCTGATCCACGGTACGCACGGTGCCCGCGGGGAGCAGTACGTGCTTCCCGAAGATCCAGACGCCGGTGTCGACCACCAGGTAGGCGGAGTTGACCTCGTCGGAATGCTTGTCGACCTTGCCGATGGTGCCGTCGGTGGCTTCGACCTTGTAGCCGATCAGGTCATTGCCCGCAGTGTGGCCGGAGGTCGGCTGGTAGCCCCAGATGTTGTCAGTCATAAGATGCTCCTTATCGGAATGCGCGGCCCACCGATTCGTCGGTGGAATCGGGACGAACGACCGGAAGATTTCCGGCGATTCGCTCTCAGGACACCGCGTGCCCTCGGTTCGGGGCCTCACACATTGCACGCAGAAAAATATTCCGCCCGAACTGACGCCGTCAGCACACACATTCTCGAAGACGGCGGCCGGTCCCATGTCCCGCGTGCCCAGGAATACGTCCACTATCGCCTGCACCGTGCGGATTCCCTGCACCAAGGCCGATGAAGCCGCCGAGCGGCTGACGCAGTTGGGTGGGCCGCGACCATGTTCGTCGCGGCCCACCCAAGTGCCGGCGGTGCTGTTCGGGCGCGGTCCACCCGCGGTGGCAGCGGTCTCTCCCCCGTCTCCCCCGCAGTCCGATCCGGCCGGATTCCTCACCACCCGGCGCCTTGACGCCCGGTCCCTGTTCTCCCTTTCGCCCGACGACCCACAGCGTCTGCGGAGCAGATGTTCTCTCGTGGCACGTGGGTCGGAAACTCGTCGAGCGAATGGGCGGGGACGGAGGGTCACCCGCTCGGTCTCCCCCGGTGTGCCGGCGGTTCACGTCCGCGCCGGCGCACTCGCCCCGACGGCCGCCCGGGGTACGGCAGCGCGCCCGCCACGCCACCGGTGTCGCCCGGCGTCCCCGTCGGCGCGCCGGTCAGCCCTGATCCGGAAACAACGTGAGAAGGCGGTGCTTCTGGTGCGCACCGAGACCCCGGACGCGGCGCGTCTCGGAGATTCCGTACTCACGGAGGATCTGACCTGCCCGAATCTTGCCGATGCGGGGAAGCGACTCCAGAAGGCGTCGGACGGATGTCCTGGCCACGACCGGGTCGCTGCGTCTGAACACGTCATGCAGGGAGATCCTGCCCGCCTTGAGATCGGCCAGCAGCTCGGCACGCTCCTGGCGTACGGCTATGGCCCTCTTCAGTGCGCTGCTGCGGGCTTCGGCTGTCAGATGGGGCAGAGTCACGGCGTGGTTCCCCTCTTCCTGTCGGGTCGGCCACGACGCCTCGTCGCGTCGCACCGTCGGACCTGGTGCCTCTGCTAGTGCCCGTGTGGGGCCCCGGTATGACTCCGTGTCGGCTCTCCCCCGAAGCGTGGCCGCCGCTGTCACGATCCCTGGGCAATCCGATCCCTGGGCAACCCACCGCGACCCGTCCGCGGTCCGGCAGCCCGTGGAGTCCGGAACGCACCTCAGCGGTCGCGCACCCTACGACGAGGAGCCGACCGGTGACGCGTGGGCTTCCGGGTCCTGCGTTGGGTCCTGCGTCGGCACGCTGAGCTGCTCGCGGAGGTAGTTCCAGACCACGGCGATCAGTGCGGCGACGGGCACCGCGAGCAGGCTGCCCACGATGCCGGCGAGGCTTCCGCCCAACGTCACCGCCAGCAGGACCACCGCGGCGTGCAGGCCGAGTCCCCGGCTCTGGATCATGGGCTGGAACACGTTGCCCTCCAGCTGTTGCACCACCACGATGATCGCCAGGACGATCAGCGCGTCGGTCAGTCCGTTCGACACGAGGGCGATCAGAACGGCGACGAAGCCCGCGAACAGTGCGCCCACGATCGGCACGAACGCGGAGACGAAGGTCAGCACCGCCAGGGGGAGCACGAGCGGCACTCCGACGATCCACAGGCCGAGGCCGATGAGGACCGCGTCGAGCAGACCGACGTATGCCTGGGAGCGTACGAATTCGCCCAGGGTCGCCCAGCCGCGTGCCGCGACGGTCGGCACGTCCGTGGCGAGCCGCCCGGGCAGTTGACGGGCGAGCCAGGGCAGGAAGCGGGGGCCGTCCTTGAGCATGAAGAACATCAGGAAGACCGCCAGGACGGCTGTCACCACACCGTTGACCACGGTGCTCACTCCGGTGACGACGGTGGTGACCATGCTGCCGATGCTGTCCTGGATGCGGCTGGTCGCCGAATCGAACGCGCCGGTGATCTGATCGTCACCGATGTTCAGCGGCGGCCCGGAGGCCCACTCCCTCAGCCGTTGGATGCCTTCGACCACGCCGTCGGCGAGTTCACCGGACTGCGAGGCCACCGGCACCGCGATGAGCGCCGCGACCCCGACGGCCACCAGGAGGAACACCACCGTCACGACGGAGGCAGCCAGAGCCGGAGGCCACCCGCGCCGACGCAGGTGGCGCGTGATCGGCCATGTCAGTGTGGTCAGCAACAGGCCGACTATCAGCGGCCAGACGACCGACCACATACGGCCGAGCAGCCACACCACCGCCGCGGCCATGACAAGGACCACCAGCATTTCGCCGGAGATTCGCGCTGAGACGCGGAGAGCCGCTCGGGTCTTGGTGGAGCTCAACGTGACAGACATGCGAGTCACCCTATTCGCCCGGCGCACCTCTTCGGACCCGGCCCGGATCGGGGGGTTGGTGCGGACTCGGACACCACCCACTCGGGGCCCTTGGAAGCCGGACGCGACAACGACGCGCCCCCAGGCCGCGCTCGGGGCGGACGGCGGCCTCAGGCCCTCGCGGGCCGGAGTCGTTGAACAGCGACTGCACGGGCGCCGGGAGAGCTCCCCTCTACGTAACGCACCGTAAACGAAAGTTGCTGATATAGATACCTACAGCCCGTTTTCCACCTGCTTGTTCGGGTACGACGCGAGAAGGACGGAACGCATGATCCACCGGGGTCGGGATTGAGGCGATCCCCCTCGCCGACGGCAACTCGCGCACTCCCGGTGGATCCGTCCTCGGCCGACGGCACCCTCCCGGACCAGCTCAGCTCACCGCCTCCCAGGCACAGAACAGCAAGGAGCCACCGTGTCCTCAGTACCCGACGTGACGCTCAACAACGGTGTGAAGATCCCGCAGCTCGGCTTCGGGACCTTCCAGATCCCGCCGGAGGAGACCCGCGAGACGACCCTGGCAGCCATCAGAGCCGGCTACCGGCACATCGACACCGCGGAGATGTACGGCAACGAGAAGGGGGTGGGCCAGGCGGTCCGTGACTCCGGACTGGAGCGGGCCGACGTCTTCGTGACCAGCAAACTGAACAATGGTGCCCACGCGCACGATGCCGCTCTGGGTGCGTTCGAGGGCACGATGGAAGAGCTCGGGCTCGACTATCTGGACCTCTTCCTCATCCACTGGCCCCTGCCGGGTGTCGGGGACTTCGTGGAGACCTGGCACGCCATGGAGGAGATCTACCGCTCCGGACGGGTCAAGGCGATCGGCGTCTCCAACTTCCAGCCGCACCACCTGCGTCGGCTGATGGAGAGCAGCACGGTGGTCCCTGCGGTGAACCAGATCGAGGTTCACCCCTACCTCACCCAGGACACCGTCCGCTCCTTCGGCACCGAGCACGGCATCGCCACCGAGGCGTGGTCGCCCATCGCGCAGGGCAAGGTGCTGGACGACCCGGCCATCACCCGCATCGCGGAGCGCGTGGGCAGGTCGACGGCTCAGGTGACCCTGCGCTGGCACCTGCAGCGCGGCGACATCGTCTTCCCCAAGTCATCGACGCAGAAGCGGATCGAGGAGAACTTCGCTCTCTTCGACTTCGAACTCACCGACGCGGATGTCGGCGAGATCTCCGCCCTCAACCGTGACGAGCGCACCGGTTTCGACCCGGACACGTTCAACGGCTGACGCCCGCCGGGGCCGTCCGCGGGGCGCGACCGGCTTGCGCGCACACGACCGCACTCGCGCGGTCGTCGGGCTGTCGCACAGCTCCGCCCAGCGGTCGGCGGGCGGCAGCCCCGTGCCACCCGCCCCGACAGCGCGGCCCTTCCGGCCGGAAACCCGGGACATGGCCGCGCTGCCGTCGGCTCCGCACGCCTCCCGTCATCCGGTCGCGGGCGCGAACGGCCCGTCCAGGGCGGCCCATTGCAGGAGCAGGATGGTCTTGCCGTCCGTGATGCGCCCGTCGCGGGTCATGGCGAGTGCTTCCGCGAAGGGAAGCTCGAGGACCTCGATGTCCTCACCCTCCTCCTCCAGCCCTCCGCCGGTTCCGACTCTGTCCGCCGCGGTGTAGGGGCGGCGAAGTAGTGCAGGCACTCGGTGACCGAACCGAGGCTCATGAAGGCGTCGAGGACGTGGGTGAGCCGGCCGAGCGTGACACCGAGCTCCTCCGCGCCCTCGCGCCTGACGGCGGTGATCGGATCGTCCGCGTCGAGCAGCCCCGCGGCGGCTTCGACGAGCATGCCGTCGGGGTGGCCGTTGACGTAGGCGGGGTAGCGGAACTGGCGGGTGAGCAGGACGCATTGGCGTTCGGTGTCGTAGGGCAGGACGACTACGCCGTTGCCGCGGTCGTACGTCTCGCGCTGCTGGGTGGCCCAGCGCCCGTCACGGCGCCGGTAGTCGAAGGTCGTGCGGCGCAGGACGTGCCACCCCTGGGACGTGAGCTCGACATCGCGGATCACCACGTCCGGGTTGCGCCGCAGATCCCGTCCCGCGCGATCGAGACCGGTGCGGCCACGGTGGTCGGGGGTGTCTGTGCCGGGGCTGCTCACACGGTCTCCTGCGGTCGGGGTACGGGTACGAGGTGCGACGTGGAGCCGCGACGTCCTGACACGCCGGCGTCGGGCGGGGCCCGCACCGGCCGGATCACGACCGCAACCCCCACCGCATCCTCGGACCGGTGATCGGGGTGTGCGCGGATGTCAAGGTCGCGGGACGCTAGGATACATGCAGAAACGCGCATGAACAGGAGAGAACACAGATGTTGGCTGCTGAACGACGCGCCCACCTGCTCGGCCTGCTCTCCCGCGAAGGAAAGATCGTCGCCAAGGCTGTGGCCGCCGAACTGGGGATCTCCGAGGACAGCGTGCGGCGCGACCTCCGTGATCTCGCGGCCGACGGACTGTGCCAACGGGTCTACGGCGGCGCGCTTCCGGTCTCGCCCGCCGTGGTCGACCATTCCTCACGTCTGGGCGTGTCCCCCGACGGGAAGCGAAAGGTCGCTTCCGTGGCCGCCGGCCTGGTCCGGCCGGGCGACGCCCTGATCCTCGACGGGGGCACCACCGCCCTGGCCGTCGCGCGGGCGCTTCCGCAGGATCTCGCCTGCACCGTGATCACCCACAGTCCGACGATCGCCGCAGCCCTGCTCGACCATCCGCACGCGGAGCTGTTCCTGCTCGGCGGGCGCGTCTTCAAGCACTCGGCGGTGACCTGCGGCGCGACCGCGGTCGAGGCCGCCCAATACGTCTCCGCCGACCTCTGTCTGCTCGGCGTGACCGGCGTGCACCACGAGGCGGGACTGACCACGGGCGATTCCGAGGAGGCGGCGATGAAGCGCGCTCTGGCCTCCCGTGCGGCGGACACCTACATCCTCGCCTCCTCCGAGAAGATCGGAACGGCCTCGCGCTACCGGGTGCTGCCCTGGGAGGAGATCAGCGGGCTCATCACCGACGCCGGCCCGCACGACGCGTCGATCGGGGAACTCGCGGCACTCGGCGTGGAGATCCTCGGCACCCGCCCCTGACCCACGGACGGCCGGCCGGCGCCGTACCGCCGCGGCTGATGGCCCCGGGCGTCGTGTCCGGGCTCCGCTTCGACCGGCGAGTCGTGGAGACTTGGGAACAGGGGCGGCGTCCGTCGCCCGTGAAGCGTCGCACGGCCGAAGCGCGGACGGTGCGGCACAGGCGCTACGCATCGCACCGGTGGCAGGCCGGGCAGACGAGGAGGACACGATCGACACCGCCGAAGCGGGCCGGTACCCGCTGGACTCCGCCAGCGTCATGAATGCGAAGGAGACCCTCTTCGAGCTCCTGGGCCGTGCGGGCGTCCCCCGGAGTGAGGCCGAGGAGCTCATCGCGCTCGTGCAGGCCGGGGCGATCGCGGACGCCGCCGGCGAACTCGGCAAGGCCGGCGGCGCCCCGGGCGACAGCGGGCAACCGTACGGCATGGGATGGAACGACGGCGCCCGTGCCGCCGGCGACGTGCTCGTCGGTGCCGCCGGACGGGCCCTGGAACGTGCCATCGGCCCGGCTGCGTCCGGGACCGAGGAGAACACGTCGCGAGGCCACCACCCCGTCGGGAAAGTGGACGTGGAGCGCGCGAAGGTTGCCGTGACACCGGTCTATCTCACCTTCAGCGGCAGCTCGGACCTCGACCCCGAAGTGTCGGACGAAGTGCTCACCGCGGTGCTCGGCACCATGAGTGTCGTGGGCCGCGTGGGATACGCCGGACAGTTGGAGCGGTTCGCCCAGGCCGAGCGGGAGCGGCTGGCCAGGTTGTACGCCCGGTACGGGCCGAGCAGTCACATCGCCCTTCACGGTCGCTACTCCCTCCTCCACTCCCCCACGAGCATCGCCGTGCTGGAGCGCCTCACCGTCACGCCGTCCGCGTTGCGGGCGGAGTGGGAGCACGCCGAGCTGCCGCCTGCGTGGCTGACGGGTCTGTCGTCCGCATGGAGTGCGGCGGAGGCTTCGCCGGGCTGACGTCGACCGGGACCACGGTGGCCCGCTCGGGCCCACCGGCGGTGAAGGCGGGCAGACCGGTGCGGGGCACCTGCCTTGGCAGGTGCCCCGCGTCGGTGGTCGCGCCGGATCCTCAGCCGAGCGGCTCGATGCGGATGTTGCGGAATCGCACCTTGTTCCCGTGGTCCTGGAGCCGGATCGCTCCGGCCGAGGCCCCTTCGGCGATGCCGGCACCGGTCGGTCCGTCGATCGCGATGTCGTCGTGGACCTTCGTGCCGTTCCACACGACCGTGACTCGCGCGTCGGCGGTCTTGAGGCCGTTGTCGTCGAAGCGGGCAGCGCGGAACGTGACGTCGTACTTCTGCCATGTCTCCGGTGCGGTGGCCGCGTTGATGTCCGGAGCCTTCTTCTGGTAGATGGCCCCCGCCTCGTTCGTGTCGAGGGTGGTGTCACCGAACGAGTCGAGGATCTGCAACTCGTAGCGGTCCTGCAGGTAGATGCCGCTGTTCCCGCGATTCTGACCCGTAACGTCGTCCGGCAGCAGCGGTACCCGGAACTCCAGGTGCAGCCTGAAGTCCTGATAGGCGTCCTTGGTGCGGATGTCCCCGCAGCACACCTCCATGGCTCCCTCCGCGGCCAGGGGCCACTCGACGTTCCGGCCGTCCGTGTGCTGCCACTGCTCCTGGGAGGCGGCGGTGCCGTCGAAGAGGGGGACGGGGGTCCCGTGGGCGAGCACAGTGATCAGATCGAGGTTCACATGGCCCGCGTCACCGGGATCGAAGCGGTACGAGAGGGTGTTGGGCCCGGCGTGCAGGCGGATCCGCTCGGTCTGCGTGGACCAGGCGTCCCAGGTGCCGGTCGAGGCGAGACGCGTCTGCTTCAGCTTCTTTCCGTTGACGTAGAGGGAGAGCGACTTGGTGCCCTGGTAGGGGTTGGGACCGTTGGAGTAGCGCAGGTTCACGTCGTAGTCGCCGACCTTGGGCACGGTGACGTCGAAGGTCGTGGCGCCCTTGTTCTCCGTGTTGTAGCGGTCGACGAACCCACTGCCCGAGAAGCCGGGGTGGTCGGTGTTGACTCCGGCCGTACCGGTCAGCCGGGCCTCCTCGGCCTCGTACAGGGTGGCCGGCGGCGGCTGCTTCCCCGGCAGGGCGTTCAGCGTGTACCACGCCTCCGTGCTCCAGAGCGTCTCGCCGGAGGCCGAGGCGAAGGGGCGCGGCGAGCGGAGGTGTACGACGCGGCCGGGCTTGAGCCCGTCGAGCCGCAGGCGCACGGTACGGCCGTCCTCGGCGAGGGTCGCCGACGTGACGCCGAGCTGCTCCTCGGCGATCTTCGGGCCTCCGTAGTCGGCCGTCGGTGTGTAGCGCCACTGCTCGGCCCTGTAACGGGTCACCAGCTCCGCGGCCGTGGCCTCGGACAGCGGCTGGGTGTACTCCAGGTCGAAGCCACCGGGCACGGCGCGCATCTCCTGGATGTCGAACGTGTTGCCCCCGTTGGGTGTGAGCTTCTGCAGGCCGAACTTCAGCTTCCCCTCCTGGCCCCAGTTTCCGTCGGCCCCGAGACCGCCGGCGTAGATCGCGCCGTCGGGCCCCATGGTGATGCGGTTGACACCGGCCTCGAGGCCCTGGGTGTAGCGGAACACCGCGCCCTGGTACTCCCCCTTCACCTTCTCCAGGTATGCGCGTTGCAGTCCGCCGTAGGTGACGTCACCGATGAGCATCTGCCCTGCGAAACGCCCCTTCGTCAGGTGCAGAGGTGTGCTCGGGGAGTTGCCGATCTCGTTCTGCGGCAGCCAGAGCACCGGCTGGTTGACGGCACGGTTGTCGAATGGGCCCGAGGGCTCGGTGTAGTGGTTGAAGAAGCGGTCCTGCTTGATGTGCACGAGCTTGGAAGCCGGCAGCCAGCCGCCCTGGTTGTCGGTGGTGAAGATGTCGTCGCCGGGGCCCCAGCCGATCCCGTTCGGGGTCCGCAGGCCGCCTGCCACCGCCTTGATCTTGCCCGTCTTCTTGTTCACCCTGTACGTCGTACCCCGGCCCGGCGCCGGCTGCGGGGTGGTCGTCGCGCCGCCGTAGTTGATCGCGACCGACAGGTTCACGTAGAAGAAGCCGTCGCGGTAGAGCAGCCCGAAGGCGAACTCGTGGAAGTTGCCGCCGTATGGCCATGTGGCCACCGTGCGGTAGGAGTCGGTGACCAAGTCACCGTCGATGTCGACGAGTTGCGTCAGTTCGTGCTTCTGCGAGACGTAGAGCGAGCCGTCGACGTACTTGATGCCCATGGGCTCGCGCAGGCCCTCGGCGACCTTTGTCACCGTCACCTTGTCGCGACTGGTGTCCCCCGTGACGTGGTCCAGGAGGTACACCTCACCCTTGACGGCCTCGGAGCCGCCCCAGGTGGACAGCGCGAGGCGCCCGTCCGGCAGCCAGTCCATGCCGGTGACCTGCGGTTCGAAACCGTCCGGTCGCAGGTCGGTGAGGGCGAGGTCGGGGCGGACGTCCGTGAGCGGCAGGCCGTCTCCGGGGCTGTCTGCACCCGACTCGCATTCCTTGCGTCCCGGCGCCGTGACCCGGACGACCCCGGCGTCCGTGCTGAGCGCCTCACGCGGGATCACACCGAAGTCATCCTTGCCCGGCGGCCTCCAGGCGAGTGTGAGCTGCTGCTCGCCGCCCCTCTCGAAGTAGTCGACTCGGAACGGGTGTGATCCTGCTTCGAGTTGGACGGACCCGTCCTTCGGCTCGGCACCGTGGAGACCGTCGTGGTCGATGACCTCCTGGTCGTCGATCGTGAGACGCGAGCCGTCGTCACTGGTGAGGCGGAAGGTGTACGTACCGTCGGAGGGGATGACGAGGTAACCAGAGGCCTCAGCAACGAAGTTGTCGGCGTAGCCACCGAAGTCGCCCACCGTCGACCAGTTCACGTCGGGCATCAGCTTGTCGTAGTTGGGCGTCTGGCCGGGCTTGAGCGTGCACAGCTTGCTGAGCGGTACCTGGGTGTCGAAGACGCGCAGGGTCACGCCTGGTTCCTGAGGCGGGATCTCGTCGGGTGCGGCCGCGGACGGAGAGGCGGCCCAGACGCCTCCTGCGAGAAAACTTCCTACGAGCAGAGTGGTGAGCTGTGTTCGGGCACGTTGGAACAGCCGTGGATGCATCGGTCCTCCAGAAGGGGGTGGCACTCCGGTCGGGCTGAACGAATCCGCGAGATTGCATGACGCCTGTGGTTGCGCCGTCACGCTAGGGGACTTCCGCTGGAGAAGTCCATACTTTGTCATCTGTGAGTTCAAAGTTCGGCGACGCCCCTCCTCTGGCCGCGAACCGACATGTACGTGGCGACCGCCGGCCCGGAACGCGGCCGTGGAGGTGGCCGTGGCGGCGGCGTCGCGGTCCCTGCCATCGGAGCACCCCGGAATGTGCAAACCTCGCAGGCAGGAACTTGGGCAGCCGGGTTCGGGCCGGCCACGGACGCAGCGATGAGTTTCCCCGCCCCCGCAAGTCTCGCCATCGCTGTAGACAACACAGGAGGAACATGTGCCTCAGCTACTGAGAGTCCAGAACTTCAATGTCTCGAGTGACGGGATCGGTGCCGGTGAGGACCAGACCCTCGAGAGGCCGTTCGGTCACGTCGAACCGGAGAAGCTGTTCGCCTGGGCCGGCGCCACGGCGAGCTGGCCCATGCGCACCGACCCCGGAGGGAGCCGGGGCCTGGACGACTACCTCACGCGGGACTACCCCCGCAACATCGGCGCCGAGATCATGGGCCGCAACAAGTTCGGGCCCCAGCGCGGACCCTGGCAGAACTACGACTGGCAGGGCTGGTGGGGTGACGAGCCGCCTTTCCGCACCCCGGTGTTCGTCATGACCCACCACAAGCGTCCTTCGTTCACACTCTCCGACACCACATTCCACTTCGTCGACAGTGACCCCGCCGCAGTCCTCGAACAGGCCCGGGAGGCAGCGCAGGGCAAGGACGTCCGACTCGGCGGCGGGGCCACCACCATCCGGCGGTTCCTCGACGCCGACCTCGTCGACACCATGCACATCGCGGTCTCGCCGGTGAAGCTCGGGTCCGGAGTGAAGCTCTGGGAGTCCCCCGATGAGCTGCTCGACCGGTTCCACCTCGACGTCGTCCCCAGTCCGAGCGGTGTGACGCACCACCTGTTCTGGCGAAAGTAGTCACTCCTCAGCACCGGCCCCGGACAGCGGTTCCGCTTCCCGGGGCTGCCCCCTGGGCGGACCGCCGAGTCACACCTCGGGCGGCCAGCCGGCCCCGGCTGCTTCTCGGCTCACGCCCGGACGGAGGCGCACCGGTAGCAGACGGTGCCGGTCTCGACGACCGCAGAACGTCAGGGGGCCGACGACGGCACGCGCGGAGCGACGGGGAGCGGTGAGCTGCGGGCCGGTCTCGGCGCGCCCGGCGATTGGGAACCGCGCGGGAGCCCCCGCCTCTCAGGGTGCCGCCTGAGTGTCTACCAACAGGAACTCCGTGGCCCGGGCGATCGCCTCCGTCGATCTCGCGTGCACCGCGGCGGACTCCTCCTCCTGCCCGTCGGCGGCGGTGGCGGTGTACCACCACGCGTCGGCGCGCCGGGTCGCCGGGAGCGGCTTCCGCTCGACGGGTGTGCGCCGCCCGATGGCGGGTACACGCGCGTGGCGACTCAGTTGCACGGTGCGGCTGGTCTGACGGGGGACATGACATGGAACAGTCGGCGATCGCTGGCGGGGCCTTGCTGAACAGCCGAGCGATCAACGCGATCAGCCTCACGGCCGGTGCCGCGTATGACATGAGCTCGGTGGAGATCGGCACCGCGCGGGGGTTCGTCCGCGACTTCCTCCTGAGTGCCGGATCCGAGCACGGCGTGTCCGTCCCCTCGCGTGTCATGGACGTCGCACGGCTGGTCGTGAGCGAGCTGGCCACCAACGTCTGCAAGTACGCGCCCGGCCCCTGCCTCCTGGATGTCGAGGTGATCGACGACATGCTGGGCATCACGATGTGGGATTCCGGTGACGTCCTCCCCATGGCCCAGCAGGCCGATCCGGCGCGCGCGGGACAGCACGGCCTGGAGATCGTCCTCGCGGTCTGTCAGAGTTTCGAGATCCGCCGGGAGCCCGTGGGCAAACGCATCCGCGTCCAGATCTCCCTGCTCGATGGCCGGCAGGAGGACCGGGCCGGGCAGTCACCTCGGTAAGGAAAGTTCACGGCGGGAATGCGCCGGCAGGGAGTGACGGCAATGCCGCTGGGACGCGGTGGAAAACCCGCCATGGTGATCGCGCTTGCTTCCACGCGGCCTGCCGTGCGACGACACGGCGAGCCCCGTCGCGTGCCGCAACCGTCGTCGTATCCGCACCGAAATGCATCGGCGCCGCGCCCGGGGTGGCCCGGCAAGCGAAAGTCCACGTGCAATTCGGGGACTTCGGCCACGGGCCCCTCGCTCGACCCGACCTCCGCACAGTGAATTCCCTGCGCACCGTTGTGCCTGGACAGGGCGGAAGAAATTGCCGCAGGTGTGCAGATGGAGTCGGAGGGCACACTTCCTGTCACGGCAAAGCGGCACAACGGACAACAGGCGGGTGAACTCGCATGAACGGTCAGAAGATCAACGACGCATCGGCACCCTTCGCTCCGACCAGGGTGCGGGGCGACGGCTCGGACAGCATCCACCAGGCGCGCGAGGCATCACGCACGTTCGCCGACAGCCTCACACCGGCCCCGGATCCTGCCACAGCGGACTCCCTCGTCCTGGTGGTTTCCGAGCTCACGACGAACGCGGTACGCCACGGCGGCGGTCGCTACACCCTCGAACTCTCCGCCACGCCGGACTGCCTGACGGCAGAGGTCAGCGATCCCAGCCCCTCACCCCCGCGTGAGCGCGCGCCGGACCTCAACGGTGGCAGCGGGGGGTTCGGCTGGCACATGGTCCGACGCCTCGCCAGCGAGCTGACCGTCATCTACGGGCCCACCACGGGAAAGACCATCCGCGCCCGACTCGCGTACTGACGCGGCCCCGCCAGGCTCGGACGGACGCGGTGAGCGAAGCCTCACCCGGCGCGGGGCAGCGACAACAGAACGGTTACGCAGGCCATGACGGAACTGGACGGACACCGCGGCGTCCTTGACGCGGTCACCCGCAGAGGCCCCGCATCCGGCCTTCCGCAGGCACAGAGGCGCAGAGTCACGCCTGGATCAGACCGCTGATCTCCCGTGGAGACAATCCCGTCAGCTGCGCGATGCGCGGGGCGGGGATTCCGGCGGTGAGCGCCCGGTGAACGAGAGCCTCCGCGCCCTCGGTCATCTCCCGGAAACCCGAGAGCTCGGCCTCCAGGTCCGCGACGGACCGGGGAACGGATTCACGGTGAATCCGCTGGGCCTCTTCTTCGCTCAGCGGGACGGGCAGGCTTTCGGCGCCGTCAGGAACCAGCGCTTCCGCGTCGGCGAGAAGAATCCTGACCTGCTCCGACGAGGCGGAGACTCCATGAGCCTGCAGCCATCCGTGCACCGCCGGTGTCTCCGCACACGCCAGCGCGCCGACGGAGGCCAGAGCCACGCCCACCCTCGGGTAGTCGTCGGAAAGCAGGAACAAGCGAGCGTCGTGGTCCATCGCGTACAAACACCTTCTCGATCAGGGCATCAACGACGCCCTGATATTAGCCCTCAGTTGTGGCACGAAATGCCTCTGACCACTCCGGCCCGCCCCGGCGGCGAATGCCGATTCCGCCGGACCACGGAAGTGGCCGACGCCATCGGCTGCACAACCGCCCCGCCCTGAGCACGCAATTCGCGATTCTCTCGCGAAACCATGTGCTGCCCATCCCGCGCGAATCCGGTCGTCCCCGGCGTGCCACTCAGCCTACGCAGGGCGGCCACGCTCCTCACGGCGCAGACCCATCTCCTCGCGATCCTCCGCCAGACGCTCGTCGAGCTCCCGCTCGTTCGGACGCCTCGGCATTCCGCGACCGTGTCCGTTGTGCGGGTCGCCTTCGACTTCCTTGTTGGACTTGTGGTGATGCACCATGGCCGTCTCCTCGGCGTATCGGCGCGCCCGTCCCAGGGGCCCCTGCACCGGACTTCCCCACGGTGCGACCGGGCCCGCGCCGCCGGCTCTGCCCCACCTGACGAGCAGGCCCGGTAGCGAGGAGGGATCGACGGGCAGCAACGCGGTGCCACCCGGCCGTTCGCGCGTGGCCCGCTGTGCCCCACCTGTCGTCCGGGCACTTGTTCCCAGTGTCCCCGACGGTACGGCCCGCCACCATGCGGTCCCCGTGCACCCGGCGTGCACTTCAGCGAGGCCGTACGTCCAGGCCTCGCACACGGCGGCGGCCGGGCGTGGGAACCATCCGCACGAGGCCGTGGACGACGGTGTCGATCAGATCGTCGGAGGGCGCGTCCGTCCCGTGCGTGAGCAATCGTGCCAGTGTCTGTACCAGTGCGGGCGAAGCCATGACACGGCGGTTGAGCAGGGGACGGTAGCCGTAGCGGGCCAACACCAGATCGGCGACGGCGTTCCCGAGACGGTAATAGCGCCCCCAGCGGCGATTCACCTCGCGGGGGTAGTGGTGCAGAGCCTGTTCCCGCGCCGGGCCGTCGGGCCGGTGCAGGGCGAGAGCCACGGTCTCGGCGGCGACCTCACCGGCTTCCATGGCCTGGACTATTCCCTCGCCGCTCCACGGGCTGACCATGCCGCCGCTGTCGCCGACCAGGAGCAGACCTCGACGGTACTGCGGCCTGCGGTTGAAGCCCATGGGCAGTGCGGCGCTGCGCAGAGGGGAGTCGGCGTTCTCGTCCCGCAGCTCCCAGTGCGCGGGCAGCCGGGCCAGCCACGTGTCCATCGTGGCCCTGAGGTCGACCGTTCCATGGCTGCGGTGCGGGAGCGCACCCAGGCCGACGTTCACACGCCCGTCCCCGAGCGGAAAGATCCATCCGTATCCCGGCAGGTCACGGCCGGTACGGGAGCAGAGCAGGTCGGCCCAGAGTTCGAGGTAGGGGTCGTGCGTGCGGGCTTCGCTCCGGTAGTAGCGACGCGCGGCCGTAGCCATCGGAGTACTCGGGTCCCGCTCCAGCCCCATGGCCAGAGCCGTCCGGGCCGAAGCTCCGTCCGCTGCGACGACCAGAGGGGCACGGAAGTCCCTGGGGCGCGCACCGCCCCCCGCGACGGTGCTCACGCCGACGATCCGTCCGCGGTGGTCGGTCAGAGGGCCGGTGGCTTTGGTGTCGAGGTGCAGCCGCGCTCCGGCAGCCACGGCCTGTCGGGCGAGGATGTCGTCGAAGTCGTGCCGGGTGCGGGTGAGGCCGAAGTCCGGGTGGCTGCCGGAACGGGGCCAGTCGATGTGAACCCGGCGTCCGCCGCACACCCATCGCATCCCCTTGGTCCGCATCCAGCCCGGAGCCTCGATGTCGATCCCCATGCGAATCAGCTGCTGCACGCCCCGCGGGGTGAGGCCGTCCCCGCACACCTTGTCCCGGGGAAACGTCCCCTTCTCCAGCAGCAGTACGTCCACCCCGGCCCGGGCCAGATGCAACGCCGTGGCGGAACCGGCGGGCCCCGCACCCACCACGATCACCTGTGCCTGGTGGTCCCCGGGACCGGCATCCGCGCCTGACTCCACTGGCTGACTCCTCATGAGCGAGGCGGGCCGGAATTTCCGACGGCGCGCCGGGACCGCAGTCCGCTCCACGGACCCGGGTGCGCGGGCCGTACCCGGCACGCGCACCGATCACATACCCGCCCGGCCCGTCCGGCACCCGTCCCGCCCTAGGCAGCCGGGATCCGGCCGAACTCCTGCCGGCGCGCACCTGGTTCCCGAGCGCATGCCCCGTGCCCGGCCGCCCACGACGGTCCTCCGGCCGAATGGGTGCGTCCCCGCCGGCCGGCGGGGACGACCGCCCGGCATACGCGGCGGAGGAGGCCCGGACCGCCCGCCGAGGTCGTCAGAGAACCTCGGTCCCGTCGACGAGGCGGAAGGGCAGGCCGAGCAGGTCGGCCGCCGCCCTCAGGTCCTTGGCCCGATGACCTGTGCACAGGGCCCAGTGGTGCCCGATTCCGGAGGCCGACCAGGCGTCCGTCCACTCGCCGGGATCGACTCCGAAGTCGACGCGGGAGGTGGTGTTGCCGATCGCCAGCAGCGGTCCCGGGACCACTTCGCCCTCGGAGGCGATGAACACGAACGTGCCGTCGGCCTCCTGCCCCAGGCCGAACGTGGTGACCGGACCGTGGGTGACGTCGAACTCGACGCTTACGCCCCAGCCGCGCTTGCCGTGGTAGACACCCAGCCCGCGAAGCAGCGGGTCCGTGGAGCTGATGGCGAGGTGGGCCGGTCCGTCGTGCCCCATCTCCACAACGCCGTCACGGAAGTTGAGGGCCTGGAGTTCGGTGAAGGACCCCCCGGCACCGATGGTGTCCGCCACCAGCATCGCCAGACTGGTGCGCAGTTCGTACTCCCCCGCGACCGGCAGACCGCGCGCGGTGAGCAGGGAGGCGCCGAGGATCATGCCGGCACCCAGCCGTTCGTGCAGTTCGCCGTCCAGGCCCCGGTGGTAGTAGGCGAGACTGTCCAGGGCGAAGTCCTCGACCAGCCGGTCGAGACCCACCGAGACGCGGGCCGCCCAGTCGAAGTCCTCGGCGTCGACCGAGTCGTCCAGATGGAAGACCTCGCGAGCCAGCTCGACACGCGCGGCAGTCTGCTGATCGGTGACCGCGGCCACGCGGACGCGCAGGTCGTCGAACTCGATGACTTCCATGTGACCGCCCAACTGCGCGGAGACCAGGGTCATGTCCGTGGACACGTCCAGCATTCCCGGGTACAGGTGGCCCATCAGACCGTGGCGGCCGTGACGCAGCGCGGCGCGTACCCCGGCTGCGTTGATCCATCGGCCGATGCGGGTCCAGGCGTTCTCGTCGCGAAGGTGACCGGAGACCGAGCGGAAGGGGATGCCGCTGCGGCGGAAGACGTTGGCGACCTCGGGCAGCGGGCACTGGCCGCAGTAGGCGAGCCACTTGCCGGTGTCGAATGTCGTGTGGTCCATCGCCTCGGTGGGCTGCAGATCGATGACAAGCACCGGCGATCCGCTGCGCTGGGCGATCGGCAGCACCATCGACGAGGTCAGGTACGTCGTGAGGAAGGTGACGATGATGTCGCAGTCCGCGCGCCGTAGCACCTCCGCGGCACCGGCGGCCTCCACCGGGTCGGAGACGAACCCCGCGTCCGTGACCTCGCACCCCATGGATTCCAGACGGCGGGTGACAAAGGCGGCGGATTCCTGCAGCTGCTCCAACAGGCCCGGAAACTGCGGCCAGTAAGCACCGAGACCACCGGAGACGAGACCCACCCGCGTCGTGCGGCGAGTGATGCGCTCCAGCGCGGCGCTGGACGGAACGGCGGATGCGGCAACCATGCGTGCTTCCCTTCGAGGGGTTCTCTCGATGGGACCGTAAGCGCGGAAGTAGCACTTGAGCAAGGGTTTGAAACGAATCAATGCACGCGCCGGACGGGGTTGCGCCGAGGCGCGCGCCCTGCGACGGCCCCCGCCGGAGAGCACTTCTCGCGGTCGTGACGCGTGCCGATCCCGGGGACATCCGACCCTTCCGGCCGCGTCGGTCCCGCGCCGTCGAGTGTCACACTGAGCAACGGGAATCCGAGGGCACGGCCTCCGTCACGCCGTTCGGAACCCCCGCAAGCGACCTGCGTCCAGGCGGGTCGCACCGGCGCGCATCCACGAACCGCGACATGCCCGGGAGCCGGCCAGGAGGTATGCCGATCACCTTTGCTCACTTCTTTGCAACCGCCACTCCCATCGACGGGACGCGCGGCGCGAAGACGCCCGTCGATGACTGGGAGGCGATCCTCCGGGCCGGACACCACGTTCTGGACAGGTTTTCGCGATAACCGACTTGGCCGGCATCGGGCCGGACGCGTTCCGTACCCGGCCGATCCTGGCTGCGCGCCACCTCTACCGCCTTTCCACCGGGCCGCTTTCGGGAAGAGGGCAGCCGGTGGGGGCGGGGGGGCACACTTCCGCATCTGCTCGACGAGCTCCTCACACGAACACCCGCACGCCGGACGTACTGCAGAGTGCATGAGAAGACGGCCAGTCGGGACGATCACGTCGCTGCGCGGAGCGACGTCCGGGCCGGGCGGCGGCTCACGTACCGCAGGGGAGCGCCGAGCCGCGTGTCGGCGGGCGACGCACGAGCGATAGCGATATACGTCGGCATGCACTCGCAAAGCGATCATGGAATCCGGGTACGTGCGCTCGTCGTCCTGCACCGTCCTCGAAGGCCGGACCACCACGGCCCCCGGCAGTCTTCGTCAGCCGGCATCACCATCCGTCCCGGTCCCGGCTCGTCGGCCGTCGAGGAGGGCGGCCCTCGGAAAAAGGGGCTGCGCGTTCACGCCTCGGCCTGTTGGATGCGCTTCATGGTGTGTGTCGACCGGTTGCTGGCCTTCGCGGCCGTATCGCTCCTCCTGATCGTGGTTCCCGGACCGAGCGTGCTGTTCGTGATCGGACGTGCGCTGTCGCTGGGACGCCGGGCTGCGCTGACCACGGTCGTGGGGAACACGCTCGGGTCGTACGTGCTCGTCGTGGCCGTGGCACTCGGTGTCGGGGCCGTCGTCGAGCGCTCGGTCGTCGTCTTCACCGCGCTCAAGCTCTGTGGCGCCGTGTACCTCGTGTACCTGGGTGTGAAGGCGTTGCGTCAACGACACCATCTGCACGCCTCGTTCACCGGTGGGGGCCCGGACAACGGGAGTCTGCGCACCTTGCTGGAAGGCTTCGCGGTCGGTGTGGCCAACCCGAAGACCATCGTCTTCTTCGCCGCCGTACTCCCTCAGTTCGTCGAGCCCCGCCTGGGGCACGTCACCGTCCAGATGCTGATCCTCGGCCTGGTCTTCAACGCCCTCGCTTTGACCTGCGACAGCGTGTGGGGGTTGATCGCATCCACCACCCGGGACTGGTTCAGGCGCTCCCCGGAACGGCTCGCTCGCGTGGGCGGAGTCGGCGGACTCACAATGATCGGGCTCGGCGTGACCGTCGCCGTGACGGGGCGCAAGGACTAGGGACTCTCGTTTGGATCATGCTGGGCTCGCGTGCCCCCGCACCGCGCCTCGCGGCGTTGTCGTCGGTCGGCAACGCTCCGCGTCGACTCCCTCCTCCGCCTTGCGATGCCCCGGACCGTCAGCCGATCGGCAGGTGGTCCCGCGCAGCGTGCGCGGCCGACCTCACTTCTTGCGCCCGGTCGGCCACAGCAGTGTTCACGGTGTGACCGGCCTTCCGGGCGCTGCGGCTGCCGGCAGCGGCCGCGGCACGGGACCGGTAGGCCAGTGAGGGCTTCCCGTGGGTGTCCGCCACCGCGATGAGCAGTCCGCCCAGGAGGGAGAGGTTCTTGGTGAACTGGACACGCTGGCGGGCGCGCTCGTCCGCGTCCTCGGCCTTCCACCAGGCGTGCCCGGCGAGAGTCGTGGGCACGAGTGAGGCCGCCAGCGCGAGCGCGGACGCACGCGGGAAGCGTCCGGTCGCCAGGAGGGCGCCGGCGCCGATCTGCACGGCGCTGTTGATCCGCACCAGCCGCACCGTGTCGTTCGGCAGTCGGGGCACTCGTCCCGCGACGAGCTGCGCCACCGGCTCGGCGGCCGGAGCCACGGAGTGCGGGTCGCGCAGCGTACGGAGTCCGCCGGAGATGAAGACGGAGGCGAGCAGGGGGCGGGCGGCTGTCCTCAGAATTGCCATGCTCCGCGCATGCCCGGGTTCATGCGGGACACTCACCCGGATTTCGGGCGATGCCTCGCGACGCGGCGGCCGTGCGCTCACACCGGCACCGCGCTTGCGCGCCTCGCCGCGGCGTCGCTCCCGCCGGGGCCAGGGGTACGCGTCCGGACAGCGGGGAGTGCTCACGGGACCTTCGCCGGGGCCCTGCCCTCCCCCGGGCACCATCGGCCGTGCAATGCTGAGACGGATACGAGGATCTTGGCGGCACCGGAAGAAACGGCAGGGTGAGGGTAGTGCGGCGGCGGGGCGGGGCCATCACGTGGGATCGGTTCGCGGCGTCGGATCCCGGACTCCTGCGGCTGACGGCGGGGCTCAGGACCGTCTCGGCGATCGCACTCACCTTGGTCGTCCTCGTCATGTTCGACAGCGACGTCACGCACATGGTGGCCGGCGCGATGACGGCGATGACCGCCACCTTCGCGGTCAAGGACACACTCGTACGCGACCAGGCGATCACACTCGCCCTGGGGCTGCCTGTCGCCCTGGTGGCGACGTCGCTCGGCGCGTTCCTGACCTCGCAGGTCGTCCTGGGCGACCTGTTCTTCGTGGCTCTCATCTTCGGCGCCGTGTACTGCCGGAGATTCGGCGAGCGCGGCACCGCCCTGGGTCTCGTGGGCTTCCAGATCTACTTCCTCTCCCTGTTCGTAGGGGCGGCGGCAACGACCCTGCCGACGCTCTACGGGGCCTTGGCCCTCGGGTTCGCCTGCAGCGCGGTGGTGAGGTTCGCCGTCGTCCCCGAGACGCCCCGACGCGTGCTGACGCGCCTGCGCGACGCCTTCCGCACGCGGCTCGCCCAGCTCGTGTCCATGCAGATCCAGATGCTCGATGCCGACCCCGGTCAGTTGGAGAAGGTGCTCGACGACATGCGCCGGCGCACCGCGCGGCTGCACGAGGCGGCGCTGATGATTCAGGGCCGCCTGGAGGAGGGCACGAAGGACGCGGACAAGGCGGCACTGCTGCAACGCCGCGTGGCGGAGGCCGAGATCGCGACGGAGCGGCTGGGCATGCTGCTGCTGAACGCCCGCAGTGCAGAGCGCGCGGACACCCTCACCCTCCATCTGCCGAACGCACCCGTGCCGCTCACCGGGGACTGGCGGCCGGCCGAGGACGACGCGACCATTGCCCTGCGCCGGGACCTGGCGGCGCTGCACCTCCTGGTGGTCAGGCCGACGTCGAACGACGAGGGTACGGCGGTGGCCCACATACGCAACAGGCTGCTCGGTTACCGCGAGGAGGAGAGGCTGCCGGCCGCGTCCCCGGCCCTCCAGGACGCCTTCCGCGGCATCGGTGAGGCGGCCCGTTCCGTCCTGGGCCTGCGACTCGCGCTGGACGGGCCCCAGGACGAGTCGGACGACTCTCCTGCGACCACCCGCTCCCGCGAGGAGTTCGACGCGGAGGACATCGCGCTCGCCACGTCGGATGAGGCCGTGGAGGACGACCGCACGGGGTTGCGGCGTCCCACGACCAGGGCGGCGTTCCAGGTGGCGGTGGGGTCGGTCCTGGCGATCATCGGGGGCGAACTCCTCTCCAGTCAGCGTTGGTACTGGGCCGTTCTCACCTGCTGGGTGGTATTCCTCAACACGGCATCCACCGGGGAGATCCTGGTCAAGGGGTACCGGAGACTCATCGGCACGGTGCTGGGCGCTGTGGCGGGTGTCGCGCTGGCGGGGGTGGTCGGAGGCCACACCTGGCTCGCGTTCGCGCTGGTGCTCGTCTTCATCTTCGCGATGTTCTTCACCGCCCCGCTGTCGTACGCGGTGATGTCCTTCTTCGTCACCGCGATGCTGGGGCTGCTGTACACCTTGCTGAACTCTTACAGCTTCGGCGTGCTCGTCCTGCGTATCGAGGAGACCGCGATCGGCGCGGCCTGCGGCGTCGTCGCCGCCGTGTTCGTGCTGCCGGTGCACACCGACCGCCGTACCGACGAGTTGCTGGGCACGGTCCTGGACCGGCTGGGCGACGTCGCGTCCGCTGCGGTGGAACAGCTGAGCGGCGGGCCCGCCGCCGATCTCCTCGGCAAGGCCCGTGACCTGGACACGGCCCTCGACGAACTCAGGGCTTCCACGACCCCTTTGACGTATCCGATCACTCCCCTGCGTGGCAGGCGGCAGACGGTCCGCTACCTGGTGGCGCTGCTGGAGACGTGCGCCTATCAGGCGCGCTCGCTGGCCGCGACGGCGGAGCTGCTGCCGCACAGCAGGACGATCGCAGCCGATCCCCGCCTGCACCGGGCCGGCCGGCGTATCGCCCACAACATCGCGGTACTGGCCGCGCACGTCGAGGACGAGGCCGCGCGGGGGGAGGTCCGGTCCGGCGCGAGCATCGCCTCGACACTGCGGGACGACAGCTCCGGCACCTGCGCGGCAGGCACGGTCACGTCCCGCGTCCTGCGGCACCTGCAACGGCTCGACGAGGGTGTCGTGGGCCTCGCCCGCCCTCTGGGCGTGCCGGTCGCCGATCAGCAGCCTGTCGCGACGGCCCCGATCGGCTGAGGGCGCATCAGCACCCCCTGCCGGGCATGGGAGGCGCGGCCGGCGGCTGACGGAGTGCACGACGAGCGGGAACGGGCCGGTCCGCTCCGGCCGGGTGCGCGCAGCGGGCAGCGCGGCTACGGGCAGCGGCCCCACGCCGAGATCATCGGGGCAGTGGCCAGGTCGAGCCGTCCGGTGGCGACGTTCGCCAGGTGGCGTTCGACCTCCTCGTCGGTGGCGATCCCCTCCCCCACCAGACGATCGCGGATCTGACGCACCGTCGCGTCCTCCAGCACCGCACACGCAGGCGAGGTGACCGGGAAGTACGCGTCGGCCTGCACATCCTCAAGGCCGGCCTCACGCAGCACCCGGGGCAGGGTCCGCCCGTACGCGAGGTCCACGCCGCGTGCCGCCATCAGGGTGCGGAAGCCGGACCGCAGCCGGTTGGCAAGCCGCTGCTCCGGGCCCGACTCGTCGGGGCACAGCAGCGGCTGCAGTGAAGGGTCCGCGTCCTCCAGGAGAAGGTGGCCACCGGGCCGCAGCGCACCGGCCATCCTGCGCACCGCCTCGGCTCGGTCGGCTACGTGCACCAGGACCAGCCGGGCGTGGATCAGGTCGAACCGGCCGGGAGGCGGGTCTGCCGCCACGTCGTGGGACAGGACCTCGATCGTGCCGCCGGCGATGTCCCGGATCCAGGACACGTCGATGTCGGTGGCGGTCACCGAACCGCCGGGGCCCACTCTCCGTGCCAGCTCCAGCGGGACCGAGGGGCCCCCGGCACCGACTTCCCAGCAGCGCGCACCGGGACCGATGCCGAGCCGGTCGACATGCCGGAACGTGACCGGATCGAACAGTTCGGCGAGGGCTCCGAAGCGGACACCCGCCTCCGACTGTCCGTTGTCCAGCAGATAGCCGTGACCGGCGCCGCTCTCTTCCATACGCCGATTCTGGCAGACGGCGCCGTGGCCTCGGCTCAGCCCCGCGGGGCTGAGCCGAGGCCACGGCCGGCGGGCGGGAAGACCACGGAGCGCCTGCGGCCGGAACCCGCGTACCCGGGGACGGGCTGCCCGTCGGGTCGTGCTTCGTTCGGGCACGGGGCACCGGCCGCCGCATGGCACCTAAGCACCGGTCAGAGCACCCGCTCGACGCTCCACATCGGCAGGTACTCGAAGAACGCGACCGCCTCCTCGCGCCAGTGGGAACGCCAGCCGGTCGCCTCGGCCGCCGCACGCTCCGCACAGCGGCGCATGTCGGCCCGCATGATGTCCTCGACGCCGTGGCGCCGGGCGATGGCGCGGACCGACTCGATGGAGTCCTCATCGCAAACGGGGTCACCGAGGCAGGATTCCAGCACCGCCCTCTCCGCCCCGTCGGCCACTTCGAGGATGGCGTGCACGGTGTAGTTGCGGCGCCCGTCGCGGATGTCCGTCCCCGTCGGCTTGCCCATGGTGGCGGCGTCGCCGAACAGGTCCAGGTAGTCGTCACGCATCTGACCGCAGATGCCCGCGAGCATGGTGTAGCGACGGAGCTCCTTCTCGAAGGACGCGGGCTGAACCCCCGCCGCGATCAGCCCCAGTTGCATGGGCGCGAGGGCCGAATAGCGAGCGGTCTTGAAGTCCGCGACCTGGTGCAGGACGTCCTTGGCCGGGGCGTCGGCGAAGTCACGCTCCATGTCGATGATCTGGCCCACGAACGTGGCGGAGGCCGCCCTCGTCTGCACCTCGATCATCGCCTGGCGCACGGCGAGTGGTGCAGGGGAGTCGAGCAGCACTTGGAGCGCCGACGTCAGTGCGAGGTCACCCGCGAGCAGGGCGAGCCCAAGGGCGGCCTGCGGGTGATCGGGGAACCTCTCCCGGTAGGCGTAGTAGGTGGAGGGACCGCCCCGGCGGGTGGGGCTGTCGTCGATGATGTCGTCGTGCACCAGTGCGTGCGTCTGCAACAGCTCGATGCTCAGGGCTGCTTCGTCGAGGCCTTCGAGCGGCTCGTCCGTGACCAGGCGTGCCGCTTCGAAGAGCAGGGCGACCCGCATCCGCTTGCCGCCACGCAACGACAGGTCCCTGAGGAGTCCCAGGCACTCGGGCGTGAAGCGGCTGAACGCCGGCGCCTCGAGCGTGCTGCCCAGGCGCTGGAAGTACTCCTCGAAGAGGACCGGGAACCGGCGGTGGTATCCGGCCATGCGGGACCGGATCTGGGCGGTCAGGGCGGCGGTGTCGGTCATCGGTTCTCCAGCTTCCCGAGGTACGGGGGGATCACGCTGCCAGACGTCAGGGAGCGCGCGCGATCAAGGGCCGGACAGGAGGCCGCAGCGCCGGGTGGCGAACCTGCCCGGTGTGCCGCTCCCGGATCCGGACGTGCCGGCGGAAACCTGTTGCGCGTACCGCCGGGCTACCGAGGGCGCCTCCTGTCCGCCTGCGCACCCTCGCTCGGCGCATGTGACTCCGAGTGACCAAGAAGGGGCCCTCCGTCGTCGGCCGACGTCATCACCACGCTGTCCGCGGACGGGCGCCCCGGGCTCCGCACCACATCGGGAGGGCTCCCCGGTGGACTCGACTCGCGGCCGCATGGCGGGGGGCGCAGCCTGGAGGAAGGGAAAGCACCCTCCGCCGGCCGGCGTGGGCCGTCCCGGCGCCCACCGCACGAGGAGTTCACAGGTGTCTCACAACATTCCGGGCGTGAATCCGCAGGTGGCCCCCAGCGGAGAGGGCTGCGCCGACTGTCTGCACGGGGACGGGCCCGGATGGTGGTTCCATCTACGGCGCTGTGCGGAGTGCGGGCACATCGGCTGCTGCGACACCTCCCCCTCCCAGCACGGAACGAAGCACTTCCAGGAGACCGGCCATGCCGTGGTCACCAGCTTCGAACCGGGAGAGAACTGGTACTACAACTTCGAGACCCAGCAGGTCTTCGACGGGCCGCCCCTCGCCTCGCCCACCTCGCACCCGACCGAGCAGCCGGTGCCGGGTCCTGCGGGGTCCGTACCGTCGGAGTGGCAGCAGCGGCTGAACTGACGACGCCGGACATCCCGCGGCGGTCCGGCAGGTGACACCGGGCGTTGCGTACGACCGCACGCGCTCGCCGCCGCGAACGTCGGCCCCGGTTCACAGAGCGGTGAGCAGATCGTCCAGTGGGGCGGGTACGCGCTCGGGGGCCAGGGCTTCGACGAGGACACGACCGTACTGGATCTTGCGTCCCTTCTTCGTGCCGAGGAACCGCCGCAACTGCTGCTGTGCGGTCCGGTTCTGCTGTGCCGGCTGCCGCAGGAAGGTCTGAAGGGCACGCAAGTCACCCTGTTCCTCGACGATTTCCGCAACGCGTGCGACGCCGAGGGCGCGAATCAGCTCATCCTCCAGATCCGCGGCGCAGACGAAGAATCCCTGCGATGCGGCGCCCGCGCGTTCCAGGCCACGGGTGTAGAAACTGCGCTCCGCCTCGTCGCACAGTCCCGTGAGACGAAGTCCCAGGCAGGGAGGACCGAGGAGGTGGGCGAACCGCCCCACGCTCATCGCGCCGCCCATGGGCAGCACGCAGACACCCTCGTCGGCGAGGTTGCGGCCGCGGCTCCCGGTCAGTGCGTCGACCGCGGCGGCGTCGCTGGGCCCTTCGAGAAGGACGACCGCCCGGACGGAGAGTCTCCCGGCCAGCTCGCGGGCGACCGTGCCGTCGCCCCCGGCCGCCCATGCGGCGACAGCGTCCCGGAACGTCACCATGTCAGTCACGGATCGAGTCTCCGCCCTCCGCGGCGGGCACGCCAGGCAATTTCGGCGGGCCGCCGCCGTGTCGGAGGGTGCGGACAGGGTCCCTCCGCGCCACGCGCCCGCCCGTCACGGAGGCGTAGGCTTCGCCGCGTGCGGACGGGGGCGGATCATATGACTACCGAGACGGCGCAGAGGTGGGGTTCGGCCCTCGACTCTGTGGTGGTGTACGAGCAGGGGGCCCTGTGCCGTCGCCTCGCCCGGGGCAGCGCAGGACCGTTCGGGAGCGTGCGCGTGGTGGGGCTGCCCCGCTCCATGGACCCGGATTCCCTCCGGGTCCGGGTCCTGGGACCTGCCGGGGTCCGGGTGAGCGAGGCGCGGGTCGAGATCGAGGCGGAGACGCTCGACGCCTCCGGCCAGGACGAGTTGCAGGCCGAGGTCGATCGCCTCAGTGACGCGTGCGCGGCCGTCCGGGGGCGACGGGACCGCACGCTCGGTCTCATCGAGGAGATCGGGGCGCTGCGTCCGGTTCCGCCTCCCCGCAAGCGTGACGAGCCGCACCGGCGCACCCCGGTGGACGCCTGGCTGGAGCTCGGCTGCTTCGTGGACGACCGCCTGAGGGGACTGCACGACACGCTCGGCGAGCTGGAGGAGTCCGTGCGGCGGGCCGCGCACGCGCTCGACCTCGCCCTCGACAGGCAGGCCCGTGCCTCCACCGACTCCGGGACCGACGCCGCGTCAGCGCATCTCCGCACGACCGTGTCGGCCGTCGTGACGGTCGACGTCCCGGACACCTGCGATGCGCGGGCGGAGGTGGAGCTCGAATTGGAGTACGGGGTGCCGGGCGCGGTCTGGGTGCCCGCCTACCGGCTCGCCCACCGGCGGGGCGAGCCCACCGGCCGCATGACCCTGCGCGCCTCGATCGCCCAGCGCACCGGCGAGGACTGGACCGGCGTGGCCGTAGGCCTGGCCACCGCTGATCTGCGCCGGGACACGGGGCTGCCGAAACTGCGCTCGATCCGGATCGGCCGTCGCCAGCCCTCCCCCGAGCCGTCCGGCTGGCGTGAGCCGCCGCCTGGACTCGGCGAACTGTTCGCCGGATACGACGTGGCCGGCCCTCGCCCAGGGACGGCAGCCGGGCCCGCATCCGCCAGGGTCGGGTCTGCTCCGCCACCGCCGTCGGCTCCGCAGGCCTACGGCGGTGATCTTCCCGCGGCTCCCGCCGCCCCGGTTCCGGGCGGCCCGGCGGGCGCTGCCACGGAGCGCTTCGGAGGCGGGGCGCCTGCCCCTGTGCAGCCCGGCCGGGCACGTTCGGGCGGCAGGTCGTTCGCCGCCGCGGCCCCTGTGGCGCCCCCGGTCCCGGGCGGGGCCATGCCGTCCGCGCCCCCGGCACCCGTGTCCGGCCCGCCGCAGCCACGTGGTGCCGAGCTGGATTACGCCGCCCTCGTCCTGTCCGGCCCCGAGGAGCCGGGCGCGCGCAGGGGCCGTCTGTTCACCGGCTCCCCCTTCGATCCGGTGGCGGAGGAGCACCGCCGCCGCGCCGAATCGGTGGCGGGGCTGCCGCTGCCCGGCCACGCCGTGCGGCCCCGGGAATCGGCGGGCTCCTTCGACCACCGTTTCGACACGGCGTCGCGCGCCGACATTCCGTCGGACGGCACCTGGCACACCGTCACCATCGGTGAGATACCGATCGGGCTGGAGACGGAGTATCTCTGCGTCCCCTCGGTCGAGCAGACGGTGTACGCCACGCTCGTCGTCTCCAACTCCACCGGCCAGGCTCTGCTGGCCGGGCCGGTGGAGGTCACCGTCGACGACGAGTTCCTGCTGACCACCGCGTTGCCCACGCTCGCGCCCGGCGGTGTCCGCAGGGTCGGACTCGGACGCGCCGAAGGCATCGAGGTGACCCGGCGTACCACGGTGCGCGAGTCCACCTCGGGACTCCGCAACAACGTCACCGTGCTGGACCACCAGGTCCGTCTGGAACTGGCGAACAGGCTCACCCGGCCGGTCGTCCTCGAGGTCCGCGAACGGGTGCCCGTCACCTCCGAAGCCGACGTGCGTATCGAGGAACGGGCCGGCTGGATCACGCCCGAGGACGGGCAGGGCCAGGATCACCATGCTCCGGGCACCCGTATCCGGCGGGTCGACCTGCCCGCCGGCGGCACGGCAGCACTCGACGGCGGCTACGAGATCAGAATCCCGTCCGGCAAGGCCATCGTCGGCGGCAACCGCAGGAGCTGACCACCTCATGACCACGGCCCCGAAGCCGATCGCCCTCCCCGTTACCGCCGTCACCTGCCTGGAGGACCGCGCCCACGTCGAACGTGCCGCCGAACTCGACCTGGAGGCGGGTGTCCAGCTGCTGCGCCTCGGGCCGGTGAGTGCCTTGGCGGTCGATCGCACCCTCCATGCCGAACTGACGGCCGGGCACCCGGCCTCCGTGCTCGATCTGCGGGTCGTACGCGCGTGGACGCCGCGCGAGCCCGAGCCGTCCGCCGACGACTCCGCCCTGCGGCACCGGATACGCGCACTCGAAGGTCAGCAGCTCGCGCTCGCACAGCGCCGAGACCGACTTCATACCCGACTCGACCTGCTCGACCGCCTCGCCGCCGACCTGCTGCGGGAAATCGGCGAGGGTGCCGGCCACGGGGAGACCGACTCGCCTCGCTGGGCCCGTGAACTGGACCGCCTGGACGGCGAACGCGATGCGTTCGGCGAGCAACTGCGTTCTGCACAGCAGGAGATGGGTGAGATCTCCGGTCAACTGGATGAGGCACGGCGTGCGGTGTGCGCCACCGGTGAGGAGTCCTCCGAGCTCACCGCGCACATCGAACTGACCTTGGAGACGGCTGCCGCCGGTCGGGTCGGGCTGCGGTTGAGCCATCTCACCCCCTGCGCTCTGTGGCGTCCCGCCTACCGCGCCGTGCTGGACGGGGACACCGTGACCCTGGAGACCGACGCGATGGTCTGGCAGCGCACGGGCGAGGACTGGTCGGACGTGCGGCTGACCCTGTCGACGGCCCGTTCCGCTCTCGCCGGCGATCCACCGCGGCTCGCCGAGGACCGGCTGACACTCACGGACCGCTCCGCCGCGGAGCGCCGAGCCGTCGACGTCGAACTGCGCGAGGAGGAGATCGGGTCCCTGCGCCCGGCCCCGGTGGCCGGTCTGCCCGGGGTGGACGACGGTGGCGAGACGCGGGTGCTGCGGGCCCCGGCTCCGGTGTCCGTACCCGGCGACGGGCGTGCCCACCGTGTGCCGCTCTCGGCCTTCACCACGGCCGCGCGCAGTGAGTACGCCTGCTCCCCGGAGCTCTCCGCTCTGGTCACGAGGGTGGTGCGGTTCGACAATCGGGCCGGCCACGCGCTGCTCGCCGGGCCGGTGGACCTGGTGAGGGACAGCGGCTTCAGCGGCCGGGGGACACTGGCCTTCACCTCCCCCGGCGCTTCTGTCGAACTGCCTTTCGGAAGCTGCGACGACCACCGTGTGGTCCGGCAGGCGGAGGAGTCGCGCGGCACCGCCGGAATCACCCAGCGGACCGTCGTCACGCGTACGGTCCGCCTGCACGTGTCGCGGTTCAGTGCCCCGGACGCGGAGGGCGACAGGGTCGTCGCACTGCACGAGAGGATTCCGGTGTCCGAGGTCTCCTCGGTGGAAGTGCGGCTGCGCACGGAGTCCTGCTCTCCTGTCCCCGATGAGGTGGACGCCGAGGGCGTCGCCCGCTGGGACATCTCCCTGCCGCCGGACGGCCACCGTACGGTCGTCCTGGTCTACGAGGTTTCCGCGAGCGCCGCGGTCACCGGCCTCTGAGCCCGGGGACCTCTGCCGGAACAGAGCCGCACCACGCGGTCGCCGGCCGGCCCCCGTAGGCCGTTGCCACCATCGCGGTACGAGCACGGGCGCGAGAAGGCGCGGTGCCCCCGTGAGCAGCCGCCCGGTCGGAGGGCTCCGCACTCGCCCGGCCCCCTTCGATCAGTGCACCGAGGAAAGAAATGCAGGGAGTTCTCACCGGTTTCGCGGTGATCGCCGTCGTCATAGCCGTCGGCTATCTGCTCGGCCGCCGCGGAAGCCTCGGTGAGGACGCCCGGACGGTTCTGACCGGCCTCGCCTTCGGGGTCGCGACCCCGGCCCTGCTCTTCACGACGCTGGCGGGTGCCGATCTGTCGGTCATCCTCTCCGAGCGGCTCCTGGTCACCGCTGCCGGTACCGCCGCGGCGGCGTCCGTCTTCATCGTCGTCGGACTCCTGCGGGGCTGGGGCACCGGGCAGATCACCATCGGCGCGCTGTGCTCCAGTTACGTCAACGCCGGCAACCTCGGCATCCCGATCGCGGTCTACGTGCTGGGGGACGCCTCCCTCGTCGCCCCGGTGCTGCTCTTCCAGCAGATCGTGGTCACCCCGCTGGCGCTCACCGTCCTGGACCTGCACCGGAACGGCGAGCGGATCGCACTGTGGCGGCGCCTGACCACCCCTCTGCGCAACCCGATGGCCATCGGTTCCCTGTCGGGTGCCGCCGTGGCGGCCTCCGGCTGGACCGTCCCGCAACCGGCCCTCGAACCCCTCACGCTCATCGGCAACATGTCGGTCCCGGCGGTCCTCCTGGCGTTCGGCATTTCCCTGCGCGGAAGCGGCCTGCCGGCCCGGGGGGAGAACAAGCCGGCCATCGCCCTGTCCGCCGCACTCAAGACGACCGCCCAGCCCCTCGTCGCCTGGGGACTCGGGGCGGGCGTCTTCCATCTGCACGGTGCGGCACTGCTGGACGTGGTCGTCACAGCCGCGCTTCCGGCAGCCCAGAACCTCTACACCTACGCTTCGCACTACCGCGTGGCCGAACAGCTCGCCCGGGAGTCCATCCTCCTGTCCACCGCCTTCTCCGTGCCGGCGCTGATCGCCATCGCCACCCTGCTGGGATGACGACTCGTGTCCCGTGCGCATACCGACCGTCAGAACGCGGGCGCAGTATTCCGGACGACCGCGGAAGGGTGTGCTGGTTAAGCTCGGTGGATGAGCAACCGCACATTCCGTATCACCGTCCGCGGTGTCTTCGACAGCCTGAGCACCGAGCAGCGGGCAGAACTCCTGGCGCACGCCGACGAGCACGACGTACTGCGCTCAGCCTTCACTGCCGAGGGCCATCTCACCTACGACGTGGCCGCGCGGGACGCCTTCACCTTCCGCTTCCTCGACTCGGGTGAGGAGGAGGACATCCTGGAGGCGTCGGAACGCGCCGAGGCCACCGCGAAGGAGTGGCTGACCGAGCGTGGTTACCGGTACAAGAATCTCCGGAGCAGCGCCGAGGACCTCTCCCAGGCTCCGCTGGGCAAGCGGCAGCGCCGGGAAGCCGCCAGGAAAGGCATCTGAGGCGTACGGACGCCCCGGCACGGGACCCCGTCGCAGCGGGGAACCCCCGATGAGGCCGTCACCGCGCCGGGGCGAGCGCGATCCAGGCCGTCGTGCCACGGCGGGCGCAGCTGGGACCGTCGGTCCTCATGCCGTATCGGCAGCCTCCGCGAACCGGCGCTGGACATCTGCCACCAGCTGCTGAGGCCGCCCCGGCCGGACTCCCTCGTCCAGGGAGGCCTTCAGAGCGGCGACCGCTTCGTCGAGGGCCGCGAGCAGATCCACCAAACCTCCGGCCGACCATGGAGAACCCCCCGCGCCACCCGCGGCGGGGACCACCAGTATTCCTCAATCGGGCACCCTGCGAAGGGAAATGCGGGCGCGCGACCGCGCCCACGGACGCACGGTCGTGCCGGATCGCGTCGGCGCGAGGCCGTCCCTCCGTTTTGGAGCTTCCGCCTCACCCCGGTGCGAGGAATGTCAAATTTCTTCCGTTTTGGGCAAACTTTCGTCCTACCCGCGTCGAATGCCTGGTAGACAGCGCCGCACGTGACCGCATTGAGTCGGTTCGGGCAGGTGGGCGCCCGGTTACGGATCGCACACCGTCCACGACCGTGCCCGGTGCGCGCCGCTTCCGGCGGCGGCTGGAGCGCACGGGGGCGCCCAGCCGGAGCCGCATCACCGAGACAATTCTCGCGAGGGAGCTCCCATGACCGCGAAGCAGGTCGCCACACTCGCCCCTCCGCCCAGGGGCGCACCGCCCCGCGACGGAACACCGGACACGGGCGTCGAGGCGGATCTCGCCGAGGTGCTGGCCGAGGTCATGCACCTGGACCATGTGGCGGCCGACAGTACGTTCTTCGACGACCTGGGCGCGGATTCCCTGGTGATGGCTCACTTCTGCGCGCGGGTGAGGAAGCGGGCCGACCTTCCGTCGGTCTCGATGCGGGACGTCTACGCACACACCACCATCGGAGGTCTGGCCTCCGCCGTGACGGCCGTCGCCCCACGGGCCCCGGCCGAGCCGACGCCCGCAGCTCCGCCCGTCACGGCGCCGCCCGCTGCCACCGGCAGCCCGAGGTACGTCCTGTGCGGGACGCTCCAGTTGCTTGCCTTCCTCGTCTACTCGTGCTTCGTCGGGTTCATCGGGGTCGAGGGGTACGAGTGGATATCCGCCGGTTCCGGCGTGCTCGACGTGTACCTGCGCTCCGTCGTCTTCGGTGCGGGGGTGTTCCTCGGGCTGTCGCTCCTGCCGATCGTGGCGAAGTGGGTGCTCGTGGGGCGCTGGAAGCCCGCACGGATCCGCGTGTGGAGTGCTGCGTACTTCCGGCTCTGGATCGTCAAGACACTCGTACGCTCCGACCCCCTCGTGCTCTTCGTGGGCTCGCCGGTCTACACGCTCTACCTGAGGGCGCTGGGAGCCCGGATCGGGCCCGGCGCGGCGGTCTTCTCCCGTCACGTGCCCCTCTGCACCGACCTGCTGTCCGTGGGGGAATCCGCGGTCGTCCGCAAGGACTCCTTCTTCACCTGTTATCGCGCCCGTGACGGCGTGATCGAGACCGGCCCCGTCACGCTCGGGAAGGACGCGGTGGTCGCGGAGGCCTCGGTGCTCGACATCGGGACGTCCCTCGGCGACGGCGCCCGGCTGGCTCACGCGTCCTCCCTGCACAGCGGTCAGGCGGTACCCGCCGGTGAGCACTGGCACGGTTCACCCGGGCAGCGCGCCGACACCGCGTACCAGGTGGTGGAGGACGTGCCCTGTGGTTCCGTACGCAGGTCGCTCCACAGCGTCGCGCAGCTGCTGACCGCCCTGCTGGTCTATCTGCCGCTGGCGGTGGGCGGGATCGGGATCCTGCTCGCCGAGGTGCCCCAGCTCTCCGGGGTGCTCGAACCGGGGCCGTCGATCCTCACGTCGTGGGTGTTCTACCGCGACGCCCTGATCGCCTCGTCCGCGCTGCTGTTCGTGATCGCGCCGCTCGGCTTCCTCGTGCTCGCCGTCGTCCCCAGGCTGCTCGGCCGCACCATCGTGCCGGACAGGGTCTATCCCCTCTACGGCTTCCACTACGGGGCGCACCGGGCGATCACCCTGCTGACCAACCGCCGTTTCCTGACCCGTCTGTTCGGCGACAGTTCGGCCGTCGTCCCGTACCTCCGGCTGCTCGGGTACGACCTCTCGCGGGTGGAGCAGACGGGGTCGAACTTCGGTACCGAGGTGAAGCACGAGACGCCCTACCTGAGCACGGTCGGGACGGGGACGATGGTCGCCGACGGGCTGTCGATCAACAACGCCGAATTCTCCAGCACGTCCTTCCGTGTCTCCCGCACAGCCGTCGGTCCGCAGAACTTCCTGGGCAACAGGATCGCGTATCCCGCACGGGGCCGGACCGGGGCCGACTGCCTGCTGGCGACCAAAGTCATGGTTCCCGTGGACGGCAAGGTCAGGGAAGGCGTCGGCCTTCTGGGTTCGCCCGCCTTCGAGATACCGCGTTCGGTGCGGCGGGACAGCAGTTTCGACCCTATGAAGAGCGGCGAGGGACTGCGGAGCGGCCTGGCCGCCAAGAACAGGCACAACGCCGCCACGATGGGCCTGTACCTGCTCGTTCGCTGGATCTACGCGTTCCTGGTCACCCTGGTCGTGGCGGGTTCCGCCGAGCTCTACACCTCGGTCGGCACCGTGGCGTTCGCGCTGGGCAACATTCTCGTGGTGCTCGTCAGTGCCGCGTACTTCGTCCTCGTGGAACGCGTGGTGACGGCCTTTCACCCGCCGGCTCCGCTGTTCTGCTCCATCTACGACCTCCGCTTCTGGCGGCGCGAGCGCTTCTGGAAGGTCCCGTCGGAGATCTACCTCCAGCTCTTCAACGGCACACCCTTCAAGAACGTGATGTGGCGCCTGCTGGGCGTACGCATCGGGCGCAGGGTCTTCGACGACGGCTGCCACCTGACGGAACGCACGATGGTGTCCATCGGGGACGGCTCCACCCTCAACACGGGGAGCGTCGTGCAGTGCCATTCGCAGGAGGACGGCGCCTTCAAGTCCGACAGTTCGGCCATCGGAGCCGGCTGCACGCTCGGGGTGGGTGCCTTCGTGCACTACGGCGTCACGCTCGGCGCCGGGGCGACGCTCGCTCCGGACTCCTTCCTCATGAAGGGCGAGTCGGTCCCGGACGACACCCTGTGGGGCGGCAATCCCGCCCGCCAGATCACCCGGGCGGCCACCCGGGGCGAGGAGGCGACACGATGAACACGCCCGCACGCACCGGCAAGGAGTACTGGCGCGAGGTGCTCTCCGCAGGCGGATCCGCCCCGGTGGCCCCGTGGACGCGCGCCCCACGGCCCGGAACGGCCGTGGCCGAGGCCGTCGTCCCCGCCGCCCTCGTCCAGGCCCTGGACGGTCTGACGACGTCGATGCGGGTCTCCAGCACCGCGCCGCTGCTCGCCGCGCATGCCAGGGTGCTGAGCTCGCTGACCGGGGAATCGGCCGTCGCCACGGGCTATGTCGCGGACGCCGCCTCCGGACCGCTGCCGTGCCGGCTGGTCACCGGTTCCGGCTCGTGGCGCACCCTGGTGGTGCACGCGGACCGTGCCGAGTCGGAGCTTCTGGCCCACCGGCACTTTCCGGTGGAGGCACTCCGGGAGGAGCTGGGTCTGCCCGTCGTCGCACCGCGGACGGTGTTCGACCCGACGGGCGGCGGCGGACCGGTGCGGGGCTGCGCGCTGCAGGTTTCGGTCCTGCGACGTGACTCCGCCTCCGTGCTGCGGCTGAGGTACGGGACCGACGTCATCGACGACGCGTACGCGAACAGGATCCTCGGTTACCACCTCACCGCCCTCGAATCGATCGCCTCCGGTCCGGACGCGGCACACGGGCGGCAGAGCCTGCTGTCCCCCGCGGAGGTCCGCCATCAGGTGGACGGTCTCGCGGGCCCGCGTCGCGAACTGCCGGACCTGCGCTTCCACCAGCTGTTCGAGCAGCGGGTCCGCGCCCACCCGGACCGTGTCGCGGCGGTTCAGGGTGAGCGGCAGTGGACGTACCGGCAGCTCGACGACCGTGCCAACCGGGTGGCACACGCTCTTCTCGGTGAAGGTCTCGGCCGGCAGGACGTCGTCGCGGTGGTGGCGGAACGCAGCCTGGAGTGGCTGGCCGCGGTCGTCGCGGTGTCCAAGGCCGGCGGCGTCTACCTGCCGGTGGAACCGCACTTCCCGGCCGGCCGGATCACCTCCGTGCTCAGCCGCGCGGACTGCCGGCTGGTGCTCACCGAACCCGGCAGCACCGCGACCCTCGGCCGGGCCGTGCGGTCTCTGCCGGGGGTACGCACCTTCCACATCGGCGCACTCTGCGAGGACGGCGACTCCTCCGCTCCCCGCGTACCGGTCGCGTCCGGAGATCTCGCGTACGTCTTCTTCACCTCCGGCTCGACCGGCGAGCCGAAGGGTGCGATGGTCGAGCACGCCGGAATGCTCAACCACCTCCTCGCGAAGATCGCCGATCTGGAGATCGGCGAGAACGACGTGGTCGCCCAGACCGCGCCCCAGTGCTTCGACATCTCCGTGTGGCAGCTCCTGTCCGCACTGCTGGCCGGCGGGCGCACGCTCCTGGTCGGCCAGGACGCGGTCCTCGACGTGGAGCGGTTCGTCGGCACGCTGGCCGACGGGCGGGTGGGGGTTCTCCAGGTCGTCCCGTCCTACCTCGACGCCGTCCTCTCCTTCCTGGAGCGGCACCCACGCGAACTGCCCGGCCTGCGCCGCGTCTCCGTCACCGGCGAAGCCCTGAAGAAGGACCTCGTCCGGCGCTGGTTCGCCGCCATGCCCGGTATCCCGCTGGTCAACGCGTACGGCCTGACCGAGACGTCCGACGACACGAACCATGCGGTCATGGACCGGGTTCCGGACACGGACGGCGTCCCGATCGGCCGCCCAATCGTCAACGTACGGGTCTATCTCGTCGACGAACACCTCTCCCCGGTTCCGCTGGGCGCCCCGGGCGCGATCGCCTTCTCCGGTGTCTGCGTCGGCCGCGGCTACATCAACGATCCCGAACGGACTCGGGCGGCGTTCCTGCCCGATCCACACCATGCGGGCGAGCGCCTGCACCTCGGTGGTGACTACGGCAGGTGGCTTGCGGACGGGCAGCTGGAGTTCCTCGGCCGCCGGGACGCCCAGGTCAAGATCCGTGGCTTCCGGATCGAGATCGGCGAGGTCGAGAACGCTCTCGCGCGGATTCCCGGTGTGCGCGAGGCGGCGGTGGTGGTCACCGGGGAGGACGGTCGGGAACGGCAGCTGGCCGCCTTCTACACCGGCGAAGGCGCAGCGGGCCCCGCGGCCGTGCGGGACCGGCTCTCCGAGGCCCTGCCGGCGTACATGGTTCCGTCGGCCTTCCACCGGCTGGAGACCGTGCCACTGACCGCGAACGGGAAGGTCGACCGTCGCGAACTGTCCGCGCGCGCGGCCGCGTCGGACGCCCCCGCCGTCCGCGAGGACGACAGCCTTCCGCACACTCCCACCGAACTGCGGCTGGCGGCGGTATGGGCCGACGTGCTCGGTGTGCCCCGGAGTCGCGTGGGCCGCCGGGACAACTTCTTCGACCGCGGAGGCACCTCTCTCACGGCGGTCAGGGTCGCGATCTCCCTGGACCGGGAGGTCTCGCTCAAGGACCTCGTGCGACACCCCGTACTCACCGACCTGGCCTCACTCGTGGACGAACGTTCCGCCTCGTGAACCGATCACAACACTGAGGAGATCACGATGACTTACCTGGACACGACCGCACAACCGCTCGACGTGGCGCGCGAGCCAGGCACATCCGCACTGCTGCGGGTCAAGGAGGCGGACGGCGCGGCCGGATGGGCGGCGGGAGCCCGCGACGAACTGCGTGCCGCACTCGCCGAGCACGGCGCCGTCATGGTCCGCGGGCTGGGCCTGCGCGACGCGGACGGTGTCGCCGAGGTGCTGCGCGGGCTGGCCGTCGAGCCGGTGACCGAGCGCGAAGCGTTCGCCGCCCGCCGGACCCACTCCCCCGGCGTCTACTCGTCGTCGGCGTGGCCGCCCAACCAGCCGATGTGCATGCACCACGAACTCAGCTACACACACGGCTTCCCCGGACTCCTGCTCTTCGCCTGCCTCTCCGAACCCGCCACGGGTGGAGCCACGGGCCTCGCCGACGCCGCGGACGTCCTCGGCGACCTGCCGGCCGGACTGACCGAGCGGTTCGAGCGCGACGGCTGGCTCCTGACCCGCAGCTACAACGGCGAGATCGGGGCGACGGTGGCCGAGGCGTTCGGGACCGACGACAGGGAGACCGTCGAACGGTACTGCCAGGACCAGGGCATCTCCTGCGACTGGCAGCCGGACGGCGGGCTGCGCACCACCCAGCACCGCGGCGCGGTGGCGTCCCACCCGGCCGACCGACGGCGCTGCTGGTTCAACCAGATCGCCTTCCTCAACGAGTGGACGCTCGCACCGGAGGTCAGGGAGTACCTGGTGGACGAGTACGGGCCGGACGGCCTCCCCTTCAACACCCGTTACGGAAACGGCGACCCCATCGGCGAGGAGGTCGTGCGGACCATCAACGCGGCCTACGAGAAGCACACCGTGCGCCGGCCCTGGGAGGCAGGAGACCTGCTCCTCGTCGACAACGTACGGACCGCGCACAGCCGGGAAGCGTACGAGGGGCCCCGCGACGTCGTCGTGGCCATGGCCGCTCCCGCCCGTCCGGACACCCGGGCGCCGTCGATCCAGGAGGGACCGCGATGAACAGGGAAAACCACACCGCCACGGCTTCCGCCGCCGAGGACGTCACCGTGCCGTCGTTCGCCGTCATCCCCGGCAGCCAGGTCCGCCATGCCCTCGACGGGCGTGAGAAGGAGATCGTGGAGGTGGTCGAGGCCGCCTACCGGCTGCACGGCGCCGGACGGACGGTGAACCCGCCCTCCTCGTTCCTGCGCTTCCCCGACCGCCCCACCTCCCGGATGATCGCGCTGCCCGCTTCCCTCGGCGGCGAGTCACCGGTCGACGGGCTGAAGTGGATCTCCAGCTTCCCGGCGAACGTGCGGTCCGGCGTCCCCCGCGCCTCGGCCGTACTGATCCTCAACGATCCCGCCACCGGCTACCCGTTCGCCTGCCTGGAGAGCTCGATCATCAGCGCGACCAGGACCGCCGCCTCCGCCGCGTCGGCCGCCGACCGGCTCAGCCGCGACCGGCCACGCCCGACCCGTGTCGGGTTCTTCGGCACGGGCCTGATCGCCCGCTACATCCACACGTTCCTCGAAGGCTCCGGCTGGTCGTTCGACGACGTCGGGGTGTACGACCTGTCCGCGGACAGCGCGGCCGGCTTCCGCCTCTACGTGGAGCAGTCCGGCGGCGCGGGCGCCGTCACGGTGCACCACGACCCGGAGGAACTGATCCGCACGAGTGATCTCGTCGTCTTCGCGACCGTGGCCGCCGAGCCCCATGTGCACGATCCGGCGTGGTTCGACCACAACCCCGTCGTACTGCACGTGTCGTTGCGGGATCTCGCCCCTCAGGTCCTGCTGGCCTCCACCAATGTCGTGGACGACATCGGACACTGCCTCCGGGCGGCCACCTCTCCCCATCTGACGGAACAGCTCACCGGTAACCGGGACTTCGTCCTGGGCACCCTGGACGACGTGATGGCGGGGCGGGTGACTCCGGCGAGGGACCGGCCGGTGATCTTCTCACCCTTCGGCCTCGGAGTGCTCGATCTCGCGGTCGGCGGCTACGTCTACGACCGGGTAGCCCGTTCCGGCGAGCTCGGCGTCGTCGACGACTTCTTCCACGAACGGCGCCGCTACGGATGACAACCGCCCCCGGGGGCCCGGGACCAGGCCCGCCCATGGACCGCGTACCGATCAGAGGAGGAGTTCGTCGTGTCGGTCATCACCGATCCTCAGGCCTTCAACGAGGAGGAGCTGTATGTGGACGTCGAGTCTGTCTTCGGCCACCCACTGCTTCTCAAGTGCGAGGGTTTCAATTTCGCCGGCTCGGTCAAGCTGAAAGCAGCCACGGAGATGGTGGCCGCGGCCGAACGCGACGGGACCCTGAAGCCCGACTCCGTCCTCGTCGAGTCCTCGTCAGGGAACCTCGGCGTGGCGCTGAGCATGATCGCGGCGAGCAAGGGCTACCGGTTCGTCTGTGTGACGGACGCCCGCTGCAACCTCGCCACACGGCTGATGATGGAGGCCCTGGGCGGCGAGGTCCACATGGTGGCCGGCCAGGAGGCCAACGGCGGCTTCCTCGGCGCGCGGCTGGACTACGTCCGGCGCCTGTGCGCGTCCGACGACCGTTGCGTGTGGCTGAGCCAGTACTCCAACCCGGCCAACTGGAAGGCCCACTACCGGACGACCGGCCCCGAGATCACGCGCGCCTTCCCACAGCTGGACGTCCTGTTCGTGGGTGCCGGGACCACCGGAACGCTGATGGGCTGCGCGCGCTACTTCCGGGACAGGAACCGGGACGTCGAACGCCCCGTGCGGGTCGTGGCGGTGGACAGCGTGGGTTCCGTGGCCTTCGGAGGAACACCCGGCCGACGGCTGATCCCCGGTCTCGGGATGAGCATGCGGCCGCCGCTCCTGGACGAGTCGTACGTCGACGAGGTGGTGCTGGTCGAGGAGGCCGACACGATCCGCGCGTGCCGGCGCCTCGCCAGGCGCGGCTTCCTCTTCGGCGGCTCCACCGGCACGGTGGTGAGCGGGGCGATCGACTGGCTGGCCCACCACGGGACGCCGGGTCTCACCTCGGTGGCCGTCGCGCCCGACCTCGGTGAGCGGTACCTCGACACCGTGTACCAGGACAACTGGGTCCAGGACCTGTACGGCGAAGGGCCGTTGAAGACGGCCGGGCACGCTCCGGCGGCGTCCCCGTCGGGCCGGCCCGCACCGTCCGAGCTCGCACCTGACGCTCCGCCGGACATCAGCGCGTCACGTGAGGGGCTTGCCGTGAACCCCAGGTAGGTCCCCCGCAGCGCTCAGACGCGCTCCAGGGGGCGATGCGGGAGGGGAGGGAGCTCGACCCGGACGGAGTCGAGGGGGCGGACGGGGCCGCCCCGGCGTACCACGGTCATGATTCCGGCCTTGAAAGTGAACTCGCCCGATACCGGGTCCAGGGCGAAGACCTCACCGAGCAGGCCCTGCCGGAAGTCGTTGATCTTCGCGCACGGGTTCCGCAGGCCGGTCACCTCGAGAACGGCCTGCGCACCGAGGTGCAGCAGGGTGCCTTCGGGCAGTCCGAGCAGGTCGACACCCCGGGTCGTGATGTTCTCACCGAGACCGCCCGCAGTGACGGCGAACCCCTTCAGCGCGAGCTCGTCGAAGAGTTCCTCGTGCATGAGGTGGACCTGGCGCAGGTTCGGCAGGTCCGGTTCGTAGGTCATGCGGAACTGGTGACGGATCGTCGCCCCCGCGTGCACGTCCCCTTCGACGCCGAGGCCGGCGAGCAGGGTGATGGCCTCACGGTTCGGTTTGCTGAACGAGTACGTCGCATTGCTGCTGACGGCTGTCACCCGGCCCATCACCCTGCACCCACCCGTCCTCGGAACACATGCCGGTCAGACTGTAAGGGAGCGCGCGAGGGGCCATTGCGCCCGCCCCTGGGCACACCCCGAGCACCTGCCCTCGACGGCCTGTGTCCCATGACGCCGGTGCGCCGCCCCGGTCTGCCGCATGTCGGATAAGAGGGTCGGAGTCGGGGTAGTACGGCTGATGGCTCCTGTGGTCGCAGGGGCCGGGGCGCGCTCGACGAGGGCTGCTCCTGGGATGGGACGAAGGAAGAACGGTATGGCGAGCGGCACCGTGAAGTGGTTCAACTCCGAAAAGGGCTTCGGTTTCATCTCGCAGGAAGGCGGGGGCCCTGACGTCTTCGCCCACTACTCGGAGATCAACGGCTCCGGCTACCGCGAGCTGACGGAGGGCGAGCACGTCACCTTCGACATCGGCCAGGGGCAGAAGGGCCCTCAGGCACAGAACATCGTCCGGGGCTGACCCGGACGGGCACCGAGGGGTGTGCGGCTGCCGTCCGCGCAGCCGCCACACCCCTCGGCCGCACGTTCGCCCTCACCGAGTTCACTGCCGGCGATGTACGGAAGCCAGTCCGGCAGACTGCCGAATCCGCCGATGAGTTTCCAGACACGGTCCGGCGGGACGGGAATGCGGACGGACGCACTGGTCGTGGCCATCAGGTTCTCCTTGTGAGTGTGCGGGGGAGGGTCAGCTCCTGGGTACAGGGGCGTGGAGGGTCAGCTCGTGGGTACGGGGGCGTCGGCGGCGATCAGCCTCTCGTCGCGCAGCGCCGCCCAGAAGTCAGCGGGAACCCGCTCGCTCAGAGCGGCGACGTCCTCGGCGATACGGCTCGGCCTGGTGGCGCCGGGGATGGCGGCGACGGTTGCCGGGTGGGCGAGCGAGAACTGCAGGGCCGCGGCCTTGATACCGACGCCGTGGCGCTCGGCGAGAGCCTTGATCCGCTCCACCTTGGCGACGATCTCCGCAGGTGCTTCCTGGTACTCGAAGTGGCGGCCTCCGGCGAGGACGCCCGAACTGTAGGGCCCGCCGACGACGATGTCGACGTCCTGCTCGGCGGCAGCGGGCAGGAGACGCTGCAGGGCACGGCTGTGGTCGAGAAGGGTGTAGCGGCCGGCGAGGAGGAACGCGTCAGGCTTCGGCTCGTCGAGGTCGAGGGTGAGTTCCAGTGGCTCAACCCGGTTCACGCCGAGGCCCCACGCCTTGATGACGCCCTCGGCGCGCAGCCTCTCGAGGGTGCGGAACGCGCCGGTGCGGGCGGTCTCGTAGAGCGCGAGCCACTCGTCGCCGTAGAAGTCCTGTGCGATGTCGTGCACCCAGACGATGTCGAGGCGGTCGGTCTTCAGCCGGGCGAGACTGTCCTCGATGGAACGCATCGTCGCGTCGGCCGTGTAGTCGTTCACCATCGTGTTGGGGCGGCCGTGCTCGAAGAGGCCGCCCTTCTCACCGAGCTCGCGGGCCGCGGGGTCCTCGACCTCGTCGAGGATGACGCGCCCCACCTTGGTGCTGAGGACGAAGGCTTCCCGGGGGTGGGAGGCAAGGACCTCGCCCAAACGGATCTCCGCCAGGCCCGCGCCGTAGAAGGGGGCGGTGTCGAAGTAGCGGATGCCGTGGGCCCAGGCGGCCTCGACCGTGGCGGCCGCCTCCGCGTCGGGGATGGCGCGGAACATGTTGCCCAGCGGAGCAGTCCCGAAGCCGAGCGGTCCGGAGAGGAGGGGAGCGATGCCCATGAGGTGATTCCTTACGGGAGGGATTGGTTCCGACGTCGTTTCATGCGATGTGCGATGGTTCGTCGGTCTTACGTGTTCGAGGTTAGGATCGATACTTGAGACTGTCCAAGACACGCTTGGACTGAGTTGAGTCCCCCGAGGTCTGACATGCTTGACCTGCGACACCTTCGCTATTTCGTGGCCGTCGCCGAGGCTGAGCACGTCGGCCGTGCCGCGGAGGAACTGCACATCTCACAGTCACCCCTCAGCCGGCAGATCGCCCAGCTCGAGAAGAACCTGGGCCTCACCCTGTTCGAGCGGAGCCAACAGCGCATCCGTCTGACCGCCGACGGCAAGGTCTTCCTGACCGAGACGCGGGCCCTGCTGCGCCACGCGGACAGACTGGAGAACCTCGGCCGCCGTCTGGGGCGCGGCGAGGAGGGCGGTCTGTGCATCGGATACGTCGCGGACGCCATGCACACCGGTGTGCTGCCGGCGGCGCTGCGCGCCCTCCAGGAGGACCGCCCCGGCATCCACGTCTCGCTCTACAGCCTGACACCCGAGGAGCAGTTCGTGGGGCTCAGACAGCGCAGCCTCGACATCGCCCTGGTCCAGCGGCCGCCCGCAGGGGACGACCCCGACCTTCTCGCGGCCCCGCTGCTGGAGGATCCCCTGCTCCTCGCCCTGCCGGCGCGGCATCCGCTCGCCGGCCGCGAGGAGGTCGAGGCGGCCGATCTGGACGGTCTGCCGTGGATCGCGGTCGAGAGTTCCGGCGAGCCGGGGGCGCGGGACGCGTTCGTGGCCTCATGCGTGGCCTCGGGCTTCACACCGGACATCCGCCTCGACGCGCCCGACCCCCTGACCGCACTGGGACTTGTCGCGTCCGGCCTCGGTCTCGCGCTCGTCCAGCGGAGCATGGTCCGCGGGACCACCGACGGCGTCGAGGTGCGCGAACTCCCCTGGCACCAGGAGTCCGTGCACCTGTGGGCCGCGTGGCACCGGGTCGACCTGCGGCCCGTGGTGGCGTCGTTCCGCGAGACGGTACTGACCGGGCGCACAACCGGCTCATGACGCGGCCGCCGCGTGCTGGGCACGGCGTGCCCGGCCCTGGAACTCCCGGCCCGTCGGGCCTGCCGGCCGAGCCGGGCCGAGCGTCTCGCGGATCACGCCGTGGCCTCCGGCGTGCCCGCGCCGACCCTCACCACGTTCACGGACGTCCCCTACTACAGGCGCTGCGGCTTCCGCACGCCGGCCGAAGACGAACTCGGTCCCGGACTGCGGGAGATCCGCCGGCAGGAAGCCGCCCACGGCCTGGACCGGTGGCCCCGGGTCTGCATGCGCCGCGACGTGTGAGGCCCCGTCCCGGTGCCGCCCGGCGCGCGGCGCACGCGACGTCCGGTGCCCGTCGGCAGTGTCGTACCCCGTCGTTACGCTCAGGTCATGAGTGTCTCTCTCTACTACACCGCGAGCAGGGCGACGCCCCTGACAGATGCCGAGGCGGCCACCGTCGCCCGAACCGTCGCCGCCCGTGAGTCGTCCTTCCCGTACCGGGACGAGGAAAGCCTGTACCTGTACGAGAACGGCGGGGGTGAGCCGAACGACATCCTGGCCGGGTCAACCAAGATGCCGTTCCACCCCGGCCGAGCCCTGCCGGTGATCGCCCATGTGCTCGGCTCCGTCACCGAGTTGCGCCGTACCCTGCCGGATGCGGAATGGCGCGTGCACATGGACGACCTCGATGTCCCGTGGGACGAGTACGGCGGCTACGCCCTCCCCGGCATGCGCGATGCGGACCTCGCGGCCGAGCCGGGCGAGCTCTGAGAGACCGGCCGCCGTGGCCTCATGGACCGGTGGCCGCAAGCCGGGTGCGGTCCGCAGAGCCGGCCAGGGGGCTCTCCACCGCGTCGGCGGGCGAGCCTGCCGCATGGGACCCGGGGCCGGGCCGCACCAGGCTCGCCGTCATGACGAACCGGTCCAGAAGGACCGGCCCTCGCAGCCGGCTGTTTCCGGGACTTCGTCGCCTGGGCGTGGCGCCGGATCGGCACCGGGCTCAGGGGCTGTCCGCCTCCCAGGCCCAGCGATCGCGTCCCGCAGCGGTCGGCCCGTACACGGCACGGCCGCCCGAGCCGAATTTACCCAGCTCCGTGCCGAGCGCGGCGCCCACCGCGAGGCGGTCCTCGGACCAGCCGGTGACGTCCAGGAGCAGGCCGTCCAGCGGGCCGCCCACCAACTCCACGTAGACGTGCCCAGGCCGGGGTCCCGGATCGGGGTCGTCGTGGTCGGCGCCGTAGACGCGCCGCCTCATCAGTTCGTCCATGCCCCCAGCATCACAGCCACCACCGACAGTCCTCCGTGGAGCGGTCGCGCCGGGGACCGTCGCTCGCGGTACCTGGGTCGGGAACAGACCCCGGCAGGCGGGGCGCAGGGCGGGTGAATCGTCACAGTGCGGCCCCCGCTGGCGTTTCGGGGCGCGCGGAGACGCCTGCGTGGGTGACGGTGGACCTCTCCGGACCGCGCCGTGGCGCTGCGCCACGTCCGGCCCGGCCGAGGACGATCCGTTCGGCCAGGTGTGCTGGCCCTGCTGAGGAGGCTCCATGAACTGGACACTCGAGGTTGTTCCGGTCCCTGTCACCGACATGGACCGCGCGAAGGAGTTCTACACGGAGAAGGCCGGCTTCAAGCTGGACCTGGACGACGAGGTGGCACCCGGGATGCGGATCATCCAGCTGACTCCCCCGGGCTCCCGGTGTTCGATCGCCATGCTCCAGGGCATGCCGGCCCTTCCCGGCGCGAAGGTGATGGCTCCCGGCACGTTGCAGGGGCTCCAGGTCTGTGTCACCGACATCGAGGCGGCTCGGAAGGAACTGGTCGGCCGGGGGGTGGACGTGTCCCCGATCAGGCACGTGGGCGCCACGGGCTGGGAAGAGGGCACGGGCGACACATGGAACTCGTTCATGTCCTTCGCCGATCCGGACGGGAACGGCTGGGTGGTCCAGCAGGCTCCGTCGGAGCTGGCGGAGCGCTGACGGACCGTCGGAGGCGGGCAGAGGGCACGGTGGTGCGGGTCCGCCCGCCCCGGCGGGTCAGGCGTTGGGGTCGAAGGGGATGCCCGCGGGCTTGGCCTTCTCCAGGTGGTAGTTGAAGTTGCCGTCCTTGAGGCCGAAGACCGCGCTCCCGAAGTCGGCCTGGCTCAGCCGGTCACGCAGTCCCGCCGGATAGCCGTTCCAGCCCACGAGCGCGGGGAAGCGCCACGTCCCGTAGTGGTTCTCCGGCGGTTCGTCGTTGGAGTTCGCGGGCCGGAAGCAGTGCGTGCCCAGGCCGTCCTTGTGATAGACGACCTTGGGATGGGTCCCGTCCCACCGGATCGCGTCGCGGCCGTACACGTTGAAGTTGCCGTGGGCCGAGGTGGAGACGTAGCGGGCTTCGTTGTTCTGTACCCACACCACGACGTGTTCCCAGTCGTGCCGGTGTCCGCCGAGTCCGCTGCCGGCCACCGCCTGGTCCTTCTCGAAGTAGAGCCCGAACATGACGGCGCACCAGCCGTTGTTGCACTTCGAGCGGGCGTAGCCGTTGGTGTTGTCGAGGTCGACCGCGTCGCGGCAGCTTCCGTTGACGGCACCGGTGGTGTTGAGTCCGGGGGCTATCGTGCCGTCGGTGCCGATGGCGGGTGTGGGGTAGCAGCCGTCCGTGTCGTAGTCGAACGCCGGCTGGAACGTCTGCTCCGTCCCGTCCGCGTTCGCCGGCAGCGCGCCGGGCGGGTCGGCGAGCGCGCTGCCGGCGGTTCCGATGACCAGCACGAGGGCACTGGTGACGACGAGCGAGGCCTTGCTGATCGGTGCGCTGATTTTCACTGCATCCTCCGGGTCGGCGCGTGGCGGGGACACGCGGCTACGCTTGGCATGCCCATAGCAAGCACCCTGAACCCCACCGGCCCCGGAACGTCCGATGACGGATCCGGGGCCGGCCGATGCACAGTCAGATGCACGACGAAAGGATCACGTGGAGCGCGGGCCGCCTCGGAGCACCGTCAGCGGCGCCGCGCAGCCGAAGGCGGGGCGACCGTGCCCCCCTGAGCAGCCCGGCCGGGGCGCAGCGTCCACGGCACCGGATCGGTGTTCGTCAGCCATTCGTCCGCGACGAGCCGGCGAACGGCGAAGATGCGCAGTTCGCGGGACATCTTGCCCCAGCCGAGCCCCTTGCACAGTTGCCTGACCGAGGGCCCGTGACCGTGTGCCGCGCGGAACGTGGCCGCGAACTCGGCCGCTTCCGGTCCCTGACCGGGACGCCCGGCCACCCATGTCCCGTAGGCCGCGCGCACCTTCTCGTCGAACTGGGCGGGAACCGCCTTGCGCATGAAGGCCTCGGAGACCCTCGCGGTCGACAGAGCACAGTCGGGGCAGCCTTCGACGGCCTCGACGTGGCGCCGCAGGGCGACGCTCACTCCGTCCTTCCACTCGTCCCAGGTCGGCGGCGGCTCCTCGCGCGCCCGGGGAGGTACGACAGGCCGGGGCCGCATCCCCGCCAGATGCCGGACGGAGTCCCCCAACAGGTACCGTTCCCCGTCCAGTTCCGAGATGAAGCCCTTGGCGATCAGCTCGGGCAACGCGGCCCGGCAGACTTCGGGCAGGTTTGCGGGGAGCGTGCCGTAGTCGTCGGCCGGCCAGTGGGCAGCCAGATGGAGCGCGGCCAGCCGGGCCGCGGACGAGGTCTTCTTGACCGGCTTGGCGGACATGGTCCGGCCTGCCCAGCCCGACACCCGGGAGCGCATCACCTTGCCGAACGGGAGCCGACGCTCCGGCCCGCCCGCGAGGTCGGGCACGCCGATCCCCACGGGAGTGACCAGGTCGTCCCCCAACAGTCTGTCCTGCCCCTGCCAACCGAGGGCGGAGAGGCCGGTCACCGCCGCCCCGGCGTCCGCGAGGCGCAGGGCACGGAGGTCCTGACCCGTGATGTTCCCGATGCCGCTCCGCGCCGCACGGATGGCGACGACGACAGCGAGGAGCTGGGCGTCCGCTTCCTTCAGAGGGAGCGCGCTCGCGTAGGCCAGCAGTGTCCGTGCCGCCTGCCCTTGATCATGCGTCAGCAGAAAAGGAGGGGCGGCGGGCTTCACGACCACGGGCGCAGGAGGATGGGGTGAGCGGGAAGAAGAGGGAGGCACACCCTCTACAACGCGTGCGGGGGCGCGAGGTCACTCCGCCGATCACGTGGGCGGGCACGTGACGCCCCGAGCAGGCCGTCGCCGCAAGCACGTCCAGGGGCCGCGTCCTCACCGGATTATCGATACGCCCCGACGGCAGCAGGTGTATATCGTCGCCGGATGACCGCCCTCCAACGCCTCCGCCCCGATCACGCTCCGGCGCTGCTCGTCTTCGAACGGGAGAACCGCGCGTACTTCGCCGCTTCGATTCCCGACAGGGGCGACGAGTACTTCACCGGATTCGCTTCGCGTCACGCCGAGTTGCTGGCCGAACAAGCGGCGGGAATGCACCACTTCCACATCCTGGCGGATGACGACGGGGCCGTGCTGGGCCGTGTCAATCTCGTGGACGTCGCCGAGGGTTCGGCCGAGCTCGGCTACCGCATCGCCGAGCGGGCCGCCGGACGGGGCCTGGCCACTGCCGCGGTGCGCGAGGTCTGCGAACTGGCCGTCTCCCAGTACGGCCTGATCGGACTCACGGCCCGCACGACCCGTGACAACGAGGGCTCCAGGACGGTGCTCGCGCGGACGGGGTTCGTGGAGGCCGGGACGATCGCACTGATGGGAAAACCCGGACTGCGCTTCGACCGCGACCTGGCGGAACCGGTCCGCGGCGCAGCCCCGCGCTGACGGGACCATAGCCGCTCCGGCCGCGACCCGACGGAAGAATCCAGGGCCGCTCCGGCCGCGCCCTGACGCCCCCGGCGACGAAGACCTGGACGTGACGCACAACGGTGACGGACCGCGAGGCGGTCCGCCACCGTTGGATGGGTTCGGGGTGCGGTGGTCAGTCGTCGTCGACCTGCTCGTCAGTGATCGTGCCCGTGGCCGCGTCCACGTCGAAGGTGGCCTTGTTCCAGCCCTTGGTGACCACGTCCACCATCCAGACAACGGCCTGGCTGTCGTTCTCGTCGAGTGCGACGGAGGTGACAGTGCCCTTCTGCTTGTCCGTGGCGATCTTGGCCGCCTGCTGGGGCGTCTGCTTCGCCTGGGCGAGCCGGCCTGCCAGCTCCTGCTTGTCGGAGTCGCTCTGATCCGCGTCCGGCACGGAGTCGATGACCCTTCCGGTCACCGCGTCGATGGTCACGATGTGCGCGGTGCCGTCCTTCTCGGCGACCTCCGCGACCCACCTCGGGTCGGTGGAACTGCCGCTCGGGCTCGGGCTGCCGGAGCCGCTCGGGCTGGCGCTGCCACTGGGGCTGGCGCTGCCACTGCCCTCGGGGCTGGGGCTGGCGCTGGAGTCGTCATCGTCGTCGAGGCCCTCGAGGTCGATGTCGGTCAGCTTGCCACCGGACACCTCACCGACAGCCGTCGTGGCGGCCTTGTCGAAGGTGACCTTGACGGTGGAGAGCACGTCCTTGCGCTTGGTCTGGTCCTCGGTCAGCTGCGCCGTCCCGGAGGGGCTGACACTGCCGGAAGGACTCGTCGTCTGCTTCGGAAGAACCTTCGCGGCCTCGGAGGTCTCGGCGGCGGTCTTGTCACCGCTCTCCTGCCCGCAGCCGGTCACGAGGGTGGCAGCAAGGGCGACGCTCAGGACGCCGACGACGCGGAGCCGGCGCGTGCGCGAGGAAACGGTCATAGTGCGACGGGTCTCGAATCTCATACCCGCATGCCTAGCCGCCCCGGCGAACAGTCATGTTGTCCCACCGGCGGGTGTCACCCGATCGACGGCCCCGTCCGCCCATTCGCCGTGGCCGTACACCGGAGGGCCGGAGACCTCCGGACACACCGATGACGCCGGTCCGGAGGGAGCGGCGTCATCATGGGGCCGGAAGGCGAAGTACCTGCCACTGCGGGTCCGGGCGTCACCGCGCGGTCCGCACAGCGCCTCAGGCGGTCAACTGCACCTCGGAAGGCGCCGCCGCCGTACCCAGAGATCCCGCCGGTGTCAACGGGCGCAGCTGTGCGGCGGCGACCGCGAGGGCGTCGGGGACGGTCCTCGTCCCGGTGGTGACACAGAGGGTGTACGAGACGTCCTCGAGGGTGCGGCCGCTCTCGGAAGTACCCAGCCGTGCATGGGCGCTTCGCGCCGTCTCGTAGCGCTTGACGAGATTTCGCAGCGTTGCGGGATTGGCCATCAGCACGGCAGTTCCTCTCCACGGGGCGGCCGGGAGCCCGTGGGCCCCGCGCCGACGAAAACCGATCGCGCCGGCGGTTCCGCCTGGCGCCGTGGGCGGCCGTGCGAAGCGACAGCACGCGTCCGAGCCCTTGCAGACGATGGTCGCCCGGGCTCACCCATTCCGCATCCGCAATCACCGAGGGTCACACGGCCGTTCTCCCCCGAGCGTCGTGCTCCCGGGTGAGAAACAATGGGAGTGACGGGCCGGCGGCTGCCGCACGAGCCCGGGCGGAGGTCGACATGGAGTATCCGGAGAGTTACGAACTCATCTTCCAGGCGGCGGGCGCCACTGACGACGTGGTGATCGTCCATCTGACGGCACGTTCCGGCGCGGGTGGCTACCCGGTCTACGCGGACGAGACGGGCATCGTGCGTGCCGAGATCAGCGAACGCGGCGAGGTGCGCATGCAGGCCAGCGGAGGTCACCAGGTCCTTGGGGTTCCGCTGCTCGCCCGCCCGCTGAGCCACGGAGCGGCGGGACCCGGCACCGACTGACGCACGTCCGGCATCTGCGTGGTGAGGCCCCGGAGTTCCGTTCACGCCCACTCGTCGTCCGATTACGTTTACTTCAGCGATTCATGGCCGTAGCCTGCCGATGAAACCACAGACTCGGGCATGAGACGGAAACATATCCACATGTACGCACCGGAGCGGCAGCAAGAGATCCTCCGTATCGCGGGCGAGAGCGGCCGCGTCGACGCGACGCCTGGGCGCTGAGCGCGTACTCCGAGATCAACGCGGACATCGTGGTCCTCGCCACCGACGGCTTCTCGCCCGAGGGGGGCCTGACCACGCCGGACCTGGCCGAGGCCGCCGTGAAGCGTACGGTGATCGCGGCCGCCCGGAGGGTGGTGCTTCTCGCCGACTCCGGAAAATACGGTCAGAGGCACTTCGCCAGGTTCGGCGATCTCTCCCACGTGGACCTGCTGATCACCGATACGGGGCTGAGCCCCGAGGACGCCCGGGCCATCGAGAACCTGGGCACGGAAGTAGTACGCGCATGATCGTGACCGTCACGCCCAACCCGAGCCTGGACCGCACCTACGAGCTGCCCGGGCTCGTCCGCGGCGCCGTCCTGCGCGCAGCCTCGGACCGCGTCGATCCCGGCGGTAAGGGGGTCAACGTCTCGCGCGCCGTCGCGGCGGCCGGACACCGCACCGTCGCCGTCGCGCCGCTCGGCGGGCCCGAGGGTGCGCTGCTCGCCCGGCTGCTCGGTGAACACGGCGTCGAGGCCGCCGGCGTGGAGATCTCCGGCAGCACCCGGGTCAACATCACCCTTGTCGAACCCGACGGCACTCTCACCAAGGTCAACGCGCCGGGGCCCGAGATCACCCCGGCCGAGGCCGGGCGGCTGCTCGACACCGTCCGGGACCGGTCGGCCGGCGCGGACTGGATCGCCTGCTGCGGGAGCCTGCCCCGTGGACTGCCGTCGCGCTGGTACGCCGAACTGGTCTCCCGCAGCCACCGTGCCGGAGTACGGATCGCCCTCGACACCTCGGGCGCGGCGCTCTCCGCCGCCCTGGGCGAACAGCCCGACGTGGTGAAGCCGAACACGGAGGAGCTCGCCGAGGCCGTGGGCCGTCCCCTCACGACGGTCGGTGACGCACTCGGGGCGGCGCGGGAGCTGTGCGGGCGCGGAGCGCGCTCCGTGCTCGCAAGCCTGGGCGCCGCGGGTCAGTTGCTGGTGGAACCGTCCGGAGCCTTCTTCGCCGCCGCCCACGTGCCTGCCGTACGCAGCGACGTCGGGGCGGGAGACGCGTCACTCGCGGGGTTCCTCGCCGCCGGCGGCACGGGCAGGACGGCGCTCGCCGCCGCTGTCGCCCACGGAGCCGCGGCCGTGCGGCTGCCCGGAAGCGTCATGCCGTCGCCGGCCGATCTCGATCCCTCGGCGGTGACCGTCAGCGCCGACATCCCCGTGGACCTGGTCCTGAAGCAGCAGGCCCCGTGAAAACCCCGCCACCGTCCGGCCGGACGACGTTCCCGCCCCCGACGAGGGCGCGATCCCGTGGACACCAGGAGCGTGCTGTCGGTGCTCGACCTGCCCCCGGTTCGGGTTCCGCTGGTGCTGTCCCGCCAAGGCGAAGACGCGCCCGAGGCGTGGAGGTGCTGGCTACCCTTCTCGCAACGGATCTCGACCGGAAGGACTGAGCGTGGAGCAGACCTGGGACCCCGCCGGCGCAGGGGTGATGACGCTTCCCTCGGGACGGCTCGTCCGCGGACGTGGTCTGAGGCGCCCCCTGCCGGAGGGGCCGGTACCGGCCTTCGCCGTAGTCCTCCTCGGCGGACCGCCGCCCGCGGTCACCTGGGAGTCGCGGTGGGTGCGCTGGCCGGACTTCCGCCTTCCTGCTGACAGACGGGCGGCCCGCGCCGCACTGGAGGAGGCGTGGGCCCGGGCCGCGGCGGAACGAGTGGAGTTCGCCTGCTGGGGCGGGCGCGGAAGGACCGGCACGGCCCTCGCCTGCCTGGCCGTGCTGGACGGGGTCCCGGCGGCGGACGCGGTCGCGTTCGTCCGCCGCGCCTACCACCCCAGGGCTGTGGAGACTCCCTGGCAGCGACGCTACGTGCGCGGCTTCGCAGGCAGCTGATGTCGTGGTGCGGAGGTCACTCGACCGTGTGCGGAACCGGAACCGTGGCTCCGCCGCCGGCGCGCACCGCCTCGACGACGCTCTGATGGAATGACCGGCTGGCTTCCTCGGAAGGACACGGCACCGGGCTCCCGGCCAGTGTGAACCAGTCCGAGGCGCCGCTGAACTGCACGGCGACCTCTGCCTGCCCTTCGGTCCAAGTCGTGTGCACGGTCAGATCACCGCTCACGACACCTACCTCTTCGGTGCGCACTCCGCCGGTTCCCGCGAAGACACCGAGGGTGGTCCACGATGCCCAGTTCATGACGCGTCGCCTTTCGGGACGGTGACAAGCCTGTCTAGCGGACTGCTTTCGAGTATGGCACCGGGAACGTTCACTCGCACGGGTGTGCCCGTGAGTATCCGGCCGGTGACGCGGCGATGCCGGTCAGGGATGCATGGACGCGCCCTTGAGGATCTTGTCGACGGCGTTCCGCGGCCCGTACACGGCCAGTCCCACCAGATCCAGCCCGCCTCGCGGAACGGCCCGGACGGCCGCCCTGTTGGCCTTGTCGTGGCCGGTCGAGAACAGGTCGGAGGTGAACACGGCCAGAGCCGCCCCGCGGCTCACCGCCCTGGTGTGCGCGCTGGTGAGCAGTTCCTTGGATCCGGCGAACACGAGGACGGGCTGGCGGAACATGGGCAGGTAAGGGGTGTCGTCGGCGTCGGCGTACGGTTCGCCGATCACCTCGGGAACCTGCGTGCCGAGACCGCTCACCAGGAAAGCGGTGACGTTCAGGCGCTGCCAGGTCTCCAGGTCGTCGCGGAGCAGTACCGCGATCCTGGTCTCGAAGCGTACGGGTGCGTTGTCATCGGTCATGCGGACAGGCTGCCCGGCCGCACGGTGTGGGTCTTGTACGAAATTTGCGTCATGGGCGACCGGCCGCCCTCTGTAAGGTGCACGCATGGGTGCACGTCCGGACATCACCGCGTGGCGTCCGCGGGTCGAGGGGATCGACGAGGTCTTCCACGCGCACTTCGCGGACCACTCCTACCCCATGCACACGCACGACGCCTGGACGCTCCTGATCGTCGACGAGGGCGTGGTCCGCTACGACCTCGACCGTCATGAGCACGGAGCGCCCAGCTCGGTCGTGACCCTGCTGCCTCCGCACGTCCCGCACAACGGGGGCGCCGTGACCCCCGCGGGATTCCGCAAGCGCGTCCTGTACCTGCACACCGGGCAGATCGACGCGGACCTCGTCGGCCGCGCGGTGGACCGGCCGGTGCTGCACGATCCGCCACTGCGGCACCGGGTGCACCAGCTCCACCGCACCCTCGAACGGCCCGGCGACGAACTCGAGGCGCAGAGCCGACTCGCCCTCGTCCGCGAACGCCTCGCCGGACATCTGCGCGACGAACTCGGCGTGCGGCCCCGGGTATCCGACCGCGGAGTCGCGCACGCGCTGCGTGACCTGCTCGACCAGCACGTCGTGGAGGGACTCGCCCTCCGCGAGGCGGCCGAGCGCCTCCACTGCCATCACGCCCATCTGGTACGGACGTTCAGCCGCGAGTTCGGCATGGCTCCGCATCAGTACCTGACGGGTCGCCGTGTGGACCTGTCCCGGCGACTGCTGCTCGGGGGCATGCGCGCACCCGACGTGGCAGCCGCGGCGGGGTTCTACGACCAGTCGCACTTCTCCCGGCACTTCAAGCGAGTGGTGGGTACGAGTCCGGGGCACTACGCGCGCGGGGGCGCAGCGGCCCTCTAGCGGCGCTGCAGCGAACCCCGGACGAAGGCCGCTTGCCCGGCATGCTGCAGGTCGTCGGAGATGACGCTGACCAGCCGCACGCCCAGGGTGACGGGCGGCGACCACGCCTCGTCCACGACCCGGTCCAGAGCATGGCCGTCCAGATCCCTCACGAATGCCATGGTCCGCTCGTGCACGGCGTCGAAGTACCCGAGGAGGAGGTCGCCCGACGTCACCCGCACCGAAGCCACCTGCGCGCTGGTGTGGCCGTAGCCGGTCGAGCCCCTCTCCAGTGGCAGATCGAAGCGGCGGCCCCAGTCCTGGAACCAGAGCTGCTCCGTCCCCGCCGCGTCGGCGATGTGGTCGTCCTGGACACGTGTGAGGTGCCAGACGAGCCAGGCGATCGAGTTCGCCCCCTCGTCGAGCCTGGCGTTGAGGTCCTCGGGGGGAAGTCCCTCGACGGCGGCGTGCACCGTCTCATGAATGCGTTCGAACGCGTCGGCGAGAAGCCCTGCACAGTTCATCCAGCCACCATGACCGGTCCGTGCACGGCACCAGGAGTGCGACACGCGGCCGGCCCGGGTGGCGGGCCGCATCGCACGGCGGGCGGATCAGGCGTGCACCGTGTGGAGCCACTTGGTCAGGAGCGCGTTGACCTCCGCGGCACGCTCCTGCTGGATCCAGTGTCCGGCTCCCTCGATGATGTGGGAGGAGATCAGGCCGGGCAGCGTGGTGGGGTAGGCCGCGATCGCGTCTGCCATCCAGGTCGTCGAGGAGTCGAGGCCGCCTCCGATGAAGAGCGCGGGACTCTTGAGTGGGGCCCCCGCCCAGACCGAGAGGTCCTCCCAGTCCCGGTCCACGTTGCGGTAGCGGTTGAGGGCGCCGGTCAGGCCGGTCCTGCCGAAGTCTGCGCTGTACACCTCCAGGTCCTCGTCGCTCAGCCACGAGGGCAGGGCGCCGCCGGTGAACCGGTCCCGCATGGACGCTCCGGCGGGCACGAAGAAGGGGCTCGGGGCGCCGGGCACCGCCATCGTGTCGCCGGACAGCGAGGTGTAGAAGCCGGCGAGCCAACCCCGTACGTCGGGGTCGATCTCCGCCTCGGCGCGGCCCGGTTCCTGGAAGTAACTGACGTAGAACTCCTCGTCGCCACCAATGCGTGCGAACCCGTCGGTGGGCCTGACCGGGTTCCAGGGCGCGTAGGGGACGCTGAGCATGCCCACCGCGGTGAACACGTCGGGGCGGAGCAGCGCACTGTTGGCGGCGATGGGCGAGCCCCAGTCATGGCCCACCACCGTCGCCGTCTCCTCCCCGAGTGCGTGCACGACGCCGACGTTGTCGGCGACGTGGGCCGTCATGCGGTAGGCGTCCACGGAGTGAGGGGCCGAGGAGCGCCCGTAGCCGCGTACGTCGAGGGCGACCGCGCGGTAGCCCGCCGCGGCGACGGCCGGGAGCTGGTGACGCCAGGAGTACGACGTCTCGGGGAAGCCGTGGATCATGAGCACGAGCGGGCCGGTCCCCTGTTCCAGGAGGTGGATCCGGCCGCCGGGGACGTCCACCAGGCGGTGGACCGCCCCGGGGACGGCGCTGGAGGGCTCGGCGGCGGGGACGGGCTGCGGCATGGTTCTCCTCGTGTTCCCGGGGCGCGTCTGCCGGACCATCATTCGGCGGGCGGCACGTCCTGGACAAGGCAACTTGCCGTTACGGCAAACCGGGCCGTGGTCCCGCCCGAAGAGGTGGCGGGCACGGCAGCGCCCGGCCCGGAGGCCTCCCGGACCGGGCACACCGGTGGTCTCAGCCCGCGGCCGGGTCCGGTACGAGACCGTCGGCGGCGAGCCCCTTCAGGACGGCCTCACCCAGTGCCTGCACGGCGGACATCGGGCGGACCATCACCGTGAACTCCTTGATCCGGCCGTCCTCCGCGAACTGGAGCAGGTCGATACCGTGGATGGCCTTGCCGTTCACCGATGCCTTGAACAGCAGGATCTCCGAGGGTTCCTCGGACTCCTCGGCGCTGGTGAGCGCCTCCCCCTCGAACTGCCCGATGTAGCGGAAGTCCTCGAAGGTGCGCAGGAGCACACCGAAGAGACCGAGCACCATCGGCCGGCCCTCGAACGGAGTGAACTTCACCGGGCTGAAGAGGCGGACGTCCTCGGTGAACAGCTCTTCGAGGGCTGCCGGATCGTGCTTCTCGACGGCGGCCCTGAAACGTTCGGCGGTCTCGGCGCTCATGGTCGTCACTCCCCGGCTCTGCCGGCCGACGGTACGGCCGGTGCGTTCCGGTGAGTGTGCCGCAGGACCTCCCGTCCGCCCCACGGGGGGTCAGGCGGGTGAGTCGACGTAGGTGACGGTGACCTTCTCGAACCCGAGCGAGCCGAGCAGGCCCTGGAGCATCGACGTGGTGTTCTTCTCCGCCCGCTTCGTGAGGCCGCTCTCCTCGGCCGCCTCCCCGATGTGCTTGGCCGCGAGCTTGTTGACCGCCTGCTCGCTGCCCGGGTTGTCGGAGAAGAAGTCGCCCAGCCGGTCAAGGAAGCCGCGCTGCTTGGACACCGCGTAGGAACGGTCCGGATCCAGGGCGGGCTTGCCCAGGACCGCATGCGGCAGCCGGAGCTCGGCCGTGGTCCGTTCCTTGTTGACCGTCACGCCGTTCTCGCCGACCTGGCCGAGGTCGACGGATGCTCCGACGGTGCCCGCGCCGACGTACAGGGTGCGCGTGCCGCGGATGGCGTCGGGCAGGTACTTGGCGTCCTTCTCCAGGTCGACGACCACCTGGAAGTTGCCGGAGGCGGCCTCGTACGCGCTCATGTCCTGGATGGACTTGAGCACTGCGGGACCCGACCGGTCGTTGGTCTTCTCTCCGAAGAGGTCGCCGAACCCCGGAAGCAGGCTGAGCTTGCTGCCCAGGAGCAGCAGGACCAGCGCCGCGGCGACCACCCCGGCGAACGGCAGGCATCCCCGCGTCCGTGCGCGGCGCCGGGGCGCACTGCCCTGGCCGGGATCGCCTGTGCTGTCTGTCCTTACGTCAGTGGACGTCATTCCTTACATGTGACCCGGTCCGGCGATTTCACTCCGCCGAACGGTCACGACTACGTCAATTCCTGTACGGGGGCGGGGTTTCGGGCTCGGCCGGAGCCGGCGTCCTGCCCCCGGACGGGTGGAGCCCTTTCGTGGAGCAGCGCCTTGGCCGTGGCCAGGCGGAGTCGAATGCCGGCACCCGGGTCCGACGCGGTAACCAGGTTCTTCGTGCGCGTCCCGATGGCATGCGCGGTGCCTCCTCGCGGCTCGGCGACGTGGGGGTGTGCGGGTCGAGCACAGGCCTTGAACCAGTGGGAGCGCTCCCAGCATGGGGACGGAAAATAGAGGAGTCAAGAGACGTGAAGAGTCGAATTACTTCGACAGCCACGGCACTTCCCGCACCTGTGGCCGGCCCAGCGGCTCGACACACCGGGGCGACTTCCGATCAACTTCCCGACTGGCAGTCCCGGTTGGCCGCCGCTCGGGTTGAGCCCACCGACGCACCCACATCGCACCCGGTGCGGGGCGGTTCGACGGCCGCCGCGCTTCGCCACCTCACCACCGGACGGAACCGGAGCACCTGGGACGCTCCCCACCCGTCCTTGATCAGCGACTACGACGTAACCCACCCGTACGCAATCGGGCTGCGCGGACATCCGCGCGCCCTCGACAGCTGAGGAAACGGAACTCGTATGAGCCGCACGAGCCGCACCAACCTGCGCCGGTCCAGAATGGCGCTCATAGCGGCGGGAACCCTCGTCGCCGCAGCCGCAGGCTCCGCCGCCGCGGCGGTCCCCTTCGGAGCCACGGCCGCCGCAGCGGCCGGCTGCACGGTCGACTACAAGATCCAGAACCAGTGGAACGGCGGCCTCACCGCTGCGGTGAGCGTGACGAACAACGGTGCTGCGGTGTCCAGCTGGCAGCTGGAATGGTCCTTCGCCGGCAGCGAGAGTGTCAGTCAGGGCTGGAACGCCACCATCGCGCAGACCGGCGCCGCCGTCACCGCGAAGAGCCTCTCCTACAACGGCACCCTCGCCACCGGCGGCTCCGCCTCCTTCGGTTTCAACTCGACGGGCGACGGCAACAGCACCGTGCCGGCGGCCTTCAAACTGAACGGCGTGACCTGCAACGGTGGGGCGACCGACCCGACGGATCCGACCGACCCCACGGACCCGCCCACCGACCCGCCCGCAGGCAGCCGCGTCAACAACCCGTACGAGGGCGCCAAGGTCTACGTGAACCCGGAGTGGTCGGCGAAGGCAGCCGCCGAACCGGGGGGCAGCCGGGTGGCCAACCAGCCGACCGGCGTCTGGCTCGACCGCATCGCCGCCATCGAGGGCACCGACGGCGGAATGGGCCTGCGCGACCACCTCGACGCGGCCCTGGCCCAGAAGGGGTCCGGCGAACTCGTCGTGCAGCTCGTCATCTACAACCTGCCGGGACGGGACTGCGCGGCGCTCGCGTCCAACGGCGAGCTCGGCCCCACGGAGATCGGACGCTACAAGACCGAGTACATCGACCCCATCGCGGCGATCCTGGCCGACTCGCAGTACGCAGGCCTGCGCATCGTCACGACGGTGGAGATCGACTCCCTGCCCAACCTGGTCACCAACACCGGCAGCCGCCCGACCGCTACCCCGGCCTGTGACGTCATGAAGGCCAACGGCAACTACGAGAAGGGCGTCGGCTACGCGCTGAACAAGCTGGGCGACGCGCCCAACGTCTACAACTACATCGACGCCGGGCACCACGGCTGGATCGGCTGGGACGACAACTTCGGCCCCTCGGCCGACACCTTCAAGATCGCGGCCACGTCGGAGGGCGCGACCGTCGACGACGTACACGGCTTCATCGTCAACACCGCGAACTACGGAGCCACCAAGGAAACCAACTTCACCATCGACGACTCCGTCAACGGCACGTCCGTACGCCAGTCGAAATGGGTCGACTGGAACCGCTACACGGACGAGCAGTCCTTCGCGCAGGCATTCCGCACCAAGCTCGTCTCCGTCGGCTTCGACTCCGGCATCGGCATCGGCATGCTGATCGACACCTCTCGCAACGGCTGGGGCGGTGCGAACCGGCCGACCGCACCGGGTGCCACCACCAGCGTCGACACCTATGTGAACGGCGGCCGGTACGACCGCCGCATCCACCTCGGGAACTGGTGCAACCAGGCCGGAGCCGGCCTCGGCGAACGGCCGAAGGCGGCCCCGGCGGCAGGGATCGACGCGTACGTGTGGATGAAGCCCCCGGGGGAATCGGACGGCTCCAGCAAGGAGATTCCGAACAACGAGGGCAAGGGGTTCGACCGGATGTGCGACCCGACCTACACGGGTAACGCCCGCAACGGAAACAACCTGTCAGGGGCGCTGCCCGACGCTCCGGTCTCCGGCAAGTGGTTCTCGGCCCAGTTCCAGGAGCTCATGAAGAACGCCCACCCGGCACTCTAGGGTCCTTCGTCCGGATCAGGCCGGGCCGGCCTGATCCGGACGCGAGTCCCTACGCTCCGCGTCGGCGGGGTCCGGGCGCACCCCCGCCCGGGTTCTCCCGACGACCGCGCACCTTGTCGAACAGGGCGCGTCCGCGAGCGGCCGACGCGGGCGCGCTCCGCCGCGCGACGGGCCGCGACCCGGGCTTCGCCGCGACGCCGGACTTCGTCCGCGGGGCCGCCGTCCCCGTCTTGCCTTCCGCCCCGCGCCCCGCACCTCGGAACCTGCCCATGAACCCGGGCTTCGACCCTCCACCGGCATCGCCGTCCGATGCGCCGGACCGCGCCGCCTTCGCCGGCGTGCGAGGTTCGGTCTTCCCCTCGTCCGGCGCGACCGGTGCGTCCGCCAGCGCGTGGTAGCGGTGGCTGATGCGCCGGCCCACCACCAGGTAGCCGAGCAGCGCGCCGGTCGTATTGAGGATCACGTCGTCGATGTCGAAGGCCCGTCCGGCGACCAGGGCACCCTGCGTGAGCTCCACGACCGCCATGACCAGCACGGTCAGCAGGGTCATCCGCAGCATCCTGAGGCGCCGGGGCACCAGGATCGGCAGGAGTACCCCGAAGGGCGTGCCGAGCAGGATGTTCCCGCCGGCCTGCTTGCACGCCGCGAGGAAGGTGTAGTCCTCGGCGTACTGCCGGATGGAGCGTCCCGGCTTCATGTTGGACGTCACGATGTCCTCGGAGGCCGGGGACGGTGTCAGTGTCACCTTCGCCAGGACGACCGAGAACGCCACCAGTGCCAGGAATGCGGCAGCCAGTACTGCTGCGCGCAGCAGAAGGCGTCCCACGCTTCTGCGTCGTGTACTACGATCCGCCTCTGCTGTCATGGCGGAACTGATGCCCCCAACCCTGTTCCGCACACCCACGGTTCGGATGCGACCATGAGCGCATGAGCGCACAGGACAAGGACGAGCGGATCTCGGAGGCCGTGAGGCTGCGTGAGCAGGGGCATCCGGAGCAGGCGAGGGAGCTCCTCCTCGCCCTCACGGCCGATTTCCCTGACTGCGTGGACGTCGCGTATCAGACCGCCTGGGTCCATGATGTGCTCGGCCTCGAAGCCGAGGCGGTTCCGTACTACGAGCGGTGCCTGCAGGGTGACGGCCTCGATGACGACGACCGCCGGGGCGCCCTGGTCGGGCTCGGCAGCACCTATCGCGTGCTGGGCCGGTTCGGACAGGCCGTCGAGACGCTGCGGCGCGGGGTGGAGGAGTTCCCGGACGACGGCGCGCTGCGGACCTTCCTGTCCATGGCGTTGTTCAACACGGGCGAGCACCACGAGGCCATGCAGATACTGCTGCGCCTGGTCGCGGCGACGAGCGACAGTGACCGTGTGCGGCGCTACCGGCCGGCCATCGAGTACTACGCCGCGGACCTCACGCACACGATGTGACGCCCCGCGCCGCATGGGCCGGAGAACGCGGAAGCCCCGGCCGGATCGGGGGAATCCAGCCGGGGCGGTTTGTGAGTGTTCGCGGGACGGTTCGCCGGTCGCTGCGGGCTCCGTCACTCACGCCCACGTATAGATGAACGATAAACCACCAGCTGCCGTTCCCGTGAATTCGCATGCATTCATGTGATCCACACCACGGTCGGCGCAGGCCGGGAGCCCGCGCCGACCGAGGAGGAACGGCGCCGCCGTCGGTCAGCGGGACTCGCGGAACACGACGTGGCGCCCGGCGGACGGGTCGAACTTGCGCAGCTCCAGCCGGTCCGGGTCGTTGCGCCGGTTCTTCCGCGTGACGTAGGTGTGGCCGGTTCCGGCCGTCGACCGGAGCTGGACGACGGGCCTGGTCTCACTGCGTGCCATGGGACCTCCAGACGGGGTGCCGACCCCAGTCCCGCATGGGAATGGGTGTCGTTTTCCTTACTGACCCTCACAACACAAGGACGAGCCCCTCCATTCCCGCAGCGCGAGCCGTGGCGCAGCCTTCGGAACCGTCCATGCGAACGAGTGCTCGGTACACATGTGCACGTCCCGTGGAACACGTCATCGATCCGGAGCGCGGCCGACGCTCCCGCACCTTGATCCACCCCACCGCGCAACGCCGCATCACCCCTGCTCGGACGCAGGTGAGCCGCGCGGGAGTCGCGCACGCGGGCGCACACCGGGTTGATCACGCCGGTCGACTTGCGTCAACTACCCGCCAGGAGCAAGGGTGTTCGGCGGACCTCAGCCCCACCCCGCCGATGACATATGCCAGAAGCAACAACCCATCGAGTGTTGCCAAACCCCTTACGGGCTCCCCCGCCCTGTGCGACAGTCGTGTTCGGTCCACCCCCACGAACCGGCCGCACCGCCTGTATCGGAGTACCAGATGCCGTCCCATCTGTTCGCGGACCGCCCCGCCCCACAGCCGCCCGAGCGGCATGCCGTCGACGCTCTCATCAACCGGACCCTGCTGTTGCGCGGGGACGTGGACGCCGTGCGCCGGGACACCTCCGTGATCGACGACGACGACCCCCAGTCGCGCTGGCAGAGAGCACTCTGTGAACTCGCGGTCCACCAGCTCGACGACCTGGGCGAGCACCTGGGACAGCTGCGCGACGGAATTCCGCACCCGACGGACGCCGAGACGGCGGAGGACTCGTACCGCGAATCCGCTGCCGGCCCCCTCGCGGGCTCGCTGCTGAGCCGCGTGGGCAGCGCCGAGTGGAACCTGCTGACGGACGAGGTCAGCTGGTCCGACGAGCTGTACGCGATCTTCGGCAGGGATCCGGGCAAAGGAGCCCTGCCTCTGGACGAGCTGCCTTCCGTGCTCCTCGCCGAGGACCAGCCCCTGCTGACGTCGATGGTCACGGACTGCCTCGTGGACGGCAGACCGATAGACGGCGAATTCCGCATCCTGCTGCCCGGCGGCGGCATGCGCACCCTGCACATGATGGGCGAGCCCGTCCTCGACACGGACGGCTGCACGGCTTCCATGTGGGCCGTGCTGCGCGATGTCAGCCGGCTGCGCCGCAGCCGGCACACCGTGGACAGGACGCAGGAGACGCTACGGCGCCGTGAACAGCGTGCCCGGGCCGAACACCGGATGGCGGTGGAACTCCAGGAGGCCGTTCTGCCGCCCTGGCGCGGCTCCCTGCCGTCATCCGGCCGGGGGGCAGGCGGGCTGGACATCGCCGCCCACTACCTCCCGTCCGGGGCGAGCGACCTCATCGGCGGCGACTGGTACGACGCTCTGCCGCTCCCGGACGGAAAGACCCTCCTCAGCGTGGGGGACCTGACCGGCCACGGCATCCCTGCCACCTCGTCGATGGCGATGCTGCTCGGCGCGCTGCGCGGCATGGCCGTCGCCGGTGTCGACCCCGGCACCCTGATGGGGCACCTGAACCAGCTGATCGAATGTTCGGCGCAGCCCGCCCTCGGCAGCGCCGTGTGCTGCCGCTTCGATCCGGTGACCCGCAGACTCGCCTGGGCGCAGGCGGGGCACCCCGCGCCGCTGCTGTTCCGCAATGGAGTGGGGCGTCCTCTGCCCGCGCCGGACGGGGTGCTGCTCGGTGCCGCGAGCGGGGTCACCTACGAGCAGGACCAGGTGGCCCTGCTACCGGGCGACGTGCTCGTCCTGCACACCGACGGACTGACACGGCACGAGGACCGGAGTGCCCGTCCGGACACGCTGGTGAACCTGGCGCCATGCCTCGCCCGCGCCCGCACGGCACAGGACTGCGTGCGTATCGTCGTCGAGGAGCTCGGTTCGGCTGAACGGCTCGACGACGCATGCGTGTTGGTAGCGCGCGTGACGGCGTGAGGGCACGCCCCGATGACGGTGTGCCCATACGGGATCGCTGTATCCGCGGGCTTTCGCCGGCCCGGGCGCTGACGCCCCGCGCTGCCCGGCGGCCGAGGTGTGTCAGATCTGCGACCCTCTCGTCTTCTTCTTGACCGGGCTCGGCGGCAGAGCGAGCTCGATCTCCTCGCGCAGGTCCTGGATCTTGGCGTACCCCGCGAACTGCCCGGTGAGCCGGTACATCTCGCGCAGCCGGTCCCAGGTGCGGTGCGAGGAGGTCTCCCCCATCGACACCAGGGCGAGGCGCGCGTAGCGGTCGGCCTGCTCCGGGTCGTCGCCGATGAAGCACGCCGAGGCGAGCGAGATGTAGTCGAAGATCTTGGACCGCTGGCGACCGTTTATCCGAAGCTCCAGCGCCTGCTTGGCGTGGCGCTGGGCCGTGCCGGCCGCGCGCGGATCGTGCTCGGCCAGCGTCCGGAAGGCCAGGGCCTGCATCCCGTGCATGTCCGCCTCGTCGAACAGCTGCATCCAGCTGGGCGCCGGCACGTCACGCTTGTCGGACATGAACAGCTCCTCGGCCTCGCCGAGGGTGCGCCGCATGGCCTGCCCGTGGCCCATCGAGGCCTGCGCCCAGGCTTCGATGGTGTGCAGCATGGCCCGGGTGCGCGGCAGGGTCTCCTCCCCGGACCCCGATGTGGCGAGCTTCATGAGATCGAGGGCGTCGTCGGGCCGTCCCAGGTGGACCATCTGGCGGGCGGCGCGCGACAACGCCTCGCCGGCGCGCGGACGGTCGCCGCCCTCGCGTGCCGCGTGGGCCGCGATGATGAAGTACTTCTGGGCGGTGGGCTCCAGACCGACGTCGTGGGACATCCAGCCGGCGAGCACCGCGAGGTTGGCGGCGACGCCCCACAGGCGGCGCTGCAGATGGTCGGGGTGGCGGTAGGCGAGCATGCCGCCCACCTCGTTGAGCTGCCCCACCACGGCCTTGCGCTGGAGTCCGCCGCCCCGGGAGGCGTCCCAGGCCCGGAACACCTCGACCGAGTGCTCGAGGGCCTCGATCTCCTCGGACCCGATGGGGGCGGCCTCGTACCGGTCGAAGCCGGCGTTGTCCGCGTGGAGGAGGTCGCCTGGGCGGGTCCGGGCCGCCGGGGCGGGCTCGGAGTGCAGCCAGTCGTGCATGGCGCCGGTGATGGCTGAGCCGGCGGCGAGCGCGGCGCCCGCGCCCACCAAGCCGCGTCGGTTGAGCATGAGGTCCATTCCCGTGAATTCGGTGAGGACCGCTGCCGTCCGTTCGGGCGCCCACGGCAATCCGTCGGGATTGTTCTCCGTCCCGGCTTTCTGCCGCTTTCCCACACGCCCGCGCCGGCCGAACCCGAGGTCCTCGATGGTCACGACACGGCCGAGCCGCTCGGTGAACAGGGCTGCCAGCACTTCGGGCACGGGATCGCGGGGGGACTCCCCCATGTCGATCCAGCGCCGTACCCGCGAGGTGTCGGTGGCCAGTTGGAGGTGGCCCATGGCCGCCGCCTGCCTGTTCACCATTCTCGCGAGTTCGCCCTTGGACCAGCCGGCCAGGCCGAACAGGTCAGATAGGCGGGTGTTGGGTTCTCCGGTCACGTCAAGCCCCCAGGTTCTCGGCTGACTTGACCCTAGCCCCCCGGCGGATGCCGGGCGAATATTCGCCAGGCTTCGCCAGGGGTCGCCAGATGTTGTGCCACCCGTGCCGCGGTGTCAGGTAGGAAAGCGCCACCCCGCCCGGCAGCCCTAGGTACTCCCCAGGGTGCCGAACGGCCGCCGGCCGGGGCGGCGCACGTGACTTGTCGGCGCACGAAGGGATCTGTCTAGCCCATGTACACAGCATCGTCCTCCGTGTCCGCCCCGCCCCGGCCGCTCCGTCCCGCGGGAGCGGGTGGCGGTCCGTATCTCGACCCCCGTGCCGCGTCACCGGCGTCCGCCGCGGGTCGGACCCGGCGGGCGGCGGGACCGGGCACCCAGTCGCTCAGCGGACGACTCGACCTGTCGGGCCCCCAGGGCGCGCAGTTGAGAATGGCCATCGCCTCGGTGCACCGCATCTGCCCGGAGTTCAACCCGGTGCAGGTGCTGCGCCGCAGCGGACGCTCGGTGCTCATCGTGGGCACCACCGGCCGCGCGACCGCTGTGGCCAAGTGTTTACTGGACCACTCCCCCGCGTGGACGGAGAGGTTCCGGCACGAAATAGCGGCCTACCGCGCGTTCGTCAGGCACCGCCCGCCGGTCCGGGCCCCGCGGCTCATCGCCGCCGACCCGGAGAACTGCACCCTGGTGATCGAGCGGATGCCCGGCCGCGTCGCGGCGCTGACGAGGCACCCTGCGGAGGCGCCGCCCCGCGCGGACCTGCGGGCCGTGCTGGGAGCGATCAGCCGGGTCAACGCGTGGAGGCCGCCGCCGGGCCTGTTCGACGCCCCGCTCGACTATGCCTCGCGCATCGCCCGCTATCACGAGCTGGGCCTCTTCACGGACCGCGACCTGGGCGACCTGCAGAAGCTGCTGCACGGCCTGGCGCATGCCGGCGGCCGTCAGGGAATGGGCCAGTTCTGCCACGGCGACGCGCTTCTCTCCAACATCCTGCTTCCCCCCACGGGTCCGGTGCTCGTCGACTGGGAACACGCCGGCTGGTACCTCCCCGGGTACGACCTCGCGACGCTCTGGGCCGTGCTCGGTGACGCTCCGGCGTCCCGACGGCAGATCAGCCAGCTGGCGCAGGCGTCCGGCGCCGCGGCGCGCGACGCCTTCCTGATCAACCTCATGATCGTCCTGACCCGCGAGATCCGTACGTACGAGACAGCCGTGCAGCGGGCTATGCGCGAGGGCGCTCCGTCCGGGGGCGGCCAGGCACGGCAGGGCGCACTGTCCTCCGGCGAGGAGCAGCGGCTCCTGTTGCGCAGGCTGCACGACGACTGCGCGATGGCCCGGCGGGCCGTGCGCGCAGCGGTGGGGACCCGATGACCACGCCGGGGCGACCGGCCTGACGAACGGGGGAAACGCGCTGCGGGACCGGTGCCGACACACGGGTCCCGCAGCGCGCCTGTGTGCCCTCAGCCGCGGCTCACGAGCGAGCTCGCGTCACATCGACGTCGGACGCCTTGACGAAGCCGATCCGATGGCCGATCTGCACCGTCACGTACTTCTGGGCCCCGGCGAAGTACGTGTGGTCGTACGGCTTCGAGGCGTCGATCGTCGGGGCGTAGTAGTAGCCGGTGGGTGCCTGCCCGCCGCCGGGAAACGCCTGCCCCTCCTTGATGGTGTACACGAGCGGGGTGCCGACGGTCGGCTTCACGAAGTCCGCGGGATACTCACCCTTCTCCGGGTAGGCGACGCCGTACACCGGCACTTCCCCCTTGCCCGCCTTCGGGCGGACGACCGTGCCCGAGGTGGGGACGGTGACCCGGGCCCCGTCGGGGGTGCTGAACCACGCCTTCTGCCCGTACCACCAGATCGCCGTCCAGCCGGGGACGCGGCCGGCGACGACGGCCTGCTGGGTGGCACTGATCTTGCTGCCCCAGTCCGCGGCGCAGTTCGTCCCGGGCGATCCGTCCGGGTGCAGTCCGGGGTCGGAGAAGAGCGGTGAGTCCGCGGACGGCTCCGTGTGCAGGGGCACGGCGCTGCTTCCCTGGCGGGGCAGGTCCACGCTCTTCTCGCAGTCGCGGAACTCCTGCTGGTTCTTGGTGAAGTCCGCGCTGACAGTGACGAGTTCACCGGTCCTGGGCGCACTCGGCACGCTCGGCCTGCCGAGCAGGGCCATGAAGCGGTTCCAGTCCCAGTACGGCCCCGGGTCCCAGTGCATGTTCTTCGTCCCCGCGGCGCTGGTGGGCGGGACGCCGTCGTGTCCGATGATGTGCTGCCGGTCGAGCGGGATGTCGTACTTGGCCGCCAGGTGACGCACCAGACGTGCGGTCGAGCGGTACATCTCGGGGGTGTACCACTTGGCGCCCTCGGCCGCGACTCCCTCCTGTTCGATGCCGATGGAGTGCGTGTTGAGGTACCAGTTGCCCGCCTGCCAGGCGACGTCCTTGTTCTTCACCATCTGTGTGACATGACCGTCGGACGAGCGCACGACGTAGTGCGCCGAGGTCTGGTTGAGCGGGTTCTGGAAGATCTTCAGCGTGGTGTCGAAGTCCTCCTCCGTGTCGTGCAGGACGATGAACTTGACCTGGTTGCCGGCCGGGCGGTCCGCGGTGTCGTAGTTGCCGTACGTGTCCTTGTCAGCGGGGTCACCGGTCTGCTGGTAGGCGGCGGGGACCCAGTCGCAGGACAGGCTGCGGGGACATTCCGGCCGTACGGTGTCCGCGCCGGCGGCCGCCGGGGAGAGGAGCGCCACGCTCAGCGCCCCCGCCGTGGTCAGTGCGAGCGCGAGTCTGGTCCTCTGCTTCGACGTCATGACAACCCTTCTTGGGCCGGGCGGTCGAGAAGCGCCTCGGGAGCGCTCCCCGCGTTCGTTCGTCGGCGCACACTCTGTTGCGCAAGGGGTTGGTGAGTCAAGAGTGCAGTGTGCAACGACACCTGAGCTTGTGTGACTATTTCCCGCTGTGCGTGCCCCGGATGGACGAGGGGTAGTGCTGCCGCCGACAGGACGGATCCAAGTGGATCATGCGGAGTTCTCTGAGAGGCCGGACGTACACATGGCACAGCCCTTCACACTGCCGGACTTCTACGTGCCGTATCCGGCGCGTCTCAATCCGCATCTCGAGGCCGCCCGGAGCCATACCCGGGAGTGGGCACGCGGGATGGGGATGCTGGAGGGCTCAGGAATCTGGGAGGAGAAGGACCTCGAGTCCCACGACTACGCGCTTCTCTGCGCGTACACCCACCCCGACTGCTCGGCCGAGGCGCTGTCCCTCGTCACCGACTGGTACGTGTGGGTCTTCTTCTTCGACGACCACTTCCTGGAGCTGTTCAAGCGCACGCCGGACCGGGAGGGCGGCAAGCGGTATCTGGACCGGCTCCCCGACTTCATGCCGATGCGTCGGGGCGCCGCGACGCCCGAGCCGACGAACCCCGTCGAGGCGGGCCTCGCGGACCTGTGGGCGCGGACCGTGCCGAGCATGTCCGACGCGTGGCGGGCCCGGTTCGCCGAGGCGACGGAGAACCTCCTGAACGAATCCCTCTGGGAGCTCGCGAACATCAACGAGGGGCGTATCGCCAACCCCGTCGAGTACATCGAGATGCGTCGCAAGGTGGGCGGGGCACCGTGGTCCGCGGGGCTCGTGGAGTACGCCGCGAACGCCGAGATCCCCGCATCGGTGGCCGGCGCACGGGCACTGCGGGTCCTGAGCGACGCGTTCTCCGACGCCGTGCATCTGCGCAACGACCTCTTCTCCTACCAGCGGGAGGTCGAGGACGAGGGCGAGAACAGCAACGGCGTACTGGTCCTTGAAAGGTTCCTGGGCTGCTCGACGCAGGAGGCGGCCGAGGCGGTCAACGATCTGCTGACGTCACGCCTCCAGCAGTTCGAGAACACCGCCCTGACCGAACTCGGGCCCCTGTGCGCGGAGAAGGGGCTGGCCCCGGACGAGACGGTGGCGGTCCTGGCCTACGTGAAGGGACTCCAGGACTGGCAGTCCGGCGGCCACGAATGGCACATGCGCTCCAGCCGCTACATGAACGGCGACGCCGCGCGGAGCGTGCCCGCCTTCGGCATGGCCGCGGCCTCGATCCGGCTCACCCCCCGCGCGGAGTCCCTGCGGCGGCGCAGCCACACACACGTGCCCCACCAGCACGTGGGCCCTTCCCTGCTGCCGGACTTCGACATGCCGTTCAGCACGACTCTGAGCCCGCACCTGGACGGCGCGCGGGTCAGGATCGTGGAGTGGTCGCACCGGATGGGACTGCTGGAGGCGCAGCCCGGCGTGCCGGGTTCGCACATCTGGGACGAGGAGCGGCTCGTCGCGACCGATCTGCCTCTGTGCGCGGCCGGGTTGCAGCCCGACGCCACCCCCGACGAGCTCGACCTGTCGTCGGGATGGCTGACCTGGGGGACGTACGGGGACGACTGGTTCCCGGTGGTGCACGGCCGGACGCGTGATCTGGCGGGGGCGAGGCTGGCCAACGAGCGGCTGTCGCAGTTCATGCCGCTGGACCTCGCGTCCGTGCCCGAGCCGGTCAACGCCCTGGAGCGGGGACTCGCGGACCTCTGGCGGAGGACGGCCTGCCCGATGGACGAGAGCGGTCGCCGCACCTTCCGCGAGGCCGTGGAGAAGATGACGGCGAGCTGGCTCTGGGAGCTGGCGAACCAGGCGCAGAACCGGATTCCCGACCCGGTGGACTACATGGAGATGCGCCGGGCGACGTTCGGTTCGGACCTCACGATGAGCCTGTGCCGGCTGGGTCACGGCAGGAAGGTGCCGGACGCCGTCTACCGCAGCGGCCCGATGCGGTCCCTGGAGAACGCGGCCGCCGACTACGCGTGCCTGATGAACGACGTCTTCTCGTACCAGAAGGAGATCGAGTACGAGGGCGAGGTGCACAACGGCGTCCTGGTCGTGCAGAACTTCTTCGGAGTGGACTACCGGACCGGCGTCGCGATCGTGGACGATCTGATGAAGTCGCGGATGCGCCAGTTCCAGCACGTCGCGGAGCGGGAACTCCCCGTGCTGTACGACGACTTCGGCCTGGACGCCGAGGCCAGGGAGATCCTGGCGGGTTACGTCGTGGAGCTCCAGCACTGGATGGCGGGCATCCTCATCTGGCACCGCGACTGCCGGCGCTACCGCGAGGAGGACCTGCGACGGGGCACCGGGACCCCGTGGCACATCAGCGGCCCCACGGGGTTCGGGACGTCGGCGGCGCGGGTGACCCGGCTGCTGACGGCGCAGGGACGTTTCAGCCCTGCTGGAACAGCTCTGCCGGAAGTGGCTTCAGCAGGGCGTACAGGTCGTCCGTGATCGGACGGTCCCAGCTGGCGATGGTGACGAGCACGCCGTCGCTCCTGTCGAACTGGACGCAGGAGATCCGGCTCTCGGAGAGCTTGACCCGGCGCACGATCAGCAGGCTGTCGCCCTGCATCACGGGTACGTCCTCGGTGCCGGTCACCTCGACCGGCTCGTCGTTCTCGAGCGCGAGGAGGAGCTGCGCGACCTCGAAGGGAACCTGCCCCTCCTCGGTCTCGCGGGCCGGTGACCCTTCCGGCAGGTTGCCGATGATCATCGCGGGCCCGCGTCCTCCGAACAGGTCGTAGCGCAGGAACACGCCCTGACAGCTCCCGTCGGGGGCGGGCAGGAGACCGGCGCCGAGGTTGCCGGGCCAGTCGCCGGGGTCCATGGCCAGGACATCGAAGTCCGGACCCGCGGGAGTGGCGGCGCTGCGGCGGCGGAGGAAGGACATGGGGCCATGTTACGTGTCCCGGCTCACGTTGCGGAGCCGGGCACTGCTACCCGGACTCCGCCGCCAGGGCTTCCAGCACCCGGACCGCCTCGGCCGCCCGCTCGTACGGTACGAACAGGTGGTCGTGGTGGAACCCGGCGACCACGTTGCAGCTGATGCCCGCGTCGGTGAGCGCCAGCGAGACCGAAGCGGTGAGCCCGACCGCGTCCAGCGCGGAGTGCACACGCAGGATGATGCGGCCGGCGACGAAGTGGTACTCGAGACCTGCCCGACGGCCTGCGCCTCGGGAAGGACCAGCGTCAGCCCCTCCCGCTCGGAGACGGTGGCGACGGGTGTGACCCCGTCCGGGACTTCACCACCGGCCACGGTGGTGAAGACGTAGCGGCCGCTCTGCAGTTCCGGCCGCATGCTCCGCAGAAGTGTTCGAAGATCCCGCTCGCCTGTCATGGGGCCACGCTACGGGCCCGGGGCCTGCCGGCACGTCCTGTCCGACGCGGGGCTCTCCGTCTGCCGTCCGGTCACCACGGTCCGTGCGCGGTCCGCAGGACTGTCCGCGACGCACCCCGTGATCTGTCCCCGCGCTGGGGCCGGACGCGCGCGACGGTGCCCCCGCAGTGGTGCCGAATCCGCTCGCGCATGCGGTGCGTGACGGGCCGCGCGGGCCGAGTAAGCCATTCAGGCACGCCTTGTATCCATACGGTCACCTTGCGTGGCAACGGCGGTTGATCGCCCATAGCTTCGGCTCATGAGAACAAGACACATGAACAGCCTGGCCGCCGTCACCGTCGTCACGGCCTCCGCTCTGGGCCTCGCGGCCGTCCCCACCGCGGCGTCCGGACACCGGGATCACGTGGTGCATCCGGGCGAATCGATCCAGGGCGCGGTCAACGCGGCGGAGCCGGGCGACACGATCGTCCTCCTGCCCGGCACCTATCGCGAGAGCGTTCTGATCACCACGCCGGGCCTGACCCTGCGCGGAGCCGGGGAGCGCACGGTGATCAGGCCGCCGGCCGCCGAGCCCGCGAAGAGCTCCAAGCCCGCGAAGCCCGCGAAGTCCACGAAGCCCGCCAAGACCACCAAGGGCGCCGAGGCCGCGCGGGGCCCACGGGCCGCCAACGCGTGTGCGGCGGGCGGGAACGGCATCTGTGTCGTCGGGACCAAGGGCCACACCGTCGACGACGTCAGGATCCGTGCGCTGACCGTCTCCGGCTTCAGCAAGAGCGGCGTCTGGGCGTCCTGGACCGACGGGCTCTCCGTCCGCAGGGTGACCGCCTCGAAGAACGGCACCTGGGGCATCGCGCAGGAGCGCTCGACCCGTGGCGACTTCCGGCGCAACACGGCCACCGCGAACGGTGACGCGGGGATCTTCGTCGCCAACTCGGTCAGCGAGGAGGGTGGGGCGACCGACACGGGCGGAACGCTCGTCGTGGACAACTCGGTGACCCGGAACCGCATCGGTGTCACGGCCCGCCGGGTCAGGAACCTGGTGATCGACGGCAACACCATGACCGGCAACTGCAGCGGTGTCTTCGTGGTCGGCGACGAGTCCAAGCCCGCGGCCGGCGCCATGACGATCAGCGGCAACCGGATCACGAAGAACAACAAGTTCTGCGCGGCGACCCCGCGCCTGTCGGCGATCCAGGGGTCGGGCATCGTCCTCACCGGCAGTGAGCGCACGATCGTTCGTTCCAACGTCATCCGGGACAACGTCGGCTCGACCCCCCTCTCCGGAGGCATCCTGCTCTTCAAGAGCTTCGTCGGCGCGCTGAACACCGACAACGAGATCAGCCGCAACCTCGTGCGCGGCAACAAGCCGGCCGACCTCGCCAACCGGGACACCGCGGGCAAGGGCAACACCTTCGTCAGCAACACGTGCGGGACATCCGTCCCGGCCGGCATGTGTGCCGAATGACAGCCGACCACCGCACCAGGAGGAACGAGACGGTATGACCACCGTGAGCCCCACCCCCGAGACCCCCGTCACCTCGCCGCCCGCCACGCACCCGGCGTCCTCCGCCGCTCAGACACCGCCGCCGTCCATGCGTCTGCGTGAGCTCGCGTTCGGAGCGGCCTGCGCCGCGGCCGTACGCGCGGCAGCCAGGCTGGGCGTCGCCGACGCTCTGGGCGAGACGCCCTCGTCGGCCGCGGAGCTGGCCCTGGTCGTGGACGCCGAACCCGTGCCACTGCAGCGGCTGCTGCGTGCGCTGTGCTGCTACGGGATCTTCGCGGAGACCGAGGACGGGAAGTTCGTCCACACCGAAATGTCCCGGCTGCTGCGGGAGGACGACCCCAACAGCCTGCGCTACATCTCCCTGTGGTGCACGGAGCCCTGGACCTGGGAGGTCTGGCCCCGGCTCGAGGACGCCGTGCGCACCGGCACGAGCGTCTTCCCCGAGACGTTCGGCAAGGGCTTCTTCGACTACCTCCACCAGGACGCCGGCGAGTCCGCCCAGGTGTTCAACCGGGCGATGACCACGTCCAGCGTGCAGTCCGCGCGGGACGTCGCCGAGCGGCTCGACCTCACCGGGGTCTCCTCGGTGGCCGACATCGGCGGCGGCCAGGGCCACGTGCTCGCGAGTCTGCTGGAGAAGCACCCCTCGGTCCACGGCACGCTCATGGACCTGCCGGGTGTCGTGGCGCGCGCGGACGCCAGGCTCCGGGACGGCGGCCCGCTCGCGGACCGTGTCCGGATCGTGCCCGGTGACTGCCGCGAGGACATCCCGTTCGAGGTTGATCTCTACATCATCAAGAACATCCTCGAATGGGACGACGAGAGCACCCGCAGGACCCTTGCCAACGTGGTCGCCGCCGCTCGTCCCGGCGCGCGCGTGGTGATCATCGAGAACCTCGTCGACGACACCCCGTCGATGCGGTTCACCACGGCGATGGACCTGCTGCTCCTGCTCAACGTCGGCGGGGCCAAGCACACCCGGGAGAGCCTGGTCACGCGGATGTCCGCCGCGGGTCTGCGCGTGGGCGAGATCCACCCGGTCAACGCGTACCTGCACGCCTTCGAGTGCGTCGTGCCGTAAGCGGAACCCCGGGAAACAGAAATCGCCCCGGGTCCGGCACCAAGGTGCCGGACCCGGGGCGATCGTTGGTGCGTCAGGCCGAGCCGTCCCGCTGCCACGTGTAGAACCGCTGCGCCATCGCGTCCTTCGGGCCGCGCCAGGTCTGCGGGTCGTAGGGGCTCACGAAAGCGGTCAGCCGGTCGCTGATGGCCTTGAACTCGGGGTGTTCCATCACCTTGGCGATCTCCGGGCCCGGGGGGCGCTCGGACTCGATCAGGTGCAGGTAGACGTCGCCGAACTGGAAGAGGCTGCGCCTGTTCACGCCGACGAGGTGGGGCAGTTCGGTGTTGTCGGAGGCCGCGAAGATGTTCGCGATGTCCGGTGCGGACTCGGGGGCCATCCGGGCGACGATCAGTGCGTGGTGCATCCGGCTGCCTTTCCGGGGCTCAGTTGGCGGGGACCGCGGCGGTGCGCCGCTCCCGGTCGCGCTGCTCGATCTTGTCCCGGATGAGCTCCAGCTGCACGCGGGAGTTGCGGTTGATGTTCTCGGTCATCCACGCGTCGTCGACCGGCGCGTCCGGGCGCATCGCGAAGTCCTGCCGCCAGTGCATGCGCGTGCCGCCCGGGACCTCGGAGTACTCCCACCGGATGTCCATGTGCTGGAACGGGCCAGGCTCGACCCGTCGGGCGCGCACGTTCCGGCCCTGGCGGTCCGTGGTGCGCTCCGAGACCCAGCTCCAGACCTTGCCGTTCTCGTCGGGGTGCATCGTGAGGCGGAAGGTCGTCTTCTGCCCCTCACGCTTCATCACCTCGACGGCCGCGTACTCACTGAACAGCTGCGGCCAGTTCTCGAGATCGTTCGTCATCTCCCAGACGAGGTCCAGGGGCGCGGCGATGGTGATCTCGTTCTCGGTGTGTCCGGACACGTCAGGCTCCTGTCACGAGGGTGGTGTTCACGAGGTCGAGGAACTCACGGGGCGTCTTGCACCGGTCGGCGTCGACAGGCAGGGGGTGGCCGTACCGGTTCTCGAGCGCGGCGACGATGCCGAGCAGCCCGAGCGAGTCGAGGCCGTACTCGTCGAAGGCGGAACCGGGGCGGTTCGCCATCTCGGTGGGGTCGACCGTGAGGCCGGCGCCGTTCTTCATGAGTCCGGCCAGTTCCTCGTACGTCAGTTGAGCGGTCATCGGTACTGCTCCTTCTCAGGCAGGGGTGTCGGTGGGGCGTCGCAGCACCAGGGCCGCGTTCGATCCCATGAGTCCTCGGCTCAGCACGAGGGCTGTCCTCAGTTCGGCGGGGCGGGCACGCCCCATGACCAGGTCGAGGTCGTGGCACACGTCGAAGACGTTGGGCGTCGGCGGGATCAGGCCGTGTTCCATGGCGAGTACAGCCGCCGCCGTGTCCAGTACGGGGGCACCGCAGTAGGCGCGGCCGATCCCCGTCTTGGGCGCCGTCACGGGTACGCGCCGTCCGTGCGCGCCGAGGACGTCGGCGATGGCCAGGGCTTCGGCACGGTCCGCCGAGGGCACACCGAGCGCGTCCGCGAAGACCACGTCGATCTCCTCCGGCGCGCAGCCGGCCTCGCGCAGAGCTCCCTCGATCGCGTGGGCGAGTCCTCCGCGTGACTCGTCCCACCGGCCGGCGCCCGTGAACGTGGCCGCGTGTCCGGCCACTTCGGCACGGACCCGGGCCCCGCGTTCGAGGGCCGCCGTCTCCTCCTCGACCACCAGCATGCCACCGCCCTCGGCCGGGACGAATCCGCAGGCCTCAGCGGTGAACGGCCGGTAGGCGCGGGTGGGTTCGTCGCTCAGACTGAGGTCGTCGTAACCGAGCTGGCAGACGACCGAGTACGGTGCGAGCGGCGCCTCGGCCGCACCGACGACGACGGCGTCCGTGCCGCGGCGGATGGAGCGCGCCGCGTGCATGAGCGCGTCCAGCCCGCCGGCCTCGTCGCTGGCCACGACCGCGCACGGCCCCTTGAAGCCGCCCCGGATCGAGATCTGACCGGTGCTGGCAGCGTAGAACCAGGCGATGGACTGGTAGGGGCCGACGAAGCGGGACCCCTGTCCCCACAGCCGTTGCAGCTCGCGCTGGCCGAACTCGCCGCCGCCGGAGCCGGCCGCGGTGACCACACCCACCTTGAACGGCGCGCCCTCGTAGTCGGCGCGGCCGAGCCGGGCGTCGTCGAGTGCGAGATCGGCGGCCGCCATCGCGTAGTGCGTGAAGCGGTCGGTCTGGACGAGGAAGCGCTCCTCGATGAACGCCACCGGGTCGAAGTCCCGGACCTCACCCGCGACGCGCAGCGGGAGGTTCTCGCAGCCCTCGCGGGAGACCAGGTCGAGGACGCTGACGCCTTCCTGGGTCTGCTTCCAGAAGGCGCCGGCGCCGGTCCCGTTGGGGGCGACGACTCCGATACCCGTGATCACGGAACTGCGGCGTGCCGGGGTTGCCGGGGCACTCATGGGTTCCTCCCGCCTGATCGGGTCAGGGCGACGGCGGACTGGAATCCGCCGAAGCCGCTACCGACCGAGAGCACACTGCGCAGCTTGAGGGGCCGGGCGGTGCGCGGTACGTAGTCGAGGTCGCACTCGGGATCAGCGGTCTCGTAGTTGGCCGTCGGCGGCACCGTCTGGTGCTTGAGGGCCAGCACGCACGCGGCGATCTCGATCGCCCCGATGGCGCCCAGGGAATGGCCGACCATCGACTTGATCGAACTCATCGGCACCTTGTACGCGTGGCTGCCCAGCGCGCGCTTCACCGCCGCCGTCTCGTGCCGGTCGTTCTGCTTGGTACCCGAACCGTGCGCGTTGACGTAGTCGACCTGCGAGCCGTCCAGTCCGGCGTGCGCGAGGGCGGTGTTGATGGCCTCGGCCATCTCCAGGCCTTCGCTGGTCAGTCCGGTCATGTGATAGGCGTTGCCGAAGGTGGCATAGCCCGTTATCTCGCAGTAGATGGTGGCCCCGCGGGCCCGTGCGTGCTCGAGTTCCTCGAGCACGAGGACCGCTCCGCCCTCGCCCATCACGAACCCGTCCCGGCGGGCGTCGAACGGCCTGGAGGCGTGCTCCGGGTCGTCGTTGTTCGCCGAGGTGGCCTTGATCGCGTCGAAGCAGGCCACCGTGATGGGGGTGATCGGCGTGTCGGACGCACCCGCGATGCAGACGTCGACCCTGCCCTCCTCGACGGAGTGGAAGGCATAGCCGATCGCGTCGAGTCCGGACGTGCAGCCCGTCGAGACGGTCTGCACCGGTCCGTGGGCACCCACCTCCTCCGCGACGGCGGAGGCGAGGGTGCTCGGCGCGAACGCCCTTTCGAGGTGAGCGCCGGCAGGCCGGTGGTCGACGTCCCAGCGGGCTCCGCTGTCGCTGACGGCGACGTAGTCGTGCTCGAGCCGGGTGGTGCCGCCGACCGCGGTCCCGAGGGAGACCCCGATGCGCCAGGGGTCCTCCCTCTCCAGGTCGAGTCCGGCGTCTCCGAGTGCCTCCCTGGCCGCGACCAGGGCGAACTGGATGTACCGGTCCGAGCGGGCGATCAGCTGCTCGTCCAGGCCGTGGGCCACGGGGTCGAAGTCGCACTCGGCCGCGATGCGCGAGCGGAACTGCGACGGGTCGAACAGGGTGATGCCGCGTGTGGCCGTGCGGCCGTTGGCGAGCAGGTCCCAGAACGCCGGCGCCCCGATACCGCCTGGTGCGACGACACCGACCCCGGTGACGGCGACGCGCCGGGTCATGAGGCGGCCCCCGTTCGTTCCGGCGGGGCTCCGCGCTCGGCCGTCTCCGTGACCTCGGTGTCCACGTGCCCGAGCTCCGGGCGCGGGGCGAGCGGACCGAGGTGGAAGACCATGCGGGCCTCCACGTCACCCACGTTGCGGAAGCGGTGGCGGACGTGTGGCGGGATCAGCAGCCCCTGGTCGGGCCGCATGGCGAACGCCTCGCCGTCCAGATCGACTTCGAGGAGGCCGGCCACGACGTACACGAATTCCTCGGAGTACGGGTGGTAGTGCTCGCCGATGCGGTCGCCGGGCTCGACGAGGGCCAGCCCCATGAAGCCGCTGGTGGCCCCCACCGCCGTGGGTGTGAGCAGTGCACGCAGGTCGCCCCCGCGCCTGCGGTTGGGCTGAGTCTCGCTGAGGTCCACGATGCGAGGCCGGTGGGTGGTCATGGCTGGTCTCCTCCAGGCACGTTGTGCGGTGGGTCGGCGGAGCGGGGTGGGCCCGGTCGCCGGTGACATGTCAGGAATCGGTGGCCCGACGGTCGGTGATCAGGTTCATCTCTGCCTGCGCGAGGAAGCGCGCGGCCTCCTGGTCGGTCGTCGGCATGCCGTTCGCACCGCCGTCCAGCAGCCGGCCGAGCATGGCCGCCTTGCGGTGGCCGCCGATGCCGAGCGCCTGCGTGGGCTGCGCGTCGAGCGGGCCGCTCACCTCGAGGAGCCGCACCACGATGTCGTCGCGCTGGAAGATGGTGCTGCTCTCGATGGGGCTCGTGACGTCGTCCGCCGCCTCCTCGTCCTGGCCGGCGAGCAGCCGGGCCAGGGCCATGCCGCAGCCCTCCTTGCCCTGGTAGAACAGCGCGTGCCGTTCGACCTGGGCCGAGGAGTGCCGCCCGGCCGTCACGTGGTGGACGGTCGGGAGCGCGGCCCGGGTGAAGAACATGCGGGCGGAGTCGGGGTCGCTCAGGTCGCGGTCCTGCTCCAGGTACGGGTTGATGGCCTCTTCCACGGCCCTGACCTCGGGTTGCCGAGAGACGTGGCGCAGTGCCGCCATCAGGTCGCCCTCGACCTCGACGGCCCGCACGACACGGTTGCCGTGCATGAAGAGCGAGGTGCGGCGCAGTCGGGTGTTCTCGTCCACGCGTGCCTGCGGGGATTCGTAGTCGGCGAGGATCTTCGCGACCATCTCCTCCGTGCCCGGCTTGACCGTGAACGTCAGTGCGTGGCGCACGACGCCGTCACCGAGGCGCGGTGCGGACTGAAGACGGCTCTTGGCGGGCTGCGAGGTGCTCTCGAACGCCGCGCCGGTCTCCCGCAGGACGCTGAAGCGAAGGGACCGGGTGTCACGTACGCAACTGTGCAGCGGCTGTACCGTCGCGACGTGCTCCTCGCTGTTGACCCAGGCGAGGAACGGCGGCGCACTCTCCCATTCGCTGGTGATGAGCCACTGCGAGGGGTTCTCGATGGACTGGCACAGCTGGTCGCTGATGTGTCCGGGGATCGAGGCCACCTGGTTGCGCATGTGCTCGTACGCCTCGAGGAACTGGTTCTGGGCGCCGTCGTGCAGGTCCAGCAGCAGTATGACCCGGAGCCTCGAACCGTCGAAGGCGGACTGAGATATACGTTCCGAGAGGGCTGTCATCTTTCGTTCTCCTTCGAGACGATACGGCGGCCACGACACGTGACCCCTCGTCATCAGGCGGTATCGGTGGAAGCGGCACGGGCCGCTGCCCGCTGACGCGTGGCGACGCTCCCGCATCGCGGACATCGCTCCCGCGACTGATCGTGGAACGCAGGCACGGGCGGCGCGAGATTTATGAACCGTTCAGGTGAGGAGCCGTCGGAAGCCCTGCCGAACCGCTCCCGCGAGGGCATGGACACTGCATCCGTCCTGTGTCCGAGCTGGAGCAACAGATGAACGAGAACGTCGACCATCGCGTGCCGGTCCTTGTCGTGGGTGGCTCCCTGGTGGGGCTGTCCACGTCCCTCTTCCTGAGCCGGCTCGGCATCCGCCATCTGCTGGTGGAGAAACACCGCAGCACCTCGACCCACCCCCGCGGGCGTGGCAACAACGTCCGCACCATGGAGGTGTTCCGCACCGCGGGGGCGGAACAGCTGATCCGGGACGCCGCGTCCGTACTGGCGGAGAACCACGGCATCCTGCAGGCCGGCTCGCTCACGGGGGACGACCAGGAGTGGCTGTTCAAGGAGATCGACCCGGGTGGCGGTCTCGCCAGGTTCAGTCCCAGCGGCTGGTGCCTGTGCAGCCAGAACGACCTGGAACCGGTCCTGGTCGATCACGCGAGGGCGCAGGGCAGCGAGCTGTGGTTCTCCACGGAGCTGATCAGCTTCGAGCAGGACGCGGACGGGGTCACCGCCGTGGTGAAGGACCGGGAGACCGGGGTGCACAGCACGGTGCGCGCCGACTATCTCGTCGCGGCCGACGGCCCCCGCAGCCCGATCCGTGAGCAGCTCGGCATCGGCCGGACGGGTCCCGGCGACCTCTTCCACAACGTGAGCATCACCTTCCGCTCCCGGGGCCTCGCCGCGGTGGTCGGTGACCGGCGCTTCATCGTCTGCTACCTGACCAACCCGAAGGCGGACGGCGCGCTCCTGCCGGTGGACAACGAGGAACGCTGGGTCTTCCACGCGCCGTGGCAGCCCGACCGGGGCGAGACACTGGAGGACTTCACCGACGAGCGGTGTGCGGAACACATCCGCCTCGCGGTCGGAGCGCCGGACCTCGACATCGAGATCACGGGCAAGGCCCCGTGGCACGCGGCGGAGCGGGTGGCCGAGCGGTACAGCTCGGGCAGGGTCTTCCTCGCCGGAGACTCGGCCCACGAGATGTCGCCCACCGGGGCCTTCGGGTCCAACACCGGCATCCAGGACGCGCACAACCTGGCGTGGAAGCTGGCCGCCGTGATCGACGGCGCGGCGGAGCCGGGGCTCCTCGACACGTACGAGGCGGAACGGCTTCCCGTGGCGAAGGCCACGAGCGCGCGGGCGTCGGCCCGTTCGAGCGAGCACAGCCACCCGGGGTACGCGGGATCGCCCGGCACCGGTGGCGGAGGCCGCAAGGGCGGCGGCATGCTCGCGGTCGCCCTCGGCTACCGCTATGCGCGGGGGGCGGTCCTGGGCGTCGATCCCGCGACTCCCGTGGTACCCGAGGGCATGGGTCTGACGGGCGAACCGGGCTCCCGCGCGCCGCACATGTGGCTCGGCCGCGACGGGGAGCGCGTGTCGACCCTGGACCTCTACGAGCAGGCGTTCGTCCTGCTCTGCGACGCCCGGCAACAGGATTGGCGTGCGGCCGCCGCCGGGGTGGCGAAGCGTCTCGGTGTCCGTCTGGACGCCTTCGGCATCGGCTCCGGCCCGGGCGCGGACCTGGAGTCGGAGCAGGGGGCCGACTGGGCGGCCGCCCACGGCACCTCGGCCGAGGGCGCCGTGCTGGTGCGCCCCGACGGATTCGTGGCCTGGCGGTCCGAGAACGCGGCGGCGGACCCCGAGGGGACGCTGTACGAGGTGATGGCGACACTGCTGCACCGCGTCTGAACCGGCACGATCGGCCGGCCGTCACCGCCGGCCGGCCTCCGCCCTGCCGCTCCTGAGCCCCGGCTCGGGGGAGGCAGGGCGGAGTCGTGCGGAGCAGGCCGCCGTACCGGCTGGTGAGGCCCCGTCGTCGGGAGTTTTCCACAGGCTGCGCCCGCCCCTTGCCAGATGGCCACGCATCCTGAATTACTGCTCCCAGGGAACGATCAAACGGCCGGTCGTGTGTCGGCGGGAGGATGATCCGTATGACGGCGCTGCTGGACGCCGGGGAGCGGCTCGGCCGCGACGAGCTCGAAGCGCTGCAGTTGCAGCGCCTCCGGGCCACACTGCGGCACGCGTACGAGAACGTCGGCTTCTACCGGACCGCGTTCGACAGGGCCGGCCTGCGGCCCGAGGACTGCCGCACCCTCGCGGACCTCGCCCGCTTCCCGTTCACCGTGAAGGCCGACCTCCGTGACAACTACCCCTTCGGGATGTTCGCCGTCCCGGAGGACCGGGTGCGGCGGATCCACGCCTCCAGCGGCACGACGGGCCGGCCCACGGTGGTCGGGTACACCGCACGCGACCTGGACACCTGGGCGGATGTCGTGGCCCGCTCGATCAGGGCCGCCGGCGGGCGCCCGGGACACAAAGCCCATGTGGCCTACGGATACGGGCTGTTCACGGGTGGCCTCGGCGCACACTACGGTGCCGAGCGGCTCGGCTGCACGGTCATTCCCGCTTCCGGCGGGATGACCGCGCGCCAGGTACAGCTCATCCAGGACTTCAGGCCCGAGATCATCATGATCACGCCCTCGTACATGCTCACCCTCCTGGACGAGTTCGAGCGCCAGGGTGTCGACCCGCGGTCCACGGCATTGAAGGTCGGCATCTTCGGCGCCGAGCCGTGGACCGAGCAGATGCGCCGGGAGATCGAGGAGCGGTTCGCGATCGACGCCGTCGACATATACGGGCTGTCGGAGGTGATGGGGCCGGGCGTGGCGCAGGAGTGCGTCGAGACCAAGGACGGTCTGCACATCTGGGAGGACCACTTCTATCCGGAGGTCGTCGACCCGGTCACCGGGGAGGTCCTGCCGGACGGGGAGGAAGGCGAGCTGGTCTTCACCTCGCTCACGAAGGAGGCCATGCCGGTGATCCGCTACCGGACCCGCGACCTCACGCGCCTGCTGCCGGGGACCGCCCGCGCCTTCCGGCGGATGGAGAAGGTCACCGGGCGCAGCGACGACATGGTGATTCTGCGCGGGGTGAACCTCTTTCCGACGCAGATCGAGGAGATCGTGCTCCGGACACCTGGAGTGGCCCCTCACTTCCAGCTGCGGCTGACCCGCCAGGGGCGTCTGGACGCCCTGACCGTGCGGGCGGAAGCACGGTCGGGTGCCACGACGGACGACCGCGTGGCGGCCGGGCGGTCGATCGCGGCCGCCGTGAAGGACGGGGTCGGCGTGAGCGTCGATGTCGAGATCGTCGACCCCGAGACGCTCGAGCGGTCGGTGGGCAAGATCAGGCGCATCGTCGACCTGCGGGAGGACGGCTGAGGAGGCGCACCGTCCCGCCCCCGTGCGGGCGCGGGACGGCGAGGAGCCGGCGGCCGTGAGCCGGCGTGAGGTGGGCAGGGACGCGGCGGGGGGCGCAGGCAGGCATGCGGTCAGGGACACGGTCAGCGGGTCGCGGTCAGGGACGCGAAGACCACGACGTTGTCCTGGTAGCCGGACTTCCTGTCGTAGTCGCCTCCGCAGGTGATCACCCGTAGCTCGGGCCGGGCCGAGGGCCCGTAGACCTTCTCGTCGGGGAAGTTCTTCTTGTCGTAGGTCTCCACGGCGTAGACCGTGAACACCGCGGTGCTCAGGTCCTCCCGGATGATCTCCACGGTCGCGCCCGTGCGCAGCAGTCCCAACTGCTGGAAGACGCCGGGACCAAGGCGGGTGTCCACATGTCCGGTCGTGACGGCGGTACCCACGGCACCCGGAACCGTGCCTCCGGCGTACCACCCCGTGAGCACCGGATTGTTGTCGGGCGGGGGCTTCAGGGCCCCTGCGGCGTCAAGGCCCAGCTTCATCATGGGCGCGTCCACCCTGAGGCTGGGGATCCGCAGGCGGACTGGGGTCACGGGCGGAAGCGGCGGGACGGCGGGCGGTGCTGCGAAGGGGCTCCGGCCGGGGACAGTACGCGGCGCGTCAGAAGCGGCAACGCCCGGCCGTGCGGGCTCAGGTCCGGTCGGTACGGGGATTCCCGCGGCCGGGAGCAGAGGGGCCGGCCGGACCGGGGGCCGGGGTACGAGTACCGGCGGCGCGGTGGGCCGGCGGACGAGGACGGGATACCGGGGCTCGGGGCGTTCCGCCGCTGTGTACGGCAGCGCGGGCCCTGCCGGTGCGGGACGGGCCGGGCGGCTCTGTGGGGATGGCGCCGGGGCCGCAGGCGGTGCGGGTGCCGCGGTGGCGGCCGGGGGCTGCGGCGGCCTGTCGTCGCGCAGTCCGGTGATCACCAGCACGGTCCCCGCCACCAGTGCCCAGACGAGGTGTTTCACCGCCGGGAACGACTGGGGCGCCGGGCTGCTCGTGGGCACGGTCTCCATCGTGTGCCTCTGATTCACGGGGTAGGTGGGAGTCCGCGGGCCCTGGAGCCGGGAAGGTCCAGGGCCCGCCGACAGGAGCCGCGCGGGGGTCAGCCGCGTGCGGCGGCCCTGCGACGCATCCTGACCACTCCCCCGGCCGCGGCCCCGGCGAGCAGCACGCTCCCCAGGGCGAGCTGGGTGCTCGTGTCGGTGGGTGCCCCGAAGCCCGCGTCCACACCGCCGCTGGGGGCGCGGTCGGTGATCAGGTAGGTGTCCGTGATCTTGATCCGCGGAGGGCACTTCACGGTCACGGTGTCCGTCCCCGGCGCGGTGCCCCGCGGGATCTCGAACACGCCGACGAGCACTCCCTTGCGGTCGCCCTCGAGGAGGTGGAAGGCGCCGCCCGCCTCCGACGTCCCCTTGCCGTAGGTCTCCTTGCCGCAGGCCCTGGTGCTGACGGTGACCTGTGCGCCCGGCGAGGCGTGCGCCGGGCTGATGCGGATGGTCTGTTCACCGGCCGGTTCCGCCGCCTCCGCCACGGGGGCCGCGAGGGCAAGGGAACCTACGGCCAGACAGATACCCGCACCGATGCGTGTGTTGCGCATGAGGATCCTCCAACGGGAGCAGGGTCCGGCCGGACTGCGCGGCGCCTCTGCTGTGCTCCACGTCCGAGGCAACCGACACCCCGTCACCCCCGCAACACGTGGCGCCACCACGTGTGTCACCCGGCCGGGCCCGGAGTTGTGCGTCGAGGTGCTCGTTTGCCCAGGTCATCGATCCCGGCGGAAAACTGAGGAGCAATCATGCCCGCGACGGCGAACGGGCTAAGGCGGTGGACCGCGCGGGCTGAGGTCAGTCGCCCGCCCCGGCGAACCGGTCCCGCAGCTCTCTCTTGAGAATCTTCCCGCTGGCGTTGCGCGGGAGTTCACCGACGAACAGCACCCGCTTCGGGGCCTGGAAATGCGCGAGCCGCTCGCGGACGTGATCGATCAGCTCGGCCTCCGACGCATCGCCCCGGAGCACCACGACGGCGGTGACGGCCTCGATCCAGCGCGGGTCCGGCAGCCCGACCACGGCCGTCTCCGCCACAGCTGGGTGGGTGTAGAGGGCGTCCTCCACCTGCCGGGAGGCGACGAGCACCCCACCCGAGTTGATGACGTCCTTCACCCGGTCGACGACCGTGAAGTAGCCCTCGGCGTCGCGGACCGCGAGATCACCGGAGTGGAACCAGCCGTCGCGGAAGGCCTCGGCGCTCTCCTCCGGTTTGTCCCAGTAGCCCCGGCACAGCTGCGGCGAACGGTAGACGACTTCACCCGCCTCCCCGTCGGGAACCTCCTTGCCGTGCTCGTCGACCACCCTCGCCTCGACGAAGAGCACGGGACGCCCGCAGGAGTCCATCCGGCCCTCGTGTTCGTCGGGGCCCAGCACGGTGGCGAGAGGCCCGATCTCGCTCTGCCCGAAGCAGTTGTAGAAGGCCAGTCCCGGCAGCCGCTCGCGCAGACGCTCCAGAACCGGCACGGGCATGATCGAGGCGCCGTAGTAGGCCTTGCGCAGGGCACCGAGCTCGCGGGTCGCGAAGTCCGGATGGTTGGCGAGTCCGATCCAGACCGTAGGCGGCGCGAAGAGGCTGTCCGCCTGTCCGGCCTCGACCAGGTCGAAGATCCGCCCGGCGTCCGGTGCGTCGAGGATCGTGTTCTCGGCACCCACGGCGAGGTACGGCAGCAGGAACACGTGCATCTGAGCGGAGTGGTAGAGCGGCAGCGAGTGCACGGGCCGGTCGGCCGCCCGGAGGTCGAGGGCCGTGACGGCACTGACGTACTCGTGCACCAGCGCGCCGTGCGTCATCATCGCACCCTTGGGCAGGGCCGTGGTGCCGGAGGTGTAGAGCAGCTGCACCAGGTCGTCGGCGCCGGGTTCGCGCGCGGGGGCGAAGGGGCGCGGTGTGTCCAGTTCGTCCAGCAGGGAGTCCGGGGCGTCCCGCAGCGCCCGTACGGGGTGACCGGCCGGGACGCGGGAGGCGAGGGCGGGGTCGGTGAGGACGAGCGCGCTGCCGGACTGCTCGATGATGTACTCCAGGTCCTCGCCGGTCAGGTTCTGATTGACCGGCACGTGCACCAGCCCGGCCCGGGCGCACGCCAGATAGGCGATCAGATACGCGTCGGAGTTGTGGGCGTACGAGGCCACCCGGTCGCCGGGGCCCAGTCCGTGCTCGGCCGTCAGGACCGCGGCGGCCGTGCTCACCGCCTCGTCCAGCGCGGCGTAGGTCCAGGTCCGCTCGGCGTACCTGATCGCGGTGCGCCCGGGGGTGCGTCGTGCGCTGCGTGCGAGGACACCGTCCACTGTGCTGCTGCGTACACCTGTCATGGCGTGATCCTGGGCGGCGGGGCGGCGGGGGTCAAGGGCCGTGGACGCCGGTATCGGCCGTCCGTGTGCGGGTGCCCCGTGCCGGCAGTGCGGGCAGTCGCGGCGACGTGCGGGGCGGCTCGGGGGTCCCATGAGGGAGCGGTCCCGGGGCGGCCGGGGAGAAGACAGGGCGAAGGAGACGCGACGGGACAAGGCGACTGTCGTCACGTCAGATTGTTTTGTTCTCTCAGGGACACGAGGGGCGGTCGTGACAGTAGCCTCTGGTTCGGCAGGAAGTTTCATCACCGTACGAGATTTCGAAAGTTACTTTCGCGCTGGTGCTTTCGACGTGAGGGGAAGGGGTTCCGGATGGCCGGATACGTGTCGGACCGGGGAATGAGCCGTCGGAGGCTGGGCGGCGGGATACTGGCACTGGGCGGGGCACTCGCCCTGGCTCCGATTCCCCTGGCGGGTGCCGCGGGGCCTGCGCTCGCCGCCGGCCGGGCCACGGAGGGCGACGGGGCTCCGGGGATGACATCGGGAACCGGGACGGTCATGGAACCAGGGCGGAGCCGACCCACTCTGCGCCGCGGCTCGGCCGCGCGGGCCGGCCTGCTGCCGGACCAGCTCGACCAACTGGTCGCGGATGCGGAGAAGTACCTCTCCGACTCCCCCACGCACCCCTGGTACGCGGGCGCGGTCCTGCTCGCCGGCCGCGGCGGCACCGTCGCCCTGCACCGTCCGATCGGCTCGGCCGTGCGCTACGCGGCGTACGACGAGAAGACGGACACCGGGGTGGAGTTCCCTCCGGACCAGCAGATCCCCATGGCCGAGGACACGGTCTTCGACCTGGCGTCGGTGTCGAAGCTGTTCACCTCGATCCTTGCCGTCCAGCAGATCGAGCGCGGGGCGCTGGCACTCGAAGCGCGGGTGGCTTCGTACCTCCCCGAGTTCGCCGGGGGCGGCAAGCAGGACGTGACCGTGCGGCAGCTCCTCACCCACACGTCGGGCTTCCGGGCGTGGATCCCGCTCTACAAGGAGCCGACCCGGGAGGGGCAGCTCCGTCTCCTGTGGGAGGAGGTCCCCGCGTCCACGCCGGGCAGCAAGTACCTCTACTCCGACCTCAATCTGATCTCGCTCCAGCTGATCCTGGAGAAGATCACCAGCCGCACCCAGGACGTCCTGCTCCGCGAGGAGATCACCGATCCGCTCGGGATGCACCGGACGCGGTACAACCCGCCCGCCTCCTGGAAGCCGAAGATCGCGGCCACCGAGGACGCCCGGCTTCCCTGGTCGGGTCTCGAACGCGGGCTCGTCTGGGGAGAGGTCCACGACGAGAACGCCTACGGACTCGGCGGCGTCGCGGGTCACGCGGGTGTCTTCTCCTGCGCCTGGGACCTCGCGATCCTGGCACGCACCCTGCTCAACGGCGGCGTCTACGGCAGGTGCCGGATCCTGTCCGAGGAATCCGTGGAGCTGATGTTCACCGACTTCAACACGGCGTTCCCCGGCGACGAGCACGGCCTGGGCTTCGAGCTCTACCAGCACTGGTACATGGGCGCGATGGCCACACCGCGCACCGCGGGACACACCGGCTTCACCGGTACCAGCCTGGTCCTCGACCCGACCACGGACTCCTTCCTGATCGTCCTGGGCAACTCCGTGCACCCTGTGCGCACCTGGCGCCAGGGAAGCGCTCCTCGGGTGGCCGCGGCCAACCGGATGGCACGCGCCGTACCGGTCCGTCCGGCGCGGGGCGGCACCGCGTGGTTCTCCGGCATGGCGAGCGCCACCACCGCGACCCTGACACTCCCCGCGCTGCGGCCCGCCTCTTCGCGGCCCGCGCTGAGCTGCGGCCTGTGGTGGGACACCGAGCCGGCGTCGGACTCCCTGCGGCTGGAGGCCTCATCGGACTCCGGGGCGACGTGGCAGCCCGTCGCCTTCTCCACGGTTCCCGCCCAGGGAGCGCGGCCCAGGAACTCCAGCGCGCATCCGGACGGCTCGGTCTCGGGGTGGTCGGGACGGGTCTGGCACTCCCTGGAGGCGGACCTGAGTGGCTGGCGTGGCACGGAGGTGCGGCTCCGCTGGCGTTACACGACCGACCAGTTGTACGTCGGACGCGGTGTGTACGTAGACGCGCTGCGTGTCCGGGACGGCCGCCGCACGCTCTTCGACGAGAGGAAGCCGGGCGACGCGGGCCGTATCGAGGCGACCGGGTGGTCCGTTTCCGCGGACTGAGCGGATCCTGCTGGTTGGATGGCCGGCATGAATGGAACCCAGTCCATAGAAGCCCCTTGGGGCGTGTCGGTGTTCGGAGCGGCGAGCGTGGACGCCACTCCCGACCTGGCGCGCCTGCGGGTGGCGATATCCCAGACCAGGAACAAGCCGGGCGAGGCGTTCGCGGCCACGCGGAGCGGGGTGAACCGGATCCGGGAGGTCCTGCGCGGCCACCGGGTGCCGGAGGCAGCGGTCTCCACTTCGCGGCTGAACCTCCACTCGCAGTGGACCTACGGCAGCGAACGCACGTTCCTGGGATACGAGTGCACCGCGTCCTTCGTGATCGAACTCCGCGACCTCGACAGCCTGGAGACCGTGCTCGTCGAGGTCGTCGAGGCCGGGGCCAACGAGGTCAAGGGTGTCGAGTTCGATGTGCGCACGAAGAAGGAGCTTCGTGCCGGGGCTCGCGCGGCTGCCGTGGCCGCGGCGCGGGAGAAGGCCGCCCTGTACGCGGAGGCGGCGGGAGCGCAGCTCGGTCCCGTCGTCCACATCAAGGATGTGGACGCCGAGCAGGTGCAGAGCTACCGCAGTCACGGCAGCCACGACGACGGCAGCGGCGAAGGGGATCTGACGCCCGGCAAGGTGACGGTGTCGGCGGGGGTCGTACTCGGCTTCTCGCTCATCGGCGGCTGAGCGACCGCCTCGGCACGCACATGCGAGCGCGGGCCGCCCGGAGGCGGCCCGCGCCGTGCTCGGCCGCTCGCGAGGGTGCGTCCCTCGCCGACGCGGTGGTTTCACCGGCCCAGCGCCGCCATGGCCGCGTTGTGACCTGGTACACCGCTGACCCCGCCGCCGCGCACCGCGCCCGCGCCGCACAGCAGGACGTTGGCGTGGGAGGTCTCCACACCCCAGCGGCCGGTGTCGGCGCCGGCGTACGGGAAGGAGAGGTCGCGGTGGAAGATGTGTCCGCCGGGCAGCCCCAGTTCGCGCTCCAGGTCGAGCGGCGTCTTCGCCTCGATGCACGGCCTCCCCGCGGCGTCGACGGCGAGGCAGTCGGAGATCGGCTCGTCGAGGTGGGTGTCGAGTTCGGCCAGGGTCGCGTCGAGCAGGGTGGCGCGCGTCGCTTCGTTGTCCGTGTCGAAGAGCCGGGCGGGCGTGTGCAGGCCGAAAAGTGTCAGGGTCTGGTAGCCGCGCGCCGCGAGGTCGGGACCGAGGATCGACGGGTCGGTCAGTGAGTGGCAGTAGATCTCGGAAGGCGGGGCGGCGGGGAGCCGCCCGGACGCCGCCTCGTGGTACGCCGCGGCCAGTTGTTCGTAGCCCTCGGCGACGTGGAACGTCCCGGCGAACGCCTGGCGTGGGTCGACGGAGCGGTCACGCAGCCTCGGCAGCCGTGTGAGCAGCATGTTCACCTTCAGCTGGGAGCCCTCGGCGGCGGGTGGCGGTTTCTCGCCGAGCAGTTCGGCGAGTGCCTGGGGCGACGCGTTGACCAGGACCGTGCGCGCCGCGACGACGTGCTCCCCGTCGGGTGAGCGGACGGTGACCTCCGCGCGGGCGCCGTCCGTCTCGATGCGCGTCGCCTCGTGCAGGACCCGGATCTCGGCACCGGCGGCCGATGCGGCACCGGCCAGCGCGTCGGTGAGTGCGCCCATCCCGCCGACCGGGACGTCCCAGTCGCCGGTGGAGTTGCCGATCACGTGGTACAGGAAGCAGCGGTTCTGGAGGAGGGACGGGTCGTGGGCGTCGGCGAACGTGCCGATGAGCGCGTCGGTGAGCACGACTCCGCGTACGAGGTCGTCGGCGAAGCACTCCTCCACCGCGGCCCCGACAGGTTCCTCGAACAGCATGCGCCAGGCGTCCTCGTCGTCGACGCGGGCCCGCAGGACGTCGCGGGTGACGAGCGGTTCGGTGAGGGTCGGGAAGACGCGCTCGGCGACCTTCCGCGTCATCCCGTAGAACCGCTCCCAGGCGTCGTACTCGCGGTCGCCACCGGTGAGCGCGGCGAAGGAGGCACGCGTCCCGTCTCCGCCGACGAGCAGTCCCGTCGCCCGGCCGCCGCGCACTGCGGGGGTGTAGGAGGAGACGGTGCGCTTGCGTACGGCGAAGTCGAGGCCCAGCTCGCGGATGATCTTCCCCGGGAGGAGCGAGACCAGGTAGGAGTAGCGGGAGAGACGTGCGTCGACGCCTTCGAACGGACGGGTCGACACGGCCGCTCCGCCTGTGCCCGCGAGACGTTCGAGGACGAGGACCGACTGGCCGGCACGGGCGAGGTAGGCGGCGGCGACCAGGCCGTTGTGACCACCACCCACGACGACCGCGTCGTAGGAGGCGCGCGCGGGTGCGCCGGGTGAGGACATCTGCTCTGCGGGCATGTCCCTTCGTAACACGCCCTGATCGCCCGTGGACAGGGGGCGGCGGGCTCGGTGTGGAACCCGAAACCCATGGGCGTCGCGGTGGGGGCTGTGGCAGGGTTCTGGCCCTGACCGCTTCCCCGCCCCGTACACACGAGGAGCCCCATGAACACCCCCGCACGTCTGATTCCGCTGCTGGAACAGTTCGACTGGGCGCGCGAGCGGCTCGTGAACCGGATGGCGGGACCGACGGCCGACAGCGGGAACGGCACCGACGTGGAGGTCACGGTCCTGACCGACGCGGAGTATCTGTGGGAACCGGTGAAGGACTGCTGGTCCGTTCGCCGGCACAGCGCGGGTCCGGGTCCGGGCGCGACGGTCCTGACGGGCTCGGGCGACTGGGGGCGTGACACGGGCCCGTTCCCGCATCCGTCCCCGCCGCCCTTCACGACCCTCGCGTGGCGCCTGAGCCACCTCAGCGAACTGCTTGCCCTGCGCGCCGACCACACGGCGGGGAACCACGACATGACACGGGACGAATACCGGGTGGTGGGCGACGCAGCGGGGGCGGTCGCGGACTTCGAGGCATCGGCGGACGCATGGCGTGCGGCGCTCGTGAGCGCCGACGACACGGCTCTCGACACGGTCGGCCACAGCACCTACCCGTACGGCGGCGACCCGGAGGATCCTTTCATCGACACCGTCTGGTGGGTCAATCAGGAGATCCTGCATCACGGGGCCGAGATCGCCCTGCTCCGCGACCTGTATCGCGCGCGGGGCGCCTCGGCCTGACGTCAGCGCGGGGACGGCCCGCGCTCCCGGCGCAGGTCGGCGACCCGCCGGTAGAGGTCGGCCGCCTCCGCGCCTCGACCGAGCTGCTCCAGGCAGTGCGCCTCGTCGTTGCGGCCCGCGAGGGTGTCGGGATGGTCGGGGCCCAGGACGCGTGCGCGGGCCTCGGCGACCGCCCGGTAGTCGGTCAGCGCCTCCGCCCAGCGGCCGAGCCAGCCCAGGCCGACGGCAACCTCGCGCCGGCTGACGAGCGTGTCGGGGTGGTCGGGCCCCAGCGTGCGGACCCGGATCGCGTACACCTCACGCGACTCGGCGAGCGCTTCCTCCCAGCGCGCCATTCGCCCGAGGTTGACGCACAGGCCGTGCCGGGCACGAAGTGTCTCGGGGTCGGCCGCGCCGCTCACCCGGGCACGGTCCTCGGCCAGCCCCCGGTAGAGCTCCAGGGCCTCGGCGCTGCGGCCGAGCCGGCCGAGGCTGATGCCCACCTCGTAGCGGGCGGAGAGAGTGTCGGGGTGGTCGGCGCCCAGCGTGGCGGTGCGGGCCTCAGCCACCTCGCGGTAGGTCCGCAGGGCCTCGGTCCAGCGGTCCAGGCGGCCCAGGGTGTACGCCACTTCGTACAGGGTGGCCAGGGTGTCCGGGTGCGTCGCGCCGAGGAGCCTGCCCCGGGCGTCGGCAACCTCGCGGGCCATGCGGTACGAGTCCTCGGGGCGGCCGAGCCTGCTGAGATTGAAGGCCAGGTTGTGGCGGCACCGCAGAGTGTCGGGGTGGTCCGGCCCCATGGAACGCTCCCGGGAGGCGAGGACCGCCGCGTACACCTGGTGGGCCTCGAAGTGCCGGCCCATGCGGCCGAGTACGTACGCCGTCTCCTGCCGTGCGGCGAGGGTTTCGGGGTGGTCGGGGCCGAGGACACGCTCCCGGCCGTCGGCGGCCCGGCCGAACTCGCGCAGCGCGTCCTCGGCCGGTCCGGTGCGGTTGAGGGCGTAGCCGAGCTCGTACCTGCTGGTCAGCGTGTCGGGGTGGTCGGGGCCGAGGGCGTTTTCGCGTGCGGCGGCGACCGCGCGGTGCACCTCTGCGGCCTCCTCCCAATGGCCGAGCCGCCCCAGGTTCAGGCCCGCGTGGTGACGGCCGGCCAGGGTGGCGAGCAGCTCGGGCGACGGGGTGGGCCGTCCGTGACCCGCGTGCGGGAACGCACCGGTGAGTACGGATGCGGCCGCCGTGGTCCAGGAGCCCGTCAGGGCGCTCGTGTGGTCGAGGGCAGCCGTCGCGGTCCGGGCTGCGTCACCTGCCGCCTTGGGTCCGGTGGTCATGTGGCGTGTCCAGGACGGCAGTCGGGCCGGTGCGTCCGCGTCCCGCGCCGGTGGCAGGGGCAGGGAGCCGTGCTCGGCGGCCGGCTGCTCGCCCGTGCGGCCGACAGCGATGCGCTGCCTCAGGTCTCCGGCGTCGGCCGGCCTCTCGCCGGGCGCCTTGGCCAGCAGGTCGAGAACGACACGGTCCAGGAATCCGGGGAGTTCGGACCGGCGGGTGCGCGGCGGCTCCGGGACGGTGTCACGGTGTCCGACGAGGACGGCCCAGGCGTCGTCCATGTCGAACGGCGGTGCGCCCGTGGCGATCTCGTACAGCACGCAGCCCAGGGAGTACAGGTCACTGCGGTGGTCGACCTCGCCGCCGCCGATCTGCTCGGGTGACATGTAGTGCGGGGTCCCCATCGCGATCCCGGTGCCGGTGAGGCGTGAGGTGAAGCCGATGTCGTGGCCGAGCCTGGCGATGCCGAAGTCGCAGATCTTCACCGCTCCGTCGTCGAGCCGCATGATGTTGGCGGGCTTGAGGTCACGGTGCACGATGCCTTGCTGGTGGGTGTAGACGAGAGCGTCGGCAACCTGGTCCGCGATGTCGATGACATCGGCCACCGGCAGCGGCTTCTGCGCGTTGTCCTCCAGGAGCTGGCTGAGGTTGCGTCCCTCCAGGAGTTCCATGACGAGATACAGGACGCCGTCCGACTCCCCGAAGTCGTGGACGACGGTGACACCCCGGTGCTGAAGCGCGGCGGCCACCCGCGCCTCGCGGCGGAAACGCTCGCGCAGGACGCGGATGAAGTCCTCGTCGTGCTGCGGCCCCATCGGCTTCAGGCACTTGACCGCCACCTGGCGGCCCAGTGCCTCGTCCCGCGCACGCCACACCTCGCCCATGCCCCCGCGCCCGATGAGATCGAGCAGCCGGTAGCGGTTCTGGATCAGCCTCGAGTCCGCCATCGCCTGTTACCGCCCCCGTCTGCCTCACTGCCCCGCCCGGGCTCCCCGTCCGGACCCTGCCGGGCTCGCGTGTCCCGGTACCCCGCCCCGGCCTGATCCGAACGGCACTCCCTAGCGCTGCGCCCTCCCCGGCCCGTCCAGTATGGCGCCCGGTCTGCGGAGTTCGTTTGGGGCGGGCCTGCTCCCGGGGCCCAGTCGAGCCATCGCCTTCGCGATGTGACGTGGCGGCAGACGACGGCGGAGGCGGGCGGGAACGAGGCGCAGAGCGGCCCCTGTGGCGCGCAGGCGGCGATCGGCCACCGCCGGAGGGGGCGCGGTCCTGCCGTACAGCTCGTGGGCGTACGCGGGCAGGGAGTCGTACGCGAGCGCGGCCACCCGCCGCCACAGCAGGGCGCGCGCCGGAACGAGGAGGGCCGGTACGGGCGGGCTGCGCAGGAAGTCGTCGACCTCCCGCGCCTCGGCGCCCGCTGTCAGCCGGGGGCGGACGCCTTCGAAGTAGGCGGCGAGGGCGGCGGCCGAGCCGGGTACTCCGGACGGGTCGAGGCCCACGAGCCGGGCGGACTCGCGCTGTTCGTCGACGTAGCGGTCGGCCAGGGCGTCGTCGAGCGGGAAGCCGGACCGGCGCTCGACCTGGAGGTAGGAGTCCACCTCCGCGCAGTGCACCCAGAGGAGGAGTTCCGGTTCGTCGATGCCGTAGACCTCGCCGGTCGCCGGGTCGGTGGCCCGCAGGAGCCGGTGGATCCTGCGGACCCTGGCACCGTACTGCTCGGCCGCGCTCGTGGTGCCGTAACTGAGCGTGCCGACGAAGTCCGCCGTGCGCAGCAGCCGCCCCCAGGCGTCCTTGCGGAAATCGCTGTTCTGCATCACGCCCCGGAGGGCACGCGGGTGCAGGGCCTGCAGGTAGAGCGCACGTACCCCGGCCACCCACATCATGGGATCGCTGTGCATCTGCCAGGTGACGGAGCGGGGGCCGAACAGCCCGGGATCCGCGCCGTTCACGGGGCCGTCCATGGGCTCGCCCTTTCCGCTCGGTGGAACCGGGGTGGTCCCGGCGGCGCACCGCGGTCCCGTCGCCCTCGGCCCGCCGTCCTCGTACCGTTCCATGGATACCGCACCCGAGCGCGTTCCGGGGAGGGCGCCGGAAGGGGGATCAGCGCTTGACGGCCCGCAGGACCACGAACTTCGGGTCGCCCGCGACGGTGACGCAGTTGCCGAAGATCCGCCGCAGCTGCGTGTGGTATCCGAGGTGGCGGTTTCCGACCACCCACAGCTCACCGCCCTGCCGCAGCGCGGCGTGCGCTCCGTGGAACATGGTGCGGGCCGTGGCGTCGGTGACCGCCTGGTGCGAGTGGAACGGCGGGTTGGCGAGTACCAGGTCCACGCTTCGCGGTGCCACGTCGGCCATCGCGTCGCCGACCACGAAGGCGGCCTGGGCGTCGGTGTTCGCCCGGAAGGTCGCCTCGGCCGAGGCGACGGCCTGGTAGGACTCGTCGATGAAGGTGACGGACGCCGCGGGATTGGCGAGCGCCGCGGCCGTGCCCACGACGCCGTTCCCGCAGCCGAGGTCGACGACGTGGTCCGGGCCCGACCGTGCGGGGAGGTGCTTCAGGAAGAAGCGGGTGCCGACGTCGAGGCGCTCGGCGCAGAAGATTCCGGCATGGTTGGTGACGGTCCGCCCGGAGGCCACGCCGATGTCGTCGGGCAGGTCGTAGTGGTACGGCCAGGGACTGGGCGTCCTGGGCAGGGAAGGATCCGGCGTGCAGTGGATCAGCCGGGCCTTCTTGACCGCGAGGGACGTGCGGGTGGGCCCGATGATCCGCTCGAACAGCTTCAGCGTGGAGGTGTGGATCTCCTTCACCATGCCGGTGCCGATGACGACGGTCCCGGCGTGCACGGCGGGGGCGAGCCGGTGCAACTGGTCCTCCAGGAGCGCGAGGCTCTTGGGCACGCGTACGAGCAGCAGGTCCACCCGCTCCGGCGGGGTGTCACGGGCCGACAGCATCCGGACCGACTCCGCCGCGGCGTTGTTGCGCTCGAGGTTGGCGACGGTCGCGCGCCGGGTCAGGTAGGAGTCGCTGATCTGCACGGGCCGGTGGGTGGCGAGCGCGGTGGCGAGTGCCCCCCAACGGTCGCCCACGACGGCCACGGTGCCGGACGGACGGACGGGATCACTCCCCTCGTCGCCGTCCAGCCTCCGCAGCAGGTACTCGTCGGCGGCGTCCCACGCACGGAGCGGATCGCGCGGGTTCTCGGGGAAGCGGGCCAGCTCGAATTCGCCCTGTGACGTCGTCAAACGGTTCATATTGCGTTCAGGCTAACCGAGCGGCGGGCGGAGCCCCGCACGCCGCCCGCCCGGAGGTGCCGCTCAGGCGCTACGGCAGCCGTTTGTCCATCGCCGACCGGCCCTCCTCGGACAGCCTGCGCCGGGCCCACTCGAGGTTCTCGGGACTGAGGTCACGCCCCGAGGCGAGGACCAGATCCTCCGCACTGGGCTGATCGTTGCCGCCCGTGTGCAGCAGACGGTCCGGAGTGACGCCCCGGACCTCCGGCCCGGATACGGGTTCGGACTCTTCGCTCATGCCGCCTCCTCGTCCTTGCGGCAATTCTCGCGCCGGGGCGCACTCCGCGCATCCGATGACCCGGCGAGCGCGGATTGGATGTCACTTGACTTGCACATGATAAATACGCAGTGTTCACACGACCGGCACCGTGCGTGTGGAAGGCTCCCGAGCCAGCAGACAGTACCCGGCCTCACTACACCGTTCGCAGCCCCGGAAGGACACCCCCCACATGTCCAGTCGTCGCCTTCTCTACGCGCGTCCACTCCTCGCTACAGCAGCCTCGATCGCCGTACTCACCGGCGTCGCGGCCACCGCCCCCGCCACGACCCCCACGACCGCCGGACCGGCGTCGCCGACCGCAGCACTCGACGACACCTACTACCAGGACGCCCTGGGCAGGACCGGCGCCGCGCTGAAGAGTTCGCTGCACACGATCATCAGCGACCAGACCAAGCTCTCCTACACCCAGGTGTGGGACGCGCTCAAGCTCACCGACCAGGACCCCGCGAACTCCTCCAACGTGATCCTCCTGTACACCGGGCGCTCCCAGGCGAAGACGGGTAACGGCGGCGACGCCGGCGACTGGAACCGTGAGCACGTCTGGGCCAAGTCGCACGGCGACTTCGGCACGGCCACCGGCCCGGGCACCGACATCCACCACCTGCGCCCCGAGGACGTGGGGGTCAACTCGATCCGCGGCAACAAGGACTTCGACAACGGCGGCACGGCGGTCTCGGGAGCGCCCGGCAACCTCACTGACGGCGACTCCTTCGAACCGCGCGACGCGGTCAAGGGCGATGTCGCCCGGATGATCCTCTACATGGCGGTCCGGTACGAAGGCGACGACTCCTTCGCGGACCTCGAGCCGAACGACAGCGTCAGCAACGGCTCGGCCCCGAATATCGGCAGGCTCTCCGTGCTGAAGCAGTGGAACCAGGAGGACCCGCCGGACAGCTTCGAGCAGAACCGCAACGAGGTCATATTCGACCGGTTCCAGCACAACCGGAACCCGTTCATCGACCACCCCGAGTGGGTCGAGGCCATCTGGTAGCGGCTCACGCCGGACCGGCCAGGTCCCGCGCGCAGTGCTCGACCGCCTCCTCGCGGGAGCCGTAGCGCGGCAGGTCCTGGCCGGTCCGCCCGCGGACGAGGGCCGGCGGGCCGAGCCGGCCGCCCGGGTCCACGACGGCCGCGCGCCGCCCTTCGCGCGCGAGCCTCGCGAGTCCGGCGTGCAGCAGAGCGAGGGCGACGCCGTCGGCCCCTGTGACCTCCCGCAGATCGAGCACGACCGGACCGGCGGGCTCGGGGCCCGCCTCGTCCAGGGCGAAGAGCACCCGCTCGACCGCGGTGAAGTCGAGGGCCCCCTGCGCGGCGACGACTCCGACGCGTTCGCGCAGCGCCCTCGCCTCCCTGCCCGTCGGAGCCGACGGGAGGACGTCGGCGGTGGTCGCCAGCGTGACGGTGGACCCGGGAAGTGCGGGGTTCCTCATGAGATGGAGTCCCAGACGTTCCGAGAGGGCGCCGATCGCTTCGCGGCCGCGCACCGAAGTCCCCGTGGCGTCGAGGAGCGGGCTGTAGGTGGCCAGACCGAAGCGGGCGGGGCCGGCCGCGATCAGGCCGCCGGACACACCGCTCTTGGCCGGCAGCCCGACCCGCAGCAGCCATTCGCCCGAGGCGTTGTACATGCCACAGGTGGCCATGACCGCGAGAACCTGGGCCGCGACGTCGGCGGCGACGACAGTCTCACCGCTGACGGGATTGACGCCCCCGTGCGCGAGCGTGGCCGCCATCACCGCGAGGTCCACCGCTGTGACCCGCACCGCGCACTGCCGGAAGTAGATGTCCACGGCGGCGACCGGATCGGCCGGCAGGACGCCGGTGCTGCGGATCAGGTAGGCGAGGGCACGGTTGCGGTCGCCCGTGGCGGCCTCGGAGGCGTACACGTCCTCGTCGATGTCGAGTCTCCGCCCGGCGAAGCGGCTCAGGGTGGTCAGGATGCGGGTGAACGCGGGGACTTCCGGAGTATCGGGGACCAGAGCCGTGGCGACGATGGCGCCTGCGTTGACCATCGCGTTGGCGGGCCGCCCCGTGCGCCGCTCCAGGCTGATGGCGTTGTACGCCTCGCCGCTGGGCTCCGCGCCGACCCAGCGGTCCACCTCGTCGAGGCCGAGCGAGGAGAGCGCGAGGGCGTAGACGAACGGCTTGGAGACGGACTGCAGCGTGAAGGGGGTGTGGGCGGCACCCGCGCTGTAGCAGTGCCCGTCCATGCTGACGAGCGCGAGGCCGAAATCGCGGACGTCGGATCTGGTCAACTCCGGTATGTAGTCGCCGCGTTCCCCCTCGCGGACGTCCACGAACCGCCGGTGGAGATCGCGCAGCGCGTCCGTCACCGCTTCTGTCGCGCTCACTCGTACACCGCCGGCCGCCCGCTCCGGGGCCCTGCGGCGGGTTCCGGCGTCACAGTCGTTCCGCGTCGTGGGCGGCGGCGCCCCGGAGCCGCCTCGCCCTCGACCCCCCGACAGGCCGGCACGGTGAGCGTGGCCATCGCACGTACCTCCGCGGACAGGGGCAACAACTCGCCCATCCTAGGATCAAAAGGTATGAATTGACTCGTTGAACCACCCGCTCCACCGCAGGGGCGGCCCCAGCACCGCGCACCCCGAACCCTCCGGGAGGGAACGATGGATACGGACGCCCTGACCCCCGGCCTGTTGCAGGAATTGCGCAGGACCCGGCCCTACCCGGCCCTGTCCCTCACGATGCCGACCCACCGCAGGGCGCCGGAGAACGCCCAGGACGCCGTACGGCTGCGGAACCTGGTGGCGGAGGCGGGCAACCGGCTGGAGGCCGACCCCCGGGTGAGCCGGGAGACCGCGGCCGCCGTGAAGGCCCAGCTGGACCGGGCAGCGGCAGAGGTCGATCAGCGCCGCGCACTGGACGCCCTGGTCATCTTCGCCGACGCCGACGAGTACCAGATCTGGCAGCTTCCGCGGACCGCCCCCGAGCGCGTGGTGCTCAGCGACAGCTACCTCACCCGCAATCTCGTGTCGGCGAAGGCGCGGTCGCGGCATTTCTGGGTGCTCAGCTTCTCCGCCGAGCACGCCACCCTGTTCTCGGGTACGAACGACGACCTGCGCGCCGAGAGGAAGGGCGGCTTCCCGCTCACCGCCCCGCACGAGGAACCCAATCCGCAGCGCGAGGAACGGATCGGCGACACCCCGAGCACCTACACCAGCGAGGACGCGCGCAACTTCCTGCGCACGGTCGACGAGAAGCTGCGCGGGATCCTGGCCGCCGACCCCCGTCCACTGTTCTTGGTAGGGCCGGCGCCCGCGCTCTCCCTGCTCGACGACGTGGGGGAGAGCGCCAGGACGGCCGTCGGCCGGGTCGCCAAGGGGACCACGGCGGACACGAGTACTCCCGAACTCCTCAAGGAGCTGGAACCGGCACTGGAGGACTGGCGGCAGCAGGCCGCCGCCGGGATCCGGGGCCGGCTCGACAACGCCAAGAGCCGCCACTCCTTCGCCGGCGGACTGGACGAGGTGTGGACGGCCGTACGGGAAGGCCGCGCGGGCCTCGTCACGGCCGAGGAGCACTTCGAGCAGACCGTCAGGGTCACCGACGGTCACCTGGAGCCGGTGGGGCCCGACGTCACGCCGGGCACCGACGGCCAGGTGCGCGAGGACGTCGTCGACGAGCTTGTCGAAGCGGCTCTGGACAACGGCTGCGAGGTCGCTTTCGTGGCCGACGACTCACTGGCCGGGCACGGGCGCGTCGCGGCGGTCCTGCGATTCTGATGGCGTGTCCTGCGTGAGGATTATGTGAAGTATGTCTAGATTTGGCGCTCCTGAAGTCAATCGCACCGCGTCGGTCCCTCCGACCACGCCGTGCACGAAGGAGAGCCACCCATGGACCGATTCAGGCGCGCGTCGGCGGCAGCCCTGCTGACAGCGCTGACACTGGCCGGTGCGGTGGGCGCGGCTGCGGCTGCGTCGGACGTCCCCGCACCGCCGCCCGGGCAGAGCGCCGAGAATCTGATGACCCGGCCGGCCCTGTCGGCGTACGCGACCGCGCGCAGTGTCGTGGCCTGGGAGGAGTTCCGTATCCACGGATCCGCCCGGAACATCGGCTCCGGCACGCCGGTCACCCTCCAGCAGAAGCAGGGCCGGCGCTGGGTCGCCCTGCCGGCCACGATGAAGACGGCCGCCAGTGGCGAGTACAGCCTGCGGGTCAAGCTGGGGATCAAGGGCGAGAACGCCCTCAGGATCGTCGGCGGCGGAGCCGTCTCGCCCGTCGTCCGCACGACCGTCGGCTGACTTCCTCGGCCACGCACTCCGGCCGGCCCGCTTCACCGCGGGCCGGCCGGAGTGCGTGGCCGAGTGAACAGCCGGCGCTCAGCCCTCCCAGACCCAGTCGGCCACCTCGGGCAGGTCGCTGCCGTGCTCGCGGATCCAGTCGTGATGACGGGTCCTGACGTCCGCCATCGCCTGGCGCACGGCGACGGCGCGCACACCGAGTCCCGGCACCCGGTCGATCACGTCCATGACCAGCCGGTAGCGGTCCAGGTCGTTGCGGACCACCATGTCGAACGGTGTGGTGGTGGTCCCCTCCTCCTTGTAGCCCCGGACGTGCAGGTGAGCGTGGCCCGACCGGCGGTAGGCGAGGCGGTGCACCAGCCACGGGTAGCCGTGATACGCGAAGATCACCGGCTTGTCCCGGGTGAAGAGAGAGTCGTACTCCGCGTCCGGCATCCCGTGCGGGTGCTCGTCGCGCGGCAGCAGCCGCGTCATGTCGACCACGTTGACGACGCGCACGGCGAGTTCGGGCAGGTGCTCGCGCAGGAGCTGCGCCGCGGCCATGGTCTCCAGCGTGGGCACGTCCCCGGCACAGGCGAGCACGACGTCGGGCTCCCGGCTGCCGTCCTCGGTGCCCGCCCAGTCCCACGTCCCCGCCCCGCGGGCGCAGTGGGCGCGGGCCTCGTCGAGGGTGAGCCAGTCGAAGCCCGGCTGCTTGCCCGCGACGATCACGTTGACGTAGTCCCTGCTGCGCAGCACGTGATCCGCCGTCGACAGCAGCGTGTTGGCGTCCGGCGGCAGGTAGACCCGGACCACCTCGGGGCTCTTGTTGAGGATGTGGTCGACGAAGCCGGGGTCCTGGTGCGAGAAGCCGTTGTGGTCCTGCCGCCAGACGTGCGACGTGAGCAGGTAGTTCAGCGAGGCGATGGGCGCGCGCCAGTGCAGCCTCCGCGAGGTGCGCAGCCACTTGATGTGCTGGTTGACCATCGAGTCGACGATGTGGGCGAAGGCCTCGTACGAGGAGAACAGCCCGTGCCGGCCGGTGAGGAGGTAGCCCTCCAGCCAGCCCTGGCACAGGTGCTCGGAGAGGACTTCCATCACCCGGCCGTCGCGGACCAGGTGCTCGTCGGTAGCGAGGATCTCCGCCTGCCAGGCCTTGCCGGTGACGTCGTAGAGCGCGCCCAGCCGGTTGGACTCGGTCTCGTCGGGCCCGACCACCCGGAAGTCCCGCCGGCCGGCGGTGGCGGCCATGACGTCCGCGAGCAGCCCGCCCAGCACCCGCGTGGGTTCGTGCTGGACGGTGCCGGGCCTGTCGACCCGCACCGCGTGGTCCTCGAGCGGCGGAAGCGGGAGATCACGCAGGAGCAGGCCACCGTTGGCGTACGGGGTCGACCCCAGGCGCGCCGTGCCCTCGGGAACGCATTCCAGGACCTGGGCCGTCGGCCGGCCGCCCGAGTCGAAGAGTTCGTGCGGCCGGTAGGAGCGCATCCATTCCTCGAGTTGGCGCAGATGGCCGGGATCGTCCCGCACTCCGGGCAGGGGGACCTGGTGGGCGCGCCAGGTGCCCTCGACGGGCAGCCCGTCCACCTCCTCCGGTCCGGTCCATCCCTTGGGGGTGCGCAGCACGATCATCGGCCAGCGGGGCCGATCGGGCGCTCCCCCGTGCCGTGCCAGGCGCTGGAACTCCGCGATGCGGTCCAGGGCGTGGTCCATGGCGGCCGCCATCGCGCGGTGGACGGCGGCGGGGTCGTCGCCCTCGACGTACACCGGATCGTGGCCGTATCCACGCAGGAGCGCGTCGAGTTCGTCCTCGGGCAGCCGGGCGAGGACGGTGGGGTTCGCGATCTTGTACCCGTTGAGGTGGAGGATCGGCAGGACGGCACCGTCGTGCACCGGGTCGAGGAACTTGTTGGAATGCCAGGACGCGGCCAGTGGTCCCGTCTCCGCTTCGCCGTCCCCGACGACGCAGGCGACGAGCAGGTCCGGGTGGTCGAGGGCTGCGCCGTAGGCATGGGCGAGCGCGTACCCCAGCTCACCGCCCTCGTGGATCGAGCCCGGGGTCTCCGGGGCGACGTGGCTGGGCACCCCGCCGGGGAAGGAGAACTGCTTGAACAGCAGGCCCATCCCCTCGCGGTCACGGCTGACATCGGGGTACGTCTGCGAGTAGCTGCCCTCCAGCCACGCGTTGGCGAGGACCGCGGGTCCGCCGTGACCGGGCCCCCAGACGCAGACGGCCTGTTTGCCGCGCGCCTTGACGACCCGGTTGAGGTGGGTGTGGACCAGGTTGAGGCCGGGTGAGGTCCCCCAGTGGCCGAGCAGCCGCGGTTTGATGTGCTCGGGGGCCAGCGGCTCCTCCAGGAGGGGGTTGGCCATCAGATAGATCTGGCCGACCGCGAGGTAGTTGGCCGCCCGCCAGTGCGCGTCGAGTGCCTCCAGCTCGTCGTCGGGCAGGGTGGATGACGCGGGCGGTGTTCGTGCTTCGGTCATGAAGCCTCTCTCCTAGCGGGCGTCCGGGTCGGGGCCGTACCAGACGGTGGTCGCGTTGCAGAACTCGCGGATGCCGTGCCCCGCGAGCTCCCGGCCGTAGCCGGAACGCTTCACCCCGCCGAAGGGCAGAGCGGGATGCGAGGCCGTCATGCCGTTGAAGAAGACGCCCCCTGCCTCCACGTCGCGGACGCAGCGGTCCATCTCCGCCTCGTCACGCGTCCATACGTTGGAACTGAGCCCGAAGGGGGTGTCGTTGGCGAGTTCCACGGCCTCGTCGAGGTCTGCCACGCGGTAGAGGGTCGCCACCGGTCCGAAGGTCTCCTCGCGGTGGATGCGCATCTGGGGGGTGATGCCCGTGAGCACGGTGGGCTCGTAGAACCAGCCGCGGTCCCGGCCCGGCGGCCGCCGCCCCCCGCACAGGGCGGTGGCGCCCTTGGCGAGGGCGTCGCCGACGAGCTCCTCCAGGTCGGTGCGTCCCTGCTCGCTGGAGAGGGGGCCGACGTCGGTGGACTCCTCCAAGGGGTCGCCGACGGTCAGCGCGCGCATTCCGGCGGAGAACCGTTCGGCGAAGGCGTCGTACACGTCCGTGTGCACGATGAAGCGTTTGGCCGCGATGCAGGACTGTCCGTTGTTCTGCACACGGGCGTTCACCGCCGTGTCGGCGGCCTTCTCGACCTCGGCCGATGGCAGCACGATGAAGGGGTCGCTGCCGCCGAGCTCCAGCACCGTCTTCTTCACCTCGTCGCCCGCGACGGCGGCCACCGCCCGGCCGGCCGGCTCGCTGCCGGTCAGCGTCGCGGCGGCGACCCGGGAGTCGCGCAGGACCGCCTCGACTGCGCCCGAGCCGATGAGCAGCGTCTGGAAGCAGCCCTCGGGGAAACCGGCCCGGGTGAACAGGTCCTCGATGTACAGGGCGGTCTGCGGCACGTTCGAGGCGTGCTTGAGCAGACCGGTGTTGCCGGCCATGAGCGCGGGCGCGGCGAAGCGCATGACCTGCCAGAGGGGGAAGTTCCACGGCATCACGGCGAGGACGACACCGAGCGGGCGGTAGTGCACCCGGGCGCGCGAGGCACCGGAGTCCTTGACGTCGGTCTCGTCGGGGTGCTCGTCGGCGAGCAGGCGCTCGGCGTTGGCCGCGTACCAGCGCATCGCCTTGGCGCATTTCGCCGCCTCGGCGCGGGCCGCCCTGACGGGCTTGCCCATCTCCGTGGTCATGGTGCGGGCGATGTCCGGCCGGTCCTCGTCGAGGAGATCCGCGGCCCGGTTCATCAGGCGGGCACGTTCGGCGAAGTCGGTGGTGCGGTAGCGGCGGAACGCCCGGTGCGCGGCCGCGAGCCTCCGCTCGGTCTCCCGCTCGTCCAGTGCGTCGAAAGTCCTGAGCGTCTCGCCGCTCGCGGGATCGACCGTGGCGATGGGCATGGGGGTTCCTCCTTGCATCGTTCTTCGACCGTGCCGCGCCGCGCCGCCGGGCGCAACGCGGCCCCTCGCACACGCGTACCCGGCCGGTGCGGATCATGCGTGCCGGGGGCACGTCGTCCGCACCGGCCGGGCCGGTTCCGGGCCGTTCGTCACACGAGTTCGGCGACCGGGGTGCTGCGGAAGGTACGGCCGCCCGGGAGCGGCGTACGCGGGAGCAGTTCGGTGGTGCAGGGCGACTCGGCGTAGCGCGTGAACCACACGACTTTGCCGTCGGCGGTCCGGCAGGTGCCCCAGCTGTCGCTGAGGGCCATGACGCGGCTGAGACCGCCGCCACCGCCGTCGAGCAGCCGGGGCATCCGGGAGTCGTCGTCGGCCACGGACACCGTCAGGTGCCGGCCGGTCCAGCGCAGCTCGAGGACGCAGCGGTCCTCCTCGCCGACGTGCATCCGGACGTTCGTCAGGAGCTCCTCCGCCGCCCGGCACACCGGCCGGACGTGCAGGTCGAGACTCCAGTGACGAAGGTGTGCGGAGACTATGCGCCGCATCTGGGAAATGCGCTCTGCCGACACCTGCAGTTCGACCGAGCAGTGCCGGTCGAGTGGAACGGTCATCGTCGAGGCTCCTCACCGCGAGGCCCACGTGCTTCACCCGTCTGTACCAACGACCCCCGAACACGAAGCGTGAGCAGTAGTCACTTCTGGGTCACTCCTCAGGGTGAACCCGGATGGCCGTTCGCGCAACCGAAGGACCTGGTCGCCGCGCGTCACGGCAGGTAGGGCAGCAGTTTGTCCGGGGTGAGGGGGAGTTCGCGGAGCCGAGCACCTGTGGCGTGGCGTACGGCGTTCCCGATCGCGGCGGCCGTACCGACGATGCCGATCTCACCGATGCCCTTGCTGCCCATGGGGTTGAGGTGGGGGTCGTCCTCGTCGATCCAGTGCGCCTGGATGTCGGGGACGTCGGCGCAGGACGGCACGTGGTACGAGGCCAGGTCGCTCTCGGTGTAGTCCCCGAAGACCGGGTCCATCGTGCTGCCCTCGGTGAGGGCCATACCGAGCCCCATGACCATGCCGCCGATGAACTGGGACCGTGCCGTGCGGGAGTTGAGGATGCGCCCGGCGGCGTAGACACCGAGCAGTCTGCGCACCCGCACCTCACCGGTGAGGGAGTCGACGGCCACCTCCGCGAAGTGGGCGCCGAAGGCGTGGCGCGAGTACGGGGGCTCCTGCTCCGTCTCCTCGCCGGTGTCGGCGGTGACGGTGATGCCGCCCTGCGGGACCGGTCCGTTGTGCTCCGCCAGCCGCGCCCGCAGGGCGGAGGCCGCCTTGTGCACCGCCGATCCCCAGGAGGCCGTACCCGAGGAACCGCCGGCCAGGGGTGCGGTCGGCAGGTCGCTGTCGCCGATGTCGATCCGTACGTCCTCCGGTGGCGCGTCCAGGACCGAGGCCGCGATCTGCGCGAGGACGGTGCGGGCCCCTGTGCCGATGTCGGTGGCGTTGACGCCGATCCGGTAGGAGCCGTCCGGCGCGGCGTGGGCGGACGCGGCCGACTTCGACACGAGCACGGGATACGTCGCCGACGCGACCCCGGTGCCGATCAGCCACGGCCCTTCCTCGCGGGTCGCGGGCTGCGGGTCCCGGCCGGACCAGTCGAACAGCCGGGCGCCTTCGGTGAGACAGGCCGCGACGTTGCGGCTGCTGAAAGGAAGACCGCTGTCGGGTTCCGTCTGCGGCTCGTTGCGCAGCCGGAGCTCGACCGGATCCATTCCGAGGGCGTTGGCCAGTTCGTCCATGGCCGACTCCAGCGCGTACATCCCGGACGCCTCTCCCGGTGCGCGCATCCAGGAGGGGCTGGGCACGTCGAGGGGCACGACCAGGTGCGCGGTACGGCTGTGGGGCGACGCGTACATGATGCGGGCGGGTACGGCGGCCTGCTCGACGAACTCCTTGATCCGCGAGGTCTGTGTCACGACCTCGTGCGAGACGGAGGTGAGCACGCCGTCGCGGCCGGCTCCCAGCCGCACGCGCTGAAGCGTGGGTGCGCGGTGGCCGACGATCGCGGCCATGTACCGCCGGGGAAGGGCGATCCGGACCGGCAGCCCGGTGTGCCGCGCCGCCATCGCGGCGAGGACGACCTGCGGGCGGGGAGTGCCCTTGGAGCCGAATCCTCCGCCGACGTGTTCGGAGACGACGGTGACGGTGTCCGGGCCGAGGCCCAGTGCCTGTACGAGGGTGTCACGCACCGTGGAGGATCCCTGGCTGGAGTCGTGGACGGTAAGGTGCCCGTCCTCCCACACGGCGGTCGAGGCATGGGGTTCCATCGGGTGGTTGTGCAGACCGCCCAGGGTGTAGGTCGCGTCGATTCGCACGGGTGCGGCGTCGAAGGCCGCCCCGGCGTCACCCCGTTCCCGCAGACCCGGAAAGCCGCCGTTGGCCTCGTCCGGGACGCGGAGGCCCGCGTGGTCCCCGGTGAGGACGACGTCGTGCCCGGTGGTGGAGTACTCGACGTGTACGGCTGCCGCGCCCGCCCTGGCCGCCTCCGTACTCTCCGCGAGGACGAGGGCGACGGGCCAGCCGCGGTGCGGCACCCGGTCGTTCTGGAGCACGGCGAGGATGGCGTCGTCCGGGTCGTTCAGCTTCGGCGCGTTGTCGTGCGTGAGGACCGTGTGCACCCCCGGCAGCGCCAGCGCGTCGGCCGTGCGGATCGCCGTCACGCGTCCGCTCGGGACGGTGGCGGGCACGATCCAGCCGTGGAGGAGCCCGAGCCGGGTGTACTCCGCGGCGTAGCGGGCGCTGCCGGTGACCTTGTCCCGGCCCTCGCGGCGGACGACGGGGGCACCCAGCGGCTGCGGGGAATGGTTCATGGCGTAGGACCTCGGTTCGTCGTGGGCGCGGCCGGGGATCGGGCCGGGTGCGCCCTGAGGTGACCGCGGGGCGATCAGGCGGACGCGCTACGGGAGGTGAGTTCGGTGAGAGCACCCACGGCGAGTCTGCGGGCGAGGTCCACCTTGAACCCGTTGTCGCGCAGGGGCGCGGCGGCCGCGAGCTCGGCGTCGGCGGCCCGGGCGAAGGTCTCCTCGGTCGCGGGCGCACCCCGCAGCACGTCCTCCGCGGCCCATGCGCGCCACGGCCGGTGCGCGACGCCGCCGAATGCCAGCGCGCCGTGCTCGACGTGGCCGTCGCGCACGCTCAGCACAGCGGCGACGGAGACCAGCGCGAAGGCGTACGAGGCGCGGTCCCTCGCCTTGCGGTAGAGGGAGCCCGCCGTGGCGACCGGAGGCGGCAGCACCACCTCGGTGATCAGTTCCCCGGGCCTGATCACCGTGTCCTGGTCGGGATTGTCGCCGGGCAGCCGGTGGAAGTCCGTGACGGGCACGGTCCGCTCCCCCTCGGGCCCGTACAGCCGGATGCCGGCGTCGAGTGCCGCGAGCGCGACGGCCATGTCGGAGGGGTTGGTGGCGACGCAGTCCTGCGAGTGGCCCAGCACCGCGAGGTCGCGGTGCGCCCCCTCGCGCGCGGGGCAGCCGGAGCCGGGGACGCGCTTGTTGCAGGGTTTGGAGACGTCCTGGAAGTACGGGCAGCGGGTGCGCTGCAGCAGGTTCCCGCCGGTGGTCGCGGTGTTGCGGAGCTGGCCGGACGCCCCGGCCAGCAGGGCCTGCGACAGGGCGGGGTAGCCCTTGCGTACGTCGGCGTGGGCGGCCAGGTCGCTGTTGCGCACGGTCGCGCCGATCCGGAGACCGCCGTCGTCCGTCCGGGTCACCAGGTCGAGCGGAAGCCGGCTGACGTCGATGAGGAGTCCGGGCGACTCCACCCCGAGCTTCATCAGGTCGACGAGGTTGGTCCCGCCGCCGAGATAGCGTGCGCCGGGGTGGCCCGTCCCGGCCCGTACGGCTTCGGCCACGGTCGCGGGGCGCTGGTACGCGAAGGGTTTCACGGGGCCACGTCCTCGATCGCCCGGACGATGTGGGGGTAGGCGCCGCACCGGCACAGGTTGCCGCTCATCCGTTCGCGGATCTCGTGGGCGCCGAGGGGTGCGGGCCCGTCATCGGCGAGACCGGCGGGCGGCGTGACGTGGGAGGGGAAGCCGTCCTCGGCCTCGCCGAGCATGCCGACCGCCGAACAGAGCTGCCCGGGGGTGCAGTAGCCGCACTGGAACGCGTCCCGTTCCAGGAAGGCCGTCTGCAGCGGGTGCAGTCGGTCGCCGTCGGCCAGGCCCTCGACCGTGGTGATACGGGCGTCCGACTGGGCGACGGCGAGCAGCAGGCAGCTGTTCGCGCGGCGGCCGTCGACGAGCACGGTGCAGGCACCGCACTGGCCGTGGTCGCAGCCCTTCTTGGCCCCCGTGAGCCCGAGGTGCTCGCGCAGCATGTCCAGCACGGTGGTGCGGTGATCGAGCGTCAGGGTGTGCGACGTGCCGTTGACGTGCAGCGTGAAGGTGGAACGGTCGTCCGGCACCGGCACCGGCACCGGCACCTGTGCCGTGTCCGTGCCGAAGGCCCCGGGAGTGACATCCATGCAGGCGTACCTTCCGTGATCGGGTGGATCGGTGCTCACGCGGCGCGGTGGCTCTCCAGCCGCAGCCGGATCTCCTGCTCCTGGTCTCCGGCCGCTGTCCCGACCAGGCGTACGGCGAACGCGTCCTCGAGGGACCTGCGGAAGCGGTCGACCGCCCAGTAGCCGCCCTGCGCCTCGACCGTCACCGCTCCGGACAGTTGTGCCGGCGCCGGGTCCTCCTTCGTGTCGGACACGTCCACGGTGGCCGTCCACACGGTCGGGCGGGTGTCCGAAGCGGTCTCGGGCGTGTCGCTCGCGGGGCGGTCGGAGACGAAGGAGCGGCGCAGCACCTCGAACACGGTGCTCGCGTCCTGGGTGGGGCAGCCGGTCAGCGTCACCACGACGTCGCCGCTCTCCTGATGCCCCTGCTTCTCTTCCTGTGCGCTGTTCACCCTGGTTTCCTTTCGGTCGGTGCGCTGTAAACGCGCATCGCATTCCTCCAGCGGTCCGGTGAGTCACTCCAGGCTCACCCCGCGGCTGCGTGTCGGCGACACGAGCGCACGCCGGACGGCGACCGCCCCGGCGCCCTCGACGGGCCGCCTACCCGATGGGCCGCCGCGAAACACGGGCTGGAGCGTCGTCGCCTTCTGCGCGACCACGGCCGGGTGGTCCCGGGTGGTCGGGCAGGTCACGTACGTCATCAGCGGGATCGTGGACGTCGCCTGTGCCACGGTTCCGAGCATTGCCCAGGCGTAGGGGTGCGTGCCCCCGGGAAGCCGACCGAGGGGTAGAGGCCGGCGGTGACGGAGAAGTCGAAACCGGCCGCCTGCGCCGCGACCCCATCGGCGACGAGAGCCCGCGGTCCTGCCGGCCCGGTCATCATCGTGTAGCCGATTCGCACCATGTGAAACACATTTACCGGGACATCGTCATAAAACATGAATTCATGTCAATGGCTGTCTGTGATCGATTCTCCGGGGTATGCGCCATGCATGGACGTTACGAACGGAGCAAGCAACTCGCTCGCCGTCATCCTCGCCGACGACGGCCCCGGGGCGGTGGGCGTGATCGTCGGCATCGCGGGACTGGCCGTGGTGGTTCTGCTGATCGGCGGCTTCTGGTGGGGCATGCGGCGCCGGGACAAGGAACTTCCGCCCCCGCGCCCGGAGGAGCAGCCGCAGAGGCCCGAGCACCGCACGGAGATCCGGGAGAGCGGCCAGCACACCTCGGACCACTTCCCGGACAACGGCACCGCCCTCTCGCCGTACGAGCTCGGCGGCCACGGTAACGAGGTGATCCCGCCCGACCCCGAGCGTCCGCGCGACTGACACCAGCACCATCGCATCGGGGGAAACAGATGAACCGGTCGAAGGCCGACGACCGGACCCGGATCACGGTCCTGGTCGCGCTCGCCGCCAACCTCGTCATAGCCGTCGCGAAGGGGGTGGGCGGATTCCTCTCGGGATCCCCCGCCCTCCTCTCCGAGGCCGCCCACTCCGTGGCGGACAGTGTGAACGAGGTCTTCCTGCTGGCCGCTCTGCGGCGCAGCCACCGCCCCGCCGACAGCCGTCACCCCTTCGGCTACGGCAAGGAGCGCTACTTCTGGTCGCTGCTCGCAGCGGTCGGGATCTTCACCGTCGGGGGCTGCTTCTCGTTCTTCCAGGGCTTCGAGGCCCTGAGCGCCGACGACCACGAATCCCCCGAGGGGTACACGGTGGGTCTGGTCGTCCTCGCGTTCGCGCTCCTCGCCGAAGGCGGTTCCCTCGTCCGTGCCCTGATTCAGCTCCGAGGTGAGAAGGGTGCCGCCCGGGACCCGGCCCTGCGGACGGTCGTCGCGGAGGACAGCACCGCGGTCCTCGGTGTCGTCCTGGCCATAGCCGGCATGATCCTCCACCTGATCACGGGCAACGTCGTGTGGGAGGCGTCCGCCTCCCTGGCGATCGGCCTCCTCCTGGTCTACGTCGCCTTCCGGCTCGGCAAGGACGCCCGCGACCGGCTGATCGGGGAGTCGGCCGACCCCGAGCTGCGCAAGGGTGTGCGGGAGCTTCTGACCGCGCAGCCCGAGATAGACAATGTGGCGGCGCTGTTCACGATGGGGCTGGGCCTCGACTCGGTGATGCTGGCGGCCAGGGTGGATCTGGCACCCGGCATCGACAGCGAGGAGATCGAGCGGGTCTCCGTCCGGATCAAGCGCTCGATCACCCGGTCCTGGCCCGAGGCCGAGCACGTGTTCCTGGACATCACGAACGCGCCGCCGAGGGGTGGGGTCTGAGCGCCCCCTCCGCGTGTTGCGGGAGTCGCCGCCACGGATGACGCTGGTCGTGGCCGCGCGGCGCCGGACCGTCCTGCCGCGCAATCGACGAGGCAGAGGGACCATGAGCACTGGCGAACCGCGGACCGCCCACGAACCGGCAGCTCTGACCGGTGCGGGCGCGCCGTGCTGGGTCCACCTGGTGACCCGCGACCTGCTGGACGCCCAGCGTTTCTACGGGGGTGTCTTCGGGTGGACGTTCCGGCCCGGCCCGCTGGGCAGGGAGTTCGTGATGGCCCGGTCGGAGGGTGTGCCCGTGGCGGGCATCGGCGCGGTCGCGTCCGCCTACCAGGTGGCCGTGGCCTGGACGCCCTACTTCTCCGTCCGCGACGCCGATGTGGCGTCGGCACGCATCCGTGAACGCAGCGGCACCGTGGCCGTGGGCCCGCTGGCGATCGGCACCGGCCGCGCGGTGCTGGCCGCCGACCGGGACGGCGCGGCGTTCGGCGTGTGGGAATGGACCGGGCGGGCGGCGTCACTCAGCCCGTCCGGACATCGTGCCCATGCCTGGCTGCGTCTGCGCACCAGGAACGCCTTCGACGCCGCGATCTTCTACGGCGAGGTACTCGACTGGGCGAGCGGCGAGCTGGGCGGCTGCGAGGTGGCGTACGTGAAGGAAGAGGTACTCGTACGCTGCGGCGGTCGCCCGCTGGCCCGGATCAGTTCGGGTGCCGTCGAGTCGGCGCCGGATCCCATGGTGCGTCCGCACTGGCAGGTGCAGTTCCCGGTTTCCGACGTGGAGGCGACGGTCGCCGCCGCCGAGCGGTTCGGGGGCGCCCTCATGGAGCGGCGGCCCGTACCCCACGGCAGCGAGGCGACCCTGCGCGACCCGGACGGCGGGCTGTTCACCGTGACGGATGTGCGCAGCCCCGCCGACGACTGACTCAGCCCCGGGGCGCCGGTGTCAGGACGGCTCACCGGCGTCCCGCTTCCCGTTGTCCCGGGCGATGGCCCAGAGCGGGAAGACGAACCAGCAGACGGCGAACCACAGGGCCATGACGCCCACGAGCCACAGCGCCACGACGTTGTGCAGCGCCACCCGCAGGATGAGCAGCAGGGTGCTGCACATCGTGCAGAAGAGCAGGGCGAGCCCGAGTTTCGTGAGCCGCGAGGCCCAGGTCACCGTCTGTGGTTTCATCCGCCGGCCGGTGAGGAGGCGGTGGTACGACACGGGACCTATCAGTGAGGCCGCGGTCGCGGATCCCAGCATGACCGTCACCACGTAGATGTTGCGGTCGACGGTCGAGAGGTCGGCGAACCTGGGCTGGAAGACCACGGCGAGCAGAAAGCCGAACAGGATCTGGACTCCCGTCTGGGCGACCCGGAGTTCCTGGAGCAGTTCGCCCCACTGCCGGTCGGCCCGCTCGGCCTCGGTCTCGCGCCGGCCGCTGTGCGGGTTGGCCCCGATGCCGCCTCTCTCACCGTCACCCTCGGACGCCGGTGTCAGACCCATTGATGCCTCCCCCAACTCGAACGTATGAGCTGGTACAGCTTCCCCGCGGATCCGCCTCGAATCCTCGGTCACGCGCCCAACCGGGCGGTCGCGGATCCGCTCCTCGGTGACAGCGGCCGGGAAAGCACCACGCCAGGGGCCGATACGGAGGGCCCGGGACCCGTGCGGGCCCGGGGCACAGCCTCGACGCACCGTGATGACTCACTTAGGATCGGGGTACGGCATCGCGCGTCGGTCACCGGCCGGGTGAGGCGTGGAGGTAGCCCGTGAGATGCCTTTTGGAGGCATTCCACAGTGTCAGTCGAGTTGAATCACACCATCGTCCACTGCCGGGACAACCGGGAGTCCGCCGATTTCCTGGCCCATATCCTGGGTCTCACCACCGGAACCGAATGGGGACCCTTCATTCCGGTCGTCCTCGCGAACGGCGTCACGCTGGACTTCGCGACCGTTCCCCCCGAGTCGATCACCGTGCAGCACTACGCGTTCCTCATCTCGGAGGCGGAATTCGACACCGCCTTCGAACGCATCAGAGCGCGGGGCGTCGAGTACTACGCGGACCCGCACAAGAGGCTCCGGGGCGAGATCAACCGTAACGACGGGGGACGCGGGGTCTACTTCCCGGACCCCAGCGGGCACGGACTGGAACTCATCACCCGTCCTTACGGCGGCTGGTCCTAGCTAGGGCCTCTCGTTCGGATCATGCTGGGGTCGCGTGTCCTCGCGCCCGTCGCCGATCCTGAGGACCATGTCCGGCCGGTCCCACATCACGGCGGGCGGCCGGGCCGGGACCGTGCCGGTGCGTTCGGCTCCCATGCTCCGGTAGAAGCCCTCGGCCGGCGGGTGAGCGACCACGCGTACGTCCGCCAGGCCCGCCCGTCGCGCCTCCTCGCACAGATGCCCGACGAGGAGGCGCCCGATACCCCGCCCCTGGGCGTCGTCGGCCACGAACATCAGGTCGAGTTCGGGCGGGGAAAGGATCAGCGAGTAGAAGCCGAGTACCCGGCCGTCCTCATCGACGGCCACATGCACGCCGTGCGTCTCGATGTAATCCGGGCCGACCCTGTACCCGGCGACCATGGGTGCGTACGGGCCCTCGTAGGCACGTGAGGAGGTCACCAGGCGCGTCAGCCGTCTCGCGTCCCGCGCGACGGCTCGCCTGACCCGCACCTCGCTCCGCCGGGCCGTCATGCGCGATCTCATGCAGCGAGTATCACGCACACCCGGCGGCCCGGCACACCTCGCTCTCAGGACCGCTGCCGGCCCGCCCGCCATTCCTCCACCACCGCGTCGGCGTCGAACGGCTTCAGGTTCAGCGGGGGCCCCTCGGGAGGCCTGGCCAGCGCGGCGCGAATCGTCTCGTTCATCTCCTCCAGGATGCGGCGCACCTCGGACTCGGACCGCGCGCGCAGCGCCTCGTGCCGGGCATCCTCGGCGGCCTTGCGCAGGGCGAGGGACGGCGGCAGCACCGACAGGCCCTCGCGCTGCATCTTGGCCTTGATCCACCACTCGGCGTCGTACGGCCTCTCGAGACCGGGGATCGGCTTGCCCAGCCCGGGCAGACCGGCGAAGTCGCCGCGCTGCTCGGCCTCGCGGACCTGCCTGTCCACCCACGTCTCGAAGCTGACACCCGCGGGTTTGCGCTCGGTCACCGGACACCCCTCTCGAAGTCCTGCCGGACCGCCCGGCGTTCGGCCGAGGGCCGCCCGGGAGCCGCCTCTTCCAGGTTAACGGGGATCCGCCTGCTTGAAAGTCGCCCAGGGGGTTACACGGCTGGTGCACGGAGCCCGGGGGGACACCCGGCGGGCCCGATTCCGGAAGGGGTTGACGAGAGTGGAAGAGCACGACGCACCGACCGCGGACCGGCGGGAGCACACATCATGACGACCGTGGTGATCATTGTCGCCGTCGTTCTCGTGGCAGCGCTGGCCTTCTTCCTCGTCCGCGGCCGGCAGACCGGCGGACGTGGTCTGCGGCGCCGGTTCGGGCCTGAATACGAACGCACCGTGGCCCGTCACGACGGGGACACCAAGGCGGCCGAGCACGAGCTGGCCGAGCGGGTGAAGCTGCACGGCTCACTGTCCGAGCAGCCGCTCGCACCCGGAGCGCGCGAGACGTATGTCCGCCGCTGGGCCGAGGTGCAGGAGAAGTTCATCGACTCCCCCAGGGACGCGGTCGTCGAGGCCGACGCGCTTCTCGCGCAGTTGGCCCACGACCGGGGCTTCCCGGACGGCGGCAGCTTCGAGGAGCAGACGGCCGCCCTCTCGGTGCATCACGCCGAGCAGGTCGACGGCTACCGCAGGGTGCACACAGCAGTGCGCGGCCAGGGCGGTACGGAGGAGATGAGGAAGGCCCTGATCGAGTCCAGGGCGCTCTTCGACGTACTTCTCGCGGACGCGCCGGATGAGCCGGCCCGGACGGACCGGCCCGAAACGAAAGGCAGTGCAAACGCATGACCGACCACAGCGACCCCAGGACAGAGCCCGCCTCCCCCACGGAGCCGCGGCGCACGACGGTACCCGGCACCCCGCGTGAGTCCGCGAACGGAGCCGGCACCACCCGCGAACCCGCGGTCTCGCGCGAGACCGCGACCGGGACGGGTCTCACGCCCGGAGTCACACGTGAATCCGCGACCGACGAGAGGCGCACGCCGGAGACCACACCGGACACCCCGGCCGGAACCTCGACGGGCGACGGCAGAGACCGGTCGGTGAAGGACGGAACCCGCGCCGGTCTCGGCACTCCGGTCGCGTCTCGGAAGGCCCCCGGTAAACCGTCGGACGAGCGGAGCGGCCACCGCGAGGACCACGACACCGACCGGCCGCTCGTGTCGCGGGACGATCAGGAGAAGCTGTCCCAGCGCATGCAGCAGGCGGTCAGCGACTTCGTCGAGAGCCCCCGCCGCGCCGTCGAGGAGGCGGACAGCACGTTCGACCAGATCGTCTCCGGCCTGACCGAGGCCCTCACCGAACGCAGGCGGGTGCTGCGGGTCGGCTGGCAGGAGCAGGACACCGAGGCGCAGACGGAGGAATTGCGGATAGCGCTCCAGCGCTACCGCGATCTCAGCGAGCAGCTGCTGAAGATCTGAGCGGTGCGACCCTCGCGAACCGGCCCGGTGCGCGTCCCCCGCGGACGCCGCACCGGGCCGGTTCGCGTATGAAGGACGGCCCTCAGGCCGGTACGGAGAGGTCGGCGCGAAGCCGGTCCGCCACCGCCCGGGGCAGGCGCAGGGCCTTGTCCAGGTAGCCGTCGAGTCCGCCCCACCGCTCGTCCATGGCATCCAGGGCGGCCTCCAGGTAGCGGGGCCTGGCCTCGACGACCGCGGAGGCGATGTCGGGGTCCCCGCCGGCGTCGAGGAAGCCGCGGACTGCGGGGCCGAAGGCGGCCCTGACCGCGAGGTTCACCGCGAGGAACTCCGCGCGTACGACGTCGCGTGAGGCACCCGCCATCATCAGCAGCAGCGCGGTGGCCCAGCCCGTGCGGTCCTTGCCGGTCGCGCAGTGGAACAGGAGCGGGCGCGCCCGGGGGTCCGCGGCGGTGTCCAGGAAGGCGCGGTAGGCGGCCGCCGCCCCCGGGGAGAGGACCATCTTGCGGTAGGTCTGCGCGAACAGTTCCTCCGCCCGGCCTCCGCCGAGCAGCGCCCTTGCTCCGTCCGGGTCACTCAGGAGCGCCCTGAGCCGCGCCGGGGCCACGCCCGGGTTGTCACCGAGGACGTCGGCGACGAACAGCTTCGCGCCCGGGGGCAGACGGTCCGGAGCCCAGTGACGTTCATCGGCGGTGCGCAGGTCGACGACCGTGCGGATGCCGAGCGCTGCCACCGCGATGTCGTGTTCCGCGTCGAAGTCGCTCAGCTGACCGGAGCGCAGCAGGATTCCCTGACGGAGACGGTGGTCGCGGCCCAGGGCGATGCCGCCCAGATCGCGCAGGTTGACGACGGTGGCTGCGGGGACGGCCCGGGCGGTCTGCACGATGAACTGCCTCTTTCCCGACAGACTGCAGGTCGGAATCAACGTCGCACGGCGTGCGCGTATCGACAACGGGAACGCGGACACAGGCGTATCGGCCGACCGGGTGTCAGTCGGCGAGAATCCTCGTCTTCTGGGCCGCGAACTCGGCGTCGGTCAGAACCCCCTGCTTCCTGAGCTCGGCGAGCCTTTCGAGCAGGGTGATGACGTCGTCCCCGCCGTCAGCAGGTACGCGTTCGTGCGACACGAGGTGGCCGCCGGCGGCCTGGACCGCGCGCGTGAGGGGCACGGACCAGAGGTCCTCCCAGGCGATCAGCGCGACGGAACTTCCCTCGGGCAGGCGCTCGACCACGCTGAGGTCCGCGAGTCGCGGCAGGCCGGACGATCCGTCACCCGGCGGTGCGAACGACACCAGCCCCTGGGGGTCCATCTCGCGCAGCTCCACGAGCTGAAGCGTGCCGCCCTCGCCCTTGCGGGCGAACGCCAGATCGAGGATGCGTACCGCGTCCGACGCGACGGCGTCGGCGAGTACGGGCGCGATCGCCTCGGCGAATCGAGCGCCGGGAAACGTGACGACGAGGTACTCCACGGGCCCCACGTCCACGATGCGTCCTTCCCCTGCGGTGCTGGGTCGCCAAAAGCATAACTTCGGACATTAAGTGACGCACTGTGAAACTTCCGAAGCAACAGAACTAATCCGCGTCTCAACCGAAAGAATTGCGCACATTCCGGAGAGTGCAAGGTCACAGCCGGTGGCCCTGCTGCACGTCAGAGTGCTGACCTAGCATCTGACCATGACGGTCCTGCCTGCTGACGGGCTCTCTCTGGCCGCCGAATTCCCCGACCCCTCCCACGACCAGTGGCAGAGCCTTGTCGAAGGTGTACTGCGCAGGTCCGGCAAGGAAGTCACGGGAACGGCCGCCGAGGAAGCGCTGTCCACCGCACTCGGGGACGGGCTCACCGCCCGCCCTCTGTACACCTCCGACGACGCGTCGGCCGACCCCGGTCTGCCCGGCTTCGCGCCCTTCACCCGGGGCAGCAGGGCCACGGGGAACACCACGGACGGCTGGGACGTGCGCCAGCATCACGCCCTCACCGACCCCGTGCGCCTCAACGAGGCGGTGCTCGGCGACCTGGAGAACGGCGTCACCTCTCTCTGGCTGGCCGTGGGCGGCCCCGCAGGGGTGCCGGTCTCCGGCCTCGCCCGTGCGCTGGAAGGCGTCTATCTCGACCTGGCGCCGGTCGCACTCGACGCGGGCTCCGACACCGGGCCCGCCGCAGCCGAGTTGCTCGCGCTCTACGACGCACGGGGCGTCGCCAAGGACGCGGCCCGCGGCAGCCTCGGGCTGGACCCGCTCGGGCAGGCCGCCCGGACGGGCGCCGGAGCGGACACGGACGAGGCCGCCCACTGGGCGGGGATCTGCGGCCGGGAGTACCCGGGCCTGCGCGCGATGGTCGTGGACGCGTTGCCGTACCACGAGGCGGGTGGCTCCGCCGCCGAGGAGCTGGGGCTCTCACTGGCCACGGGCGTCGCCTATCTGAGGACGCTGACCGCGTCCGGCCTCACCGTCGAAGACGCCTGCGCACAGCTGGAGTTCAGGTACGCGGCGACCGCCGACCAGTTCCTGACGATCGCGAAGCTCCGTGCCGCCCGGCGGCTGTGGTCGCGCGTGGCCGAGGTCTGCGGAGCACCGGGCGCCGGGGCGCAGCGGCAGCACGCGGTGACCTCGTCCGTGATGATGACGCGCCGCGATCCCTGGGTGAACATGCTGCGGACGACGCTGGCCTGCCTCGGGGCGGGTGTGGGCGGAGCCGAGTCCGTCACCGTCCTGCCGTTCGATCACGCACTGGGGCTGCCCGACGCGTTCGCCCGGCGGATCGCCCGCAACACCTCCACCATCCTGATGGAGGAGTCGCACCTGGCCCGGGTGACGGATCCCGCGGGCGGCTCGTGGTACGTCGAGCGGCTGACGGACGAACTCGCCGCCGCGGCCTGGTCGTTCTTCCAGGAGGTCGAGCGTGCGGGCGGCCAGGCCGCCGCGCTGCGCTCCGGAATGGTCGGCGAGCGGATCGCGGCCACCTGGGCCGCGCGGAGCAAGGACCTGGCGCGGCGCAAGGAGCCCGTGACCGGGGTCAGCGAGTTCCCGAACCTGTCGGAGCGGCCGGTGGAGCGCGAGTCCGCGCCCGCCGCGCCCTCTCCCGGCGGACTGCCGCGGGTCAGGCGGGACGAGGCGTTCGAGACGCTGCGCGCCCGGTCGGACCGGCACCTGGCCGCCACGGGAGCCCGCCCGAAGGTGTTCCTCGCCGCCCTCGGGCCCGCTTCGGTGCACACGGCGCGGGCGTCCTTCGCCGCGAACCTCTTCCTGTCGGGAGGCATCGAGCCCGTGCACGAGCCCGTCTCGGTCGACGCCTCGACGGCGGCCGCGGCCTTCGCCGCGAGCGGGGCGACGACCGCATGCCTGTGCTCGACGGACGCCCTCTACGCGGAGCAGGCCGAAGGTGTCGCCGCGGCCCTCAGGGCCGCGGGCGCCGAGCGGATCTTCCTGGCCGGGCGCCCCGGGGAGTACAGCGGCGTCGACGTCCACGTCTTCGCCGGCTGCGACGTCGTCGCCGTCCTCTCCTCCGAACTCGACCGCATGGGAGTGGCGTGATGCAGACCCCCGAGACCACCGGGGCCCGCGTGCCCGCGGTGCCGGACTTCTCCGACGTGTCCCTGACGGGGGGCGCTCCGGCCGAGGTGTCCGAGGACCGCTGGCGCGCCGCGGTGAAGGAGGCGGCCGGCCGGTCCGACGAGGAGCTCCGCTGGGAGACCCCGGAGGGCATCGAGGTCAAGCCGCTGTACACCGGACGGGACCTGGAGGGGCTCGACTTCCTCGGGACCTATCCGGGCATCACGCCGTACCTGCGGGGCCCCTACCCCACGATGTACGTCAACCAGCCCTGGACGATCCGTCAGTACGCCGGCTTCTCGACCGCCGAGGAGTCCAACGCCTTCTACCGGCGCAACCTCGCGGCGGGACAGAAGGGCCTGTCCATCGCGTTCGACCTGCCCACCCACCGGGGCTACGACAGCGACCACCCCCGTGTGACCGGTGACGTCGGCATGGCGGGCGTGGCGATCGACTCGGTCTACGACATGCGACAGCTCTTCGACGGCATCCCGCTGGACCGGATGTCGGTGTCCATGACGATGAACGGCGCGGTGCTGCCGGTCCTCGCGCTGTACATCGTGGCGGCCGAAGAACAGGGCGTGGCGCCCGAGAAGCTCGCCGGGACCATCCAGAACGACATCCTCAAGGAGTTCATGGTCCGCAACACCTACATCTATCCGCCCGGCCCCTCGATGCGGATCATCTCCGACATCTTCGCGTTCACCTCGCAGAAGATGCCGCGCTACAACTCCATCTCGATCTCCGGCTATCACATCCAGGAGGCCGGTGCGACGGCCGATCTGGAACTCGCCTACACGCTGGCCGACGGGGTGGAATACCTGCGGGCAGGCCAGGCCGCCGGGCTGGACGTGGACGCCTTCGCCCCGCGGCTGTCGTTCTTCTGGGCGATCGGCATGAACTTCTTCATGGAGATCGCCAAGCTGCGGGCGGCGCGGCTGCTGTGGGCCAAGATGGTCAAGGAGTTCGGCCCGAAGAACTCCAAGTCCCTTTCTTTGCGCACCCATTCGCAGACCAGCGGCTGGTCGCTGACCGCGCAGGACGTCTTCAACAACGTGACGCGCACATGTGTCGAGGCGATGGCGGCGACCCAGGGCCACACCCAGTCGCTGCACACGAACGCGCTGGACGAAGCGCTCGCCCTGCCCACGGACTTCTCCGCGCGCATCGCCCGCAACACCCAGCTGCTGCTGCAGCAGGAGTCCGGAACCTGCCGTGTCATCGACCCGTGGGGCGGCAGCGCGTACGTCGAGAAGCTCACGAACGACCTGGCGCGGCGGGCGTGGCAGCACATCGCGGAGGTCGAGGCGGCGGGCGGAATGGCCAAGGCCATCGACGCCGGCATCCCGAAACTGCGGATCGAGGAGGCGGCGGCGCGCACGCAGGCCCGGATCGACGCCGGACGCCAGCCGGTCATCGGGGTGAACAAGTACCGGGTGGAGACCGACGAGAAGATCGACGTGCGATCGGTCGACAACTCCTCGGTGCGCACCCAGCAGATCGAGAAGCTGCGCCGGCTGCGCGAGGAACGGGACGAGGCCGCGTGCCAGGACGCGCTGCGCGCCCTGACCGAAGCGGCGGGGCGGGAGCCCGGGCCGGGACTCGAGGGCAACCTCCTGGCTCTGGCGGTCGACGCCGCCCGGGCGATGGCCACGGTCGGCGAGATCTCTGACGCGCTGGAGAAGGTGTACGGGAGGCATGCGGGCCAGATCCGTACGATCTCCGGGGTGTACCGCAAAGAGGCAGGAGAGTCCCCGTCCGTGGACCGCACCCGTACCCTCGTCGGCGACTTCGAGGAGGCCGAGGGCCGGCGTCCTCGCATCCTCGTCGCCAAGATGGGCCAGGACGGCCACGACCGCGGCCAGAAGGTGATCGCGACCGCCTTCGCCGACCTGGGCTTCGACGTCGACGTCGGCCCGCTGTTCCAGACGCCCGGCGAGGTCGCCCGGCAGGCCGTCGAGGCGGACGTACACATCGTGGGCGTCTCGTCCCTGGCGGCCGGGCACCTCACCCTCGTGCCGGCGCTGCGGCAGGAGCTGGCGGCCGAGGGCCGGGAGGACATCATGATCGTGGTCGGTGGGGTGATCCCGCCCCAGGACATCGAGGCACTGCACGGGGCGGGCGCGGCCGCGGTGTTCCCGCCCGGAACGGTGATCCCGGACGCAGCCCATGACCTGGTCACGCGGCTCGCCGCCTCGCTCGGTCACGAGCTGTGAGCCGCTGACCGTGGCCGCGAGGATCGACATCGACGCGTATGCCAAGGGTGTGCTCGACGGGAAACGCGCGTTCGTGGCCCGTGCGATCACACTCGTGGAGTCGGCCCGCCCCGATCACCGGGTGCTCGCTCAGCGACTGCTGAGCGAGCTGCTGCCTCACGCCGGGCGGGCCCGGAGGATCGGGATCAGCGGGGTGCCGGGGGTGGGGAAGTCCACTTTCATCGATGCGCTCGGCACCCTGCTGACAGGCCTCGGCCACCGGGTCGCGGTGCTGGCCGTGGACCCCTCGTCCAGCCGTACGGGCGGTTCCATCCTGGGCGACAAGACCCGGATGGAGCGGCTGGCGGTGGACGCCCGGGCATTCGTCCGCCCCTCCCCCACGGCGGGGACGCTCGGCGGTGTCGCCAAGGCGACGCGGGAGTCCATCGTGGTCATGGAGGCCGCCGGCTACGACGTCGTGCTCGTGGAGACGGTAGGGGTGGGGCAGTCGGAGACGGCGGTCGCCAACATGGTCGACACCTTCCTGCTGCTCACCCTCGCCCGTACGGGTGACCAGTTGCAGGGCATCAAGAAGGGCGTGCTGGAGCTCGCCGACGCCATCGCCGTCAACAAGGCGGACGGCCCGCACGAGCGCGACGCCCGCTCCGCGGCGCGCGAACTGGCGGGCGCGCTGCGGTTGATGCACCCGGTGGACGCGGCCTGGACTCCCCCGGTGCTGACGTGCAGTGCCCGGGAGTCGACCGGTCTGGGCGAGCTGTGGGAGCGGCTGGAGCAGCACCGCACGCTGCTGGAGTCCACCGGGCGGCTGACGGCCAAGCGCCGTGAGCAGCAGGTGGACTGGACCTGGACCATGGTCCGCGACGAGCTCCTGGACAGTCTGCGCGGCCACCCTGCCGTACGGACTCTCACCCCGGGTCTCGAACAGCGGGTTCGAGCAGGCGAGTTGACGGCCACTCTGGCGGCCGAGCAGATCCTCCGGGCCTTCCGGGGCGAGGAGCGGACGGACGAGGACCGAGCGGACGCGGTCTGAGGCGGGCCCCCGGCCGCGCTGCGCCCCCGGCTCCGGGGCCACTCTCGCACCCTCGGGCCCGCTCCTGGCGGTGCGGGCCCGAGAGGCACCGGGTGGGCGAACACGGCCTGCGGAGCGCTCCTGGAGCGGATCGGGGCCACCCCGGGCAACGCGGCGCTCTTCGGCATGTGAAGGCCACCGTCCCCGGGCGGGTGACCGCGCGGCCCTGGGTGGGAAACGCCACGGAGGGCGGGACCGGCGTCCGGGTCCGCCCTCCGGCCGGTCCGGCCCCCGTCGATCGGGTCAGTCCGTGGAGCCCAGCGCGTCGGAGACGAGGGCACGGGCCTCCTCCTGGACCGTGGCGAGGTGCTCGGGCCCCTGGAAGCTCTCCGCGTACACCTTGTAGACGTCCTCCGTACCCGAGGGACGTGCCGCGAACCAGGCGCTGTCGGTGCAGACCTTGAGCCCTCCGATCGCAGCGCCGTTGCCCGGAGCCTCGGTGAGTACGGCGGTGATGGGCTCACCGGCCAGCGTGTCCGCGCGGACCTGTTCGGGCGAGAGCCTGGCCAGCACAGCCTTCTGTTCGCGTGTCGCGGGCGCGTCGACCCTGGCGTAGGCGGGGTCGCCGAAGCGTGCGGTGAGTTCGGCGTAGTGCTGCGAAGGCGTGGATCCGGTGACGGCGGTGATCTCCGAGGCGAGCAGGGCGAGCAGGATCCCGTCCTTGTCGGTCGTCCACACCCGGCCGTCGCGGCGGAGGAACGAGGCACCGGCCGACTCCTCGCCGCCGAAGCCCAGGGTGCCGCCGAACAGCCCGTCGACGAACCACTTGAAGCCCACCGGGACCTCCACGAGCTGCCGTCCGAGGTCTGCGGCGACCCGGTCGATCATGGAGGAGGAGACCAGGGTCTTCCCGATGCCGGTACCGGCCGGCCAGCCGTCACGGTGCGAGTAGAGGTAGCGGATCGCCACGGCCAGATAATGGTTGGGGTTCATCAGCCCGCCGTCGGGCGTGACGATGCCGTGCCGGTCCGCGTCGGCGTCGTTGCCGGTGGCGATGGTGTAGGCGTCCCGCTGTTCGATCAGTGAGGCCATGGCGTACGGCGACGAGCAGTCCATCCGGATCTTCCCGTCCCAGTCCAGCGTCATGAACCGCCAGGTGGGGTCGGCGAGCGGATTGACGACCGTGAGGTCGAGCCGGTGCCGCTCCGCGATCCGCCCCCAGTAGGCGACCGAGGCGCCACCCAGCGGGTCGGCGCCGATCCTGATCCCGGCATCGCGTACGGCGTCCAGGTCGAGCACGGCCGGGAGGTCGTCGACGTAGCCGGTCAGGAAGTCGTGGCGACCCGTGGTCCCGGTGGCGAGCGCCCGGGCGTAGGGGATCCGCCGGACCTCCTTCAGCCCGCCCTCGATCAGGGCGTTGGCCCGGTCCTGGATCCACGAGGTGGCGTCCGACCCCGCGGGTCCGCCGTGCGGCGGGTTGTACTTGAAGCCGCCGTCCCCGGGAGGATTGTGCGAAGGCGTGACCACGATGCCGTCGGCGAGACCGCCGGTACGGTCGCGGTTGTACGTCAGGATCGCGTGCGAGACGGCCGGGGTGGGAGTGTAGCCGTCGTCCGTGTCGATCAGGACGGTCGCGCCGTTGGCCGCGAGGACCTCGACGGCCGTGACCCGTGCGGGTTCGGACAGTGCGTGGGTGTCGGCGCCGAGGAACAGCGGCCCGTCGGTGCCCTGCTGGTGCCGGTACTCGCAGATGGCCTGGGTGGTGGCGGCGATGTGGTCCTCGTTGAACGCGGCCGCCAGGGCCGAGCCGCGGTGGCCAGAGGTTCCGAACGCCACGCGCTGACCGGGCTCGGACGGATCGGGGTGGACGGAGTAGTAGGCCGTCACCAGCCGTGCCACATCCACCAGATCGCCGGCCTGGGCCGGCCGGCCGGCCCGTTCGTGAACCATCGTTTCTCCTCTGTCTTCGGCTGCCGCTCGCGGACCGCCCCGGGACGGACGATCATCACGAGTTGTACCCGATCCTGCCGCGTCGACCGCGCCTCGGGTACGGGGCGGGACCAGCAGTACATACGGAACGGGCGGGGCAGAGGGCCTGTTCGGCGTGATCGGCCGGTTCACGCGGAGAGTCGCCGCACCACGGCGCGATCACCGAATTCCACCCCAGGGCGTCGGCGGACACCCGGTGCCTGAATTCTCACCCCCGGGCGGGCGTGGAGAATTCGGCTCCCTTACCGTCGGGAATTCGGGTCGGCGCGGGTATGCGAACAGAGGCACGCGCCACGGCAATCATGCGCCATCGATCGGCAGAAAATCCTATTGCCCCATCCGACACGCCGCAGCATTCGGGGGTAAATTATCCGACGACCCGACAGGGCTAACGGCGGGGCGACGAGTGCGAGTCGTACGCGTTTTCCCACTCGGCGTCTGTCACAGTGCGTTTCGGTTTTACCCACTTGATCTCCGCCGCCATATTCCTTGCCGCCGGTGTTTACCCGAACCGGCTCTTCGGGGGCTTGTGAAAGAGAGCCGTGCGTGCTGCAGAAGAGTTGCACCGAGGAAAGTCGACTGACGGTCCTTCACCTGGTCCAGCCGGTGGAGGGAGGAGTCGCGAGGGTCGTGACCGACCTCGTCGCGGCTCAGGTCCGTGCGGGGCTGCGTCCCGTGGTGGCCTGCCCACCGGACGGTGAACTGGCGGCCGGAGCCGCCGCCGCGGGTGCTCGCGTGTGCGAATGGCCCGCCGAGCGGGCTCCGGGGCCCCGGCTGAGCCGCGAGGTCTCCGCGGCGAGCCGCCTGATCCGCTCGTGCCGTCCGGATGTGATCCACGCCCACAGCGCGAAGGCCGGGCTCGCCGGCCGCCTCGCCGTGCGGGGCCGGGTGCCGACCGTGTTCCAGCCGCACGCCTGGTCGTTCGAGGCCCTCGAAGGCCGGGCCGCCGGTCTCGCGAGGTCCTGGGAGCGGTTCGGGGCCCGCTGGAGCGACCGCATCCTCTGCGTCAGCGAGTCCGAGCGCCACGCCGGCGAACGGGCGGGCATCGAGGCGCACTGGTCGGTGATCCACAACGGCATCGACCTGGGCCGCTTCCGGCCCGCGGGCCGGGATGACGCGTCAGCCGGCCGCGCCTCCCTCCCGCTCCTCGACGGCGTTCCGGCCGACGCCCCGCTCGTGGTGTGCGTGGGGCGCCTGAGCCGGCAGAAGGGCCAGGACGTGCTGCTGCGGGCCTGGCGGATCGCGCGCACGGCCGGTGCGCGGCTCGTCCTGGTCGGCGACGGACCCTGCGCGCCGGAACTGCGGCACACCGCACCCGACGGGGTGCTGTTCGCGGGGGCCACCCCGGACGTGCGGCCGTGGATCCGGGCCGCGGATCTGCTCGTGCTCCCCTCGCGGTGGGAGGGGATGGCCCTGGCTCCCCTCGAAGCCATGGCCTGCGGCACGCCCGTCCTGTTGTCCGACGTCAACGGGGCCAGGGAGAGCCTGCCTACGGAACATCTGCCCCACTGCCTCGTACCGCCGGAGGACCCCGCGGCCCTCGCGGCGGCCCTGACCGCCCTGCTGACCGACCCCGCGCTGCGGGCGGAGCTGGGCCGGACGGCGCAGAGCCGCACACGGTCGGTCTTCGACGTGACGAAGACCGCCGGGGCGGTCCTGCACCTCTACCACGAACTTGTCGGCAAGTCCCGCCCCACGACGAGGAAGCGCACCGAGCGATGACGACGGAGAGTGCCCCTGTTCCCCGAGCCGCCCAGGCAACTGCCGTACGGAGCGCGGCTTCCGCTGTACGACCGCCACGGAGCGGCGGTGACGACGCACCGTCCGCGCAGGCCGCCGCCGGTGTCCGCCGCCGCAGGGCGCCCGCGGCGCTGATGGCCTCCGACGGGCTCGCCCTCGGCCTGGCCGTGGCGCTGGTGGCCCCCGGCCCGTGGCCACCGGTCGTCCTCCTGCTGCAGGTCACCCTCCAACTTCTGCTGAACGGCTACCGGGGGCTGTACCGGACCGGACTGTCCCCCTCGGTCCTGGCGGAGCTGCCCGCGCTGACCGGCCTCGCCCTGGTGCAGTGGTACGTCACCGCCGAGGCCCTGACCACCTACGATCCCCGCTACTCCGCCGGCTGGACGGCACCGGCCTGCGCTTTCGGCGTGCAGCTCCTGCTGAGCTGCTGCGCGCGCGCCGCCGTCCACCGGGTCCTGCTGCGGTCGGCGGCGCGCCATCCGCAGTCCACGCTGGTGGTCGGCGACGGACAGCTCGCCGACCGGGTCGTCGCCGTCCTCCAGGAGCACACGCGGTACGGCATGCGGCCGGTGGGCCGGGTGGGCGCCACAGCCGCCGCGGACGCGGCAAAGGACGCGAAGGCGGGTGAGGCCCCGCTGCCCGTCCTCGCGTCGGTGCAGGACGCGAGCCGGGCGGTCATCCAGAACTCCGTCCGGCACGCCGTGTTCACGGTTCCGCCCGAGTCGGCGTCCGACGGCGCCGAGCTCTTCGCGCTCTTCACCAAGCACGGCTGCCGGGTGTGGCTGATCACCGATCAGGGAGCGGTCGCCCGCTGCCGGACCGGGCCCCGGCCGGACCACGTGTGGGGTTTCGCCGCCCACGCGCTGCACACCGGCCCGCACCGCCCCGTGGCCCACCGGCTGAAGCGGGCCATGGACGCCGTCCTGGCGGCAGTCGCCCTGGTCGCCGCGTCGCCGGTCATGGCCGCCTGCGCTCTCGCCGTACGCGTCTGCGACGGTCCGGGCGTCGTCTTCCGCCAGGAGCGCATCGGCAGGAACGGGCGTCCGTTCGTCCTGCTGAAGTTCCGCACCCTGCGCGCCGACGCGCACGAGTCGGCCACCCGGTGGAACGTGTCGGAGGACCGGCGCATGAGCGCGGTCGGCCGGACCTTGCGCAGGACGTCGCTCGACGAGCTCCCCCAGCTGTGGAACGTGGTGCGCGGTGACATGAGCCTGGTCGGCCCGAGGCCTGAACGCCCCTATTTCGTCCAGCAGTTCAGCCGGATGCACCCCGGCTACCGGACCCGCCACCGGATGCCGGTCGGCATCACGGGACTCGCACAGGTCAACGGCCTGCGCGGTGACACCTCGATCGAGGACCGGGCCCGCTTCGACAACAGGTACATCGAGACATGGTCGCTGTGGCAGGACATGTGCGTGCTCGCGCGCACGGCCGGCTCGGTGTTCCGGCTCGGAGGAAGCTGAACCGTGGCACTCATCGCAACCGCGGCGCCCGCGGTAAGGCCCGCCGGCAGGAGCACGCTCCTTCACGGCTGGGCCGGCCGCTGGCCGCTGCTCCCCCTGGTCTTGACCGTGCTGCTGCTGGCCGTACCGGACGACGGGGCGGGGGCCGGGGCCGTCTTCGGAGTACCGGCCCCCGATCTCCTCTCCGGCGTCGCCGTCCTCGTGTGCGCGGGCCGTCTGCTGTTCCTGCGCCGGCGTCCGCTGACCGTCGCGGCCGCCCTCGTCCTCGGTCTGCCGGCCGCGGGACTCGCTCTGGCCACCGTGACCGCCGCGGACCCGGCGGCGGCGCTCCCCGGACTCGCCCGGTACCTCCAGATCTTCGTCCTCGTGCCCGCGGCGGTCCTGCTGCTGGTCCGGGACGCGCAGGGGTTCAGAGTCGTCGCCGGTTCGCTCGTCCTGCTGGCAGCCGTCCAGGGAGCCACGGGCGTGCACCAGTACGTCACGGGCTCGGGCGCCTCGTACATGGGTGAGGACATCCGTGCGGTGGGCACGTTCGGCCCCAGCGATGTGATGGGAATGGCCACGGTCGTCGGCTACGGGCTGCTCGCCGCCGTCGCCTACGCGCTGCGCACCCCGGCGGGTACACCGGCCTGGCTGAAGCCGTGGGCCCCCGTGACCGCCGCGCTGCTGGTCGTCCCGCTCACCCTGTCCTTCAGCCGGGGCGCCTGGATCGCGACCGCGGCGGGAGCGCTCACCGTGATCGCGCTGACCGGCGCCCGGCAGGCCGTCCGGGCACTGGCGGTCCTGGCGGCCGCGGGGACCGTACTCGTGGGCGGGTTCGGCGTCGGGTCCGAGATGATCTCGCAGCGGCTCACCAGCATCACCCAGGTGACGAGCACGCCGGACCGGTCGGTCAACGACCGCTACGCCATGTGGGCCGCCGCTACGGACATGTGGCGCGAGCGGCCCACGACCGGTGTCGGCCTCAAGGGCTTTCCGGCGCACCGCGACGCGCACGCCTCCATCGGACTCTCGGCGGGCAGCGACACCGCGGGGGCGGGGCAGGAGTTCCGCAAGCAACCGCTGCTCTCCCCCCACAACATGTACCTGCTGGTCCTCAGCGAGCAGGGACTCGTCGGCTTCACCGCGCTGGTCGGCTCCTGGGCCGCACTGCTCGTCGGCGGGGTACGCAGGCTGGTGCGCGCCCGCGCCCGGGGCTCCGCCGCCGTCGACTGCGGGCTCGCCGCCGTCGGGCTGATGACCTGGCAGACCGTCGACTTCCTGTACGCGGACATCGGGGGCCCGTCCACCGTGCTCACCGGGATCGTGCTGGGCCTCGCCGCGTGGTGGGCGCTGGCCGAGCCGGAGAGGACGACCACCGCGTGAGCACGACCGCGACCGGAACGGCAGGGGAGGCGCCGGACACCAAGGCGGCCGTCCACGAGAACCCGGTCCGCCCGGGACGGTTCCTCGCCCGGGCGGCGGGGGGCGCCGCCGGACTGACCGTGATCGCCGCCCTGCTGGGACTCGTACGGGACCAGGCGGTCGCCCGGCTCTTCGGCGCCAGTCATGACAGCGACGCCTTCCTGATCGCGTGGACGGTTCCGGAGATGGCGGCCACGCTGCTCATCGAGGACGGCATGGCGCTCCTGCTCGTGCCCGCGTTCAGCCTGTCCCTGACCAGGCGCGCCGCGGGCGGGCACCTGACGGACCCCGTACGCGCCCTGGTGGCGGACACCCTGCCGCGGCTGTTCGCCGTCCTGGCCTGCGCGGGCGCGCTGCTCGTCCTGGGGGCGCCCTGGGCCGTCGCGGTCCTGGCGCCCGGGCTCGACGATCCACGGCTCGCGGTGGACTGCACCCGTCTGACGGCCGTCACGGTGCTCACCTTCGGTGTCACCGGATACTTCAGCGCGGCGCTGCGGGCGCACGGGCGATTCCTCGCACCGGCCGGGGTCTACATCGCGTACAACATCGGCATCATCGCCGTGACGCTGGCACTGCACTCCGTCTGGGGGGTGCGCGCGGCCGCCGCCGGGGTCGCCTTCGGCAGTCTGCTGATGATCCTGACCCTGCTGCCCACCTTCGTACGGCTGATGCCACGGCGGGGCGGGGCCCCGCCGGCCGCCGCGCGCCGGGAGCGGTCCACACTGCTCGGCGCGACGGTTCTGGCGCCCGTCGTCCTGTTCGTGGTGAGCCGCCAGTCGCAGGTCCTCGTCGAGCGGTTCCTCGCCTCGTCCCTGCCTGACGGCGCCATCTCGCACCTCAACTACGCGCAGAAGGTCGCCCAGTTGCCGATGGTGCTGTCCATGATGATCTGCACGGTGACCTTTCCGGTGGTGGCCAGGGCCATGGCGTCCGGCGACCGTGAAGGCGCCCGGCGGCGGGTCGAACGTGACCTCGCGCTCGCCGGGACCGTGGTGCTGCTGGGCACCGCGATGGTCCTCGGCTGCGCGCCGCAGATCATCGAGGTCCTCTTCCAGCGCGGGGCCTTCGACGCCACCGACACCGCGGCCACGGCCGGCGTCATGCGGGTCTACGCGCTCGGGCTGCTGGGCCACACGCTGGTCGGCGCCCTGTGCAGGCCCTACTTCTCCGCCGGCCGGCCCACCTGGTACCCCCTGGCCGCGATGGCGGCGGGACTGCTCGTGACCACGGGGGCCGGGCTGGCCATGGCCGGTCCGTTCGGTGTCGACGGCATCGCCGCGGCGAACGCCATCGGGATCAGCACCGCCGCGCTGCTGATGCTGCTGGGGCTGCACGAGCGGGCGGTGCCCGTCCGGGCGAGGGCCGTGGCCCTGTCGCTCGCCCGTCCGGCCGCGGCGGCGGCGGTCGCCGCGGCCGCGGCCGGCCTCGCCACCGACCTGGTGCCCGGTCCCCTGGCCGGCCTGGCTGCGGGGTGCCTCGCCGTCCCCGCGGCCTTCCTTCTGACCGCTCTCACGCTCCGGGCTCCCGAAGCCGTCCATCTGCTGGCACTCGTCCGACGGAGGTTTTCCCATGGCCGCTGACACCTCGGCACCCCGTGCCCCCGCATGGCCCGCGCGCACCCGGCCGTGGATCCTCACGTACCACTCCGTGAGCGATCCCACGGACGACCCGTACGGCATCACCGTCTCCGCCGGGCGTCTGGACGAGCAGCTGACCTGGCTGCGGCGCCGGGGCCTGACCGGAGTGGGGATCACCGCGCTGCTCCGCGCGCGGAGCGCCGGCGAGCGCGGGCTGGTCGGCCTGACGTTCGACGACGGATACGCCGACTTCGTCGACGAGGCGCTTCCCGTCCTCCTCGCTCACGGCTGCACTGCCACGGTGTTCGTCCTGCCCGGGCGGCCCGGCGGGTCCAACGTCTGGGACCCCCTCGGTCCGCGCAGACCGCTGCTGACGGAGGAGGGCGTCCGCACCGCCGCCGCGGCGGGCATGGAGATCGGCTCGCACGGCATGCTGCACCGCGATCTGACGACGCTCTGCGACGACGAACTGCGCCAGGAGACACACGACAGCCGGGACGCGCTGCGCCGCATCACCGGGCACGCCCCGGCCGGCTTCTGCTATCCGTACGGCACGGCCGACCGGCGGGTCGTCGAGTCCGTGCGGGACGCGGGTTACGTCTACGGCTGCGCCCTCGCCCCCGGCTCACTGTCGGGGCCGCACGCGCTGCCCCGCACGCACGTCAGCCAGGCCGACCGGGGCACCCGCCTGCGGGCCAAGGAGGTACGGCACCGGCTCCGGGAGCGCCGCGCCGTCGCGTCGCGTCGGGGTGACGCCGGGTGAGGGCGCTGCACGTCATCACCGGACTCGGCGTCGGCGGCGCGGAGCAGCAACTGAGGCTGATGCTGCGTCACCTTCCGGTGCGGTGCGACGTGGTGACGCTCACCAATCCGGGAGCGGTCGCCGAGGGGCTGCGCGCGGACGGCGTCCGCGTCCACCACCTGGGCATGCGCGGCAACCGTGATCTGGCGGCGGTGCCCAGGCTGGCCCGGCTGATCCGCCGCGGAGCGTACGACCTGGTGCACACCCACCTGTACCGGGCCTGTGTCTACGGCCGGATCGCGGCACGCCTGGCCGGGACCCCCGTGGTCGCGACGGAGCACTCCCTGGGACGCGCGGAGATCGAGGGACGTCCGCTCACCCGTGGCACCCGTGAGCTCTACCTGCGCACCGAGCGGCTCGGGGCGGCGACGGTCGCCGTCTCCGACACGGTCGCCGGCCGGCTGCGTGACTGGGGCGTGCCCGCCGCCCGGATCCACACCGTGCCGAACGGCATCGACGCGGCCGCCTTCCGCCACGACGAGGGACAACGGCGCGCCACGCGGGCGCTGCTGGGGATTCCCGACGGGGCCTTCGTGGTGGGCGGCGTGGGCAGACTCGTCCCCGGGAAGCGCTTCGACCTGCTGATCCGCGCGGTCTCCGCGCTGCCGGACGCCTGGCTCGTCCTGGCCGGGGACGGTCCGGAAGCCACCTCGCTGAGTGACCTGGCGGCGCGCCTCGGGGTGGCGGGCCGTGTCCGCCTCCTCGGGGCGTGCGGCTCCACGGGCCCGGCTCCCGGAGTCCCCGCTGTCCTCAGCGGTATCGACGTGTTCGTGTCCGCCTCCCGCGAGGAGACGTTCGGCCTGGCGGCCGTCGAGGCACTCGCGGCGGGACTGCCCGTGCTGTACGCGGTCTGCCCCGCCGTCGAGGACCTTCCGGCGGGCCTCGCGCCAGGCGCGTGCCGCATCGGGTATTCCTCGGACACAGCCGATCCCGCGGCCGGACTGACGGCGGCGCTGAGGCACCGGATGGAGAGTGGCACCGGCCGGCTGCCGCCCCCGCCGGCCGTGGACCACTACGACATCAGACGCAGCAGCCGGCGGCTCATGGACGTCTACGCACAAGCCATCGACACAGAACCCTCGACCGGGAGAGCACACTGATGACCGAGTCCCCCGCGCAGCCGTCCGTCTCCGGACGGTTCCGCAGGCTCCGCCCCGCATCCGTACGCCCCAGCTGGTGGCCCCTGCCCGCCTGCGTCCTGCTCGGGGCGGCCTGCGGATTCTCGTACGGCACGCTCGCCACACCCCAGTACACGGCCACCAGTTACGCGATGGTCACCGCGGGCAAGGCCGTCGACCCCGCCGCCGCCCTGGGGTACGCGCAGTCGTACGGCCGTCTGGCCACCAGCGACGCGACCCTCTCGTACGCCAAGGGGGCCGCGGGCGAGCCGGTGCGTGAACTGCGCACGCACGTGCTGTCCGAGACGTCTCCGGACTCACCGATGATCGCCGTCTCCGGCACGTCGGACGATCCGGACCGTGCCGCGGACATCGCCAACGCCGTCACCGAGGCCGTGGTCGTCAGCAGCGGGCACGTGGCGAAGGACACCGGCGTGAAGCTGATCAAGTTCTCGCACGCCGTGCCACCGGGCGACCCCGTGTCCCCGTCCGTGCCCCTCGGCGCGGCCGTGGGCGCGAGTGGGGGCGGGCTGGTCGGCGCACTGATCCTGCTCGTCCGCCCGCGCCCCGGGCGCAGGGACACCACCGCACCGGTGCCCGCACCCGCCCAGGGCGGGGTCGCCGCACCGGCCGACGAGAAGGAGCTCGTGGGATGAACACCGACCGCCGGCGGCTCACCGTCACGCTCTGCCGCGACCTCGCGGAGTTCACGGACCTCGCCGCGGAGTGGGATGCCCTGCACCGCCGCTGTCCGACCGCCACACCGTTCCAGAGCCATGCGTGGCTCCGCTCGTGGTGGCTCTCCTACGGAGTGTCCGGCCGCCTCCGCGTGCTGCTGGCGCGACGGAACGGGCGTCTGATCGGGGCGGCACCGCTGATGCTCGTACACCGTCCGATGCCCCTCCTCATGCCGATCGGCGGGGCGATCTCCGACTTCTTCGACATCCTGGTGGACGGCGAGGACACCCCCGCGGCGGTGACGGCTCTGGAGCGGGGGCTCCACCGGGCCGCCTCCCACACGGTCGTCGATCTGCGGGAGGTGCGACCTGACGCGTCCGCCCAGCTGCTGTTCGGCAGCTGGGCCGGCGCGCGGAGCAGGCTCACCGACTCGACCTGCATGGAACTGCCCGCCGAGCCGATCGACGCCCTCATCGCGCGGATGGGCGGTTCACGGGCGCAGCGGTCCCGGGCCAAGCTCCGCAAGATCGACTCGCTGGGTATCGAGTGCCGCGAGGCATCAGTCCACCGGGTGGCGGGCGCGATCGGCAACCTGCTGCACCTGCACGAGCTGCAGTGGCTCGGCAGGGGGGTCAACCCGGAGCACCTGCGTCCCCGGTTCTGCGCGCACCTGGTGCGCTCCGCACGCCGGATGGTGCGTGACGGGGAGGCCACGGTCAGGGAGTTCGTGCTCGACGGGGAGGTGGTGGCGGCGGACCTGTCCCTCGGGTCGGCACAGCTCACCGGCGCCTATCTGTACGGTGTCGATCCCCGCCTCAGGGAGCGGAAGGTGGACGTCTCGTCGATGCTGCTGCGGGAGATCGCGCGGGAGGCATCGGGTTCCGGCCGCGGCGTGCTGAGTCTTCTGCGGGGCGCAGAGCAGTACAAGAACAACTGGGGTCCCGCGGCGGTCGTCAACCAGCGTCTGCTGCTCGCCCGTTCCGCCCTGGAGCCGATGCTCCGTCTGCGCGAGGGGCAGCTGGCCGTGCGCGACCTGGCCGCGGAGACGGTGAAAGCCCGCTTCCCGGCCGCGCGGGACTGGCGCGCCCGGCTGAGCGAGCTCCCGGTGACCGGCCTCGCCCTCTTCAGCCGGGGTTGATCCTGGATGATTACTTTTGCGGTGATCCGTTACCGTCCGTCGACTCCCGCGTTGTCAGTGCATACCGGCCGCACCCCCCGCAGCCGGTCTCGAATCCTCAAGGAGAACTGATGTCGCGTATCTCGAAGGTGGCCGCTGTCGTGGCAGGTACCGGTGCCCTGGTCGCCGGCGGTGCCGGCATGGCCGTCGCCGACGCCGGCGCGGGCGCCCTGGCCGCCGGCTCCCCCGGCGTGCTTTCGGGCAACGTCATCCAGGTGCCCGTTCACGTCCCGGTCAACGTCTGCGGCAACACGGTCAACGTGATCGCCCTGCTGAACCCGGCGTTCGGCAACACCTGCGCCAACGTGTCGGACCACCAGGAGGTCGAGGCCGAGCACCACGACGACGCCAAGGCCGAGGGTGACTACGGCTACGGCCACTGATTTCCCTGACGGGACCTGCCGGGCCCCCTCCCTCCGCGTCGGTGCGGGGGGAGGGGGCCCGGCCGCGTCACGGAGGGGTCCGACGACCGCTCATGCGTAACGGTAGAGGCGCGAGTGGTCCATGAGCTGGGAGGGCGGTACGTCCCACGGCGGCATCGGGCGGTCGTACGGGAAGATCCAGTCCTGTTCCGGATCGCCGGCCGCCGGCGCGCCGGCCGGCAGGTAGCGCGAGCGCGGGTGCGCCTTCTGCCAGCGCGTCCAGAGCAGGTCGATGAAGGCGTGGTGCAGCCAGAAGACCGGGTCGTCGGGCGACGCCGCACCTGCCATGGACCCGCCGATCCAGCGGTGGACCCGGTTGTGGTTGGCGATGTCGCGTGAGCCCCTGATGCCCCAGCCCTCGATCCTGTTCCGGAAGCCGCGGGTGCTGACGCTGTTCCAGGGTTCGGCGTCGTAGAGGGGGTCCTTCAGCGCCCTGTCCACCTCCGCCGCGCCGGGCAGGGTGACCGGAGACGACGGACGGCCGAAGTTCCGGCGCAGAAAGGGTTCGTCGGTGGCTCCGGCGCTGATCCGCCAGTTCCCCCGCCGGTAGGCGAAGGGCCCCGTCATGACCTGGCGGTCCCCCGGCCTGCCGTTGCCTCCGAGGAGGTCGTCCCCCCACAGGGACGCCTCCGGCGTGTTGTCCCGGGTCCAGTCCCAGTACGGGATCGAGACGCGCGGGTCCACACCCCGCAGCGCCTTCTCGAACTCCAGCAGGTACCTGCGGTGCCAGGGGAAGAAGGACGGGGTCATGTGGGCGGGACGCGGCCTGCTGTCGGCGTCGGACACGTAGAACTCGCGGTGCGTCCGGACGAACTCGTCGTAATGCCCGGAGCGTTTGAGCTCCAGGATGGCGTCCACGAGGCGCTTCTTCTCCGTACGTGTGAGGTGGCGCTGATTCTTGCGGGTGTACACCAGCTCGTCCTCCGGGGTCAGATGGCGTGCGGGGGCGCCGCGGACAGCTGGGCGGCGCCGATCTCGTCGACCGCCGCGCGAGCCGTCTCGAGCAGCGTGGGGTACGACTCGTAGTGGTTGACGGCGCTGAGGTAGCTCCCGTCAGCGCGCCGCATCACGTGCAGGGGACGGCCGTCGATGCGGACATCGGCTTCGGATGCCGTGGTCACGTCGCCCGCCGCGGCGGCCTGCGGCACCGTCCCGGCGGGAACCACCGGGGTGGTCCCCCCGCGGATGTCGCGTCCCCTGTACAGCTCTGAGAAGCGCTCGGGCCCCACGGCGTCCCGCCGGTTGCCCGCTCCGGTTCCCTGCCCCCGCAGGAGTACCGGGGCGAGCACGCCGCCGGTGCCGGCGACGACGGCCACGGTGAAGGCTGTCCGCAGGACCGCGCGGCGGGCCGGCCCCGCCGGCTCCCCGCTCGTGCGGGTGTTCGGGTTCATGCTGGGTGTACCTGCCTCTCGTCCGCTTCCGCGAGGTGTCTCGCACACGAGGGCAACGAGACACGGGGCGAACGGTTCTCATGGATCGGAACGCGCACGGCCGGCCCCCGCGGGCCCACGGCGCCCCGCGCGAGGTCCGGCGGGCTGTCGGATACGTCCCATTACACCCCGAGCGGGGCGGGCCTCCACCCCACGACTCGCCTCGGGCGCGTGCCGGGCCGGACGGCCCCCGCGCGTACCGCGACCGTGGGAATTGTCCGGCTGCTCCGGCCGTGTCGGCCTCGCGGCGGAGCCCGCCGGGCCAGCATGGCCGTCCGAACTCCCGGAGGTTGTGCATGAACGCGCCGACGCAGGCACCCACGGACCGCATGCGAGGGACGGCGGGTGCGGACCTGGCCGACCCGGCGTTCTGGAGGCTGCCGCGGTCCCGGCGACTGGCGGAATTCGCCCGGCTCCGGGAACTCGACGCCCCGGTCCGCTTCACGCCCGGCACGGGTCCGCGCACACCGTTCTACGCCCTCGTGAGGCACGCCGACGTACGGGCTGCCAGCCGGCAGCCGCTGGTCTTCGCGAGCGCGCCCGGGGCCACCACCCCGGAACCGGCGCCCTGGGCCAAGGCCCTCTTCGGCAACTCCATGGTGAACATGGACGGCGCCGGGCACGCGGGTCTGCGCAGGACCATCTCGCGCGCCTTCACGCCGAGGCTGCTCGCCGCGGCCGAGGAGAACATCTCCGCCGTCGCCGGGCGCCTGGTGGACGAGATGGCCGCCGAGGGCCCCGGCGACTTCATGCGGTCGGCGGCCTCACGCATGCCGTTCGAGATCATCTGCGACCTGATGGGCATCCCCGCCCGCAACCGCGCCGCGATCCTCGCCCGGATCGACCACGCGTCGGAATACGTCGGGGTGCAGCGCCGCGGCCGGGCGCGGCTGCGCGTGCCCGGGCGCGGTCTGCGCTCCCTGGCCCGTATGCAGTTCGAGATGGCGGGCATCGCCCGGGAGCGGCGCCGGGCCCCCGCGGACGACGTGATCTCGGCGCTCGTGCGCGCCGACATCGACGGGCAGGCACTGTCCTCCCGCGAGCTCGGCGCGTTCTTCTCGCTGCTTCTCGTGGCCGGTGTGGAGACCACCCGGAACGCGATTGCCCACGGGCTGGTCCTGCTGACCGCGCATCCGGAGCAGCGGGCGCTCCTGCGGTCCGACTTCGAGCGGTACGCCGACGGTGCCGTCGACGAGATCGTCCGCCACTCGACGCCCATCATCCAGTTCCGCCGCACGGTCGCCTCCGAGTACGAGCTGGGAGGGCGCACCTTTCTGCCCGGGGACAAGACCATGCTCCTGTACGCGTCGGCGAACCGGGACGCGTCGGTCTTCGGGGATCCCGACGCCTTCGACATCACCCGGTCGCCGAATCCCCACCTGGGATACGGCGGCGGCGGGCCCCACCACTGCCTGGGCGCGCATCTCGCGAAACTGGAGATGAAGGCCCTGTTCCGCGAAATGCTCGAACGACTGGGAGACGTGCGGTCCGTGGGAGAGCCGGGGCTGATCGACTCGAATTTCGACAATCGTGTCGGCACTCTCCCCTTCACTTTCTGACGCGTCACCCGAACGGCCCGATCGAAGCGGGCGCGCGTAGCGAATGGTCTATTCCCGGGTGGTCCCGCAGGCCCTTGTTGAATCTTTCTCCTTAATGTCGTCATGGCGGATACAGGCCGTAATCCAAGGAGGAACCGTGCCCGCACAGCGCCGGCTCATCAATTTCGGCATCGGGGCGACCGCGTTCGGCCTCCTCGTGAGCGGCGCGGTCCTCGTCGACCACGACGGCGCGGACACGGAGGCCGGAAAGGGCTCCGCGCGCAGCGCACCGGAACCGGCCGGAACGACCGCCATCGGGGCCTACCTGCATTACGGGCCCCGGGGTGTGCAGCGGATGGCGGAGCTGTCGCGATGGCTCGGCGGCACGGAACTACGGGTCGGGCACAGCTATCTGCCCGGCGACGTGTGGCAGAACATCGAGGGGCGGCCCGGCTTCCTCGCCTACTGGGCCGCGTGGCGTCGCGCGGACGCGAACAGGATGTTCGTCCTCAACACGCCCATGATGGAGCGCAACGAGGCCCGCGTCTCCGACAGCGAGGTGCGGCGCCTGCTGCGGGCCGGGGTGAACGGGTCGTACGACGAGCACTTCCGCAAGCTGGCCGAGCGCCTGGTCCTGCTGGGCATCCCCGACACCGTGCTCGTCCTGGGCTGGGAGATGAACGGGACCACGTACACGCACCGCTGCGGCCCGGACCCCGTGGCCTGGAAGGCGTACTGGAAACGCATCGTCACCACGATGCGCTCCGTGCCCGGCCAGAAGTTCCGTTTCGACTTCGCGCCGAGCAGGGGGCGGGACGCCGTGCCCTGGACCGAGTGCTATCCGGGTGACGACGTCGTGGACATCATCGGCATGGACTCCTACGACCAGCCGCCCGCCCGCACCTTCGACGAACAGGTCAGCGAACCCTACGGGCTCCAGAAGCAGGTCGACTTCGCGGCCGAGCACGGCAAGCCGATCTCCTTCCCGGAGTGGGGGCTGTTCCGAAACGGCGACAGCCCCGAGTACATGCGCCGCATGCTGGAGTGGATCGATCTCCACAAGCCGCTCTACCAGACGATCACCGACTACTGCCCGCACGGGGTGTGGCAGTGCTCCGAGAACCCCCTGTCCTCGGCGGTCTTCCGGGAGAAGCTGAGCGGGCTCCCGAACGCCGAGCCGTCCACGCCCGCACCCGACCCGAGCGGGACCCCGGCCGTGCCGAAGCCGGACAAGCCCACGCCGACGGTTCCCGTCCCGGACACCAACGCCGACGAGTGGTGCGTCAGCATCCCGCTGAGCGACTGGTTCGGCCAGTGGCTGACGGACCGCAAGTTCTGCGTACGCCGCTGAGGTCCGCCCCCGGCGGTGGGAGCGGCCTGCCGGGACCGGCGGATCGAGGGAGCACGACATGCGGGTGGCTGTGGCGGGCGGAACCGGCCCGGTGGGGCGTCCGGTCGTCGGGAACTGACGGCGGCGGGGCACGAGCCGGTCGTGCTGTCACGTGCACGGGGCGTGGACCTCGTCCGGGGCACCGGACTCGACGCGGCCCTGTCCGGTGTGGACCTGGTACGCAGGCTGCTCACCGCCCGTCAGGAGCGCCGCCTTGTGGTGCCTCTGCGGCTACCGGATGCGGCGGGCGCGGCGATGCGGGGGAGGGCCAGTTGCCTCTGGGCAAGGGGCCGAGGGGATCGGAGACGTTCGACGCGTGGCTCTCCCACGCCGGCGGTGCCCCTCACGGAACGGCCCTTCCCGCCTCTCACCACCCGGTCCACAGCAGATGGTTGATCAGCAGGGCGACGGCGGCCTGGGCTGCCAGCCAGCCCCGCCGGTCGGCGGCCGGGAGCAGCGCGGCGGCGGGAATCAGCCAGACCACGAAGGGCTGCCAGATGCGTTCCGTCTCCGCCTTGCTCATTCCCGAGAGGTCGGCGACGGCGATTGCCAGGAGCGCGGCGAGGGCCACGCACGCCAGGCGCTGAGCGGGCGTCACCGTGCCGGGTCGCAGACCGCGTACGGCGGCGGGGGCCGACGCCACCGCCCGGCGCAGGCCGGCGACGGTGGCGAGGCCCGCCGCGAGCGTGGCGCAGGCGAGGTTCGCCCAGACCCAGTAGCTGTAGGGGCGGGTCCCGCCGGCACCCTGGTAGTAGCGCTCGACCAGCAGGTGATAGGCCTCCCACCAGTTGAAGCCCGCCAGGGTGAAGGCCACGGGAGCGACCAGTGCGCCGAGCACCAGGGGACCGAGCGGCCGTGCCGTACGCGCGAGCAGGAGGACCGCCGCCAGGAGTGCCGCGACGAGTGTCAGACCGTAACTGAGGTAGCAGGTCAGCCCGAACAGCAGTCCTGAGCCCAGCGCCGCGGCTGCCGGGTGCCCGGCCGTGCGGGTCGCGGCGACGGCCAGCAGGGCCACGGACCAGGCCGCGACGGCGGCGAAGTACCCGTCGGCCGAGGTTCCCGTCCAGACGGCGAACGGGGCCAGGACGAGGAACGGGGCGGCACGCCGTGCGAGGTCTTCGCCCGTCAGTGCCCGCAGCGCGACCATCACGGCCACCGCGGCGGAGCCCCCGAGCACGATGCACCACATGCCCGCCCAGGCACCGCCCCCGAGTCCTGCCCGGTCCAGGCCGACGAAGGTGAGTGTGGCACCCGGAGGGTGTCCGGCGACGTGCGCGGGCCAGTTGCCGGGCGGCCCGATCACGATGTGGTCGGTGAATCCGCGCAGCGCGGCACCGATGTCGTCGAACCGGTCGATCACGCGCAGGTATTCGTGCTTGGTGGTCAGCCGGCGCTCGATCCCGCGGTACCAGCCCTCGATGAGGGCGAGCGAGAGGATCCAGGCCACCGAGCCGGCCCAGCAGGTGAGGAGCAGGCCCCGCCAGGGCATGCGGGCCGCGAGCCGGGGTCCGCCGGCGATGACCGCGGCGGCCACGGCCGGCGCGGCGAGGGTGCCGGGGCCGATGTGCGGGTCCCAGGAGGCCAGGAGGGGCGGCCAGTGGACCTGCAGGCTGCCGTCCCCCTCCTGGATCACCCACCCGACCCCTATGGCAACCGCCACGAGCAGCGCTCCCGCCGCGGCGGCCGTCAGATCCCGACGACGCCCGGCGGGAGCGGTCGGGACGGCGGACACCGCGGGGTCGGTGGGCACGGCGGGGTCGGGGGTACGGATCAGGTCACTGCGTTCCTCGGTCGTCACGCACGCACGCTACGCACCGACGGGCCTCGCCGGGGGGTGCGACGCCGCCGCGTCACAGATCCGTCAGATCCGCGGAGGGACACGGGCGGACGTCAGACTTTCGTCAGGAGTCGTAAGCCCCCCGGTGCGCTGCCCCGGCATAACGTCGGCACCATGCGCGACAGACACCGGCAGGCCCGTGCACACCTCCCCTCCCCCGGCTTCCCGCTTCCGACCGAGCCCGCGTTCTGGCGCAGTCCGGTGCGCGGCGCCCGGTTCACGGCCGTGCTCGGTCTGGTGCTCCTCGCGGGGATCACCCTGATGTTCGTGACCGGCCTCCTGTCGTACGCGGCGTACAACCCGGACCTCGCCGCCGTGAACGACAAGACACCGGACAAGGGGTGGCTCGGCTTCTACCTGTTCGACTGGCCCACCGGACCCCACTGGCTGTACCGGCTGACACAGGGGGTCCACGTCACCCTGGGCATCGTCCTCGTGCCGGTCCTGCTGGCGAAGCTGTGGTCGGTGGTGCCGAGGCTCTTCGCACTGCCGCCCGCCAGGTCCGCCGGACACGCCCTGGAGCGTCTGTCGCTGCTGCTGCTGGTGGGCGGGGCGCTCTTCGAATTCGTCACGGGACTGCTGAACATCCAGTTGGAGTACCTGTTCCCCGGATCCTTCTATCCGCTGCACTTCTACGGGGCGTGGGTCTTCATCGCCGCGTTCCTCGCGCACACCTGCCTGAAACTTCCCCGGGCGCTGCGGGTACTGCGTGCCGGACTCCCCGCCGGGGAGAAGGACGAACTGGCCTCGCCGCGTCCGACCGTGCCGACCGTCTCCCGGCGTGGCGCCCTCGCCACCGTGGGGGCGGGGTCGCTTCTCCTGCTGGTCACGTCGGCCGGCCGGAGCTTCGACGGCGGCCTGCGGCGCACCGCCCTGCTGACCCCGCGCGGCAGCGCCGAACCGCGTCCGGGTCCCAACGGGTTCCAGATCAACAAGACCGCGGCGAAGGTGGGCATCACTCCGGCCGACACGGGGGAACGCTGGCGGCTCACCGTCGTCGGACCGGCCGGGGAGATCCGGCTGTCGCGGACGGAGCTGCTGGCTCTGGGCCAGCACAGCGCGGCCCTGCCCATCGCGTGTGTGGAGGGCTGGTCGACGTCCGACCAGTGGTGGCGCGGAGTCCGGCTGCGCGACCTCGCCGCGCTCGCCGGATTCCCGGGTGAACCGCCCGGGGTGCTGGTCGAATCCCTCCAGCGCAGCGGGCCGTTCCGGACGGTGGCGCTCAGGGGGAACCAGGTGCGCGATCCGCTGTCCCTGCTCGCACTGGGAGTCAACGGTGAGGCGTTGTCACCGGATCACGGCTACCCGGCACGCGTCATCGTGCCGGCCGCCCCCGGCGTGATGAACACCAAATGGGTGAACCGCCTGACCTTCGGAGAGCTGTGATGAGCGTTCTGCGCCGCTGGTACGGGGAGGGACCACTGCACCTGTTGCTGATGGCCGCGTCGCTCGCCCTCGCGGGATACGCGGGGGTGCGACTGCTCGACGGGGACACCGTCATGATCCTGGTGTGGTTCGTGGGCGCCGCGTTCGTCCACGACCTGGTGCTGGTGCCGCTGTACTCGGCGGCGGACCGTGCCCTGCGGGTCCCCTTCGCGCGGCGTCCGCGACTGGTGAACTTCGTACGCGTCCCGCTGCTCCTGTCCGGGCTCCTCCTGTTGACGTGGTTCCCCCTGATCACGCGTCACGCCGAGCGCTACGAACCGGCGAGCGGGCTGTCCCCCGACAGGTTCCTGGGGAACTGGCTGCTGATCACCGCCGCCCTGTTCGCGGTGTCCGCGCTCTGGCTGGCGCTGCGGACCGTGCGGGAGCGGCGCAGGGCGAGGAACGGGCGGCCGTCGGCCTCCCACTGATCGACGGGCGTCCAGTCCTGGGACCGGGCGTAGCCGAGGAGGGCGGACACGCCGACGCGGGCCCAGGGGAAGTGGGGGCCGGCTCCCGCCTGCACGCGGCCGTCGTCGAGCCGGACCTGGACCCGCTCGTCCACGTCGTGGGGCGCCGCCTCCGTGATGAGCAGTCCGCCGGGGGCCAGCACTGCGGCGACCCGGCGGAGCAGCGCCCCGGGGTCACCGCCGATCCCGATGTTGCCGTCGATGAGCAGGGCCGTCCCCCAGCGTCCCTCGCCGGGCAGCGGCTCGAACACGCTGCGGCGGAGCGCCGAGCCGCCGAGCCGCTGGGTGCGTCCGATGGCGGCCTCGCTCACGTCGATGCCCAGGGCCCGGTGCCCACGCGCGGCCAGAGCGGCGACCAGCCGGCCGGGGCCGCAGCCGATGTCGATGACCGTGCCCTCGCTGCGGCACAGTGCCGACAGGTCGGCGGCGTCGGCTTCCGCGCACCAGCGTTCGACGTCGAGGGGCAGCAGCCATCCGTCCTTGCGCCGGAGGAAGAGAGGGCCGCGTCCCTGGCTCAGTGCTCGCGCGTACGGATCGGCGGTCGCCCACGGGGCGGAGCCCGGGCCCGCCGGCGGCAGGACCGTACTCATCGGACCGCCGCCCGGCTCAGTCGCCCGTGAGCCTCGGCGAAGCGTCCGTGCGGCGCGGCGGCGGCGACGAGGGCCGCGTCCTCGGCCGTGTCCACGTCGCGCAGCGGCGGCAGGTCCCGCACGGCGAGGCCGAGGCCCGTCAGACGGGCACGCTGGAGTCCGCCCGTGTCGGGGCGGGACATCGGAACGCCCCGCACGAGGCAGGGGTCGGGGGCCGCGAGGCCGAGGGCCCAGAAGCCGCCGTCCTCGGCCGGACCGAACCAGGCGTCGCAGCCGTCCCATCCGGCCGGGGAGAGCGCGGGGGCCAGCAGGGCGGGGGTGATCTGCGGGGTGTCCATGCCGATCAGGAGCGCAGGTCCCGTACACGTGGCGAAGGCCGCCGCGATGCGTTCGTCGAGGGTGCCCGCGCACTGCGGCAGTACGTCGAAGCCCGGTGGCGTCCACGGTCCGGGGCGGCCTTCGAGGACCAGGACCCGCCGCCGCACGGGCAGGGTGAGCACGGTCCGCAGGGTGTCCTCGAGTGCCGCGGCGGCGAGTTCAGCGGCCTCCTCGGCGCTGAAGGGCGGCGTGAGCCGGGTCTTGACCTTCCCGGGGAGCGGTTCCTTGGCGATGACCAGCAGTGTCGTCACTCCGCCGCCCGGCGTCGGTGTGCTCATCGGGTCGCCTCCGCGGGGACAGCAGGCGAGGTCCGAGTCGCGGGCTGCCGCAGCACCGCACGCATGTCCCGGACCGCGTGCCAGGTACCCCGCCAGGTGCCGGTGACCTTGGACTTGCCGGTGCGGGGCAGATACGGCACGTCCGTCTCGGCGACGCGCAGTCCGGCGTCCGACGCGCGCACCACCATCTGGAGCGGATAGCCGCTGCGACGGTCCGTCAGACCGAGCGCCAGCAGCGCCTCCCTGCGTACGGCCCGCATCGGCCCGAGGTCGTGCAGTCTCAGACCGGTACGGCGGCGGAGCATCCCGGAGAGGGCGACGTTGCCCGCCCTCGCGTGCAGGGGCCACGCGCCGCGGGCCGTGGGGCGGCGCCGGCCGAGGACCAGGTCGGTCTCGCCCTCGGCGATCCGCCGGACGAAAGAGGGGAGGAGTGCCGGGTCGAGCGAGCCGTCGCAGTCGCAGAAGCAGACGTACTCGGCCTCGGCGGCGAGCAGTCCCGCGTGACAGGCGGAGCCGAATCCGCGGCGCGGTTCGTGCACCACGGTCGCACCGAGCGAGCGGGCGATGTCCGCAGACCCGTCGGTGGACCCGTTGTCGACGACGATGGCCCGCCATCCTTCGGGGACACGGGCCAGTACCCGGGGCAGGGCCGCGGCCTCGTCGAGGCAGGGCAGGACGATGTCGGCGCGGAGGGGGGCGGCGGGATCAGCCGGCGAGTAATCGGTCACGCCGATCACCCTACGGAGCCAAAACCGGCATTCCGGGCTTCGGGATCTTACGAAACGTGGACGTCGACCGTGTGGCGGGGGGAGGCCCTCCACCCGGACGGCCGCTGATGCCACAGTGGCGCCATGCAGAACATCGCTTCCCCGCCGGACTCCGGCGGCGTGTCACCGAACGGCGGTGAGGACGGCGTGTCGCGCGGCCGTGTGCTCGTCGTCGACGACGATCCGACCGTCGCGGAGGTTGCCGCCGGCTACCTGGAACGTGCGGGCTACGACGTCGGACGGGCCGACGACGGGCCATCGGCGCTGGACAGTTTCGGTGTGCGGCGGCCCGATCTGGTGGTGCTCGACCTGATGCTGCCCGGCATGGACGGCTTCGAGGTGTGCCGGCGGATGCGTGCGCGGGGGCCCGTGCCCGTCATCATGCTCACCGCGAGGGGGGACGAGGACGACCGGATCCTGGGGCTGGAGACCGGTGCCGACGACTACGTGACCAAGCCCTTCAGTCCACGCGAACTCGTGCTGCGGGTGGAGGCGGTCCTGCGCCGGGGCCGGCGCCCCGGCCCCGGTGCCCCCGCCCGGCTCGGCGGCGCCGGGATCGGCCTGGAGCCTCTGGCCCGTCGCGCGACCCGCGACGGCAGGGATCTCTGCCTCACGCTCCGCGAGTTCGACCTGCTCGCCTTCTTCCTGAGCCACCCGGGGCAGGCCTTCACCCGCGAGGAGCTGATGCGGGAGGTCTGGGGCTGGGACTTCGGCGATCTGTCGACGGTGACCGTCCATGTGCGGCGACTGCGCGGAAAGGTCGAGACGGACCCGGCGCGCCCCTGTCTGATTCACACGGTGTGGGGCGTGGGATACCGCTTGGACCTGCCCGCCGACGACACCTCAGAGGACTGAGCGCATGGCGGACATCCTCCTCATCGCCCTCCTCGCGTTCCTCGGCGCCGCCGTGGCCGGGCTGCTCGGCGCACTGGTCCTGCGGCTGCTCCGGAACCGGCCCCTGGTGGTCTCCCTGAGCGTCGTCGCCGCCGTGGCGGTGACGGCGATGCTGGCGGGGACCCTGGCCGTGGCCTGGGCGATGTTCCTGTCTCCGCACGACCTGACGGTGGTGACGACCGTCGTGGCCATGGCCGCCGCGGTGTCGCTCGCGACCGCGGTGCTGCTGGGCCGCTGGGTGGCCGCGAGCAGCCATGACCTGACGCTGGCGGCCCGCTCGTTCGGCGACGGGGGCACGTTCGCGGCACCGCGGGGGCAGGCGACGGCGGAACTCGCCGCGCTCACGCGTGAACTGGCGGCCACCAGCGCGAAGCTCGAAAGCTCCCGGGAGCGTGAGCGCGCCCTGGAGAGATCGCGCCGGGAGCTCGTCGCCTGGATCTCGCACGACCTGCGGACCCCGCTGACCGGGCTGCGCGCCATGTCCGAGGCCCTGGAGGACGGCATGGCGCCGGACTCGGACCGCTACCTGCGGCAGATACGCCGTGAGGTGGAGCGCATGAACGACATGGTCGGTGATCTCTTCGAACTCTCCCGCATCCACGCCGGATCGCTCACACTGGCGCCCACCCGGGTCTCCGCCCACGACCTGGTCGGCGACGCCCTCGCCGGTGCCCGCCCGCTGGCCCGCGAACACGGGGTCCGCCTCGTCGGCGACCGGGTCGACGCGGTGCCCGTGGAGGTCGACAGCAAGGAGATGAGCCGGGTCATGGGCAATCTGCTGATCAACGCGATCCGGCTCACCCCGGCCGACGGGACGGTGGCGGTGGCCGCGCAGCGCTCGCCCGACGGTCTCGTGCTCTCGGTGACCGACGGGTGCGGCGGGATCCCCGAGGAGGACCTCGCGAGGGTGTTCGACACGGGGTGGAGGGGCAGCCAGGCCCGCACCCCGCCGTCGGGGGCGGGCCTCGGGCTCGCGATCGTCCGCGGGATCGTCGAGGCGCACTCCGGCCGGGCCGGCGTCAGGAATGTGGCGGGTGGCTGCTGTTTCGAGGTCACCCTGCCCGCCGCCCCGGTCTGAGGCGGGCGGACGCCGGGAGCTACGCCCGCGATCCCGTGGCAGCCCGCAGGGGTGCCGTGGCGAACTCCCGCATCCCCGCGGCGAAGTCCGTCTCCGGCTTCCAGCCGAGTTCCTCGCGCAGGCGCCGGGAATCGGCGGTCACGTGGCGGACGTCCCCGAGCCGGTACTCACCGGTGACGACGGGATCCGGCCCGCCGTGGGCCGCCGACAGGGCCCGGGCCATCTCTCCGATGGTGTGCGGGGTGCCGCTTCCCGTGTTGTAGGCGTCGAAGGTGCCCGGCGCCCGCTCGGCCAGTGCCGCGAGAGCCACGGCGTTGGCCGCCGCCACGTCCCGGACGTGGACGAAGTCGCGCCGCTGGCCGCCGTCCTCGAACACCCGGGGTGCCTCTCCCCTGGCCAGGGCCGACCGGAAGAAGGACGCGACACCGGCGTACGGGGTGTCGCGCGGCATCCCCGGGCCGTACACATTGTGGTAGCGCAGCGCCACCGCCCGGCCGCCCGTCGCGCGGGTCCACGCGGCGGCGAGGTGTTCCTGTGCGAGCTTGGTGGCCGCGTACACGTTACGGGGGTCGGCGAGGGCTTCCTCCGTGACCAGGCCGGGCACCAGTTCCGAGCCGCAGGAGGGGCAGTGCGGCTCGAATCGCCCGGCTTCGAGGTCGTCCACCGCCCTGGGGCCCGGCCTGACCGTGCCGTGCCGGGGGCAGTCGTACCGTCCCTCGCCGTAGACCACCATGGACCCTGCGATCACCAGGTCCCGGACCCCGGCCGCCGCCATTCCGGCGAGCAGGACCGCGGTGCCCAGGTCGTTGCAGCCGACGTACTCCGGTGCGTCGGCGAAGTCCTTGCCGAGACCCACCATGGCGGCCTGATGGCACACGGCGTCGATGCCGGACAGAGCACCGGCCACGGCCTCCCTGTCCCGTACGTCCGCGACGATCGTCCGGACGCCCGGAGGCAGTTGGGCCGTCGCGGACCCGCCGGGCCCGGCGGGTCCGTGCGCCGAGGGGAGCAGGGCGTCGAGGACCACCGGCTCGTGCCCGCCGGAGGCGAGGGTCCGGACGATGTACGACCCGATGAAACCGGCTCCGCCGGTGACCAGTACGCGCATGCCGCCACGCTAGGCCGCCCGCGGACCGGAGAGGCCGCGCGGCACGCCCGCGTCACGGGACCGTAAGAACCTCAGGGGCTCGTGCCGGACGCCCTTCTGCGGGTGGTCCGCGCGCAGACGGGCGTGTACGCGTCCCTCCGACGGCTCGGATGTGTGTCCCTCCGACGCGTCGCTTCCCGATCACACGGGTCTCTTCGATACTGGGGGCCGTACGCACCTGAGACAAGAGGATCGGATTCACGCCGACGGCCGGCACCTGCGGTCTGCCGTCGCTCTCTCCAGGAGGAACCGTTGCGCATGCTCATCAACGTGCCGGAGACAGTCGTCGCGGACGGCCTTCGCGGTATGGCCGCCGCTCACCCGGAGCTGCTCGTGGACGCCGAGAAGCGTCTCGTCGTCCGGCGCGACGCGCCCGTGGCAGGCAAGGTGGGGCTCGTCTCCGGCGGCGGCTCCGGACACGAGCCGCTGCACGCGGGATTCGTCGGGCCCGGAATGCTCTCCGCGGCATGCCCGGGAGAGGTGTTCACGTCTCCCGTGCCCGACCAGATGGTGCGGGCCGCGGTGGCGGTCGACAGCGGTGCGGGTGTGCTGTTCGTCGTGAAGAACTACACCGGTGACGTACTGAACTTCGACATGGCGGCCGAACTCGCCGAGGACGAGGGTGTGCGGGTCGCCCGGGTGCTCGTCGACGACGACGTCGCGGTGGCCGACAGCACCTTCACCGCGGGCCGCCGGGGCACCGGGGCGACGCTCTTCGTGGAGAAGATCGCCGGTGCGCTCGCCGACGAGGGCGCACCGCTGGAGCAGGTGGAGGCGGTGGCCCGCCGGGTGAACGAGTCCTCGCGGAGTTTCGGGGTCGCTCTCAGCTCGGTCACCACACCGGCGAAGGGCACCCCTACCTTCGATCTCCCCCCGGGGGAACTGGAGTTGGGCATCGGCATCCACGGCGAGCCCGGACGGGAGCGGCGCGCGATGATGACCTCCCGTGAGATCGCCGACTTCTCGGTCGACGCGGTGCTGGAGGACCTGCGGCCGAGCGGTCCTGTGCTCGTCCTGGTCAACGGCCTCGGCTCGACGCCGTTGCTGGAGCTGTACGGGTTCAATGCCGAAGTGCAGCGGGTGCTGTCCGAGCGGGGTGTGACGGTGGCTCGTACCCTGGTGGGGAACTATGTGACGTCGCTCGACATGGCGGGCTGTTCGGTGACCGTCTGTCAGGCGGACGAGGAGCTGGTACGACTCTGGGACGCGCCGGTACAGACGCCCGCGCTCCGTTGGGGCCGGTGAACAAACCTCCGTCGGTCCGTGTGAGGAACAGGAGATCTTGTGCTCGACACCGACTTCTTCCGTCGCTGGATGACGGCCACCGCGGCAGCCGTGGACCGCGAGGCGGACCGGCTGACCGAGCTCGACGCCGCGATCGGGGACGCCGATCACGGCAGCAACATGCGGCGCGGGTTCACCGCGGTGCGCGAGGCACTGGAGAACGAGCCACCCGCGACGCCCGGTGCCGTGCTCGGGCTGGCGGGAAGGCAGCTGATCTCGACGGTCGGCGGGGCGTCCGGACCGCTGTACGGGACCTTGCTGCGCCGCACAGGGAAGGCGTTGGGCGACGCCCAGGAGGTGTCGCCCGCCGAACTGGCCGAGGCTTTCGGCGCGGGGGTCGCGGCGGTGGCGCAGCTCGGTGGGGCGCAGGCCGGTGACAAGACGATGCTCGACGCGCTGCTCCCCGCCGTCGAGGTCCTGGCCGACTCGTTCGAGGAGGCTCACGGGGCGGCCGTGGCCGGCGCGTCGGCGACGGTCCCCCTGCAGGCGCGCAAGGGCAGGGCCAGCTATCTGGGCGAGCGCAGCATCGGGCACCAGGATCCGGGGGCGACGTCGGCCGCACTCCTGGTCGGGGCGCTCGTGGACGCTGCGGCTCACGGCGACGGGGGCGGCGCGTGACCGGGGAGAAGCAGGTCGGGATCGTGCTGGTCTCGCACAGCGGGCCGGTGGCGGAGGCCGTGGCCGAGCTGGCCGGGGGGCTGGCGGCCGGCGGCGCGACGGCCCCGGTGGCGGCGGCGGGCGGGACGTCCGCCGGAGGGCTCGGCACGAGTCCGGAGCTGATCGCCGAGGCGGCCCGGAGAGTGGACCGGGGAGCCGGTGTGGCGCTCCTGGTGGACCTCGGGAGCGCGGTGCTGACCGTGAAGTCGATGCTGGCCGAGGGCGATGAACTGCCCCCAGGAGCACGGCTGGTGGACGCGCCGTTCGTCGAGGGCGCGGTGGCCGCACTGGTGACGGCCTCCGCGGGGGGCGACCTGGACGCCGTGGAGGCTGCGGCGTCGGACGCCTACGGCTACCGGAAGACGTGAGCGCCGGGAGCCGGCGGAGTGGATCCTGAGGCCCTGTTCCGGCCGTCCCCGTAGGAAGGGGCGGCCGGAACAGGGCCTTCTGCATGCCTCGCGGTGGTGTCCGATGTTGCGTTGTGTCAGGCGGCGGGCGCCACCGCCCCGGCCGCGATGGTGACCCGCACCTCCCGGGTGGTGCCGTTGACGGTCACGGCGAGCGTGACCGAACCGGGCCGGAGCGCGGTGAGCGTGCCCGTCTCCGGGTCCAGCGCCGCGATGTGACGCCGTCCGGCGGTCCCGGTATCACCGATGTGGACGTCCGGCGACCCGGTCCAGTCGGCGCTGAGGGGGAAGGCGGCCGGCACACGGCCCGCTCCCTGGGTGACGCTCGCGGTGACCTGGGCACGCTCCCCCGCCACGAGCTCCGCTGGTGCGTCGAGGGACAACGCGTCGACGTGGGCGCGTGTCTGCACGGACACCCAGTCCGGCCCGCCGCGCCACGGCTGCTCACGCGCCCGGGTCTGTTCGCCCCGCGGGACGTGGTCGGCTCCGATCAGGGACCACCCCGTGAAGCCGCCCGCGTCCGCCGGTCCGGCCGGGGTCTTCCCCGAGTTGCCGTTGACCAGGTACGGAACCCCGTCGACGTGGGAGGCGTGGAACACCCCGACGTGGCTCCCGATCATCGCCGCGCCCTTGCCGGTCGTACGCCGGAAGTCGGCGAGCCACTGTTCGATCAGGGCAGCCTCCTTGCGGTCCCCGAGCCGGCTCCCCTGCTGCGCGGTGGGATCACGCGGCGGCACGTGCTCGATCAGCATCACGGACCCGACGGAGCGGTCTTTCGCCGCCGCGTCGAGCTGGGCCCTGAACTCCTTGATCTGGGCGATGCCACCACCACGCAGGCCGAGGCTGGAGGTGTCGAGGGTGATGACCCGGGTCCCCTCGTGGTCGAAAGTCCGCTGCGCCGGGCCGAACCGGTCGGTGAAGTCGTCGATCGTGCCGCCCATCACCTCGTGGTTGCCGGGCACGTAGTACCAGGGCAGCGCGTCGCCGAGTTCCTCCTGGAGCACCTGCTGCGCGAAGTCGAGGTCGGCGGGTGACCCCTCGTCGACGAGGTCCCCGTTGACCACCAGGAAGTCCGGCCGGGCCGCCCTGATCTCCCGGAGGGTGCGCCGGGCCTGCCGGACGATCGCACTGTCGGGGTCCCGCGCGACGAACTGGGCGTCGGACATCACCGCGAAGCGCCAGTCCCGGCGTTCGGTCACAGCGGCCGTGTCGATCAACGGGTCTGCGGGCGCGCGCTGTTCGGGAATGTCGACCGTCGGCGGCACCTGGGCTGACAGGTCGTCGATCACGATCTCACCCGTGTACTGCCGTGCGGCGGCGGTCTCGGCGAGGTAGAAGCGGTACACCGACAGCGGCGTCGCCACCCCCGGCGGCACGGCGAAGGTGACCTGCCGCCAGCCGGTCCAGGTGATGTACGGCCCCCGGAGCAACTGGTCCGAACCCGTTGCGTCCTTCAGGTGCAGCGTGGGCCAGGCACCGTTCCCGTCCCCCTTGATCCAGAGCGTGTACGACTGGGACTGTCCCGGCACGGGAACGGGCTGCGGCGGCGCCGCGTAGGCCGCGCGTGTCGCCGTCGACCGGGTGAAGTCGTAGGTGAGGCGGAGGCCCGTACCCGTGTGCCCCTCGGGTGTGGCGGCGAGCGCGCCGTCCGCGCGTGCCTGGCTGAACTTCCAGGTCCCGGCGTCGTCGAAGGACGACACGGCCTGCTCGGTGAGGCCGACGCTCACCGCGAGGGTGGTGTCCGCGCCGCCCACGGCTGCCTTGATCAGTCCCGCTCCCGCTCCGGTGCGCGACCTCACGGTGAAGGATCCGCGTCCGTCGTCGGCGATCTCGAACAGCGCGTGGTCGTAGTCGAGGGTGATGTCGGCCGGCTCGACGGGGGCGCTCGCGCCGTGGGCGTCGAGTCCGACGATGCCGAAGCGGCCCGTGGCCTGCGCGCCCGCGAGCCCGACCCGTGTCGTGGTCGGCATGACGCGGGTCAGACGGTCGAGGACCGTGAGCCTCGTCTCACCGTGGACGCCCGCCCGTTCGGCCCGTACCTCGGTGGTTCCGCTGCGGCGGGCGGTGAAGGTGCCCTCCCCGTCGATGCTGCCGACGGACGGGTTCGCGGCGCGCCAGTGGGGGGTGCCGGCCGCCGGGCCGTACGTCTCGTCGTAGCCGGCGGCGGTGAGCCGCCTCGTCAGACCGGGGAAGACCCGCTCGGGGTGCCCTCCGGCCACCGGGTCGTCCCCGGGGGCGACGCCGGCCGGGGTGCGGGTCTCCAGCCAGAAACCGCGCAGTCTGCCGCTGCCGTCGGGGGCCGTCAGCGCGAGGCCGTTGGGGACGGTGCGCTCGCTGCCGTCGGACGGGCTGTTCTCCACCTGGAGTGCGTCGCTGCCCGGCTCACGGGCGACGAGTGTGGAGGAGCCGCCGCCGTCGAGGTTCAGCGCGCTGTAGGAGCCGGCGCGCCGCATCATCGCGCCGAGTTCGGTGAGCGTGACACCGCCGCTGTCGGTCTGACGGCCGTCGACGGTGAGGACCTGCATGGTCCGGCCGTCCTTGGAGAAGCCCACGGCCGTCCGGGGCGCGGCGGTGTTGTTCCCCTCACCGTCGTGGTTCTGCGCGACCCCGTCGGCGACGAGCAGTTCCCGGCCGCCCACCGCCGTGCGCGGGACCACGCCGCTGTCGGTCCGGGCGCGGTACTCGATGCTCACCGGATCACCCGGTGCCAGGGCCGAGAGCAGCCCGGCCCCGGCCTCGCGGCCGACGAGCACGACGGTGTCCTCGGGCACGGGCTCCGCCCCGGGCGTGCCGGACACGGAGGCGACCTTGCCGTCGCGTACGGCGACTTCGGTCACCGGCCGCGCGTCGTCGACGGTCAGGGCCCGGTCGGCGGTGCCCCAGGCCGAGGTGTAGGCGCCCACTCCCTGGGCCGGTACGTTCGCCGCGTTGTAGGCGGCGAACGGGTGCGGGCCCGACGGCAGGGTGAGCGTGCCCTCGAAGTACAGCTCCAGGACGCGGCCGGCGTTCCCCGGCCCGATGCCCACCGCCCGGTTGATGCCCGGGGCCGGGGAATGGACCGTCAGGCCGTCCTTGATCCCCGGGCCCTGTGGTGCCCCCGTCTGGTTGATGTCGAAGAAGTCGGCGTTGACCGCCGCCACGGTACGGCGCCCGCGCCCCGGATCGTGCCCGGCGGCGAGCTCGGAGACCGTACTCCGGTCCGCGACCCTGCCGGTGGAGAGGTAGTCGGCCCGCACGTCGTCGCCGTCCAGGTCCACCGAGAGGGCGTCGACCCTCAGCCACTTGTCGGACTCCAGGCGGTCGTACGAGTCCAGCCGGACGCCGGGGGCGATGGGCCGGGATGCGCGGGCCGTCTCGATTCCGTCGCCGTCGACGACGGATGCCGCCTCGCCGGGCGGACCGCTGGCGGGCGGTGGCGATACGGGTCTGAGGATCTCGGCTGCGGTGTGCGGGCGGGGGTCGGGACCGGAGTCGGCGGCCGCGGGTGCGACGGCTCCCGCCGCCATCGCCGACACGGTCGCCAGCAGCACGAGTGGCCGCAGGGCACCGCGGAGTGTGGCAAGGCCCACAAATCCTCCTGATACGGAACGGATTGCGCGCAGAAAGCGCTGTCGGCCGCCAGCATGGCCGGACACGTCGGCCCGCACCAGAGGGCAACAGGGACATCAGGAGGAACGAGGTGCGCCGAAGGAGTGATGCCACGGCAGCGGGGTGTCCGGATGCTCGGCAGGCCTACCGCGTGGGCAGACTGACGCCATGACGACAGTCAGGCGCAGTGCCGGGGTCCTGCTCTTCCGGGTCGTGAACGGCGAGGACGGCGGCCGGGACGCCGAGGTGCTCATCGGCCACATGGGCGGCCCCTTCTGGGCGCGCCGCGAGGCCGGCGCGTGGTCCGTCCCCAAGGGCGAGGCGGAACCCGGCGAGGAGCTCCGGACGGCCGCCCGCCGGGAGTTCGAGGAGGAGCTGGGACTGCCGCTCCCGGACGGGACGTGGGTGACGCTGGGCGAGAACCTCCAGGCCGGCGGCAAGACGGTGTCCGTGTGGGCCGTGGAAGCCTGGCTGGACCCGTCCCGGGCCGTGCCAGGGACCTTCACCATGGAGTGGCCCAAGGGCTCCGGTGTGCGGCGGGAGTTCCCGGAGATGGACCGGTTCGCCTGGTGCACCCCGGAGGAGGCCTCGGAGCGCCTGGTCGCGGGACAACGGGTCTTCATCGAACGTCTGCGCGACTATGTCCGGGACGGGCGGGTGCCCTCGGAGGAGTAGGGGCTGCCCCGTGTGCGCTCAGCGGGTGTGCGCACCCGGCACGACGCGGCCTGCCCCGAGTTCGAGGTGGTCGCCGGCGAAACGGCATCGGAAACTGCGGTCGTGCGAGACGACGACGACCGATCCCGTGTACCGCTCGAGCGCGGCCTCCACCTCCTCGGCCAGGTCGAGCGCGAGGTGGTTCGTCGGCTCGTCCAGGACCAGGAGATCCGCCGGGCGGACGACCAGCCGGGCCAGGGCCAGCCTGCGCTGCTGTCCGACGGAGAGGTCGGCTACGGGGACGTGCAGGTCCTCCGGGCGGAACAGGCCGAGGGTCAGCAGTTCGTCGGCGTACTCGTCGGGGAGCCCCGGCCGGCCCGCGGCGAAGGTCACGAGCAGCGTACGGCGTGTGGGGCGCGGAGGGAGTTCCTGCGGGAGGTAGCCGACCCTGCCCCACCGCCGGACCGTCCCGGCATCGGGTGCGAGGTCGCCGGCCAGGACACGCAGGAGCGTGGTCTTGCCCGCACCGTTCGGCCCGGTGACCAGAAGCCGCTGTCCCCGCATCAAGCGCAGTGAGGGCAGGTCCAGCCGGCCGGTCACGACGACGGACTCCAGCTCCGCCACGGGGCCCCGGTCCCGGCCGCCCGCCGGGTCCGTGCCCGGATCCGCGGAAGAGGAGCCGCCCGGGGCGACGGCGAGCTCCGCGGTGAAGCTCAGCGGACGGGGAGGCGAGGGGACCGGGAAGCGGCGCAGCGCTTCCAGCCGGGTCCTGGCAGCCCTGACCCGTCCCGACAGTTTGGCCTCGTGGGACCTGCGGTGCTTGCCGAAACCCTCCCCTGGATCCTTGCCGCTCCCGGCGAGGCGCTGCCCCGCCACGCCCACCAGTGCCTCGGTGCGTGCGACTTCGGCGAGCCACTCCTGGTGTTCCTGGGCCCAGCGGCGGCGGGCGGCGGTCTTCGCCGTCCGGTAGCCGTCCCAGCCGTCGCCGTACCGCCTGACGCCGCGCAGATCACGGTCGACCTCCAGGATCACGGTGGTGGTCCGCTCCAGGAACGCCCGGTCGTGGGTGACGGCCACGACGGTGCCGGGGTGCGCGCGGAGGTGTTCCTCGAGCCAGCCGACGGCGGCGTCGTCGAGGTGGTTGGTCGGTTCGTCGAGCAGGAGGAGTCCGGGCGCCGCCGCGAGGACGCAGGCGAGGGCGAGCCGGGCCTGTTCACCACCGGACAGCGTGCCCAGCTCGCGGTCCCGCGTGACGGCGCCGAGGCCGAGGCCGTGCAGGGCCGCGTCGGTCCTGGCGTCGGCCTGATAGCCGCCGCGTTCCTCGTACCGCGACAGCAGGTCGCCGTACGCGGCGAGGCTCGTCTCGCCGGGATCGCCGTCGGACATCGCCTTCTCGGCCGCGGCGATCAGCCGTTCGAGCGTCCGGAGCTCGGCGAGGGCCGCGTCCACGGCGTCCTGCACCGTGCGCCGGGGGTCGAGTGCGAGGGTCTGGGCGAGGTGGCCGGTGCCGCCGGGGAAGAGTGCGGTGATGTCACCGGCGTCCGGAGCCTCCGCTCCGGCGAGGAGCCGCAGCAGCGTGGACTTGCCGGATCCGTTCTCGCCGATGACACCGGCCTTCTCCCCCGGCCGGATCGTGAAGGACACCTGGTCGAGGACGCGCCGGTCGCCGTACGCCTTGCAGACGTCGTGAACGGCCAGTTGGGCATGACGGGGGTGTGGACGCATGGGTGCTTTCCCTGAAGTGACGTGTCCTGGCGCGCGCGTGGGCCGCCGGGGGGCGGAACGCACCGCGGGACCGGAGTGCCGGACGGCGGAGAGGAGCGCCGCCGACGGCGCGCCCCGTGCGGAGCACGCGGCGTCACCCGGCGGCGTCACGGCCGGGAATCAGAGAAAGAAGTAGTACGTACCCATGACGTCCACCGTAGCCGTGCGGGGCGGGGCCGCGCGAAGGGTTTTGTGCCCGGCCGCCATCCGCCTGCCGCTTGCCGTCTCTGCGGGTCAGGTCACGGGCTCCCGCTCGGGCGGGTCACCGACCCGGGCCCCGCCACCCCGACTTCCCGGCGGGTCCCCGCCGCCCGGTGGCCTGCTCATCACGAGCACGGCGACGTCGTCGCGGCGCACACCGCCGGAGAACTCCTGCAGGTCGGTCCGGAGCGCCTCCAGGAGTTCGGCGGGCTCGCGGCCGGTCCACTCGGCGAGCCGTTCGTCGAACGGGTAGAAGGCGCCGGTCGCGTCCCTCGCCTCCGTCACGCCGTCGGTGAAGACCAGCAGGGTCGCGCCGGGCGGGAACGCGACCCACTCGGCCGCCCGCTGCTCGCTGCTGAGCTCCGCCATGCCGAGGGGCACCGACGTCCGGTCCAGAGTGACGACGGAGGCCGTCCCGTCGCGCAGGAGCCGTGGGAGCATGTGGCCGCAGTTGACGACCCGCACCTTGTCGCCCGCGTCGAATCCGAGCAGCAGCGCGGTGACGAAGCGTTCCGTCTCGCCGATTTCGGCGGAGTAGGCGTTGTGCCGCACGACGGCGTCCTCGACCGCATCCGCGACCGCGGTGAGCTCCGGCTCCCGGACGGCGGCCTCCCGGAAGGCGCCGAGAGCGGCGAATCCCGCCCCGATCGCCGGGAGGCCTTTTCCCTGAACATCACCGATGATCACCCGCGTTCCGTGCGAGGAGTGCACGACCTCGTAGATGTCGCCGCCGACGAACCGGTCCTCCTCGATCGGCTCGTAGATCCCATGGACGCAGACCTGCACCGTCGTGACCGGGAGAGGGCGCAGGATCTGGCGCTGGAGCGCGACGGTGGCCGAGCGCAGGCGGGCCATCTCGGTGGCGTGCCGGATGCGCGCGGCGCACGCGACGACTCCCAGACCGCTGGCGAGGGCTGTGAAGCCGATGAGGAACACCACGTCCCAGAAGGCGCCGGTAGACGTGATGCGGGACGCCACGACCACGCACGTGACCCAGAGCGCGACGAAGCTCGTCTGCCGGACCGAACAGAAGACCGAGGCCAGCGCAGGCAGCACCACCAGCAGCGGGATGAGTGGAAGCTCCTGGCCCGTGAAGGCGTCGATCAGGACGACCGCGGTGGTCAGGAGGACGAGCCACAGGGCGAGCGCCCAGTTCCCGATCCGGGAGGCACCTGCCGCCCTCTCCTCCGGATCGGTCCCCGGCAGTGGTGGTGTGCGCGCCACCGACGGGCGCCGGAGCCCTCTGACCACGGCACGCCTCCCGCCTGTTCGTCGGTTATCGGCCCACTTGTTCCAAGTTACCCGCCCTCCGCTCCGGGGTCCTGACGTCGCCGGGCAGGGGGGTGTCCGAGGGAACGAGGGCGGAGAGAAAGGAGGTCGTACGCCGCAGAGTGAAGCCCAGGCTCTCGTACAGGCGGATGGCGGACGTGTTCGAGGCGGCCGCGTGAAGGAAGGGCGTGTCGCCGCGCTCGCGGATGCCGTGGGCGACGGCCCGGACGAGCCGGCCGGCCAGCCCCTGGCCGCGCGCCGACTCGTCGGTGCAGACGGCGCTGATCTCCGTCCAGCCGGACGGGTGCAGCCGCTCCCCCGCCATCGCGACCAGGACTCCGGCGCGACGGATGCCGAGGTAGGTGCCGAGTTCCACGGTGCGGGGCAGGAACGGGCCCGGGCGCGTGCGAGCGACCAGGTCGAGCATGTCGGCTACGTCCGCGGGGCCGAGGAGCGACGCCTCGCGATCGGGTTCGGCGGCCACGGAGTCGTCCACCATCTGCACACCCGTGGCCTGGAAGACGATCTCCCAGTCGGCCGGCGGCGGCTCGCGGAAGGCGGTGAGGGTCACGGAGGCACCGGCACCCGCGAGCGCGGCCACGTCGGACCAGTCCTGGGGCCCCGGGTCGTCCGGCAGGGCGAGCCAGGGCGTGACGTCGGGGTGGTAACGCAGGACGCGGCCACGCCGTTCGGCGAAGCGGGCGTGCGGACCGGTCAGCGAGGAGCGGGCCGGATTGTCCAGCGGATGCCCCGGGAGCGCGGGTCCCGTGGCCCCGATGGGGCTCGCGCCCGCCGACGGGTCCACGGGGGTCCGCGTGGCCCCGGACAGATCTCCGGGGGCGGGCGGCCGCGCGGACGCGGGCGGGCTGGTGGGCGGGCGTGTGGCCTCGGACATGGCTTTCTCACTCCGGTCGGTATCGGCAGCCGGCGACACGGACGAGAAGCCGATTCAGCCTGCACCTATTCCCTCGCCCCCGGACTGTTCACGTGAGCGCAATGAACGCACCCCTCTCCACGTCCACGCCGGGGCCGGCGGTGGGGCGGGGCGGACCGAGAAGGTGGAGCACGGGGCGAATACGTGGAGGGTTCGGCAATTCGTGTACCGCGGAGGCCGATCCGTCCCCAACGGGCCGCTCACTGTGGCACCCTGGTTACGGCCGCCCCACCGGGCTCCCCCGTACCGGTGGGGCGGTTCCTTGTGCTCCGGCGCATGCGGGCCCCCTGCGCCGCGCACCCCACGAGGTGGTCACGCCGAGCCCCCGCCGAAGTGGCGTCGGTCCGGCTCAAAACCTCGCATGCATGCATGGGTTGGCGCCGACCGAGCAGGCGTCCGCACCTCGTGGTCGACGACCGGAAAAGCGTGACGGGATGACCCCGCGCACTGCCCGGACCACGGGTGCGGCCCCGGGCCGGCAGCGCCGCATACCAGGAGGAGCCGGGCATCTCCCGGATGCACGCGTCCCGGCTGCTCGGCCGCACACTCGGCAAACTGCGCAGCGGCATGCCTGCCCAGGACCGACACCCCTCGGGCGCGCGGCGGGCGCCGCCGGGGGGGGCCAAGCCGCGCGGGCGTCTGTTGCGGCCGCGTTGCAGATTCGTGGCCAGGTGCACGACCTGCTTCCACCCCGGCACGTCCGCCCTCTACGGTCCGTTGACAGTACGCCGCCGACGCCTCGCCACCGCGCTCGCGCGGACACGGTCGAGACCGGGCGAGTACGCCGTTGCGCGCAGGAACCGCCCTGCACCTGCCCACCGCTCGACCGCACCGCTTCCCCGCCCGCCGGATGACCCTCCTCTCCCCTGGAGCGCCCATGAGTTCCCTGCCGCCGTCCGAAGCCGCGTACGACCGGATGCGGCTCCGGCAGTGGTCCCGAGGCCGCGCGAGAAGCGCCGGTATCGATCGCCGCGATCTGCTGCGCCTGATCACGGCCGCCTCATTCGCGGCCCCGCTGGTGCCGGCCGCCGCCGCCTCCGCCCGCGCGGCGGTCGCGCCGGCGGGGATCGTCAAGTCCCTGCCTCCGGAGCTGTTCACCGTGCGCGGCACGAACGCCGAGACGAACTTCGCGGCGCTGCGTGGCACCGGCCTGCTCACCCCCACGGACCGCTTCTTCGTCCGCAACCACACGGCGACCCCGCTCATCGACGTGGCGGACTGGAGACTCACGGTGTGGGGCGACGGGCTGGAGGGCGGCCCGGTGGACTTCACGTACGAGGCGTTGCGGGCCCTGCCGTCGGTCAGCCGCACGGCGTTCGTCGAGTGCGCGGGCAACGGCCGGAGCTACTTCACCTCGCAGCAGGGACAGCAGGTGAGCGGCACAGCGTGGACCCTGGGCGCGATCGGGACGGCACGCTGGCGCGGGGTGCGGCTCGCCGAGGTGCTGCGCGCGGCGGCCGTCGGGAGGAACGCCGTGGACGTGCTGCCGCGCGGCCTGGACGCGGAGGTCGTGAGTGACGGCACGAACCTCGGCCGGGTCCGCCGTCCCCTGCCGGTGGCGAAGGCGCTGGATGACGTGATCCTCGCGTACGAGATGAACGGTGAACCGCTGCCGCCCGATCACGGTGCCCCGGTCCGCCTGATCGCGCCGTCGTGGGTGGGCATCGCCAACATCAAGTGGGTCGGTGACATCGAGGTGAGCGCGGAACCGCTGCTCACTCCGTGGAACACGGGCCTGTACCGGCTGTTCGGCCCCGGCCACCCGCCCGAGGGCAGCGCGCCGCTCACCCGGCAGACACTCAAGAGCGCCTTCGAACTCGCTCCCGGCGCCTCGTTCGCCGCCCGTCGCAGGCACCGTCTCACCGGCCGGTCCTGGTCGGGCGGTGCTCCGGTGCGCCGTGTCGAGGTCAGCACCGACGGCGGCACCGTGTGGCACAGGGCCCGGCTGCGCGACGAGCCGCGTGCGGGGAGCTGGGTGCGCTGGACCGCCGACTGGGTTCCGCGGACGACGGGGCCCGGTGTGCTCCTCGCCCGCGCGACGGACCGGTCGGGCCGCACCCAGCCCGTGACGGCCGCCCACAACACCCAGGGCTATCTCTTCGACGCGGTGGTGAGGCACCCCGTGACCGTCGTCCGAGTCGCCGCTCCGCGCAGTGGTGACATCGCGTCAGGAGCACGCCGGCGGGGCTCCGTCCGACGTCATGACGCGGAACCCCCGGCATCGCGCTGATCGGCCCGGCCCGCGAAGTACGTGGCGATCATGTCCTGGTCCCCGTGCCCCGCCGCCTCCGCCCGGGTGAACCGCTCGGCGGAGGCGGCGACCAGGTCCAGTCTCACTCCGGACGCCTCGGCGGCATCGAGGATCAGCCGGGAGTCCTTGAGCGCCGTGGAGAGCGCGAAGCTCGGGCTGAGGTCACCGGAGAGCACCGCCGCGGACTTGCCCTGCAGATAGGGCGTGTCCAGCGGACCGCCCTTGATCGCGTCCAGGAACAACCGCGGGTCGAGTCCCAGGCCCTCGGCGAGGTTGAGGCATTCGGCCACGCTGTTGACCATGTTGATCACCCAGGTGTTGGCCACGAGCTTGAGCCGGGTGGCGGCTCCCGGCTCCTCCCCGACCCACACGGTGCGCCGGCCGATCGCGTCCAGCACGGGCTGCGCCGTCGCGCGGGCTTCGGACGGGCCCGCGACGAAGACGGTGAGAGCGCCCTGTTCCGCGGGCTGTTTCGTACCCGAGACCGGGGCGTCGAGATAGACGAGGCCCAGTTCTGCCGCACGGTGCACGAGATCCGTCGTGGCGTCGAGCCCGACGGTGGAGCACTGCAGCCAGGTCTGCCCGGGACGCAGACCGGGCGTCGCCGCGTCGAGCGTCTCCGTGACGGCCCGGCCGTCGTTCAGCACGGTGAGGACGACGTCCGCCCCGCTCACCGCCTCCTCCGCGGTGTCCGTCACGGTCGCACCGTGCGAGGCCAGTGGCTCGGCCCTGGCACGCGTGCGGTTCCAGACCCGGACGTCCAGCCCGGCCCTGAGCAGGCTCCCGGCCATCCCGGAGCCCATGATCCCGGTGCCGAGGACGGCGACGGTCGGTGTACCGGGGGCGGCGTCCGCAGGCTGCGGGGTGGTCATGGGAGGTTCCTCTCGTCGGTACGGAGTCGGTCGGGGGCCGGTGCGCGGCGAGCGTGCCGCAGCGCGCCCTCCAGCACGGCGCGGTGAACGGCTCTGGCGAGTCGCGCTCCCCAGTGCGAGCGGGGTCCTGCGAACGGTTCGCCGGGGCCGGCCTCCGGTGCGGGAGCGGCGACGCACACGGCGTCCGTCGGGGTCCCGGAGCAGTCGAGTCCGGCGTCCACGAGCGCCTGGACCTTCGCCTCGGTGGCGGTCGCCACGGCGTTGACGAGGGCGGCGTCGGAGAGGGCGACCGGAAGGGTGACGACGATGTTGACGGTGCCGGCGGGCAGCGGTCCGTCGGTGCCCTCGGCGGGACCGGCGGCCCATCCCCGCACGCCGAGGCCACTGGTGACCGTCGCGGTCACACCGCCGTCGTCCGCGACGGTGTGCGCGGTGACGTCGGCGGCCGTCATGAGTCCGGCGCCGGGGCCCGTCAGCGCCTCGGAGGCCGCGATCTCCGCGAGGTGGCGGTCGGGGTCGAGGCGGGGGTAGCCGCCGGGGACCTGGGCGTTCAGGATCCAGCAGCGCGGCCCGAGGCCTCCGCCGAGCACCGCGCTGCTGCACACCCGCCAGCCGGGGCCGAGCCGCCACACGAGGTGGTGCAGGGCGGCACCGTCCTCGTGGCGTGCCAGCAGTTCGCCGCGCTGCCGGGGCAGGTCGACGCGTGCGGAACCGATGGTGCACCCCCGGTGTACAGGCCCGCTCGTACACCCCTCGGCGTACGGCCTGCCGACGGCCGGCAGCAGCCCGTCGATCATACGGGCGGACGTTGTCCCCGGATGCGGGCGCACCCAGGAAGGCCCTCACCCGAATGGCGTAACGGAGTCGGCGGGCCCGATATCTGCCCGGAACGGGGCCACCGCCCATCCCGGGTAGCCCCGGCCGCTCGGCGTCCAGGCCGGGAAGTTGCAGCGTCCAACCGGGTGAGGCGCGATGGAATCCGGACGCGCCTCACCTGCTGGACCCACCTTCAGGACGCGCCCGGGCGAGGAGGAATCGGCATGGGAGCCGCTGACGGTTTCACGGATTCCGGAGAGCTCGACGGTCTGACCGTCTTCGACAGTGACGGCGAGAAGGTCGGCACGGTCGGACGGGTGTACGTCGACGACGACACCGGCAAGCCGGACTGGATCACGGTCAAGACCGGCATGTTCGGCATGAAGGAGAGCTTCGTGCCGCTCGCCGGAGCCCGTCGCGTGGGCTCCGACCTGCACATCTCGCATCCGAAGGAGCGCGTCAAGGAAGCCCCTCGGGTGGACGCCGACGCGCACCTGTCCGTCGCCGAGGAGGAAGAGCTCTACCGGCACTACGGGCTGACCAGGAAGGGCGCCGGTGCGGGCGGAGACGCGCGCACGACGTCCGGGACCGGCACGGCGGCCATGGGCGCCGCCGGGGCGGCCGGGGCAGCGGGTGCGGCCGGCACCGCCAAGGCCGGTCAGGCGAAGACCTCCGGCACCACGGCCGGCACGGGTGCCGGGGCAGGCACCGGGAAGCACCGCGACATGGACACCTCGTCGACGTCACGCCCGCTCGCGGGAGCCGGGGCCGAGCGTTCGGCCACGGGTGCCGGCGGCCGGGAGGAGATGATCCGTTCCGAGGAACAGCTCCAGGTCGGCACGGAGGAGTACGAGAGCGGCAGGGCGCGCCTGCACAAGTACGTCGTCACGGAGAACGTCACCAGGACGGTCCCCGTCTCCCACGAGGAGGTCCGTCTCGTACGCGAGCCTCTGCGTCCGGGCGAGAAGACGACGGGCACCAAGGACCTCGGCGAACAGGACGTCGAAGTCACCCTCCACGCCGAGCGAGCCACCGTCCGCAAGGAGGCGGTCCCCGTGGAGCGGGTTCGTCTCGAGACCAGCAAGGTCACCGAGCAGAAGGAAGTCTCCGCCGAGATCCGCAAGGAGAAGATCGACTACGCGGACGGCAAGGACGACATGGGCAGCGGCAAGGACATGGGCGGCGAGTTCGGCCAGGGACGTCGTCGCTGACCCCCTCACACAGCGGCGACCGGCCGCGCGGCAGTAGCGAGGGGCGGGCCCGGGAGGTTCACGGGACCGCCCCTTCGCCGTGACCGCGCGGTCCGGGAACGGTAACGCCCGGCAGGAACCGTACGGAGGGGCGTCCGCCCGGCCCGGCCGGTGTCACCACGGCGCGCACGCGGTAGACGTCGGCGATGAGCTCCTCGGTGATGACCTCCGCGGGCGTTCCGCCGGCCACCACGCGGCCGTCCTTCATGACGGTGATCCGGTCGCAGAACATCGCCGCCAGGTTGAGGTCGTGCAGCGCGATGACGGCGGTGACGGGAAGGGCTGCCACCAGCGAGAGCAGCTCGAGCTGGTGCTGGATGTCCAGGTGGTTGGTCGGCTCGTCGAGCAGGAGTTCACGCGGCTGCTGGGCGAGTGCGCGGGCGATCTGGACGCGCTGTCGCTCACCGCCGGACAGGGTGTGCCAGGACTGTCCGGCGCGGTCGGCGAGGCCGGTCCGGGCCAAGGACTCACGGACGGCGGCCTCGTCCTCGGGACCGGGCGCGGACCACGCGCGCCGGTGCGGGATGCGGCCGAGGCGCACGACGTCCAGGACGGTCAGGTCGACCTGGGTGGCGGCGTGCTGTTCGACCACGGCGATGCGACGCGCGACGGCCCTCCGGCCCGTCTCGGCGAGGGTACGGCCGTCGAGGGTGACCACACCGGTGCCGGGTACGAGCACGCCCGCCATGACCCGGAGGAGGGTCGTCTTGCCGGACCCGTTGGGCCCCAGGAGGCCGACGGTCGTACCGGGCGGCGGGGCGACGCTGACTCCGTCCAGGACGATCCTGCCCCCGGCCTCCCTGCTCACGCGGGCCGCGCGGAGTCCGTCGCCCGGGGTTCCGGTCGCCTGTTTCTCGCGCGTCACGCGCTCCTCCGGGTGCGGTACAGGACCAGGACGAACGCGGGCACACCGATGAGGGAGGTGACCACCCCCACCGGCACCTCCTGGGGGTCGAGGACGGTCCTGGCCAGGGTGTCGACCCAGACGAGGAACACCGCACCGGCGAGCGCCGTCACCGGGAGGAGCCTTCGGTGACCCGAGCCGGTCAGGGCCCGTGCCGCGTGCGGCAGGACGAGGCCGACGAACCCGATGGCGCCCGCAGAGCTGACGAGCGCCGCCGTCAGCAGCGCCGTGGTGCAGAGCAGCACGGTCCGGGTCCGGGCGACGTGGACGCCGAGTGCTGCCGCAGCGTCCTGGCCGAAGGCGAAGGCGTCGAGGGTGCGTGCATGTCCGAGACAGATCGCCAGCGTCACGCCCAGCACACCGGAACACATCCACACGTCGGACCAGCCGACCCCGCCGAGGGAGCCGAGCAGCCAGAACAGGACGCCCCGCGTCTGCTCGGCGTCCGCGGCCGTCATCACGACGAAGGAGGTGAGCGCGGAGAAGAGCTGCATGGCCGCGACCCCGGACAGGACGACCCGGTCGGTGGAACCGCCCAGGCTGTGGCTGAGCAGCAGGACGAGCGCGAAGGAGAGCAGCGCGCCGGCGAACGCGCCGGCCGAGACCGACAACGCTCCCCCGCCGGCGCCGAGGACGACGACAGCGACAGCCCCGGTGGACGCGCCGGAGGAGACCCCGAGGACGAACGGGTCGGCCAGCGGGTTGCGCAGGAGGGACTGCATCACGGTCCCGGACACGGCGAGCCCGGCCCCGCAGACCGCGGCGAGCAGGGTGCGGGGCATGCGCAGGTTCCAGATGATGCCGTCCCGGATGGGGGACAGCCGCGCCTCTCCGATGCCGAGGTGGGCCGCGACCGCGGACCAGACGTCGGGGACGGAGATGCGCGCGGGGCCGATCGTGACGGCGACCGCGACGGACAGGAGCAGCAGAGCGGCGCCGGCGCTCCACAGGAGGCCGTCGCGCAGGATGCGCCCGGCTCCCGGCCTGTCGACCGCCGCCGTGCGCAACCGTACGGCCCGGGTGTGTCGGGTGTCCGTCACCCCGCGAGTCCGAACGTGCGCAGCCCGGCGGCGACGCGCTCCACGCCCTCCACGGTCCGGATGCCGGGATTCATGGCCTGGCCGCTGAGCAGGACGTAGCGCTTGTGCCGGACGGCGTCCATGTTCTTCGTGGCGGGGTTGGACTCCAGGAAGTCGATCTTCTTGCGTGCGCTCTCGGCGGTCTGGGACTTGCGGGTCAGATCGCCGATGACCAGGACGTCGGGGTTGCGGTCGGCGACCGTCTCCCAGTTGATCTGGGGCCACTCCTCGTGCGTGTCGTCGAAGACGTTCTTCGCTCCGAGTTCCTCGGTGATGATGCCCGGGGCACCGCAGCAGCCCGCAAGGTAGGGGGATTCGGAGTTGGCGAACCAGTAGAGGAGCGTGGCTCCGGACGCGTCGACGTCGGCGGTGGCCGCGCCGATGCGGGACCGGAGCTCGGAGACGAGCGCGTCCCCCCGCTTCGGCACGCCGAACACCCGTGCCAGATCGCGCACTTCGGTGTAGACGCTGTCCATGGTCAGGGGCTCGCTGCGGGATCCGTCACCACCGCCACTGTTGTCCTTGGCCGCGCAGTCGGCGGGCGCGACATAGGTGGGCACCCCGAGGTCCTCGAACTGTTCGCGCGGCGCCACACCGCCCTTCGCGAGGGTCGAGGCGAAGGAGGCGCTGACGAAGTCGGGTTCCAGGCCGAGGACCTTCTCCGAGGAGGGGCGGTTGTCCGCGATGCGGGGGACCTTCGCGTTGGCCGCCTCGAGCCCCTTCATCACCGGGTCGGTCCAGGTGGAGGTGCCCGCGAGGCTGTCCTGCAGACCGAGGGAGAGCAGGATCTCCGTCGACCCCTGGTCCAGGGAGACCGCGTGGTGCGGCTTCGCGTCGACGGTCACCGTGCGGCCGCAGTTCGCGAGCGCGACGGGATAGCCGTCGGCGCCGGAGCCGTCCCCGGCGCGGGCGGGTCCTGGGCCGCTGCCGCCGCAGGCGGTCAGCAGGACAAGCCCCGTGAGGAGCAGGGCGGTTCGGCGTACGGTGCTGGATATGGGCGGCACGGAGTCCCTCGGCGTCTCTGGGCTCTTGCGCGAAGCCCGGTACGGAGTTCCGCTCCCGGTGCGGAAGCGGGTGCCAGCAGGTCTTCGGACTCGGGTTCGTCCGGACGGGGCGCCTTCCCGGGGCACCCGAGGGTGTCCCAGTGGCCGTGGCCCCGCCCGTCCCCCTCACCGCTGCGCGTCAGCTCCGGATTCGCACCGGATTCCCTGACTCCACGTGGAGTGTGACTGGCGTCTGCAAGCTATCACGCGGCATTTCGCCGGTTTCCGGGGCCGTGGCCGGTACGACGGGGTGCCGGGCCGCACCGGCACCCCGTCGTACCGGCACCTCCCGCCGTCGGGCGCGTCAGGAGCGGGGGCGAACCGATTCGCCGCGGTACGCCGACGGCTTCGCGCACCGGCGCGTCAGCACCGACACCGTCCCCCAGTAGGCCAGCAGCACGACGCGGAGGCCGAGGATCTCCAGGCTCTCGCCCAGCCGTCCGTGTGCCGCGCGGACGGCGCTCACCGGACATCCGCCGAGGCGGTGTGCCACGGCGCGCCGGGGTCGTCGTACGCATCGGCGTAGTCCGCCCCCGCGATCGGCCAGTCCGCCAGCAGTTCGGCGGGCAGTGCGAAGGAGTCCGCCAGTTGCGGGGCGTGCGCGGCGACGGCAGCGATCAGGTCCTCGGTGGTCTCCGCCAGGCACTCGACCTGATCGGGGCTCAGGAATCCGGCGGCCAGGAGATCACCGCTGTTGCGGGCCACCCACTCCACGGCGAACAGCCGCTCCAGCTCTCCCACCCGGTCTCTGGCCTCACCGTCGGGCAGAGCGCGTCGCGCTTCGGCGTACGCCTCGGCGGCCTCGCGGTAGGCGTAGGCCTCCACACCGCGCAGGGCCGGTCCCGAGGCCGCGTTCCACCGCCCGAGGACGTCCGCATCGGGGGCTCGCAGCGCGCGTGCCCTCGCCCGGGCGAACCAGATGTCCTCCACGGCAGCCAGCAGTCGGCCGAGGAAGCGCGGGTCGTCCAGATCGCCGGACTCCGGTTCCTCGGGACCGTCCTCCCGGGGGGCGGCGGCGAAGAGCATGTCGGCGGCGGCCTTGGTGTAGAGGGCGATGTTGTCGCCTTCCGCCGTGATGGCTCCCTCCACTCCGGTGACCAGCTCGGTCATGCCGTTGTTCTCCAGCAGGGCCTGTGCGCCGCAGCGTTCGCGGCTCTGCACGATGACCTCGCGGGCCCGCCAGGTGATCCAGGCCTTGCCGACGTCGACCAGCCTCACGGCCTCGCTCCGGCCCGCCTCGTCCGTACATGCCTCCCACCGGTCGTGCGCCCTGCGGTGCAGCAGGCTCATGGCGAAGACAGTCGCCATGGCCGAGGCGAGCGGGCCGTGGTGGGTCCGGTGGGCGTTGACCGGCACCGGCGGGGTGCCCCGGGAGCCCGGGATGAACCGGTGGCCGCCGTATCGCACGGCGACCGCCAGCGTCGCCCGGGCCGAGCCCGCCGCGCAGGCGCTCAGGGCGATCCGGCCGGGGGTGACCCGTCCGATCGCCGTCAGGAAGCGCCGCCGCCTGTCCCCCGGCTCCGTCCTGAACTCACCCCGGGGGCCGTCTCCCTCGTCGTCCCCCAGCAGGGCGTCCCGCGCGACGAACAGCCGGTCGAAGGACGTCAGGCAGTGGTCCACCGGGCTGCCCATGCGGGCCGGCAGCCGCCGCACCCGGACCCCGGGCAGTTCCTTTACGTCGTCGGTGAGCCGCACCAGGAAGAGGCGTACGCCGTGGTCGGCGCCGTCGGCCAGCAGGCGCGCCGCGACCAGCCCGGACTTGGCGCCGCCCGCCGGGCTGGTGTTGGGCATGAACTTCTGCGCGCCCGCGTTCGGGGTGTGCAGGACGAACCCGTCCCGCGCCCGGTCGTAGGTGGCCGTGGTCTCCATGGCGGAGGCGTTGTTGCCGTGCGCGACCTCGGTGCAGAGGAAGGTGCCGATGCGCCGCATCGAGAGGTGGTCGGACAGATCGCGGCGGCCGGTGCGGTCGTGGTCGAGCAGACTGCCGAGGAAGAGGTTGTAGTGGATGCCCGCGACGGTGGTGAGCGCGGGGTCCACGGGGCCGAGCCAGGCGTGCAGGGCCGCGAGCGCCCGCAGGTCGGCGGCGAGACGCGCGCCGTTGTCGAGCGAGCGGTTGAGGATCCGCAGGCGCTCGTAGGCGACCGCCAGGCGCTCGTCGGGTGTTCCCCCGGCGGGGCGGCGGAACGGTTCTGTGCTGATCAGCCGCTGCCAGAAGCCGTGTTCGCGGCGGAAGTCCGGACCGAGGAGGACGCCGGTCAGCAGCTCGGCGGTGGACGGTGGGGCGGTGTCGGTAAGGGTCACGGTCATACCGAGTTGAACGACCGGACCACGGGGAGGACACCCTTGTCACTCGGGGGCAGTCACGCTGGTCAGAGCGGTTGCCAGCTCCTCACGGTCGGGGGGCAGCGCGCCGGCCCGGCCGACGGTGACGGCGGCGGAGGCCACGGCGTGGCGCAGCACGTCACCGAGCACGGCGGGATCCAGGGACCGGAGACGTGCGCGCCCCCGCGCGCCGAGCAGGCCGTGCGAGGCCAGGGCGTGCAGCGTGCCGGACATGAAGGCGTCGCCGGCGCCCACGGTGTCCTCGATGCGGACGGGCGGCGCGCCGACGCGCACCACGGTGTCGCGCAGGAACGCCAGCGCACCGTCGGCGCCCATGGTGAGCAGGACGACGGCCGGGCCGGAACGTACCCAGCGGGCGGCGGCGCTCTCGGGGGTCTCCTCGGGGTACAGCCGGCGCAGGTCCTCGTCGCTGGCCTTGACGACATCGCTGACCCCGACGAAGTGCTCGGCGCGGCGTACCGCGTCGGCGTGGTCGCCCATCAGCGCGGGGCGCACATTGGGGTCGTAGCTGACGGTCGCCGTGGTCCGCAGGTCCTCCACCAGGTCCAGGACGGTGCCCGCACCGGGTTCGAGCCCGGTGGCGACGGATCCGGTGTGCACGTGCTGCGGCGGCTCCCCCGGCCGGTCCACGTCGCCCAGCGTCCAGGTGATCGCGAAGGTGTACGCGGCCCGGCCCTCGTCGTCGAGTTCGACCGTGGCCGCCGGGGTGGGCGCCCCGCTCCCGTCCGTCAGCACCCGCACCCCGGCCGACACGAGGTGGTCCCTGATCAGCCGGCCGTCGGAGTCGGGGCCGAGCTGGGTCAGCAGTGTGGTGTCACGGCCCAGCCGGGCCAGCCCGTACGCGACGTTCGCGGGGCTGCCGCCCGGGTGGGTCCGGTCCGGCGCGCCCGGCGTCCTGACGATGTCGGCGACGCATTCGCCGATGACCAGCAGGGCGGGGCTGTCGGGCATGGGCGGCGGGTCTCCTGTGGGGGGACGCGGGCGGGGGTGCCCGGCGGGAGGCGGCGGTCAGGGGTCGGACTGCCGCCGATTCTGCCCGGTGCACAGGAGCGTGCCTGACCAGGGGGTCGCTCCGGCGACCCGGGACCGGTGCTCAGGAGGAGGCTCCGCGCCCTTCGTCCCCGTAGCGCTTCTCGAACTTCGCGACCTGCCCCTCGGTGTCGACCACCCGCGCCTTCCCGGTGAAGAACGGGTGGCTCTCGGCCGAGATCTCGACGTCGATGACCGGGTAGCTGTTGCCGTCGTCCCAGTCGATCGTCCGGTCGCTAGACGCGGTGGACCGGGTCAGGAAGGCGTACCCGGCGGAGCGGTCGCGGAAGACCACGGGACGGTACGACGGGTGCTTGTCCTGCTGCATGCCTGCTCCTCGGGGTACGGGGATCTCGCGTCCCGGTTTCTCGGCCCAGCCTCCCGAACGGCGGGGCACGGCGCGATCCGGGGCGTCCGTACGGAGCATCCGGCCGCCCGCGCCGGAGGTGTGCCGGGCGGCCGCCCGGCACACCGGGTCAGCCCGTCGCCCCCAGGGCGTCGGCGACGAGTCCGAGGAAGCGCGCGTGGGCGCGGGGGCTGCAGAGCGGTTCCGGGTTCCACGGCACGGTCCGCACGACCGGGGCGGCCGCCTGCCACGCGGGTGCGTCGATCTCCGCGAGGGGCACGGCGTTGGACCGGATGTCCGCCAGGACGACGCCGGGCTCCAGGGCCGCGGCCTCCGCCCAGTCGACGGTGGCCCAGTTGACGCCGGCGCCCTCGGGCGGGGACACCAGCCCCACGCCCAGCTCGGCCAGCACCCGCAGCTCCGGCCACATCCGTGGGCGCGCGGCATAGGCCTGCTCCGGGCCGGCGGGTGAGAGGGCCAGCACGCGGGGGCCGCCGGGGGAAAGGGAACGTGCCACGGCGCGCAGGCGCTCACGCGCTGTTTCCAGGCCGCTCGCCGCGTCCGGGTCCGTCGAGCCGCCGAGCGAGCGAGCGAGACCGGCGAACCGCTCGCTGACGCGGTCCAGGGTGCGTGCCTGCCCGACGTCGATCACGACGACCGGGACGCTCTCCTCCAGGTGCTTGGCGGTGTCGGGGTCCAGACCGTAGAGCTGGCCGTGGCCGTAGCTGACGGCGACGACCAGGTCGGGCCGGCCGCGTAACAGCGTGTCGACGTCCAGGTCGTCACCGGCGCCCCGGTAGTCGACGGCGTCCAGGGGAAGGCTGCCGGCCTTGGCGCGGTCCGGCTCGGCACCGTCGTGGCCCGAACCGAAGATCCCCTCCGGGTGGACGCCGTGGTCCCACAACGTCGCGCCCGCCTGTATGTACGCCAGCACCCTGGAGGGACGGCGGTCCGCCACCGCCAGCCGTCCACGGTCGTCCTCGAAGCTCCACCCGCTCTGCTCAGCCATGCCGTCTCACCCCTCCGGACGGGCGGCCTCGGCCCTCTCCGGGGCTCGCCACCCACTACCTGCCCAGCCCGCCGGTTCCACACCCTCGGTGGGGCGCCCCAGATAGGTGAGCGGCCCGGGGTGGGCAACGTCGATCACCCGGAAGCCGAGGCGGTCGTAGAAGGCCCTGGCCGGGGTGTTGGCCGTGAGCATGGACAGGTGGACGGCCGGCACGCCCCTGTTGTGCAGGGCGTACAGGAAGGTGTCCATCAGCCTTCTGCCGTACCCCTTGCGCTGCCACGGTGGCAGCAGGTCGATGTGCAGGTGCGCGGGGTGGGCGGCCAGCTCGGGGAGGATCATGCGTTCGGGGCGGTACAGGAGGGCCGTCATGGCCTCCGTGGGCGTTGCGGGCTCTCCTCCGGGCTCCGGAAAGCGTTCCGTGACCCGGGGCAGCCAGATCTCGCGGAAGTTCTCGGCGAAGCGCCGGGTGTCCGCCGTCCCCAGGACGTAACCGACCGCCTGCCCCGATCCGTCGTCGAGGACGAAGGTCAGCTCGGGTTCGAGGTGGGCGTACGGCGCTGCGAAGAGCGCGGGCATCAGCCAGGGGTCGGGGTGGAGGTGCCGGGAGTCACCGCCGTTGTCGGCCGTGCGGACGCAGATGTCCGCCAGGGCCGCACGGTCCGCGGGTCGGTAGGGACGTATGTGCGCCGGCTGCGTCATGGCCGCATCCTCCACTTCTGGGAGCGCTCCCACAAGGGCCCGGAGGCCTGTCAGGACGCCTCGCCCTTCCGCGGGCACGCCGTGCGGGCGAGCTCCACGTTGAACTGGGCGCCGGTCAGCAGGGAGAGGTTCGCGAACCAGACCCAGATCAGGAAGACGACCAGACCCGCGAGGGAGCCGTAGAGCCGGCTGTAGCTCCCGACGTGGGTCGCGTAGAGGGCGAAGCCGGCCGAGGCGACCAGCCACAGCGACGCGGCGAGCACACCACCGGGCAGCCCCCGGCGCACTCCCCGGGCGGAGCGCGGCCCGGTGTTGAAGAGGACCACGATGAGGCAGGCGACCAGGCAGAGCAGCACAGGCCATTTGAGGGCTGTCCAGAACGTCTCACCGGCCTGCGCGAGACCCATGCGGCGGCCGAGCCACCGGGCGAGGGGCCCGGTGAGCACGAGGGCGAAGGCACTGGCCATCAGCAGGACGAGCAGCCCGACGGCCGATGCCACGATGATGTGCGCCTGGCGCAGCGGGGGCCTGGTGTCCTTCACGTGGTGCATGGCGTGCATCGCCCGCCGGAAGACCGCCAGGTAGCTGGACGCCGACCAGATGGCGCTCACACCGCCGGTGGCGACGAGGAGCCACACCGCCGTGCGCTCCTGGGTGGCAGCCTCCAGGGGGCGGCGCAGGGCCGCGCCGGACTCGGCCGGTGCGATCGCGGTGATGTCGCCGATCAGGGCGTTGGTCGCGCCGGGGTTCGCCAGGCCGATGACGGAGACCGTGACCAGGAGTGCGGGGAGCAGGGCGAGGATCGCGTAGTAGGTGAGGGCCGCCGCCCAGTCGGAGACGTCGTCGTTCCACAGCGAGACGGGAGTCCGGCGCAGAGCGGTGCGCCATCGCCTCGTCGTCGCGGTGCGCCCGCCCGTGCGCGGGGCGTGTTCCGCGAGGGAGGTGTCGGTCCTGCTGGGCACGCGGATTCTCCGGGGGACGTAGGAGGAGCGGAGGAACGGGAGGGCCGGGCGTCGTCACGGGTGATACGACGACCCGGCCTCCTCCCTTTCTCTCATGCCTCGATCCCGCGGGTGTACTCCAGACCGGCTCAGACGTTGACGGCCGTGAGCAGCACCACCGCGTCCTCCAGGGCCAGCAGCCCGTGCCGCTCCTGGGGGATGGGGTGGAGCCGGCCCTCCGCCAGCTCCACGTCCCCGGACGCGGCGGTGATCCGCACCGCGCCACGCAGGACCTGCAGCGACGCGGCGGGCGGCGCGTTGTGCTCGTCCAGGGCGGAGCCCGCGGTCAGCGCGATCACCGTCTGCCGCAGCGGCTCCTGGCGCAGCAGCAGGTGCGCGCTGCGCCCGTGGGCTGCGGCACGGGCCGCGGACAGGTGCTCGTCGGCGAGAGCGTTGAGATCGTCCATACGACCACTGTGCCGCAGCCTCCGCTCCCCCGCTATCCCTCCTTGCGCAGCCAGGCCGCGGTGTCGGCGGGCAGCATGCCGGAGGCGTCCAGCGGGGCGCTGGTCAGCAGGACCGTGTCGTGGTCGGGGAGTACCACCGGGCCGGTCGAAAGGTTGACGACGCAGATCAGGCCGTGGGTGCGCGCGAAGGCGAGGACGCCCGGCTCCGACGGCAGCCAGTTCAGCCGGCCCTCCGCCGTCTCGCCGGGGGCCGCGGCGAAACCCGGCTCGGCGCGCCTCAGCCCCAGCGCCTTCCGGTAGAGACTGAGCATGGACGCGGGATCGGTGCTCTGCCCGTCGGCCGCGTACGAGGGCCAGGAGTCCGGCTGCGGCAGCCAGGGCTCCACCGTCGATCCGAAGCCGGCATAGGGCTCGTCGGCGGACCACGGCAGGGGCACGCGGCAGCCGTCGCGGCCGGGGTCGACGCCTCCCGAGCGCAGGTGCATCGGGTCCTGGATCCGCTCGCGCGGGATGTCGGCCTCGGGCAGGCCGAGCTCCTCCCCCTGGTAGAGGTAGACGGCTCCCGGCAGCGCCAGCGAGAGCAGGGCCGCGGCACGCGCCCTGCGGGTGCCCAGCTCCGGGTCGGTGGGCGTGCCGAATACCTTGGCCGCGAAGTCGAAGCCGGTGTCCTCGCGTCCGTAACGGGTGACGGTGCGGGTCACGTCGTGGTTGCAGAGCACCCAGGTGGCGGGGGCGCCGACCGGGGCGTGTTCGGCGAGGGTGTCGTCGATCGAGGAGCGCAGGAGCCCGGCGTCCCACGGGCAGGCGAGGAAGGTGAAGTTGAAGGCGGTGTGCAGTTCGTCGGGGCGCAGGTAGCGGGCGAAGCGCTCGGAGTCCGGCAGCCAGACCTCGCCGACGAAGATGCCGTCGTACCCGTCCGCGATGGTCCGCCAGGACCGGTAGATGTCGTGGAGCTCGTCGCGGTCGATGTACGGGTGCGGGTCGACGCCCTCGGTGAAGTCGGGCAGGGCGGGGTCCTTGGCGAGCAGGGCCGCGGAGTCGATGCGGACGCCGGCCACTCCACGCTCGAACCAGAAGCGCAGGACGTCCTCGTGTTCCTGACGGACCGCGGGGTGCGCCCAGTTGAGGTCGGGCTGGCCGGGGGCGAACAGGTGCAGGTACCACTGGCCGTCGTCGAGCCGCGTCCAGGGCGTGCCGCCGAATTCGGAGACCCAGTCGTTGGGCGGGATCTCGCCGTGCTCGCCGCGTCCCTCACGGAAGTGGAACAGGTCGCGTTCGGGGCTGCCAGGTGGGGTGGCCAGGGCCGCGCGGAACCAGCTGTGCCGGTCGGACACGTGGTTGGGGACGACGTCGATGATGGTGCGGATGCCCAGGTCACGGGCTTCGGCGATGAGCTTCTCCGCCTCGGCGAGGTTACCGAAGGCGGGGTCGATGGCGCGGTAGTCGGCCACGTCGTAGCCGCCGTCGGCCAGCGGGGAGAGATACCAGGGGGTGAACCACAGGGCGTCCACGCCAAGGTCGACGAGGTAGGGCAGCTTCGCTCGGACCCCCGCGAGGTCGCCGGTGCCGTCTCCGTCGCCGTCGGCGAAGCTGCGTACGTAGACCTGGTAGATGGCGGCGTCGCGCCACCACGGTGCGGTGGCCTCGGTCGGACGGATGGCTGCCACGTGACGTTCCTTTCGGGCAGGAGGTACTCCGCCCCCGGCCCGGACACGGGGCGTCGGATGGTGGGCCGGAGGCGGAGTGCTGGTGGGAGGCGGCGGTTCGGAGGGGGCGTCAGCCCTTGAGGCCGCCCGCGGTGAGACCGCTCATGATGTTGCGCTGGAAGAGCAGGAAGATGAGCAGCGTGGGGACCGACGCGATGGTGAGCGCGGCGATGAGGACGTTGAGCGGCACTCCGTTGGACAGCGAGTAGATACCCACGTTGAGGGTCTGCTTCGCCGGATCGGGGAGGGTGAGCATGGGCCAGAGGAAGTCCTTCCAGACCCCGACCACCGCGAAGATGGACACGACTCCGAGGATCGGCCGCGATATCGGCAGCACGATGCTGCGCAGGGTGCGCAGCGCCGAGGCGCCGTCGATGGCCGCGGCGTCGAGGAGTTCGCCCGGGATCGAGTCGAAGAACCGCTTCAGCAGGAAGATGTTGAAGGCGTTGGTGACCGACGGAAGCCAGATCGCCCAGGGCGAGTTGAGCAGGTTGCGCTCGAAGATCGGCACGTCCAGGACCGTGAGGTACTGCGGGACCACGAGCACGGTCGCCGGGATCATCAGGGTGGCGAGCATCATGCCGAGGATGACCTTGCCGAAGACCGGACGCAGCTTGGACAGCGAGTAGGCGGCGGCCACGTCGAGGACCAACTGGAAGGCCAGCGCCCCGAACGCGTAGTACAGGGTGTTGAAGAGCAGTCGGGACAGGTCCATCACGGTCCAGGCCTGGGAGTAGTTCTCCGTGTGGACCGACGACGGGAAGGCCGTCGGCGGGCTCTGCACGACCTCCTGGGTGGCCTTGAGGCCGCCGGTGACCATCCAGTAGAGCGGGCCGAGGAACGCCAGGGTGAAGGCCGTGACCACCAGGGCGAAGACGATCCAGTAGACGGCCCTTCCGCGGGGGCGGCCGAGCTGGGCCGGTGAGACGAGGGTCCGCTGGCGGCCCCGGTCCATGTCCCGGCGCCGGCCGGCGCCGCGTGCCCCGCGCCGGGAGACAAGCGTGTTCGATGCCATCGTCGTGCTCCCGTCCTAGTCTTCGCTGCTGCGGCTGAGGCGTACGTACACCGCGGAGAAGCCCGCGAGCACGATCAGCAGGACGAGTCCGAGGGCCGCCGCGCTGCCGTAGTTGTTGAAGTTGAAGGCGTACTGGTAGATGAGGTAGACGACGGTGGTGGTCGAGCCCTCGGGGCCGGCGCCGTTGGTGAGCAGGAACGGCTCGGTGAAGACCTGCATCGTCGCGATGATCTGCATGAGCAGCAGCAGGGACAGGATGAGCCGCGTCTGCGGGATGGTGACGTGCCAGACCTTGCGGAGCAGTCCGGCACCGTCGAGTTCGGCCGCCTCGTAGAGCTCGCCGGGGATCCCCTGGAGGGCGGCGAGGTAGATGAGTGTGGCCCCGCCCATGTTCATCCAGGTCGAGGCGATGACGACGGAGAGCATGGAGGTGTCCGGGTCCTGGAGCCATTGCAGGGCCGGCAGGTGCAGGAATTCCAGGATGCGGTTGAAGAGCCCGTAGCCCGGGTCGTAGAAGTACTTGAAGAGCAGTACCGACGCGACCGGGGGCAGCATCACGGGCAGGTAGACGAGCAGGCGCAGGTATCCCTGGGCGTGCCGGAACTCGTTGAGCACGACGGCGACGACGAACGGGACGGCGAAGCCCAGGACGAGGGCCAGCGCCGTGAAGAGCAGGGTGTTGCGCCAGGCCTGCCAGAACGCCGGGTCGTTGAAGACGTAGCTCAGGTTGGACCAGCCGGCCCAGGTGGTTCTGCCGTCCTCGGTCTTCTGGAAGGCCAGGACGAATTCCCTGACCATCGGGTACCAGGAGAAGAAGGAGAAGCAGAGCACCGCTCCGATCAGGAAGCCGTGTGCCGAGATGTTGCGGCGCACGGCGCGCACGAACTCCTCACGGGTGGAGTCCGGCCCGGTGGGGCGCTGGTGGTGCCCGGGTGGCGGTGCGCTCGCCTTCCCGGAAGACAGGGTGGGGGCCGACATGGTCTCTCCTCGGTGCCGGTGCAGTCGCTCGCAGACGGACGGTCCGGGTGCGGGGCCGGGCCCGCCCGGCCCGGCCTCCGCACGTCCGTTACTGGTTCGCCAGAACCTGGTTGACCTGCTGCTCCGCGGTGTCGAGCAGCTTGTCGATGTCGGCGTCCTTGTTGGTCAGGACCGCGGACATCGCGTTGTCGAGGATCTTGTAGATCTCCTGGGCCTTCGGCGGTTCGGCCTTGCCCTGGACGGGGTTGTCCATGAATGCCTTGAAGTTCTCCACGGGCATGGTGGCGTTGGCGGCGCGGTCGGCGTCGTCCTTCGTCTTGCTCTCACCGGTGAAGAAGTTCGGCTGCGGCAGTCCGACGGGCAGTGCGTCGGCCTTGGTGCGGGCCCACTCGAACTGGCCCTTGCCGGGGGTGAGGTTCTTGAAGTTCAGCCAGGCGACGGCGGCCTTGATCTTGTCGGGCGAGCTGCCCTTCTTGATCATGTAGTTGTTGCCGCCGAACAGGGTGCCCTCGGCGCCGGGAATCGGCCCGAGCCCGAAGTTCTCGTACTTCGCCCCGAGCTGCTGCACCATGTAGGCGATGTCGTCGGGCGCGGCGAGGAACATGCCGAGCTTGTCGGTGGAGATCTGCTTCTGCAGATCTCCCCACTTCAGCAACTGCGTCTTGCCCATGCTGTCGTCCTCCCAGCGCATGTCGTGCAGCTGCTGGAGGACCTGCTTGCCCTTGTCGTCGTTGAACGCCGCCTTCTTGCCGCTCGCGTCGACGACGTCCCCGCCCAGGCCGTACTGCGTGGCGGTGAAGTGCCAGCCGCCGTTGTTGCCGGCGCTGTACTCGCCGAAGCCGGCGATGCCCTTGCCGAGGGCCGCGATCTTCTTGCTCGCGGCGCGGACGCCCTCCCACGTGGCCGGCGGGGTGTCGGGGTTCAGACCGGCCTGCGTGAAGAGCTTCCGGTTGATCATGAGGCCCATGGTGTAGTTGCTGGTCGGCAGCGCGTACAGCTTGCCGTCCTTGCGGGCGACGTCGAGCACCTGGGGCTGGATGTCCTTCAGAGCCGGGACGGTGGTGTCGTTGACGTACGCGGTGATGTCCTCCGCGCCGTCGTTGTCGAGCACCTGCTGCAGGTCGGTGAAGTACGCGTAGAACACGTCGGGCTGCGACTTGCCCTTGAGCATGGCCGTGAAGCGCGGCGGCTCCAGGCACTGGCCCGGCGTCGACTTTCCGTTGATCTTGACGTTCGGGTACTTCTTGTTGAACGTCTTGATGTCCTCGTTCCACTCGCGCAGCTCGGCGGCCTTCGCGGCCGGCGGCATGCAGTCGATCGACAGCGTCACCTTGGCCTTCGGGTCGAGCGGGGCGGACGGGTCGGACGAACCGCTGCCGGAGTCGTCGTTCCCGTCGCCGCTGCTGCTCGTGCCGCAGGAGGCAAGGGCGGTCAGGGCGAGCGCGGTGACGACGGCGGCCGCGGAGGCACGGCGGGTACGGCGAATCCGAGCACTTCTCATCGGTGGTCCCCTTCGGGCATGAGCACGGTAGGCCCCGGCCGACTCTCTGCCGGGGCGCGGCACACTCAACCACTGGCAACATGTGAACGCAATATCTCGCGCAGTTTTCGTAAATGTTTGACATCCCTCCGCATGCGGCGCACGACCGGGTGGAGGCTCCACGACTCAGCACGGGAGCCCGCGACGGACGGCGGAGCGGCCCCCACGGCGGCTCCGCCGGCGACCCGAAGGGCCCCAGGAGGCCGCCGAGGGCCCGCTCGGAAGCGACCGGTGCCCGGAAGGTCGCCGTGCCCCGGTACGGCGGGCACGCGGCCGTACCGGGGCACGCGTAGGCCATATGAAAAGCCGTCAGCGCCCGGGGGGAGGGAGCGCCGACGATGGCCACCCCGCGACCGCCGTCCGGCGCTCTCCCGGCACGGAGCCCCCTCACCCGCAGGCCCGCCACAGGCCCTCGGGCACGAGGCGGCCCCCAATGCCGCAAGAGACGGACTTCTGAGTGCAAGGGCGTTACGCGAGCGGGGTACCTCCGGATGCTCCCGGAGGTACCCCGCCCGCGTCTGTGCGTGTCCCCCTAAGGGTTGATGTTGATCTTGAATGAGGAGGTGGTGTTCTTCACGTCCTGGGCGTTGCCGCTGAGCTTCAGCCCGTTGAACGTGACCTCACCGACGGCCGGCCCCTGGCCCGCCTCCGGCATCGCGTTGGCCCACAGCCCGAAGCCCGACTTCGCGTCGAAGGCGTCACCGCTCTTGCGCGCGCCCGTGATCGAGATATCGGTGAGCACCGTGTCCTTGATCGGGAACTGCGGCTGGCCTCCCACGTAGTTCGTCTGGAACATGATCCCGCTGTACGTCGGGTCGACGATGTCCACGTGCGAGATCCTGATGCCCTGGAAGACCTTGGAGGCCGAGAACAGCCAGATTCCGGGGAAGGTCTGCGTCCCCCAGAAGTGGCCGCCGGACCGGACGACCGACACGTTCTCGATCGCGGTGGGTCCGGTCCCGAATCCGTTCATCGGGTAGCCGAAGTCCAGCGAACTGACCGTGATCCCCGAGTACACCAGGGTGTCGGCGATGAGGATGTTGCGGAAGGTGTTGTCGTAGCCGCCGTACACGGCCACACCCGCGGCCCGCCAGGTGAGGATGGACGTGAGGTTCTCGTACACGTTGTTCTTCATGTCCGAGCCCCCGGAGTCGATCGCCGAGAACAGCGCGAAGCTGTCGTCGCCCGTGGCCCGCGCCTCGTTGTTGGTGACATGGTTGTCCGTGGACCCGTTGGTCATGTTGATGCCGTCGGCGAACATGTTCCGGATCCGCGAGTTCTTGATCGTGACGTTGTCGGTGTTGGCGCCCCAGTAGAGGCACACCATGTGCTCGTTCCAGATGTTGTCGATCACGATGTCGGAGACGTTCGAGAAGTCGAACACCTTACCGGGACCGTCGATGCGGGACGTGTAGTTGCCGAAGTACGCGAAGTTCGAGAACGACGAACCCTTCGCACTGGCCTCCGCACGGAATCCGATGTCGGTGTTGTCCTGCGTGGACGGGGCCCGGAACCGGGTGAACCAGGGCCCGGCACCGACGACCTTCACGGCCTTGCCGTAGACCTGGAACTTGCTGGAGGTGGAGTAGTCACCCGCCGGCAGGTAGACACCCGCGAGGGTCCCCGTGGTGTCCATACGGACCTTGTCCAGGGCGTTCTGGACGTCCTGGTGGGTGAAGCCGGCCGGCACCGTGTAGGTGGCCGGATCGGGGTTCGCCACCTGGGACACCTGCTCCAGGCTGACGAAGTCGATCGCGTAGTTACTGGTGTTGGCCGCGTCCTTCTGCAGGCGGATCTTGCTTCCCGCCGGGACCGTTCTGCCCAGCATGAGGTTGGCCTCGTCATAGATGTGCCGGGGCGCGCCGGAGCCGGGGTCGTTGCCCGGGCCCGTCTCGTTCCCGTACAGCCAGGCGTACTTCGAGGTGAGGTCGATCGCCTTCAGGAAGGTTCCGTCGACGTAGACGTTCAGCTTCGAGTCGATCCCGCCGCCGCCCGTGGAGTCCGGGATGGAGAAGCGCGTGACCAGGGTGTTGGTGGTGGCCCTGGTGGTGAACTCGACGTACTCGCCAGTGCTGTTGAGGGTCACCGCCTTGCGGCCGGACGCCTCGCCCGCGATGTCGCCGACGGTCCTGTTGGGGCCGACCACCTTGGCGCCGCCACCCGCGACGCCGTCCTCGGCCTCGTACATGTCGTACGGCATGTTGGCGCCGCGTCCGACGAACAGCGACTCCGTGCTGGTGTTGTTCGCACGCTTCACCGGGAGTTCGTTGGCGTCGTCGGCGAGCACCACCTTGACCGTGTAGGAGCCGTTGGCGGCCGTCCACGTACCGAGCGGGACGGGTGACGTCGTCGCACCGGCCGCGATGGCCCCGTTGTACGCACCGGTGAGGGTCTTCACCGTGGCGCCCTTGGAGTCGAGCAGGGTCAGGGTGATGCCGTGGCTGCCGCTCGCGGAGGCCACCGAGCCCTGGTTCTTGACGGCGACGGAGAACGTGACCGTGTCGCCGTCCGACGGGGCCGAGGGCGAGGTCGTGACCGCGCTCGCGACGAGGTCCGAGCTGGAGACCGGCTTCACGACCAGCGGGGTACCGGCGGTGAAGGCGTTGTCGGTCTCGTTCTGCTCGATGATCTCGCCCGCCGGGTCGACGACCGCGCCCAGCGTGTAAGTGCCCGCGTCGCGCGCACCGATGGATGCGGTGACCTGGGCGGAGGCGCCGGCGGCGAGAGCGCCGACCGAGGCGGTGGCCACCTTGGAGCCGCCGAGCTGGAAGTCCAGCTTGCCGGCCGGCGATGCGACCGCGCCCGAGTTGCGGACGGTGGCCGACAGGGTGATGGCGTCCGACTCGACGGGGGCCGCGGGCGAGGCACTGACCGCGGTGACCTGCAGGTCCGGGTTGGGAGCCGGTGTGCCCAGCACCTGGAACTCTGCGACTTGGCCGGCGCCGGATCCGGTGTTGGAGGTGAACTTCAGCTGGACGTCGGCCACCCGGGCGGTGACCGGGATCGTCACCGTGTTGCCGGTGGCCGGACTGAACGCGTAGTCCTTGGCGGCGACCAGGCTGGTGAACGAGGTGGCGTCCTGCTCCCGTCCGAGTACCTGGATGTTCTGGGTGCGCGCGCCCCAGCTGCTGTCGGGGTTGAGCTTGACGACGACGCTCTCGGTGTCGGCGTTGGCGCCCAGCTTGACGGTGAGGGTGTTCGGGTAGCTGCCGCCTGCGCCTTCCCAGTAGGTGGTGAGCGAGTTGTCGTTGGCGTTGGCCGCGACGAACGTGTGCACCACCGAGGAGGCGGTGATCGGCTTGGAGACGGCCAGGTCGGAGGCGCCGCTCGTGGACCCGTTCCGCGTCACCGTGTTGCTGGCGCCGGATATGTTGCCCGCGGCGTCCTTGGCCCTGACCACGTAGCTGACGGTGGTGGCCGCGGACTGGGTGTCGGTGTAGGTGGTGACGTCGCCCGCCACGCTCTTGCGCAGCACGTTGTTGGCGTAGATGTCGTAGCCGGTGACGGCCTTGTTGTCCGTGGATGCCTGCCAGGTCAGCTTGATCTGGCCACTGGCCGGCTCGGTGAAGGCCAGGCCGGACGGTGCGGTGGGCGCTTGGGTGTCACCGGAGTCGCCCGCGCGTGTCACGGTGTTGCTGTTGCCGGACACGTTGCCCGCCGCGTCCCTGGCCCGCACGTAGTACGAGACGCTCTCGCCGGCGGGGCGGGTGTCGGTGTACGTGGTGACGCCGCCGGCCACCGAGGTCAGCAGTGCGCTGCCCGCGTAGATGTCGTAACCGGTGACCCCGGTGTCGTCCGAGGACGCCTGCCAGGTCAGCCTGATCTGCCCGGTGGCCGGCTCGGTGTACGCCAGGCCGGAGGGGGCGCTGGGCGCCTGCGTGTCACCGGTCGCCGGGCCGTAGATCTCCAGTTCCGAGAGCTGCGCGGCGGGCTGGACGGAGTTGGCGGTGACGAGTACCCGCACGTAGCGGGTGGTGGTCGCGTCGAAGGAGATCGTCGTCGCCTGGCCGCCCGCGGCGTTGAAGGCGTAGGCCTTGGACGCCGTCAGGTCCGTGAAGTCCGAGCCGTTGGTGCTGCCCTGGATCTTCAGCGTCTGAGTCCGCTCCCCCCAGCCGTCGGGGAGCCGGAGCACCACGCGGTCGACCCGTACCGAGGAGCCCAGGTCCGCCTGGATCCACTGCGGGAGTGCGTTGTTCCTGCTCTCCCAGTAGCTGGCACGGTTGCCGTCGTTGCCGTTGGAGGCGACGTAGACCTCGGTGTAGCTGCTGGCGGTGAGCGTCCTGCCCGCGGCGAGGTTGGCCGACGACTCCCCGGCGGCGCGCACCTCGAGCTCGGAGAGCTGGGCGTTCTGCCAGCCCGTGTTGGCCGTGATGTTCACCCGGACGAACCGGGTCTGCGTGGCCGGGAAGGAGATCCGCACCTCGTTGGAGGCGCCGGGGCTGAAGGTGTAGGCGGCGGACGTCTTGAGCGTCGAGAAGCTGGTGCCGTCGGCGCTTCCCTGCAGCGACAGGGTCTGCTGCCTGCTCTCCCATCCCGCCGGGAGCTTCAGCCTCACCTCGTCGACCCTGGCCGTGGAACCGAGGTCGGTCTGCACCCACTGCGGGAGCGCGCCGCCCGTGCCCTCCCAGTACGTCGCCTGGTTGCCGTCCGTCACGTTCCGGGCGACGTACTCCCCGGCGCTGCTCGCCGCGGCGGGCCGGCCCGAGGCGATGTTGGGTCCGTCGGCCGCCGACGCGGTGAGCGCCGGCCATCCGATCATCAGAAGACTGGTCGTGACCACGGCGGAAAGGGCCCGCAGTCTCCAGCGTTGGGCTCTCATAAGTCCCCGATCTTCGGCCTCGGCGCGAGACACGCCGAGTGCGCGGCTCTGTCTGTGCGATTCACTGGCGCTTGTTTCTGCATGTACTCAGCCATGTTTTGCGTAGAGCGGTCAGAGAGTTGCAGAGAACTGCGAGAGCGTCCACTGTTGCGACAGAAACCGGAGCAGAGAAACTTATGGCTATGCGACAGCAAAGCCTCTGCACATAGGCATACTTACGGGCCACACCGATAGATCGGCGCATGAAAAGGAGCTCGCAAGCAGCGCAAGCGACTTGCATGGAAATGCAAGGCGCCGGAAAGCCGCTGTTCCACGGCACGACGAGCTGTTCCACCGCACGACGAAGAGCGGGGCCCGCGTGCCGCGGGCCCCGCTCCGGTGATGGTGTCCGACGGGGTCAGAGCCCGCCGGTGAACAGCAGCCGGTCGGGCGAGCCGGAGCCCAGGCCGGTCAGGACGTCCGGGGTGGCTTCGGCGGCGAGCCAGTCGGACACCTCCTGCGGGGTCGCGTCCGGGTTCTGCTCCTTGTAGAGAGCGGCGACACCGGCGACGTGGGGGCTCGCCATGGACGTACCGCTCAGCGCTGTGGACCCGCCACCGAGCTTCGCGGACACGATGCTCACGCCGGGGGCGTACGTCCACACGCAGGTACCCCAGTTGCTGAAGGTCGCCTGCCGGTCCTGCTTGTCGCTCGCACCCACGGCGAGCACACCGTCGGCGCGTGCCGGGGACACGTCGCAGGCGTCCTGGTTCTCGTTGCCCGCCGCGACCACGGGCAGGGTGCCCTCCGCCGCCAGCGCGTCGAACGCGTCGTCGACCGCGGACGACGCCGGCCCCCCGAGGGAGGCGTTGACCACGGCCGGCTGCTCGGCGTTCTGTGCGATCCAGTCGAGACCCGCGATGATCCCGGCCCAGGAGCCGGAGCCCTCGCAGTTGAGCACCCGGACGGGCACGAGCGAGGCGTCCGGGGCGACACCGTACGTCGCACCGGCCACCGTCCCCGCCACGTGGGTGCCGTGGCCGTTGCAGTCCTCACCGTTGCGGCCGTCGCCCACCGCGTCGTAGCCGGAGCCCACCCGGGCACCGAACTCGGTGTTCCCGGACTCGATGCCGGTGTCGAGGATGTAGGCGGTCACGCCCTCGCCCCGGCCGGCCGCGGTGTACGTGCCGTCCAGCGGCAGCTTCCGCTGGTCGATGCGGTCCTGCCCCCAGCTCGAGGCCGCGACCAGGCCGGCCGCCGACGATGCCGCGTCGGGCGGCGAGACGGAGGCCTCGCTGTTCTCCTCGACGGCCGACACGCCCGCCGTCCCGCGCACCTGCTCGAGCTGCGCGGGCGTCAGAGAGGCCGCGAACCCGTGCAGCACCTTGCCGTAGGTGAACAGGGTGCTGACCCCGAGCTGCTCTGCCATGGCCTGCGGCGCCTGCTCGGCGGAGAGGGTGACGATGTACTGCCCGGGCACGGCCCGGGGCGACTTCTGCACCGGCACGAGGGCCTCGCCGGTGTCGGCCGTGGCCGTGGTGGTGCCGATCAGCGGGGCGATCAGCAGTAGGGCGGCAGGTGCCCAGCGGGCGCGCAGGCGCATGCGGTCTCCCTTGAGGTGGAGGCGGATCGCGGACCGCGTCGGGCCCGCGACGTGCGAACACCTGACCTTTCGTCCACATCCCGGGCGGGCCTTGAGCCGCGTCAGCCGGACAGCGCAACGATCGGTACGGGGTGGACCCATTCAGCCCCCATCATGAAAGGTTTCAACTCCGCACCGCGACCGAAGATAGACCGGCGCCGGCGAGGCAGTCAATGCCGCACACAGCGACCTTGCCAATAAGGCTCCGGAAAGACCCTCATTGCGACAGATCTATTGACAGGGTCAGGCTAGGACTCTAGCTTCACATGCCTGAAACGATTCATTGTCGCGTCGTTACGGAGAGCCCTCTCGTGATCAGCAGAAGACGACTGCTCAGCACCACCGCCGCCGCAGCCGCGCTCGCCGCCGTGTCGGCCCCCGCCGCGGGCGCGTCGGAAGGCACGGCCCGGGCCGCCGGACGGGCTCGCGTCACCCGCCCGACCGTCGAGTACGTCCACCAGCCGCTCGGCCTCGGTACCCGGAGTCCACGGCTGAGCTGGCCCGTCGACTCGGACGGCACCGACCGGAGCCAGACCGCCTACCAGGTGCGCGTCGCGACCTCCCCCGACCGCCTCGGGACGCCGGACGTCTGGGACAGCGGGAAGGTCGTGTCCGCCGCGTCGGTTCTCGTGCCGTACAGCGGCCCGGAGCTCGCCTCCCGCACGCGCTACCACTGGTCCGTCCGGATCTGGGACTCCGACGGCCGGGCCTCGGGCTGGAGCGAGCCGTCCTGGTGGGAGACCGGCCTCCTGGAGGAGTCGGACTGGTCGGCAGGGTGGATCGGCGCCCCGGCCGCGCTCACGGCCACCCCCGCCCTGGACGACGCCTCGTGGATCTGGTTCCCCGAGGGCGACCCCGCGGTCGAGGCACCGGCCGCCACCCGGTGGTTCCGCGGCCGGGTCGAGGTGCCGGAGGGCGTCACCCGCGCCCGTCTGGTCATGAGTGCGGACGACGGGTTCACCGCGCGGGTGAACGGCGTGCAGGTGGCACACACCGAGGCCGACGGCCCCGCCGAGAACTGGAAGCGCCCGGTCCTCGTCGACGTGACGAAGCACCTCACCCCCGGCGTCCAGGTGATCGCGGTCTCCGCGACGAACGCCACCACCGGTCCCGCCGGAATGTTCGGTGCTCTGGAGCTGACCACGGCGGACGGTGTCGTCACGGCCGTCACCGGTGCCGACTGGCGGGCCACCGACAAGCAGCCGTCGGACGACTGGCATGGGGGTACCTACGACGACTCGGGCTGGCCCGCCGCCAAGGCCCTCGCCCGCTGGGGCTCGGGCCCCTGGGGCAAGGTGGCGGTCGCGTACTCCCCCGCCACCCAGCTGCGCCGCGAGTTCCGGATGGGCCGCAAACGGGTCGCCCGGGCACGGCTGTACTCGACGGCCCTGGGGCTGTACGAAGTGTCCCTCAACGGCAGGACCGTGGGCGAGGACCGGCTGGCTCCGGGCTGGACCGACTACGACAAGCGGGTGCAGTACCAGACCCACGACGTCACGGGTCTGCTCGAACCGGGGGGCAACGCACTGGGGATCACCCTGGCCGCCGGATGGTACGCGGGGAACATCGCGTGGTTCGGCCCGCACCAGTACGGCGAACAGCCGGCGGCGCTCGCCCAGCTGGAGGTGACGTTCACCGACGGGACGACCGAGCGCGTGGTGACGGACACCGACTGGCGGGCCGCGTCCGGGCCGGTCACGGCGGCGGACCTCATGGCGGGCGAGGAGTACGACGCCCGCCTGGAGACCGACGGCTGGACCCGCGCCGGTTTCGACGCCTCGGGCTGGCTCGCGGCCGGCCGGGTGGACGGGGTCACCGCGGCTCTCGTCGCCGAGGTGGACGGCGCCTGCCGCGTGGAGCGTGAGCTGACGGTCCGTGAGATCACCGAGCCGAAGCCCGGTGTGTTCGTGTTCGACCTCGGACAGAACATGGTCGGCACCGCCCGGCTCTCGGTGTCCGGCCCCGCCGGGACGACCGTGCGGCTGCGGCACGCGGAGGTGCTGAATCCGGACGGCACCATCTACACGACCAATCTGCGCACGGCGCGCGCCACGGACACGTACACGCTCAAGGGGCGGGGACGCGAGACCTACGAGCCCCGCTTCACCTTCCACGGTTTCCGCTACGTGGAGGTCACGGGCTATCCGGGCACACCGGGCCGGGACGCGGTCGTGGGCCGCGTCATTCACACCTCGGCGCCGTTCACCATGGACTTCACGACCGACGTGCCCATGCTCAACCAGCTGCACAGCAACATCACCTGGGGACAGCGCGGCAACTTCCTCTCCATCCCGACGGACACCCCGGCGCGCGATGAGCGCCTCGGGTGGACCGGTGACATCAACGTCTTCGCACCCACCGCCGCGTACACGATGGAATCGGCGCGCTTCCTCACCAAGTGGCTGTACGACCTTCGGGACGCCCAGACCTCCGACGGCGCGTTCACGCACGTCGCCCCCGACCTGCCGAACGTCGGCAACGGGGCCGCGGGCTGGGGTGACGCCGGGGTGACGGTGCCCTGGGCCCTCTACCAGGCGTACGGCGACGTGCGGGTGCTGGAGCAGTCCTGGGCCTCGATGGTCAAGTGGCTGGGGTACCTGGAGGCGCACAGCACCGGACTGCTCCGGCCGGCCGACGGGTTCGGGGACTGGCTCAACATCGAGGACGAGACCCCCAAGGACGTCATCGCCACGGCCTACTTCGCCCACAGCGCCGACCTGGTCTCCCGGATGGCCGAGGTGCTCGGCAAGGACCCCGCCCCGTACAGGACGCTGTTCGGCCGGGTGCGCGACGCGTTCCGGACCGCTTACGTGTCCGCGGGCGGGCGGGTGAAGGGCGATACGCAGACGGCGTACGTCCTGGCCCTGTCCATGGACCTGCTGGCGGCGGGCGACCGTGCGCCGGCGGCCGACCGCCTGGTCGCTCTCATCGAGGCGAAGGACTGGCACCTGTCGACCGGCTTTCTCGGCACCCCGAGGCTGCTGCCGGTGCTCACGGACACGGGCCACACGGATGTCGCGTACAAGCTGCTGCTGCAGCGGACCTTCCCGAGCTGGGGCTACCAGATCGACCGGGGCGCCACCACGATGTGGGAGCGCTGGGACTCCATCAGGCCGGACGGGAGCTTCCAGGACGCGGGGATGAACTCCTTCAACCACTACGCCTACGGCTCGGTCGGGGAGTGGATGTACGCGAACATCGCGGGCATCGCCCCCGGTGCGCCCGGCTTCCGGAAGGTCCTCGTACGGCCGCGTCCGGGCGGAGGGGTGAAGCAGGCCGAGGGCCGGTTCGACTCGCGGTACGGGCCGGTGACGACTCGCTGGAAGAAGGACGCGAAGGGCTTCGCCCTCAGGGTGGTTCTGCCGCCCAACACCACCGCGGAGGTCTGGGTGCCGGGCGGTGACCGGCGCAGCGCGGGCAGCGGACCCGCGGTCTTCCTGAAGCAGGACGACGGTTGCGCGGTGTTCTCCGTCGGCTCGGGCACTCACGCGTTCACGGCGTCCGCCTGACGGGTGCCGGGCCCCGGGGACGTATCCGTCCCCGGGGCCCCCTCCACGCCGGCGGAGCGGGCCCGCCGGCTACCGCACGGCCGTGGCGACGCTCAGGACCGGCCGCCGAAGGGCGATGTCCCGGCCGCCACCCGGAGCACCGCGACTCCCCGCGGGGCGAGGACGAGGCCACCGTCGTCGTCCCGCGCCGCCGCGCCCGCCAGGAACTCTCCGGCCACCTCGTCGAATCCGACGGGCGCGTCCGTGCGGTTGACGAGGAACCAGAACGCGTCGGTGCCGTCGGTCCGAACGGTGAGCTCCACCGCTCCACGGGCAGCGGCGGGCAGTTCGCTCGCCACACCGGCGCCGGACAGCAACGGCCGCAGCATCTCGGCCAGCCCGTCGACGCCCAGCCGGGTGGAGACGTAGGCAGCGGACCCGCCGTCCGCCGCGGCGCGCCTGGTGAGGGCGGGGCGTCCTGCCTGGTCCCCGGACGCGTAGTGCGCGAGCACCGTGACCTCGGGGTCGGTGACGTCGATGCGGTCGGTCCACAGGGTGCCGGTGAGGCCGTTGTCGAGCCGTACGGCCTCCCCTTCCGGCAGCGGGCCGAACTCCTCGATCCGGATGCCCAGCAGGTCGCGGAGCGCGCCCGGGTATCCGCCGAGGTGGACGTGGTCGTTCTCGTCGACGACCCCGGAGTAGTAGGTGACGGCGAGATGCCCGCCTCCGTGCACGAAGGCGTCCAGGCGACCTGCGAGCTCCGTCGGGACGACGTGCAGGACCGGGGCGGCGACGAAGTCGTAGCCGGTGAGGTCACCGGCGGCGGTGACGACGTCGGCCCGGATCCCCAGGGAGAGGAACGCCGAGTACCAGTCGAGCGCCTCCTGCTTGTAGTCCACCAGGGAGGACGGCTGGGAGTCGCGCTCGACGGCCCACCAGGACTCCCAGTCGAACACCAGGGCGACGCGGGCCGGTTCCCGTACGGAGCCGACGACGGGAGCGAGCGTGTCCAGTGTCCGGCCCAGGGCCGTCACGGAGCGGAAGACCTCGCTGTCCGGGCCGGCGTGGGGCACCATCGCCGAGTGGTACTTCTCCGCGCCGGCGGCGGACTGGCGCCACTGGAAGAAGCAGACCGCGTCGGCTCCGTGCGCGACGTGGACCAGGGAGTCACGGGCGAGTTCGCCGTCCTTCTTGGCGAGGTTCACGTGCTGCCAGTTGACAGCGCTGGTCGAGTGCTCCATCAGGAACCAGGGGGTGCCGCCCGCGATGGAGTGGGTGAGGGCGGCGGAGAAGGAGAGCTCGTCCAGGCGCTGCGGCCCCGGGTGGGCGTAGTGGTCGTTGGAGACGAAGTCGATCTCGCCTGCCCAGTCCGGGTAGTTCATGCCCTTGGTCCCGCCCATCACCATGAAGTTGGTGGTGACCGGGATGCCGGGGGTGATCCGGCGCAGGACGTCCCGCTCGGCGCGGAGGTAGTCCTTCAGAGCGTCCGACGAGAAGCGCTTGAAGTCGAGCTGCTGGGTGGGGTTGGCGTGGCTCGCGGCGAGTCGCGGGGGCTGGATCTGCTCCCAGTCGCCGTACTGCTGAGACCAGAAGGAGGTCGCCCAGGCGTGGTTGAGCCCGTCGAGTGTGCCGTAGCGGCTGCGCAGCCAGTCGCGGAAGGCTCGGGCGGCGTCGTCGGAGTAGTCGTAGATGTTGTGGCAGCCGAGCTCGTTGGAGATGTGCCAGGCGACCAGCGCCGGATGGCCGGCGTAGCGGGCTGCCATGGCTTCGACCAGCCGGAGGGCGTACGCGCGGAACACGGGTGACGTCGGCCGCCAGTGCTGCCGCGCGCCCTGGGACAGGGTCTCACCGGTCCGGGTCACCGGGAGGATCTCCGGGTGCAGGGTGGTGAGCCAGGGCGGTGGCGAGGCGGTGGCGGTGGCGAGGTCGACCGCGATCCCGCCCGCGTGAAGGAGGTCGAGCACCTCGTCCAGCCAGTCGAAGTCCCAGCGGTCCTCGGCCGGCTGCAGCCGGGCCCAGGAGAAGATGGCGACGGACACGACGGTCACCCCGGCTTCACGCATCAGCCGGACGTCCTCCTTCCACACCTCGCGCGGCCACTGCTCCGGGTTGTAGTCGGCCCCGTACGCGAATCGCGCGGGGCTGCCGTCGGCGGTCGGGCGCAGCCAACGGCGCCCGGAGGTGGGGGTCATGATGATCCTTCTCGATGCGGAGGTGCGAGTACGACGCGGGGCGGCCGCCCATGGGCAGGGCGGCCGCCCCTGTACCGGTTTCAGGCGGAGGACGTCACTTGTTGACGCTGAAGCCCTGGTCCGTGCCGTAGTCGACGGCGGACTTCTGCCACTGCTTCAGACCTTCGGCCAGCGTGGTGCCGGAGACGTACGCCTTGCCGACGGAGTCGTTGAAGATGGAGTTCGCGTAGACCTGGTAAGGGAGGTAGGACCAGCCCTCGGGCACCTCGTTGGCGGAGCGGGCGAAGATCTCGTTCGCCTTCTGGCCGCCGAAGTAGGGGAAGGGGGTGTCCAGGAACGACGGGGAGGACAGGTCAGCGGTGGTCGCGGGGAACGCACCGGACTTGATGCGCGCCTGGACGCCGTCGGAGTGGTTGGCGTACTCGTTGAAGGCGTACGCCAGGTCCTTGTTCTTGCCCGCCTTCATGACGGCGAGGGAGCTGCCGCCGTTCTCCGAGCTGGACTGGGCCCCCTTCTCCCACTGCGGGAGCGCCGCCGCGCGCCAGTCACCCGCGGCGGACTCGACGCCCGAGGCGAAGTTGGCGGGCATCCACGCACCGGTGGCGAGGGTGGCGATGGTGCCGTCCGCCAGGCCCTTGTACCACTCGTCGCTCCAGGAGCTGATCGGGGCGAGGAGCTTGTCGTCGATGAGCTTCTGCCAGACCTTGGTGAAGGCGGCGACGCCCTTGTCCGCGGTGAGGTCGACGGTCACATTGGTGTCACGGGACTTGAACGGGGTTCCGCCGGCCTGCCAGATCATGCTGGTGGTGAACCCCGCGTCACCGGTGTCGTTGGTGATGTAGGCCTTCGGGTCCGCGGCGTGCAGCTTCCGAGCGGCCTCGAGGTACTCGTTCCACGTGGTGGGCGTGGCTATCTGGTGCTTGTCGAGCACCTTCTTGTTGTAGAAGAGCGCCATCGGACCGGAGTCCATGGGCAGGGCGTACACGGCCTCGTCGACCGCGACCGAACTCCACGGTCCGGGCGAGTAGTCGTTCTCGTAGGCGTCCGCGCCGTAGCGGCTGAGGTCCTCCAGGGACTTGCCGAGGGCGAACTGCCCGAGGGCGTAGTACTCGACCTGCGCGACGTCCGGTACGCCCTTGCCCGCCTGTACCGCGTTCTGCAGGGCGGTGTACTGGTCGTTGCCCGTGCCGGCGTTGACCAGCTTCACCTTGACCTTGGGGTACTTCTTCTCGAAGTCGCCGACGACCTGCTTCAGTGTCGGTTCCCAGGCCCACACCGTGATCGAGCCGCCCTTCTTGAGGGCAGCCCTGAGATCACCACCCGTGACGGTCGTGTCCGAACCGGCGTCGTCGGAGGACCCGCACGCCGTGAGGCTCAGCGCCGCCGCACACAGCAGGCCGACACCGCGCATGGCGCGTCTGGTCATGGTTCTCATATCGCTTCACTCCGTTGTGGTGAGGGTGGAACACGAACCGTCGAGCGACCCGCACGCCGTGGTGCGGGAGATGGGGAGGGTGGCAAGCCGCGCGGACCGGACAGGGGGAGGCGGCCCCGGGGCACGGGGATCGATCGGCCGGCCGGCGTGGGAGGCGGCTCAGCCCTTGACGCTTCCGGCCGCGAGCCCGGACTGCCAGTAGCGCTGCAGGAGCAGGAACGCGATGACCAGCGGCACGATGGTCATCAGCGACCCCGTGATGACCAGGTCGAAGACCGGGGTGCCGCCCGCGGTCGACGCCTGCGCGTTCCAGGCGTCGAGACCCAGCGTCAGCGGGTACCAGTCCGGATTCTTGATCATGACCAGTGGCAGGAAGTAGTTGTTCCAGGTCTGCACCATGGTGAAGAGCAGGACGGTCACGATTCCCGGGCCGAGCAGTGGGAGCACGACGCGGAAGAAGGTGCGCAGCTCGCCGGCGCCGTCCATCCTGGCCGCTTCGAGGAGCTCGGTGGGAACCGCGTCCGCCGCGAAGACCCACATGAGGTAGAGCCCGAACGGAGAGATCAGGGAGGGGATGATCACGGCCCAAGGGGTGTCCGTGAGACCCAGCTTGCTGAACATCAGGAAGGTGGGGACGGCCAGCGCCGTCGCCGGCACGGCCACCGCCCCGATGACGGTGGCGAAGACGGCACGCTTGCCGGTGAAGTCGAACTTGGCCAGGCCGTAGCCGCCGAGTACCGCGAGGAAGGTGGCCCCGCCCGCGCCCACTGCCACGTACAGCAGGGTGTTGAGGAACCAGCGGACGAAGATGCCGTCGTCGTAGGTGAGTGTCCGGGTGATGTTGTCCCAGAGGACGAAGTCCCCGCTGAACCAGAGGCCGAAGGAGTCGAGGAGGCTTCTCTGGGTCTTGGTCGCGTTGATGGCGAGCCAGGCCAGGGGCATGAGCGCGTAGAGGGCGGTGACGCCCATGAGTGCTGTGAGCAGGACGCTGCGGCGGGGCCGGCCGGCCGGGTGACGGCCGCGCGCGGCACGCCGGGGTGCCGGGGCGCGGTGGGTGGTCCGCCGGGGTGTCCGCGGGGCGGTGTAGGACGGTGCGCTCATCGCTCACGCCTCCTTTCGCATGCCGCGCAGCTGGACCGCGTACGCGATGATCATCGTGACGACGCCCATGACGAGCGAGACCGTGGCGGCGTAGTTCTGCTGCCGGCCGGAGAAGGACAGCGTGAACGTGTAGAGGTTGGGCGTGAAGTACGTCGTGATCGCGTTGGGCGCCAGCTTCTGAAGGATGCTCGGCTCGTTGAAGAGCTGGAAGCTGCCGATGACCGAGAAGATCGTCGCGATCACCAGGGCGCCGCGGATCGCGGGGATCTTGACCGACGTGACGATCCGCCACGGGCCGGCTCCGTCGATCTCGGCTGCCTCGTAGAGGGACTTGGGGACGACGCGCAGGGCCGAGTAGAAGATCAGCATGTTGTAGCCGATGAACTCCCACGTGACGATGTTCCCGATGCTCGCCAGGACGAGGGACGGCGAGAGCGGATCGGGCAGCGTGACACCGAGCACGTCGTTGATGTTCGCCACCAGACCGAACCTGGTGCCGTAGATGAAGCCCCACATCAGCGAGGCGACGACGGCGGGCACGGCGTAGGGCAGGAAGACGGCCATCCGGAAGAAGCTCTTGCCGTAGAGCCTGCCGCTGTCCAGCGCGAGGGCCACCAGCAGTGCGAGGCCGAGCATGACGGGGACCTGTACGGCGAGGAACAGGGCGACCCGGCCCACGGCGGCCCAGAACCGGTCGTCCGCGAAGGCCTGGCGGAAGTTGTCCAGGCCGACGAACGACGTCCCGCCGACCAACTGGTCCCGGAAGAAGCTCAGATACAGCGAGTAGAGGATGGGCGCGAGGAACACCAGCGCGAAGACGGCCATGAAGGGCCCTACGAACATCCAGCCGACCTGACCACGCCGGCCGCGAGAGCCTCGGGCTGGTGGGCGGCGTCCGGTCGTGAGCGGCGTGACGGCCGTCATGGGTACTCCTACTGGTCCGGCGTTGTTGCATGGCCCCGGCCGGATGGGGGACACCGGACATCGTGGAGGCGCTGTGCTTGAGAAGGCCGATGTTCACGTCAACACCATGGCGCGATGTTTACGTAAACATTTCTCGGTGAGGTGATGTCTACACGCACTCCGACCCGCGGTCAAGACCTGAACTCCCCTGGAGGCGTACGACGTTCCGGAAGCCGGTGCCACCGCCGCTCCCTCCCGCGCGGCGGCACCGCCGTGAGCCGGGTACGCGTGTCGGCGGCGCCCGCCCGGAAGTGGTAAAAATGCCGGTGGCCGGAGCCTTCGGCCCGCACACGGTACGAGCCGGACGCGCGGCGGCGGCGGCACGCGGACCGATCGGCACCCCCCTCGGTACGGCCTACGGTGGAAGACGGCCGCGGCCGGACGACGCCTCCCGACGGCGAAAGGCTCACGGAGAAACACGACGGAGGCAGACGCAGTGCACGGACAGGAACGAGCCACGGACCGGCCTCCGCACAAGGAAGCGTCCATGGCGGACGTCGCGCGGCTCGCCGGCGTCTCCTCGCAGACCGTCTCCCGTGTGTCCAACGGCCACTCCGTGGTGTCGGAGGAGACCCGCGAACGCGTCATGAGCGCCATGAAGCAGCTGAACTACCGCCCCAACAGCGCCGCCCGCGCCCTCAAGAGCGGGAAGTTCCGCACCTTGGGGGTCATCCTGTTCACCCTGGCGACCACGGGCAACGTCCGTACGCTGGAGGCTATTTCGGCCTCCGCCGCGGACGAGGGCTACGCCATCACCCTGCTGCCCGTCGCGACACCCACGAGCCAGGGGGTCAGGGGCGCCGTCACCGTGCTCGGTGAGCAGGTCGTGGACGGCATCATCGTGATCATGGAAGTCCGGCTTCTGGACGCCGCCATCTCACTGCCGCCGCACACCCACGTGGTGGTGGCCGACTCCGACGCCGGAGACCGTTACAGCGTCGTGGACACGGACCAGTCCGGGGGCGCGCGGGCGGCCGTGCGGCACCTCCTCGACCTCGGGCACCGCACCGTGGTGCACGTGGCGGGGCCTCCCGAGTCGTTCGCCGCCCAGCGCCGCGCCCTTGCCTGGCGGCAGACCCTGGAGGAGTCCGGCCGTCCCGTCCCGGTTCCGGTGGACGGCGACTGGTCGGCGGCTTCGGGGTACGAGGCCGGCCTCGTCCTGGCGGCCGATCCCTCCTGCACCGCGGTCTTCGCGGCCAACGACCAGATGGCCCTGGGCGTTCTCCGGGCCCTGCAGGAGCAGGGCAGGCGGGTACCCGAGGACGTGAGCGTGGTGGGGTTCGACGACATCGCCGACTCCGCGTCGTTCCTTCCACCGCTGACCACCGTGCACCAGGACTTCGCCGAGATCGGCCGGCTCTGCGTGGACGGCGTCCTGCGGCAGATCCGCAGCGAGACGACGGAACGCGGGACCACCCTGGTCCCGACGCGACTGGTCGTCCGGGCGAGCACGGCCCCGCCGCCCCGTTCGTGATCGTGACCCGGCCCGCAGAGCACTCTCCGCATCGGAGTCCCGAGGAATGCGTGAGGGCGGGAGCGCGGTCGGCGCGGCGAGTCCCGCAGGACCGGCCCTGACCCAGTACGTCCCTACCCTGGTCACATGACCTCATCGGGGAAGAGCACGGACAACGGGTCGGCCGCGGACGGACCTGCGGGAGATGCCGCGGATCCGGTGTTCTGCGAGCGGATCCCCTGCCTGGAGTCCTGGCTGGAGCGGCACCACGGCGAACGGTCGGAGCTGTGGCTGAAACTCGCGAAGAAGAGCTCCGGCATCACGTCCGTCACCGCGGCCGAGGTCATCGACGTGGCGCTCTGCTTCGGGTGGATCGACGGGCAGCGCAGGTCCCTCGACGCGACGTACTACCTGCAGCGGATCTCGCCCCGCCGCAGAGGCAGCCAGTGGTCCCTCGTCAACGTCCGCAAGGTCGGGGAGCTGACGAAGGCGGGCCGCATGCGCGACTCCGGTCTGGCCGAGGTACGCGCCGCTCAGGCCGACGGGCGATGGGCGGCGGCCTACCCCTCGCAGAAGGAGGCCGTCGTGCCGTCCGACCTCGCGGCTGCGCTCGCCGCGCACCCGCGGGCGGCTGAACGCTTCGAGCGGCTGGGGCGGACGGACCGGTATCTCCTGATCCTCCAGCTCCTGCGGGCCCGGTCCCCCGAGGTCAGGGCGGCTCGGCTCGCCCGGCTGACAGCAGCGCCGGACGAGGAGAACGGCTGAGCGAGGCGGGACGGCCGGAGCGGGAAACGGCCACCCAGGACGGTCGGCCCGCCCGTGAGTGCGTCACGGTGCCCGACGCTCCCGGGGTTCCGGCGTCCGCTCGGCCGCCCGGCCCGGCGCCCCGGCCGTCAGGAGTTCTTGACCCCGAGGAGTTCGGGCTGATCCGCCAGTGAGGCAAGGTGCCCGGCCGGGTCCTCGATCAGCCGCCGGGCGGACAGGTCGAGCATGCCGGCCAGTCCACTGATCTCCGCGGCGACCGTGCCGTCCTCCTTGACGATCTGCTGCCGCACCCCGAAGGTCTTCCCGGCGCCGTAGGAGAACTCGCAGCTCACGCGCACGCGGTCCCCGCCCCGCAGTTCGCGGAGGTACTTGACCGTCACTTCGAGCTGCACGGGCCCCACTCCGCTCGCGAGCAGCTTCTCCTGGGGAAGTCCCGCGGCTCTCAGCAGCTCCCAGCGTGCGTGCTCCGCGTACTGGAGATAGACGGCCTGGTTCAGGTGGCCCTGGGTGTCGAGCTCGTAGCCGCGCACCGTGACGTCGACGAAGTAAGTCATGAAAACCAAAACACCGTCGGCCGGCCGGCCATTCCGACGATCACCACCGCTCCGCCGATCACCGCCGGATCCGTCGAACTCCCCCGCCGCACTCGCCATGCTCTGCGCCGGGATTCCCAGGTCGCGCGGTGAGCTTCAGGCCCTGGAGACAGGTGTGGATTCCTGTCCGGGTGGACACAGAAGCCCGGCGCACGGAGTTTCCTCCCGAACTGACCGGCGGGTCACGGGGAAGGGAGCAGCCCGCCGGGACGAGGAGCAATGGGTTTCGGGGCCGCCCGGCCGGCCTCAGCCGCGCAGGTGCGGGAACCGCAGCTCGGTCCGGCTGTGGCGGGTCTCGCCCGGACGGAGCACGGTGCTGGGCCATTCGGGCCGGTTGGGTGAGTCGGGCAGGTGCTGGGTCTCCATGCACACCGAGCCGTGCCGTTCGTGGCGGCGGCCGGCGCCGTCGGTGCAGGAGCCGTCGAGTTGGTTGGCGGTGTACACCTGGATGCCGGGCTCGGTCGTCCAGACCTCCAGAACGCGGGCGGAGCCGGGGGCGGTGAGGCGGGCGGCACGGCGCAGACCCGCGCCGGCGTCCCTCAGCACCCAGCAGTGGTCGAACCCGCCCGCCGACCGCAGTTGGCCGTCGTCGGCGCCGAGGCACTCCCCGAGCACGCGCGGCTCGGTGAGGTCGAACGGAGTGCCGTGGACCTGGGCCCGGTAACCCAGCGGGATACCGTCGTCGTCCACCGGCAGATAGGTGTCGGCGTCGACCTCCAGGAGGTGGCCGAGGATGTCAGGGCCGCCGGCGAGGTCGAAGTAGGCGTGGTTGGTCAGGTTGACGACGGTGGGCCGGTCGGTGACCGACGCGTAGTCGACGGCGAGGGTCCCGTCCGTGTCGACGGTGTACGTGACCGCTGTCTCCAGCGCCCCCGGAAAGCCCATGTCCCCGTCCGGGCTGTGCAGGGAGAGCCGGACGGACGCCGTGCCGTCGCCGTGGTCCGGGGCCGCGTCCCACACCTTGGTGTGGAAACCGTCGGGTCCTCCGTGCAGGGCGTGGCCCCGGTCGTTGGCGGGGACGTGGTGCTCGGCCCCGTCGAGGGTGAAGCGGCCGTGGGCGATGCGGTTGGCGTAGCGGCCCACGACGGCGCCGAAGTACGGGTGCTTCGCCGCGTAGTCGTCGAGGGCAGGGAGCGACCGGACGACGGAGGCGGGCGTGCCCGCGGTGTCGGGCACCGTGAGGCGGTGCAGGGAGGCTCCGTAGGTCAGCACCTCGGCCCGGACTCCCGTACCGCTGTCGAGGGTCCACAGATGGGTCTGCGCCCCGTGGACGGAGCCGAACGGGGTGCTGTGCACGATGGGGCGCGGCATCAGAGATCCTCGGTGTGGCCGGAGTCGGACCCGGACGTGGTGGATTCGCGGACGACGAGGCGGTAGCCGGGGCGCGGTCGCCGGGGTTCGGTGAACGGCTGCCCCGCGAGCCGTTCGACGAGGCTGTCGACGGCGAGGCGGGCGATGGCCTCCTTGTCGGGCGCGATGGTGGTGAGTGTGGTGGTGGTGTAGCGGCTCTCCTCGATGTCGTCGAAGCCGACGACGGCGACGTCCTCGGGGATTCGCAGGCCGCGTTCGGTGACGGCCCGCATGGCGCCGATGGCGATGAGGTCGTTGTACGCGAACACGGCGTCGGGACGGTCCCCCCGGTCCAGGAGGGCCGCCATGCCCGCGGCACCGTCCTCGCGCCCGTAGCCGTCGGTGACGACGACGAGCGATTCGTCCGGGGTGATCCCGGAGGCGACGAGTTCCTCGCGCCAGCCCCGCAGCCGCAGGTGCGCCGGCTGGCGTTCCCGGCCGGTGCGCGACCCGAGGAAGGCGATGCGCCGGTGGCCGCGACTGACGAGATGGCGCACGGCGGCGCGGGCCGCTGCCACGTTGTCGATGGCGATGTGGTCGTACGGTGCTTCGTACTCGCGTTCACCCAGCAGGACCAGCGGCGCCGTCTCGGTGCGCGTCATCAGGTCCTCGGTCTCCAGATGGATGGGGCTGAGGATGAGGCCGTCGATCACGTGGGACCGGAACCCCTGGCTGACCAGGAGTTCCTTCTCACGCAGGCCGGCGGTGTGGTCGACCAGGACGGTGTAGTCGTGCCGGGCGGCCGCGTCGATCACCGCTCCCGCGAGTTCCGCGAAGTACGGGTTGCCGAATTCGGGGACGGCGAGCGCGATGATGCCGGTGCGGCCCTTGCGCAGGTGACGGGCGGTGAGGTTCGGCCGGTAGCCGAGCTCGTCGATCGCCTGTTGCACCTTGGTGCGCATGGCGGGCGTGACGTGCTGATAGTTGTTCACCACGTTCGACACGGTCTTGATGGACACGCCCGCCCGTTGCGCAACGTCCTTGAGGCTGACGCCCACGGCACTCCTTGGTTCGGCTGGACTCGATGGATCTTGTCGGCGAGCGGACTGTCGTCAGGTGCTTCTCCGGCTGCGCGCCAGATAACGCTGCGCCACCACGACAACGATAAGGAAACCGCCGCTGACCACCGACTGGTACGAGGAGTTGAGCGAGCCGATCTGGTTGATCAGGTTCTGGATGACAGCGAGCAGCAGGACGCCCCAGAGGGTTCCGCTGATCGAGCCGGCGCCGCCGACGAGGAGGGTGCCGCCGATGACGACGGCGGAGATCGCGTCGAGCTCCATGCCGACACCGACGATGGTGACCCCGGAGGACAGCCTGGCGGCGTTGAGCGCCCCGGCGAGACCGGCCAGCAGGCCGCTCAGGGTGTAGACGAGGATCTTCGTACGGGCGACGGGAAGGCCCATCAGGGTCGCCGCGTCGCTGCTGCCGCCCACGGCGAAGAGCGTCTGCCCGAACGAGGTCCGCTGCAGGACGATTCCGCCGGCGCCGAAGAGCACCGCGGCGATCAGGATCGGGTAGCCGAAGCCCCAGACGCTGCCCTGGCCGAGTTCACCGAAGGCCGAGTCCTTGGGGACCAGATAGGTGGTGGCGCCCTCGTCCGTGATGGCGAGCAGCAGTCCGCGCGCGCCGAGCAGCGTGGCGAGGGTGATGATGAACGGCGCCATGTTGCCGCGGGCGATGAGGAGCCCGTTGAGCAGGCCGGTCCCGCCGCACACCACGAGGGGTACGAGGAGCGCGGCGAGGAAGCCGTACTGCGAGGCCCAGGCGGCGAGGACGCCGCCGAGGGCGAAGACGGATCCGACCGACAGGTCGATGCCGCCGGTGATGATGACCATGGTCATGCCGAGGGCGACCACGGCGAGGAAGGACGCCTGGATGGTCACGCCGCGGGCGTTGTCCAGGGAGGCGAACGTCGGGTAGATGAAGGAGGAGACCAGCACGACCACGAGCAGGACCGCGAGCACGCCCTGACGCTGGAGGAGTTCGGCGGCGCGGGCTCTGCCCGTCCGCTCGGGTCCGGCGGCGGGGCGCGGGGGCTTCGTCTTCTTCTGCGGCATCGGAGCCGGGGCGGCGGGGGCGGATGTGGTTTCGTTCATCGGGACCGACGCTCCCGGGCGACGTAGACGGCGGCGACGATGATGGCCGCCTGGGCGATCTGAGCGGTGGAGTCGGGCAGGTCGTGCTTGACGAGCGTGGCGCGCAGGAGCTGCATCAGCAGGGCACCGGCCACGGTGCCGAGCACCCGGACGGAGCCGCCGTTCAGCGGGGTGCCGCCGACCACGACCGCGGTGATGGCGGAGAGTTCCATGAGCGTGCCGAGCGAGGAGGGGTCGCTCGCGGTGAGCCTGGCCGTCGCCAGTACGCCGGCGAGGGCGGCGAGCACGCCGCAGAGGACGTAGACGCCGATGAGGACCCGTTTGACGGGCAGTCCGGCGAGCGCGGCGGCGGAGCGGTTGCCTCCGACGGCGACGATCTGCCGGCCGAAGGTGGTGCGCTGCACCAGGAAGGCGACGGCGACCGCCAGCACCCCGGCGATCAGGACGACCAGCGGGATCCCGAGGAAGGAGCCGGTACCCAGCGACAGCAGGTCGGGGTTGACGATCTGCTTGAGCTGACCGTCGGCCATGACGAGGGCGAGTCCGCGGCCCCCGACGAACAGGGCCAGGGTCGCCACGATGGGCTGCAGCCCGATGAGGGACACCAGGGTGCCGTTGACGGCACCGACGACGGCGCCGGCCAGGAGGGCGACGACGAGCGCCGGCACGAGCCCGTAGCCGAGGTAGAGGGGCAGGAAGGCGGCCGCGAGTGCCATGGTCGAGCCGACGGACAGGTCGACGCCCTCGGTCCCGATGACCAGGGCCATGCCCAGGGCGACGATGACGATGGGGGCGACCTGGACGAACTGGGTGCGGAAGTTGTCCGCGGTCATGAAGTGTTCGGTGAACAGGGCGTTGAAGAGGAGCACCACCCCGACGGCCACGTAGACGCCGTAGCGCTGGTACCAGGCGGGATCACGGAGCCGGGCCAGGGGGCTCACGGACTTCGGCGGTGTGTCGCCCTTCACGGGCGGGACGACGGCGGTCTGGGTCATCGGGGGTCCTCCTGAGCGGCCGGGGCCGTGTCCGCCGGCACGGGCGCGTGGTCGGCGAGCACTTCGAGCAGCCGGCTCTCGGCCACGTCGTCGCCCCGCAGTTCGCCGGCGACCGCTCCACCCCGGAGTACGACGATGCGGTCGGCGCCCTCGATGAGCTCCTCGATGTCGGAGGAGATGAGCAGGACGGCCAGGCCTTCGCCGGCGAGGTCGTCGATGAGGCTCTGGACCTCGGCCTTGGCACCGACGTCGATGCCGCGGGTGGGTTCGTCGAGCAGCAGCACCTTGGGTTCCAGGCAGAGCCAGCGGGCGAGCAGGACCTTCTGCTGGTTCCCTCCGGAGAGTTCGCCGACCTTCTGCTCGGGGCTCGACGCCTTGATCCGCAGGCGCTTCATGAAGATGTCGACGATCCGGTCCTGCCGGGCACGTGAGACGACACCGGCACGGGAGAGCCGTGGCATGGCGGCGAGCACGATGTTCTCCCGGACCGAGAGGCCGGGGACGATTCCCTCGGCCTTGCGGTCCTCGGGCAGCAGGCTGATGCCGGCCCTGATCGCGGCCGCCGGGGTAAGACGTTTCAGGGAGGTGCCGTCGACGGTGATCTCACCGGCGTCCAGGGGCAGGGCACCGGACAGGGCCTTCGCCGTCTCGCTTCGGCCGGAGCCGAGGAGGCCGCCGAGGCCGAGCACCTCGCCCGCGTACAGCGACACGGAGATGTCGTGGAGCCGGAGGCGGCTGGAGAGGCCGGCCGCCGTGAGCACGGGGGTGCGGGCGACGTCGTGCCCCTCGGCGGCGAAGCTGGTGACGCCGGAGCGGCGGACCTCCGAGAGGTCGCGGCCGAGCATCATGGACACGAGCTGCATCCGGTCGAGCCCGGCGAGGTCGCCGGTGTGGATGTGCCGGCCGTCGCGGAGGACGGTGACACGGTCGCAGATCCGGTAGAGCTCGTCCATGCGGTGGCTGACGTACAGGACGGCGATGCCCTGGGAGCGCAGGCGTTCGATGACCCGGAAGAGGGTCTCCACCTCGCGCGGTTCGAGCGAGGAGGTTGGCTCGTCCATGATGACGACCTGGGCGTTGACGGACACGGCCCGGGCCAGGGCGACCATCTGCTGCGTGCCGATGCCCAGCGTGTGCAACGGGCGCCTGGGGTCGACGCGTACGCCGAAGCCGTCGAGCAGGTCACCCGTCTCGCGGTGCATGCGGGCGAAGTCGATGAGGCCGAAGCGGTTTCTGGGCTCGCGGCCCAGGAAGATGTTGCGTGCCACGCTCATCAGCGGGACGAGGTTGACCTCTTGGTAGATCGTGGAGATGCCCGCCTGCTGCGCGTCGAACGGCCGGGCGAACCTGACGGGTTCACCCGCCATCCGCAGGTCGCCGCCGTCGGGGCGGTAGACGCCGGTCAGCACCTTGATGAGGGTGGACTTGCCGGCGCCGTTCTCCCCGACGAGCGCGTGGGTCTCTCCTGCGCGCAGGGAGAAGGTGACGTCGTCGAGGGCGACGACGCCGGGGAACCGCTTGCTCACCGAGCGGGCTTCGAGCACCACGGGGGCCGCGGACACGGCCGCTTCCGGTGCCTGAGGTACTGCTTCGGGTGGTGCCATGGGTCTTCTTGGCCTTCCGCTGTCCAAGGGTGAGGGCCCGGCGGCCGCCGTGGCCCGGTGCGGGTACCACGGCGGCCGGGGCCGTTGGCTTCGGGAGCGGATCAGTACGCCCCGCCGAGGGATTCCTTGGCGTTGGTCTCGTCGTAGGCCCGGTCGGTGATGATGACGTTCTCGGGGATCTCCTCGCCGCCGTAGAACTTGCTCGCGGTCGCGAAGGCGAGCGGTCCGAAGCGCGGGTTGGACTCGATGACGGCGTTGTACTCGCCGTTGACGAGGGCCTGCACCGCGTTGCGGGTGCCGTCGATCGAGACGACCTTGACGTCCTTGCCGGGCTTCTTGCCGGCTGCCTTCAACGCGGTGACGGCACCGAGACCCATCTCGTCGTTCTCGGCGTAGACCGCGGTGATGTCGGGCTTGGACTGGATGAGCTGCTCCATGACCTGCTGGCCCTTGTCCCGGGCGAACTCGCCGGTCTGCTGGGCGACGATCTGGATGCCGGGGGCCTCGGCCTTGACCTGGTCGACGAAGCCCTTGGTCCGGTCGGTGGTCACGTTGTTCCCCGAGGCGCCGAGGAGGATGGCCACCTTGCCCTTGCCACCGGTCGCCTTGATCATCGCGTCGGCGGCGCGCTTGCCCTGCTCGACGAAGTCGGAGCCGAGGAAGGCCACGTAGTCCTTGCATGCCGTGGAGTTGACCTTGCGGTCGATGGTGAGGACGGGCACCTTCTTCGCGGCCGCCGCCTTGAGCGCCGGCTCCAGACCGTCGGAGTTCAGCGGTGCGATGATGAGGAACTGGGCGCCCTGCGACAGCATGTCCTGGATGTCGCTGATCTGCTTGGACAGCTGCGACTGCGCGTTCGTGGTGAGCAGCTTCTTGACGCCGATCCTTGCCGCCTCGTCCTTGATGGACTGGGTCTCCGCGATACGGAAGGGGTTGGCCTCCTTCTCCGACTGGGAGAAGCCGACCACCGCGTCCTTGAGGTCGAGCTTGGGTGCGCCGTAGGTCTGCAGCGAGCAGCCGGGGCCGGACGCGGCCTCGGGGGACTTGGCCGCCTGGGCTCCCTGGCTGCTGTCACCGCCCGCGTTGTCCGAGGTCTCCGACTTCGAGCAGCCGGACACGGCCAGCGTGGCGGTGGCGGCGAGCAGGCAGGCCGCGGCGAGGGTACGGGATCGACGCTGGATCATCATGCGCGGGACGCTCCTTGGCGAGGTGACGGCACGCCGTTCGGCGTGCGGTCGGGCATGGCTGGACGGTGCTTCGGCCACTCGGTGGCACATGGCGCTGTGTTCCCCACAACCCCTGCTGCGAGCTGCGGGAACTACAGTCGTGAAGGCCTGTGCGGCCTCTCGGCGGCTCGGGTTTACAACGTTATATAGGCGAGGTGACGCGGGCGGCAAGAGAGTTGTCGATGCGTTTCCAAAATGTGTCACCCCGGCACACGGCCGCCGTTCCGTGCACCGTCGGACCCGCACGGCACAGGTGCTGCGCCCCCTCTGGACACCAACTTGACCGCGTGCTGTCATACCGCCGAGATCAATTTTCCATCGTTGCAAGCGAGTTGTCGCGCCGACCGGTCCGGACGCGGCGGCTGCCCCAGCCGCGCACCGGCCCTCCCCTGGCCGGTCACCCGCCCCTTTTCGCAGCGGAAGTGGAGTCCCCACGATGCCCCTGAACCGCAGACAACTCATGACCGGCGCCCTGGTCACCGCTCCCGCCGCCACCTCGGCCGGCCGCCGGGGGACGACCGCGACGGCCGCCGGGGGCATGGCGGCAGCCGCGCGCGGGGGTCACTACTCCCCGAACGCCGCTCCCCTGCGGCCGACGGCGTTGGTACAGGATCGGCAACCGGAACTCCGGCAGGGTGCTCGGGGTGGACCTCATGTCCACGGCCAACAGCGCCCACGTCGTCCAGTACGACGACAACGACACCGCGGACCACCTCTGGCGCTGATCTGAGAACCTCCCTGACCGCCCCGCACAGCCGCCCCCGGGCGGACGTCCGAGGCGCCCGCACCGCTCCCCGCGCCGGTCCGGCGCGGGGAGTTCCCGGCCCATCGTCCCCACCCACCGAGGAGCCCCTGGATGGAGTCCGCACCCGCACCACGCCGACGCCCGCGGAGACGGCGCTTGACCGCCGCGACCGGCCTGCTGGCCCTGCTCGCCACCGCGCTCGTGGGAGCCGGCACGTCCCCGGCCGCCGCCGCACCGGCGGCATGGACGCCGAAGCCGGCGCCCATGACGACGCCCTGGACCGACCAGGTGTCCGTCGACAACCCCCTTCCCGAGTACCCGCGCCCCCAGCTCACCCGCCCCGACTGGGCCAACCTCAACGGCATCTGGGACTTCGCGGTGACCGGCCGGGATGCCGGGCAGCCGGCCTCGTTCTCCGAACAGATCAGGGTCCCGTTCGTCGCGGAGTCCTCGCTCTCGGGCATCAAGCGCAAGATCACGGAGAACGACAAGCTCTGGTACAAGCGCGCGTTCACGGTGCCGTCCAGCTGGAACGGCCGCCGCGTCGTGCTCAACTTCGGCGCCTCGGACTGGCAGAGCACGGTGTGGGTCAACGGCACCCAGGTCGGTGCGCACAAGGGCGGGTTCGACTCGTTCTCGTACGACATCACGCCCCAGCTGAACGGCGGCTCGAACACGATCGTCGTCTCCGTCTACGACCCGACGCAGACCGGCGGCCAGGCCGTCGGCAAGCAGCGCATCAATGACGTGAACCCGCACGCGGGCGGCGGCATCTTCTACACCGCCGCCTCCGGGATCTGGCAGACCGTGTGGCTGGAGCCCGTCGCCGCGTCGCACGTCGCACGCCTCGACATGACGCCGAACCTCGGCAACAGCACCCTGCGGGTCAAGGTCCAGGCGGCCTCGGCGAGCGGCCGGACCGCGCGGGTCACCGTGTCGAGTGGCGGCACCGTCGTGGGTACGGCGACCGGGGCGCCCGGCACCGACATCTCCGTCTCCGTGCCGAATCCCCGTCTGTGGAGCCCGGACGACCCGTTCCTCTACGACGTGCGCGCCGAGCTCCTCGACGGCACGTCCGTGGTGGACGCGGTGGGCAGCTACGCGGGCATGCGGTCCATCGCCGTGGCGAAGGTCGACAACATCCTGCGCCCGGTGCTCAACGGGAGGTTCGTCTTCCAGACCGGCACGCTCGACCAGGGCTACTGGCCCGACGGGATCTACACCGCGCCCACCGACGCCGCGCTGAAGTACGACCTCCAGGCGCACAAGGACCTCGGCTTCAACATGGTCCGCAAGCACATCAAGGTGGAACCGCAGCGCTGGTTCTACTGGGCGGACAAACTGGGCCTGCTCGTCTGGCAGGACATGCCCGCGATGGACACCGGCAAGACCCCCGACGGCCCGTCGCGCACCCAGTGGGAGGCGGAGTACCACGCGGTCATCGACCAGCACCGCAGCTCGCCCTCCGTGGTCATGTGGGTCAACCAGAACGAGGGCTGGGGCCAGTACGACCAGGCGCGGATCGCGAACGAGGTCAAGGCGTACGACCCGTCCCGCCTCGTCGACAACATGAGCGGGGTCAACTGCTGCGGCTCCGTGGACGGCGGCAACGGCGATGTCATCGACAACCACATCTACGTCGGGCCCGGAAACACGGCGCCCAGCGCCACCCGGGCCGCCGTCCTCGGCGAGTTCGGAGGGCTCGGCTACAAGGTCCCTGGCCACGAGTGGTACCCCGGCGGCGGCTTCAGCTACGAGGACCAGGCGAGCGTCGGCGCGCTGAACAACCGCTTCGTCGGACTCCTCGACGCGATCCGGATCGGCCAGCTGCCGGCCGGTCTCTCCGCATCGGTCTACACGGAGATCACCGACGTCGAGAACGAGGCGAACGGCCTGCTCACCTACGACCGCCAGGTGGTCAAGGTGGACACCGCCCGGGTGAAGGCAGCGAACCAGGCCCTCATCCAGGCGTCCAGGAGTCCCGCACCGCCGGTCACACTCCCGACCGGACAGTACAAGTCGCTCCGGGTCACCACCCCTGGGCACACGAACAAGTACCTGCGTCACTACGACGCGCTGGCCTTCACCGAGGTGGTGGACGGCGGCAGCGCGGCCGTACTCAAGAGCGACGCCACCTGGAAGATCGTCACAGGTCTGGCGAACAGCAACTGCTACTCCTTCGAGTCCCGCAACTATCCGGGCGAGTACCTGCGCCACCGGGACTTCCGGGTGCGGCGTGACGCGAGCGACGGCTCGGCCCTCTTCAAGGCCGATGCCACGTGGTGCGCGCTCTCGGGCACGGGCGGCGTGAGGTTCTCCAGCGTCAACCTCGCGGGCAGCTATCTGCGCCACATCGGCTCCGAGGTGTGGCTGGCCACCCCCGGCGGCGGTCATGCCTGGGACAACGCGGCCACCTTCACCGAGGACACCACGTGGGCGGTGGAGGCGCCCTGGGCGCCGTGAGATGAGTCCGGCGGCCCGGCACCGGCCCCTTGCGGGCCGGGGCCGGGCTCCGGAGTGTCAGGCGTCCCCCATCACCAGCCCCTCGATGGTGTGCTTCTGGACGATGGGGGTCAGCTCGTCCACGACCGGACAGTGCAGATGCGCGCGGACGCGTTCGGGCAGGGAGGCCCGGAACGCCCCGGTCACCGCCATGTCGTGCTGTGCGTCGTTGCCGGCGCCCGGAGCGTCGGCACCCAGCACCAGCACCGGACGCGAGTCGGCCGAGTGGTTGGCGGTGCCCCGGTGGATCGTCAGGGCGGACCGCGCCGAGATGTCTCCCCGCTGCGGGTACTTCCGCTCGGCGAGACCCTCGTAGCGCGGGTAGGTGTCACGGGGCGGGAACATCCCGTGGCCGAAGCGGGGGTCGTCGTCCCACTGGGTACCCGGCGCGATCTCGAACGGGCCCATGTCCTCCCGCGTGTCGACGGCGGTGAGGTTGAAGGCGAGCGAGGTCAGCCGGCGTTCGCCGCGAGTGGCGTCCGGCATGGGGAAGTCCCGGTGCCAGGGCTGGTTCACGGCTCCCGCGAAGGGGATGTCGAAGCCCAGCTCCACGATGCGGTAGTCGGGGCCGAGCACGGCCTCGCACACTCCCCGGACCCATGGGTGGTCGGCCAGCCCGACGAAGCCGCGCAGCTGTTCCGGGTGGATCTCGACGTAGTACCGGTGGGGGCCCCGGCCCACTGCCCCTCCCTTCCGCCCGCGCGCTTCCGCGAAGGCGGCCTCCACGTCCTCACGCATCAGGTCGGCCCACTCCGGGGTGAAGGCTCCTCTGCAGGCCGTGATCCCGTCCCTGTAGAGGTCCTGGACTGCGGCCTCCAGGTGCGGGGCGAGGGCTCCGGTGGGTGCGGCTCCGGGCATGGCGACGGTCCCTTCGTCGTGTCGATGCGGGGTGGCAACAGGCCCGCGACGAGGGGAAGTCACTGCCTGCCGACCTGTCGACGCCCATTTTGCAACGTTGCAATCAACGTGGCAAGAGGACGGGCACACCAGTCTGCCCGGCTGCTGTTACGGTGCACAGCGCGGAGGGCCACGGTCGGCCGACCACCCCGCGCGCGGAGGAGAGGAGCGCACCCGCTGTGGCAGCGAGACTCAAGGACGTCGCCGCGCTGGCCGGCGTGTCCGTACGGACCGTCTCCAACGTGGTGAGCAACGCCGCGGCCGTGGCCCCGGCGACCCGCACCCGAGTCATGGCGGCGGTGGAGGAACTGGGGTACCGCCCCAACCTCGCCGCACGCAACCTCCGTCAGGGGCGCACGGGCCTCGTCGGAGTCGCTGTGCCGGAGATCCACTCGCCGTACTTCGGCAGGCTGACCGGCCTGCTCATCGATGCGGCCCAGCAGCGCGGCTGGACGGTGCTCCTGGAGCGGACGGGTGGACAGGCAGCACTGGAGCGGAGGCTGCTGGACGGGTCGGAGGGCCACCGGGTCGACGGGATGATCATCAGCCCCTGGTCGACGTCGCCGGCCGAGCTGGCCGCACTGTCCGACGGCCTGCCGCTGGTGGTCCTGGGAGAACTGGAGCCGGACGGGTCCATCGACCACGTGGCCCTGGACAATGTCGCCGCCGCACGGGACGCCGCACAGCACCTGGTCGCCACCGGGCGTCGGCGTGTCGCCGTGATCGGCCTCCAGTCCCGGCTGGGCCACGGGACGGCCGAGCTGCGCGCCGAGGGCTTTCGCCGCGGACTGAGCGAGGCGGGCGGCCTCCGCCCGGTGGCCGAGGTGGAGGTCGCCGACCTGCACCGCACGGAGGGCGCCCGGGCCCTCCGTGCACTGCTGCGGATGCCCGAGCCACCCGACGCCGTCTTCTGCTTCAGCGACGAACTCGCGCTCGGCGCCCTGCGTGTGGCGGCCGAGGAAGGCGTACGGGTCCCCGGCGACCTGGCTCTCATGGGGTTCGACGACATCGAGGACGGCAGGTTCGCCGCTCCCTCCCTCACCACGGTCGCCCCGGACACGGAGCAGATCGCCGAGCGCGCCGTGCAGTGTCTGAGCGAGCGTGTCCTCGGCCGGATGGACGCCCTGCCCGCCCGCCGGATCGTGGTCCCGCACCGCCTGCTGGTCCGGGAGAGCACCGGGGCCGCCGCCACCCTCGTGTGACGTGCCGCCGTGCCCTTCCCGTACGGGATGGAGCCGCGGACACGCCGGAGCTCCCGGCAGTGCGGCGTGCGCTGCACACTGCCGGGAGCGGCCCTGCGGGGTGGGCGGACCCTACGGCTGCTCGCCCTCGTGGAGCGCGGTCACCTCCAGGTCGGTGAGCGCCTTGTCGTACACCTTCACCTGGTCGACCGAGCCGTTCCAGAAGTCGACGTTGCCGCCGGACCACTTGGCGCGTCCCACGGCGAGGGACCCGGTGCTGACGTCGGCGGTTCCGGCGGCCGCGGTGGAGGCGAGCCGGCCGTCGACGTAGAGCTTGATCTCGTCACCGCTGCGGACGCCGACGAGGTGGTACCAGTGGCCGAGTTCCGGCTCGATCTCCAGCCGGGCGCGGTGGGCGCCGGGCGTGGAGAAGGCGAACGCGCCCTGTCCGTACTGCAGGTAGAACGGGTTCTCCTGACGTCGGCCGTCCTGGCTGACGACGGTCGCGTAGTTGCCCGGGAGCACGTCGAGCGACGCCCACGCGGAGACCGTGTAGTCGCCGGTGGTGTCGACGACGGGACCGGTGGTCTGCGCGAACTGGCCCTTGCCGTCGAACTTCAGTGCCGAGCCGTGCACTCCCTGCGTCCAGGACGTGCCCTCGGACAGAGCGAGGTCCCTGTGGTTCGGACCGCTGTCGGCCGCCTTCGTGCCCGTGTTCTCGTCGAGGGACCAGGAGCCGCCGCCCTTGATCTCGTCGCGCTCGCCCGCGGCGGCGCCGGCCGCGATGACCTCCTCGTTGATCTTCCGCACCTTGGCGGCGTCGACCTTGATCTCGCGGCGGTCGTACGTCCAGAGCCCGTTGAGTTCGTTCTCCAGGTCGGTCACCTGGGTGTAGATGGAGCCGGAGAGCTCCGCGCGGGCCGCCTCCAGGTAGTACGTGCGGGTGTTGTCGACGTACTTGGCGGTCAGGGCGTCCTTGTCGGCCACGCCGCTGTAGATCGCGGTGGGTGCGCCGGGCCACATGTTGCCGGGCATCCTCAGGGTGAAGCCGCCGTGCTCACCGTCCATGGCGGCGCGCTTCTCGTCCGGGAAGGCGGGATCGGTGTTGTTGTAGTCGTGGTGGTCGATGATGTCGCCCTTGCCGGAGTCACCCTTGGAGTTGCAGCAGTTGACTCCGCTGTGGGCGTTGACGACGCGCGAGGGGTCGGCGGCCTGCACCTTCTCGGTGATCTTGCCGGTCTCGGTGCGGTCCCACTCGCCCCAGCCCTCGTTGAAGACGATCCAGGCACCGATCGAGGGGTAGTTGTGCAACTGCTCCATCATCTCGGCACCCTGGTCGAGGAAGGCCTTCTGGCCCTTCTCGCCCGTGATGTTGCCGGAGACGAAGTCCTGCCACACCAGGAGACCGAGCTGGTCGGCGTGGTAGTACCAGCGGGCGGGCTCGACCTTGATGTGCTTGCGGACGGAGTTGAAGCCGAGGTCCTTCTGCGCCTTCAGGTCGAAGACCAGGGCCTTGTCGCTGGGCGCCGTGTTCAGGCCGTCGGGGTAGAAGCCCTGGTCGAGCTGGGCCAGGGAGAAGAACGGCTTCCCGTTCAGGACCAGCTTCCGGTAGCCGCCGACCTCGGCGACGCCGAAGGACCGCATGCCGAAGTAGCTGTCGACGGTGTCCTCGGAACGGCCGTCCTTGAGGGTGACCTCGAGGTCGTACAGGTACGGGTCGTCCGGCGTCCACAGGTGCTGCTTGGCGACGGGGAGGCTCAGTTCGCCGTTGGCGGGGCCGGTGACGGTGCCGACGACCTTGCCCTTCTTGTCCCGGGCGACGGCCGTGACCTGGGCGGACTTCGACGCCTTCGCGGAGTTGACCGTGAGCGCGAGCCGGCCCTTGCCGATGTCGGGGGTGGTCTTCAGGGAGTCGACGGCCGCAGGGGCCACGGGCTCCATCCAGACGGTCTGCCAGATGCCGGACGAGGCGGTGTAGAAGATCCCGCTCGGGTTCGCGGACTGCTTGCCCGTTGGCTGGTCGGCTCCGGTGGTGTCGGTGACCGCGACGACGATCTCCTGGGGGCCGCTGCCCTCGAGTGCGTCGGTGATGTCGGCGCTGAAGGCGGTGTAGCCGCCGGTGTGCTCGGCAACCTGCGTGCCGTTGACCCAGACCCGCGCCCGGTAGTCGACGGCGCCGAAGTTGAGCTTCAGCCGCTCGTCACTGCCGCGTCTGCCGACGGACCAGTTCTTGGGCACCGTGACGAGCTTGCGGTAGAACATGTGGTCTTCGTGGCGCTCGAGGCCGGAGAGCTGCGACTCGACGGGGTAGGGCACCGTGATGCGCTCGTCGAGCGACTTGCCGAAGGCCGGCATCTCACCGGCGGTGGCGCCGGCGAACTCCCACTGGCCGTTGAGGTTCTTCCAGTCGTCGCGTACCTGCTGGGGCCGGGGGTACTCGGGCAGCGGGTTCTTGCGGTCGACCTTGTCGCCCCACGGGGTGGTCAGGCGGTGCGTGGAAAGGTTCTTGGCCCTGCGGCTTATCTCCGGGACGGTCTCGTCGCCGTTCTTCAGGCCGCCCTCACCGTCGTACGCGATCCGGGTCTGCTGACCCTTCTGGACGGCCGCACCCAGCGTGATGACCAGCGCCTTGTGGTTGCCGGAGGCCCTGGCGACCGACTTCACGGGCATCGGCGTGGTGTCCGCCTCGACGGCGAGGTGGTCCTTCACGTCCTTGATGCCACTGACCTCGTGGTCGAAGGTCGCCTGCACCTTGAGGCCGTTCTCCGCGACGCTCAGGGCGACCGGGTACACCTCGAAGTCGGCGGGCGGGGTGAACGCGGACTCGGGCACGATCTGCTTGGCGAGCTTGGCGCTCGACCAGCGCAGGAACATGTTGGCCCCGCCGACGTCCTGGAACATCTCCAGCCGGAAGGAGTGCTGTTCGCCGGCCTTGAGGGCGACCGGCGCGCTGGTCTGCTCCTTGTCCCAGTCCGGCACCCAGTGGTCGATGACCGGCTTGTCGTCGATGAAGAGCCGGAAGCCGTTGTCGCCGATGGCGGAGAAGGTGTAGTCGCCGGTCTCGGGAGCCGCGATCTGCCCTGTCCAGCGGGCGGTCGTGTGCTCGGTCTTCCCGGTGGCCGACTCGAACGCCCCCGTCAGACCCGGGAAGTTGATCTCGGGGTCGAGCGCGGTCGCGCCGAGCACGGCGAAGTCGCGGGCGCCGGGCGCGGACATGGCGAAGTACTCGCCCTTGAGTCCGTGGGGCTCCGTGGACGGGTCTTCCTTCACGAACGCCGAAGCCGTGGCGGCCCCTTCGGCCGGAGCGGCAGCGGGAGCGGCGGTCGCGGCGGCGGGGACCAGGACGGCCCCGGCGGGAAGGAGCAGCGCGGCCGTACAGGCGAGCGTTCTGAACAGGGCGCGGGGGCGGGCTGGTTGTCGTATCAAGGCGTCGTCCTCGTCGAAGAAGCCGGAGTGCTCCGAACCGCGAAGCACTGCACATAGTCGAACATTGAGCCACAGCCTCAAACACCTGACAACGGTCGTGCACGCAGAATTTTCAACGATATAAAAATTGCTCCCCGTCCCGGCCACCACAGGAGGCCGGGACGGGGAGAGCGGCGTACGGCTGCCCACCAGGGTTCGGACCAGGGCCAGTTACCGTGTCTTCGCGGCGGATCCACGGGTGTGGCACGGCCTTCACGGCGTTCGAACGGCCTGTGGGCCGCCGGCCGGGCAGCTCCCTCCGTGCGACCGGCCGGGCCCTCGTCCGGCACCTCCGGTCCGGGACATCCGTCACCCCTCACCGGATCGATGTACGGATGTGTCGCATCCGCCGCCGGGCACCATGGGCGCCGCCGCCGGGGCCGTTTCTCGTCGCCGCAGGCCGCGCCGGTGACCGGCGGAGACGTCGCCGGGGCGGCCTGCGAGGCCGGGCCGGGACCGAGGGCCCGCCATCAGGGAGTCGGCCGGCGCACAGGCCCTGCGCTGGAAGCGGAACTCACCGCAGGAACACTCACCGCAGGAACATGCGCCGCAGGAAAGCGGATGTCCCGCAACGGGCCCTTTCGGGCAGGGGCGACTGACCCGCTCTCACTTGCCGCCCGAGGCCGAGAGGTTGCCGCCGGAATCGGTGGGGTCCATCGCCGTCCGCCCGCGCCCCGCACCCACCGCGTGCGACGCGGCGTGGAGGGAGCGCAGGGCGAGCAGGAGGAAACCGATGTCATCGAGGTAGACGGGGTCCGGCAGGAGGTCGACGGGCGACACGGTGTAGATCACCGCGGCCCAGACGAGAGCCTTGTTGCGCAAGGGGATTCCCGCGTCGACGAGCAGCTTCCTGGCCCTGATCACGCGTACCAGGAGCACGGCGGCGATCCCTGCCATGAGGAGCAGGACGAGCGCGCCGACGACGAACCAGACCGAGGTGTCCATGGCTCATCGTCTCCCGCGCCGCGGGCCGGAGCCCGCAGGCCTCATCCGGCACTCCTGGCGTGGCGGCGGGCACGGCGGCGCTTGAGCGCACGTCGCTCGTTCTCGTCCATGCCTCCCCATACGCCCGCGTCCTGCGCGTTCTCCAGGGCCCAGTCCAGGCACTGTTCGCGCACCGGGCAGGTACCGCAGACCGCCTTGGCCTCCTCGGCCTGCACGAGCGCGGGACCACTGCTGCCGATCGGGAAGAAAAGGTCAGGGTCCTCGTCGCGGCACGCCGCGTGCATGCGCCAGTTGTCCATCTCTCCCACTCCTCTTCGAGGCGACTTCCGCGTCGCTCCTGTGGTTCCGTACTGTGCGCGTGACCGGCTTCGGCCGATCGAAACCCGGAAAACCTCAGGGTTCAGGCGTTCGAATCCGTCCCCGGGGGGCCGGGCAGGGGAGCCCCTGGGGGCGGGGCCTCCGCGCAGGCGCCGTCCAGACGGATGCGGTACTCCGTGACCCCGGCCGCGTCGTCGAGGATGTCCGGCCGGGAACCCGGGGTCTCCAGGACCACCCGGTCACCGATCTCGGGGGCGGGCACACGCAGGAGCCGCAGGGGCGGGACGCCGGTCAGGGCGTGGGGCGGCGCGTCGAGGGGCACCACCTGGACCGTGCGGTAGCGCTGGTGCGCGGCCTCCTCCAGCAGCGCGCGCTGTTCCGCCATCACCCCGGGTCCACCCACCCTGGTGTGCAGGGCGGCGGCCGGGAACACGGCCCAGAGCGTCGCCCCGCGCTCCTCGAGCCGGCGCTGCCTCTCCCCCAGCAGCTCCAGGCGCAGATCCCGCCGCACCGCGGATTCGCCGGGCAGCAGCATCCGCGACAGGGCGGACTCGTAGGCCGGGGTGCGCAGCAGTTCGGGAACCAGCGAGGGGTGCCAGGTGCGCACGAGCCCGGCGGAGGATTCGATGCCGATGACCCCCTGCTGCCACGGCTCGATCGCGTCCCGCCAGCGGTGCCACCAGCCCGGCAGGTTCGCGGCGGTCAGACCCGCCATGATCGTCCCGGCCTCCCCGGCGGACACCCCGTAACGGTCCAGGAGGACTCGGACCTGCCCGGAGTCCAGTCCGGTCTCGGCGCGTTCGATACGCCGTACGGTGGCCGGGTGGGCACCCAGGGCGGAGGCCGCCGCAGGCAGGCTGACACCCGCACGCTCCCGCAGTATCCGCAGGCGCGCCGCCATGACTCGGTGCTCGACCGTGGGGCCGGATCGGGGCCTCATGCACCCACCTTCCTCGCACAGTCCGGCGCGGACAGGACGGAGGAACGCGACGTCCGCCCGTGCACGTCCAGGCCCGAAAGACGAAGTCTGTCTGTATTCATGTCCGCGCCATACAGACTCTTCGTCGATTCCGAACTATTTAGACATTCTGTCGCTTGCAAAGTGTGCATTTTGCACGGAGAGTACGAGCATGTCGGAAATAGTCACGTGCGCACGCCTGGCTCCGGAGGATACGAGTGGGCGTAGCGCACATACCTGGTGGATTCCCCGTCTCCCCCGGGGCGTCCCGGAGGCCAGGCACCGCGTGCAGAAGGCCATGCGGAGCTGGGGAGAACCCGATGAACGCATCCAGACGGCGGCCCTGGTGGTGACCGAGCTGGTCACGAACGCGGTGCAGCACACCGCCGGCCGGCGCGTCCGATGCCGCCTCCTGCGTTCGCCCGGCGGAGTCCGCATCTGCGTGTGGAACCGTGGGCGGCGGAGCATGACGGCACTGCCCCGCCCCAGGGACCCCGCCAGGATCTCCCACGTGACCCGCGCCCCGGTCCCGCGCCGCCCGGAGCCGCACCGCGTGGCGGGCGACCGGCCGCACATGGTGGTCGGCCCCGTCGAGGGGCCCGGCCCGGTGGCCTTCGACGCCCCGGACGGAACCGGTGGGCCGGACGAGGGCTTCGACCTCGCGTCGGTGGCGGAGGACGGCCGGGGGCTGATGCTCGTGGACGCGCTGGCGACACGCTGGGGGACCCGCAGCAGCCTCTCCGGCCGGCTGGTCTGGGCCGATCTCTGACGGACACGTCTTCGCGAAGGCGGCTCCTCGACGACACCGGGTGCGAGGTGCCCGGAAGAGACTTTCCCACCGAGCCCGTCCGCGTGCCGCTCAGGCGAGTACGGCCCGGCACTCGGGGTGGCCCCAGCCGGCGGGGTTCTTCGCGATCATGTCCTTGGCCGCATACGGCTTTCCGCAGTGGCATCGGCCCGCGAACTTGGCCCTGATCGTCGATCTACCGGAGCGTGACCGGCTCGCAGCCCCGCCCGCGGACGCCGCCCCGCCCGCCCTTCCCTTCGTCGAACGGGCCGGAGCGGGCACCGGCAGGCCGGCCGCGCCGTGCGCTGTGCCCGCCGCCTGCTGCGACACCGCGACCTCACTCGCGGCCTGGTCGGCGAGCGCGTTGAGCGGATCGCCGTCCACCTGGTGCGCCGGGACGTAGCGGAAGCTCACGCTGCGCCCGCCGAGCAGCTCGTCGATGCCGACGACCAGCTCGCGGTTCGCCACGGGCTTGCCGGCCGATGTCTTCCAGCCGTTGCGCTTCCAGCCCGGCAGCCACTTGGTCACGGCGTTCATCGCGTACTGCGAGTCCATGCGCACCTCTACGGGCACCGCCGGATCGGTCGACCTCAGCAGTTCCAGCAGAGCGGTGAGCTCGGCGACGTTGTTGGTGGCGGTGCCGAGCGGCCCCGCCTCCCACCGCAGGGGGCTGCCCTGGTCATCGGCCACGACCCACGCCCAGGCGGCAGGTCCCGGATTGCCCTTCGATGCCCCGTCACACGCGGCGATGATGCGCTCGTCCATCCCTTGATCATGCCAGCCCCACGGCTCAGGGCACGATCGAGTCGACGTATCCGCCGTCCACCCGCACGGCCGCGCCCGTGGTGGCCGAGGCCTGGGGCGAGCTGAGGTAGACGACGAGGTTCGCGATCTCCTCGGGTTCGATGAGTCGCCGCAGCAGGGACTGCGGGCGGTGCAGGCGCATGAACTCGCGCTGAGCCTCGTCCCACGGGAGATCCCCGCCCACCAGTTCGTGGACGAAGTCCTCGACCCCGCCGGTGTGCGTGGGCCCGGCGATCACCGAGTTCACGGTCACTCCCGTACCGGCGGCCTCCTTGGCGAAGCCGCGGGAGACCGCGAGCAGGGCGGTCTTCGACATCCCGTAGTGGATCATCTCGGCGGGAATGACGATCGCAGAATCGCTCGCGATGTTCTGCACCCGGCCCCACCCCTGTCCGGTCATGCCCGGCAGGTAGTGGCGGATCAGGCGTACGGCGCTCAGGACGTTCGTGTCGAAGTAGGTGCGCCATTCCTCGTCGGTGATCTCCAGCGGTGGCCTGGAGCCGAAGATGCCGAGGTTGTTGACGAGGATGTCCGTGGCGGGCACGACATCGTGGAGTTCCGCCGCTCCCTGCTCGGTGGCGAGGTCGCAGGTGACCGTGAGGACGTCGGCGTCAGGCTCGCCGCTCCGCAGGGCCCCGGCTGCCGACTCCAGTCGCTCCCGGCTGCGTCCGGTCAGGACGACCCGCGCTCCGGCGGCGGCGAGTCCGGTGGCGATGGCGAGCCCGATGCCCTGGGAGGAGCCGGTCACGACCGCGGTCCTGCCGTCAAGAGCGATACGCATGGTTCGATCCCTTCGTCCCGTGTCAGCGGTGGACAAGTGGTGTCCACCCTGGCACTCCGGGACGGGGACGTCCGGCAGGACACGGCGCGGCAGCCGCGCCGGGATGGCCCGACGCGCGGGGCCCCGGCCGGAACACGACCGGCCGGGGCCCCGTCGCGTACGTCAGAGAACGCCGGACGCGGAAACGGCGATCGCTGCCTTCGTGGTGCCGTTCGGGGTGCCGTAGGACTCGATCTTGCGGACGAGTTCCATGCTGGTCTCGTCGGCGACCTCGCCGAACACCACGTGCTTACCGTCCAGCCACGGGGTGAGGACGGTCGTGATGAAGAACTGCGAGCCGTTGGTGTTCGGGCCGGCGTTGGCCATCGAGAGCAGACCCGGCTTGTTGTGCTTCAGCGTGAAGTTCTCGTCGGCGAACTTCTCGCCGTAGATGCTCTTGCCACCGGTGCCGTTGCCACGGGTGAAGTCGCCGCCCTGGAGCATGAAGTCCGGGATGACACGGTGGAACGGCGAGCCGGCGTAGCCGAAGCCGTGCTCACCGGTGGCCAGCGCGCGGAAGTTCTCCGCGGTCTTGGGTGCAACGTCGTCGAACAGGTTGAACACGATCCGCCCGGCGGGCTCGTCGTTGATGGTGATGTCGAAATACGCCTTGATGGTCATGAGGCCATCCTGACATCACCGGCGGCCCTCCGTTGCACAGCCCCCGCCCGACGCGGCTCGGGGCGCGCGGGCTGCCCGCACGAGTGCGGCGCACCACGGGATCGATCCGTGGTGCGCCGCATCGGTGTCATTCAGGGGAGACGCCGCGTCCCCCTACGGGTATTGGTCAGCGGTTGCCGCGGGGGCCGCCACCGTGGCTGTTGCCACCGTTGTGGCCGTTGTGGCCGTTGTGGTTGCCACCCTGGTGGCCGTTGCTGCCGCCGTGACCGTGGTTGTTGCCGCCGTGGTGACGGCCCCAGGACTCGGAGTCGATCTTGCGACCGCGGTTGTCGCGCAGCGTCGCGGTGTCCCGGCTGTCCCACACGTAGTTGCGACGGTCCTGGTAGACGTCGCGAGCGGTGTCGCGCCCTACTCCGGTGTGGACCCGGACGGAGGAGCGGCCCGGGAGCCGCAGGTCGAACCGGTACGTGCGGTTGCTCTCGTCACTCAGCGTCCAGCCACGGAGGTTGACGGAGTGGCGGCCGGTGTTCGTGACGGTGACCCACTCGGCGTTCAGGCTGCGGTTGGAACCGTTGTCGCGACCGGGGCTGTCGTACTGGATCGCTCCGAGGACGACCGCCGAGCGCTGAGCCGGCCGGTTGTGGCCGTGGTCCCGGCCGTCGGCCGAAGCCGGGAGGGCCGCTGCGGCGAGCAGGGCGCCGGAGGCGAGAACGGTGGCGGTGATCCGTCGTGCGGAACGGGACATGGAAACCCCTCATCATGCAGGCCCGGTACGAAGGTGCCGGGCGTTTTCCGACCCCGGCGTCGGTGCCGGGAACGCAAACTTTGTCCGGCTTTCGCGGTGGCCGAAAGGTGCCCTGGTTCGTGTGACAAAGTGCGGACATTTCTGTCACACACAACTGCACTCCGCACGGATTCCCCCGGTCGTAGACCTGTCAACCGTTGATCGCTGCACCGACCCGTTCCGGGCGCCGTTCACCTGGTCATGGCACCCCGTTCGCACCTGGCCCGCCCCCCGGGCACCCGTGCCTGCTCAGGGCCGACGCGTGTAACAAAAGGGACAGCGCTTTCCTGGACAAAGGTTTCATTACCGCCTGGAAAGGAGTTCGCGCGTTCGAGCCTTCAGGACCCAGCGGGACGGGGCGAGGCGGGCACGCTGTCCGCCGTTGATGACCAGCGCGTTCACGGGCGCCATGGGATCGAGGGCCATGGACCTGGCCAGCAGCACGCCGGCGGCCAGCGGGAGCAGGGTCACGGCGAGTGCCGTACCGGCGGTGGTGAGGGTCCGGATGCGGGGGCGCGTCGGCGCGTCGGGGGCCATGACCCCATTCGACCAGCGGGAAGGCCGGCCGGGATCGGGTGACGTACTCAGACACCCCCGGGCCGGCTACTCAGCCGGCCGGACGCGTGCGCGGTCCGGCCGGCGCCGTCCGGCCGGTCCGGCTACTCCGTATCGGCGGACGGACCCCAGTGGGAGAACCGGGGCAGCCACTTCACCCGGTAGTCGGGGTGGCCCGCGTGCTCCGCGGCCATCTGACGGACGACGAACCCGAGACCGACGGCCCGTCCCGAGGTGAAGTCCTGGGCGGGACGGTCGGTGTCCATCGCCGCGATCTCCTCGTACTCGTCCAGGAGGACCCTGGTGGTCTCGATGCGGCGCAGGGTGCGCGCAGGGTCCTGGTAGGCGATGTGGCGGTCGTACGCACGCGACCGCACGACGAACGCGATGCCGCTGGTGCGGTCGTGCACCTCGCCCGGCGCCTCGGCCGGTGTACGCCAGCCGTCCCCTCCCGCTTCCCGCGCGATGCGTTCCTCATCGGCGAGGCGCGCCCGCACGAAGACCAACAGGTCCGAGTTCTCTGCCATCTGGTTCCGCATCCTTCTCCGTCACAGACCGCGACGGACATCCACACTCCGCCGCGGACCCGTTCTGCCCGACCAGCAGAGGATGCCTCACCCGTACCCCGTGGGCGCACTCGGCACCGGGCGGGTTCCGCATGACGGACACCACAGCGGGCCGTCACCGGCCGGTACGAGGCCTCCGGGTCGACCCCGAGGACCACGCCGCCGGCACTCACCGCGGCCTGGGCGAGCACCGGCGACAGGGCGTCGGGCGTTCCGCTGCCATCGGGACTCCAGGCCACACAGCCGGCATGCGCACCCGTGCGCGGGCGCGTATGTCGAGGGCCCGCCCGGATCCCGTCAGTCCTCCGCGGGCACCGTGGGCGCGGTACCCGCCGACCCGCACACCGACGCGGCGGCCCGCGAGGCGTAGGACAGCATGTCCCGCAGCCGCTCCGGGTCCGGCTCCGCCGTGAAGGGGCCGAGGGCGCCCATCCTGCTGAGGAAGCCCGCAGTGAAGGCGTCGCCCGCCCCGATGGTGTCGACGACGTCCACGGGCGTCGCCGCCACCGAGACCGGCGGCCCCGTCGCGGTGTAGGCCGTACTTCCGCGGGCGCCCCTGGTCAGGATCACCAGCCGGCCGCCGGCCGCCAGCGCGCGGCAGGTCTCGGCCGGGTCGGCGCCGGGCCAGAGCCGCTCCAGGTCCTCGTCGCTGGCCCTCACCACGTGCGCGAGCGCGCACAGCTCGCGCAGGGCCGCCGCGCCGTCGTCCGTGCCCAGGGTGCGGTCCCGGCGGACATTGGGGTCCACGACCAGGAGGGAGTGGCGGGCGGCGGCCGCCGCGGTCGCCCGTACGGCGCTCGCCGCGGGCTCCACGACCGCGGCGAGCCCGCCCACGTACACGGCGCCGAAGTGTCCCGCCCGCGCCGACAGGTCCGGCAGCCGGAACGTCGCCGTGTCCTGGAGGTGGAAGTGATAGCCCGTGCCGCGGTACCCCGGCTCGGCCACGGCCAGCGCCGTGGGCAGATCGGAGCGCGCGCACAGCGTGACGTCGGCCCCCGCCTCCCGCAGCCGCTCCTCGATCGTGCGGGCGAAGCCGTCACCGCCCAGGCCGCCGGCGAAGACGGCCCGGGTCCCCAGCCGGGCGAGCCCGACGGCGACGTTGGCCGGGGCGCCGCCGAAGCGGGCGGCCCGCGTCGCCCCGTCGCCGTCCATGGGCACGAGGTCGATGAGCGCCTCGCCGAGCACCAGGACGGCGCCGGGTCCACCTGTCACGGCTCGACCACGATCTTGCGGCCGATGCCCGCCCTGAAGCGGTCGAGCGCCTGCGGGTACTGGTCCAGCGGCAGCCGGTCGCTGATGAAGACCGACGGGTCCAGGACGCCGGCCGCGAAGAGCGCGGCGGCACGTTCGTAACTGTGCAGGACCGCCATCGACCCGGTGATGGTGATCTCCTGGTTGTAGATCCGGTACGGCTCGATGACCGCCGTGGTCGCGTAGTCGGCGACTCCGAACTGGAGGAAGGTCCCGCCCTTCGCCACGCGGCCCAGGCCGTCCTGGATCGCCGCGGCGTTGCCGGTGGCGTCGATGACGACGTCCCAGCCGCCGGGCCGGTCCAGCTCGTCGGCCCCGGCGGCCGAACGGCTGCAGCCGAGGAGCCCGGCCGTGGCGAGGCGCTCGGGATTGACGTCGAGGACGTCCACACCGGCCGCGCCGGTGCGCTTGGCGAGCTCCAGCATCATCAGGCCCATGGTTCCGGAGCCGTAGATCAGCACCTCCGCACCGAGCGTGCTGTTCAGCACGTCGTAGCCGCGCACGGCGCAGGACAGCGGCTCGATCAGGGCCGCGTCCTTCACGTCGATGTGCTCGGGCAGCCTGACGCAGTTGGCGACGGGGGCAACGGCGTACTCGGCGGCGCCGCCCGGCACGGTGACGCCGATGGCGGCCCAGCGCTCGCAGAGGTTGCCGCGCCCGTTGCGGCAGTACCGGCACTCGTGGCAGTGCAGGGAGGGGTCGACGGCGACCCGGTCCCCGACGGAGAGTTCCGTGACGTCGCGCCCGACGCCGACGATCTCCCCGGCGAACTCGTGGCCCGGGACGATGGGCAGGGTGGGCGCGAACTCGCCCTGGAGGATATGGAGATCGGTGCCGCACAGTCCGCACGAGGCGACGGACACGACGACCTCGCGCGGTCCGGGCGTCGGATCGGGGACGGTGGTGACGGAGACCTTGCCGGGGGCTTCGACGATCGCTGCCCGCATTATTTCACTGCTCCGAGGGACAGGCCCTGGACGAGTTTGTCCTGGGCGGCGTAGCCGGCGGCGAGCACCGGCAGGGACACGACGACGGAGGCGGCACACAACTGGGCGAGGAAGAGACCCTGGCTGGTGACGAATCCGGTGAGGAAGACGGGCGCGGTCTGGGCGACGACGCCGGTCAGCACCCGCGCGAAGAGCAGTTCGTTCCAGCTGAAGATGAAGCAGATCAGGGCGGTGGCGGCGATGCCGGGCGCGGCCATGGGGGCGACGACCCGGCTCAGGACCGTCGGCAGCCGTGCTCCGTCCACCTGTGCCGCCTCGATGACCGACACGGGGACGTCGGCCAGGAAGGACTGCATCATCCAGACCGCGATCGGCAGGTTCATCGAGGTGTAGAGCAGGACGAGGAGCCAGATGTTGTCCAGCATCCCGGCGTTCTTGGCGAACAGGTAGACGGGGAGCAGCCCCGCGACGACGGGCAGCATCTTCGTGGAGAGGAAGAAGAACATCACGTCCGTCCACTTGCGTACGCGCCTGATGGAGAGCGCGTACGCCGCCGGGAGCGCCAGCAGGAGCACCAGGACCGTGGAGAAGAGCGAGGCGCCCAGCGAGTTGAGCAGGGGCGGCCAGGGGGTGACGCCGGTGTCGGCGCCGAAGAAGGTCCGGTAGCCGTCGAGGGTGAGCGGCGCGAAGAGGGACGGCGGGTTCGTCGCCGCGTCGGGCTCGGCGTGCAGGGAGGTCAGCAGCATCCAGAGCGCCGGCAGGCAGAAGGCGAGTCCGGCTGCCCAGGCCAGCACACCGAGCATGGTGGAGCGGCGTCGTGCCCGGCGCGGGGCGCGGGACACGGACGGGACGGCGGGTGGGGTGGCAGTGGTCATGCGCGGGTCGCCTCCTCACTGAAGAGGGACGAGACGGTCCGGAGCGCGAAGGTGGCGATGATGATCGTGCCGATCACCACGACGACTCCGGCCGCGGACGCCAGTCCGTATTCATGGGCCTGGTAGAAGGTCTGGTAGATCGTGTACGGGAGGTTGGCCGTGCCGAGTCCGCCCGCGGTGATCGTGAACACCGCGTCGAAGTTCTGCACGATGTACACGGCGCCGAGCAGGACGCCGAGTTCGAGGTACCTGCGCAGATGGGGCAGCGTCAGGTAGCGGAAGGTCTGCCAGGCGCTCGCCCCGTCGAGGCGCGCGGCCTCGACGACCTCGGCGGGCCGGCTCTGGAGCCCGGCCAGGAGGATCAGCATCATGAACGGCGTCCACTGCCAGACGAGCGCGGCGACGACCGCGAGCAGCGGCATGTCCGCGATCCAGTCCGGCTGGGCCGGGTCGGTGTCGCCGAAGAGCTCGCCGATCCCGCTGAGGGCGCCGTTGAGGAGGCCGTACTCCGGGTTGTACAGGGCGTGCTTCCACAGCAGTGCCGCGGAGACCGGGACGATCAGGAACGGCGTGATGAGCAGGGTCCTGACCATGCCGCGGCCGAAGAACGTGCGGTCCAGCAGCAGGGCGAGCGCCAGGCCGACGACCACGGTGGCGATGACGACGCTCGCGGTCAGCAGGACCGTGTTGAGGACCGAGTCGCGGAGCGCGGTGTCGGTGAAGACGTACGCGTAGTTGTCGAGCCCGCTGAAGGCGCGTTCGTCGGGGCTGAGGGAGTTCCAGTCGAAGAGGGAGATCACCAGCGTCGCCACGAAGGGCAGTTGTGTGACGACGATCAGGAACACGAGGGCGGGCAGCAGCGGGGCCCTGGTGACCCAGGCCCGCGTACCGGACCGCTTCGGCCGGGCGGGGGCCGGTGGCCGGGGTGGTGACTGGGGTGTGGTGCCGACTGCTGTGGTCATCGGTACTCCTTGGCGACCTGTTCGGCCAGCTTCTGGGAGGTGGCCAGCGCCTTCTCGACGGACTGGCGGCCTGCGACGGCGGCACTGATCTCCTGTGCCACCCGGGTGCCGAGGTCGGTGAACTCGGGGATGCCCACGAACTGGATGCCGGGTACGGGGCGTGGCTGGGTGCCGGGGTTCTTCGGATCGGCGCGGGAGATGGCCCGCTCGGTGACGTCCGCGAAGGCTCCGGCGGCCTCGCGGTAGGCGGGGTTGTCGTAGGTGGAGGCCCGTTTGCCGGCGGGTACGTCGGCCCATCCGCTGGTCTCGCCGACGAGCGCCTCGTACTCCTTGCCGGAGGCCCAGGAGACGAACTTCCAGGCGTCGTCCGACTTCTTGGACGCCTTCTGGATGCCCCAGGCCCACGTGTAGAGCCATCCCGAGCTCCTGGTGCGCTCGACCGGCGCCGGCACGTAGCCGATCTTCCCCTTGACCGGGGAGCCCGCCGCTTCGAGCGAACCGGCGCCCGCGGTGGCGTCGTACCACATGGCGGTCTTGCCCTGCGTCATGTTGTTGAGGCACTCGGCGTACCCGGACTGGGAGGCGCCGCGCTCGCCGTGCTTGCGCACGAGGTCCACGTAGAAGCGGGTGGCCTTCTTGAACTCCGGTGAGGTGAGCTGCGGTTCCCAGTCCTCGGTGAACCAGGTACCGCCCATGGTGTTGACGACGGTCGTCAGCGGCGCGATGAGTTCGCCCCAGCCGGGCAGCCCGCGCAGGCAGATGCCCTTCATCCCGCGTTCGGCGCCGTCCGCCCGCGCGGCGAGCGCGGCCACCTGCTGCCAGGTGGGGTCCGGCGGCATCGTCAGGCCCTTGGCCTCGAAGACGTCCTTGCGGTACATGAGGAAGGACGACTCGCCGTAGAAGGGTTCGGCGTAGAGCCTGCCCTCGGCGGTGAGCGAGTCGCGCAGCGGTTCGAGGATGTCGTCCTGGTCGAAGGCGGTGTCCTGCTCGGCGTAGGTGTCGAGCGGGTGCAGCCAGTCGTTCTTCGCGAAGAAGGGCACCTCGAAGTTGCTGATGGTCCCCACGTCGTACTGGCCGGCCTGGTTGGAGAAGTCCTGGCTGATCTTGTCGCGGACGTCGTTCTCGGGGAGCACGGTGAAGTGGACCTTGATGCCGGTCTCCTCGGTGAAGTGCTCCGCGGTGAGTTTCTGCAGCTGGACCATCTGCGGGTTGTTCACCATGAGTACGTTCAGTGCGTCACCTCCTCCGAACGCGGTGCCGCCTGCTCCGGCGCATCCGGCGGCGAGGAGTGCCATGGCTGCCGTGCCCGCGAACGCACGCGCGCGGGTCCCACGGCGCCGTTGCTGGTGGGGCATGAGTTCTCCTGATCGGTCGTAGCGGCTCGTACATCGAAGCTGTGGCCGTCCGGTGCTCCGGGCGGTTCGGGGCACGGCGGGGCCGCCCTCCTGCCCCCTGACGGAGGCGGGGACGATGGGGTGCGGGCGGCGCCCGCCGGCTGTCAGACGCGGATGACGTTCGGGCCGAGGAGCGAGTAACGCTGGGCCTCCGCGGACGGCAGGCCGGTGTCGGTGATGACGGCCTCGAAGTCGCCGACGCCCGCGAAGCGGCAGAAACTGACCGCCCCGAACTTCGTGTGGACCCCGGCGAAGACGCGACGGCGGGCACTGCGCATGGCCTGCGCCTTGACCTCGCCGACGGCCGGGTCGGGAGTGGTCAGCCCGTACTGGCGGGAGATGCCGTTCGCACCGACGTAGGCGAGGTCGATGACGAAGTCGGCGAGCATGCGTGTGGCCCAGTGGTCGACGGTCGCCATGGTGCCGCCCCGGACGCGTCCGCCGAGGAGGAGTACGGCGGTCTTCTCGGTGTCCGCGAGGATCGTCGCGACGGCGAGTGAAGCGGTCACGACGGTCAACTGCCGGTCCTTCGGCAGGGCTTCGGCTATCAGCTGCGGCGTGAAGCCCTCGTCGACGAAGACCGTCTCGGCGTCGCCGAGCAGCTCGGCGGCGGCCGTCGCGATCCGGGACTTCTGCGGTACGTGGTGTGTGGTGCGCATGGCCAGGGTGGTCTCGAAGCCGGCGCTCTCCACCGGGTAGGCGCCTCCGTGCGTGCGCCGCACGAGGCCGTGTTCCTCCAGGGTGTGCAGGTCACGCCTGATGGTCTCCCTGGCCACCTGGAACCGCTCGGCGAGGAGGTTCACCTCGACCGCGCCCTCCTCTCGGGCCGTCTCGAGAATTGCTCGTCGGCGTTCCTCGGTGCCCACGCCACCATCCTTGCGCTAGGTACGGAATCTGGTTGGCCCCGGCGTCCGTTCGGGCCCACGCATTGTTTGTACAAGCAGGAACGGCTGTTCGACCAGCTTCTTCGCGAAGCGGGCTGTGCCCGTTCGTGCCCGTTCCGCTCGGCCGACAGGCCCTGGTGGCCCGGGATTCGGCTGTCGCCCCGCGGCCGGGGGTCGTCCGCTTCGGCGGGAACGGCGCCCGTTTCGCGCCCGACACCGGTCATGGAGGACGGGCGGCTGATAGCACACCCATCACAAGATCACGGGTAAAACGACGCGAAAATGTCTCATTACATGCTTCGATGCGTGATTCCGGCCAATCATGCGTGTTTCGTGGGCCTTCGGACAACCGCGGTGGCAGATGCCGTCTCTCACCGGCAAAGCGATTCCATCGGCCCCACGGGGCACCCGGACATCGGAGAACGATGAGCATCAGAACCCCCCGCAACCGCCTGTGGCGTCCGGTGGTCGCCGCCGCCGCCGCGATCACGGTGACCGCCGGCGTCGTCGCCGCCGCACCGGACGGCAAGAAGGCCGGGCCGGTCCCGCAGCTCGGCCTGGTCGCCGCATCGACGTCGGTGACGCTCGACTCCTGGAAGGAGGAGCCGGGCGTCTACCTGGACCTCGGCACGTACCTCACCGCGGCGGGCGGCCCGTTCGAACTGCGGGTCACCCGGAAGGGCTACAACGATCCGGTCGTCGCCGCACAGGTCGTCCACGAGGGGAGGAAGACCCGGACGAAGGTGCTGCCCAAGGGTGTGGTGAAGGACTTCACCGGGCTCACGGACTTCATCCGGATCACGGTCCGGGACGCCTCCGGCAAGACCGTCGTGACCCGCACGGAGTCGTTCTGCCCGAACAACGCGTCGGGCCGCATCCGTCCGGACGCACCCGCGCGGTCGAAGTACCCCGAGAGCTGTCCCACGAACCCGTTCACGCTCGGTTCGGTGTGGGGCGTCGAGAACGGCTGGGCCGCCAACACCTACGCCGGCTACTACGGGAAGCCCGTCCTGATCCCGGCCGGCAAGTACACCGCCGAAGTGGCCGTGACCAAGCGCTACCGCGATCTGTTCAAAATCGCCGACAAGCCGCAGAAGATCCGCCTGACCGTGCGTGAGCGCAGTTTCGAGGAGGAGAACCCGACCGCCCCCGCCGCCGGAGCCCACGCCGCGCACGGTTCCGGGCACATGGACCACACCGGCCACTCCGGCATGGCGCCGGCACGCACACCCGCGCCGGTGGCCCCGACGACCGGCGCCGGGCCCTCGTACAACGTGGGCCACGGCCCCTTCCCGCCCGCCCCCGCCGCCGTGCCCTGGGCCGTGAAGCGCCAGGGCCTCCGGGCCACCACCGGCGATGGGCCCGGCCGCACGGACGGCTCCCGCCGGGCACCCGCGGCGCAGCCGGAGGCCGCACGTCCGACCGGCAGGGCAACGGTTCCGGACGTGCCCAAGCCCGACCTGCGCTCCCTGCCGGCCTACGGCATCACCATCGGCGGGGGCGACCCCGCCACCCCGGGCCGGGACTACCTGGCGTTCAGCGCGAACGTCTGGAACGCCGGCCCCGCCCAGCTCGTGGTCGACGGCTTCCGCAAGCCCGGAAAGGAGCTGATGGACGCCTATCAGTACTTCTACGACGCCAAGGGCAAGCAAGTGGGGTACGCGCCGACCGGCACCATGGAGTGGGACCCCCGGCCGGGGCACATGCACTGGCACTTCACCGACTTCGCGAGCTACCGGCTCCTGAAGGCGGACAAGAAGGAGACCGTGCGCAGCGGGAAGGAGGCCTTCTGCCTGGCCAACACGGACGCCGTCGACTACACGGTGAAGAACGCCAACTGGCACCCGGGCAACACCGATCTCTCCACCGCCTGTGGCCAGGAGAACTCCATCTCCGTCCGGGAGGTGCTCGACATCGGGTCCGGTGACACCTACACCCAGGACCTGCCTGGCCAGTCCTTCGACATCACCGGCCTGGCGAACGGCACGTACTACATCCAGGTACTGGCCAATCCGGAGAAGCGCCTCAAGGAGACGAACCTGACCAACAACAGCGCCCTGCGCAAGGTGGTCCTGGGCGGCAGGCCCGGGGCGCGCACGGTGACCGTGCCCGCGCACGGCCTGGTCGGAGGCAACTGACAGCCCGCTGCGGCAGGCCCTGGGGAAGCTCCCCCCGGGCCTGCCCTCCCGCCTCAATGAGTGCCGCTGGCAGCGGAGTTGCTGTGGCAGACTTCGCAGGTGGAGCGGTTCACCCATCTGCAACGGAGCGCGTCATGACGACCGGGATACCTCAGCCCCCCATCGACACCAGCAGGCCCCACTCGGCGCGCGTCTACGACTCGCTGCTGGGCGGCAAGGACAACTACCCGGTGGACCAGGCGGTGGCCGAGCAGCTGCCGCCCGAGGCGAAGGCCGGCGCGTTCCAGAACCGTGCCTTCATGAACCGCGCGACGGCGTGGCTGGCCGGTGAAGGCGTCGGTCAGTTCCTCGACATCGGCACGGGCATCCCGACGGCGCCGAACCTGCACCAGATCGCCCAGGAGATCAGGCCCGACGCGCGGGTCGTCTACTGCGACAACGACCCGATCGTGCTGCGGCACGCGGAGGCCCTCCTCGTCAGCCGCCCCGAGGGAGCGACGGACTACGTCCACGCCGACGTGCTCGAACCCGCGACGATCATCGACGCGGCCCGGAAGGTCCTGGACTTCGACCGGCCCATCGCCCTCTCCCTGCTGGGGCTCCTCCACTTCCTGCCCGACGACCTGGATCCCGTGGGGATCGTGCGCACCCTGACGGCCTCCCTGAGCCCGGGCAGTTACGTGGTCCTGTCCCAGGGCGCGTCGGACGTGAACCCCGAGCGGGGCGAGCAGGGGAGGGCGGAGTACGGCAAGGGCGGTATCCGGCTCGCCCTGCGCACCCGCGCGGAGTTCGAGCGGTTCTTCGAGGGCATGGACATCGTCGAACCGGGGCTGGTGACGGCCCCCGAGTGGTTCCGCGGCACGCCGGCCCCGCGTCCCGAGATGAGCGGCGTGTACGTCGCGGTGGCCCGCATCCCGTAACCGTCCGGAAGGGGACGTCCTCATGACCGAAGACCGGCGGCAGCCCGCGGCCGACGTGTTCGACGCCATCGGTGCCGACTACGAGACGGCTTTCGCCGGCTCGCGGGCCCATCACGCCTCTCTGGAGACGCTACTGGGTCAACTGGCCCCGCACAGCCGGATCCTGGACGTCGGCAGCGGCACGGGCCGACCGACCGACCGGACACTGGCGGCCGCCGGGCACGAGGTACTGGGTGTCGACGTGTCCGCGGTCATGGTCGACCTGGCGGCCCGCCGGGTCCCGGACGCCACGTTCCGCAACGCCGACATCCGCGAATTCCCGCTGCCCGAGGCCGGCTTCGACGCCGTGTGTGTCTACTTCTCGCTCCTGCAGATGTCGCGGGACGAGCAGCGTTCCCTGGTCCGGCGGCTCGCCGGGGCGCTCCGGCCGGGCGGCCGTCTGGTACTGGCCACGATCCCGCTGGACGTCGAGGGCGTGGACGCCGTCTTCATGGGCCAGGAGGTACGCGTGACCAGTTTCGGCCCCGGGGAATGCAGGGCGCTCGTGACCGGCGCCGGCCTCAGCGTCACGCAGGAGCACGACGCGGTGTTCACCCCCGCCCATCCCGGAGCCGTGCCCGAGCCGCACCTCTATCTCCACTGCCTCCGGGAGCCGCTGTGACGACGTGCACCGGGGCCCCGCACGATCCGGCCGAGGGCCCTACGGCTGCAGGAGCTGCTCGGTCCAGATGACCTTGCCCCCGTCGTCCGTGTAGCGGGTGCCCCAGCGCTCCGCCAGCTGAGCGACGAGGAAGAGCCCCCGGCCCCCTTCGTCCGTGCTGGCCGCCTGGCGCAGGTGGGGGGAGGTGCTGCTGCGGTCGGACACCTCGCAGATCAGCGTCCGGTCTCGGAGCAGCCGTACGCCGATGGGGCCGGTGGCGTAGCGGATCGAGTTGGTGACCAGTTCACTGAGGATCAGCTCGGTCGTGAAGGCCTCCTCGGCCAGCTCCCACTCGGTGAGCTTGCGGGACACGTCGGCGCGTACCCGGGCGACTGCCGAGGGATCGGACGGCACCTCCCACTCCGCCACGTTCTCGGGGGCCATCCGGCGGGTACTGCCGACGAGCAGCGCGACGTCGTCGCGGGCGCGGGCGGGCACCAGGGTGCGCAGGACGACCTCGCAGGTCTCCTCCGGAGTCCGCTCGGGATGCCCGGCCAGCGTGGAGCGCAGGAGCTCCAGTCCTTCGTCGATGTCACGGTGCCGGTCCTCGACGAGTCCGTCCGTGTAGAGCACCAGCCGGCTGTTCTCGGCGAGCTGCACGTCGAGGGTCTCGAAGGGCATGCCGCCCAGCCCCAGCGGGGGCCCACCGGGCACGTCGGCGAACCGCGCGTCGCCCTCGGGGCTGACGACCACGGGCTGGAGGTGGCCGGCCCGCGCCATGCTGCAGCGTCCGGACACCGGGTCGTAGATCGCGTAGAGGCAGGTGGCACCGGTGACGCCGCCGCCCGCGGAGCCGTCGGCCGACTCGTCCTGGTCGATCCGGGCGACCAGTTCGTCCAGGTGCCACAGCAGCTCGTCCGGCGGCAGGTCCAGGGTGGAGAAGTTGTGGACCGCCGTGCGCAGGCGCCCCATCGTGGCTGCCGCGTGGAGGCCGTGCCCCACGACGTCGCCGACCACGAGCGCGACCCGGGCGCCGGGCAGCGGGATGATGTCGAACCAGTCGCCGCCGACACCGCCGAGCCCGCCCAGGCCGGCCTGCGCGGGCAGGTACCGGTAGGCCGCGTCGATGGCGGTCTGGTCGGGGAGTCCGCGCGGCAGCAGGCTGCGCTGCAGAGTGACCGCGACGTTGTGCTCGCGCGAGTAGCGGCGTGCGTTGTCGATGCTCACCGCCGCGCGGGCCACCAGTTCCTCGGCGACCGACAGGTCCTCGTCCTCGAACGGTTCGGGCCGCTCGGCCCGCCAGAACATCGCCACTCCCAGGATCACGCCCCTGGCCCGCATGGGGACGGCGATCAGCGAGTGGAGGCCGCATTCGACGATCCGGGCGCCGCGCTCCGGGTCGTGCTGCTGCCAGCCGGAGTGCTGTGCCAGGTCGGGTACGAGGACCGCCTCGCCCCTGAGGAGACCCGCCCCGAGGTCCGTGTTCGGCAGGAAGCGGACCACCGAGCCCAGCGGGTGGAGTCCGGTGTCGTCGCGGGGTCCGCTGAAGGCGGACCGCCGCAGTCCGCGGGAGGTCGCGCCGGCCGCCGTCGGCTCCTCGCCGCGCAGGACGGCCTCGGCGAGGTCGACGGTGGCGTAGTCGGCGAATCTGGCGGTGGCGAAGTCGGCCAGTTCCTCGCAGGTCCGGATGACGTCCAGCGCGGTGCCGATCTCCGTGCCCGCGTCGTAGAGCAGTTTGAGCCGTCCGCGGGCCATGGCGGCCTTGCCGGACAGGGCCTGCAGTTCCGTGGTGTCGCGGAGGGTCGTCACGCTGCCCGGCGGACCTCCGTCCCTGTCGGTGGTGCGCTGGCTGACGGCGAGGAGCCTGTCGCCGACGGAGTACACCTCGTCGGTCGCGGTGCGTCCCGAGGCCAGCAGACCCGTGGTGACCTGGTCGAGACCGAGGTCCGTGACGGGCTTGCCGTCCGCGTCCGGGGGCAGGGCCAGAAGCCTTCGTGCCTCGTCGTTCGCCAGCAGCAGCCGCCCGTCGCCGCTGACGATGACCACGCCCTCCCGCACGGAATGCAGAACGGCGTCGTGGTGCTCGTACATCCGGGTCATCTCGGTCGGGCCGAGGCCGTGGGTCTGGCGTCGCAGCCGCCGGGTGACGAGCGCCGTACCCCCCATGGTGAGGAGCAGGATCCCGGCGGCCGAGCCGAACAGGAGGGGGAACTGGTTGTCGGCCACCCCGCTGACGCTCTTGATGGTGATCCCGGCGGACACCAGACCGATCACCTTGCCGTCGGCTCCGAACACGGGGACGACGGCCTGGACCAGCGGCCCGATGGTCCCGGTGATCCTCTCGGTGACGACACGGCCGTCCAGTGCCGGCCCGACCTCGCCGACGAACTTCTTGCCGATGCGGTCGGGCAGGGGGTGCGTGAAGCGGATGGCGTCCCGGTTGAGTACGACGATGAAGTCGACCCCGGAGCCCTTGCGCGCGGCTTCCGCCTTCGGCTGGAGCACCGCGGTGGGATCGGGGCTGTTCAGGGCGGCTTCCATGCCCGGGGAGTTCGCGAAGGTCTCGGCTACGGCGACCGAGCGGTTGCGGGCCTCGCGCTCGCTGTCCGCGCGGGACTGCAGCACGAGTGCGGCCACGGCGGCTGCGACGAGCAACACCACGATCGCCACTTGGAGGAGAAAGACCTGACCGGCGAGGCTTCTCATGCCGAGAAACGAACGCGGGCGGCCGTCGCGTCCGGCCATGCCCCCCTTTCTACACCCTGGCCATACGCCGGGCGAGCCGTGCGCGGCGGGCCGGGCGGCCACGGCGGCCGGAGACGGTCACGGGGCGGGAGCCGGCTCCGGCCCCGCCGAGCCGTCCTCCCGGGCCATCCGGTGCGGCCACCACACGCGCGGGCCGATGTCCAGGAAGAGGGCGGTGACCAGGACCGACCGCACGACGAAGGTGTCCAGGAGCACGCCCAGGGCCACCGTGAAGCCGATCTCCGCGAAGGCGACCACGGGAAGGGTGCCGAGTGCCGCGAAGGTGCCCGCCAGGACGAGTCCGGCGGAGGTGATGACCGCCCCGGTGGCGGCGAGCCCTGTCACCACCCCCGCCCGGGTGCCCTGGTGCAGGGCCTCCTCGCGGATCCGCGTGGTCAGGAAGATGTTGTAGTCGATGCCGAGTGCCACCAGGAACACGAACACGAAGAGGGGGAAGTCCGTCGTCTCCCCCGCGTAGCCGAAGACGTGGCGGAAGGCGAGCGCGCTGATGCCGAGCGCGGCGGCGAAGGACAGGACCACCGTCGCGACCAGGAGCAGGGGCGCCAGCAGGGCGCGCAGCACCAGTGCCAGGATGATCAGTACGACCAGCAGCACCAGCGGGATGATCAGCAGATTGTCGTGGCGGGTGGCGGCGTCCATGTCGAGCGCGGCCGCCGTGTCACCGCCCACCAGCGCGTCCGCGCCCGGAATCCCGTGGACGGCCCCCCTGACCCGCTCGACGGTCCGCTCGGCCCGGTCGCTGTCCGCGGCGTCGGTGAGGGTGGCCTCGAAGATGGCACGGCCGTCCTGCACCGGGCGGGCGCCGGGCGGCACGACGAGGGATCCCGGTACGACGCCCCGGGTCCCCTGGACGGCTGCCCGCACCTCGGTACTCCGGCCGGCCGCCGCGATCACGACGAGCGGACTGCCGCTCCCGGCCGGGAAGTACCGGTTCTGGACCTCCTGTCCGGAGACGGAGTCCGGCTTGTCGGGGAAGGAGTCGGCATTGCTGAGACCCGCCGCGCGCAACTGGAGGAGTCCGAGGGACAGCACCGCCAGCGCCAGGGCCGTGGCCACCCAGTACCTTCGCGGGTGCGCGGCGAGCCGCCGCCCGGTCCGCGCCCAGAATCCGCGCTCGGTGGGCTCGGGTGTGCCGTGGTGCGGGACGGCCGGCCAGAAGACCCACCGCCCGAAGATCACCAGCAGAGCAGGCAGCAGCGTGAGCATGGCGATGAGGGCGACGGCCACGCCGATCGCGGCCACCGGCCCGAGGCCGCGGGTCGAGTTCATCTCGGCGGCCAGCAGGACGAGCATGCTCAGCACCACGGTGCCGCTGCTCGCCAGCACGGCGGGCCCCGCGCGGTGCAGCGCACGGGCCATGGCCTCGTGGCGGTCCTCGTGGCGCCGCAGCTCCTCGCGGTAACGGGCGACGAGGAGCAGGGCGTAGTCGGTGCCCGCGCCGAAGACCAGGACGGTCAGGATGCCGGCGCTCTGCCCGTTGACCGTGAGGCCCGCGTGAGCCGCGAGGAGGTAGATCAGGGCCTGCGCGGTGAGGAGGGCCGCGACCACCGAGACCACGGGCAGCACCAGCAGCGTCGGGCTCCGGTAGGTGATCAGCAGCATGACGATGACGACGCCGAGCGCGGCGAGCAGCAGGGTCGAGTCGATGCCGGAGAACGCGTCGGCCGAGTCGGCGGCGACTCCGCCGGGCCCGGAGATGTGAACGGCGAGCCCTCCTCCGCCGCTCCCCACGACATCCCGTACGGAGTCGACGGCGGGACCGATCCGCTCCCATCCCTTCTCGTCCATCGTGATCGGTACGAAGATCTGGGCCGCGGCGGGCTCGGTCTTCCGGTCGTAGAGGGGCCCGCGGACCTCCTGGCCGCGCACACCGTGGGCCCGCAGGGCCGTGAGCTGCCGCTCGTCCTCGGCGATCCGGGCCCGGTCGGCGCCGGTCAGGCCGCCGTCACGCGCGTACACGACGACAGCCGTGATGACCTCGGGCCTGAACTCCTTGGACTCCTCCCAGACCCGGGTGGACTCGGCGCTGCTCGGCAGCCAGGACGCGGCGTCGTTGTCCTGGGCTCCCGTGAGTTTCCCGGCGAGCGGAGCGGCCAGGACGAGGATGATGATCCAGAACAGGACGACGAGCCATTTGGTGCGGCGTCCGCACAACAGCCGGGCCACTCCCTGCATGCCGCTCCCGCCCCTTCGTCTTCCTGTGCCGTGGCGGCGAGAGTAGAAGGGGCCCGGGCGGCCGGGACGGCGACATGCCGTGGACGGCGCCCGCGGGCCACGGTCGGACCATCGGCGTCCGCTACGGACGGGCCGGGCGCCCGAAGCGCACCGGGACGCCGGGCGAGTACAGCACGCTCTGCGGCTGCCCGGCCGGTGCGGGAAGTCCTGCGGCCGCCACGAGGTCCTCGTCGCACGCGACGAGGTGCGCACGGTGCAGAGGCCAGCGGGGATGGGCGTTCGGGAGGTACATCGTGCGTCCGTGGAAGGTGCTGTGCATGCCCCAGCGTGCCGTCACGAAGTGTTCGAGTGCGCTGGGGGTGCGGATGCGATCGCCGGTGCGCAGGACGATCCGGCTGTGGGCGCCCCGGGGGCCGGGGGCCAGCCGCCTGCTGGTGTAGGTGAGTGTGTCGCCCTCGCGCCGGATCGCCATGCGGGACCAGACGTACGGGAGCCGGAACGTGGCACGGGCGACGGCCACGGGGATCAGGCGCGAGGCGTCGAGCGAGCGGAAGACCACCCCGCGCCGGCCATGCGCGTCCCGCGAGTAGAGCCGGACGTTGGTCTCGGGGAAGGTGCCGAGGTAGGGGATGCCGGGCAGACGCAGCCATCCGACGCGGTACATGCGGAAGGCGACCAGTCCGACGTAGGTGACGCCGTCCAGGGTGTCCGGTTCGGTCCCCGCGGGGAGCAGCGGCGCCACGTCGGCCGGGTCGGCGGCCCAGTGCAGGAACGCGAGGTCCAGCCAGGACTGCGTCATCAGCGGTCTCATGGCCGGGTCCGGCGGATCGGGGGTGACGGCCTGCGGGGTACGGGAGGTGGGCGGCACCCACCCAGAATGGCAGAGCCGTCGCGGTGTGCGCGGCGGCGGCAGCGACGACCCGGACGGCGCGCCCGGCGAACGCCTCACTGCAGCGCGCGCACGGCGGCGCCGAAGAGCGGGGGCAGGCGCTGGGCGGCGGGCACGATCATCCGGGCGGTGACCGGGCGGCGCGCCAGACCCACCAGCGCCCGGGTGAGCAGGCGATGACGGCGGGTCAGCCGGGCCCACTGTGCGGGGTACGCGTCGGGCCGGCCCGCGACGAGGCAGTCCACCGCCGCCGAGGCGGTCGCCGCCGCGAGGGCGACGCCCTCACCGGTGAGGGCGTCGACGTACCCGGCCGCGTCACCGACGAGCAGGACCCGGCCCGCTCCCGGCGTGCTGACGGTCCGGCGCAGAGGGCCCGCGCCGCGCACGGCGCCGTCCTCCAGTCCGCGCAGCGCACGGGCCAGTGCGGGGAACGCGTCGAGGTGATCCTCGTGGGAGCGGCGTCGACCGCTGAGCACGGCGACCCCGACCAGTCCGTCTCCGACGGGGGTCACGTACGCCTCGCCGTGCGGGGACCAGTGCACCTCGACGAAGTCGGTCCAGGGCGCGACCCGGTAGTGGCGGCGCAGTCCGTACCGGCGTGGTGGGGCGGGGGCGCGTTCGAGTCCGAGTGCGCGGCGCGTGGGCGAGTGGAGTCCGTCGGCGGCGATCAGCCAGCGGGCCGTCAGGCCGGCCGCCGTGACGCGGTCCTCCCCCTGTCGCACCCCGTCCACCCGGCCGGCGACGAAACGCACCCCGAGCTCCGCCGCGCGGCGGTGCAGCGCGAGGTGCAGTGCGGTCCGCCGCACGCCGAGCCCGGAGCTCCCGCGGAAGCGCGCCTCGGCGCGCCGGGCGCCCTGGACGTACCGGATCCCCCGGAGTTCCCGGCCGGCAGGGGTGACTCCCAGCGCCTTCAGGGCCGCCACCCCGCTGGGCATGATGCCCTCGCCGCAGGCCTTGTCCACGGGTACGGCGCGGGGCTCCACCACCACGGCCTCCAGGCCGGCCGCCGCCGCCCGGATGGCGGCCGCGAGACCGGCCGGTCCGCCGCCCGCGACCAGGATGTCGATCACGCGCGCACCCCGGCTTCCGCGAGGCGCGCGAGGGCGTCGTCCTCGCACCGGATGCGTACGGCCATGAGGGCCGCGTTGAGCACGGTGAACAGGACGGCGGTCACCCAGGCGCCGTGCACCAGTGGCAGGGCGGCCCCTTCGGCCGCGACCGCCACGTAGTTGGGGTGGCGGAGCAGCCGGTAGGGCCCGTCCGTCACCAGCGGGAGACCGGGGACGACGATGACCCGGGTGTTCCAGCGCCGGCCCAGCGTGCGGATGCACCACCAGCGCAGCCCCTGCGCGGCGGCCACCACCGCCACCATGGTCCAGCCGAGCCACGGGACGAAGGCGCGGTCCGCCCGCCAGGTCTCTGCGAGGCAGGCGGCGAGCAGCCCGGTGTGGAGGGCGACCATCGCCGGGTAGTGGCCGCGACCGGCTTCCGTGCCGCCCCGCGCGAGGCTCCAGCGCGCGTTGCGCAGGGCGAGCCCCAGCTCGGCGAGGCGTTCGGCCGCGACGGCCGCCACCAGGGCCGTGTACCAGATCATGTGTCCCTCCGGACTACCAGCGCAGCAGCACCAGTTCGCAGCAGAAGCCGGGGCCCATGGCCAGCAGCAGCCCGGGCGAACCGGGCTCGGGCCTGCGCTGTTCCATGGTGTCGCGCAGGACGTGCAGGACCGATGACGACGAGAGGTTGCCGGTCTCGGCCAGCGCACGACGGGTGACGTCCAGGGCCCCCTCGGGCAGGGACAGCGCCTCGGTGACCGCCTCCAGGACCTTGGGGCCTCCGGGGTGGCAGACCCAGCGGGCGATGTCCTTCGGTTTCAGCCCGTGCTGCTCCAGGAAGGCGCCGACGTCCTCGGCGAGATAGCGGCGTACGACGTCGGGGACGGCGGGGTCCAGCACGACGGTGAAGCCGGACTCGCGGATGTCCCACCCCATGATGTGGCCGGTGTCCGGGTAGAGGCGGCTGCGGGTGTCCAGCACCTCGGGTCCGTCCGCGGGAGCCGCGTGGTCGCCGCCGACGAGGACCGCGGCCGCCGCACCGTCCCCGAACAGTCCTGTGGCGACCAGGTTGGCGGGCGACGGGTCGTCCCGCTGGAAGGTGAGGGAGCAGAGCTCGACCGAGAGGAGCACGGCCACCTGCCCCGGCCGGCCGAGCAGGTAGTCGTGCAGCCGGGCGACCCCTGCGGCCCCTGCGACACAGCCGAGCCCGAAGACGGGGAGCCGCTTCACGTCGGGCCGCAGGCCGAGGCGCCCGACGAGCCGTGCGTCGACGGAGGGGGCCGCGATCCCGGTGACGGAGGTGAACATGAGGAGGTCCACGTCGGCGGGACGCAGCCCCGCCTTGCGCAGCGCACCCCGGATCGCCTCTGCTCCCAGCTCGACGGCGGCGCCGATGAACACGTCGTTCGCCGCCCCGAAACCGTCCAGGCCGGCGTAGCGCTCCAGGGGCAGCACGGTGTTCCTGGTGCGCACTCCCGCGTTCGCGTGGATGCGGTCGAGCAGGCGCCTGTCCGCCCCCGGGGGCAGACAGGTACGCGCCGTCATGTCGGTGACCTCCCGCTGGGTGTGGCGGTACGGCGGCAGGACCCCGTGAACGGCCACGATCCGGGTCATGCCGGCCCCCGCTTCGGAAAGGTCATGACCACATCCTGACGGCATACCGGGGTAAAACAACGCACATTGCGGTTCGTGGCAGCCGTGTTCGTAGCACCCCGGACTGTCTAGGATCACCGGGTGGACACCACGGACGGGGCAGCGGCGTCCGCCACCGTCGTGCGTCCGCCGGGCGCAGCGCGGGGGCTTCTGCTGTCCTGCCATCCGGGGCCCTCCTGCGCGGTGACCGCGCTGATCGCCGTACTGGCCGTCAGTTCCGGTCTGAGCGGCAGCCGTTGCCTGCTGGTCGCCTCGGCGGTGCTGGCCGGGCAGCTCTCCGTGGGCTGGTGCAACGACGCGTTCGACGCCCGGCGCGACGCCGACGCCCGCCGCCCTGGAAAGCCCGTCGCCCAGGGGGCGGTGAGCCGGAGGGCGGTGTGGGGAGCGGCGTCCGCCGCCCTCCTCCTGTGCGTGGCGCTGTCGCTCGCATGCGGTGTGGCGGCGGGTGCGGCGCATCTGACCGGGGTGGCGGCGGCCTGGGCGTACAACCTGAGACTGAAGGCGACGGCGCTGTCCTGGCTTCCCTACGCGATCGGCTTCGCCGCCCTTCCCTGCCTGGTCACCCTGAGCATGCCCGGCGGCGCCCCGCCCGCCTGGTGGGTGGTGTCGGCGGGCGCTCTGCTGGGGGTTGCGGCCCACCTGGGCGACGTGCTGCCCGACATCGAGGACGATCTGAGGGCGGGCGTCCGCGGCCTTCCCCAGCGCTGGGGGCCGGTCCGCAGCAGGCTGCTGCTGCCCGTGCCCCTCGTCGCGGCCACCGCGGTGCTGGTGTTCGGCCCTCCTGGCGGCCCTGGAGGGCCGAGCGTCGTCGCACTCGCGGCCGTCGCGCTCTGCGGGACGGTGGCGACGGCCGCGGGAGCCGCTCCGCGCCGCGACGGGACCCGGCGCAAGGCCGCGCTGGCCGGGACGGTCGTCGTGGCCTCGGCGGATGTCGCGCTGCTCCTGGCCCGCGGTTCGGGAATCGCGTGACGGGTCCACGGACGCCGCGCCGCCCGGAGATGCGGCGGTGATGCGCTCACATTTCTTACTGGGGGGTAGGCCCGCCGGGAGTCCTTGCTATACCTTGCGTCTAACAAGCGGGACGGAAGGCGGCCGGGCGAGGCCCGCGCCCAGCCCCTCGCCCGACCCTGCCGCCATGCCTCCACCCGGGTACGGCACATGACGGCCCGTCCCCCGACCACGCTGTGACAGCGCCAAGGAACATCGCTGACGAACCGAGGAGCCGCACCATGGCAAGCAGCACCGTCCGGCCGGACGCGCAGGACCGGCCCCCCGAGAACGACCTCACCCGCCGTCTGCTCGAATCCGCGGCGACGCTCGCCTACGACCCCGCCACCGAGGTCGACTGGGACACCCCGCTGGACAAGGCGTACCACGGCGCGAGCCCGGAGTGGAGCACCCTGTACGGCACCGCCTACTGGGCGGAGCTGACCCAGGCGCAGCGCACGGAACTCACGCGTCAGGAAGCCGCGTCGGTCGCGAGCACCGGCATCTGGTTCGAGATGATCCTGCAGCAGATGATCCTGCGTGACGTCTACGCGAAGGACCCGACGAGCACGGACGTCCAGTGGGCGCTGACCGAGATAGCCGAGGAGTGCCGGCACTCGATCATGTTCGCCCGCGGCGCGCAGAAGCTCGGCGCCCCCGCCTACCGTCCGCGCCGTGTCGCGGTGGAGCTGGGACGGGCCTTCAAGACACTCGCGTTCGGCGAGGCGGCGTACGCGGCGATCCTCGTCGCCGAGGAGGTCCTCGACGTCATGCAGCGCGACTGGATGCGGGACGAGAGGGTCGTGCCCTTCGTCCGCACGATCAACAACATCCATGTCGTCGAGGAGTCCCGCCACATGAAGTTCGCCCGCGCGGAGACCCGCAAGCACCTGAGCGGCGCGGGGCCCGTGCGACGCCGTATCAATGCGCTGGTCATCGCCATCGCCTCGTACGTCATCGTCACGAGCATGGTCAACAAGGACGTCTACGCCAACGCGGGACTCGACCCGGAGCGCGCCCTCGGCGAGGCGAAGACCAACGAACACCACAAGTCGATGATGCGGTCGAGCTGTTCGGGACTGATGGACTTCCTGGCGTCCGCCCGCCTGCTCACCAAGCCCGCCCTGGTGTTCTACAAGCGTGCCCACCTGATCTGAGCGGACGACATGACCTACGCCATCACCCAGACGTGCTGCAGCGACGCCACCTGTGTCTCGGTGTGCCCCGTGAACTGCATCCATCCGACGCCGGACGAAGCCGACTTCGGCCGGACGGAGATGCTGTACATCGACCCGAAGTCCTGTATCGACTGCGGCGCCTGCGCCGACGCCTGCCCGGTGGACGCGGTCTTCCCGACGGATGCCCTGCCCGCCGCGCAGCGGGAGTACGGCCCCCTCAACGCGGCCTACTTCGCGGGCCGTGAGCCGGCGGCGGCGCCCGGAGGGCCGAACTTCCACGTGTGGGGCGGGCCGTCCTTCGAGCGCAGTCTGCCGTCGGACTTCGGCCCGCTCCGGGTCGCGGTGGTCGGCACGGGACCGGCGGGGATGTACGCCGCCGAGGACCTGCTGCTGCACACGGGTGCCGAAGTGACGCTGATCGACCGGCTGCCCGTCGCGGGCGGCCTGATCCGCTACGGCGTGGCGCCCGACCACCGGCCGACCCGGAAGGCCGGCGACGCCTTCGCCCGCTTCCACACCCACCCCCGGGTACGCATGCACCTCGGCCTGGAGGTCGGCCGGGACATCACCCCCGCGGAACTGGCGTCCCACCACGACGCGGTGATCTACGCGGTCGGCGCGCCGGCAGGCCGCCGGCTGGGGATACCGGGCGAGGACCTGCCCGGCAGCGTCTGCGCCTCGACGTTCGTCTCCTGGTACAACGCCCACCCGGACGTCGCCGCGGACGCGATCGACCTGTCCGCGGAGCGGGTCGTCGTGGCCGGCAACGGAAACGTCGCCCTGGACGTGGCGAGGATCCTGGTCTCGGACCCCGCCGCCCTCGCCGCCGGTGACATCGCGGGCCACGCACTCCACGCCCTGCGAGCCGGCGCCGTGCGCGAGGTGGTGGTGCTCGGGCGGCGCGGTCCCGAGGACGCGGCGTACACGAGGTCGGAGCTGCTCGCGCTGAAGCATCTGCCGGGCGTGGACCTGGTCGTGGACGACCACGACCCGAGGGTGGGTGCCGCGATCGATGCGGCCCCTCCCGGGGAACGGGCCGCGCTGCTGACCGGTGTCGCGCGCGAGCGGGTGGACTGGTCGCTCCCGCCGTCCGCGGGGCGTCGCATCGTGTTCCGCTTCCACTCCTCGCCGCTGGAGGCACTGGGCGACGGCACCGTCACCGGTGTGCGGGTCACGGAGGCCAGGAGCGGCATGGGGGCCCGGGAGATCCCGGCCGGAATGCTGCTGAGTGCCGTCGGCCAGCGCGGGGTCGCGCTCGCAGGCCTGCCGTTCGACGAGGCGAGCGGCACCGTTCCGCATGTGGCGGGCAGGGTGACGGACCGACCGGGGACGTACGTCGTGGGATGGATCAAGCGCGGCCCTTCGGGTGGCATCGGCGCCAACAGGACGTGCGCCGCCGAGACGGTCGGCGCCCTGCTGGAGGACGCCGTCGGGGGCACACTGGCCCCACCGGAACACGGGGCGAAGGCCTTCCAGCGGCTTGCCCGGCGCCGTAACCGCGAGATCGTGGACGCCCGCGGCCTGGCGCGGATCGAGCGGACCGAACTGGCCCTGGGACGCCGGGACGGACGCCCCAGGCTGAAACTTGCGACGACTTCCGAACTCGTCGCGGCGGCGAAGGGCCGCCGGAGGGCGGCGAGCTGACCCCCTCCCCGCCTGCACCGCTCCCTGCCGTCCTCCGGCCCGCCGACACAGTCGGCGGGCCGGACCGCATTCCCCTTCGGCGGGTGACGTGACATCAACTCCGTTCAGGATAAACCTCATTGCACACTAAGGTTAGGCTTGCTTTACGAAGCACGCGAGCCGCATCGCGGTGTCCGAGGAGGAAGAACCATGCCCCAGCCGGCCTCCCCCGGGACGGAACGCGACATACCGGCCCCCCAGGCCCCAGGAAGGCCCGGCCCGCCACCCCCCGCGGCACCCCCGAGCGTGCTCGACCTGAACGCCTACCTCATGTACGCCGCGGGCAAGGCCGCACGCCGCAGACTCACCGAGCGGCTGTCGGCCCACGGGCTGCGACTCTGGCATCTCACCATCCTGGCCATGCTGGAGGGCGCCGGCCGGGTGTCCAAGGGTGATCTCGCCTCACGGCTGGACATGAATCAGAGCGACCTCGCCAGAACGGTCACCGATCTCGACCGTGCCGGATACGTCGAGTGCGCCCGCGACCCCTCCGACCGCCGCCGGATCGAGGTCACACTGACGCAGGCGGGCAGGTGCGCCCTGACCGCACTGAACGCAGACATCGCGGCGGCCGAGTCGGAGTTGCTCGCCCCGCTGACCACGGACGAGCGCGAGTGCTTCGCCCTCCTGCTCCGCCGCGTGCACGCGCGCCTCGAGCACGACAGGGCGGGCACGGCCCTCGACGTCACCGCAGGCCGACCGCGCTCGCCCCTCGGCCACGGGCCGAGCCCCATCGGGAACCCGGTCAAGACAGGGCGGAAGCCCCGCGCCGCAGCCGGGGGCGGCACCGAGTGAACGAGCGTTTTCACGTGCGGTTAACATATGAGCACCGCCTAGCTCGAAAGATGGACTTGTGACTGCCACCGAGGACTCGTTCACCAATTGGAAGACCCGTGAGGAGATCGCGGAGTCGATGATCCCGATCATCGGGAAGCTGCACCGGGAGCGGGACGTGACGATCCTGCTCCACAGCCGCTCCCTGGTGAACAAGTCGGTGGTCAGCATCCTCAAGACGCACCGCTTCGCCCGGCAGATAGCCGGCGAGGAGCTCTCGGTCACCGAGACGCTGCCCTTCCTGCGCGCGCTGAGCGCCCTCGACCTCGGCCCGTCCCAGATCGACCTCGGAATGCTCGCCGCGACCTACCGGAGCGACGACCACGGCCTGTCGGTCGAGGACTTCACCGCCGAAGCCGTCGCCGGCGCCACCGGCGCCAACAAGACCGAGCGCCGCGAGTCGCGTGACGTCGTCCTCTACGGCTTCGGCCGCATCGGCCGCCTCCTGGCCCGCCTGCTCATCGAGAAGACCGGCTCGGGCAACGGCCTGCGGCTGCGTGCCATCGTCGTACGCCGGGGAGCCGGGCAGGACATCGTCAAGCGCGCCTCCCTGCTGCGCCGCGACTCGATCCACGGCCAGTTCCAGGGCACCATCACCGTCGACGAGGCGAACAACCGGATCATCGCCAACGGCAACGAGATCCAGGTGATCTACTCCGACGACCCGACGACCGTGGACTACACGGCGCACGGGATCAAGGACGCCATCCTCATCGACAACACCGGCCGCTGGCGCGACCGCGAGGGCCTGTCCAAGCACCTGCTCCCCGGCATCGCGAAGGTCGTACTGACCGCACCGGGCAAGGGCGACGTCCCCAACATCGTCCACGGCGTCAACCACGAGACGATCAAGCCGGACGAGCAGATCATCTCCTGCGCCTCCTGCACCACCAACGCGATCGTGCCGCCGTTGAAGGCGATGGCCGACGAGTACGGCGTGCTGCGCGGACACGTGGAGACCGTCCACTCGTTCACCAACGACCAGAACCTGCTGGACAATTACCACGACTCCGACCGCCGCGGCCGCTCGGCGCCCCTCAACATGGTGATCACCGAGACGGGCGCGGCGTCGGCCGTCACGAAGGCCCTGCCCGACCTCGCCGCCACGATCACGGGCAGTTCGATCCGCGTGCCGGTGCCGGACGTCTCCATCGCGATCCTCAACCTGCAGCTCGCCCGCGGCACCGACCGCCAGGAGGTCCTCGACTACCTCCGCAACGTGTCGCTGACCTCGCCGCTGAGGCGGCAGATCGACTTCATCACCGCTCCCGACGCGGTCTCCAGCGACTTCATCGGCTCGCGCCACGCCTCGATCGTCGACGCGGGCGCGACGAAGGTGGAGGGCGACAACGCGATCCTCTACCTCTGGTACGACAACGAGTTCGGCTACTCCTCCCAGGTCATCCGGGTCGTCCAGCACGTCTCCGGCGTGGAGTACCCGACCTACCCGGCTCCGGCGGTCTGACCCCGCCCGGCACGGCCGACGGCCCCCGGCACGTGCCGGGGGCCGTCGGCCGTGCCGGGCGGAGGGAGCAGCGCCGGCACACCGCGCCGCGTCGGTGCGAGCCCGGATCGCCTACCCCGTGCCGGTGTGAGGGGTCTCCCCCCAGCGTGCCGTGAGGCTCGCGACGGGCAGGAGCCCTCGTTCCCATCCTCGTCGGACATCCGGGCGCGGCTCAGGCGCGGGCTGTGCCGCCGCCGTCCCCACGACCCGACCGGAGTGACGCGGTACACGCCCGGCGCGGGGCATGACCGGCCCCGCTCGGGACAGGGGGTGGAGTGGACCGCCCCCGGCCCTTGCCCGGAAAGCCTGGGAGTAGTCGCCCTGCCCACACCCCCGTCGACCAGGTGAGAGATGACGAGCCACATAGACGAGAAGTCCACCCCCTCCAGATCCGGCAACGCGCTCCACACCGAGCGCACCCGACGGCTCCGGCGACGGCTGGAACGCCTCATCGGCATCGCGGCCACCGAGGGCAACGAGGTGGTCCCCCTGCGCAACGGGGACGAGATCTTCGCCGCGATGCTGGGTGCGATCCGTGGTGCCGAGCACACCGTGGACATGATGACGTTCGTGTACTGGCGCGGTGACATAGCGAGGGACTTCGCGGAGGCGTTGTCGGAGCGGGCGCGTGCGGGTGTGCGGGTGCGGCTGCTGCTCGACGGGTTCGGGAGCCGGCTGATCGAGAAGGACCAGCTGGGGATGATGGAGGACGCCGGGGTGGAGGTGGCGTGGTTCCGCAAGCCGCTGTACCTCTCGCCGCTGAAGCAGAACCACCGCTGCCACCGCAAGGTCCTCATCACCGACGAGCGGACGGCGTTCACGGGCGGGGTGGGGATCGCCGAGGAGTGGTGCGGCGACGCCCGCAACGAGCGTGAGTGGCGCGACACCCATGTCCAGGTGCGGGGGCCCGCCGTGGACGGCCTGGCCGCCGCGTTCGCCCAGAACTGGGCCGAGTGCCATGACGAGTTGTTCACCGACCGGGACCGGTTCGTCGACGCCACGCACCACGGCGACGCCGTCGTGCAGGTGGTGCGGGGTTCGGCCAGCTTCGGCTGGCAGGACATGCAGACCCTGCTCCGTGTCGTGCTGGAGTCCGCCGAGGAGCGGGTGCGCCTGACGACGGCGTACTTCGCGCCCGACACGTATTTCGTCGAGCTGCTGTGTGCCACCGCCCGGCGCGGTGTCACCGTGGAGATCCTGCTGCCCGGCCCGCACACCGACAAGCGGGTGTGCCAGCTGGCCGGGCAGCACCACTACGAGGACCTCACCGCCTGCGGCGTGAAGATCTACGAGTACCAGCCCACCATGCTCCACACGAAGGCGCTCACGGTGGACGGCGTGGCCTCGCTCATCGGGTCGACCAACTTCAACCGCCGCTCCCTCGACCACGACGAGGAAGTGATGCTCACCGTCCTGGACCCGGCCTTCACCGCGACCCTCGACGAGCACTTCGAGGAGGACCTGCAGCGAAGCGTGCTCATCGAGGAGGGCCGCTGGAAGCGCCGCTCCGTGGGCCAGCGGGTGCGGGAGGCCGCGATCCTGCCGATCCGCCGCTGGCTCTGAGGCGGCCGGGCCTCGGCTCGCCAGGTCACCCGGCCGCCGGGGTGTGGCGGCCCGCGCGCGGGGCATACGGGCCTTCACCTGCTGTTCAACGGGCGAGAGGGAGTGGAGTCATGATCGAGTCTGTCGAAGCACAGTCGGGTGCGACCGCGGTGACGACGGAGCCCGTGCCCGACCTGCAACTGCAGCTTCTCATCCAGTTGCTGGACAGGGAGATGCGTTCCAGCCTCCCCATCACCCTCACCCTGACCGGCGGCGTCCTGCACGGCGACGTGATCGGGCACGAGGCGTGGAAGGCGGACTGGGCCAGGAGTCTGCGCCAGGTCGAGGGCGAGGGCGCGAACCTCATCGCGGAGTTCCCGGAGACCGTCGACCAGGGAATCCGGGAGCTGGGGGCCGACGAGGGGTCCTCCCAGCTGCCGCGCTGGATCCATCTCCGGGACGCGACACTGCTGTTCGGTGGCACGGGGTCGCTGGGGCTTCCCCTGTGGCGCGGGCGGCTGGCCGACGTGTCGGGCTGGGCATTGGGGCGTCCTCAATGACGGAAGGCCAGGTAGAGGCCGACAGGACCGGAGCCCGGCTGATCCGGACGAGAGGCTCCGTTCCGGCCGGCCGTGCTCGACGGTCGGACGTACTCGACGGCCGGGGCGTGCTCCGGTCGGGTACGGCGCCGGCGGGAGGACCGGATCAGTCGCCTGAGGCCGCGAACGGGCCGTCGGCGGCGAACACCAGCGACGCGAACCGCTCGCCCATGCGCAGGTGTGTGGCGGCGTCGGGGTGGAGTCCGTCGGGCAGCGGAAGTTCGGCGTGGTCCGCCTCGCCGTAGAGCTCGCGGCCGTCGAGGTAGTACAGGTGGGGGTCCTCCGCCGCACGCTGCTCGACGATGCGCGCCAGTTCGTCCCTGACGACGGTCAGGGTGAGCTTCCCGGCGGCGGTCTCCGCCGGATCGCCCGCCGCGCGGAAGCGCAGCCTGCCCTCGCCGAGCGCGGTGAAGTCGGGAGCGCTCGGACCGGGCGTGTCCTCGTGAATGGGGCACAGGACCGGTGAGACGACCAGGAGCGGTGTGGCCGGGTGCCCTTCGCGGACGGTGTCGAGGAATCCGTGGACGGCCGGTGTGAAGGCGCGGAGGCGCATCAGGTCGGTGTTGACCAGGTTGATGCCGATCTTGACGCTGATCCGGTCGGCCGGGGTGTCGCTGAGCGCCCGGGCGGTGAACGGGTCGAGCAGGGCGCTGCCCCCGAGCCCGAGGTTGATCAGCTCCACCCCGCCGAGAGCGGCGGCGCGGGCGGGCCAGGTCGCCGTCGGGCTCGCGGCGTCGGATCCCTGGCTGATCGAACTCCCGTGGTGCAGCCACACCTTGCGGCTCCCGGCCGGGATCGGCTCGACGGGGGCGTTCGCGCGCAGGGCGACCAGTCGGGTCGTCTCGTTGTGCGGGAGCCAGATCTCCACGTCCTTCATGCCGGGGGCCAGTCCGGCGAAGCGGGCGGTGCCCGCGTCCCCCGGCCGGACCTCGGCCGATCCCGTGGTCATGTCGATGGTCAGGACGTCTCCGCCGGCCACCGTGGTGCTGCCGGCGAAGGTGCCGTCGACGAGCAGGTCATAGACACCGTCCGGCCTGGGCGGTGCGCCCACGTAGGCCCGCTTGGTCGGCAGGGTGTCGAGCTCCAGGACGGTGGCACGGGTACGCAGTGCGAGCCGCACCCCGGACGGCTGTGCCTCGGCCAGGGCGAGCTGCGCGTCGGTGTTCCGGGTTCGGGCCCGGGCGGGGAGACGGTGCGGCAGCAGGCCGCGCTCCGTGCTCTCCAGCTCGCTGAAGCCACGCAGGAGTTGTCCGGTGAGCGGAATCTCCGTCAACTCACCCTGCGTGCCGTCGTGGTGGGGGTGCATTCTGTGCCGCCTGTCCGGTCGCGCATGGCTGGTGGGGTTCGAGGGGGCCGGCCGGTGTCAGGGGGCCGTGGGCCAGTTCCGCAGCAGGGCGTCCAGCGCGTCCAGGACCCGCACCCAGGTCTCCTGCGTCCCGGGCGAGCTGTGGCTGAAGCTCCCGCCGCTCTCCAGGCTGATGTAGCCGTGGAAGACGCTGCCCAGCAGCCTGACGGCGTGTGTCTGGTCCGGCTCCGTCAGGTCGTAGCCGCGCAGGATCGCCCGCGTCATCTGTGCGTGCCTGACTCCCGCACTGGCGGCCGCGGCCTCGGAGGACAGCCGGAGCTGCGCCGCGGCGTAACGGCCCGGGTGCTCCCGGGCGTAGTCGCGGTAGGCGTTCGCGAACGCCTCCAGGGCGTCCTTGCCGGCCCGCCCGGCCAGCGCCGCGGCGACGCGGTCCGCGAGTTCCGCCAGCGCCAGGAGGGCGATCCTGGTCTTGAGGTCCTGGGAGCTCTTCACGTGCGAGTACAGACTCGCGTCCTTGACGCCGAACCGCCGGGCGAGTGCCGCGACGGTGACCTTGTCGAACCCGGCCTCGTCGGCAAGTTCGGCTCCGGCCTGCGCCAGTCGTTCCGCTGTCAGTCCTGCACGCACCATGGGCACCACCCTCGTCGATGACCTCGATTATGCATCTGCCTAGTACTCCTAGGCAAATGCCTAAGCTCTCATCGCGCGGGGGCGCACCCCCTGTCAGTGACCTGTATGGACACGGACCCCCCGCGTCAAGGAGCTGTCAGGGGCCGTCCCGGAGAGCCTCGGGCCGGGGATAGCTTCGGTGGCGCGCCTCGGATCACCTCTCGCTCCGGGTGCCGCCACCCGCCACCCACCCCCAGGAGAAGCCATGTGCCTGATCTCGTACGAAAGCGAACCCGAGCCCGAGGAACCGCTCCCGGCCGGGCCCCTCCACGTGCCCGTCCGGCCGGGAAGGGGCACGGAGGCGGCCGTACGGCTGTTCCGCACGCCCTTGGGCATCCGTACGGCCGTCGGCTTCACGAGTGCGGCTCGCCTGGAGGCGACCCTCGGCCGCGGCCAGGCGTACGTCCGGCTCTCGGAAGCGCTGCTGCGCACCCTGTGCGAACCCCTCGGGGCGCACCTGGTGACGGTCGACCCGACTCTGTCGGCTCCTGCGGTGGTCACCGCCTCCACGCCTCGGCCGGGCCGCGCGCCGGCCCGTACCGCCTGAACGGGGGCGACTTCCATGACCATCACCACACCGCCCGTGATCGCCGCGGGCGCTGACGACCTGTCCGTCTGGCCCGCCTCGACCGGACGTCTGCCCCGAGGTGACCTCGCCGTCGGCGGGGTGCCCCTGTCGGAGATCGCCCAACGCTTCGAGACACCGGTCTACGTACTGGACGAGGGCGAGCTGCGGGCCCGGTGCAGAACCTACCGGGATGCCTTTCCCGAGGCCGAAGTGATGTACGCCGCCAAGGCGTTGCTCTGCCGGGCCGTCACCCGCTGGGTCGACGAGGAAGGGCTCGGCATGGACGTGTGCTCGGCGGGCGAACTGGAACTCGCGGTCGCCGGCGGGTTCCCGCCGGAGCGCATGCTCCTGCACGGCAACGCGAAGTCACCGCGCGACCTGGAGGCCGCGCTGCGGCTCGGGGTGGGACGGATCGTGATCGACAGCCCGTCGGAGATCGCGCGCCTGGCCGCCGCCGTGGGACCGCACGGTTCCCAGCGCGTCATGATCCGGGTGACGCCGGGCATATCCGCCGGCGGGCACGAGAAGATCCGTACGGGGACCGACGGCCAGAAGTTCGGGCTCTCCCTGACGGACGGGTCCGCTCAGCACGCGATCGCCCGCGTCCTGAACCAGCCGCAGTTGCGGCTCACCGGCCTGCACTGCCACATCGGCTCCCAGATCACGGACATCAGGCCCTACGTCACCGCCCTGCGCCGCATGGTCGGACTGATGGCCAGGATCCGCGACGTCCACGGCGTGGTACTGCACGAACTCGATCTGGGCGGCGGACACGGCGTCGCCTACCGCCCCGGCGAGCCGTCGATGGCGCTCCCCGCCCTCGCCCGCGCCCTGCGCGCGGAACTCGTGGCGAGCTGCGCCGCCGCACGGCTGGACGTTCCGCGCCTCCTGATCGAGCCCGGGCGTGCCATCGCGGGCCCCGCCGGGGTCGCTCTCTATCGCGTCCTGGCCGTCAAGCGTGCGGGCGGCCAGGTCTTCGTGGCAGTCGACGGGGGCATGAGCGACAACCCCCGGCCCGCGCTCTACGGGGCGCGCTACGTCCCGCGCATGGTCGGCCGGCACTCGTCGGCCACGCCCGCACGGGCGACCGTCGTGGGCAGGCACTGCGAGGCGGGCGACATCCTGGCCGCCGATGTCGAGCTGCCCGGCGACATACGCCCGGGCGATCTGGTCGCCGTACCCGTCGCCGGCGCCTACCACTTGTCCATGGCCTCCGGATACAACCTGGTCGGGCGGCCTCCGGTGGTGGCGGTCGGTGACGGTTCCGCCCGGCTCCTCGTACGGCGGGAAACCCTCGACGACTTCCGCGGGAGGGACGTCGGGGAATAGGAGCGGCCGGAATACCGCACTTCCGGCTCGGGGGCGTCCCGTCATTCACCCGTGTCCAGAAACAATTCGGGACGGGTGACAACCGCCCCGCGCCGAAGGAAGTGCGGTACAGCCGCACCTACGCGCCCAGAATGCACTCGGCATGCGGAAACCGCGGCCGTTCCCCGGAAGTCCGAACGCCGGCGTCCACGCACCTCGTGCGGTGTTCTTGCTGGTCGTCGGCATTTCGGCGATGGGAGGGCCCGCCGGCCCAACCCCCGGCCGGCCTTCCCGGCGTAGGGACCGCATCAAGAAAGCGGCAGCCCCCGTATGGAGCCCGTCAAAGGCGCCCGAGGTACTGCCGGACCTGGGGTTTGCTTTCCATCGGCCCCACCGGCCGATCCCATTTCATTCACTTCACACAGGAGCTCACGATGGCCGATCTGGCCTTCGTCGTCACCACGGCAGCGGTATTCGCACTGGTGGCGTTCATCGCGAGGGGAGTGACGAAGCTGTGACCGCCGAGAACATCGCCGGCCTGGTCGTGGCCGTCGCCCTGCTGATCTACCTCGTCGTCGCGCTCGTGCACCCGGAGAGGTTCTGAGCACCGAAATGAACCCTCTCACAGCAGGTGTGCTGCAGCTGCTCGCGCTGATCGCCGCGCTCGCGCTCGCATACCGTCCGCTCGGTGACTACATGGCCCGGGTCTACTCCTCCGAGAAGCACTACCGGCCCGAGAAGTGGATCTACCGGGCCATCGGCGCCGACCCGTCGACGTCGATGCGCTGGCCCGCCTATCTGCGCGGCGTCCTCGCCTTCTCCGCGGTGAGTGTTCTCCTCCTCTACGCGCTCCAGCGCGTCCAGGGATCGCTGCCGGGCTCCCTCGGCTTCGTGTCGATCGACCCGGACCAGGCGTTCAACACGGCGGCGTCGTTCGTCTCCAACACCAACTGGCAGTCCTATTACGGCGAGCAGGCCATGGGCCACGTCGTGCAGACCGGCGGCCTGGCGGTGCAGAACTTCGTCTCCGCGGCCGTGGGAATGGCCGTCGCCGTCGCCCTCGTGCGCGGCTTCTCGCGCCACCGCACCGGCGAGCTCGGCAACTTCTGGACGGACCTGGTCCGCGGCACCGTGCGTATCCTGCTGCCCATCGCGGTGATCGGCGCGATCGCGCTGGTGGCGAGCGGCGTCATCCAGAACTTCGCCGGCATCCACGGTGTCGGGCAGTTCGCGGGCGGATCCCAGCAGTGGAACGGCGGGGCGGTCGCCTCGCAGGAGGCCATCAAGGAGCTGGGCACGAACGGCGGCGGCTACTTCAACGCCAACTCCGCCCACCCCTTCGAGAACCCCACCCCGTTCACCAACCTCTTCGAGATCTTCCTGATCCTGCTGATCCCGTTCGCGCTGACGCGGACGTTCGGCCGCATGGTCGGCAGTCTGCGCCAGGGGTACGCGATCCTCGCGGCGATGGCCACCGTCTGGATCGGCTTCACGGCCCTCATGATGTGGACCGAGTTCGCCCACCACGGCCCGGCCCTCGACCTCGCCGGCGGAGCGATGGAGGGCAAGGAGACTCGCTTCGGCATCGGCGGGTCATCCATCTTCGCCGTGGCGACCACACTGACGTCGACCGGCGCGGTGAACTCCTTCCACTCCTCGTACACGGGGCTGGGCGGCGGTATCACCTTGCTGGGCATGCAACTGGGCGAGATCGCTCCCGGCGGTGTCGGTTCCGGCCTCTACGGCATCCTGATCATGGCGATCATCGCGGTGTTCATCGCGGGGCTCATGGTCGGCCGTACGCCGGAGTACCTCGGCAAGAAGATCGGCACCCGTGAGATCAAGCTCGCGGCCTGCTACATCCTGATCACCCCGGCACTGGTACTCGGCTTCACCGCCGTGGCGATGGCGCTGCCCACACCGGGCAACTCCATGACCAACAGCGGAGCGCACGGCTTCTCCGAGATCCTCTACGCCTACAGCTCCGGCGCCAACAACAACGGCTCGGCCTTCGCCGGGCTCAACGCCGACACGCAGTGGTTCAACAGCACCATCGGCATCGCGATGCTGCTCGGCCGTTTCCTGCCCATCGTGTTCGTACTGGCACTGGCCGGCTCGCTCGCCGAGCAGCGGCCCGTGCCGGCCACCGCGGGCACGCTGCGCACCGACAAGCCCCTCTACGCGGGTCTGCTCGTCGGCACGATCATCATCATCACCGGTCTTACCTACTTCCCGGCCCTTGCGCTGGGACCGCTCGCCGAAGGACTCGCCTCATGAGTACCGTCACCCCCACCCGTGCCCCGCACGACGACTTCTCCGGCGGCGGCACGGCGGACTCGGGCCGAGTGGGCGGAGGCCTCTTCGACCCGAAGCAACTGCTCATGTCCCTCCCCGACGCGGTCAGGAAGCTCGACCCCCGCGTCATGATCAAGTCACCCGTGATGTTCGTGGTGCTCGTCGGTTCGGTGGTCACGACCGTGCTGGCGGTCAAGGACCCCGGTGACTGGTTCGGCTGGGCGATCACCGCGTGGCTCTGGCTGACCACACTCTTCGCGAACCTCGCCGAAGCGGTCGCGGAGGGCCGGGGAAAGGCCCAGGCCGACACCCTGCGCAAGGCCAGGACCGGCACGGTCGCCCGGCGCCTGGAGGGCCACCAGGAGGTCGAGGTCCCCGGCACGGACCTGCGGATCGGCGACCTGGTCGTCTGCGAGGCGGGGGACGTCATACCCGGCGACGGCGACGTGGCCGAGGGTGTCGCGTCCGTCGACGAGTCGGCCATCACCGGCGAGTCCGCCCCGGTCATCAGGGAGTCGGGCGGCGACCGCAGCGCCGTGACCGGTGGCACGAAGGTGCTGTCCGACCGGATCGTCGTCCGGATCACCACCAAGCCCGGTGAGACCTTCATCGACCGGATGATCGCGCTGGTCGAGGGTGCGGCCCGGCAGAAGACCCCCAACGAGATCGCGCTCAACATCCTGCTCGCGTCGCTGACCGTGGTCTTCCTGCTCGCCGTCGTCACGCTGCAGCCGTTCGCGGTCTACGCCGGCGCCCGGCAGTCCCTCATCGTGCTGACGGCCCTGCTCGTCTGCCTGATCCCGACCACGATCGGCGCGCTCCTCTCCGCGATCGGCATCGCGGGGATGGACCGCCTCGTCCAGCGCAACGTCCTGGCCATGTCGGGACGTGCGGTCGAGGCGGCGGGCGACGTCTCGACGCTGCTGCTCGACAAGACCGGCACGATCACGCTCGGAAACCGGCAGGCAACCGAGTTCGTGCCCACCCGTGGGACGGCGGAGGCCGAACTGGCCGAGGCCGCACAGTTGTCGTCGCTGGCCGACGAGACTCCCGAGGGCAGGTCGATCGTGGTGCTCGCCAAGGAGAGGTACGGGCTGCGCGAGCGCAGCCGGGGTGAGCTCGCACAGGCCACCTGGGTCCCCTTCACCGCCCAGACCCGCATGTCGGGTGTGGACGTGGACGGCCGCAAGGCGCGCAAGGGCGCGGCGGGTTCCGTCATCGCCTGGGTGAAGGAGCGCGGCGGCCACGTCGCCGACGACGCCTCACTCCTCGCGGACCGGATCTCCGAGGCCGGCGGCACGCCGCTTCTGGTCGCGGTCGAGGACAGCGAGGGCGCCCGGATCCTGGGTGTCATCCACCTGAAGGACGTCGTCAAGGAGGGAATGCGGGAGAGGTTCGCCGAGCTGCGCCGCATGGGCATCCGCACCGTCATGATCACGGGTGACAACCCGCTGACGGCGAAGGCCATCGCCCAGGAGGCGGGGGTCGACGACTTTCTCGCCGAGGCCACCCCCGAGGACAAGATGGCCCTCATCAAGCGGGAGCAGGCCGGCGGCAAGCTCGTCGCGATGACCGGCGACGGGACCAACGACGCCCCCGCGCTCGCCCAGGCCGACGTGGGCGTGGCGATGAACACCGGCACCTCGGCCGCCAAGGAGGCCGGGAACATGGTGGACCTGGACTCCGACCCCACCAAGCTCATCGAGATCGTCGCCATCGGCAAGCAGCTCCTCATCACCCGGGGAGCCCTGACCACCTTCTCCATCGCCAACGATGTCGCGAAGTACTTCGCGATCATCCCGGCCATGTTCGCGGTGGTCTACCCGGGCCTCGACAAGCTGAACGTGATGGGGCTGGCTTCTCCCGAGTCCGCGATCCTGTCGGCCGTCATCTTCAACGCGCTGATCATCGTCGCCCTGGTGCCGCTCGCCCTCAAGGGCGTGCGCTACCGGCCGACCACCGCCGACAGGATGCTCCGGCGCAATCTCGCGCTCTACGGAGTCGGCGGCCTGATCGCCCCGTTCATCGGCATCAAGCTCATCGATCTCCTCATCTCCCTCATTCCCGGGCTCGCCTGACTTAGAAACGGCTGATCAGCCATGAACACCTCTCTCAAGAACACCGCCCGGCTGCTCGGGGCGGGGCTGCGCGCCCTGCTCGTCCTGACCGTCGTCTGCGGCGTCATCTACCCCCTCGCCGTCACGGGCGCCGCGCAGGCGCTCTTCAAGGACAAGGCCAACGGCTCCGAGATCAGTGACGCCGGCGGAAGGACGGTCGGGTCCTCGCTGATCGGGCAGTCCTTCAACCTGCCGAAGAAGGACGCCGGCGATCCGGACGAGGCCGCTGTTCCGGACCTCAGGTGGTTCCAGCCGAGGCCGTCCAACGGTCTGGGTTCCAATGGCGTGAACCTGCAGTATTCGCTGATCCTCTCCGGTGCCACGAACCGTTCGGCCGACAACGAGGAACTGATCGGGTGGGTCAAGGACGCGAAGGCCGCCGTCGTCGCGGACAACTCCACGCGGACCTACAAGGTCCGGCCGCAGGACGTGCCCGCCGACGCGGTCACGTCGTCGGGATCGGGGCTCGACCCCGACATCTCCCCGGCCTACGCGAAACTCCAGATACACAGGGTCGCCGAGCGCAACCACCTCGGGGTGGAGCGGGTGGCCGCACTGGTCGCCGCGCACACCGAGGGCCGCACCCTCGGATTCATGGGCGAACCCCGTGTCAACGTCCTCGAGCTCAACACCGCGCTCAAGGACCTCGGCAAAGGCTGAACCCGGAGCAAGGGAAGCGCAGGGCGGCGGCGGATCCGGAGGATCCGCCGCCGCCCTGCGCACGGTCGAATCCGGCAACCGAGTTGTCGCTTCCTCGACACCTCCGTCACACGAATTCCCTAAGGTGGTCGCAATCCGATCACCAGCAGCTGCACACACAGGAGTTCGCCGTGTCCCGAACCGACGACGAGGCACCCGCCCTGCGCATCGACACCAGCCGACCGCATCCCGCCCGGATGTACGACTGGTTCCTCGGGGGCAAGGACAACTACCCGGTCGACGAGGCGATGGGCCGTCAGATGCTGTCCGTCGAACCCGGTGTGCCGGTCATGGCCAAGGTGAACCGTGCCTTCATGCACCGTGCGACGCGCTGGCTGACGAGCCAGGGAGTCCGGCAGTTCCTCGACATCGGCACCGGTATACCCACCGAGCCCAACCTGCACCAGGTCGCCCAGCAGGAGGCGCCCAGCACGCGTGTCGTCTACTGCGACAACGACCCGATCGTGCTGGCGCACGCCGAGGCCCTGCTGAAGGGCACCCCGGAGGGCGCGATCGACTACGTCCAGGCCGACGCCCGCGATGTCGACTCCATCCTCGAACGCGCGGGCAGGACGCTGGACTTCAGTCGGCCGGTCGCACTGTCGATGATCGCTCTGCTGCACTTCGTCAGCGACGAGGACGGCGCGTACGAGCTGGTGGAACGGCTGACCGGCGTGCTCGCACCGGGCAGCCACGTGGTGATCTCACACCTCACCGCCGACTTCCACCCGGCGGCGGCCGACAAGGTCGACGAGCTGTACAAGGCCAACACGCTGACGCTGGCGCCCCGGAGCCGCGATCGCTTCGCGCGCTTCTTCGACGGCCTCGACATCCTCGAGCCGGGCATCGTGGCGGCTGAGGCCTGGCACCCGGAGCTCGGCGAGCCGGTCCCCGGCCAGGACGACGTCATCAGCGCCGGCTACGTGGCGGTGGGCCGCACGTCGTAGCGGGGTGGTCGCACGGCGACGGCAGCACCCGGCCACCCGCTGCCGTTCGACCCGGCCCCCTCGTCCTCCAGGAGCACGTGCGGGCCGGCGTGGGCGCGAGCGCACCGGTGCGGGTCGCGGGTGGCATCGTCGGCCCGCACGTCCGGCGGCGCGACGTACCGTCAGGCCCCCGCGTCACGCACACGGGAACGGGAGTACGGAGCCGCCCGGGGCCGCGTGATGCCGCCGCTCAGACGGTCCGCCCGTCGCCACCGTCCCACCGGGCGCAGGAGACGACCACGATGAGCGGCCAGAACGACTGGGCGAACGTGATCACGCGTTCGGCCGCTCCGGCTGTGTCGAGCACGAACAGGGCGAGCAGGAACCACGCTCCGCCGAGCCATATGAACACGGTCGCCCCGACGGACGGCCAGGGGCGCAGACCCCACGGCGGGGTCCCGGCGGGCGGCGGCTCCGCCTCCCGGCGGAGCGGCGCTGCCAGCGCCACCGCCCCTGGACCGCCCCGCGTGCGCGGGGCACGGCGTCTCATGGCCAGGACCGGCCAGACCGCGAGCAGCGAGAACCCGACCGCCACCACCACACCGTGGGAGAAGGAACCACCACTCAGCGGGGCCGGGAAGAAAGCCAGGAGTATCGCCGAGAGTCCGCCGCCCGCCAGTGCCGCGCGTCCGAACGGCGCGGCGAGGCGCAGCCCGCACGCGGTGACCACATGGCAGAAGCCCAGGGCGACCAGAGCCGACGTCATCACCCAGTAGCCGCCCGCCCCGTCGGCGGCGAGGACGCTGATCGTCGTCGTCGCGGGGTCGTACCCGGGCCCCTGCAGTTCGGCCGACACGGACCAGCCCGCAACCAGGAGGACCGGGGCCGACATCGAGGAGAGCAGGATCCACCAGGGGGCAGTGCGCATCGGAGAACGGTAGAACGCCGGGACGCGCAAGCCGGGGTGCACACGCAGGCGGGAACATCGATCAGTCCGGTGGATGTTCACCGTCTGCCCGGACGAGCGCCCCGTCCTCACCCTCGGTACGACAAGTCCGCACCCTCGGGACGTAATCCGCCGTCGAGGGGGTAGGCGCGTGATGCCGGCCCACCCGACGACGCGTGTCCGGCACCGGACCTGGATCGACCCAGAGGAGAAACCTGCTGTGCTGACGCCCAGTCCTCAGGACCTGCGAGTCGCCCTCGCGCGCTACGCCGACGCCCGCATCGAAGACGCGCGTCGTCCTACCGACGCCAGCGCGCGTGCCGTCGAGGACGCGACCTACACGCTGTGCGTGATGACCGGTACCCGGGACATCCCGCAGGCGCTCCACATCGCCGACACCATGCTCGGCATGCCGGCCCCGGCCTCCCCCACGGCGGCTCCGCACGACGGTCTCCAGCAGGGCGGCAGCCTCCAGGCCGCCTGAACAGCCGTCAGCACGGTGATCGGGACGGCGTGGCGAACCGGGGGCAGGACTGCTCCGGCTTGCCCGCCGTCGGCCTAATCCGGGCCGTCGTGGCGGCGGCCCGGGGAGTCTGAACGGGTGGACGACACCCAGGCCGGGAGCGGCGCTGAGAAGAGCGCGGAACGTCTGACGGCCCTGTCCGACGGCATCTTCGCGATCGCCATGACGCTGCTGGTACTCGATGTCCGCATCGCTCCGGGGCTGAGCACCGACGGCTTCAGGGAAGCCTTCCTCGACGTGCTTCCGGACCTGGGCGCCTACGCCCTGAGCTTCTGGATCCTGGCCGGCTTCTGGCGTGACCACCGGCGGATCGTGCGGCTGGTTCCGCCCACCGAGAAGCTGCCGCTCAGATTCGCGCTCATCTGGCTCGGCGCCATCGCGCTCATCCCCTTCCCGACCTCCCTGCTGTCCGAGTACGCCGACCAGCCTCTGGCCGTCGCGGTGTACGCGGGCACGGTGTGTGTCACCAACCTGCTGGAACTCGCGGTACTCAGGACGGGCCTCAGGGGCTCCGGACCTCATGGTCCGGCCACGGAGTTCACGGCCCGGTCGGTGTCCGCGGACCTGGTGTGCACCGCCACGGTGTTCGCGGTCAGCGTGCCGCTCGCCTACGGCTTCTCGACCGCCGTCGCCCTGTGGTCCTGGCTGGCCCTCCTGCCGGCCAAGATCGTCCTGGCCCGCAGGGTCCCTGACGGGCCCCCGCCGACGGCGGGCTGACGCCCCGGTACGTTCCCGGTGCCGGGCGCGTGGCCGTACGGGGGCCGGCGCCTTCCGGCACCGGCCTCCGTCACCCTCCCGCCGCACTGCCGTCACGCAGGGGCGACGGCGAGCGATTCGTAGTACGCGCCCAGCTTCCGCAGGTAGAAGAGATCCCCCGTGTCCTGATCCCGCTCGAAGCGCGGGGCTTCCTTGATCTGGTCCTTGGTGCACCTGACCTTGATCACCCGTTCGGTGTCGTCGACGGCGGTCACCATGCCGGCCGGGACGACGACGCTCCTCCCGAACTTCCAGACCCCGGCATCGATCACCAGGTGGTCGAAGCCCGGGACGGGCGAGAGCCTGACGACGGTGCCGACGCTCCCGTCGGGCGCTTCCACACCGTATTCGACCAGGTCGTCGCCCAGGGAACGGTTCAGCTCGGCCGGACATGCCCAGACGGTGTTCATTGTCGCCTCCTCCTGGCAGCCGACCGTTCCGGCCGCCGGACCTTCCATATGCCCCGCCGAGCGCCCCCGATGCGCGGAGGGAGGAGGCGTTGTCGGCCAATCGGCCGTGCGGGCGGGGAAGGCCGTCGCCCCCGGTGACCGGGGGCGACGGCCTTCCCTCCTACGGAGCCAACTCGTACGCACCCGCGAGGGCTTCGACGCGCTCCCAGATCCGTCCCGAGCGGGCGCCGTCGATGACGGGACGCCTCACGGCGGCGATGGCCCAGGCCTGCTGGTCCTCGGTGGCCGAGTCCTTGCCGTGCAGTTCGACGGCGTTCGCGGAGAAGTCGCGTACGAGGACGGAGAACAACTCGTCGAGCACGTCCTCGTCCAGGCCGGTGAGGCGGGCCTGTTCCAGGATCAGCTGCCCGTGCACCACGAGGGCGAAGAGCTGCCCCACGGACAGCAGGAGGTCCAGGTCGCGGCTCTGCTCCTCGTCCGGCGCGTGGTGGGTGACGAAGTCGCACAGCGCGTCGGCCTGCTCCCTGAAACGGGCGACGTTGGGTACCTCCCCGTAGGCGTCGAAGGCGGGCCGCCAGTCGTGGAAACGCACGGAGCCCAGGCCGCGAGCGGGCCCCTGCCGGAAGAGGAACGCGTCGTCGGCCGCGTCCGCGCGTGTCTCCACGGGCTCGTGAGCGACCGGATCCAGCAGGTGGTTGCGCATGAACTTCAGGATGAGGGCGAGGTTGACGTGGACCGTGCCCTCGAGCTTCGGCAGGCTGCGGATCTCCACGGCGGCCTGGGCGAAGTAGGTGTCCTTCTCAAAGCCCTTGGCGGCGATGACGTCCCACATGAGGTCGATGACGCGCTCGCCCTCCGTGGTCACCTTCATCTTGGTCATCGGGTTGAACAGAAGGTACCTGCGGTCGTCCGGCCCGGCCGAGCGGAAGTAGTCGACGGCACGGTCGCTGAACAGCTTCATGCCGACGAGCCGGACGTAGGCGTCGGCGAGCTCACGGCGCACGTGCGGGAAGGCCGTCACGGGGCGCCCGTACAGGATGCGTGTGTGCGCGTGGGTGACGGCCTCGTACATCGCGTGCTCGCAGATGCCGATCGAGGCCGTGCAGAGGTTGAACTTGCCCACGTTGACGGTGTTGAGGGCGGCGTCGAAGGCGGCCCGCCCCGTGTGCAGGACGTCGTCGGGCGAGACGGGGTAGGCGTCGAGGCGGAACTCACTCACGTACTTGGAGGAGTCGACGACGTTCTTCACCAGGTGGTAGGCGGGGTGGCGGCTGTCCGCAGCGAAGAAGACGTAGCCGTCCGGACCCTCGACGTCGGTCCGGCGGCCGAAGACGGAGACGAGCCCGGCAGCGTTGCCGTTGCCTATGTAGTACTTGGATCCGGTGGCGAGGAATCCGCCGTCGCCATCGGGCTCCAGCAGCATGTCGGTGGAGTAGATGTCGGCGCCGTGCGCCTTCTCGGACAGGCCGAAGGCGAACACTTCGCCCTGAGCCAGGAGGTCCGCGGCCCGGCTGCGGGCGGCGGCGTTGTCGCTCTGCCAGACCGGACCGAGGCCGAGGATCGTCACCTGCCAGGCGTACCAGTAGTCGAGTCCGTAGAACCCGAAGATCTCGTTGAGCGCGGCGATCCGGGCGGTGTCCCAGCGCTGGTCGTCCCGGCTCGCGTCGGACGCGGGGGTGAGGAAGGTGGCGAACAGCCCCTCCTTGGAGGCGAACGCGAGGAAGTCACCCAGCCAGGCGCGCGACCGGTAGTCCTCGATGAGCCGGCGCTTGCCGCGGTCCTCGAACCAGTCGACGGTGGCGCGGAGCAGCCTGCGGGTCTCGGGGTCGAAGTGCGCCGGGTCGTAGGCACGCGGGTTGAACAGCAGCGGGTCGGCCATGGTGGTACGCCTTCCGGAGGTCGGGGACGGGAGTGGGCGGGGCGGTTCAGGTACGCGGCCGGGCGCTGCCGAGCCGCCGGAGGGTGGCGAGCACGTCGTCGAGCCAGGCCACGGTCATGCGCTCGTACGCGATACCGCCGCGCAGCACCACGTGCTGCAGCTCCTGGCCGGCGTCGAGCGGTGCGGGAGCCTCGGGACCGGTGAAGTCGCGCAGCTCCCCGGCGAGGTAGTGGGCGAGGCGGTCGCTGTGCACCGCGTGGTGGCGCTCCACCTCGCGGAGCAGGACGGCCGGGTCGTCGAAGGCCGCCCCACGGATCTTCACGGCGAGGTCGTGACGGACGCTCTCGGGTTCGATCGGTTCGTGCAGCCACGCGGAGAGGACCGCGCGGCCCGGGCCCGCGACGGAGTACTCGCGTTTGTCCGGGCGGCGCTCCTGAGGGACGTCGCGGACGTCGAGCAGGCCCTCGCCCTCCATACGTTTGAGGACGCGGTAGATCTGCTGGTGCGTGGCGGTCCAGAAGTAGCCGATGGACCGCTCGAACCTGCGGGCCAGCTCGTAGCCGGAGCCCGGCTTCTCCAGCAGGGAGACGAGGATCGCGTGTTCGAGCGCCATGCCCCGATCGTGCTGTGCAACTTGTTGCATAGCAAGCGACGGCGCCCCGGTGAGACACGCCTCACTCGGGGCGGGCCGCTGTGCGGCCGGCCGTTCGGCCCGTCGGGTGCGTCGTCCTCAGATGACGTCGCCGGCGATCCCGGTCAGGCAGACCGACTCCTGCCACAGCGCCAGAGCCATGTTCATGTCCTGGGCGCGCGCCGACATGCGCGCGGGTGCGGGCCCGCCCCTGGTCTCGCCGAGCAGCCGGGGACCGTAGTAGCTTCCGCCGAGTGCCTCCGGCAGGGTGGCCGCGTACAGGCTGGGAAGTGCTCCGGCGGATGCCGGCTGTGTGAAGACGCGCGTGGCGCGCTCGAGCTTCGCCGCCCAGGTCCGTCCGGCCAGACGCGGGCCCGCCTGTCCCAGTTCCGTCGCGGACAGACCGGGGTGGGCGGCCAGCGCCAGCACCTGCTTGTCCGCCGCGTCCGCCCGGCGCTGGAGTTCCGCCGTGAAGAGCAGGTTGGCCAGCTTCGACTGCGCGTAGGCACGCCACTTGTCGTACCCGCGTTCGGCGTTGAGGTTGTCGAAGTCGATGCGGCCGATGCGGTGGGCGAGCGACGAGAGGGTCACGACCCGGGAGGGGCCGCCGACACCGAGGAGCGGCATGAGGTGCAGTGTGAGCGCGAAGTGACCGAGGTGATTGGTGCCGAACTGCATCTCGAATCCGTCGGCCGTACGCAGCAGGGGCAGGGCCATCACCCCGGCGTTGTTCACCAGGAGGTCCAGCCTGCCGTCGGTCTCCTTGGCGATCCGGCCGGCGGCTTCGGCGACGGCCGACAGGTCCGCCAGGTCGAGCGCGACCAGCCGGGTGTCCGATCGCGGTGCTGCGCGGCGTACGGCCTCCAGCGCGCGTCGCCCGCGCTCGGGATCACGGCAGGCGAGGATGGTCCTGGCGCCTGACCGTGCCAGGGCGAGCGCGGTCACCGCTCCGATTCCGCTGTTCGCGCCGGTGACCACCGCCGTGGTGCCGGAGAGGTCGGGCATGTCGTCGAGGGTCCATGAATCCATGGGCTACGCCTCCCCCGCGACGGCCGACGCACACCCCCGGCGGGCCCGTCACCGGGAGCGATGAAGCGGAGCGCGCCGTCAGCCGCCGTTCCGTTCCCGTTGCGGGTCGGGGGCCGGGGTGACGGTCCCGTCCGTGGCGGTTTCTCCCGTGACCCGGGTCCCCGGATGCCACAGCGAACACAGGAAGGCGATGGCGAGTGCGATGGCCATCCCGTAGAAGACCCGCTGGTTGGCCTCGGCGAAGTCCATCCTGACGGCGTCCATCGAGTCCCGCATCAGGGTGGCGATCCGCCCGTCGCCGCCCGGCTCCTTCGCGTCCGCCTGTCCGGTGACCGCCTCCGCGACGGACCGGGCCGCTTCACGGGCGGGTCCGGACGGCACACCCTTCGAGGTGAGGGTCTCGACGACCTTGTCGGTGGTGACGTGCGTCAGGACGGTGCCGAACACGGCGATGCCGATGCTGGCCGCGTAGTTGCGCACGGTCTGGGTGATGCCCGTGACCTCGCCGTACGACGCGCCGATCGACCGGTTGACCGCGTCGGTGGAGGCGGGGGCGAGGAGGAAGCCGATGCCCGCACCGGCGAGCGCGGCGTACGGCCACTGGTCGTGGATCGAAAGGTCAGTCAGCTTGCCCGCCCACAGGGCGAAGCCCGCCGCGCCGAGGGCCGTCCCCAGCTTCATCGCCGGGCGGGCTCCGCGGCTGTCCAGGATCCGGCCGCCCCACTGGGACGCGATCCCGAAGCCGATGAAGAAGTACAGGAGGTACAGCGCGGCCTGGTTCGGTGAGGCGCTCAGGGAGACCTGCGCGTAGACGGAGGCGAAGAAGAAGACGGGGACGAACGCCGTCATCGCGAAGAACAGCACGAGGGAGTCGACGGTGAACGCCCGGTCGCGGAAGACCCGCAGGGTGATGAGCGGCTCCGCCACCCCGAGCTCGTACCGGCAGAACACCGCCAGGACGACGAGGCCGCCCACGATGCAGGCCCAGGTGGCGGCGCTGCTCCAGCCCCACGCCGAGGCCTGCTGGAAGCCGAGCACGCTCAGCCCCATCCCGACGGCGACGAGGACCGCCCCGGGTACGTCGAGTCTCTCGCGCCTGCGTTCCTCGGGGATGTGGGCCAGGGCGACGAGGACCAGCGCGACAACGGCGACCGGTACGTTCACCCAGAAGATCGCGCGCCATGTCCAGTCCGTCAGCCAGCCGCCGAGCAGCGGCCCGACGGCGGTGAGCGCACCCGACAGGCCGAAGAAGAGCGCCAGCGCCCGTCCCCGTCTCTCGACCGGGAAGACGGAGATGACGACGGCGAGAGCGGCGGGGAACATCAGTGCCGCGCCGAGCCCCTGGGTGGCGCGGAAGACGATCAGCCAGCTCTGGGCGTATCCACCGGTGGGGACACATCCACAGAGCACGGAGGAGACGACGAAGACGAGCGTGCCGGTCAGCATCACCCGGCGGTGGCCCATGATGTCGGCCAAGCGCCCGCCGAGTGCGAAGAAGGCTGCCAGGGAGAGCAGATAGGCGTTGACGACCCATTGCATCCCCGACGACGAGAGACCGAGTTCGTCGATGATGCTCGGCGCGGCGATGGAGACGATCGTCTGGTCGATGAACGTCATCGACACGGCGAACAGCATCGCGGCGAGGGTGAGGGTCTGGTTGGCCGTGCCCTGTCCGGCCCGGGATCCGGCGGGGTCCTTGCCGCGCCCCGGAGGACCGCTGTGCTTGCGCATGATCCGAGTGTGAGCCGGACGCGAACTCCGCGCACATCAGGACGGGCCGCCCGGTCCGGCGGAGGCGGTGGCTCAGTCCTTCCTGACGAGCAGTCCGGCCGCGAGGAGTCCGGCGTGGCCCATGTCCGCGTCGGTGTACTCGCCCCCGAGCAGATGGGCGACGTACGCGTCCCGCTCCAGGGTGAACGGCTCGACGAACTCCTCGGCGTCGGGTGTGGGTTCGGCGACCTTCCGGCAGTCGCGCGCCAGCACCCCGTAACGCACGTGGGTCGCGTAGGACGCCAGGTACGTCCTCATGAAGACCTCCAGCGTCCCCGCACGGTATCCGCTCTCCTCGAGCAGTTCGCGTGCCGCCGCGTGCAGGACGTCCTCACCGGGCTCGACCATGCCGCCCGGGAGTTCCGCCAGGACCTTGCCGGGTCCGGGGCGGAACTGGCGTACGAGAACGCCCCGGCCGTCCTCCGTGAACGCGACGAGGGCGACCGTCGGTGAACCGTGCAGGATGTCCCACCGGGAATCCTTGCCGTCGGGCTGGACATAGGTACGGCAGCTCACCGTCAGGTAGCCGGCCGGCTCGGGGCGCTCGCTCTTCAGCGCCCATGTCAGTGCGTCAGGACTCTCCGTCACGACCGGGATCATGTCCATCCCGCAGCAGGACAAACGGGTCGGATCGCTCGGCCGCCCGGCCGGACCCTCACCCAGGAGCGGCGGCCGGGGCGGGCCGGTACGGCGGGGGTTCGCGTCCGGCGTGGGCGCGGTGCAGTGCGAGGAGGGCCTGGTCGTCCTTGGGCCGGCCTCCGATGTGCCGCCTGACGTCCTGGATCAGGGCGTCCAGGATCTGTCCGGGCGCGAGGTGGCCCCCGGAGCGTGTCCGGTGTCCGAGGGCGAGGGGCAGACGGGCGACGGGGTCGTAGAAAGCTCCGGCCGCGTCCCGGGACTCGGTGATGCCGTCGGTGTAGCAGAGCAGGGTGGAACCGGCCGGGAAGGCGTGGCTGTCCACCGGGGCGGACCAGACGCCGAGGTCGCTCATACCGAGCGGTGGGGCCTCCTCGGAGGCGTCCAGCAGGGTGGCCCGGCCTCTGGCGTCCAGAAGCACGGGGGGCGGATGGCCGCGGTTGACCAGGCGTACGGTTTCCAGGTCGGCGGAGAACTCCACGATGAGCGCCGTGGTGAATCCCTCGGCCTGCTGCTGGCCGCCGCGGCGGCCGCCTTCACGCAGGAGCGCCCGTTCCAGCCTCGTGACCAACTGCGGGAGGTCCTCGGCCTCGTCCGCCGCGTACCGGAAGGCGCCGAGGTCCGCGCTGACGGCGCTGACCGCACCGAGCCCCTTGCCCCGTACGTCGCCGACCATGACGCGGATCCCGAACGGGGTGCTCTGCACCACGTACAGGTCGCCTCCGATCAGGGCCTCGCTCTCGGCCGGCACGTACCGCGCGTCGATGTGCAGGTCACCCAGGCGTGACGGCGGCCTGGGCAGCACGGCGTGCTGGGCGACGGCGGCGACGTGCTGCGCCCGCCTCGCGCGGGCGTCCTGCGTGCGCAGCGTGCGGTGGATCAGTACGGCGAGAGCGGTGACCGCCGCCAGGGTGATCTGGTTGGCCAGGCCCGCCCGCCAGCCGAAGGTGCCGTCGAGGCGTGCGAGGAACGCGTGGACGATCATCGCCGTCACACCGACCCCGATGATCCCGCGGACCCCGAAGAGCGGCGCGGCGGCGACCGGCGCCGCTATCAGGAGCGGAGCGGACGTGACGTCGTGCGGGGTGACCAGGTCGATCACCACGGCCAGCACGATCAGGCCTACGGGGATCCACTGGGTTCTCGGCGGGTGCGGCACTCCCCCACGTTGCCCGTTGGCGCGGCCCTCCGCATCCGGGCGAACCGCCGTTCGACGCACATGGCGGGGAGCCCGGCGGGCACGAGCCCTCTGTGGTGGCGGGCCGCAGATGTCCCTCCGTACGGAGTGATCTCCGACCGGCGGGCAGCCACCTGCGGCAGAATCGCGTGTATAAGGCATGCACGTGCTCGTACGGAGCAGCCGATGCCTCACCGAGGGGAACTCATGCACCTTCAGAAGACTTCCGCCGTCGTCGTCGCCGCGGTCACGGCGGCCCTTTCGCTCACCGCCTGCGCCGATGGCAGCGCGCACTCGGGCGCGTCGGCGAAGTCGTCGTCCGCCGGCGCCTCGGCGAGCCCGAGCGCCTCCGGGAGCCCGGGTGGCGCGGAGAGCCCGAGTCCCGGAGACCCGAGTGGCGCCGCCGCTCCCGGGAGCCGGGCGCCCGAGGCCGGAGACGCGCAGGCGTCCGCCTCGGCCGACGGCTCATCGGCCCCCGAGGGCGGCTTCTGCCGGACCTCGCAGCTGACGTTCGGCAGCTCCGGCGGAATGGCGGAGGGCGAGGTACTGATCAACCTGAAGAACGCCGGCTCCTCCTCCTGCACGATGCACGGATTCCCAGGCGTGGACCTGAAGAGCAAGGACGGCACCGTGAGCGCGGCGCGCGGGAACCGGCCTGTTCCGGTGGTCACACTGGCACCCGGGGAGGTCACCGACTTCCCCGTGCACTTCCCGCCGGACCACAGCGGCGGCACCGGTGTCACGTTCACCTCGGCGGTCGTGACACCGCCGAACGAGACGCACGCACACCGCATGCCCCTCTCCGTCGGCATCCCCGCGGGTTCGGACTCCACGCCGCGCATCACGGTGGAGCCGGTCGGCTCGGGCAAGTAGCACGCGCTCCGGCACGGGCCGCACGCCGGGGCGTCGCGCCGACCGTTCAGGGGCGGCTGAGACTCAGCAGAAAGCGGGTTGTCGGGTCGTCCTGCCCCGTGCGGAGCCTTGGGACCGCCTCCAGCACGGCAAGGGCACGGCACCAGGCCAGTACGCGGTCAGGTGACTGGCCGGGGACCAGCCTCGCGAGCCTTTCGATCCTGGCCTTGAGTCCGGCCATCTCCCGGGCTCCCGCCAGTACCCAGTCCACGGCGTCGAAGTCGGGATCGCCGAGCACCGGCCGGGGGTCGATCGCGACGGCGCGGCCCTCAGGGCCCGTGAGCACGTTGCCCGGGTGCAGGTCCCCGTGCACGAGTCCCGCGGCGCCGCTGTCCGCGAGCTGCAGGGCGGCTTCGCGTGACCGTTCGAGCACGGTCCGGTCGAGCGCACGGTACGCGCCGGCCGAGCGGGCGTGTGCCAGTCTGCGACCGGTCAGTTCGAACAGGAACTCCACTCGGCGGGCGAGCGGCCGCAGCACCGAACCCCTCCGCGGGACCGGCGCGGGCATCCGCAGCTCACGCAGCAGGACACCCACCTGCGGCAGGCTCCAGCCCGACTGCTGCACCGGTGTTCCGGGCCGGACCTCCGCCAGGAGCAGTGCCCCGCTCCCCAGGTCCTCCGCCAGGAGGGTGACGACGGACGTCGAAGTGGCCCAGGCCGCCAGTGCCTCGGCCTCCTCGGCGGCGATGAAGGGATCCGGGGTCAGCTTCAGCCGGACGGTGCTTCCGTCCTCCCGCCGGGTGCAGCGGAAGACGCGGGATGTCCCGCCGCCGCCCGCCTCGCGGACGTCCAGACCCCAGTGAGCGGACAGCCGCTCCACCAGCGTCGGCAGCCGGTCGCACCAGCCGAGCACCGCCGGTCCGAAACGCACGACGAGCCGCTCCCGGACCTCGGGCGTCACCTCGGTCGTGTCCACCGCGCCCCGTTCGCCGTCACCGGTGACCGACCGTATCAGCCGGTGCGACGCGGTCACTTGGCGAGGCGGGGCGACCGGACGCCGGCGCTCCGTCGTCCGTCGCGCTGACGAGACCGACCCCCTCCCGGTGGCACTCAGGTACCACGCGCAGGACCCGTACGGGGAGGGATTCGGCTACCCCGCGCCGCTTCGTACCGTCGTGATCGTCCCGGCGGCCGACCACCGCCGGGACGACGGATTCCGAGGACGGGCGAGTGGAACAGGTGACACCGGTGACTCAGCAGCAGCGACCGACGGACAAGGCGTTCGCCCCCGAATACCAGGGAGCGCTCGGCTCGTTGTCGGTGAACTCCTCGCTCACCGACGTACTGGCGAAGGGCGTCGAGGAGCTGCGGGCGGCAGAGCGGGCGCGGCAGCCGGTGGACGTGGCGCGCTGCGGACTGGCCGTGGCGGAGGCGTACCGGCGGCTGGGGCGCGTGGCGGACGCCGACCGCGCCTGGAAGGCGAGTTACCGCGCGGCGCGCTCGGCCGGGGACACCGGGGCGATGGCATGGGCACTGTGGAGCGGTGGCACGCTCGCCCGGCAGAGGGGCTCGCTCGCCCTGGCCTACCGGCTGCTCGGGCTCGCGGCGGAACTCGGCGAACGCGGGGGTGATGTGGTCGTGCGGGGTTACTCGCTGGCCGGTCTCGCGGAGACCGGACGCATCCAGGGCGACTACCAGGCCGTCGGTGAACTGCACGAACAGCTGCTGGCCGAGGCACGAAGGCGCGGAGAGGCCAGGCACACGGTGTGGGCGCTGGAGGGCATCGCCCAGATGCACCGGAACACCGGCTCGTACGACCGGGCGCTGGCCCTCTTCGAGGAGGCGGCCGACACGGCGGGCCGGGCCGACGACCGTCGGGGGCGGGCATGGGCGCTGCGGGGAATCGCCGACGTGGTGTCCGTGCGCGATGGAGACGTGGACCGCGCGCTGGCCCTGCTCGCCGAGGCCGAGTCGGTGTGCCGTGAGATGAATCTGTCCAGCGCGCTGGCGTACAACCTCAAGATGCGCGGCAACGTGCGCTACCGGGCCGGGCGGTACGCGCAGGCCCGGGACGACTACGCGCAGGCTCTCGCGGGGTTCCGGGAGATGAACGAACCGCGCGGCACCGCGCTCGCGAGGCTCGGTCTGGCCAAGTCGCTGGCCCGGCTCGGACGGAATCCGGCCGAGACGGCCGTCGAACTGGCCGACCTGCGCCGGACCCTGGACAGGATCGGCCTGCGGCACGCACGGGACATGGTCGACAGGGCGACGGACGAGCTGGGGGTGGGCCCCTTCCCGGGCGAGGACAGGCGCGTCGAGGAAGCGACGGCGCGATGAGCTCCCCGACGACCGCGCGGGCAGGGAACGCGACCCCCCGGGCGGTCACCGGCTGCTCGGACACCACGCCTCCGGCGCCCGGGGTCGACGCCCGGCGCACACTGGCCCGTTGCCGTGCGCTGGTACGCCCCGCGTTGTCCGCCGCGATAGGGCGGCTCCATCCGTGGACCGGCGAGATGGCGGCTTTCTCGCTCGGCTGGTGCGAGGCCGGGGGCGCGCCGAGGGATCCGTCCTCCGAGGGCAAGGGTGTCCGTCTGGCTCTCGCCGTGCTGTGCGCCGAGGCCGTCGGCGCTCCCGGGGAGAGCGCCGTCCCCGGCGCGGTCGCGGTCGAACTGGTCCACGCCTTCTCGCTGATGCACGACGACATCATGGACGGGGACGTCACACGGCGCCGGCGGGAGACGGTGTGGAAGGCGTACGGTACAGGGCCCGCCGTGCTCGCGGGCGACGCGCTCCTCGCACTCGCCGTGCAGACCCTCGCCGAGGTGCCGGGTCCCCGTGCGGGCGCGCTTGTCGGACGCCTGTCGGAGACACTCGGCGAACTGGTGCGCGGCCAGGCGGAGGACCTGCTCTTCGAGTCCCGCCCGTGGACGGGTCCCGAGGTGGTCCGGCCCGCGGAGTACCGGGCCATGGCGGAACTCAAGACGGGGACCCTGCTGGGCTGCGCGGCGGCGCTCGGCGCTCAGCTGGGCGGGGCTCCCGCCCGGACGGTCACCGCGCTCGACCTGGCGGGGCGTCACCTGGGGGTGGCCTTCCAGGCCGTCGACGATCTGCTCGGCATCTGGGGCGACCCCGAGGTGACGGGGAAACCGGTGCACAGCGACCTGCGGCAGCACAAGAAGACCTACCCCGTGCTGGCGGCGCTCGCCGCGGACACGGTCCACTCCGGGAACCTCCTCGCGCTCCTGACATCCTCGCGTCGCCTCGACGGGGAGCGCGCGAAGGACGCCGCAGCACTGGTCGAGGCGTGCGGCGGCCGCACCGCCACGGTGGCGGAGGCGCGCCGCCACCTCGACGCCGCCCGGGCCTGCCTGCGCAGCGTGCCCCTCGCCCCCGAGGCCGCGCGCGAGGCGGAGGGACTGCTGGGTTTCCTGCTTCACCGCACGGTGTGACCCGGGCAGGCACGGTGGCACCCACTTTATGGACTTGCCGGTCCATTTTGTTTGCCGCACCTTGGACGCAGAAGCGCCCCGCACTCCGTGATTCCGGAGCGGGCCGCCGTCGTGAATCGTCCGGAAGAAGGGGAACAGTGCGATGAACCTGGAACTGCAAGGCAGGCGAGCGCTCGTCACGGGGTCGAGCGCGGGCCTCGGCGCGGAGATCGTGGAGCAGTTGGCGGCCGAGGGAGCGGCCGTCGTGGTGCACGGGCGGGACGAGGCGAGGGCCGAGGCGGTCGCGAAGGCCGTCCGCGGAGCGGGCGGTAGCGCCACCGTGGCCATCGGGGACATCGGGACGGACGCCGGAGCGGACGCGGTCGCGGCGGCGGCGCTCGCCGGCGGGCCGGTGGACATCCTGGTCAACAACGCCGGTGTCTACGATCCCGCCGCCGACTGGGGCGGCACGTCGCCCTCCGAGTGGGCGGACATCTACAACGTCAACGTCATCGCCGGCGTACGCATGATCCAGCGGTTCGTGCCGGCCATGCGGGAACGCCGCTGGGGGCGGGTGATCCAGATCAGCAGCGTCACGGGACACCTGCCCCAGGCGAGTCAGCCCCACTACGCCGCGTCCAACGCCGCCAGGGACAACCTCGCGGCCTCGCTCGCCCGCGAGCTGGCGCGCACCGGCGTCACGTCGAACGCGGTTGCGGCGGGCGGCATCCTCGTCCCCGCCACCCAGAAGATGCTCACCGGGCTCGGCCGGGAGAAGGGCTGGGGCGACACCTGGGACGAGATCGAACCGCATGTCGTCGACAACCTGGCACCCAACGACTCCGGGCGGATAGGCAGGCCCGGAGACTACGCCCGGCTGGTGGCATTCGTCGCGGGCGCCGGGGCCGGGTACATCAACGGCACGACCCTGCGCGTCGACGGAGGATGGCGCGACGCCTGATCCCCGGACAGGCCGGCTTCTGCGTCCGTTCACCTCCCACGGGCGGCGCCGCCGAGTCGCACTCCACCGGGCCGCCGTCCCGTCGGTCGCCCCGCGGCCACGTGCCGCGCACCCCCCGCGCGCCCCCCTGTTGCCCGCTTCGCTTCGGCGGGCGTGCTCGGCCGTCTGGTCTCCGAGGCTCGCGCCGGGGATCGTCTACGGGCAGAGGGAACCGTCCCGCGGCGGGGCGTCCGATGAGAGGAGGCGGTCGTCCGCAGCCTGCCGAGGACCCTTCGTACCCGGTGCTGAACTCACCGGACCTCACCCGAGGAGGCGGCAGTTGAGGAAGTTGTTCCGACGGGTCCGGGCGCTCGAGCCGACGGTCTCCGAGGCCGAACAGGAGCTGTTCGGCGGACCGTTGCGCTACGACATGGGCTTCTCCGAGCACGAGAGTGCCCGGCTGGAGCTCACGATGCTCTCGGCGATCAGGGCGATGCCCCGCCTGGTGGCAAGCACACTGCGCCGGGCGTGGGCCGCCGACCGGCCGGCGCTCCTCGTCGTCGGCGTCAGTGAAGTGGGGCAGGGCGTCGCCGCGGCCGTGGGCCTCCTGGCGGTCAATTCCGTCATGCACGCCCTGCTCGGCGGCGGGGACCCGGCCGACAGGCTGCGCGCCGCGGTGCCCGCCCTGGTCGTCGCCGCCGGCGTCGCCGTGGCCAACGCCGGTCTCGCCGGGCTCTCCACTTCCCGGGCCGGCCGCCTGGAGCCGCTGGTCGAACGGATCGCGACCACCGAGTACCTGGCCGCGGCGACGGTGGTGGAGCTGGAGGCCATCGAGGACCCGGAGTTCCGTCGGCTGATCGACGTGGCCCAGTACGGTGCGGCGTCGGCACGGCGCATGATCGGGGCGTGCGTGGCCGCGCTGAACGGCACCATCTCCCTGGTCGCGACGGCGAGCATCCTGACCGTCCTGCACCCGGCCCTGCTCCCGATGCTGCTGCTGATCGCGGCGCCTCGTGGCTGGGGTGCGATGAGGGTGGCCCAGCAGCGCTACGTGTCGGTGATGACGTGGGTGGAGCACATCCGCGCCGGCCGCCTGATCGGGAATCTGCTGACGGAGCGCAGCGCGGCCCAGGAGGTCCGGATCCACGGCGTCGGCTCCTTCCTCCTCGACAAGTACCGCGTCATGGCCCTGAGCGCCGAGGCCGAGCAGAAGCGGCTGGCGAACGGGAAGGCGATGACGGAGCTGGCGGCCGCCGCGCTGTCCGGCCTGGCGACGACCTGCACCTACGGCGTGATGCTCTGGCTGATCATGACCGGCCACATGGGTCTGGCCGTCGCCGGGACCGCGGTGATCGCCGTGCGGTCGGGGTCGGCGGGCCTGGGTGCCCTGGTCATGAACATCAACCAGCTGCACGAGGAGAGCCTCTACGTACGGGACCACGACCGGTTCCTGGCCGGGGCCGCGCGAAGGTCGATCCCCGATGACGGGGAGGACCTGCCGGAGCGGGTGGGGCAGATCGTGCTGGACAAGGTCACCTACCGCTACCCGGAACGCGACGACCCGGCGCTGGACGGCGTCTCGATGGCCCTTCCCATGGGATCGGTGACGGCCGTCGTGGGTGAGAACGGCTCGGGCAAGAGCACACTGATGAAGGTGCTCGCCGGGCTGCTGCTCCCGCAGAGCGGCACGGTGCGCTGGGGCTCGGCGGAGCTGTCCGCCCTCGACCGTTCACAGGTGTTCGACCGGGTGGCGCTGCTCACCCAGGACTTCCAGCGGTGGCCGGTGACCGCGGGCCTCAACATCCGCATCGGGCGCCCTCACCGGCACGCAGGACACCAGGACCTGCGGCCCTCGGTCGACTACGCGGGAGCCTCCCCGGTGCTCGCGAAACTCCCCCGCGGCCTGGACAGTCTTCTGGCCCGCGTCTTCCGCGGGGCCTCCGAGCTCTCGGGTGGCGAATGGCAGAAGCTGGGGCTGGCCCGCACCCACTGGCGCACGGTGACCGGCCGGGCGGACAGCGTCCTCATCGTCGACGAACCCACCTCGGCCCTCGACCCCGAGGCCGAGATCGCCGCCTTCGACGCGGTCCGCCGGCTGGCCGGACCGGACAGGGCGGTCGTCCTCGTGACCCATCGCATGTCCGGTGTCCGGGAGGCGGACACCATCTACGTACTCGACCGGGGCCGCCTCACCGAGCAGGGCAGCCATCACGAACTCATGGCTGCCCGGGGGCGCTACGCCGCCATGTTCACCACGCAGGCCGCGCAGTACGCCCCGGAGCCCCGTGGCGCTGTGCCACGTCCGGGCGGCCCGGCCGGACACCCCACGGAGCGGTGACCGGGCGCGTTTGCTTGGGGCGGCGCGCCGAGCGGTGCGGGGGACTGCCGCAGCGAGGTGCCGCTCGTAGGGTGACCTGCGTGAACGTGCGCGAGAACGGAAAGACCACGGCCGGTGGCCGGCGGCCGGGCTACGCGGCGGCGGCTGTGGTCTTCGCCGTCGGAATGGCCGGAACCACCCTGCCCACACCGCTGTACGGCCTGTACCAGGAGCAGATCGGATTCTCCGAGCTGCTGGTGACGATCGTCTTCGCGGTGTACGCGCTGGCGGTCATCACGGTCCTCCTGGTGGCGGGGAACTACTCGGACGTGGTCGGCCGGAGGCCGGTTCTGCTGTGCGCGATGGCACTGTCGGCGGCGAGTGCCGGGTGCTTCCTGCTGGAGAGGGGCCTGCCACTGCTCTTCGCGGGGCGGGTGCTGTCCGGGTGCGCGGCCGGTCTGCTCAGCGGTGCGGCGACCGCGGCCGTCATCGAGCTGGCCGGCCCCGGGCAGAAGGCACGGGCGGGGTTCGCGGCGACAGCGGCGAACATGGGCGGCCTCGGCTGCGGCCCGCTGCTCTCCGGCCTCATCGCGCAGTACAGCTCCCGGCCGCTGTCCCTGCCGTTCTGGGTCCACCTGGGACTCGTGGCCGTCGCGTCCGCGATCATCTGGCTCCTGCCCGAGACGGTGAAGACTCCGAAGCGGTGGCCGCGGCTGACTCCTCAAGGGGTGGCGGTGCCGCCGGAGGTGAAACGGGTGTTCGCGTCCGCCTCGGTGGCGGCGTTCGCGGGCTTCGCGCTGCTCGGGCTTTTCACGGCGGTCGCGCCGAGCTTCGCCGCGCAGACGCTCGACGTGCACAACCTCGCGGTGTCCGGCGCCGTGGTGTTCTCGGTGTTCCTCGCGTCGACCTTCGGGCAGTCCCTGACGCAATGGATCAGCGCCCGCCACGCGCTCCCCACCGGGTGCGGCATCCTCATCGTGGGCCTGCTGCTCGTGGCGTCCTCGCTCGTCGCCGAGTCCCTGCTCCTGCTCGTCCTCGGTGCCCTGTGCGGCGGTACGGGCCAGGGCCTGGCCTTCCGCGCCGCACTCACGCTGGTCAGCGGCGCGGCGCCGCCGGAGCACCGCGGCGGCACGATCTCGGCCTTCTTCGTCGTCGCCTACACCGGCATCTCGGTGCCGGTGGTGGGCGTCGGGGCGCTCGCCACCTGGCTCGGGCTGCGCGAGGCCGGCCTGGTCTTCACGGGCTGCGTGATCCTGCTGGCGGCCGGGGCGGGGGCGTACGCCGTGCGCAGACCGGCGGCCTGATGCGCAACGCCCGTGCCCCGTCCGGCTCCTGACGGCACCCGGCGCCCCGCGCACGGTCGAACGCCCACAGCCCCGTCCGGCCGCCCCGGGCCCTCAGGCCGGGTCCGGCACCTCCTCCACCGAGGTGAGCCGTCGCAGCGCCCTCACCAGTGCGTCCACCCCGGCCTCGGCCTTCGAGCGGGGGCAACCGACGTTCAGCCGGACCCGGCCGGCTGAGCCGTACGCCGTACCCGGCATGATGGCCACCTTCTCCACCTCGACGAGTTCGCGCTGCAGTGCGTCGTCGTCTGCGCCCAGCGGCCGCAGATCGATCCAGGCGAGATACCCCGCGTGCGGAGGCTCCCAGCCGAGCTGCGGAAAGGCCTCGCGGAGCCGGGCGGCGACCATCGCGAGGTTGCCCGCGAGATAGTCGCGCAGTGCGTCCAGCCACGGCGCTCCCTCCCGGTAGGCGGCGATGTGGCCGACCAGCGAGAGCACCGCCGGCGAGGAGAGGCCGTCCGCCTCCTTGAGCTGCCGGAGGTACGCCTCGCGCGAGGCGGAGTCGCGGATGATCCCGTAACTTCCGTTCAGCGCAGGAATGTTGAACGATTTGGACGCGGAGGTGACCACCGCCCAGCGGCCGTCACCCCCGTACTCGACCCACGTGCGGTGGACATGCGGGGCATGGGCCAGATCCGAGTGGATCTCGTCGCTGATGACCGCCACGCCGTACCGCGCGCAGAGCCCGGCCATCCGGTCCAGTTCGTCCGCCTGCCAGACCCTTCCCGTCGGGTTGTGCGGTGAACAGAGCAGCAGCACCGCCGTGTCGGGGAGCGCGAGGAGGCGCTCGAACTCATCCCAGTCGTCGAGGGGGCACTCACGGAGTTCCCTGCCGTGCGCCGCCACCGTCCGGGGGAAGGCGTCGTACATGGGCGTGTGGACGACCACACCGTCGCCGGGCCGGGACCACAGGCGCAGCAGCTGGGACACCTGGTACATGACGGACGGGGCGTACACGATCGACCCGGGGTCCACGGACGCCGAGTGCCGTGAGGCGTACCAGTGCACGATCGCTGACAGGAAGTCCTCCTGCCGCCAGCGCGAGTAGCCGAGCACACCGTGGTCGAGGCGACCCCGCAGCGCGGCCCTGATCTCCGGGGCCGTCTCGAAGTCCATGTCCGAGATCGTGAACGGCAGCAGACCGGGTACACCGAAGCGGTCCTCCACGTAGTCCCACTGGGTGCACCAGGTGCCGTGCCGGTCCACGGCCGTGTCGAACGCGTACGGGGCCCGCCCGGCCTCCCCGGCCGCCCGGGAAGGGGTGGCCGTCATGACCGGCCCACCGGGAGCATGGTGGCGATGGCGTCCTTCACCGACTGGACCTGCGGCCCGATGACGACCTGCACGTTGTGGGCGTCGAGTGTGACGACCCCTACGGCGCCGAGCTTCTTCAACCTGGCCCCGTCGACCAGTTCGGCGTCCGCCACCGTCATACGCAGACGGGTGATGCAGTTGTCGAGGGACTCGATGTTGCCGGACCCTCCGATCGCGTCGAGGATGGCTACCGCGTCGTACTTCCCCGCGATCAGTTCCCGCACGGGCGCGGGTCGTCCGGCGGACGCGGCGGATCCGGCCGGCTCGTCGGGCTCCGCGTCCTCCCCGCTGTCCTGCTCGGGCTCGTCCTCGCGGCCGGGGGTCTTGAGGTCGAAGCGGGTGATGGCCCAGCGGAACAGGAAGTAGTACACGGCGAACCAGACCGCCGCGATCACCGGCACGAGGTACCACTTGGTCGTCGTCCCCTGGAGGACGCCGAAGACCAGCCAGTCGATGACGTTGCCGTCGGTGTTCCCGATGAAGACGCCGAGCAGCGCGGCCGTCAGGAAGCCGAGCCCCACGAGGACCGCGTGGATCGCGTACAGCCACGGGGCGACGAACAGGAACAGGAACTCCAGGGGCTCCGTGATCCCGCCGACCACGCAGGCGACGACGCCGGACACGAGGAGGGCCTTGATCTCCGGGCGCATCTCCTTCTTCGCGCAGTGGTAGATCGCGAGCGCGGCGCCCGGCAGGCCGCCCAGGTAGGAGGCCATCTTGCCCTGGGAGAGGAAGTGCGTCGCGTCGGTGACGGCGGTGTTCGGAGGGGCCGGGCAGTCGAGGTGCGCGTAGAACATGTTCAGGGCGCCGGAGACGCTGTCACCGCAGACGGTCCCCGAACCGCCGACGTCCGTGAACCGGAACATCGCCACGAGGATGTGATGCAGCCCGATCGGCCGCAGCAGCACCTCCCCCATGCCGAAGAAGAACGGCCCGAAGACACCGGTGTGCCCGATGCCGCGACCGACGGCGGTGATCCATCCGTTGAAGGTCGGCCACACCAGGGGGATGAGCAGCCCGAGCACGCTCAGGACGAGGGCCGAGACGATCGGGACGAAGCGCAGACCGCCGAAGAAGGCCAGCGCATCAGGCATGCGCTGCGCACGGAAGCGCTGGTGGAGGAGGCTGACAACGATGCCAACGGCCACAGCTCCGAGGAGTCCGGTATCGATGGACTGCACACCCAGCACATCGGCTATGCCGTAGTACTCGACCACCTTGGCGTCCTCGAGGTCGACGCCCTTCGCGGTGAGGTAGAAGTTCACCGCGAGGTTCATGGCGGCGAAGCCGACGAAACCCGAGAACGCCGCCACCCCCTTGTCCTCACGCGCGAGCCCCAGCGGAATCGCCATCGCGAAGAGGACGGGCAGGAAGGAGAAGGCGACCAGCCCGGTGTTGGCCATCCAGGTGAAGACGAGGTGGAAGCCCTCGGCCTTCAGGAAGGGGAGGTTTTCGGTGACCGCCTCGCTGGAGAGCGAGGATCCGATGCCCAGGATGATGCCGCAGAACGCGAGCAGGGCCACGGGGAGCATGAACGTCTTGCCGAGCCCTTGGAGGAATTCCCACAGAGCGGCTTTGGTCTTCTGCATGTGTACGGAACTTTCGGGGCATGGGGGGCGCACCCCGGCGCTCGCCGTGGCGATGCGCGGCCCGCGGCGCAGGGTGGAGGACATGACGAGAGGAGTCGGGCCGTCCTCGCCCGATGCACCCGGGGATCGCCCGGTGACCGGCGCCGGACAGGGCCCGTTCGCCGCACGGATCACATCACAGCAGGTCGGCGGCTGTCCATGGAGTCACGCAGGCTCATGACCGGGGCGCGGCGATCTTCCCACCCGGTGAGGGAGCAGCGGCACGCATGACGTACGCCACCCATGTGCGGGCATCGCGGGTGTTTGCCGACGCCTCGACGGGTAAGGGGCTCCTTGATCGCCGGAGGCGGCAATCCGGCGGAAGGTTCATGAAAGACAACACGAAGAGGAGGGTTCGATGTCCTCGAAGCGACGTCGCAAGAAGAAGGCCCGCCGCAAGAACGGCGCGAACCACGGAAGCCGTCCGCAGACCTGAGGACGCTCCGGCGACGGGGGGTGGCAGCGCCACCCCCCGAACGCGTTCCCCGGGCCCGGCGCGGCCACATCACCCCGCCGACGGTCCCACACGCGGGCCGGGACCGGAGCCCGCCCGACGCGCGGCACGAGCGCTCCCGAGCCGGGCACATCACCGTCGGCGTGCGCGCAGGGACGCCACACACCCCATCCGCGCGAAGGCGACGCAGCGAGGCCGCTCCGCCGGTTCGGACCCGGCGGTGGCGCTCCGCCTGCTCGGTCAGGCGTCCGTGACGGCTGCGAGGGAGCGGGGGCGCAGATCGGTCCAGTGGACCTCGACGAAGTCCAGGCACGCCTCTCGGGTGTTCTCGCCGAAGACGGTCGTCCACCCGCCCGGCACCTCGGCGAAGGACGGCCAGAGCGAGTGCTGGCCCTCGTCGTTCACCAGGACCAGGAAACGGCCTTCGGGGTCGTCAAAAGGGTTGGTGCTCATGGGTGATTGCCTCCTCGGCTCCGGCGGACGGGGCCGGGAGGCCGCCGCGTAAGGACGGGTTGCGATTAGGTTAGGCTCGCCTAATCGGTGCGAGCCTACCCTTTCAACTTCGCCCTCACAAGGAGATGTTCATGCGCATGGTGACGGAATGGGCGTCCTTCGGGTGCGACGCGAACGAGCCGGCAGCCGCGCACGACCGGATGACCCGGCCGCGCCGCACGGCCCGGTCATGAGCGCGTTCGCCGGTGGGGCGGAGCACACCTTCGCGAAGTTCGGCCTGTCCGGCACGCCCGGCAGCGAGGCGTTCTGGGACGGGGTGCGGGCGCCGGCCTCCGTCCCCGCCGAGGGCGGCGGCTGGCTGACACTGTTCCTCCGTCGCGGATCTCCGGCGAGCATAGGTTTCGAGAGCTGGTCGGACCCGGTGCCGCTCCACAGGTGGGCGGAGACGGACTGCTGGTACGCGCAGGTGCGCATGCCCGCCAGGCTCCGGGTGACCTATCAGTTCCTCACGGATGACGAGGCGTACGCCGACCCCTTCAATCCGGCCGGCGCGGGAGGCGACCGGTCCATCGCTTCGACCCCGGACGTGCCGCCCCAGCCGCACTGGCCCGCCGTCGGTGCCGACGACATCCTTCCCCTCCCTGCGACACGGCTGCGCTGGGCCTCGGAGCGCCTGGGCGGACGGCGCACCGTACGGGTCCACCCGGTGGGCGGCGGGGGTCCGGTCGTCCTGCTGCTCGACGGGGACGACTGGCTGTATCTGCACCCCGCGACGACCGCGTTCGAATCGGCCGTGGCCGACGGCGCGATGCCGCCTGTCACGCTCGTCTTCCTGCCGGCCAAGGACAGGGCGGCCGAGTTCGGCTGCCGGCCCGAGCTGTGGCAGGCCGTCCGGGACGAACTGCTGCCGCTGGTCGCGGGATCCGGCGTGCCGTCCGACCCGGACACACTGGTGGTCGCCGGGCAGAGCCTGGGCGGGCTGAGCGCGATGTACGCGGCACTGGAGTTCCCCGGCCTGGTGTCGCGGATCGCGTGCCAGTCGGGGTCCTTCTGGTGGGAGCCCGGGGCGGAGAAGCTCCCGGACCCCCTCGCCGGGCCGCTCGGTGGAGCCGTGGCTGCCCGGCTGCGGGAGAGCCCCGACCTGACCGGTCTCCGAATCGCGTTCGACGCGGGGGAACACGAGACGCGGATGCTGCCCCACTGCGAGCTGGTCGAGAGTCTGGCCGGGCGAGCCGGGGCGGCGGTCAGGGTTTCCCGTTCGCCGTCGGAGCACGACCGTGCGGGCTGGCGGCACGCCCTGCTCCGGGACGTGGCCTGGGCACTGGCCCGGTAGCCCTCCGTCACCTTCGGCGGCCTCGTGCGGTGGCGGTCATCCCGAAGGCCTGCCACCGCACGATCCGGCGCGCCCCTATGGGCGTCCGGGGACCACCCGGCTGCCGGACGGCGCGGGCGCGATCTTCACCGACGCCCCTCAGCGCCTGCCCCCTCGGCATGGCGAGGCGTACCTCCAGGCGGGGCCCGGCCGGGGTGGGCCGGGACGGTCCGGATGGCTCGCGGGGTTCCGGTCCGAGCCGATCCGTGCGGTGTGACGGTGGGCATGGCCCAAATCGTGCAGATCACACCAGTGTCCGGGCGGGACCGTTTGCCATTTTGGATGAGGTGCATCATCCTCAATGTGGATGACGAAAATACTCCACAAGCCGCGGCCGTCCCTCACCACCGACCCCGTCACCTCCCGCCCGAGGCTCACGGCTCCGAGCCCACGGCGATACGCGTCAGCCACGGGCTGAAGCGCCGGGACGTTCGCTCGAGCCGTCGTGTCCGTCCCCGGGCCGGCCCCGTGTGCCGGCCGGAGCCCCACGGGTGCACTGCCCAGTCCCGCGCGGGACTGTCCGAGGCAGGTGCCCGCCACTCCAGCCGATCTTCGCAGAGAGGAAATCGTGACCACAGCAGCAGCCGCCATGCCGAACGCAAAGCGCGGAACCATTCCCGTCTTCGCCGCTGCCACCGCCGTGACCGTGTCGAACATCTACTTCACGCAGCCCCTGCTGGAGCAGATCGCCCGTAGCTTTCACATCTCCGCCGCGGCCGCCGGTCTCGTGGCGACCGCCGGCCAGATCGGCTACGCCCTGGGCATCGTGGCGATCGTCCCCCTGGCCGACGGAGCCAAGCTGCGGCGGCTGTCCGCCGTCCTGCTCACGGTGACCACGCTGGCACTCGTCGCCGGAGCGTTCGCGCCCTCGATCACACTGCTGAGCCTTGCGGCCCTGATCCTGTCCGCCACGACCGTGATCCCCCAAGTGATCATGCCCACCGCCGTGGCCATGGCCGCGAAGGGGCAGGCAGGCCGTGTCCTCGGAGCGATCGGAACCGCACTGACGCTGGGTGCGCTGGTCTCCCGCAGCGTCTCCGGCGTCCTCGCCGAGATCACAGGAACATGGCGGGCAGGATTCCTCTTCTCGGCAGTCGCCACAGCGGCCCTGCTCCTGATCCTCCCCCGGTACATGCCCGCCAAGGCCGGACAGGGGACCGGTGAGACCCTGGGCTACCGCCGGCTCCTCAGGTCTCTGCCGGCCCTCTTCCCGCGCTACCCCGCACTGCGCATCTCGGCAGCGCTGGGCGGACTCGTCTTCGCCGCCTTCTCGGGCTTCTGGGCCGTACTGGCCTTCCACCTCACCGAGCAGCCGATAGGACTCGGGGCCGCCGCGGTCGGGCTCTTCGGAATCGCCGCCGTCCCCGGCGCGCTGGCCGCCCGGTACTCGGGCCGGATGGCCGACCGGTGGGGGCCGACGGTCGTCAACGCCGCCTCGCTCACCGCAGTGGCACTGGCCCTCGCCCTGTTCCTGATCGCCGGCGACTCCTTGGTCGCCCTGTTCATCGGCGTCAACCTGCTGGGCTTCGGCACGACGAGTGGCCAGATCGCCAACCAGGTCCGCGTCTTCACCGCCGGGCCCGAGGTCCGCGCCCGGATCAACACCCTGTACATGTTCTCGGTGTTCGCCGGTGGCGCCACCGGGACGGCGGTCGCAGGGGCACTCTTCGCCGCTTACGGCTGGTCAGGGGCGATCGCGGGCGGGTTCGGCTTCCTCGGCCTCGCGGTGGTCGTGCTCGCGCTGCACGCGGCCGGGACCCGGCGCAAGCCGGCCGGATCTGCACTGGCAGACGACTCCGTGTCCCTCCCCGGGGCCCGGGCCCGGGTTTCCAGTGACTCCGCGTCCCTCCCGGACACCCGTTCTCCGGGTGACCGCGTCCGGGCCGGCGTCGGTTCGGAAGGCTCTTCCGGCCGGTAGGACGGTCGGGGGCGAAGCCGCAGCCGCCCCGGTTCCGGCGCCGCTCAGGCGTCACGTCCGTCGGCGGGGGCGGTGCACCGGCGATCGACGCACCGCCCTCCACCTGTGCCGTCGGGAGGAGCCACGGCCACGGGCGGGCCCCGATCGGCCTCCCCGGAGCGGTCCGCGCACAGCCGCGGACCTCAGTGGGCCCGTACGACCGCGCGAACATTGTCGATGCTGCCGCAGCCGGTCTTCAGGTGCTTCTCCCGGTCGCGGAGGAAGACGGCGGCGAGTTCGGCGCGGCGCTCGTCCGGCACGTTCTCCCGGGCACCGTTGAGGATCGTGCGTTCCTCCTCGTCGAGGTGGTGCGTGATCGCTTTCGCCAGTTCCTCCAGCCTCTCGTCCCACTCGTCGGAGCCGACGTCCCGGACTTCCATCAGGGCGAGGAGCGCCTCGTTTCCCTCGTGGTGTTCCTCCTCCCCGTGCTCGATCTCCTCGTTGTCCACGCCGCGGAACCGTTTGAGCGCGGGGTACACCTCGGCCTCCTCCGCCTCGCCATGGGCGATCAGGAGCGCGGCGAAGTCGTTCAGAGCCGCCCGCCGGTCCTCCTCGACACTCCTCATCCGCCGCAGCAGCTCCTCCATGCTGCGATGGTCCGCAAGAATCTCGGCTACCACGTCATGCGCTTCGGACACCACACGCTCCTTCTTCTGGACGGTGCTTCGCTGCTACCCCCGGGAAGGGCGGGCAAGCAGGGCCGTGGTCGGCGTGCCCGGAGCCGGACGCGATGTGGTCCCGGGCCGTCCCGGCCTGCACAATGCAGCGTGTGACTGATCAGGACCCGTATCTGTGGCTGGAAGACGTCGAGGGGGAGGCCGCTCTCGCGTGGGTGGCCCGGCGGAACGCGGAGACCGAGGCGGCGCTGGCCGTCGGCGACGGCTTCGCCGCGCTGAGAACACGCCTGCGGGACGTGCTGGACGCGTCGGACCGCATCCCGTACACCACCCGGCGGGGCGCGCACCTCTACAACTTCTGGCGGGACGCCACGCGGGTGCGCGGCGTGTGGCGGCGTACGACGCTGGAGCAGTACCGCAAGGACGCGCCCGAGTGGGAGGTCCTCCTCGACCTCGACGCGCTCGCGTCGGCCGAGGGCGAGAAGTGGGTGTGGGCGGGCGCACGCGTCCGCGATCCCGGCCACGACCGCGCGCTGCTGAGCCTGTCGCGCGACGGCGGCGACGCGGTCGTGGTGCGCGAGTTCGACCTCGGCAGCCTGGAGTTCGTCGAGGACGGCTTCCGGGTGGCGGAGGCGAAGACGCGGATCGGCTGGATCGACGCCGACACCGTCTTCGTCGGTACGGACACCGGGCCGGGTTCGCTGACCGACTCCGGTTATCCGCGCACGGTGCGCAGGTGGCGGCGCGGGACGCCGCTGGACGAGGCCCCCGTGGTCTTCGAGGGGGACGCGGGTGACGTCTCGGCCGGCGGCTGGCACGACAGCACCCCCGGCTTCGAGCGGGACTTCGTCGTGCGGACGCTGGACTTCCACCGCGGTGAGCTTCACCTGCTGGGCGCGGACGGCACACCGGAGCGGATCGACGTTCCCGACGACGCCGCCGCGTACGCCCATCGCGGGTATCTCGTCGTCACGCTGAAGTCCGCCTGGCTCGGCCGGCCGGCGGGCTCGCTGCTGGTGTTCGACTTCGACGCGTTCCGGGCGGGCGACCGTACCGCGCAGGTGCTGTTCACCCCGGACGAGCGCACGGCCCTGGCCGGCCACTCATGGACCCGTCACCATCTGATCCTGACGACGATGCGCGACGTGAGCACTCACATCGAGGTGCTCACCCCGGCCTCCGACGGCGCGTGGGCCCGCAGTCCGCTGGCCGAGGTGCCGGCTCTGTCCGACGCGACCGTCGTGGACACGGACCCCGACGTGTCGGACGAGTTCTTCCTCGACGTGTCCGGGTTCCTGCAGCCCTCCACGCTCTACCACGGTGAGACCGGGGGCGGGATGGAGATCCTCAAGCAGGCTCCGGCACGCTTCGACGCGGCCGGCCTGCGGGTGGCTCAGCACTTCGCGGTCTCCGAGGACGGCACGCGGGTGCCGTACTTCGTGATCGGCCCCGCCGATGGCGGGCCGGGTCCCACCCTGCTCTACGGCTACGGCGGGTTCGAGGTCTCGCTCACGCCGTACTACGGAGCGGTGACGGGCAGGGGCTGGCTGGAGTACGGCGGTACGTACGTGATCGCGAACATCCGGGGCGGCGGGGAGTACGGCCCGACGTGGCACCGGGCCGCGCTCGGCGCGGACCGGCACCGGGCGTTCGAGGACTTCGCCGCGGTCGCCGCCGACCTCGTCGCCCGTGGCATCACCACGCCCGCCATGCTCGGGGCCGAGGGCGGCAGCAACGGCGGACTGCTCATGGGCGCGATGATCACCCGCTACCCGGAGCTGTTCGGGGCCGTCGTCGCGGACGTCCCGCTGCTGGACATGCTGCGCTTCCACAAGCTCCTGGCGGGCGCGTCCTGGATCGCGGAGTACGGCGATCCCGACGACGAGGCCGATCGCGTCCACCTGCGGGAAACCTCCCCCTATCACCGGCTGGCGGCGGGACTCCCCTGCCCGCCGGTCCTGCTGAAGACGTCCACCCGCGACGACCGGGTCCACCCCGGGCACGCCCGGAAGACGGCCGCGCGCATGCGCGAACTCGGCCTGCCGGTCCTGTTCCACGAGAACGTCGGCGGCGGCCACGCGGGCGCGTCGGACAACGAACAGGCCGCTCACAACCATGCACTGGTGCACACCTTCCTCCGGCAGCACCTGGCACCGGGGGATCCGCCCGCCGCTCCCTGACGAAGGCCGGGCGGGGGGCCGGCCCCCCGCCCGGCCCCCTCGGATCAGCGCGCCACGGCGAGGCAGTAGGCCTCGTCGGTGGCCAGGAGGTTGCGGTGGGTGTCCTCGGCGGTGATCACGCCGTCGTCCAGGACGAGGACACGGTCGGCCGCGTCCAGGAGCGCCGGGCTGCTCGTGAGCACGACGGTCGTCCGGCCCCGGCGCAGCTTCGCGATGTTCCGGGAGATGAGCTGTTCGGTGACCGCGTCCACCGCGGTCGTCGGGTCGTGGAGCACCAGGACCTCGGCGTCCGCGGCGAGGGCCCGGGCCAGGGACAGCCGCTGCCGCTGCCCTCCTGAGAGGTTGGCCCCGCGGTCGCGTACACCGTGGTCGAGCCCCTCCCTGTGGAGGGCGACGACATCGGTCAGCATGGACGCCTCGACAGCCTCCGCGACCGTCGCGCTGGTGCCGGACGGGTCGATGTTCGTGCGGAGGGTGCCCGCGAAGATCTCACCGTCGTAGGGGTTCACGAGCATGTGCTCCCGGACCGCCTCGACCGACAGGCCCGAGAGGTCCTGCCCGCCGAGCCGCACCGCTCCCTCGTACGCGTGGGGCGGGGTGTTCATGGCCAGCACGGACGCGAGGTCGGCGGCCGCGCGGGGCCGGTAGGCGGTGACCGCCACGAACTCCCCCGCGCGCACCCGGAACCTCAGCCCGCCCAGACACCCGTGGGTGACGTCGTCGATCTCGAGGTCCCCCCCGGTGGCGGGGCGTTCGGGCCCCGGGGTGGTCACCGGAGGTGCGGTGAGGACCAGAGCCATCCGCTCGGCGGAGGCGCGCGCCATCATGACGTACTTGGGCATCTCCGAGAACATCTTGAGCGGTTCCATGATGAACTGCGCCAGTCCCACGGCCATCACGAGCTCGCCGATGGTGATGCGGCCCTCGAAGGCGAGCCAGCCGGCCGTCAGGGTCACCGCGGCGGCGAGGACCGCGTTGAGGGCCAGGGCGGTGCCGGCGTACACGCCGTTCACCCTGGCGACGGTGACCGCCTGGCGCCGTGCCTCGGTACTGACCTTCCGGTAGGAGAGGAACGCCGCGTGGTTGCCGCCGAATCCGTGCAGCGGGCGCAGGCCGGTGATCAGGTCGGCGACCTTGGCTCCCGCCCGCGCCACCCGGGCCTGCTGCTCCCGGGTGCTGGAGCCGATCCGCCCGGACATCACGCTCAGGACCGAGAGGATCGCCACGGTCCCCGCGATCACCAGGAGGCCGAGCCGCAGGTCGGCCAGGCCGAGCGCGACCGCGGCGACCACCACCGCGACCAGCGAGCTGATCAGCAGCGGTACCACCTCGATGATGTCCGCGGTCTGGTCGGCGTCCTCGGTGGCGATGGTCAGCACCTCGCCGGACTTCAGGTCGACGTCACGGGCCACCGGCTGGAGGCCGCAGGCCGCGACCCGCACCCGCCAGCGATGTGCCTCGGTCGTGTTGGCCTTCTGCAGGACGCGCATCCCGAAGCGCCACGACAGCGACACGGTCGTGATGATCACGGCCAGGGCGGCGATCGAGAGGCCGAGCGAACCGGGGCTCCGGTTCTGCAAGGTGTGTTCGACGATCAGGCCGAGGGCGATGGGGAAGGCGGTCTCACCGGCCTGGTACAGACCCATGAGCACGGTGCCCCAGGTCATGGCGCCGAGGTTGCGGCCCAGGGCCGTCCTGAGGATGTCGGACCCCTGGCGGGGCCGCTGCGTGTCAGTTGTCATCGAGGTGGCGGGCAATCGCTTCCGGGGTTCGCAGGGTGAGCAGGTCGCGGATGGTGAGTACGGGGCCGAACTCCCGCCGCAGCAGGCCGACCAGCCGGACCGCCACCATGGAGTGGCCTCCCAGGGACACGAAGTCGCTCACCGCGCTCACCTCGTCATCATCCAGGTCGAGCGCCTCGGCGAAGAACTCGCAGACCAGGGTCTCCGTCCCGGTCTCCGGGCCGCGCTCGCCGCCGGTGGTCAGCACACCCAGGGGTTTGGCCTCGGGCAGCGCCTTGGTGTCGGCCTTCCCGTTCACGGTCAGCGGGATGCCGTCGACCTGGGCGTAGTGCGTCGGGCGCAGGAAGTCGGGCAGTCCCGCCCCCGCCTCCGCGGCGACCGCGGCCAGGTCGGAGCCCGCCTCCAGCACGAGGTAGGCGGCCAGCCGGTACGCGCCGTCGACCTGCGGGGCGGGCTGGGCGACCGCGGCGACGAAGCGGACGGCGGGGTGCCGCGCGAAGGCGGCCTCGACCTCGCCCAGTTCGACGCGGTGGCCCCGGATCTTCACCTGCTGGTCGGTGCGGCCCAGGTACATCAGGTTTCCGTCCGGGCGCCGGACAACCAGGTCGCCGGTGCGGTACATGCGCTCTCCCGGCGCTCCGAACGGGCACGCCACGAAGCGGTGGGCGCTCTGTGCGGGCTGCCCGAGGTAGCCGCGCGCGATGCCGATGCCGGCCACGTACAGCTCCCCGGGGACACCGTAGGGCAGGGGACGCAGCCACGGGTCGAGGACGTACACGTCGGTGTTGTCGATCGCGACGCCGACCACCGGGTCCTGGCACTCGAAGGTGCCGACGCCGAGGGTGTTGATGGTGTATTCGGTGGGCCCGTACAGGTTGTAGCCGACGGTCCCCTCGGTGTCGGCGAGCCGCTGCCACAGCGCCGGGGTCACGGCCTCACCGCCCAGCAGCACCAGGGCGGGCCGCCGCGCGGGTTCGTCGAGCAGGCCCTCGGCGACCAGTTGCTGGGCGTACGTCGGGGTCACGTTGATGACGTCGATCCCGTGCTCCGCGCAGTACTCGACCAGACGGGGTGCGTCGCGGCGCAGTTCCTCGTCGCAGATGTGCACCTCGTGACCGTCCGCCAGCCAGAGCAGTTCCTCCCAGGACATGTCGAAGGCGAAGGACACGGTGTGCGCGATGCGGAAGACGCGGTGGCCGTGCTGCGCAAGCACCGGTTCGAAGATGCGGCGCTGATGGTTGATCAGCATGTTCGTGAGACCGGCGTACTCGGTCACGACGCCCTTCGGCCTGCCCGTCGAACCGGAGGTGTAGATCGTGTACGCGGGATGCCGCAGCCGGTCCGGGTCGTCGGGCGCGTATGTGACGAAGGGCTCTGCCTCGGGCAGTGTCCTGTCCAGCTCGATCAGTTCGCCCGTGAGCCGCGGGGACACGGCGCTCACGGTGAGGGTCACCTCGGGCCGGGCGTCGTCGACGATCGCGGCGATCCGCTCGTCCGGGTGGTCCAGTTCCAGCGGTACGTAGGCCGCGCCGACGCGCAGCACCGCGAACAGGGCCACGATCGAGTCGAGGGACCGGGGGATCGCGAGGCCCACCGTCGTCTCCGGGCCGATGCCCCGCCCCGCGAGTACTCCCGCGACCTCGCGGCTGCGGTCCCGGAGCTGGGCGAAGGTCATGGTGGAGCCGTGGGCGACGAGGGCGGTCCGCTGCGGGTCGAGATCCGCCGCCCGGTCGAACCGGTCGACGACCGTGTCCGTGCCGACGTCCGTGCGCCCGGCGGGTCCGGCATCGTGGCCCAGCCCCGGGAGTGCTCCGACCGGGCCCGTGGACCGGACGAGGTCGTCGAGCACCCGCAGGTAGTCGTCGAGCAGGCGGCGGGCACGCGCGGGATCGTCCTCGCGGTGCTCCAGCTTGACCGTGAGCCGGTCGCCGGGCGTCACGACCCAGGTGTACGGGTAGTGGGTCGAGTCGTCCGCCGTGACCGAGGTGATGCCGTGCTCGGCGTTCATCTCGGCGAACGCGTCCATGTCGAGGAAGTTCTGGAGCACGAACAGGTTGTCGAACAGGGTGTCGTGGCCGCCGGCCCGCTGGATCTCACCGAGTCCCAGGTGCTCGTGCTCCATCGCCTCGACCCTGGCCGCCTGGACTCCTGCCAGGTACTCCCCCACCGTGTCGCCGGGCCGTGGCCGCGTCCACATGGGGACGGTGTTGAGGAGCACACCGACGATGCCGGACAGGCCTTCGCCCTCCCGGCCGGAGACGGTCACGCCGAAGACGGCGTCACTCCGGCCGGTGTGTGCGCCCAGCAGGAGGCCGAAGGCACCGGTCAGCACCGAGTTCAGTGTGACGCCGTGCGTCCTGGCCGTCCGGCGCAGTGCCTCCGACTGTCCGGCCGTGAGCGTGCGGACGAGCGCGCGCGGCAGGTCGTCCGTGACCGACGGCTGAGGTCCCGCGAGGAGCGTCGGGCCCGGAAGACCGGACAGCTGCGCGGCCCAGAAGCGTTCCGAGACCGTGTGGTCCCTGGAGTCGAGCATCCGGGCGTAGTCCTCGAAGCCGGGACTCGCCGGGGCCGCGGTCAGGGACTCGCCCGCGACGACCGACCGGTAGGCGTCGAAGAGGTCCCGCAGCAGGATCTCGCGCGACCAGCCGTCCCACAGCAGCAGGTGGTAGCTGAGCAGCAGGCCGTCGTGGCCGCCGGGCAGGCGCACCACGGTGAGGCGGATCAGCGGGGGGGCGTCGAGGTCGAATCCCGTGTCGCGGTCCCCGGCCCGCAGTGCGTCGACCTCGGCGTCCGTCGCGAGGCCGACCGTGCGTACGTCGACCCGGCGGCCCGCCTTCAGGACCTGGACCGGGTTGCCGTCGCCGTCTGTGGTGAAGCCGGCGCCGACGACGGGGTGCCGGACGATGACGTGGGCCATCGCCTCGCCGAGCGCTTCGGTGTCGAGGCGCCGGTCGAAGGTGAAGTAGGACTGCGCGACGTAGTGTCCGGCCCGGCCCGCCAGCTGGGCCTGGAAGAAGAGGCCCCGCTGGAGCGGGGTGACCGGTGCGGTGCGCTCGGCCGTCGTGGAGGCGTCCGCGGCGCGCTCGAGTGCCCTGTGCCAGTGACCGGCGACCTCGTCGGGGATGCCCTCGGCGAGCGTGAAGGCCGCGTGCAGGCTTCCGGTGACGTCGTCCGTCCAGGCGTTGACCTCGACGGCGTACGGGCTGCCCTGATCGCCCGCGGTGGGACGCAGTGCCTGGGACTCGCTGCCCCGGCCGAGGTAGTTGAACAGCACCTGCGGGCGGGCGGTCAGCAGCGGGGCGGTCTGCGGGTTCAGATACCTGAGCTGCCCGTAGGCGACGTGCCCGCTCTCGTCGGGCTGGCGTTCGGCGACCTCGCGCGCCGCGGCGACGGGGTCGGTGTGGGCCGTGAGGCGCACGGGGGCGATGGAGGTGAACCAGCCGACCGTGCGGGTGTAGTCGTGGTGCTCGAGTGCCGGAACACGCCCGTGCCGTTCCAGCTCGACCGCGAGGTCGGTGGGCGACGCCTGGACCTGGGTGAGCGCGACCCTGAGCGCTCCGCAGAGCAGCTCGGTGAGACCGATGCCGAGTGCGCCCGGTGCGATGCGGGTCACCCGGTCGCTCAGCTCGGGAGCGAGGACGACGGTGCTCTCGCGCCGGTTCGTGACGGCCGGCAGCAGCGCGGGCGCCCCGAGGGTGTCCAGCCAGTGTCCGAGGCCGTCCAGCAGGTCGAAGGAGCCGGAGTGCAGCGCATCGGCGTATGCGGCGTAGGGGGTGGTGGGCTCCCCCGGGGATGTCCCCCGCATGGCCGCCGTCAGGTCGTCGAGCAGGATGAGCCAGGACACCGCGTCCACCGCGAGGTGGTGCACGGTGATGACCAGGGTACGGGTCCCCTCAAGCCACGTGAACGCGATGACCTCACCCGATGCGGGATCGAGCCGTCCGGCGGCCTCGTCGGCCGCTTCCGTGGGATCGGTCGCGTCGCTGCGGGTCACGGTGACGGCGCGCGGGGGCTCGGTGCGCAGCGCCCACACCCCGTGCTCGGCGCGCAGACGCAGCCGGAGGACCGGGTGCGCGGCCACGACCTCGTTCGCGGCGCGCTCGGCGTCGGCGAATCCGGTGCCCGCGGGTGCGGCCAGCGTCCTGGCCTGGACGAACCGGTGGAGGCTGCCGCCCAGTTCACGCTGGCGCAGGATGACCGGCGTGGCCGGCAGCGGGCCGTCCTCACGGCGGACCGGCACGGGCGTTCCGGTGGGTGGTGTGCGTGTCTCCAGGTGCGCGGCGAGCGCCCGCGGCGTCTTGAGGAGGAACACGTCCCGGGGCGCGATCGGCAGGCCGAGCGCCCTGGCCCGGTTGATGACGGTGATGGCGACGATGCTGTCGCCACCGGCCGCGAAGAAGTCGGTGTCGGCGTCCACGGCGACGGCGCCGGGCAGTGCCTCGTCGAAGACGCCGACCAGCGCGGCGAGCGCGGATCCCGCCACGGCCGCCGGGGCGTCGTCACCGGCCGCGCGCTCGGTGAGGGCCCTGCGGTCCAGCTTGCCGTTGACGGTCAGCGGGAGGGCTTCGGCCGGCAGCACACGTCCCGGCACCATGTGGGGCGGCAGTTTCGCGGACAGGTGGCCGGCGAGGTCGTCGGGCGCCCGGCCCACGATGTGCGCGACCAGGTGGTCGCCGGTGTCCGCGACGGTGACCGCCACGTCGACCACGCCGTCGAGCTCCCTGACAGCGGCCTCGACCTCGCCGAGTTCGATGCGGAAACCCTTCAGCTGCACCTGGTCGTCGGCCCGGCCCGCGAACTCCAGCTCACCGTCGAGCGTGCGGCGCGCGAGATCGCCCGTGTGGTACATCCGGGAGCCGTCGCCGGCGAACGGGTCGGCGACGAACCGTCCCGCGGTGAGCCCCGGCCTGCCGAGGTAGCCGAGCGACACCTGGTCACCGGCGACGTAGATGGCTCCCACCCGGCCAGGCGGCACCGGCCGGAGCCGGTCGTCGAGGAGATGGGTGACCAGACCGGGGAGCGGGCCCCCTATGGGGCTGACCTCGCCGAGGAGGTCGGCGTCGGTGAGCACGCGGTGCGTGACGTGGACGGTCGTCTCGGTGATGCCGTACATGTTGACCAGTTCGGGCGAGGCGGTGCCGTGCCGCTCCGCCCAGGGGCGCAGGCGCACGGGGTCCAGCTCCTCGCCCCCGAAGATGATCCGGCGCAGCGAGGTGACCGGCTCGGCGGCCTGCCGGTCGGCCTCGATGAACTGGTGGAAGGCGGACGGGGTCTGGTTGAGCACCGTCACGCCGCGCTCGCGGACCAGCCGGTGGAAGTCGACCGGGGAGCGGGTCAGGGCGTAGTCCGGCACCAGCAGTTCACCGCCGTGCGCCAGCGCGCCCCACAGCTCCCAGACCGCGAAGTCGAAGGAGTAGGAGTGGAACTGGACCCACACGTCCCGGGGCCCGAAGTCCATGGCGGGCCGGGTGTTGGCCAGCAGCGTCACCACGGCCGAGTGCGGCACGACCACGCCCTTGGGCCTGCCGGTGGACCCGGACGTGTAGATCACGTAGGCGGGTTCGTGCCGGCCGGATTCCCCGCGCACATCCTGCGTGGGCGCCGCGGGCGGCTCGTCGCCCATCACGAGCAGGTGAGCGGCGGCTCCGTCCGGTGCGGCGGCCAGCAGCCGCGCGAAGCGAGTGCGCTGTTCACGGTCGACGAGCACGACCTGCGGGTCGGCGTCGGCGAGGACGTACTCCAGCCGTTCGTCCGGGTACGCAAGGTCCAGTGGTACGTACGCCCCGCCGGCGCTGACGATCGCCACCAGTGCGACGACCTGTTCCAGCGAGCGCGGGACGGCGACCGCGACACGTGTGCCCGGCCCGATCCCGGCCGCGCGCAGCGCCGCCGCCAGGGAGTCCTTGGCCTCGGCCAGCTCGCCGTACGTCATGGACGTGGTGGAGCCGTCCAGGGCGCACAGGGTGACCGCTGTGGCGGCCGGATCGCGCTTCGCGGCGGCGTCGAACAGCCCGTGCAGGGTCGCCGGGGTGACGGCGGCCGGGAGGGGGCCCTCCTCGGTGGCGAGTTCACCGGCGAGGGCGTCCGGCCGGGTGAGCAGGCCGGTGAGGGCCCGGGTGAAGGTGTTCAGGATCGCCCGGGCGCCCGGCTCCCCCAGGAGCTGGGCGTCGTAGATCAGGTCGAAGCGCGGACGGCCGTCCGGGGTCCGCTCCACGACCAGGGTGAGCGGGTAGTGCGGAGCGCCCTCGTTGGCGATGCCGGTCACGGCCGGCTCGTCGCCGGACCCCCGCAGTTCGTCCACGTCGGTCGCGACGTCGAACACCACGAGGGTGTCGAACAGTGCGCCGGCGCCTGTCCTGCGGCCGATCCGCGCGAGGGAGACGTGCTGGTGCGGCAGCACGGCGCTCTGGTGTTCCCGGACCGACGCCAGCAGTTCGCGCGCGGTGGTCGCGGGGGCCCAACGGGCGCGCACCGGGACCGTGTTGATGAAGAGGCCGACCATGTCGCCGATGCCGGGCACATCCGCGTCGCGCCCGGACACGGTGGAGCCGAACACCACGTCGCCGCCGTGCAGGAGGCCGCCCAGCGTCAGCGCCCAGGCGCTGTGCACGGCCACGCTCAACGGCACGCCGGCGGCGCGGGCTCCCGCGTCGACGTCGTCCGCCGGGTCCACGGCCGTGTCGGCGAACCGGTCCGACGGGGTGTGCCCCTCCGCGACGAGTGAGGGGCCGGGGAGGCCGGCGAGTTCGTCGGCCCACACCCGGTCGCTCTCCTCGTCGTCACGTCCGGCGAGCCAGCGCACGTAGTCCGGGAAGCCGCCGATCGGATGGACGGTGCCGGGTGCGCGGTACTCGGTCAGCAGGGCGCGCAGCATCGGCGGCACGGACCAGCCGTCGGCGACGATGTGGTGCACGGTCTGCACCAGGACGGAGCGGCACGGGCCGGTGCGGACGAGCGTGAAGCGCATCAGCGGACCGGTGGCCAGGTCGAATCCCGCGCGCCTGTCACGTTCGGCCAGGTCGCGGATCTCCGCCACGGTGATGCCGGGGCGGTCGAGCACGGTGAACGGCGCCGGTACCCCGCTCTCCAGCACCGACACCACGCGGCCGTCGGCCAGGGCGACGAACCGGGCGGCCAGGTTGGGATAGAGCGCGAGCAGCCGGGTGGCCGCCGTCGCGAGCCGTGCGGCGTCCACCTCGCCCTCCAGGGTGAGCAGTTGCTGCTCGACGTAGCTGCCGGCCGAGTCGTCGTCGAAGACCGAGTGGAAGTACAGGCCCTCCTGCAGCGGGGTGAGTGGCAGCACGTCACGCAGCGCCGGGCCGTCCACGTCGTCGACGTCGGCCTGCGTGAGCGGTACGAGGCCGAAGTCGCTCGGGGAGTGCCCGCCCTCGTCGAGCGAGGCCAGCCCGGTGAGCGCCGCCTCGAAGTACGCGCCGATGGTGGCCACGTCCTCGTCGGCGAACACGCCCTCGGGCCAGGAGATGGTGGTGACCAGTTCGTACGCGCCGTTCGCCGCGGGTTCGGCGATCGCGTTGAACTCCAGGGCGCGCGGCAGGCGCATCCTCGGGTCGCGCTTCTCCCCCAGGTGTCCGGTGGTACCGCCGATCCCCCAGTCCCCGGACGCACCCGAGCCGAAGCGGCCCAGGTAGTTGAACAGCACCTGGGGCGCGGGCGCCTCGAAGGCGACGTCGTTCAGGTACCGCAGAGCCCCGTAGGACAGGCCGTTGCTCGGCACACGTGCGAGGTCGTCCTTGACGGCCTTCAGCGCGGCGGCCAGACAGCCGGGTGCGGCGGGATCGTCCGTCGGGCCGGGGTCCACGATCACCGGGAAGAGGGTGGTGAACCAGCCGACGGTCCGGGAGAGTTCCGGCTCGTGGCCGGCGGGGCCCGCAACGAAACGTGCCTCGCGGCCGTGCCCCTCGAGTTCGATGTGCGCGAAAGTCTGGTCCTGTCCGAGGTCGCGCCGCCACCGGGCGAGGGCGACGGCGAGCGCGGTCAGCAGCACGTCGTTGACGCCGGCGTGGAACCTGGCGGGGACCTCACCCAGCAGCGCGGACGTGGTCCCGGGACCGACCCGCACGGTGCGGGTCCGCTCGCGGGCGACGATGTCGTGGTCCGAGACCGGGCGTCTGCCGAGCGGCCCGTCCGGGCCCGGCAGCGGACGCCGGAAGTAGGCGCGGTCGGCGTCGAACGACGCACCGGCCAGCAGCTGCGTCCAGCGGCGGAAGGACGTGCCCACGGGCGGCAGGTCGACGGGCTCACCGGAGGCGAACTGCCGCCAGGCCGTAGCCAGATCCTCCATCAGGATCCGCCAGGACACCCCGTCGACGACGACGTGGTGGACGACGAGGACCAGTTGCCGTGCCGCGCGCCGCCAGACGGCGCTCAGCATCACGCCGTCGTCCGGATCGAGTGCGCCGGTGGCGAGCGCGGCACACGCGTCCAGGGGCTCGTCGCTCTCCTGCCACCGGACCACGGATCCGTCGGCCGACGGGATGTCGAAACTCCACCGCTCGCCGCGCACGAGCTTCGCGCGCAGCATGTCGTGCCGTTCGAGCAGGGCGGCGAGGATCGCGTCGAGGGCCGTCGCGGTCAGTTCCGCCGGGGTGTTCAGCACCACCGACTGCACGAAGCCGTCGACCGCGTCCGTCGTCTCGCCGAGCCACTGGACGACGGGCGATCCCACGACAGGTCCGGTCGCCACGTCGTCGTCTCCGGCCGGGGGGACGTCCTCGCGGCTCGCCACCGCGGCCAGGGCGCCCACGACGCTGTGGGTGAAGATCTGCCGCGCCGTGACGTAGAGGCCCACGTCCCGCAGCGCGCTCAGCAGTGATATCGCCAGGATGCTGTCTCCGCCGAGCCGGAAGAAGTCCTGGTCGACGCCGACCTCGTCCAGGCGCAGCAGGGACGCCACGGTCGCGCACACCAGGCGCTCGTCCTCGGTGGAGGGCGGGACGACCGAGCCGGTGTCGTTCACGGGCTCCGGCAGCGCGCCCCGGTCGACCTTGCCGTTCGCGGTGAGCGGGAACTCCTTCATCACGACGAGCCGGGCGGGCACCATGTACTCCACCATGTGCGCGGCGGCCCACGCCCCGACGTCGTCCGCCCGCAGGTCCTCGCTCCCGGCGGACGGGATCACGTAGCCCACGAGGTAGGTGCCGCCCGCCGTGTTCTTCTTCGCGACGACGCAGGTGTGCCGTACCCCGGGGTGTTCCGCGAGCCCCGCCTCCACGTCCTCGATCTCCAGGCGCATCCCGCGGATCTTGATCTGGTTGTCGGCCCGGCCGAGGAAGTCCAGTGAGCCGTCGGGGGCGAAACGCGCGAGGTCGCCCGTCCGGTACAGGCGCGAGCCGTCACCGGCGAAGGGGTTGGCCACGAAGCGGGACGCCGTGAGACCGGGCGCGCCGACGTAACCGCGTCCGAGGAGGAAGCCGCCCACGTACAGTTCGCCGCCGGCCCCGACGGGGACCTGGCGCAGCTCGTCGTCCAGGACGTACAGCTGGGTGTTGGGGTTGGCCCTGCCGATGGACGTCGACAGGCGTTCGGCTTCGCCGCGGTAGATCACGTGCGAGACGCCGATCGTCGTCTCGGCCGGGCCGTAGCCGTGGTACATCGGGATGTCGAGCCGCGCGCGGAAGCGTTCGTACAGCTCCGGGGTCAGCACCTCCCCGCCGCACCAGACGTGCCGCAGGCTGTCCAGCAGGTCCGAGTCCCCCGCCATCTCCAGGAGCACGTCCAGCATGGACGACACGAGGTAGGTGAAGGTGACGCGCTGCTCCGCGATCACGCGCAGCAGGTGGTGCGGGTCGCGTTCGCCGCCGGGCCGCAGGACGACGAGCCGGCCGCCGGTGACGAACGGCAGGAATATCTCGTTGATGGAGATGTCGAAGGACAGCGGCGCCTTGAAGAGTGACGCGTCGTCATGGCCGAAGCCCAGGATCTCGCGCGACTGCCACAGGAGGCGTTCGCTGATGGCCTCGTGCCGGATCATGGCGCCCTTGGGGCGGCCGGTGGAGCCCGAGGTGAAGATCACGTAGGCCAGGGCCGTGCCGTGCACGGTGACCTCGGGGGCTTCGGCCGGGTGGGCGTCGAACGCCCGGTCCCGGAGGTCCAGGGCGACGGCCCGCGGCTCCGCGGCGTCGTGCTCGCCCGTCTCGTTGAGCTGGAGGACGACCCCGGCGTCCTCGATGACGACCGCCCTGCGCGCGGCGGGCCACTGCGGATCGAGCGGTACGAAGGCGCAGCCGGCCTGGAGCACTCCGAGGAGCCCGACCACCATGTCCGCGGACCGGCTCAGCGAGATGCCCACGACCTGCTCGGCGGTGAGGCCGAGTCCGATCAGGTGGTGAGCCAGCCGCGCGGAGAGCTCAGCCGTCTCGCGGTAGGTGAGCGAGCGGTTCTCGTCGACGACGGCGATGGCGTCGGGCCGGGTCCGCGCCTGCTCGCGGAACATCTCCACCAGGGTGGGGCGGACCCGGTCGGCGTACGTGTCGTTCCACGCGGCCAGGGCTTCGGCCCTCGCCGCGGCGCCGGTCGGGGCCATGGTCCCGATCGGCCGGTCCGGGAAGTCCGCGAGGTCGTCGAGTGTGGCCTGTGCTTCGGCCGGTACGACGCCGGCGGGGACGCTGATGCTGCGGCCGTCCGTGCCCACCTCCCAGCCGGCGCTCCCCGCGCCGCCGTTGGCGGCCCATCCGAGGACGTCGGCGAAGAGCGTGCCGGGGGTGAGGTCGAGGCCCTCGGGACTCCGGCCGGACGACCAGTAGGCCAGCCCGATGGCGCAGGCCTCGGCGAGCGTCCTGTCGGAGTGCTCACCGGTCCGCCGGCGCAGGTCGGTCAGGTTCGCGGGAGAAAGCCGCACGACATGACCGCTCGGTTCCAGCATCGAAGACTCATCGCCCTTCCGAAGTAGGAAAATTACCTGACCTGACCTGCTCAGGTGTGTCTAGCTGCCCTCGCGCCAGGCCTGCCACAGTCGCGCGTAGCCGCCGCCCAGGGCGACGAGTTCGTCATGGGTTCCCTGCTCCACCACGCGGCCCGCGTCCAGCACGGCGATCCGGTCGGCTGCCATGGCCTGCGTCAGGCGGTGCGCCACGAAGAGGGTGGTCCTGCCCGCGCAGGCGGCCAGCACGGCGCGTTCCAGCTCGGCGGCGCCTTCGCTGCCCGCCTCCGCGGTCGACTCGTCGAGCACCACCACGGGTGCCCGGCCCAGCACCAGCCGGGCCAGGGCGATCTGGGCGACCTTGGTGACATCCAGCCGCTCCCCGCCCTCACCGACCAGGGTGCCGAGGCCGTCGGGCAGGCCCTCGACCCACTCCTGGGCGCCGACCGTGCGCAGCGCGGCCGTGAGTTCGGCGTCGTCGGCCCCAGGTGCGGCGAGCCGCAGGTCGTCGGCGAGCGATCCGGAGAAGACATGCGTCTCCTGTGTCAGGATGCTGACCAGTGCCCTGGACCCCGCCTCGTCCAGACCGGCGAGGTCCTGCGGGCCGATGCGCACCGATCCGGATTCCGGGGTGCCGATGCCTGCGATCAGTGCCGCCAGCGTCGACTTGCCGGCGCCCGTCGCGCCCACCAGGGCGAGCGAGCCGCCGGCCGGGATCGTCAGGTCGACGTCCAGGAGAACCGGGCTCTCGGCGTCCGGGTAACGGTAGGTCAGTCCCCGGACGGTGACCGGGTACGGCGTGGCCTGCGCCCTCGTGACGGAGTCGTCGCCGACCAGCCGGCTCTCCGCGGTCTCCCCCAGCACCCCGACCAGCCGGGTCAGGCTCGCGCCCGACTTCTGCGCCTCGTCGAAGGTGAACATGATGGCGCCCAGCGGTGTGAACAGCCGGTGGAACATGAGCGGGGCGGCCGACACCTCGCCCAGGGTGGCGGCGTCGCCCTCCAGCAGGGCGTATCCGACCACCAGGATGAGGACCAGACCGATGAACTCGGCGCGGTTCTCCCTGCCCACGAAGCGGCCGAAGAAGCGGAAGACCTCCACGCCGAGATCCCGCACCCGCCAGGATTCCGCGGTGACCTTCTCGCGGACGGCGCCCTCCAGGCGGTAGGCCCGGACCGTGTCGATCCCGTTCAGTCCGCTGATCAGCGCCTGCGCGCGGTCGGCCTGGGCCACCCGCTGCTCGCGGTAGAGCGGGGCGGACCGGGGGAGGTACCAGCGGAGGGCGAGGGCGTAGGCGGGGAGCGCGCCGGCGCCGGCCAGGCCGAGCCGCCAGTCCAGCCCGAACATGCCGACCGTGGCGATGGCGACGAGGACCCCGGCGGTGAACACCGTGGGGATCGCCGTCCGGATGCCTCTGGACAGCACGGCCACGTCGTCGCCGACCCGGGACAGCACGTCCCCTCTGCCGACCTGCTCGATCCGGGCGCTCGGCATGCCGAGCACGGCGCGGACCGCGTTCTCGCGCAGCCGGGCGAGCAGGTCCGCTCCCAGCCGCCCGATCAGGTACGTCGACACGGCCGTCGCCGCCGCGCCGAGCAGCGCGGCGGCACCCAGCAGGACACCGACCGTGACGAGGGCCGAACCCGACGCGCCGTCGACCACCCCGTCGACGACTCGCCCCAGCAGCAGCACGGGGAGCACCTGGAGTGCCGCCCCGGCCACCGTCGTCAGCACGGTGGCCGCGGTCAGCCACGGGGCCTCGCGGCAGTGCGCCGCGACCCACCTGGTGGCCTCGCTCCCGGACGCCGTACGCAGGGCCACCGGAGCGGGGCGCGTGTCCGTGGTGCTCACGCGTCGGCCGGGAGGAGCGGGGCCGGGGCCGGGGCGGTCGTCGTCACTGGTCGACCGACTTGACGAGCTCGTCGATCGCGTACGGCAGGGAGAGCAGCGTGCCCTGGGACATGGCGGCGCCGACTGCGGGGCCCTCGCTGTCCAGGAGGTAGGAGACCTTGCCGTTCTTCGCCGCGGAGAGGTTGGCGAAGAGCTTGAACTTCTTCAGGGCCTCCGTGTCCGCCTTGTCGTTGATGACGAAGATGCGGTCGACGTCGACGAGGTCGATGCGTTCGGGCGAGAGCTGGGTGTAGAACTTCCCGCCGGCGACCTCGTCGATCTTCGTGGCGCCCTTGTAGCCGATGCCCGTCACCAGCCGGCCGCGTACGTCGGTCGTGGTGAACGGTGCCACGGAGTCCTCGTACCAGGACAGGGCGACCGCGGTCTGGTCCGCGAACTCCGGGTGTGCCGCCTTGGCGGCGTCGAGCTTGGCCTGGATGCCCTTGACCAGTTCGGCGCCCTCGGCCTCCTTGCCGAGCGCCTTGGCGATGTGGACCGCGTTGTCCTGCCAGGGTGCGCTGAAGGGCTCCTTCTCGGCCTTCGTACGTCCCACCGTGGGGGCGATCCTGGAGAGCTTGTCGTACGCCGCCTGGTCGACCTCGGAGTAGACCGCGATGATCAGGTCCGGCCGCAGGGCGGCGATCTTCTCGTAGTTGGGGCCCGTGTCGCCGTTGCTCATGACGACCTCGGGGCGGGTGTCACCCCACTTGTCCTTCACCCAGGGCCACTGCGTGTTGATGTCGGGCGTCCTGCCCGTCGGGTTCGGGTACTGGTCGACCATGCCGACCGGCTTGATGCCGAGGGCGAGGATCGCCTGGTCGTCGGTGTAGCCGACGGAGACGACCCGCTGAGGGGCCTTCGTGACCTTCGTGGATCCGAACGCGTGCTCCACGGTGACCGGGAACGCGCCGGTGGCGGCGGACGGGGCACTGTCGCTCTTCGTGTCCGCGGAGTCGGAGCCGCATCCTGCGAGGAGGCCGGCACCGAGAACCGCCGCAAGCAGTACGGCCGCCGGCCGACGCCCTGGCTTCGTGAGAGTCGTTCTGTGGAGAAGCATCCCGGATCCCTTTGTCTTCACGCCGCCGACCACCCCCTTGTGAGGGCAGCCAAACCTTACCTCGAAGCAGAAAGGTTAGCCTAGCCTAACTTAGCCATGGACCGTTACCCGTAACCTAGTTGAGCTGCGCGTGGACGTGAGCACGGCCGATCGGCACGATGAGCGGCCGGTCCCCCACCGGATCGTCGATCACCACGGCGCGCAGCCCGAACGCCTCGTACAGCAGCTCGGCCGTGATCACGTCGCGCGGATGACCCTGCGCCAGGATCTCGCCCTCCCGCATCACCACGAGGTTGTCGCTGTAGCGCGTGGCCAGGTTGAGGTCGTGCAGCACCATGACCACGGTGCACCCCGACTCGTGCAGATCGTCCACCAGATCCAGCACGTCCAAGGCGTGCGCCAGATCCAGGTACGTCGTCGGCTCGTCCAGCAGCAGGAGGTCGGTTCCCTGGGCCAGCGTCATGGATATCCACACGCGCTGGCGCTGGCCGCCGGACAGCGAGTCCACCGGACGGTCGGCCAGGTCGGACACGCCCGTCATGGCCAGCGCGCGTTCGACGACCTCTGCGTCGTCCGACGACCACTGGCGCAGCCAGCTCTGATGCGGATGCCGTCCCCGGGCGACGAGGTCGGCGACCGTCAGCCCCTCGGGGGCGACGGGTGCCTGCGGAAGCAGCCCGAGCTTCTTCGCCACGTCCCTGGTCCTCAGTCCGGCGATGTCCTCGCCGTCCAGCACGACCGCCCCCCTGGCCGGCTTGAGCAGCCGTGTCAGGGTGCGCAACAGGGTCGACTTGCCACAGCCGTTGGGACCGATGATCGTGGTGACGACCCCCGGCGGGACGGTGACGTCGAGTCCGTCCATGACCGTCCGTGCGCCGTAGCCGACCGTGATGCCCCTGGCGGCCAGCCGTGCCGTGCCGCCGGCCCCGGACTCGTCTCCGGTGATCTGTTCAGCGGCCACACGTGCCCCTCCGTCTCGCATGCTTGCCCCTTACGTGAGCTGTCTGAGGTTGGCCCGCACGAGCAGGAAGACGAGGAAGGGACCGCCGATCGCGGCGGTTACCACGCCGACGGGGAGGGCCATCGGGAGCGCCGTACGCGCCGTCAGGTCCGCACCGATCAGCAGCAGCGCGCCGACCAGCCCCGACGCGATCATCGGAGGCGTCGGGTGCCTCACCAGGCGCATCGCCACCTGGGGCGCCACCAGTGCGACGAAGGGCACGGGACCGGCCGCGCTCACCGCGACGGCGGCCAGGAGCACGGCGCACAGGAGCAGGACGGCCCGCACCCGGGAGTACCGGACGCCGAGACCCGCGGCGACCTCGTCGCCGAGGTGCATCGGTTTGAACTGGAACGCGGCGCACGCCACGACGCCCAGGAGTGCGAGCGTCGACCAGAGCGCCACCCCGACCTCGTCCCACGACCGGTTGTCCAGGGAGCCGACCAGCCAGGCCTGGGCCCGCGCCACGTCCCGGATGTCGGCGGTGGAGAGGAGCCAGGTCGTGATCGCCTCCGTCACCGCGCTCACCGAGATGCCGATGAGGATGAGCCGGAAGCCGTCGATCCCGCGCCGCCACGCCAGGAAGTACACCAGCAGTCCCGTGCCCAGGCCCCCCGCTAGCGCCGCCGCGGACACGCCCACGGAGCCCACGACCGCCGCGGCGGTCCCGCCCGACACCGTCACCAGGAACACCGCGACCGCGCCGGCTCCGCCGGTGATCCCGAGGATGTCGGGACTGGCCAGCGGATTGCGGGCGATGGACTGCGTGATGGCCCCGGACACCCCGAGCGCGGTCCCGACGACGAGACCGGCCAGCGCGCGCGGCATCCGCAGGTCCATGATGACGAACTCGTCGACCTGCTCGCCCCGGCCGGCGATCGTGGCGATCACCCGGGAGAGCCCGAGTGGGAAATCCCCCACGCTGACGGAGAGACAGAACACCAGGAAGACCGCCACCGCGAGGAGCACGGTGACGCCGACCATCCAGGGCCGCCACACGAACGACAGGGTGCCGAGCCGTACGCCCGGCATCACCGTCGGCTTCACCGCTGTCCCGTTCACGCGTTCCTGAACTTTCCCCGCCACACCAGGGCGGCGAAGAAGGGGGCTCCGAGGAGGGCCACGACGACACCCGCGTCCAACTCGCCGGGCCGCACGACCAGTCGGCCCACGATGTCACAGACCAGAAGGATCACCGCGCCGAGCAGGCCCGCGTACGGCACCAGCCATCGGTAGTCCGGCCCCGTCAGGTACCGGGCCACGTGGGCCACCATGAGCCCCAGGAACGCGATGGGCCCGCAGGCCGCCGTCGCCGCGCCCGCCAGCAGCGTGATGGCGACGATGCCGGCGGTCCGGCTCAGTGCGATGTTCACGCCGAGTCCGCGCGCCACGTCGACGCCGAGGTTCAGCAGATTGAGCGAGGGCAGGGTGGTGAGAGCCAGCACGAGACCCGCCGCGACGAACCCCGTGACCGGCCAGATGACGTCGAACCCGACTCCGGCCACCGAGCCCGAGTTCCAGAACCTCAGTGCGTTCAGGGACGTCAGGTCGGACAGCGCGACCGCCATGGTCATGGCCGCGAGGAACACCGTGACGCCCTGCCCCGCCAGGGCGAGCGTCAGCGGGTTGCCGGCCCCCCTGCCGATGCTCGCCAGCCCGAACACGACGACACCCGCGGCACCGGCCCCCAGGAAGGCGAACCACACGTACTGGAAGGGGTTGGAGAAGCCGAAGAGTGCGATCACCGAGACCACGGCGAACGACGCCCCGGTGTTCACCCCGAGCAGTCCGGTGTCGGCGATCGGATTGCGCGTGTACCCCTGGATCAGCGCCCCCGAGACCCCCAGTGCGATGCCCGCGACGATCGCGAGCACCGTCCGGGGCACCCGCACGGTCTGCACGATGAGCCGGATCTCGGTGAGCCCGCGGTCGGGGTCCGGCGCCGCGAAGAGGCCGTGCCAGACCTCGGCGGGGCTGAGCGCCCGCGCCCCCACGGCCAGCGACACCGTACAGGCGGCGACGAGGACCACCGTCAGGGCGGCGGCGCCCACAACCCGGCGCCTGCGGGCTCCTGTTGCACGCTTCGGCGCGGCTCGCTCCACTGCAGTCGTGCTCATGTCGACGTACGTTATCCCTTGATCCGTCGGTGGGACGCGGGCGTCGGGGGCCGCGCGGTCCCGGGCGGCGGTCCGCCCCCGGCGGGGCGGCCGGCGGCGGACCGGTGCCCGCTAGCGGGCGCTTGCGCCGGGGACCGGGCGCGCCTCGTCGGAGGCCGCCTTGACGCCCCGGTCGAGCAGTGAGTCCAGGATCTCCCCGACCCGGATCGCGATGTTGGACAGCAGCGCGGAGGTGATGCCGTGCGTGTGCTCCGTGCCCCCCTGGAGGTATATGCCGCAGTGCAGTTCGGGGTCCGTGGCGATGCGGTAGTCGCGCTCGACCCGGACCCGGTCCTCGCCGTCGCGGAGGCAGCGGTCCGCCACGTCGCCGAGGAGGGCGACCGGGTCGACGGGGCTGTAGCCGGTGGCGAACACCACGACATCGGCGTCCAGGAGGGTCTCCTCGCCCGTGACGAGGGACTTCACGGTGGCCCGGGCCTTGTCCGGCGTCTCGTCGACGGCGACGAGCCGGGACACGTTGAGGAAGCGCAGCCGTTCGGTGCCGAGGACCTTCTCCTGGTACGTCTGCCGGTAGAGGTCGTCGATGAGGTCGATGTCGACCACGGAGTAGTTGGTGTTGCCGTGGTAGTCCATCAGTCTGCGCTTGACGTCCTCGGGTGCCTCGTAGAACTCGTCGACGGCCCCGGGGTCGAAGATCCGGTTGGCGAAGCTGCTGTCGTCGGCGGGGCTGTAGCCGTAGCGGCTGAAGACCGCGCAGATCTCGGCCTCGGGGAAGCGGCGGTGCAGGTAAGCGACGTTCTCGGCGGCGCTCTGCCCCGCACCCACGACGATGAACCGGGACGGCGCGGTGCCCTCCAGTTCGCCGACCCTCGCCAGGAGCTCGGAGTTGTGCCACACCCGCTGGCCGCGCTCGATGCCCTCCGGCACGAGCGGGCGCAGTCCGGTGCCGATGACGAGGTTGCGGGCCCGGTGGACGGCGAGCCCCTCCGCCGAGCGGACGGTCACGTCCAGGTACTCCACCGCCCCGTCCCGGACGAACGGCGTGACCCCGACGACCTCGTGGCCGTAGGAGGCCATGTCGTCGACCTTGGCCGCGGCCCATTCGAGGTAGTCGTGGAACTCCACCCGCAGGGGGAAGAGGTTCTTGTGGTTGATGAAGTCGACCAGCCGGTCCTTGCTCTTCAGGTACGAGAGGAAGCTGAACTCGCTGGTCGGGTTCCTGAGCGTCACCAGGTCCTTGAGGAAGGACACCTGCATCGTCGCGTCGTCGATCAGCATGCCGCGGTGCCAGCCGAAGCGGGGCTGCTGCTCGAAGAAGTGAGCGGTGACCGAGTCGTGCGGGCTGTTGCGCGCGTTGTGCTCGTTGAGCGCGATGGCCATGGCCACGTTGGACGGCCCGAAGCCGATGCCGATGAGGTCGTGGACCGGTCGGATATCGCCGGGCTGTACCTGTGACATGTCACTCCCATTCGTGCGGGGCAGGCGCCTGTCAGGCGTGGGGAATCGTGCGAGACCTGGGCACGCCGATGGCGCGACCCGCTGGAACTTAGGTGAGCCTAAGCTAATTTTCCGGAGCTGTCGACAGGGCAGTCGAAAGCGGGCTCCACTCAACTCGGCGACATCGCGCTCCCGTTGCAAAGTTAGGGAAGGCTCGCTTTACTGGGCGCTGATCAGCCCCTGCCCTGAGGAGGAACCCATGCGGGTCGTCATGTTCGGATACCAGACCTGGGGCCACCGCACCCTGCAAGCCCTCCTGGACTCCGAGCACGACGTGGTGCTGGTCGTCACACATCCCAAGAGCGAGCACGCGTACGAGAAGATCTGGAGCGACTCCGTCGCCGACCTCGCCGAGGAGCACGGCGTCCCCGTGCTGATCCGCAACCGCCCCGACGACGAGGAACTGTTCCAGCGCATCGAGGAGGCGGCCCCCGACATCATCGTGGCCAACAACTGGCGCACCTGGATCCCGCCGCGCATCTTCGCGCTCCCGCGCCACGGCACGCTCAACATCCACGACTCGCTGCTGCCGAAGTACGCCGGCTTCTCCCCGCTGATCTGGGCGTTGATCAACGGCGAGTCCGAGGTGGGCGTGACCGCCCACATGATGAACGACGAGCTGGACGCCGGCGACATCGTCCGGCAGGAGGCGGTGCAGGTCGGGCCGACGGACACGACGACCGACCTCTTCCACAAGACGGTCGACCTGATCGGCCCGGTCACCACCGGCGCACTCGACCTGATCGCCTCCGGACGGACCGAGTTCACCAAGCAGGACCGCTCCCGGGCGAGCTTCTTCCACAAGAGGTCCGACGAGGACATCCGGATCGACTGGAAGTGGCCGGCCGAGGACCTCGAACGCCTGATCCGCGCGCAGTCCGAGCCCTACCCCAGCGCTTTCACATTCCACCGGGGCAAGCGGCTCGAAGTGCTCGCCGCGGTCGTGTCCGAGGGGCGTTACGGCGGCACGCCCGGACGCATCTTCTACCGCGAGGGCGACGGCGTGGCGATCGTCGCGGGAGCGGACGCCCGCACCGGACGCAACCACGGCCTGGCCATCACGCGGGTGCGCACCGAGGACGGCCGGGAACTGGGCGCGACGGAGTACTTCACCTCCATGGGCGGCTACCTGACCGGCCGTCCCTGAACGAACGGCCCCGGACGCGGCGCGTGGGGACGGCCCCGTTGTCCGGCAGCCCGAGGCTGCCGGACAACGGGGCCTGGGCGGGTTTCAGCCCGTGTACGAGGCGAAGACCCGGGTGAAGTCCCATGGCTGCTGGGAGACACCCGAGCAGGTGTCGGCTCCACCGCCGGTGCAGGGCCGGTCGCGGTTGACGGACCAGAAGGTCAGCCGTGCGAGGTGGCGCTGCTGGGCGTAGGCGAGGATGGTGCGGAAGTCGGCCACGGTGACCGTCTCCCCGTTGTCCGTGATGCCGTTCATCGAGGAGATCCCGGTGTGCCGGTAGGCCTGGTCGTCCGAGTATCCGTAGGCGTTCTTGACCGCGGTCTTGAGGCCTTCGGCGGCACGGACGGTGAGGGTGCCCATGTTCTGGCCGGCGCCGCCGAAGTTGAACGGCATGATGGTCCAGCTGTCCACGGTGAGCCCGGAGGCCGCGGCCTTGCTGATGAGGCTGTTGTCCGGGCCGTTCTGGCCGGTGCCGAAGGTCACGTACACCTTGATGCCGGGGTTGTTGGCCCTGACGGTCTTCAGCGCGTCCACCGTGCGCTGCTGGACGGCCGGACTGTCGTACGCCGCGGCCTCGATGTCGATGTCGATGGCCTTGAGCGCGTAGGCGTTGATGACCTTCTGGTACGCGGCGGCCAGCTCACCGGCACTGGAGCAGGAGCTCTCCAGCTTGTTGCCGCTCCAGCCCCCGAAGGACGGGATGACGTCGCCGCCCGCCGCCCGTACGGTGTTGACGGTCTGCTGGTCGACACCACCGGTCAGCGGCCGGCCCCCGTCCCACTGGGGGTTGCAGTAGCCGTTGCTGAGGACGAAGGCGAGCGTGAACCACTTGACTCCGGTCGCGTTCATCACGGTGGTGGGGCTGGGCGGGCTGCCCCATCCGTTGTAGAGGTAGGGGGCCACGGCCATGGCTCCGGGCCCGGGGGTCCCGCCGCCGCCTGCGCTGGGCGCGGTCCACTTCTGGTTGGCGGAGCCGGTGCAGGTCCAGATCTGCAGCCGCGTTCCGTTGGCGCTGCTTCCGCCGGTCACGTCCAGGCACTTGTCCGCCTGCGGGTTCACGATGTCCCGCGCGGCCGGCGTCGCCCACTGCTGCGCCGCCGAACCGTTGCAGTCCCACAACTGCACCTTCGTACCGTCCGCCGTGCCGGCCGAAGCCACGTCCAGACACTTGCCCAGCGCACGGATCGTCCCGTCGGCACCCACCGTCCACTGCTGCGCCGCCGAACCGTTGCAGTCGTACAACTGCACCGCCGTACCGTTCACCGCCGAACCAGCGGCCACATCCACACACTTGCCCGCCAGACCGGTGATCTGTCCGGTGTCCGCGACAGCACCGCTCGCGGGCGTGGCGGTCAGACCTGTCAGGAGCGCGGCGGTCACGGCCACCGTGCTCAGCAGGCCGCGCACGACAGGTCTCGCGAAGCACTTGGCGGTCATCGGGTCACCGTCCACTTCTGGTTGGCGGAGCCGGTGCAGGTCCAGATCTGCAGCCGTGTTCCGTTGGCGCTGCTTCCGCCGGTCACGTCCAGGCACTTGTCCGCCTGCGGGTTCACGATGTCCCGCGCGGCCGGCGTCGCCCACTGCTGCGCCGCCGAACCGTTGCAGTCCCACAACTGCACCTTCGTACCGTCCGCCGTGCCGGCCGAAGCCACGTCCAGACACTTGCCCAGCGCACGGATCGTCCCGTCGGCACCCACCGTCCACTGCTGCGCCGCCGAACCGTTGCAGTCGTACAACTGCACCGCCGTACCGTTCACCGCCGAACCAGCGGCCACATCCACACACTTGCCCGCCAGACCGGTGATGGGTCCGCCGCCGCCCGGCTGGCCGCTGTCGGAACTCACGCGGACGTAGTCGACGAGGAGCTGCTGGGGGAAGACCGTGCTCCCGTCGGGGTCGCCCGGCCAGTAGCCGCCGACGGCGAGGTTCAGGATGACGAAGAACGGCTTGTTGAAGACCCACTGCTTCCCGCCCAGGTCGGCGGGGGTGCGGCGTTGGTAGACGGTGCCGTCGACGGACCAGGTGATCGCGTTCGGGCTCCAGTCGACCGCGAAGGTGTGGAACGCGTCGGCGAACGCCTGCCCGCCCGGCAGGGAGTAGCCGGCGCCGATGCCGCCGCTGCCGGAGTAGCCGGGGCCGTGCAGGGTGCCGTGGACCGTTCCGGGTTCGAAGCCGACGTTCTCCATGATGTCGATCTCACCGCTGTTGGGCCAGCCCACGCTGCCGATGTCGCTGCCCAGCATCCAGAACGCGGGCCAGATGCCCTGCCCGCGCGGGATCTTCATCCTGGCCTCGACCCGGCCGTAGGTGGTGGTGAACTTGCCGGACGTGTTCAGCCGGGCCGAGGTGTATTCGCACCGCCCGTACCAGCACTGGTAGTTGCCGGGGTTCTCTTTGCGGGCGGTGATGACGAGGTTGCCCTGGCCGTCGAGGGCCGCGTTGCGGTTTCCGGCGGTGTAGTACTGCCGTTCGTGGTTGTTGACGTTGTCGCCGGTCTCGACCTGCCACTTGCCGCCGTCGACGGCGGCGCCCGCCGGTCCGTCGAAGTCGTCGGAGAACGTGACGGCCGCGGCCGCGGCCGCGGCCGCGGCGGCGTCGGCCGGCTGCACGGCGGAGCTGGTCACGGGGGCGGGCTCACTCTGCGCCAGTCCGGTGGAAAGGGTGGCGAGGCCGAGCGTCATGACGAGGGACAGGACCAGGTGCCGAGGCAAGCGTGGGGATCTCATGCCTCTCCCTTCGGGGGAGGTGAAGTACTGACACATACATGTCAGTTCCGGGCGGGCGGAAAAGCGCGGCCTCCCCTGCGGAGCGGGGGGAGGGTGTGGGGAACAGCACTTAGTTCACACCGTGATTTAAGAAATGAACGCTGACCCTGTCAAGGGTTTGGTATAGACCGGAGACGCGTGCGCCTCTTGCGGCCGGGGCCGGTGGCTGAAAGGGCCGGGGCACCGATCTGCCGCCCTTCCCGCTGCGGAGGACAAGGGGGCAACCGGCCCCTCGCTCCCGGAGGCGGCATCCGGACCCCGTGCCGTCCCGGATCGCCCGCCGCACGGTTGGCTGATTCTCGATCCGTGTCCCGACGCCCGCTCCGGCCCCCGTTCCTCCCGCTACTGACCGCCGGGCACGGCCGTTCCGGCCCGCGTCGCGTCCGCACCCCAGCTGGCGAGCAGGCGCAGCGCCTCCGCCGACTCCGACCCGGGCTCGGCGTGATACGTGACCATCGACTGCTCGGCGTCGTCGGGAAGCGTGAACGTCTCGAACGAGAGGGAGAGTTCACCCACCAGCGGATGGCACAGCCGCTTGACGCCGTGGCTCTTCTCCTTGACGTCGTGCCTGGCCCACAGCCGCCGGAAGTCCTGACTCTTCACGGACAGCTCACCGACCAGGGCGGAGAGCCGGGAGTCGTCGGGCCGGCAGCCGGCGTCCATGCGCAGGAAGGCGACGATATCCGACGCCTTCTGGTCCCACTCCACGAAGAGGTCGCGGTAGCCGGGCTTCAGGAACACCAGGCGCGCCCAGTTGCGCTCCTGCGCGGGCAGCTCCGACCAGTCGCCGAAGACGGCGGCGGCCATCCGGTTCCAGGCCAGGATCTCCGCACGGCGTCCGACGACGTACGCCGGCACACCGTCCATGCTGTCGAGCAGCTGGTTCAGGGCCGCGCGTACACGCTGCTGCCGTGGAGACGGCTTCTTCCTGTGCTGTCTGGGCTTCGCGAGGTGCGACAGATGCGCGCCCTCGGCGTCCGTCAGCCTCAGGGCGGACGCGATCGCGTCCAGGACCTCCACGGAGACGTTCTGGCCGTTGCCCTGTTCGAGGCGTGTGTAGTACGCCACGGAGACACCGGCCAGCTGGGCCAACTCCTCACGGCGCAGCCCGGGGACCCGGCGGTGCCGCCCGAAGTCGGGCAGCCCCACATCATCCGGCTTCAGCCGCGCGCGGCGGCTGCGGAGGAATTCGCCGAGCTCGGCGCGCCGGTCGAGGGCGAGCGGCGCGCCGTCACCGGGAGCGCCGCCGCCGTGGGGCCGCGGATCGGATTCGGGCTGGTCGTCCATCCGCCCAGTATCCATGGACGTACGCACATCATCCTGACCCCGCCAGTAGTAGGACCACTGGTCGTACGCAGAACCATGGTCTGGGTGAAGTGCGCGAGCCGGGGCAGGCTTGACCGCGTGCCCGGATCCGAAGGCTGCCGGGCACAGGACCACTCCTTAGGAGAACTCCCGCATGACCACTGTCCCGGCGTACGCCGCCCCCTCCGCGAAGGCTCCACTGGAGCGCACCACCATCGAGCGTCGCGCGGTCGGCGAGTTCGACGTCCTGATCGACATCAAGTTCTCCGGCATCTGCCACTCGGACATCCACCAGGCCCGCGACGGCTGGCAGGAGGGCATCTTCCCGATGGTGCCGGGCCACGAGATCGCCGGTGTCGTCACCGAGACAGGCTCCGGCGTCACAAAGTTCGCGGTGGGCGACCGCGTCGGCGTCGGCTGTCTGGTCGACTCCTGCCGCGAGTGCGACAACTGCAAGGCCGGCCTGGAGCAGTACTGCCTCAACGGCAACACGGGCACGTACAACGCCGTGGACAAGAACGGCGACCCCACCTACGGGGGCTACTCCACCCAGATCGTCGTCGACGAGAACTACACCGTCCGCATCCCCGAGGGCCTGGCCCTGGACGAGGCCGCGCCGCTGCTGTGCGCGGGCATCACCACCTACTCCCCCCTGAAGCACTGGAACGCGGGCCCCGGCAAGAAGGTCGCCGTCGTGGGCATGGGCGGCCTCGGGCACGTGGGGGTCAAGATCGCGCACGCGCTCGGTGCCGAGGTCACCGTGCTCTCGCAGACCCTGAAGAAGCGGGACGACGGCCTGAAGCTCGGCGCCGACCACTACTACGCCACCGGTGACCCGAAGACCTTCGAGGACCTGGCCGGCACGTTCGACATCATCCTGTCCACGGTGTCCGCGCCGCTGGACATCGACGCCTACCTCTCCCTCCTGCGGACGGACGGTGCCCTGGTGAACGTCGGCGCTCCGGAGGAGCCGGTCTCCCTCAACGTCTTCTCGCTGCTCGGCGGCCGCAAGTCCTTCTCCGGCTCCGGCATCGGGGGCATCCGGGAGACCCAGGAGATGCTGGACTTCTGCGCCGAGCACGGGTTCGGCGCGGAGATCGAACTGATCGGCGCCTCGGAGATCAACGAGGCGTACGAGCGTGTGCTGAACAGCGATGTGCGGTACCGGTTCGTGATCGACACGGCCACGATCTGAGGGTCGAGGGAGTGAGCACGGCCGCGGGACGGCCGGCTCGCCCCGAAAAGCACGGACGCCTCCCCGGCCGCACACTACCGGGGAGGCGTCCGGCGCTCACCCGGCGTCCGTGCGAGCGCCGTCCTCCTCCTCGATGGCCACCGGGCGCATCTGGGCGGCGCGGACGCGGCCGACGTCCAACTTGGTGCCCCCGTCAGTCCCGGTCCTCCCGGATCATGTCGGCACACTTCTCGCCGATCATCATCGTGGTGATGCAGGGGTTGACCGCGGGGAGGAAGGGCATCACGGACGCGTCGGCCACCCTCAGGCCCCGCACGCCCTTCACCCGCAGCCGGGGATCGAGGACGGCCTCGGGGTCGTCGACGGCGCCCATCCGCACCGTGCCCGCGGGGTGGTAGACCGTGTTGTGGGTCTTCCGGATGTAGTCGAGCAGTTCCTCGTCAGTCGTGGCGCCGCTCCCGGGCGCCAGCTCACGGCCGGCCCAGGACGCCATCGGCGCCCGCGAGACGATGTCCCGGGCGAGCCGAAGGCCGTAGGTCATCACCCGCACGTCGTGCTCGTGGGTGAAGTAGCGCGGGTCGACCCGGGGCTTGTCACGGAAGTCACGGGTGCGCAGGCGGACGGTGCCCGTCGAGCGCGCACGGGTGACGTTGGGCGTGAGGCAGAAGGCGTTCTCGGAGGTGGGATATCCGCGCCGGTAGGTGTTCATGTCGAAGGGCACGGACCCGTAGTGGAACATCAGGTCCGGTCGGTCGAGGCCGCCTTCGGTGTCGGCGAAGATGCCGATCTCCCACCACTGGGTGGAGGTGGTGACCATGGGCTGCCGCGCCTCCCACATGATCACCCCTTCGGGGTGGTCCTGGAGACGGGCTCCGACGGCCGGCGAATCGACCTCGACCTCCACGCCCATCTCGCGCAGGTGTTCCGCCGGGCCGATCCCCGAGAGCATGAGCAGCTTCGGCCCGTCGATGGAACCGCAGGCCACGACGACCTCGCGGCGCGCGCCGACGGTGCGCGAGTGGATGAGGTCGGGTGTCAGGTACTCGACCCCGGTACAGCGCCGCCCGCCGTCGAGGACGAGGCGTTTCGCCTGCAGCCCGGTGCGTACCTCCAGGTTGGGCCGCTGCCCGATGACCGGGTGGAGATACGACACGGACGCTGACGAACGGGTGCCGTCGGCCCGGGCGTTGATCTGGAACCAGTGCGCCCCGCGGGTCACCGTCGTGCCGGTGTTGAACGGGGTGGTGGGGATTCCGGCGTCCGCGCAGGCCTCGAGCAGGGCCGCGCCGCACGGGTCGTTCGGCGGGATCGTGCGGATGGTCACCGGACCGCCGCGTCCGTGGTGGTCGCCCGGCGCGTCGTTGGTCTCCAGGCGCTTGTAGAGGGGGAAGCAGTCCGCGGCGCTCCAGCCCTCGCACCCCCGAGCGCTCCATTCGTCGAGGTCCTCGGCGGGCGCCCAGAAGGCGATGCAGGAGTTGTGCGACGAACAGCCGCCGAGGACCTTGGCCCGGGCGTGCCGCATGAAGCTGTTGCCGTTCTCCTGGGGCTCCACCGGGTAGTCCCAGTCGTATCCGGATTCCAGGAGCCCCATCCAGCGGTCGAGCCGGAGGATGTTCTGGTCACCGACGTCGGAGGGACCTGCCTCCAGCACGCATACGGTGACCGAGGGATCCTCGGACAGCCTGGCGGCGACGACCGCGCCGGCCGTACCCCCGCCCACCACCACGTAGTCGAACTCGTCCCTCGGCCGGCTTTCAGCGGACATCTGGCTCTCCAGGAATCAGGGGGACGCGGACAGCGGTCAGGCGGACGGTGGTGCGGACTCCGCCGGGTCGTTCGTCACGGACCGGTGGCTCTCCAGGACCCCGGTCCTGTGCCGCTGGACGAACCAGTAGTAGGCGAAGCCGCCGAGACCGACGATGCCGACGAAGACGAACGCCCCCCAGCGCAGATACCAGTGCTGGGGCCCCGTCGCGTTGTAGACCTCGGCTCGCGGCCACGCGAGGTTGAGCGCCATCCCCGCTCCCCACAGCACGGCGAGGAGGTTGACCGGCAGCCCGAACCGCCCCAGTGTGAAGTTGCCCTCCGCGCAGCTCCAGTGGCCCTTCAGCCTGCGGACGAGCATGGGAGCCGTGACCAGCAGGTAGGCCACGTAGATCATGATGACGGCGATGCTGGTGATCACCGAGAAGATCTGCGGCTGGTTGATGTTGATCACCAGGATGACGACGCCCACCACGCCGATCACGACGGCAGGCACGACGGGTGTCCTGAAGCGGGGACTGACCCGGGCCAGTACCGAGCCCGCGGGCAGGTTGTTGTCCCGTGCCATCGCGAACATCAGCCGGATCCCGGCAGCTTGCACGGCGAGCACGCAGACCGTGATCGCGACGACGACGCACCAGAGGAAGATCTCGCCGATGGTCGAGCCGAGCGTCTGCAGGACGACGTACTGCAGACCCCCCGTCGACAGCTCCTTCGCGGCCAGGTCGGGGACGGCGAGCAGCGCGAAAAGCAGAATCAGACCGCCGATGAGGAACGAGGCGATGAGGGCCCGCAGGATCGCACGTGGTGCGTTCCGGCTCGGGTGGTGCGACTCCTCGCCGAGCGAGGACGCCGTGTCGAAGCCGTACATCACGTAGGCGGACGCGAGCGACGCGGTGAGGAACGCGCCGAAGTAGCCGAGGGTCCGCCCCTCTCCGAGCCCGTACGTGTCCGTCAGGACGCTGCTGGGGCCGCGGGTGATGTGCGCGGCCAGGAAGATGATCAGTGCGACGGCGGCGATCAGCTCGATGAACACGCCGGCGGAGTTGATCCGCGCCATCAGCTTGACGCCGAACGCGTTGATCAGCGTGGAGAACAGGATCAGTACCGTGCCCAGGAGCACCGCGTTCTTCGCCGCGTCGTTCTTGCCGCTGCCGTCACCGACGAACTGGAACCAGCCGTCGATCTGCGGCAGCGTGATCTGGTAGGCGAGGGCCACGGCGGACAGCGAGACCATGGTGGCGGTCATCATCATCCACCCGCCGAGCCAGCCGATGTGCGGACCACCCATGCTCTTGGCCCAGTTGTAGATCGAGCCGGCCACGGGATACCGGGCCGCGAGCTCGCAGAAGCACAGGGCGACCATCAGCTGTCCCACGAACACCATGGGCCAGGACCACCAGTAGGCGGGCCCTCCGAAACTCACGCCGAAGTAGAACAGCTGGAAGGTGCCGGTCAGGATCGAGATGTAGCTGATGCCCGCGGCGAACGTGTGGAAGTTGCCCAGGGTCCGCTTGAGTTCGGGCTTGTAACCGAGTTCGGCGAGTGAGTCGTCGTCGTGTGTACCGTCGGCCCGGGTACCGGGCGGCGGCATGCCCGTCGGCTCGGGGCTCGTGGGGCCGGACGGGCTCATTCGAACCACCTCTGCGGACGGGCTGCGGTGTTGCGCCAGATGTGCTTGGCCTCCTGGTACTCCGCGAGCCCGGCCGGGCCCAGCTCACGGCCCACGCCGGACTGCTTCATGCCGCCCCATTCGGCCTGCGGCACGTACGGGTGGAAGTCGTTGATCCAGATCGTGCCCGCGCGCAGCCCCGCGGCCACCCGGTGGGCGCGCTCGCCGTCCTGCGTCCAGACGGCTCCCGCCAGCCCGTAGACGGTGTCGTTGGCCAGGGCGACGGCCTCGGCCTCCTCCCTGAACCGCTCGACGGTGAGGACGGGGCCGAAGGACTCGTCCCTCACGACGGACATGTCCGGGGTGCACTCGTCGAGGACGGTCGGCAGGTAGTAGAAGCCCCGCTGCAGGGCCGGGTCGTCCGGGCGGGCGCCTCCGCAGCGCAGCACGGCGCCCTCCGCGAGACCGGCGGCCACATAGGTCTCCACCTTGTCGCGGTGGGCGGCCGAGATCAGGGGCCCGCTGCGCGACTGCTCGTCGAAGGGTCCGCCGAGCCGGATGTCGCGGGCGCGGCGTACGAGTTCGTCGACGAAGGCGTCGTGCAGCTCGTCCTGCACGAGGAGCCGGGCACCGGCCGAGCAGACCTGACCGGCGTGCAGGAAGACGGCCATCAACGCGTAGTCGACCGCGGTGTCGAACTCGGCGTCGGCGAAGACGATGTTGGGGTTCTTGCCGCCCAGCTCCAGGGCGATCTTCTTCACGGTGGGCGCGGCGGCCGCCATGATGAGCCGTCCGGTGGCCAGGCCGCCGGTGAAGGAGACCATGTCCACCCGCGGGTCCGAGGTCAGGGGCTCCCCCACGGCCGCTCCGGATCCGAGCACGAGGTTCGCGGCCCCGGACGGCAGTCCGGCCTCGGTGAGCGCCTTCATCAGGAGGATCGCGGTGTGCGGGGTCAGTTCGCTGGGCTTGAGGACGAAGGTGTTGCCCGCGGCGAGCGCGGGGGCCACCTTCCAGGCCGTCTGCAGCAGCGGGTAGTTCCAGGGCGTGATCAGTGAGCACACGCCCACCGGTTCGTGCACCACCCGGCTGTCGATGCCGGGATCGCCCGTGTCCACGACGCGGTCGGTGCCGCCGGCGGCAGCGAGGTTGCCGAAGTAGCGGAAGCAGTTCGCGATGTCGTCCATGTCGTACTCGCTCTCCACGAGCCGCTTCCCCGTGTCCAGGGTCTCGGCTCTGGCGAACGCGTCCTTGTCCCGTTCCAGCAGGTCGGCGACGCGCAGCAGGAGCCGGCCGCGCTCCGCGACCGGTGTGCGCGGCCAGGGCCCCCCGTCGAACGCCTCGCGCGCGGCGGCCACCGCCGCGACGGCGTCCCGCGGTCCCGCCTCGTCGACGGCGGCGACCAGTTCGCCGTCGGCCGGGCAGCGGATCTCCCGCGTCCCGCCCTCGACGGCGGCGCTCCATCGGCCACCGATGAACAGCTCAGGCATGGTTCCCTCCGGGCTCGGTCCGGGCTCGCACGGGTGGGTGGAGGCCGAAGCCGAACGTGCCGAGCTCGCCACCCAAAGTAAGCGCCGGACGGTGGAGCCGCGCGGCGAGCGACTCTCCGCGCTGCCCCTGGCCCACCCGGCCTGCCACGCGGCCTGTGACGCTCACACCGGAGCGACGACCCTGCCCACCTCGGGGAGCGGTGGGCGGCCTCGAAGCGCCGCTTTCCGGCCGAAGACACGATTCTCGCGTGGGAACCAAGGGAGCATCACCGCAGGTCAGGCGGTAGTTCTGGGTTGTACCACTGCAACTCGTCCACATGTCGGACACGCGCCACCCGGTCGGCGCACCGCGTCCGAGCTGGCCGAACGGCCATTCGGTCGGCTCGTCCCACGCCGACCGGGCCGGAAAACACTGATCGATGTGCGCTCACTGCCCGCAGGCGCAAGACTCCCGACCGCAATCACGCCCCCAAGTGAAGGAGTTTCACCAATGCGTCACAATCTCGGCAGGGTCGGCGTCATCATCACGGCTTCCACACTCGCCATGGGCGGCACCGCAGCCGTGGGCGTGGCCGAGGCCGGCCCCGCCCGCTCCGCCGGCCTCTACGCCCCGTCGGCCCTCGTCCTCTCCGTCGGCAAGGCGGACGCCGCGTCGGTCACCGTCCAGCGGGCGGTCACGCTGAGCTGCGCACCGCGCCCCGGCGGCACGCACCCCGCGCCGGGCGCCGCCTGTTCGGAGCTGCGCGCCGTCGAGGGGGAGTTCGCGCAGCTGACCAGGCCGCAGTCGCAGGGCAACTGCACGCGCCAGTGGGACCCCCTCGTCCTCAGTGCGACCGGAGTGTGGCAGGGCCGCAACGTCTCCTGGTCCGCCACCTTCGGCAACGAGTGCGAGATGCGGGCGAGCCTGGCCGAGGGCTCGGTCTTCTCGTTCTGACCGGCGCGTCCGGTGAACGCTTCCCGGTGCGACGGGCGGCCGTCGCACCGGGGAGCGGACTGCTCACGGGCCGACGCCGGGGCCGTCGTGGCGTCCGGCACGCTCCGCCGGCAGCCGTAGCGGTCACCCGCACACCGGTCGACCGAACTATGGTGTCCCACCACATACGCCCCTGACCTGCACCTTCCTACGGTATGGCGACACGGAAACGTCCCCGCCAACTGTCCGGAAGTGGTGTCCATGGCCGCCCCAGCAACCGCTCCCCCGCCGCCGTCCAACCTCCGCCGCATCGTCGCCGCGAGCCTCGTCGGGACGACGGTGGAGTGGTACGACTTCTTCCTCTACGGATCGGCCGCCGCGCTGGTCTTCAACAAGCTGTTCTTCCCCGGCTCCGACCCGCTCGTCGGCACCCTGCTCTCCTTCCTCACCTACGCGGTGGGCTTCGCCGCGCGCCCGATCGGCGCCCTGGTCTTCGGACACTACGGAGACCGGCTGGGGCGCAAGAAGCTCCTGGTCCTGAGCCTGCTGATGATGGGCGGCGCCACCTTCGCCATCGGCCTCCTGCCCACCCACGCCACCATCGGATCCGCCGCACCGGTCCTGCTGACCGTCCTGCGCCTCGTGCAGGGCTTCGCTCTCGGCGGCGAGTGGGGCGGCGCGGTCCTGCTCGTCTCGGAGCACGGCGACGCGAAGCGGCGGGGCTTCTGGGCCTCGTGGCCCCAGACGGGAGCGCCTGCGGGACAGCTGCTCGCCACCGGTGTGCTCTCCGCGCTCACGGCCCTCATGTCGGATTCGGCGTTCGAGTCCTGGGGCTGGCGCATCCCGTTCCTGCTCTCGGGGGTGCTCGTGATCCTCGGCCTGTGGATCCGCCTCTCCGTCGACGAATCGCCCGTCTTCAAGGCGGCCCTGGTCCAGGCCGAGCGGCGCAAGGCCGCCGCGGAGCCCGCGGAGAAGATGCCACTCGTCGCCGTGCTGCGGCATCACTGGCGCGACGTGATCATCGCGATGGGCGCGCGGATGGCCGAGAACATCAGCTACTACGTGATCACCGCGTTCATCCTCGTGTACGCCACGACAGCCGTGGACCTGAGCAAGCAGACGGCACTCAACGCCGTACTCGTCGCCTCCGCCGTGCACTTCGCCGTGATCCCGTTGTGGGGAGCGCTGTCGGACCGCATCGGGCGCAGGCCGGTCTACCTGATCGGTGCCATCGGTGTGGCGCTCTGGATGTTCCCGTTCTTCGCACTGATCGACAGCCGGAGCTTCGGGAGTCTGCTGCTCGCCGTCACGGTCGGTCTGATCTTCCACGGCGCGATGTACGCGCCCCAGGCGGCGTTCTTCGCGGAGATGTTCGCGACCCGGATGCGTTACTCGGGGGCGTCGATCGGCGCCCAGTTCTCGTCGGTCGCGGCAGGGGCCCCTGCCCCGCTCATCGCCACGGCGCTGCTCGCCGACTTCGGCACCTCGACCCCGATCTCCCTGTACGTCATCGCCGCCGCGCTGATCACGGTGCTGGCGATCGTCTGCGCCAAGGAGACCAGGAGCAGGGACCTCGCGGACATCGAGCCGGGGGTCGGCCAGCAGGCCGCCGTCGCCGAGGACCTGCCCGCCGACGCCCGAACGGTCTGACCCCAGCCCCCGAGGGGGCGGATCCGAGGCCCGTCTCCGTCACCCGCCCCGCGGGAAGGGACGGGCCTCGGGGCGCTTGCGGCGCGTACCCCTCCCGACGCGGCAGCCGTCACGTCGGCCCCCACTCGGACGCCCCGCACTCACCCGCCGGAGCCAGGTGCCCCGTACGGCCCTTCCCTCGTGGTCAGCACCCGGTCGACGCCGGTGAGTTCGAGGAGGTGGCCGAGTTCCCTGCCCACCCCGACGAGTCGCAGGGACGTTCCTGCGGCCAGGGCCCTGCGGTGGGCGAGGACCAGTTCGGTGATGCCCACCGAGTCGCAGAACACGAGCAGTGACATGTCGAGGACCAGGGGCACCCCCGCACGTGGGGGGATCTCCTCGACGGCCCGTCGGAAGCGGTCGGCGGTGAGGTGGTCGAGCGCTCCGGTGAGCCGCAGGACGACGGCACCGGGATGTCCGTGATCCACCGTGAGCACCAGCGCGTGCTCAGGCATCGCCGATGCTCCGTGAGAACGGGCGGATGCCATGGGTACGGTGGACGCCGGCCGGAATGCGCCGGACGTCAGAGGAGCCGGGCCGCCAACAGCGCGATGTCATCGGTCTTTCCCTTTCCGAAGGTGTCGAGCAGGACGTCGCACAGCTCCTCGAGTGCCTGTGGCGCACCGCGGAGGGTCTCGCTCAGGGCTTCCATACTGTCGTCGAGGTCCTCGCCGGGTACCTCGATGAGTCCGTCCGTCAGCAGCAGGAGTGTGGAACCTTCCGGCACGTCGTGGCACGTGGCGGGCGGATGCGGCAACTGGAGGCCGAGCAGCGGGCCGTGCTCCGTCAGGTAACGCGTGGAGCCGTCGGTGCACCTCAGCAGCGGCGGTATGTGTCCAGCGTTGGCGACGTGGATCCGGCGGCCGCCCGGCTCGACCAGGACGAGGCACACGGTGACGGTGATCGACGGGCGCAGCCGCACCAGCAGTGCGTCCAGGCGGTCGAGCAGGGTCCGGGGATCGTGCCCCTCGATGGCGTAGGCGCGCAGTCCGTGGCGCACCTCGCCCATGATCATGGCGGCCTGGAGGGAGTGCCCGGCGACGTCGCCGATGGCGAGCAGCAGGCCGTCGGACGTCTGGATGGCCTCGTAGAAGTCGCCGCCGATCTCGGTGTGGTCGGCCGCGGGCTCGTACCGTACGGCCATGTCCACGCCGCGCACCTCGGGAAGGCGGTCCGGCAGGAACGTGCGCTGGAGGGTGAGCACGAGGGCGTGCTCCTCGCTCTGGCTGCGGAGCGCCTCCAGGCCCAGCGCGCACGCCTGGGCCAGCTGCGACAGGAGCTCGCCGTCGTCGGCGCCCCCGAGCGTCGTCGCGTCCACGGCGAGGGCGACCGGCGGACGTCCCTGCTTCGTCCGGGCGAGGATCAGCCCGACCCGGCCGGGGAACACGTCGGCGCGGCCGGAGGGATCCCGTGAGATCAGCGCCTTCCACTGCTCGCCCGACAGGAGCACGGTGTCCGTCCCCGTGCCGTCCCCGAGAGCCGTTTCGCAGAGGAGGTCCAGGACGCGCAGGTCCGCCTGCCAGACGGGTACGGCGGCCTGGTCCGGGCTCCCGGGCCCCACGCCCCGCCCGGACCCGCTTCGCGGAGCCGCGGCGAGATGGAGGGTGCGGTTGTCGGGACTCAGGGACACGGCCACGGCAGGTGAGCCCATCAGGGCGGCCGCCCCAGCGGCGGCGGCGGTGGTGAAGGCCTCGCCGTCCCGCGCTCCGTACACGGCGAGGGTGCTGCTGTTCAACGCGGCGACACGCGTGGCGAGCCGCTCGGCACGCCGTCGGGCGCGGGCGTAGCGCAACGCGGCCGTGACGGTGGCGAGCAGTTCGTCCGGAGCGATCGGCTCGGTCAGATACGCGTCCGCGCCGCGGTGCAGCCCCTGTGCGCGGTCACTCACCTCGATCGCCGTCGCGGACACGTGGATGACGGGCAGTGAGGCGGTGCGCGGGTCCGCCTTGATCTGCTCGCACACCTCGAATCCGCTCATGTCCGGAAGCCGCACGTCCACGACGGCGAGTTCCGGAAGATCGGCGTCGGAGGCTCTCGCGAGCTGGGCGAGGCCCTCGGCGCCGTCGGCGGCCTCCACCACCGTGTGCCCGGCACGGCGCAGCCAGCTGGACACGATGTAGCGCTTCGTGTCGTTGTCGTCGAGCACCATGACGGTCGCGACGGCGCTGTCCGGGTGGGAGTGGTGACTCACTGCCTGCCGTCCTCTCCGGCTGTGTACGGGGCCTCCGGCGGCTCGTCCCCGAAGGCGGAGGCGAGTTGCGCCAGAGAGAGCGTCGACTTGTCGAGGACGGCTCGCGCGTGTGTCAGTCTCTCGTTGTCCAGCGACTCGGCAGGTGCCGAGGTGACGACCACGACGGGTATGCCGCACAGTCCGGGGTCGTCGGCGAGCTCGGACAGGACCGCGTAGCCATCCATGTCCGGCATGTGCAGATCCAGGAGAACCGCGTCCGGCCGCTCGGTCCGTACGGTGGCGCTCGCGAGGCCGCCCTCCCCGACCTCGATCAGCCGGCCGGCCAGTTGGGCCAGGACGGGACGGACCGTGCTCCTGAACACCTCGTCGTCGTCCACGGTGACCAGCACATCGAGTGCGGGGCGGCCGGGGGTGCCGGCGGCACCGGCGTTCCCGGCGGCCCGGTCGGCGGGCAGCCGCACCGTGACCTGTGTTCCGGATCCCGGCCGGCTCGTGAGCTCCAGGGTCCCGCCGAGGAGTTCGGTGAGCCTTCGCGCGTAGGGCAGCCCGAGGCCCGTGCCGGGGCGCCCGCGCTGGTGGGGGCCGCGTACCTGGTAGAACTCCTCGAAGATCTGCTGCTGCTCGTCCTCGGGGATGCCCACACCCGTGTCCGTCACCGTGAAGACCACATGGTCACCTCCGGGCCCGCCGTCAGCGTCCACTTCGAGTCCCACGGCCCCCTGCTCCGTGAACTTGAGCGCGTTGGACAGGAGGTTGCGCAGGATCCGGGTGAGCATCACCTCGTCGGTGAGCAGCGGCAGTTCCGACGTGGCGACCGACAGTTTCACCTCCCCCTGCGTGCCGTAGCCCTTCAGCGTCCCGCGCAGTTGGCCGAGCACGGCCCGGAGATCGACCGGCGCGACGTGGGGTTCGAGTCGTCCGGACTCGGCCTTCGCGACGTCCAGGAGTTCGTCGACGAGGGCGAGCAGCGTGGCACCGGAGGCGGAGATCAGGGAGACCTGCCTGCGCTGTTCGTCGTCCAGTCCACCGGAATCAGGGTCGAGCAGCAGTCTGGCCAGGCCCACCACCGAGTTGACGGGTGTGCGCAGTTCGTGGCTCACGTTCGCCCAGAACCGCGTCTTGGCCTCGCTGGCCTGCCTCAGCTGGTGCGACTTCTCGTCCAGTTCCGCGTAGAGGGCGACCACGCCCCGGTTGGTCTCCTCCAGTTCCTCGGACAATTCCGAGTAGAGGGCGACCACGCCCCGATTGGTCTCCTCCAGCTCGTCGTTCAGTCGGCTGAGCTCCTCGCGCTGGGCTCGTGACTCCTCCAGGGCGGCAATCAGGTCGCTGGTCTGTGCCCGGGCGTCCTCGAGGACGCTGCTGCCCGTGTGCTGCGTGAGCAGGTCCCGGGCCTGCCGCACGCTGTCGGCGGTCAGGACGCCGACGGCGAGCTGCTGCTCGACCAGCAGCGTCCGGGTTCCGGCCTCGTGATGCACCTGGACCAGTCGGGAGGCCGCGCGCAACGACTCGTCGCCGGGACCGGGACCGTCCCCCCAGAGGAGGGAGGCGCGCAGCGCGGGCGGAGTTCCGGGTACCGCGCTCAGGGCGACCCGGAGGGCGGACGAGCCGAGCAGGTCGCGGCCGAGTTCGCTCAGGGCGGTCGCCAGACGCGTCTGGTCCTGTCGTTCGGCCCCCAGCGCCTGCGCCGCGGCCTTGCCTGTGCGGCGCAGCGCGAAGACGTCCTGTTCGGTGGCGATGGCGATCGTCACCAGATGCGTGGTGCCGTCTGCCGCGGTCGGAGTCACCATGGTCCTTTCACTACGGCGACGCCCGCGTCGTCGCGGCGTATGCCTGCCTCCCGCAGCAGCTGGGCGGCCGCCACCAGTGGGGAATGCTCCAGGAAACCCGGCAGCGACGCCGGCTGCCAGCGTTCTGTGAGCCCGTCCGAATGCATGACCACCCCGCCGTGGCGCGGGAGTTCCTGGCGTACGGCCCGGAGGTTCGGAAGCTGGTGTCCCACGATCCCGGGCGCGGAGAGGAGCGATCGCCTGCTGTCGGTCTCCGAGTCGACGACGAACGTGCTCACGTTGCCCACGCCGCAGAAGAGCAGGCTCTTCGTGAGCGGTTCGATGCGCACCACGGCGACCGCTCCGCCGCGGCTGCCGCGCAGGGCCTTGTGGATCTCGGTGATCACGCCCGCGGGGTCGTCGGTCCGGCTCTCACGGAACGCGGTCGCGGCCGCCTCAGAGGCGCGGCGTGCGAGTGGGCCGTGTCCGAGTCCGTCGCAGAACATCAGAAGCAGCGCGGGCCCCTCGGCGTGCCCCGTCGGCTCCGGCGCTTCCCTCACTTGCCGGGGCCGGTCCGGCGCCGGCCGGAATCCGGTGAGCGCCGCCCACCCGAGCGGCTCGGCGGGCCGGCTCCCCACCCGGCGGATGGCCTCGTCCGCCTGATCCGGCGTACGCCGGCCGACCGTACGCGCGGCCCAGATGTCCCCGCACACCACCTCGCCGGTGATGGGCCGGGTGAGTCCCGCGACGACCGGCTCTCCCAGCGCGGCCGAACGCCGGGCGGCGTCCTTCGTCCAGAACCGGGCGGACAGCACGGTGCCCCGCCCGGGCAGTGAATGGACGTCAAAGGTGTCGGCCAGGCGGGCGATCGCCCCGAGACCGATCCCCAGCGTGCCCGTCGAGGACGTACCGTCCACGAGACACCGGGCGACGTCCGGCATGCCGGGGCCCTCGTCCGTCGTGACGATCTCGAGCCCGGCGTCCTGTTCCGTCCGCACTATCCGGAGCAACAGCGCACCGTCGACGGCGTGCTTGCGCAGGTTGGTGGCCGCCTCACTCACCGCGAGGGACACCTCCGCACAACGCTGCTCGTCGAAACCGAGGCGCCTGGCGAGCGCCGCCGCGGCTCCGCGCGTCGACGCCGGGAGCGACTCGTCGTCACGGAACCACGCGACGTCCTCGGATTCGAGCAGGGGCGGCGTCAGCGAGCCCATTTGGTCACCGCAACCTGCGTGCCCCGGCCGACCTCCGTGTCGAGCGAGAAGTCGTCCACCAGGCGCCGGGCTCCGCTGAGGCCCAGGCCGAGACCTCCGCCCGACGTCCAGCCGTCGGTCAGGGCCAGGTCCAGGTCGGGGATGCCGGGACCGGTGTCCTCGAAGACGGCCGTGACGCCCACCCGGCTGTCCTGACGGACGAGACCGGTGCGCATGACGCCGCCGCCTCCGTAGACCAGGGTGTTGCGCGCGAGTTCACTCGCCGCCGTGACCAGCTTCGTCTGGTCGACCAGCGAGAGCCTGCACCGCTGGGCGAGGGTGCGCACCAGCTGACGGGCCCGCACCACGTCGTCGTTCGTCGCGATGGTGACGGTCTCGTGATCGGCGTCCGGGACGGGCCGGGACCCGCTCACGGCTTCGCCGGAGGGCGGCTGTCGGGCCGGGCCAGCATGTCGAGCCCCTTCTCCAGGGTGAGAGCCGTGCGCACGCCGCCGAGCGAGAGCCCCAGTTCGACGAGCGTGATGGCGACGGCGGGGCGCATGCCGACGACGACGGTCTCGGCGTCCAGCATGTGGGAGATGGCGGCCGTGGTGGCGAGCATGCGTCCGACGAACGAGTCGACGATCTCCACCGCGGTGATGTCGATGACCACGCCGGTCGCCCCGGTCGTCACGATCCGTGCCGCGAGGTCGTCCTGCAGGTCGAGGACGGTCTGGTCCTCGAGGTCGACCTGGATGGAGACCAGCAGGACGTCGCCGATCTTCAGCACGGGGACTCGCTCGGTCACGCTCGTCCTCCGACCCGGCCGAGTTCGACGCTGTCGCGGCGCAGGGCGTGCTTGAGGGCGTCCGCGAGCGTCGCCTTGGTGACAATGTCGCCGAACTGGATGCCCAGCGCCACGATCGTCTGGGCGATCTGGGGGCGAATGCCCGAGATCGTGCACTCGGCGCCCATCAGCCGCGCCGCGACGACGGTCTTGAGCAGGTGCTGGGCGACCTCGGTGTCGACGGCGGGGACACCGGTGATGTCGATGATCGCCTGATCGGATCCGGTGTCGACGAGGGTCTGGAGGAGCTTCTCCATGACGACCTGGGTACGTGCCGAGTCGAGGGTGCCGACCAGGGGGACGGCGACGACGCCCTCCCACAACTTCACCACGGGGGTGGACAGTTCCATCAGCTGCTCGGCCTGGGCGCTGATGATCTCCTCACGCGTCTTCGCGTACACCTCGAGCGTGTACAGCCCGAGCGCGTCCATGAGACGGCTCAGCCGGAGGTAGGCGTGGATGTCGTCGGCCGACGTCTCGCCCGACGGTTCGAGGAGCTCCTTGCAGGCGAGCACACTGATCGCGGTCTCGGTCGGCGAGAAGCCCTGCCGCGCGCGGTTCCGCGAAAGTTCACCGAGGAGCGCGCGGACTTCGGCGTACTTCTCGCCCTGCCAGTCGAATCCGCCCTCCCTGAGGCCGTCCACCAGCGCCGAGTACAGCTCGCGCAGCTCGCGGTCCAGCTCCGCCACGGAGATGCGTCCGCGCAGGGTCCGCGAAACGGTCTGCACCCACGCGGCGCCGAGCGTCTCCCGCTGCTCCGTGAGCAGCCCCACCAGGCGGGTCGATATCTCTTGGTCTGCCACCGAAGTGACCCCTTCTCTCATACCCGTCATCACAGTTCCCGCGCAGCGTATGCCATCGTTCCGGCGCCCCTGGCGGCATGTCGCCCGCAGCGACAGTCGCTGTTCTCACACCCTGTGCGCCAGGGGCTTCCGGCCGCCGGAGGAACGGCCGTCGGCACCTCGGGTGCGCGCGCCGACCAGGCAGTCCTCGACGGGGCGGCAGGCCGGACGGCACACGGGGCGGCGATACGGCCCGCACGGAGGCCTCGGTTCATCACATCTCTTCGAGCGCGAACCCGGCGCAGAGGAGAACCAGGCCGAGGAGGAGTACGAGCGCGACGGGAAGCATGGGCACCGCGTGCCCCTTCACAGGTACTTCACACCCCACTCGCGGGGGATTTTCGGCCGCGCGTTTCCGGAGCCGGCGCTCGCATCGCGGGGCATGGGCGGCGTAGGGGGAATCCGTGACGGCGGGGCCCCGGGCTCGGCCCGGCGATATTCCTGCGGCCCGTCAGGTTTGCGGCGGTGTTTCCGGGTGAGACGGCTCCACGGTCGCACGAGGGCGCGTGAGCTCCTGACGGCAACACGGAAAGCGGTCGTCCCATGGACCTGGGGAGGTCACCGGGACACCGCCGCCCGTGTCACTGTCATGCCCTGTGCCGGCCCGTCGACGCCGTGTCAGGCCGCGGGGGTCGGCTCGAACCAGGTGGGGCCGTCCGTCAGGGACTGCTTGATACGGAACAGCGAGAACTCGTTCAGCGGCGGCAGCGCGTCCACGTCGAACCAGGCGACTTCGAGCGACTCGTCGTCGTTCACGCGCGCCTCTCCTCCGACGGCACGGCAGCGGAAGGTGACGTCGAGGTACTGGCAGCGGTCGCCGTTGGCGTACTGCACGGGCTTGAGGGCCTGGGTGAGCACCACCCGTTCCGCGACGCAGCGCACGGCCGTCTCCTCGTACACCTCGCGCTCCGCCGTCGCCGCGGGCTCCTCGCCGGGCTCGCAGATTCCGCCGACGACCGACCAGTTGCCCGTGTCGGACCGCCGGCCGAGCAGCACCCTGCCGTCGTCGTCGAAGACGACGGCGGTGACTCCGGGCAGCAGGAGCAGTTGGTGGCCTGCGGTCGCACGGATGTCACGGATGAAGTCTGGAGTAGCCATGGAGCGAGCCTACGTGGCCGCTCCCGCGTTCTCCCGGCCGGCCGGGGCGTCCTTCCGGGCCGTCCTCGTGCGCACGGAGCGGACCACGGCCCAGCCGAGGCCGGCGACGGCGAGGAGCGCGAGGACGCCCTCCGGGAGTGTCCCCATCCGGGTGGCCGGTGTGAGCGAGGAACGCAGGGGCACCTCGTCGACCAGGGCGTCCGGGGTGAACATCTTCGTCTTCTTCACGATGGTGCCGTCCGGCCGGATCACGGCGCTCACGCCACTGGTGACCGGCACGACGACGGACCGGCCGTGCTCGACCGCCCGAACCTGGCTCATCGCGAGCTGCTGGTAGGTCATCTCGCTGCGTCCGAAGGTCGCGTTGTTGCTCGGTACGGCGATGAGCCGGCCACCGTGCTCGACGGTGTCCCGCACGGCGTCGTCGAACGCGGCCTCGTAGCAGGTCACGAGCCCCACCTTGGTGCCCGCCAGGTCGAACACCCCGACCTTCGTGCCGGGGCCGAAGTCCCGCTGCACCCGGTCGACGTCCTTGCTGAAGAGGCGCACGAAGGACCGCATCGGCATGTACTCGCCGAACGGCTGGATGTGCCGCTTGTCGTAGGTGGCGACGGGACCGCTTTTCGGGTCCCACTGGATCAGGGTGTTGCGGAGCGGACCGGTGTCCGGCGTGACGACCGTGCCGACGACCGTGGGGGCGCCGATGGCCCGTACGGCATCGTCGATGACCTGGCGGGCGTCGGGGTTGCGGTACGGGTCGAGGTCGGAGGAGTTCTCGGGCCAGAGGACGAGGTCGGGCTGCGGCACCTTGCCCGCCTTCACGTCGCGGGCGAGCTGCTCCGTCCGGGCGGCGTGGTTGTCGAGGACCGCACGGCGCTGCGCGTTGAAGTCGAGCCCCAGTCTCGGCACGTTGCCCTGGATCGCGGCGACCGTGGCCGTGCCGTCCTCGGGCGAGTCGTTTACGAGCGGGAGCGTGGCGAGCGCGGCGGCGACAGGAGCCGCGACGGCGGCCGCCGCGGCCACCACCGCGGCGCGGGGCACGGTGCCGGTGGCACGGTACCGGCGTACCTGGCGGGCGGCATCGAGCAGCCCGAAGCCGCACAGCACGACGGCGAAGGACAGCAGGGGGGTGCCGCCCAGAGCGGCGAGCGGCAGGAACGCGCCGTCGGCCTGGCCGAAGGCGATCTTGCCCCAGGGGAAGCCCCCGAACGGGACCCGCGCCCGGAGCGCCTCGTCCAGGGTCCAGACGGCGGCTCCCCACACCGGGGCGCAGGGCAGCCGGGAGACCGCGCTGATCCCCACGCAGCCGGCGGCGATGAACAGCGCCTCGGCGAACGCGAGCGCGAGCCACGGGACGGGGCCGACCTCCTCACCCGTCCAGTGCAGAAGGGGCAGCATGAAGCCCAGTCCCGTGAGGAGACCGAGTCCGAACGCGGCGCGCGGTCTGCGCGCGGTCAGGACCCATCCCAGCAGGGCGAAGCCGGGCAGTACCAGCCACCAGAGGGGCCGCGGCGGGAAGCTCGCGTAGAGCAGCGCACCGGACAGCACGGCAGCGGCCGGCCGGACGAGCCGCGGCCACAGCCTCCTGCTGCGGGACACGGGGGCGGGCGGCGGTTCGGCGGTGGTGATGGTGGCGCTCACCCGGCGGAGTCTACGGTGGACGGCCGTACGGGCGGCAGCCACTCCGGCTGTCAGGTTCCGGGGCGGTGACCGGGCTCCCCCGGGCGGGGGCCGGGGGCCGGTGGCCGCAGCCGGACCGCACGCGTTTCCCGGGCCGGGCTCAGAAGCCGCGAACGGCCGGTGACCCTGCTGGTGGACCCGAGGTGCAGCCGGTCGCGGATGAAGCGCACGGCTGCCTCCGCGTTGTCGACGGTGACGGTGAAGGTCCTGCCGTCACCCAGCCGGAGCACCAGCGCCTCCCCCCGGCGCACGACCACGGCGGTGCCCTGCTCGGGACGCCAGCGGTAACCCCAGCCGCCCCACTGACGCGGGGTGACCTTGGGTGCGAAGTCGGCGCCCACCACATGGGTGAGCAGGATCCGGCGCCTGGGGAGTCCTGCGTGCCCGCAGCGCACTTCCAGCGCGTCGCCGTCGACCTTGACGGCCACGTGGACGAAGGCGAGGGTCCCGAAGAGGATCAGCAGCCCGGCGAGGACACATCCGATGACGGACATGAGCAGGGGCGCGAATCCGGCGCCCCAGGCCGAGCCGACGGCGAGCTGGACGCCGAGCGCCAGGCATCCGGCGCCCACGGCCGCCAGCAGCCACTGGAAGCGGTTGGTGGCTCGTCCCGTCCAGACCATGGTCGGGGCCTGGCTGGAACCGTGCCTCGCGTTGGCGGGGTGGTCCGTCATGCCGGTCAGCGTACCCAGGATCCGCACGCCGGGGAGAGGCCGCGCGAGCCCTCCGGAGCGTCGAATCCGTCACACCGCGGGGCTGACGGCCTTGAGCAGCAGGCCCTCGGCGTAGGCCAGAGCGGGTTCGGGCAGCCCCGCGGCGTGTCCCGCGAGGAGGACGGTGAGGGTTCCGGCCGGTACGGCCGACGGAGCGGGCGCCGCCCCGATCCGGCGCAGTGCCTGCGCGGCCACAGCCTCGGCGGAGCCGTGCAGGACGAGCGGGGCACGTCCGGGCCGGTTGCGCTCCACGGCGGCGCGGATGCGGTCGGCCACCAGCTCGTAGTGGGTGCAGCCGAGGACGACGTCGGTCACGTCGGCCGGGGTCAGTGCGGCGGCTGCCGCGACCGCCCGGTCGATGGACTCCTCGTCGGCGTGCTCCACCGCGTCGGCGAGACCCGGGCAGGGCACCTCGGTCACGTCCACCGCCCGGGCGAAGTCGTTGATCAGTCCGCGCTGGTAGGGGCTCCCGGTGGTCGCGGGTGTGGCCCAGATGGCGAACGGGCCGCCGCCCGCGGCGGCGGGCTTGATCGCCGGCACCGTGCCGATGACCGGGAGTCCCGGTTCCAGCTCGGCACGGAGCGCCGGAAGGGCGTGGACCGAGGCGGTGTTGCAGGCGACGATCAGGGCGTCCGGACCGTGGGCCGCGGCCGCTTGCGCCACGGCGAGCGCGCGCAGGGTCACGTCCTCGGGCGTACGGGGCCCCCAGGGCATGGAGCCGGGGTCGGAGGACAGCACCAGATCGGCGTCCGGCCGCAGTCGGCGTACCGCGGCCGCTGCCGCGAGCAGGCCGATTCCCGAGTCCATGAGTGCGATCTTCACCCGGTCACCATAGTCGACAGCCCTTGCGGCACCGCGGGAGTGGGGCACACTTCGACGGATGAGCGCCGTTGCCTGGATCGCCGTGGGTTCACTGACCGTGTGGGTCTGGCTGCTACTGGGCCAGGGCTTCTTCTGGCGGACCGACCAGCGGCTCCCCGCCCGAAAGGACCCTGCGCGCTGGCCTTCGGTGGCCGTGGTGGTGCCCGCGAGGGACGAGGCCGAGGTCCTGCCGGTCAGCCTCACCTCGCTGCTCGCCCAGGACTACCCGGGGGACGCGGAGATCATCCTGGTCGACGACTGCAGCGAGGACGGCACGGGTGAGCTGGCGCGTGCGCTGTCCGCACGGTGCGGAGGACTGCCGCTCACCGTGGTGACGCCCGGTGAACCGGAGCAGGGCTGGACCGGAAAACTCTGGGCCCTGCGGCACGGGATGGCGCTGGCCAGGCAGCGTAAACCGGAGTTCCTGCTCCTGACGGACGCGGATATCGCCCACGAGCCGGACAGCCTGCGGGAACTCGTCGCCGCCGCCGGGACCGAGGACGCGGACGGGTTCGACCTGGTCTCGCAGATGGCCAGACTGCGGGTGACGAGCGTGTGGGAGCGGCTGGTCGTGCCCGCCTTCGTCTATTTCTTCGCACAGCTCTATCCCTTCCGCCGGGTGAACCGGAAGGGCGCGCGCACCGCCGCCGCGGCGGGCGGGTGCGTGCTGTTGCGGGCCGGCGCCGCGGAGCGGGCCGGTGTCCCGGACTCCATCCGCCAGGCGGTGATCGACGACGTGTCACTGGCGCGCGCGGTGCGCAGGACCGGCGGCAGGATCTGGCTGGGGCTCGCCGAGCGGGTGGACAGTGTGCGGCCGTATCCGCACCTGACGGACCTGTGGCGGATGGTCTCGCGCAGCGCGTACGCGCAACTGCGTCACAGCCCGGTCCTGCTGACGGGCACCGTACTCGGACTGGGCCTGGTCTACGTCGCGCCGCCGGTCACGCTGTGCGCGGGCCTGGCGACGCGCGACGTCGTGACGGCGGTGGCGGGCGGAGCGGCCTGGGTGGTGATGGCCGGGACGTATCTGCCGATGCTCGGGTACTACCGGCAGTCCTTCTGGCTGGCTCCTCTGCTCCCCTTCACCGCAGTCCTCTATCTGCTGATGACGGTCGATTCCGCGGTGCAGCACTACCGGGGGGCCGGTGCGGCCTGGAAGGGGCGGACGTACGCCCGCCCCGAGGCCGCGCCGGAACCCTGAGCCCGGCGGGCGGAGTCACTCCGGGCCGGGCGCCCGCCGTGGCCTCACTTCCGCCCGGGGGTCCAGTTCATGCCCCAGCCGTACGCGGCGTCGACGGTCCGCTGCGGACTCACCCCGCGCTGCGGGACGAGATAGCGGGCCTCGCGCCGGACCGTGAGGTCTCCTCCGCCGCCGGTGATCAGTGCGAGCGCGCAGACGGTGGACGGCACCGTGCACTCGTCCAGGGAGAAGTCGATCGCGGCGCCGTCCTGCGGCTGGAGGGTGACCGTGGCGTGCAGCTCGGCGAAGCTGCGGGCGCCCTCGTAGACGGTGACGAAGATCAGGACGCGGCGGAGCCGGTCCTTGTGGTCGAGGCTGACCGTGAGGTTCTCACCCGCGGAGGCCGCACCGGTGCGGTCGTCGCCGTCGAGGTGGATGTACGGCGGCTGCCGGAGAGATCCGAAGGCGTTTCCGAGCGCCTGCACGACTCCCTTGCTCCCGTCGGCGAGTTCGTAGAGCGCACAGAGATCGAGGTCGAGATCGGAGTGGTTGGCGACGGCCCTGCCCAGTTTCGCCCCCCAGCCCTTGAACTGCTTGCGCACCTCCCAGTTGAGATTGACGCGGAGCACCCCGGTCGTGCCGCCCTGTTTCGAGAGGGAGACCGTCGGCGCCTCCTTCGTCAGAGTGACCTTGGTCAGACGAACGGGCTGCGCGGCGGGCAGTGCGGCAGGGGGCGCGGGGGGCCGGGTGGGGGCGGGACGGTGCGTGACGGGCGGCGCAGGAGTTCGTGGAGCCGTCGCGGGCTGCTGCGGCTCGTCCACCGAGATACCGAAGTCCGTGGCGAGGCCCGCGAGCCCGGTGTCGTACCCCTGCCCCACGGCCCTGAATTTCCAGGCTCCCTGCCGCAGGTAGAGCTCGCCGAGGATGAAGGCGGTCTCCACCGTCGCGTCCGCGGCGTCGAAACGGGCGATCTCGGAGCCGTCCGCCTGGTCCACGATCCTGACGTGGAGCCCGGCCACCCGCCCGAAGGTGCCGCCGTCCGCCGAAGCCGCCACCACGACACGGTCGATGGACGGCTCCATCTGCCCGAAGTCGACCCCGAGGCTGTCGGTGACGACGTCCCCCGCCGTCCGCTTGCCCTCGTGGCGTACCGCGCCGGACCCGTGCACCGGCTGGTTGTAGAAGACGAAGTCGGCGTCGCTGCGCACCTTCCCGGACACCGTGAGGAGTGCCGAACCGTCCACGTCCGGTGTTCCGGGAGACGTGCGCCAGCCCAGTTCGACCCGCACGGCCCGTGCCGGCACCGCGACGTTGGTTCCCTTGTGCATGGTCATGCTCGCCCCCATCACGAGTTCGGCTGCCCGGAGAGCTCCCGCCAACCTGGTCCCCGGCCACCCGGGAGCCCACACTCACGGCGCGACGACGGCCGGCGATCCTCCGGCACCCCGTGAACCGGGTACCGGAACTCCGGGGCCGGTTCCTCAGCCCTGTTCCACCGCGTAGGCGATCGCCGTCCGGTGCTCCTGATGGCTGTCACGGCCGTCCCGCGCCCTCAGCGCCAGGTCCGAACCGAGTCTCCGCGCCAGTTCCCGGGCCTCGGGCCGGGGCGCCGCGCCCTCGACGTACTCCAGGAATCGCACCAGGGACTCGAGCTCCCCCGTGTGCAGCACCAGGTCGACGAGGTCCTGCTCCGGTTCGGTGAGGGCCGCGAGGACCCGCTCCTGGTAGGCCTCCGCCCGCACGCTCGCGAACCGGTGATCGAAGTACGCTCCCCCGGCCGCCGCCTCGTCCCCGATTCCGCGGAGCCTCGCGAGCAGTGCCTGCGGCTCCGCGCGTGGGGCACGGTAGAACGGCCGCTCGGCGCTGCCCGCGGCCGCGGGGTCCAGCCGCACCTCGGACAGGAAGGCCGCGACCCGCGCCGGAGCCGGCAGGAGGCCCGCGCCCATCCAGCGGGCCGAGTGCATGAGTCCCCGTCCGGAGCCGTGGGGGGTACGGAAGAGACACCATCCCGAGACGCCGCACCACAGAAGGCCCGCACCGCCCCCCTCGGCGGTCAGTCGTCGCTGAAACGCCTGCGTGAATTCCACGCTGCCCTCGACGTCCCCGTCGAAGTCGGCCTGGCTCGGGTCGTCGTACGAGCCGAAGGCCGAGATGCCGGCCACCGGCAGGCCCTCGTCGAGGAGTTCGACCGACACCGCCACCATGTAGTGGCCTATCGCGTCGTCGAGTTCCTCCCGAAGCCGTTGAACGCCGTCCTGGTCATACGTCACCATGGTTCTCCGAATCCGAGCGGGCGACGGGCTCGCCTTTCGTGAGGTTTCCCGGAAGTTGCCTGCTCACACAAGTTTCACCGGACGTGCCAGGGGGCGGGATGCAATTGCGTTGATCCGCGCTTCCCCGGATGCCACCGACTCCATCAGCCCTGAGTGCGCCTTCGCTCGGCTGCCTGTCGGCAGGCCGAAGGCCGGTGCGGCGGAAGCGGGGGATGGGAACAGCCGGTCCGCGGTCACCCTCCAAGCGGATCCGGCCGGGGGGGGCTCCGCCCTCGCATCCCGTCGTCGCCCGGGGCGCGGGGGGCCGAGCACGATCCTGGCGGCCCCCCGGTGACCATGGAGAAGGACGGCCGGGCTCCCGCCCTCGCCGGCGGATCCGGGCTCCTCGGTCACCCGCGGGTCACCGCGCCCCGCCCACGTTGAAGCCGGGCCGGAGGAATCGAACAGCGGGGGCTCTCTCCCCTGGGCCGCCGGGGGGGGGAACGCGGCCGGCAGACGTCGAGCAGTTGGCGGTTGTCGCCCTTTGTAGCGTACCCGCCACAATTTGTTAGCCCGCCCTCCGACGGAAAAGCCCGGCTGTTTACGGGGGCTTTAACAGCACCCTGACAGGTCGGACCGACAAAAGCAGCGTAAAACGGATAACCCCAAGATTGGGGCTCCCCAACCGGCACATCGTGGGCTTAACTTATGTGTCATGACCTCCCCCCGCTCCACCTACGGCAGCGGCTACTACGCCGCGCCGTCGTTCCCCGACACCCCGATCTACGACTCCCTGGTCGCAGAGCGGGGAACCCCTCAGATCGCGCCGATCCGAGTCCCCGCCGCCTACGACACCGGGAACAGCTACCTGCCGGCCCTGCCGTCGGCACTCCCGGCGCTGCCCGCGGCCCCGTCCCAGCCCAACGGGTCGTACGGCTACCCGCAGCAGACGTCGCAACCGCAGTACCAGAACGCCGGGATGCAGCAGGCCCCGATGATGCAGCCCGCACAGCTGCAGCACGCGCCCGCTCCGTACATCCCCCAGCAGCCTTCCGCGCCCCGCGGCTACCAGCAGCAGTCGCCACAGCCCCAGCGCCCCGGCACGGGGTACGAGGCCATGCGCCCCGCCTCCCCGCGGCCGGCGCCCGCCCAGTCTCCGTACGAGGACCCGTACAACCGTCCGTACCAGGGTGGCCGGGGGTACTGACCGGGCATCGCGGGTCGAGACTGGCAAAATGGAGGCATGCCTTCTCCCTCACTCGGTGCTGTGTACATTCATCCGGTCAAGTCGCTGGCCGCACGCGCGAGCGACGAGGCCGTCGTCGAGCCATGGGGACTCGACGGCGACCGCCGGTGGATGCTGATCGACGGCGACGGGAAGGTCGTCACCCAGCGTCAGCAGCCCCGCCTGGCACAGCTGTCCGCGAGAGCGCTGCCCGGGGGCGGCGTGGCCCTGTCGGCGCCCGGGAGCGCGCCGCTGGACGTCGAGGTGCCCGGAGCGGGTCCCACGGTCGTCGCGGAGCTGTTCCGCAGCAAGGTCGAAGTGGTGGAGGGCGGCGCGGCCGCACATGACTGGTTCAGCGCGCGCCTCGGTACGGAGGTCCGGCTCGTCCACCTCGACGAGCCGTCGTACCGCAGGCCCGTGGACCCGGAGTTCGGCCGGCCGGGCGAGACCGTGTCCCTCGCCGACGGATTCCCGCTGCTGCTCACGGCACGCGCCTCACTGGACGCGTTGAACACCCTGATCGGCCAGGGCGACCATGCACACGAGGGCCCGCTGCCGATGAACCGGTTCCGGCCGAACGTCGTGGTGGACGGCACGGGCCCCTGGGACGAGGACGGCTGGCGGAGGATCTCCGTCGGGGAGGTCGTCTTCCGCGTGGCCAAGCCGTGCGGGCGGTGTGTCGTGACCACCACCGACCAGGGGACGGCGGAGCGCGGCAAGGAGCCGTTGCGGACTCTCGCCCGCCATCGCCGGTCCGGGAAGGATCTGCTCTTCGGTCAGAACCTGGTTCCCGAGGGGACGGGCGTCATCAGGGTGGGCGACCCCGTGCGGGTACTCGGCTGACGCACGGACCACGCGGTGCTCCGGGAACTCTCGGGTACACGAGGCGTGTTGGCGTAGTGAGCTTGCTCTCTCTTCGGCGTCGGCGGACTTTTCCGGGGCCCTGCGGGGTTATCACGGACGGGAAGGGGGTGATGGCCGTGCAAGCGTTTCTGGGGCTCCGGCGGTGGCGGGGCAATCCTGTGTGCCGGGCCACCGATCGTCATGAGGCATGGGTCGCCCTGGCCGCGCTGCTGCTGATGGCCCTGGGGGCACCGGTGCTCGGCTGGCTGAGCGGTTCGCTCACCGACGACGCGCTCCAGCAGTCGGTGCGGACGCAGCACGCGCAGCGCCATCCCACTCCTGCCGTCGTCGTCCGCAAGGCCTCCGGCAGATCGCGGTTCGCCCAGGACCCCGAGTCCGCCGCCGTCACGGAGGACTCCAGCCGCACGTCCGTGGTGGCCGGTTGGCGCGCCCCCGACGGAACCGCGCGCACGGGCAAGGTGACGACGACGTCCGCCGCCACGACGCCCGGCGCCAGGATCCGGATCTGGACGGACGAGCAAGGGCTCCCCGCGACGCGTCCCATGGACTCCGCCACGGCGCGCACGCACGCCGTGCTGGCGGGAGTCGGCGCCACACTGGCCGGCGCGGGTCTCACGGAAACGGCACGGCGGCTCGTCGTATGGCGCATGATGCAACGGCGGTACAGCAGGCTGGACCGCGCCTGGGCCGAAGTCGGCCCCGACTGGGGCAGGACCGGCACGGGCAGCTGATCTTCGGGGTGCACGCAGCCCCCGCACACGCTCGAACAGGGCCCTTCGGCGGCCGACCAGTCAACTCGCGCCCGTCACGCGCGCTACGGTGGACCGGCCCGCCCGACTCCTCGGCAGGCGGGCCGGAGAGCCGACCCGCCACGGGCGGCTCGGGCGGACAGCACGAGGCAGCGCACACGGCACGAGGTGGGGGCACAGCAGCACCATGGCACAGGGCACGGTCCAGGTGACGCACACCGGCACATCGCGATGGCGCCGCCGCACGGGCGAATACGCTTCCCTCAACGCCGCCCTGGAGGCCGCAGCGGACGGTGACGTCCTCACCGTCGCTCCCGGAACCTACCGGGAGAACCTCGTCGTCTCCCGCGCGGTGACCCTGCGCGGCCCCGAGGGGTCCGTCGGTTCCGTGCGCATCGCTCCTGCGGACGGTGTCCCCCTCACCGTCCGCGCGTCCGCCGTCATCCAGGATCTGCACGTGGAGGGCCAGGACTCGGCGGCCCCCGCGCTGCTCGTGGAGGAAGGTACGCCCGAACTGTCCGATCTGCGCATCGTGACCAGGTCGGCCGCCGGCCTGGAGGTGCGAGGGGCGGCCAGGCCCACGGTCCGGCGCTGCACCGTCGACAACCCGGCCGGCGTGGGCATCGCCGTACTCGACGGCGCCGGAGGGGTGTTCGAGGAGTGCGAGATCGTCTCGGCGGGGCAGTCGGGCGTGTCGGTGCGCGACGGCGCCCATCCACGGCTCGAGCGCTGCCGCGTGCACCACTCCAGCGGCGCGGGACTGAGCGTGACAGGGGAGGGCAGCGCTCTGGAGGCGGTGGGCTGCGAGGTCTACGAGATCAAGGGCAGCGGGGTGCAGGTCACCTCGCGCGGAACCGCGCACCTGACGGAATGCACCGTGCACCGCACGTCGGCCGACGGCGTCACGCTGGACACCGACGCGGTCCTCACGCTCGCCGACTGCGACATCCACGACATCCCCGAGAACGCGGTGGATCTGCGCTCCCGTTCGGTGCTGACCCTGACGCGCTCCACGGTGCGCAGGTTCGGCCGCAACGGTCTCTCCGTGTGGGACCCCGGAACCCGTGTCGACGCCAATCAGTGCGAGATCCACGACAGCACGGGCGACTATCCGGCGGTCTGGGTGAGCGACGGGGCGACGGTCATACTCGACTCGTGCCGCGTCCACGACGTGCCCGACGCCCTCTTCGTCCTGGACCGCGGCTCGCGCGCCGATGTCGTGGACAGCGACCTGTCCCAGATCCGCAACACGGCCGTCTCGGTGAGCGACGGAGCGACCGCGCAGCTCGACGACTGCCGCATCCGCGAGGCGTCCACCGGAGCGTGGTTCCGGGATCACGGCAGTGGCGGCACCCTGAACAACTGCACCATCGACGCGGCTCAGACCGGTGTCATCGTCACCAAGGGCGCGGACCCGACGATCGAGCGGTGCACGGTCACCTCGCCCGCCGAGGCCGGCTTCTACGTGTCCGCGGAGGGCCGGGGCACCTTCGACAGCTGCCGGGTCACGGGCAGCGAGGGCTACGGCTTCCATGTCATGGACGGCTGCCGCTCGACCCTGACGCGCTGCCGCACCGAACGGTGTGCGCGTGGCGGTTACGAGTTCCCCGAGCCCTCGGCCCACGGGGACGGCCACGCCGGCGGCCCGGTCGCTCAGGACTGCACCAGCGACGAGAGCGGTGTGCGCCCCACCACCGCTCCCCCGGTCCTCGCCGTGCTGACGGCGACCCGTACGACACCGGGGCTGCTCGGTGCGATGCCCGGGCAGCGGGCCACCGAGCCTGAAGCCGTTCCCGCCCCGGCCCTGTCCGCCGGACCGGTGCGCGACTCCGGCGCCGTCCTCGGCGAACTCGACGCGCTGGTGGGCCTGGACAGCGTGAAGCGGGAGGTGCGGGCCCTGACGGACATGATCGAGGTGGGCCGCCGCCGCCGGCTGGCCGGCCTGAAGGCTGCCTCGGTGCGCCGGCACCTGGTCTTCACCGGCTCCCCGGGAACGGGCAAGACCACGGTGGCGCGGCTCTACGGCGAGATCCTGGCCTCGCTCGGGGTCCTGGAGCACGGTCATCTGGTGGAGGTGTCACGCGTCGACCTGGTCGGGGAGCACATCGGCTCCACGGCCATCCGCACGCAGGAGGCGTTCGACCGGGCGCGCGGCGGCGTCCTCTTCGTGGACGAGGCGTACGCCCTGTCACCCGAGGACTCGGGCCGCGACTTCGGGCGGGAGGCCATCGACACCCTGGTGAAGCTGATGGAGGACCACCGCGACGCGGTGGTGGTGATCGTGGCCGGTTACACCCACGAGATGGAGCGATTCCTCACCGTCAACCCCGGTGTGGCGTCGCGCTTCTCACGGACCATCACCTTCAGCGACTACCTGCCCGAGGAACTGCTGCGGATCGTCGGGCAGCAGTCCGAGGAGCAGGAGTACACCCTGGCGGACGGCACGGGGGAAGCGCTGCTCAAGTACTTCACGGCGCTTCCCAAGGGGCCGGCCTTCGGCAACGGGCGCACGGCCCGTCAGACCTTCGAGTCAATGGTCGAACGGCATGCGGGCCGGGTCGCCCAGCTCGCGGAGCCCAGCACCGACGACCTGACCATGCTCTACCCCGAGGACCTGCCCGAGCTGCCCTGAGCCTCCGCGCCGGCCTCCCGGGCCCCCGTCTGCTGGGGCACCACGGGCCCCAGCCGTTCCAGGAGTGCCGCCCGCTCCACGGCGAACACCGGGTCGGCCTGGTAGTCCGAGTGCCCCAGGATCGGTTCGGGAAGCGGGTGTTCGGGCGTACGGCCGTAGACCAGCGGGTCCTTCAGCGGGCCCAGGTCCACCTCGTGGCCCTGCCCCTCGTCGATGCCTACCGGGCCGCCGATCGGGTCCGTGGCACGCCACAGGTTGCGCCAGCAGTGCACGGAGCCGTGCAGCCCTTCCAGGGGGGCGCGACCGAAGTAGGCCGGGAACCAGCGTCCGTACAAGCGCTCGATCGGTGAGCCGTAGGTCAGCAGCGCGACCCGGCGCCTGGCCGTGTCGGGAAGCTGCCACACCGCCGCGGCGGCCAGGACACTGCCCTGCGAGTGGCCCGAGATGACGAGCCTGCCGCGGGTGCGGCCGGTCCACGCGCACATCCGGGACGAGAGGTCCGGGACGGCACGCTCGGCGTAGCAGGGCGGTGCGAAGGGGTGCGCGGCACGGGGCCAGAAGGTGCCGACGTCCCAGAGGACGCCGATGCTTCGGCGGGCCGAGACGTCGCGGTACGCGCGGCGGCCCCAGGTGACGAACAGTATGGCGCCGAAGCCGATCAGCCAGGATCCGGTGGCCTGGGCGGCTTCGGCCATCGATTCGAGGAAGGGACCCGCGTCGTCCATGGCCAGGCCGGGAACCCGGCCCGTCAGCCAGGAACCGGCCACCGCTCCGACACCCAGCAGCAGCGTGGCCCCGGAGAGCAGCCCCAGGATCCCCGGCGCCGAGTCCGTGAGGGCTGCCGTCGCCCTGATCCGCGCGATCCGCCGGGTCCTGCCCGGGTCGGGGCACGGCTCGCCGTACTCTGCCTCGATTCCGGGGCCCATCCGACGGGCGTGCCGCAGGGTGCGGACGGCAAGCCAGGTGAGAGGGACGAGCAGGAGCAGCAGGAGGACCGGGATGACCGACGCCTGCCAGCTGAGGAGCACGGGCGGACCCACTATCGCCGAGCCCGCGCCCATGCCCGGGGTGCCGGGGCCGTCGAGCCAGTCGGCCACGCGCTGGGAGACCCCGCCGGTCATCACACCACCGAGTGCGCAGGCCAGCATGGCGACGGCCGGCCCGCCCAGGCCACGCAGCGTGGTGCGCGGCTCGGGCCTGCGCCGGTGGAGCCGCAGGGCCACCGCCGCGAGTACGACGACGAGCAGACCCTGGCCGAGAGTGAGGGCACGGAAGGCCCACTCCCCGGGAAGCGTGCCGGAGGACACCCACTCGGGGCGCGACCAGCCGGCGTAGACCACCCCGGCCGCCAGCAGGGCCAGCGCGGTGCCGGGCAGGAAGGTGGTGAGCGCCCGGTCCAGACGGTTGTCGAGGCGCCGCTCGCTGCGGCCCCGGTGGCAGACCACGGCGACCACGATCAGCCCGCACAGGGCGAGACCGGTCTGGAACAGCACCCCGATCGCCCCGGGCACGGGGCTGCCGGCGTCGCGGTCGTGCCGGGCGGCGGCCACTCCGACGCTCGCCGCGACCGTGAGGAACCCGGCCGCGGTGTGAGCGGCGCGGAGCCGGGCCACGAGGCGGCGGCCGTACCAGAAGCCGGGCCGGCCGAGAGCCGGGCGCACCGGGGGGACGCCGGGGCGGGATGCCTCCCCGGTGTCCTCGGTCCCGTGCTCGTCCGTGTCCTCGTCGGCGGGTGTGCCGGTGCGGCCGGACTCGTCCGGGAGGAGCGGGCGCTGTGATTCGTAGGCACTCCAGGTGCGGTTGGACAGGTACCAGAGCAGGCCGACCAGGGCCGTGGGCACGGCCGCGGCGACGGCCAGCCTGCGGCCGGGCTGGGAGAACCATCCGTCCCGCCGGGTGGACAGGAACCCGAGCCAGGACCGCTGCCCCGAGCATCCGGGCGTCCCCGCGCACTGCCAGGCCACCAGGTCGAGGGCGACCTCGCAGGCCGCGGCGGTCAGCAGCACGGTGAGGCTGAGCGCGATCAGGCGCACGACGAGCCCGTACAGCCGGACCGTCCGGGGGCTCCCCTGCGAGGAGGGACGCATCCAGTGGGCGAGGTTGACCACCATGAACGGGAGGAGCAGCAGCCACAGGGCCCGGGAACCGTTGCCGGACGTGAGGTTGGACCAGCAGTAGGCCTCGGCGACGGGGCCTTCCCGGTGGCGTTCGGGGTGCTGCTCGGCGGCGACGTCCTCGGTGCGCCGGTAGATGGCCGCCGTGGCGTCACCGGTGATCCGGGTCGTGCGCGGGTCGCCCAGCATCTCCTGCGGGGTGGCCCCGCCGACACCGTGGACGAGCAGTTCCAGTGCGGCGCCGCTCGGGGCGGCCTGGGGGGCAGGGGGCAATTCCGTGACTCGCTCTCTGGATCCGGGCGCCTCATGGCGACGGGAGGGGGAAGGGCGGCTGGGCCCTGACACGCAGTCACCACCATCCCGGATGTGCGGTGCCCACCGCACCGCTCTCACCGAATCTCCCCAGTGCCCCACCCCGCAGGGGTGCGTGGCAGGATGAGGGCGTCCCGCAGGCCGCTGCCGGACCGTGTGGACAGACGGAAGGGCCGGGCCCGGCGTTGAGCGAGAATCAGAACCTGCTCGCGGAGCAGCGGCGTGCGCTCATCCTCGACGACGTGCGCAGGCGCGGCGGGGTCCGGGTCAACGAGCTGACCCGCAAACTGAGCGTCTCCGACATGACCATCCGCCGGGACCTGGACGCGCTGGCGCGTCAGGGGGTCATCGAAAAGGTGCACGGCGGCGCTGTGCCGGTCGTCGAGGCGAGCACGCACGAGCCCGGTTTCGAGGCGAAGTCGACGCTGGAGCTCAGCGCCAAGGAGGACATCGCGCGCACTGCCGCCGCCATGGCCGCGCCCGGCAGCGCGATCGCACTCTCCGGCGGTACGACCACGTTCGCCCTGGCCGCGCATCTCGTGGACGTACCTGGCCTGACCGTCGTGACGAACTCGGTCCGGGTCGCCGATGTGTTCCACAGCGCGCAGCGGCCGACGGCGGCGGGGGGCGCGCGGGCCGGTGCGGCCACGGTGGTGCTGACCGGTGGGGTGCGTACGCCCTCGGACTCGCTGGTCGGTCCGGTCGCGGACCGTGCGATCGGCTCTCTGCACTTCGACGTCCTGTTCCTGGGCGTGCACGGGATCTCCGTCGAGGCGGGTCTCTCCACGCCGAACCTCGCGGAGGCCGAGACGAACCGGCGCTTCGTGCGGGCCGCCCGGCGGGTCGTGGTCGTGGCCGACCACACCAAGTGGGGCACAGTGGGGCTGAGTTCCTTCGCGGCGCTCGACGAGGTGGACGCGTTCGTCACGGACGCGGGCCTGCCGGACGGCCTCCGCCAGGAGATCGAGGAGCACCTTCCGGGGCTCGTGGTGGCGGGCGAGCCGTCGGACGGGGAGTAGGTACGCCACGACGGGCCAGGATCCTCCGCTCCCCGCCTCACGGGCGCCGGACGTCCTAGGATCGGGCTGTGGCCGTATTCCGTATCGAACGTTCCTCGCCCCTCCCCGCCGCCGAGGCGTGGCGGCGGGTGACGGACTGGGAGCGGCACGGCGACACGGTTCCGTTCACCTCGGTCACGGTCCGTACGGGGCCGCGCACGCGGCCGGGTACGGTCTTCGTCGCCCGCACCGGTCTGGGTCCGCTGGGCTTCGACGATCCGATGGAAGTGGTCCGGTGGACCCCTCCGGCGTCCGGCCGCGCGGGCCTGTGCCGGCTGGAGAAGCGGGGCTCCCTGGTGCGTGGGCAGGCCTCGATCGACGTGTATCCGACAGGCTCGGGCTCACATGTGATCTGGGTCGAGGAACTGCGCGTACGGCTGCTGCCCCGCTGGGCGGATCCCGTGCTGGCCGGGGCCGGCCGACGGGTCTTCGGGCGGGCCCTTCGCATGCTGCTCGACGACTGACCGCTCTCCGGCTCCGCGGGCCGGCCGACGGCGGGAGCGGGGACACAGGTGTACCGCACACTCGGGGTTCCCCACGAGGGGCGGTGCGAGGGCCGGTGAGGTATTCCGGACTCATGGGCTTGTGGCAGTGGATCGACGGCCTGCGGGACGGCGACCGGCCGAGCAGGGCACTCGTCGCGGTGCCGTTCGTCCTGATCGCCGTGGTGACCGTGGTCGATGTCAACGTGCCGCCGGAGGTGCATCTCGGGCCGTTCCTCGTGGCGGCACCTGCGCTCACCGCGTCGTTCGCCGGTCCCCGCCCGACGGCCTTCGTCGGCGCGGTAGCGGTGCTGGCCCAGGCGATCGTGGCCGTCAGCCGGTCCAGCATCACCGACCTGAATCACATGTACCAGATCGTCGCCCTGTTCCTCATCTCGGCGATCGTCACGTTCTTCGCCCACCTGCGGGTACGCAGTGCCGCGGAGATGGTGCGGCTGCGGACCGTGGCCGTAGCCGCTCAGCGCAGCGTGCTGCGGCCTCTGCCCCTGTACAGCGGCCCGCTGCGCCTCGCCTCCGTCTATCTGGCGGCCGAGGAGGGGGCCCAGCTCGGGGGCGATCTCTATGCCGCCGCCCGGACGGACCGGGGGACGCGTCTGATCATCGGCGATGTCCGCGGCAAGGGCCTCGACGCGATCAGCGGCGCCGCGGGGGTGCTGGGCGCCTTCCGGGCGCTGGCCCGCCAGGAGGAGCACCTGCCCGACCTGGTCGCCCGCCTGGAGACCGGTGTCGCGGCCCACCGGATCGACTCGCTGAACGAGAACGACGACCGGACCGAGGAGCACGACATCGCCGAGTCCTTCGTGACAGCCGCCGTGCTGGATGTTTCCGACGAGGGTCACGGTCTGCGGCTCGTCAGCTGCGGGCACCCGCCGCCCCTGCTGCTGCGGCAGGGCCGGGTGCGGGCGCTGCACGCGACGGAGCCGGGGCCTCCGCTCGGAGTCGGGCCCCTGGCGGGGGCCCGCCCCACGGAGGACGTGTTCGCCTTCCGCCCCGGCGACATGCTTCTGCTGTACACCGACGGAGTCACCGAGGCGCGGGACGCCTCGGGGCGCTTCTATCCGCTCGCCGAGCGCGCGGCCTCGTGGACCGGTCTCGGCCCGGAGCACCTGTTGGAGCGGTTGTGCGCGGACCTGCTGCGGTATGCGGGCGGCCACCTGGGCGACGACGCGGCCGCCGTCGCCGTCCAGCGGCTCCCCGGCCCGGGATGACCGGTACGGCGGTACGGCGCGGGCGTCACCCGGGGGCACACGGGACGCGTCGAGCGACCCGGGGCTGTCCCCCTGACCGGTACGCGCGGACGCGACCGGGCCCTGTGCGCCCGACGGTCAGGCGGGCCAGCTGCCGGTGGCCAGGAAATGGTCGATCGTCTCCGTGTACGGGCGGATGTCCATGTCCTGATCCCCGAGCCAGGAGTCGGAGTAGTACTTGTCGAGGTAGCGGTCGCCCGGGTCGCAGAACAGTGTGACGACGCTGCCGGTGCTGCCCCGCGCGACCATCTCGGCCACCAGCCTGAACGCGCTCCACAGCCCGGTTCCCGTCGAGCCCCCGGCCTTGCGCCCGATGGCGCGCTCCAGCACCCGGACGGCGGCGACGCTCGCCGCGTCGGGCACCTTCATCATGCGGTCGATGGCACCGGGCACGAAGCTCGGTTCCATTCGGGGGCGGCCGATGCCCTCGATGCGTGAACCCCGGTCGCTCGTCGCCAGTTGGTCGTGCCGGGTCCAGCCGTCGAAGAAGCAGGAGTTCTCCGGATCTGGCACGCAGATGCGTGTGTCGTACTGCATGTAACGGACGTAGCGCCCGATGGTCGCGGACGTGCCGCCGGTCCCGGCGGTGGCGACGATCCAGGCGGGCTCCGGATACCGTTCCATCCGCAACTGCTGGTAGATGGACTCGGCGATGTTGTTGTTGCCCCGCCAGTCGGTGGCACGCTCGGCGTAGGTGAACTGGTCCATGTAGTGCCCGCCGGTCTCGGCGGCGAGGGCAGCCGATTCCTCGTAGAGCCGGCGCGCGTCGTCGACGAAGTGGCACTGTCCGCCGTGGAATTCGATCAGCCGGCACTTCTCGGGGCTGGTGGTGCGCGGCATCACCGCGACGAACGGCACGCCGATCAGCTTGGCGAAGTACGCCTCCGAGACGGCGGTCGAGCCGCTGGACGCCTCGATGACCGGCTTGCCCCTGCGGATCCAGCCGTTGCAGAGCCCGTAGAGGAACAGCGACCTGGCCAGCCGGTGCTTGAGGCTGCCGGTGGGGTGAGTCGACTCGTCCTTGAGGTAGAGGTCGATGTTCCAGTGCTCCGGCAGCGGGAAGCGCAGGAGGTGGGTGTCCGCCGAACGGTTGGCGTCGGCCTGGACCTTGCGTACGGCTTCCTTGAGCCAGGCCCGGTAGTCGGGGTCACTGCGGTCGGTGTCCACGGTCGCCACGACGCCACCGTCCGTTCTCGGCTCACTGGTGTCCATCAGCGGGGTCTCCTTCGCGTACCTGAGGTGCTCCGGAGCTCCCACGATATGCCCCCCACCTGCACAAACGTTTACTTTGACCGCCCATAGCCCTCCCTTGGCCCCGCACCCCGCAGCCCTGCGGTCCGGACCGCGGAACCGGCCTCGTCGCGGTCTGGTGCGCAGGCCCGCGGCCGGGCAGACTTGCAGAAGACGGTACAAGGGGGGCGAAGTCGTCATGGCCGAAACGGAATTCAGCGCTGCGGAGTTCGACACAGCCGAGTTCGTCGCGAACGACGTCAGGATCCAGCGGTGGGCACGGTCGCTCACCCGGGCGGGACAAGTGATCGTCAAGGACGGGCGGCTTGCGCTGCTCACGAGCAACGGCCGGGAGATCGACAGCGCGCCGCTCTCGGCGGTGAGCGCCGGGAAGCCCTGGTTCCTGTCGGCCGACTCCGCGATCGCGCGGCTCAACGGGGTCCGCTACCGGCTCACGATGGGGCAGCGCAACCGCAGGCCCGGCGGGGCCCTTCCGGTCCGCAGATTCCTGGAGGCGCTGCGGAGTGCCACGGGGCGGCAGTCCTGACCTCCGGGGCCGCCCCGGCGTGAACACCGCGCGCGGCGGACGGTCCCGGCGTCGTGCCGGCACAGCGAGGCGTCCGGCCGCCGCCAACGCTGCGGCACACCGCGGGCACCGCGAGTTGCGGAGCCCAACCCCCTGAGTCACGCTGGTCACACGTCACTGATGGTGCACCGACGGTAACAGCGAAAGCCGGACCGCCGGAAGCCGCTCAGGGCGGACCACGCATGACCAGAAACAGCAGTCAGCCATCTGCTGGATCCGCTTCTTCGTCTTCTTCCGGACCTATTTCGGGGAGTCGCAGCCGTGATCAGCGAGCCAAGCAGGCACTGCGCGGTGGAGCTCCAGGCCCTGCCGTCGCGGATCGGTCAGGTCCGCAGAATCATTTCGGCACAACTGCGCTACTGGCATCTCGATCCCCTGATCGACCATGCCGCGCTAGGTGTCACCGAACTGCTGACCAACGTCCACCGGCATGCACAGCCGGACAAATCGTGCACCGTCGAGATCGAGCTCCTGCTCGACCGGCTGACGGTCTCCGTCCACGACCACGACCCCCGGCTGCCGACCGTGTGCGACGCCGATTCGTCCGCCACCTCCGGGCGCGGACTGGCGATGATCGCCGCGGTCAGCGAGAGCTGGGGCATACGACCGAGCGATGACGCGGGGAAGGTCATCTGGTTCACCCTTCCCGCCCCATCCTTCACCAGCGCTCTGCCCACTCTCCCGGTGTACGGGTCGACGACCGACGGCCCCTTCGCCACGGACCTGGCGGGCCTCCTTGAGCCCACAGCGGTAAGAAAGCGGGCCCGGTCGACCGTCGTCGGCTGACGGGCCCGGGCGGCGCACTCCACGGGCACCCCGACGGAGCGCATCGCCACGAGCGCACAGGAGCGCGCCGGCCCCCGGACCGGCGCGCTCCCACGTCGCCCCCCCCTCACTCCCCGGCGGTCACGCCGCGCCGTCCTTGCCGTAGCGGCCGTAGGGCTCGTCGAGCACGGAGAGCCTGCGCCAGTACTCCTCCTCGTCGATCTCACCCGCGGCGAAGCGCCGCCCCAGAAGGGCGACCGGTGCACGCTCGCCGAGCGTTGCACGGTGTCCGGCGCGCGTCCGCCACCCGCCACCACCCCGCCACACGGTCCGCCGCAGCACCGTGACTGCGCCGACGACGACGGCCGCCCAGATGACGGGGAAGAGGAGGATCCAGGGCCCGGGTCCTCCGGTATACGCAAGGGTGTTCATCTCGGTCAGCTCCTCGGTGACGACGTCGTCGGGTTTTCCCGTCACCTACGAGCCTGTCTCCGGGCGGCCGTCAGGGCGTCGTACGGTCGGCGGCAGTGCGCGTACGCCTCCGGGAGCAGGCGGCCGGCATCTGCCTGCTCCCGGACGGGTCCGCCGAAGTCCGCACTTCTGTACCTACTGGTATGTACAGTGCCGGCATGAGCACTCCGGACCGGTTGATCGAGGCCACCCAGGAGCTCCTGTGGGAGCGGGGTTACGTGGGTACGAGCCCCAAGGCGATCCAGCAGCGGGCGGGAGCCGGCCAGGGCAGCATGTACCACCACTTCGCGGGCAAGCCCGACCTGGCACTGGCGGCCGTGCTGCGCACGTCGGCCCGGATGCGGGAGACCGCCGGAGCCCTCCTCGACGGCCCCGGGTCGGCCTACGAGCGGATCTCGGCCTATCTGCTGCGTGAGCGTGAGGTGCTGCGCGGCTGCCCGGTCGGGCGGCTGACCATGGATCCCGACGTGGTGGCGAGCGACGAACTCCGCGCCCCGGTGGACGAGACGATCGCCTGGCTGCGGGAGCGACTGGCACAGATCGTCCAGGAGGGTCTGGACAGCGGGGAGTTCGGCGCGGGGCTCGCACCGGGGGACATCGCCGCCTCCGTCGTGGCCACGGTCCAGGGCGGCTACGTCCTGGCCCGGGCCTCGGGCTCGGCGGATGCCTTCGACGCCGCGGTCCGGGGGCTGCTCTCCCTGCTCGACCCGCCCAACCCGCCCCCGGCCTGAGGAGCACAGCGTGCACGCCATGCAGTACGAGATCACTCTGCCCGCCGGCTACGACATGGGCATCATCCGCGAGAGGGTCGCGACGAGAGGGCATCTCCTGGACGACTTTCCCGGACTCGGCCTCAAGGCCTACCTGATCCGCGAGCGAGGCCCGGACTCACCGGTCAACCAGTACGCCCCGCTGTATCTGTGGTCGGCCCCGGAGGGCATGAACGCGTTCCTGTGGGGCCCCGGATTCCAGGGGATCGTCGACGACTTCGGCCGCCCCGAGGTGCAGCACTGGACGGGGCTCTCCTACCAGGAGGGCTCCGTGCCGACGGCACTCCCCCGCACCGCCGTCCGACGCCGCGAGACGATCCCCGGCACGGCCGCGCCCGCGCAGGCCGTCCAGGCCGCGATCGAGGAGGGCGCACGGACGGCAGCACATCCGGGGGCCGTCGCCACCGTGACCGCCGTCGACCCGCGCCACTGGGAGCTGCTGCACTTCTCCCTCTGGGACCACGAGCCACCCGGACCGCTGCCCGGTGACCGCTACGAGATCCTGCACCTGTCGGCGCCGGAACGCGACCGGCCGGTCCGCGGCAGGCAGTGGTGAGCCGGGCCCGTTCGATTCGGGGGGCAGTTGCCGGTCGGGGGCGGCACGAGGGTGCCGGAGACAGCGGGCAAGCCCCATCTGCTGCGGCGGCTGCGCCCACAGCCGGTGACGACGCTCGGCGAGGAGGTCCCAAGGCGATGCTCGCAGCACGTCCGGCACGGGCGTTCGCCCTGTCGGAGGTCTGATCCGCTCCGCACCACCCGTCTCCCGCCGGGAGGGCGGGCGGTCAGGCCAGCGCCGCGAGCGGGTCGTCGAGCACGGGCTGCCAGGCCAGTTCGGCGGCACCCACCAGGCTGTTGTGGTCGAGGGTGCACGCGAGAATCGGCACACTGCCGCTGCGGCCCCAGAGGCTGCGGTCGGCGACGACCGCCCGCAGCCTCTCCGGGTCGGCCTCCAGAAGGTCGCGGTGCAGCCCGCCCAGGATGATCCGGTCCGGGTTGAGGATGTTGACCAGGCCCGCGAGGCCGAGGCCGAGACGGTCGATCAGCTCCTCGGAGGCCGCCCGCACGTCCGGGTCGTCGTACTCGGCGCGCAGGAGGTCGCCGGACTGCTTGAGCAGGGACTCCTCGGGGCCCGGTTCCCGGCGGGCGGCCGTGAGGAAGGCCAGCGGGTCCGTCTCGACGTCGAGGCAGCCGCGTCCGCCGCAGTGACAGGGGCGCCCCTCGGGGTTCACCGTGAGGTGCCCGACCTCCAGGGCGAGCCCCGAACTCCCGGTGTGCAGGCGGCCGTCCAGGACGAGCGCGCCGCCCACGCCGCGATGACCGGTGGCGACGCACAGCAGGTGCTGCGCGCCGAGTCCCGCGCCGTGCCGGTGCTCGGCGAGGGCCGCGAGGTTGACGTCGTTCCCGGTGAAGGCGGGCTGGGTGATGCCCGCCTCGCGTACACACGCGGCGAAGATCTCCCGGACGGGCGCACCCGCGGGCCAGGCGAGGTGCAGGGGGTTCAGCGCCGTGCCCTCGGGTTCGGCCACCGCCGAGGGGACGGCGAGCCCCGCGCCGACGCAGCGCAGTCCGCTCTCGCGCAGCAGCCGGGCGCCGGCCTCGACAACCTCGCCGAGCACCTGGGCGGGGTCGGCCATGACGGCGACGCAGCCGGGGGCGGTGGCCACGATTCTGCCCCCGAGCCCGACGAGCGCGGCCCGGAAACCGTCGGAGTGGACCTGGGCGGCGAGGGCCACCGGACCGCTGTCCAGCACGGAGAGCCGGTGGGAGGGGCGCCCCTGCGAGCCGGCCGCTGAACCCGGGCTGGAGTCGACCTTGATGAGCCCGAGCGCTTCGAGTTCGGCGGCCACCGCGCCGGCGGTGGCACGGGTGACGCCGAGTTCGGAGGTCAGCACGGCACGCGTGGGGGCGCGCCCGGTGTGGACCAGCTCCAGGGCGGGCCCGAGCGCGCTGCGGCCCCTCTCCAACTTCGTCCGCGTGGTGGTCGACTTGCCGTTCATGGGGGCGAGTCTCCCATGATCCGGAGCCGCTGCCGACGCTGCGGCATCCTGCGGCGTTCACCGGCCGGCCACCGCGACGACCGTCTTGCACGCGCCATGGGTAGGCCTCTATGCTCACTTTGTGCCGCAACGAAACAAACTGCGGACGGCCCTGCCGGGGGGATTTGACGGAAGCACCGCCCCACCCTCCTTCACTCGCCTCCGTACCGCGCTGACCGTTTTCTTCGCCCTCGACGGCTTCCTGTTCGCGGGATGGGTGGTCCGGATCCCCGCCATCAAGCACCGGACCGGAGCGACAGCGTCCACTCTGGGGCTGGCCCTGCTCGGCGTCTCCGCGGGCGCGGTGATCACCATGATGCTCACGGGCGCCCTCTGCCGCCGCTACGGCAGCCACGTCGTCACCGTGATCTGCGGCGTACTGCTGTCACTGAGCATCGCCCTTCCCGCGCGGACGGGTTCGGCCCTCACGCTCGGTCTCGTCCTGCTGGTCTTCGGTGCGGCGTACGGCGGCATGAACGTGGCGATGAACAGCGCGGCGGTCGATCTGGTCGGCGCCATGCGCCGCCCGGTCATGCCGAGCTTCCACGCCGCCTTCAGCTTCGGGGGCATGGCGGGCGCGGGGCTCGGCGGCCTGGTCGCCTCCCGCCTGTCACCCGGGAGCCACCTCCTGGCCCTCACCGGCTTCGGGATCCTCGTCACCGCGATCACCGCCCCCGTGCTCCTCGGCGGCCGGACGACGGCCGCGGCACTCTCGCAGGAACGGGGTGACGATGCCGCGGCACAGCCGCACAGGATGAGCCCGCACACCCGCCGGGTCGTGGTCCTGTTCGGTGTCATCGCCCTCTGCACGGCGTACGGCGAGGGCGCACTGGCGGAATGGGGCGCACTGCACCTCAGCCAGGACCTGCTGGCCGATCCCGGCCTCGCCGCCGCCGGGTACTCGCTGTTCGCGCTCACGATGGCCATCGGGCGGCTCACCGGCACCACGCTGCTCGAACGGTTCGGGCAGACCCGCACGCTCGTGGCGGGAGGGACGACCGCTGCCGTCGGGATGCTGTTCGGCGCACTGGCCCCGACCGCGTGGCTCACCCTCCTCGGCTTCGCCGTGGCGGGCCTGGGGCTGGCGAACATCTTCCCCGTGGCGGTCGGACGGGCCGGTGCGCTCGCCGGCCCGGGCGGAGTGGCCGCCGCCTCGACCCTGGGCTACGGCGGAATGCTTCTGGGACCGCCGGTGATCGGATTCCTCGCCGACTGGCTCTCCCTGCCGGCCGCCCTCACGACGGTGACGCTCCTCGCCGCCACCGCGGCGGTACTGGGCCTCGCCGCCCGCAACGCGGGAACACCTGAACGGATTGAGTAGGCGTACTCAGGCACCTGCCCCTGCCCCGGCGGACGATGGAGGAACCACCTACCGACGGGGAGCGGAACATGAGTCACCGAATGATCGACATACAGCGGCTCGGCACACTGGCGCGACTGACCTTCGGCAACACGGCCTCGCGGATCTACCTCGGCCTCGTCCTCGCGGTCACGGTGTTCGTCGCCGTCGACACACTGTTCGTGACGCATGACGACGCCTCGTTCGCCGGCGTCTGGCTGTTCCTCCTCGCCGCGCCGACCGTCTTCGCCTTCTTCCTCGGCAGCTCGATGGCGGGGGCCGACACGGCAGGCCCCGCCTGGTTCGTCTACCTCGCCCTGGTCGTGTCCGTGCTCGTCCAGGCCTGTGCGCTGGGATGGTTCTCGCGACTGGTGCGCCGGGCCGGCCGGGGGCACCCGGCACACCCGCAGGGCGTCTGACGCTCTGGCACAATCACCGCCGTGGAGATATCGGATCATCTGGCGTCCCTTTCGGCGGACGGCCGTTCACTCGCCTCGGCCGCCAGGCAGGCGGGGCCGGACGCACCTGTCCCGACCTGCCCGAAGTGGCAGGTGCGCGACCTCCTCAGGCACACCGGCACGGTGCACCGCTGGGCCACCGCGTTCGTCGTCGAGGGGCACCGGGCCTACCGGCCCGACGACGGCGAGCCCGACCTGGACGGCGCCGCCCTGCTCGACTGGTTCACCGAGGGCCACGGCCGGCTCGTCGACGCGCTGTACTCGGCGCCCGCCGGCCTGCGGTGCTGGACCTTTCTCCCCGCGCCGTCCCCTCTCGCGTTCTGGGCAAGGCGGCAGGCACACGAGACCTGCATCCACCGGGTGGACGCCGAATCGGCGCGCGGCGGCGCGCTGACGCCCGTACCTCCGTCGCTCGCCGTCGACGGGATCGACGAACTGCTGGCAGGTTTCCACGCGCGCGCCACGAGCCGGGTCCGGTCCGGCGCCCCGTGCACACTGCTCGTGCATGCCGTGGACACGGAGACGGCGTGGACCGTGCGGCTCTCCGACGGCCCGCCCCGCACGGTGCGTGGCGGCGACGCCGCGGGGCCGGTCGACTGCACCCTGAGCGGGACCGCCGAGGCCTTGTACCTGGCCCTGTGGAATCGCGCGCCCCTGTCGTCGGTCGAGGTCTCGGGTGACGCGGGCGTCGCCACGCTCTGGGCGGAGAACTCCGCGGTGATCTGACGGCGGCCGAACGCCGCCCCTGTGGAGCGCGTCCGGCGGGACGGCGGCCACACTCCCGGGCCGGGAGTGACCACGTACGCGCGGGGGCAAAGCGGACGCGGGACGGCAGAACTCCTTGTCGTCGGCCGCCGCTCCTGTGACACTCCGGGTATGCAACATCGCACCCAGGCACAGCGGGACGCCGCGACCATCGAGACCGGCTACGCGCTGGTGAGCGGAGCCTTCGTGGCGGTCGCCACCTTCATCGGGGTGTCACTTCCCGCTCTGCTCCTCGAACTGCCCGACACCGGCGAACGCCTGCTGTTTCTCAGTGGTGCGGTGCTGGGCGCGCCGGCCTTCGTCGTACGCGTGGTGCATGTGCTCCTGCGGTTCCAGCAGAGGCCCGGACCCCGGGGCGAACAGCCGGTTCAGTCGAGCCAGCCAGGGCGCACGAGCCCGGACTCGTAGGCGAGCACGACCAGTTGGGCGCGGTCCCGCACGCCCAGCTTGACCATGGCCCGACTGACGTGCGTCTTGGCGGTGAGCGGGCTCACCACGAGCCGGCGGGCGATCTCCGCATTGGAGAGCCCGATTCCGACCAGAGCCATGACCTCCCGTTCGCGATCGGTCAGCCCGTCCAGGACCGTGGCCGACGCGGGCTGCTTGGAACGGGCGGCGAACTCGGCGATCAGGCGGCGGGTCACACCGGGAGACAGGAGCGCGTCCCCTCCCACCACGGCACGCACGGCTCTCAGCAGCTCCTCCGGCTCGGCGTCCTTGACCAGGAAGCCGGAGGCCCCCGAGCGAATGGCCTCGAACACGTACTCGTCCAGTTCGAAAGTGGTCAGCATGACCACTCTCACGCCGCGCAGGGCCCGGTCCTCGGTGATCGTCCGGGTGGCGGCCAGGCCGTCCGCCTTCGGCATCCGGATGTCCATGAGCACGACGTCCGGCCGCAGTTCACGCACCAGCCGCACGGCCTCCGCCCCGTCGGCGGCCTCACCGGCCACCTCGATGTCCGGCTGGGCGTCGAGCAGCGCCCGGAACCCGGCCCGGACCAGCACCTGGTCGTCGGCCAGCAGTACACGGATCACGTCGTCCCCTCCGTGGTGGCATCGGTCCGAGGGGTGGAAACTCCCCGGCCGGAGAACAGCGGGATCTCCGCCGCGACCCGGAAGCCACCGCCCGCGCGCGGTCCCGCGTCGACGGTCCCCCCGAGGGCAGCCGCCCGCTCCCGCATCCCGACCAGCCCGTTGCCGCTGCCGCCGGCGTCACCCGCGGCGGCGGGCCCCTCGTCGTCCACCAGAAGCAGGAGACGTGCGCCCCCGTACACGACCTTGACGTCCGCGGTGCGCGACCCGGAGTGCCGCACCACGTTGGTCAGGGCCTCCTGCACGATGCGGAAGGCCGCGAGGTCGGCTCCGGGCGGGATCGCCTCCTGCACGCCCGACGTCCCGACGGTCACGGCGAGACCGGCCGCGGCAGCCTGTTCGACCAGCTCGGGCAGGCGGTCGAGCCCGGGGGCGGGGGCCCGCGGGGCGTCGCCGGGCGTACGCAGGCTCTCCAGCACCTGGCGCACTTCGCCGAGCGCCTCCTTGCTCGCCGATTTGATCGTGGTGAGCGCGGTGCGGGCCTGTTCGGGGTCGGAGTCGAGCAGGGCCAGGCCGACTCCGGCCTGGACGTTGATGACGGAGATGCTGTGGGCGAGGACGTCATGGAGTTCGCGGGCCATGCGCAGCCGTTCCCCGTCGGCGCGTCTCCTCTCCGCGGCCTCGCGCTCCGACCGGGCGGCCGCCCACTGCTCACGGCGCACCCTCAGCAGTTCCGCCGCCGCGACGATCGCCACGATCCACGCGGAGACGAAGGCTTCCTGGCCCCACGGTGCCGGGCCGTCGCCGTCCGGCGGCAGCCACCGGTAGAGCCAGTGGGCGGCGAGCAGATGGCCCGCCCACAACAGGCCGAGCGACCACCAGGCCGCCCTGCGGTGCCCCGACACGATGGCGCTGAAGCAACCGACGGCGACGGCGACGAACACCGGGCCGTACGGGTAGCCCAGACAGAGGTAGACGAGTGTCGCGGCGCACGTTCCGCCGACGGCGACCACGGGGTGGCGGTGGCGTACGAGCAGCACGGCCACCGCGGCGACCAGCAGCAGCCGGCCGACGGCACCGAGCGGCTCCCGGCCCTGCCCGTGGGCGGCGACGTTGGTGCCCAGCAGCACGATCACGGCGAGCACGACGGTCGAGAGCCAGGGCAGGCGGCCTCCCGGCCCCCGGCCGGCGTTGCTCCCGAGCCACGGCGGACGTCGGCCGGCCATGGGGGACGGCTCCCGGTGAGGGACGGCGCCCTGGTGGGCTCGCTGATCGCGCATACCCGCAACGCTAGACGCGCGGACGACCGGCGCGCGTCGGCCGGACGTGGTGGACGCGTGTACTCCCGGCGGAGTAGCGGCCGGGAGCACTCGCGTGCGGTACGCCCCGCCTGTGCGGCTCCCGGCCGGCCCGTGCGCCCTCCCGGGCACGTGTGACCGCCCAGCACTGCTGTCGGTGCGGCCCATCCGTCTCGTACGGCCGGTCCGAACGCGTTCCGGCCGGCCGCGCCCGCGCCACCGGGCCGAAGAAGGCCGCCCGGCGGCGCCCTCGGCTCGGGCGCCTCCGCCGCGTCAGGCTCCCCCGCCGCCGGTTCCCGCGCCCCGTCCGCGCAGGAGTCCGACGGAGTGTCCGAGCTCCTCGGCGGACCGCCGGAAGAACGGCTCACGGTCCTCCACGACCCGTTGGAACTGGCCGAACAGCTCGAAAGAGATCAGCCCGAAGAGCTGGGCCCAGGCCGCGATGAGAGCCGTCACCACGGCGGGAGGGAGGTCGGCGGCCAGGTCGGCCGCCATGCGCTCGGCCTCGGGGCGCAGATCGGCCGCGAGCGCAGGCGCCGCGAGTCCATCGGCGCCGTGGGCCTCGCGCACGACCCCGACCAGGACGAGGCCGACACGGGACGCGGGACCGACCGTGTCCTGGGGGGCGATGTATCCGGGTACGGGAGAGCCGTAGATCAGCGCGTACTCGTGCGGATGCGCGAGAGCCCAGTCCCGCACGGCGCAGGCGACCGCCGCCCATCGGGCGGCGTGACCGGCTGACGCGTCACGGGCCGCCGCCCACGCGGCCTCCGCCGTTTCACCCACCGCGTCGTAGGCGTCGACGATCAGTGCGGTCAGCAGGTCGTCGCGGCTGGGGAAGTAGCGGTAGAGGGCGGAGGAGACCATGCCGAGCTCGCGGGCGACAGCGCGCAGGGAGAGCTTCGCGGCGCCCTCCGCGGCGAGTTGTCTCCGCGCCTCGTCCTTGATCGCCGCGGTGACTTCGATACGGGCACGCTCTCTGGCTCCTCGGATGGTGCTCATGCAGTCAGCCTGCCACGAAAACAGAGCACCGAACAACAAAGAGAGCAGTGCTCTTGCTTTAGAGCATCGCACTCGTACACACTGATCTCAAGCGAGAGCACCGCTCTCGCAAATGAAGAGCACTGCTCTCTCGATCGCTTCTCTCCACGGTAGGAGCCCACCCATGTCGCAGCAGCCGTACTACCTCGAGGCCGACGCCTTCGCCCAGCGGATGAACAACGTCATCGGCTGGCTCGCACGCCACGGCGTCAGCCTCCTCGGATCCGCCGAGATGTCCGTCCCGGGGCGCAAGAGCGGTCGGATGCAGCGCATTCCCGTCAACCCCCACCTCCACGAGGGCGTCCAGTACCTGGTCTCCGCCCGCGGACACTCGCAGTGGGTGCGCAACATGCGCGTGGCCGGCGGCGGCGAGCTGAAGGTGGGCCGGAAGGTCCGCGTGTTCACCGCTGTGGAGATCGCGGACGACGAGCAGAAGGCACGGATCGTCCGCGCCTACCTCAAGCGCTGGGGCTGGGAGGTCAACCAGTACTTCCAGGGCATCACCGCGACGTCTACGGACGCCGAACTCCTGGCCGCCTGCCCGGACCACCCGGTCTTCCGGATCAAGGTCGAGAGCTGACCCCGTCCGCTCCCCGTCGGTCCATGGCGTGCAGAGCGCGCTGTGCCAGCGGATGCGAACGGACCAGCTCCGCCAGCGAGGTCGTCCCGCGGGTGATCCCGGCGAAGGCGTTCCAGGCGGGGCGGAAGCCCGTGAGCGCAGCGTGCAGGAGACCCGGACGTCGCTCGAACAGCCGGAGCATACGGCGTCCGACGCTCATCTCCACACCGAGGCCGGCCTTGATCGCGAACGCGTAGTTGAGCGCCTGCCGCCGGGCGTCGACCGCGTCGTGCGCCTCCGCGATCCGTACCGCCCACTCACCGGCGAGCCGCCCGGACCGCAGTGCGAAGGAGATGCCCTCCCTGGTCCAGGGTTCCAGCAGCCCGGCGGCGTCACCGCAGACCACCACCCGCCCGCGTGACAGCGGAGAGTCGTCGCTCCGGCACCGGGTCAGATGGCCGGAGGAGACCGTCGGCTCGAAACCGGCCAGGCCCAGCCGGCCGACGAAGTCCTCCAGATAGCGCTTCGTCCCCGCGCCGTCGCCGCGCGCCGAGATCACGCCGACGGTCAGCGTGTCGCCCTTGGGGAAGACCCAGCCGTAACTCCCGGGCATCGGGCCCCAGTCGATGAGCACCCGGCCGGCCCAGTCCTCGGCGACCGTCTCGGGCACCGGGATCTCCGCCTCGAGGCCGAGGTCGACCTGGTCGAGCTTCACTCCGACGTGGGCTCCTATGCGGCCCGCACTGCCGTCGGCGCCGACGACGGCACGGGCGAGCACCGTCTCACCGCCGGCGAGCACCACCGCGACGGTGCGCCGGTCGGGCACGGCGGGCCCGTGCTGCTCCACCCGCGTCACCGTCGCACCGGTGCGCAGTTCGGCGCCCGCCTTCTGGGCCTCCTCCACCAGACCGGCGTCGAACTCCGGCCGGTTGATGAGCCCGAAGAGCATGCGCCGGGACCTGCGGGTACGGGACAGCTTCCCGTTGAGCGAGAAGGTGACCGCGTGGATCCGGTCCTTCAGGGGGAGTTCGAACCCCGGAGGCAGGGAATCCCGCGAAAACCCGATGATCCCGCCGCCGCACGTCTTGTACCTGGGGATCTCCGCCTTCTCCAGCAACAGCACCCGTCGCCCTGCGACGGCTGCCGCGTACGCCGCGGAAGCTCCGGCCGGGCCCGCGCCGACCACGACGACGTCCCATACCGAAGACTCCTGCGGTACCGACGACGACTCTTCCGGCTCACGTCCGGCGTCTGCGTTCTCGCTGCTCACGATGTGCTTCTGCTCCCGATCCGACCAGTGACCCCAACTGCTCACGGCATCCTACGGCGCGTCGCGGCCGAGCTCCTCTGTGGGAGGATCAGCCATGAATTCGTCGTACACGCAACGTCGCACCCACGGCGTCGCACACCGTCGTGGCGACACCGCGCCACAGTCCTAACGTCGCACCCACCAGGAGCGTGCCCATGACCGCCCGTCCGATTTCCGAGACCGTTGCCTCGCTGATGCCCCGTGCCAAGGCGGAGCTGACCGAGCTGGTGGCCTTCCGGTCGGTGGCGGACCCGGCACAGTTCCCCAGGAGCGAGTGCGAGGCAGCGGCCGGCTGGGTCGCCGACACCCTCCGGGGAGACGGCTTCCAGGACGTCGCGCTGCTCGACACCCCCGACGGAACCCAGTCGGTGTACGGCTATCTGCCCGGGCCGGCCGGGGCGCCCACGGTGCTGCTCTACGCCCACTACGACGTGCAGCCGCCGCTCGACGAGGCGGCGTGGCTCTCCCCGCCGTTCGAGCTGACCGAGCGCGACGGCCGCTGGTTCGGCCGCGGCGCCGCGGACTGCAAGGGCGGACTCATCATGCACCTGCTCGCGCTGCGCGCCCTGCAGGCGAACGGCGGCGTCCCGGTCTCCGTCAAGGTGATCGCCGAAGGCTCGGAGGAGCAGGGCACGGGCGGGCTCGAACGGTACGCCGAGGCCCACCCGGAGCTCCTGGCCGCCGACACGATCGTCATCGGCGACACCGGCAACTTCCGGGTCGGCCTGCCCACGGTCACCGCCACCCTGCGCGGTATGACCATGCTCCGGGTGCAGTTGGACACCCTCGCGGGCAATCTGCACTCCGGTCAGTTCGGTGGCGCGGCCCCGGACGCCCTGGCCGCGATGATCCAGTTGCTGGCGTCCCTGCGGGCCGAGGACGGCACGACGACGGTGGACGGTCTCACGGCCGACGCCCGGTGGGACGGACTGCAGTACCCGGAGGACGAGTTCCGCAAGGACGCAAAGATCATCGACGGCGTGGAACTGATCGGCACGGGCACGGTCGCCGACCGGATCTGGGCGAGGCCCGCGGTCACCGTCGTCGGCATCGACTGCCCGCCGGTCGTCGGAGCCACCCCTTCCCTCCAGGCGACCGCCCGGGCCCAGATCAGCCTGCGGGTTCCGCCCGGCCAGGACGCCGTCGAGGCCACCAAGCTGCTGACCGCCCACCTCGAGTCGCACGCTCCCTGGGGTGCCCGGGTCGCCGTCGAACAGGTGGGCCACGGGCAGCCGTTCCGCGCGGACACCGGCAGCCCCGCGTACACGTCGATGGCCGAAGCCATGCGGCTCGCCTACCCGGGTGAGGAGATGCAGGTCTCCGGCATGGGCGGGTCCATCCCGCTGTGCAACACCCTGGCCGCGCTGTACCCGCGGGCGGAGATCCTCCTGATCGGTCTGAGCGAGCCCGAGGCCCAGATCCACGCGGTGAACGAGAGCGTGTCCCCCGAGGAGCTCGAACGGCTCTCCGTCGCCGAGGCGCTGTTCCTGCGGAAGTACGCCGACTCCAAGGCGGTCTGACGACGTACCGGCGCGCCGCCGGACCCCGGGTCCGGCGGCGCGTCCGCGTACCCGCGGGACCGGCGTGCGTCATGTGTCCCGCGCGCTGCCCCGCACAGGTGCGTGGACAGGGCGGCAATCCCGGAGCCGGGCGGCTCCGGCCCCGGTGGTTCGCCGGCCGGGCACCGGCAGCCCGGCGGGCCTATCCGCCCACCGGCACGCCCGCCTCCAGGTTCAGCACGGCGGACCGTTCCCGGGCGCGCAGTGCCCAGCGCAGCCGCTCGAAGCGGGTGGGAGGCAGCAGACCTGCCGCCTCCTCCTCCGTGACGAACCGCCAGTCGCGCAGCTCCGAACCCGGCAGGAGCAGTTGTGCGGCCTCCTCCGCGCTCAGCCGGCCTCCGTCGAAGAGGAAGCGCAGTCCTCCGTACGCCGGCGGTCTGGGCGCCTCCCAGTCGACGACCAGGAGCTCAGGCAGCCTTCCCAGGCTCAGTCCGAGTTCCTCGGCGACCTCGCGCACCCCGGCCTGCGCGGGGGCCTCACCGGCCTCCACCACACCGCCGGGGAATTCCCAGCCGGGCTTGTAGGTGGGGTCGACGAGCAGGACACGGTCCTGTTCGTCGAAGAGCAGGACCCCCGACGCGACGGTCTCCGCCCGCGGCGCGGGAGTCTGCACGATGCCGCACTCTCTGGCCGCACCGCTGCTCAGGGCCTCGGCGATGCGTTCGGCCGTCGCGTGCGGGGTCAGGGAGCTGGTGTCGATGGTGTGCGCGTCGGCTTCGATCCAACTCAGCGCTGCCCGGTAGGGCTCGACGTGGTCGTACGCCCGCTCCCTGATCCGCTCGCTGTGCCCGGGGTCGTCGGCGAACTCCTCCCGCTCGGCGATCCGTTGCCGCAGGATCGTTTCCTCTGCTGCCAGCAGCACATGCCGAACGGGTATGCGCCGGGAGGCGAGTCCGCCGAATATCTCGTCCCGGTAGTCCTGCCTCAGCAGGGTCATCGGAACCACCAGCACCCCGGACAGCTCGGCGAGCAGTGCGGCGGCCGTGTCGACCACCAGCCGACGCCAGATCGGCAGGTCCTGGAAGTCGGTCACTTCCGCGAGTTTCTTCTGGGGCAGCATCCGCCGCAGTCCGCCGCCGATCAGCTCGGGGTCGTACAGGGTGCTGTTCGGGATCAGATCGATCAGTTCGCAAGCGGCGCTGGTCTTGCCCGCGCTGTACGCACCGTTGATCCAGACGATCACGGGTCCCCCTCTTCCGTAGCCCCCTGTGGCTTGCCCGCAACACCCCGTTGCGGAAACCCCGTCGGGGCGGTGCGGTTGCACCGGGGCGGCAGCCGGGAGCGTCCCACTGTACGAGCACGTACGGGCGGGACGGCCCGTAACGGGGGGCGGCGGGCGTCGTTGGAGCGGGTAGCCACAGGAACGACGACGGGGGTGCGCGGTGCGCCGCACGGTACTTGAGCAGTTTCCCGCGGGAGGGCCGCGGGGCAGCCGGCCGGCGGAGGAGTTCGCCGCGGCCCGCCGCGGCGAGGGAGTGGCCGCGGAGGTCGTGATGGACCTGGAGCAGGACGCGTTCCTCGTGGTCGTGCCCCAGCAGACGGCGGACCGGGGCCGCAGGCCACGCTGATCCGGCGCCGGGCGGCCCCGGTCCCGGGAGGCCCGCGCCTACTTCGCGGCGGCGGGTACGCCGTTGACCGCGGCAGGCCGGAGGGCCGAGGCCGCGGCCGCCGCGCCCACCAGGCCGGCGTCCGTGCCCATCACCGCGGAGGTCACCGTGAGGCCCTGGACGAAGGAGAGCGTGGCGTAGTCGCGCAGGGCCTCGCGCAGCGGCGCGAAGAGCACCTCGCCCGCGCCGGCCACTCCCCCGCCTATCACCGCGATGTCGATGTCGGTCAGGGTGGCGGTGGCGGCGATCCCGGCTGCCAGGGCCTGGGCCGCCCTTCCGAAGGAAGCGACGGCGACCGGGTCCCCGGCCCGCGCCGCGGCGGCCACCGCGGCCGCCGTGTCGTCGCCGTCGGGCCCCGGGCGCCAGCCGTTCTCCAGGGCACGCCGGGCGATGTTGGGCCCGCTGGCGATGCGTTCGACGCAGCCGCGCGCGCCGCACGGGCAGAGGTCACCGTCCAGGTCGACGCTGATGTGACCGATGTGACCGGCGTTGCCCGAGGGGCCGGGGTGCAGCTTTCCGCCGAGGACGAGCCCGCCTCCGACTCCGGTGGACACGACCAGGCACAGCGCGTTGTCGAAGCCGCGGGCGGCCCCGAGCCAGTGCTCGGCCGCAGTCATCGCGACCCCGTCGCCGACCAGTGAGACGGGCATCCCGCCGGTAGCGGCGGAGACACGGTCCACGAGCGGGAAGCCGCGCCAGCCCGGGACGTTGACCGGGCTGACCGTGCCCGCCGTGGCGTCGACCGGGCCCGCGCTGCCGATCCCGACCGCGCTCACCCGGGGCCACAGGGCGGAGGCGGTCAGTTCCGCCAGGATGTCACTCACGGCGCCCATGACCGACTCGGCACCCTCCCGCGCGGGCGTCGGCCGCTGCGCCCGGACGAGAAGGGAGCCACTGCCGTCCACCAACGCGCCGGCGATCTTGGTGCCGCCGATGTCGAGCGCGGCGACGAGGTCGGTATGCATCGGTGTGGACTCTCCGGAGGGGTGAGGGGCAGGACCTGCGACTTCGGTCGACGGTCCTCCCCAGTCTCCATTCTGTTGACAACGTTGTCCAGGGCCTATGCTCGACGCCACAGCTTCGGGACACTCCACGGCACCGCACGAGAGGCCCCCGAAGCACTCGTTCCCGACGACAGGACAGCGCACCGTGGCCGAGACCACCCGTCATTCCGAGTCCCGCTACGGCAACAGGCCGACCATGAAGGACGTGGCGGCCCGAGCCGGAGTGGGCCTCAAGACGGTATCCCGGGTGGTGAACAGCGAACCCGGGGTCACCCCGGACACGGAACGCCGCGTGCAGGAGGCGATCGACGCCCTCGGCTTCCGCAGGAACGACAGCGCGCGTGTGCTGCGCAAGGGACGCACGGCCTCCATCGGACTCGTCCTCGAGGATCTCGCCGACCCCTTCTACGGGCCGCTGAGCCGCGCCGTGGAGGAGGTGGCCCGTGCCCACGGGGCCTTGCTGATCAACGGCTCCAGCGCCGAGGACCCGGACCGTGAGCAGGAGCTCGTCCTCGCGCTGTGCGCCCGCCGGGTCGACGGACTGATCGTGATTCCGGCGGGCGACGACCACCGCTACCTCGAGCCCGAGATGAAGGCCGGCATCGCCACCGTCTTCGTCGACCGCCCGGCGGGGCGGGTCGAGGCGGACATGGTCCTCTCGGACAGCTTCGGGGGCGCCCGCGAAGGCGTCGCGCATCTCGTCGCGCACGGGCACCGCAGGATCGGCTTCGTCGGCGACCAGCCGCGCATCCACACCGCGACGGAGCGACTGCGTGGCTACCACACCGCTCTGACGGAAGCCGGGATAGAGGTCCGGGACTCCTGGGTGTCCCTCGGTCCGACCGACCCCGACCGGGTGAGGACGGCCGTCGAGACCATGCTGTCCGGCCCCGAGCCGGTGACCGCGCTCTTCTCGGGCAACAACCGGGTGACCGTCACCGCAGTGCGCGTCCTCGCCGAGTGCGACCGCCGGATCGCACTGGTGGGCTTCGACGACATCGAGCTCGCCGACCTGCTCGGCATCACGGTCATCTCGCAGGACGCCGCCGCGGTCGGCCGGACCGCGGCGGAGCACCTGTTCCGGCGCCTGGACGGCGCGGGCCACCCGCCGGCCAGGGTCGAGCTCCCGACCCGGCTCATCCCCCGCGGTTCGGGGGAGCTGCCGCCGGCCTGAGGCCGCTCACGGCGCCGTCACGGTCAGCGCGCCACGGCGGGGCGACGCGAAGGCGTCGAGGTCTTCCCGGGTCAGACCTGTCGCTGCCTCGACCTCCGCGGAGTCCAGGGCACCGCAGTCGACGCCCCGCAGCAGATAGCCGCTGAGCGCCTTCGCGGTGGCAGGCTCGTCCATGACGTCCCCGCCGGCCTTGGCCACGTAGGCGGCGAGCCGGGAGGCGGCCTGGCCCAGACCCTCGCGGTAGAAGGCGTAGACGGCCGCGTAGCGCGTGGGCAGGTGGCCGGGGTGCATGTCCCAGCCCTGGTAGTAGGCGCGGGCCAGAGCGCGGCGCGTGAGGCCGTGGTGGAGGCGCCAGGCGTCGTGGACCTGCTGGGTGGGTCCGACCGGGAGCACGTTGGTGGAGCCGTCGCAGACGCGCACACCGGTACCCGCCGCGGCGACCTGCATGACGGCCTTGGCGTGGTCGGCGGCGGGGTGGTCGCTCGCCTGGTAGGCCGGGCTGACGCCCACGCAGGCGCTGTAGTCGAAGGTGCCGTAGTGCAGGCCGGTCGCCCGGCCGCGGGCGGCGTCGATCATGCGGGCGACGGCGGCGGTGCCGTCGGCGGCGAGGATCGACTGGCTCGTCTCGATCTGGATCTCGAACCCGAGGCGCCCGGCCGGCAGACCGTGAGCCTGCTCGAAGGCCTCCAGGAGCCGTACGAAGGCGGTGACCTGTTCGGGATAGGTCACCTTGGGCAGCGTCAGGACGAGCCCGTCGGGAAGGCCTCCGGCCCGCATGAGGCCGGTCAGGAAGATGTCCGTGGTGCGGATACCACGGTCCCGCACGGCGGCTTCCATGCACTTCATGCGGATGCCCATGTACGGCGCGGCCGTCCCGTCGGCGTACGCCTCGGCGACCAGCCGGGCCGCACGCGCCGCGGCCTCGTCCTCCTCGGCGTCCGGACGCGGCCCGTAACCGTCCTCGAAGTCGATGCGGAGGTCTTCGACGGGCTCGCGCTCCAGCTTGGCGCGTACGCGGTCGTGGACGGGCGCTGCGAGCTCCTGCGGGATCCCGAGTACCGAGGCGAACACGTCGGCGTCGGCGGCGTGCTCGTCGAGCGCCGCGAGGGCCTGGTCGCCCCAGCTGCGGATGGTGGTGGCGGCGAAGGTGTCGGCGGGTACGTAGACGGTGTGGACCGGCTGGCGCGTCCCCGGGTCTCCCGGGTAGCGGCGGGCGAGCTCGGCGTCCACCTCCGTCAGGGAGGCGCTGATCTCCTCACCGACCGCGCCGGCGAGGCTCGTCGCCACCTTCTGCTGCTGACCCATGGCCGTACCCTCCAGTGTCACTATTTCCGCTTCCCGGAATCTTTCATCCGCATAGCGAAGTTATAAGTCTCCCGGTTCTGCGTCAATGGTGATCGGAAACGGCCTGGGGCCGCGCGGTGGAGAACACCACGCGGCCCCAGGCCGTCGTACGGGACTACGTCGCCGGGTCAGCCCTTGCGGGACTTGACCTCGTCGGTGAGCTGCGGGACGACGGCGAACAGGTCGCCGACGACGCCGTAGTCGACGAGGTCGAAGATGGGCGCCTCGGCGTCCTTGTTGACCGCGACGATGGTCTTCGAGGTCTGCATGCCGGCGCGGTGCTGGATCGCGCCGGAGATGCCCGAGGCGATGTACAGCTGCGGGGACACCGACTTGCCGGTCTGGCCCACCTGGTTGGTGTGCGGGTACCAGCCGGCGTCGACCGCGGCGCGCGAGGCGCCGACAGCCGCGCCGAGGGAGTCGGCGAGCGCCTCGATGATCGCGAAGTTCTCGGCGCCGTTGACGCCACGGCCGCCGGAGACGACGATCGCGGCCTCGGTCAGCTCCGGGCGCCCGGTCGACTCGCGCGGCGTGCGCGAGAGGACCTTGGTGCCGGTGGCCGTCGCGGAGAAGGAGACCGCGAGGGCCTCGACGGCGCCCGCGGCCGGGGCGGCCTCGACGGCGGCCGAGTTCGGCTTGACCGTGATGACCGGAACACCCTTGGAGACGCGGGACTTGGTGGTGTACGAGGCGGCGAACGCGGACTGCGTCGCGACCGGGCCCTCGTCACCGGCCTCCAGGTCGACGGCGTCGGTGATGATGCCGGAGCCGATGCGCAGCGCGAGGCGCGCGGCGATCTCCTTGGCCTCCGCGGAGGAGGGAAGGAGCACGGCGGCCGGGGACACCGCGTCGTAGGCGGCCTGGAGGGCGTCCACCTTCGGTACGACGAGGTAGTCGGAGAACTCCGGGGCGTCGGCGGTGAGCACCTTGACCGCACCGTGCTCGGCGAGCACGGCGGCGGTGTCGGCCGCACCGTTGCCGAGCGCGACGGCGACCGGCTCGCCGATGCGGCGGGCGAGCGTCAGCAGCTCCAGGGTGGGCTTGCGGACGGCACCGTCCACGTGGTCGACATAGACGAGAACTTCAGCCATGGGACTTCAATCTCCTGCGTGCGAGGGAGTGCGGGGCGGTGGAGGGAACGGCCGGGGCTAGATGAACTTCTGGCCCGCGAGGAACTCGGCCAGCTGCTTGCCGCCCTCACCCTCGTCCTTGACGATCGTGCCCGCCGTGCGGGCCGGACGCTCGGCCGCGGAGTCGACCGCGGTCCACGAGCCGCCCAGGCCGACCTCGTCCGCCTCGATCTCGAGGTCCTCGAGGTCCAGGGACTCGACCGGCTTCTTCTTGGCCGCCATGATGCCCTTGAACGACGGGTAGCGGGCCTCGCCCGACTGGTCGGTCACGGAGACCACGGCGGGGAGGGACGCCTCGAGCTGCTCGCTCGCGGAGTCGCCGTCGCGACGGCCCTTGACCGTGCCGCCGTCGACGGAGACCTCGGAGAGCAGCGTGACCTGCGGGACGCCGAGGCGCTCCGCGAGCAGCGCCGGGAGGACGCCCATGGTGCCGTCCGTCGAGGCCATGCCGCAGATGACCAGGTCGTAGCCGGTCTTCTCGACCGCCTTGGCCAGCACCAGCGAGGTGCCGATGACGTCGGTGCCGTGCAGGTCGTCGTCCTCGACGTGGACGGCCTTGTCGGCGCCCATCGACAGCGCCTTGCGCAGCGCGTCCTTGGCGTCCTCGGGGCCCACCGTGAGCACGGTGATCTCCGCGTCGTCCGCCTCGTCGGCGATCTGCAGCGCCTGCTCGACGGCGTACTCGTCGAGCTCCGACAGCAGACCGTCGACGTCGTCACGGTCCAGGGTCAGGTCATCGGCGAAGTGCCGGTCGCCGGTGGCGTCGGGCACGTACTTCACACAGACAACGATCCTCAAGCTCACGCCGGCTCTCCTACTGCATCGTCATTTCTGGGCTGCCTTGTTGCACGCAGCATAGGCGCCTCATCGGGCGGTTTCCGGTCGGGAGACCGGGCCCCCAGCCGAATATTACTCGCCAGTACACCCAGTACGTTACCCATAAGCAAGCGCTTGGAACTGTGACGTAGCCAACCAGGCCCGCCCCCTGCGCCGCCCTGCTCGACCTCAGTCTCGCAGAGCCGTGAAACGACCTCGGTGGTAGACCAGCGGCCGGCCACCCCCGGACGGGTCCCCCGACTCCACCTCGGCGATCACGATGCGGTGATCGCCCGCCGGAATCCTGGCCACCACACGGCAGACCAGCCAGGCCACCACCCCGTCGAGCAGGGGTACGCCCTCCGGCCCGTCACGCCAGCGGGTGGACGGGCCGAACCGGTCGGCACCGCTGCGGGCGAAGGTCGCGGCGAGATCCCGCTGCTCCTCGCCGAGCAGGTGCACGCCTACGTGCTCCGCCTCCGCGACCACGGGCCAGCTGGAGGACGCCGTGCCCACGCCGAAGGAGATGAGCGGAGGTTCGGCGGCGACGGAGTTGAGCGATGTCGCGGTGAAGCCCACGGGGCAGTCCCCTGCGGCCGTGATCACAGCCACTCCGGCGGCGTGCTGCCGGAACACGGATCGCAGGAGTTCGGGTGCAGCCGTCCGGGAAGTGCCGAGGCCGGGCGAGGCCGTCATGGAAAAGTCCTTCGGGGAGTGGGCGTACGGGGCCGTGGGTAGCTCAGGCACCCGGACAGCGCGCACTCGCGTGGCGCACGAGGTCGACATGGACCCGGCAGTGGAGAAGGAGTTCCGGCGGCATGTCGTCAGAGTGACGATGCGTTGTGTACACAGTCAAGTGCGTCCCGTCATGTGGGAGATGCGTCACTGCCCGTCACATCGCCTGCCCCAGCGCGGCCACGACATCCGCGGTGCGCGGCTGACCGGTCGCCCGCCGGACCACGCGGCCGGCCGCGTCGAGCACCAGCACGGTGGGCGTCCTGGTGATGCCGAGGCTGCGGACCAGCTCGAGACGGGCCTCGGCGTCGACCTCGATGTGGGTGACCCCCTCCACCATCCCGGCGACCTCGGCAAGGACGCGTCGGGTGGCACGGCAGGGCTGACAGAACGCGCTCGAGAACTGCACGAGGGTCGCCCTGCCCCCGAGTTCCGCGCCCAGTCGGGCGGCGTCCAGGGTGCCGTCGGCCTTCAGCCCGTCCATACCGGCTCCCTTCCCAGAGCTCCGCGCAAAAGGTCAGCACCCGGCGTGCGTATTACATTCCCGGAGGTTTCACGTGACGAGAATCTCTCGCCAGGGGGCCTTTGGGGCTGGCCACGGCGTCGCGCATGGGGCACCATCGCCACAATGCCGAATACCTACGGCTGCGTAACTTCCGCGGGGGGAACCCTCCCCAGGCATTGACGAAGGGTCTTCATCCAGATGGCAGAGCTCGTCTATCGGCCGGTCATCGGCGCCGCTCGCACGCTGTTCAAGGCGCTCGACCTGAAGATCGACACCCAGGGTTCGGAGCACATCCCGAAGACCGGTGGCGCGGTTCTGGTCAGTAACCACATCAGCTATCTGGACTTCATCTTCACCGGACTCGGCGCCCTGCCGCAGAAGCGGCTCGTCCGCTTCATGGCGAAGGACTCGGTGTTCCGTCACAAGGTCTCCGGCCCCCTGATGCGCGGCATGAAGCACATCCCCGTGGACCGCGCGCAGGGCGAGGACGCCTACGCGCACGCGCTCGCGTCCCTGCGCTCGGGTGAGATCGTCGGCGTGTTCCCCGAGGCGACCATCTCGCAGTCGTTCACGCTCAAGAGCTTCAAGTCGGGCGCGGCTCGGCTGGCCCAGGAGGCCGGCGTGCCGCTCGTCCCGATGGCGCTCTGGGGTACCCAGCGCATCTGGACCAAGGGGCGCCCGCGCAACTTCAAGCGCAGCCACACCCCGATCACGATCCGCCTCGGCGAGGCCATGGAGGCACCGGCCGACCAGTACGCGGGCGCGATCACCCGCCGGCTGCGCGAGCGCGTCCAGGAACTCCTGGAGGCCGCGCAGCGGGCCTATCCCGTACGCCCCAAGGACGCGACGGATACCTGGTGGGTGCCGGCGCACCTGGGCGGCACGGCTCCGACCGCCGCCGAGGTGCGCGAGCTCGGCTGACGGCGCCCTGCGCCCACCCTGCCCGGGCGAAACGTCACACCCCGGTACGGGCGCGAATCCGCCCGCCCGGGCCGGGCGACTCCTCACGGGTCGCACCCCGGCTCGGGGGCGCCCCGGAAGTTCCCGCCCGCTCGTCCGCCGGACACGACGGCGTGGCCGGCGGAGAGGTCTCCGTCCGGCCACGCCCCCCAGGGTCTTTCGCCCGCCAGGGATTACGGGACAGCCCTCAGCGGGCCATCTCCTCCTTGAGCGCCTGGACGAAGGCGTCCACGTCCTCCTCGCGGGTGTCGAAGGCGCACATCCAGCGGACGTCGCCGGCCTTCTCGTCCCAGAAGTAGAACCGGAAACGCTTCTGCAGTCGCTCGCTCACCTCGTGCGGCAGGCGCGCGAAGACGGCGTTGGCCTCCACCGGATAAAGGATCTCCACCCCGTCGACCGTGCGGACCCCGTCGGCGAGCCGCTGGGCCATGGCATTGGCGTGGCGCGCGTTGCGCAGCCACAGGTCCCCTGCCAGCAGCGCCTCCAGCTGGACCGAGACGAAGCGCATCTTGGAGGCGAGCTGCATCGACAGTTTCCGCAGATGCTTCATGGCGCGGACGGAGTCCGGGTTCAGGACGACGACGGCCTCACCGAAGAGCGCGCCGTTCTTGGTGCCGCCGAAGGACAGCACGTCGACGCCGACCGTGTTGGTGAACGTGCGCATCGGCACGTCCAGCGACGCGGCGGCGTTCGCTATCCGGGCACCGTCGAGGTGCACCTTCATGCCCCGCTCGTGGGCATGCTCGCAGATGGCGCGGATCTCACGGGGCGTGTAGACCGTGCCGAGCTCGGTGTTCTGGGTGATCGACACGACCTGCGGCATCGCCCGGTGCTCGTCGTCCCAGCCGTACGCCTCGCGGTCGATGAGCTCGGGGGTCAGCTTTCCGTCCGGGGTGGGCACGGTGAGCAGCTTGAGCCCGCCCACGCGCTCCGGTGCGCCACCCTCGTCCACGTTGATGTGCGCGGACTCGGCGCAGATCACCGCGCCCCACCGGTCGGTCAGCGCCTGGAGCGCGGTGACGTTGGCCCCCGTGCCGTTGAACACCGGGAACGCCTCGGCGGTGGGGCCGAAGTGGCTGTGCATGACCCGCTGCAGGTGATCCGTGTAGTCGTCCTCCCCGTAGGCGACCTGGTGGCCGCCGTTCGCGAGGGCGAGGGCCGCGAGTACCTCGGGGTGCACACCGGCGTAGTTGTCACTGGCGAAGCCGCGTACCTGCGGATCGTGATGACGTCGCGCGTCGGTCCTTACGGTTGCGGGGTCAGCCACAGACGCTTTCCGTTCAATTCTCCGGCGGGCTTGTCCCAGACGCCGGCGATGGCCTCGGCCAGCTCCTGGACGTCCGTGAAGCCCGCGAACTTCGCTTGGGGGCGCTCGGCGCGCATCGCGTCGTGCACCAGTGCCTTGACCACCAGGATCGCAGCAGCCGCCGTCGGGCCCTGCTCGCCCCCCGCCTTGCGGAAGGCGTCGGCGAGTGCGAGCGTCCAGGCCTCGGCGGCGGCCTTGGAGGCGGAGTAGGCCGCGTTGCCCGCAGTGGGGCTGCTGGCACCCGCCGCACTGATCAGCACGTAACGTCCCCGGTCGCTGCGCCCCAGCACGTCGTGGAAGGCCAGCGAGGTGGACTGCACGGTCCGGATCAGGAGCTTCTCGAGGAAGTCCCAGTCCGCCAGACTGGTCTCGGCGAAGCCCGCGCTGCCGCGCCAGCCCCCGACGAGGTGGACCAGGCCGTCGACACGGCCGAATTCCTTCTCCGTCTTGAAGGCCCAGTCGCGGGCGGCTTCCGGGTCGAGCAGATCGACGGTGTCACCGGTGACCGTCGCCCCACCGTGGGCGTACCGCGCGGCGTCGACCGCTTCCGCCAGCCGTTCGGGGTTCGCGTCGGACGCGACAACGGTCGCGCCCGCCTCGGCGAGCCTGAGCAGGGTCGCCCGCCCTGCCGGTCCCGCCGCTCCGGCCACCGCGACGACCGCCCCCTCGAGCGCGCCGCTGTCGGCCCTGCCTGTTGCGTTCATCGCCACCGCCTCCTCAGACCGCGCGCTCACGCGGCTGCCCGCCCGGCATCCGCCGCAGTGATCCCCTTGGTGGAGGCGATCACACGCTTCAGCTTCTTCGAGAGCGCCTCATAGAACATGCTCAGGGGAAACTCGTCCGGAAGCACGTCGTCGACGAGCTTACGGGGCGGTTGATCGAGGTCCAAGGCGTCCGGGCCCTTGGCCCAGCGGGAGCCCGGGTGCGGAGAAAGATAGGTCGCGACGAGGTCGTACGCCGCGAACCAGTGCACCAGCTTCGGGCGGTCGATGCCCTCGCGGTAGAGCGTCTCGATCTCAGCGCAGAGCTGGTTGGTGATCTGCGGGGCGCGGGCCCAGTCGATCTTGAGCGTGTTGTCGGTCCAGCGGACCACGTCGTGCTTGTGGAGGTAGGCGAAGAGCAGCTGGCCGCCGAGACCGTCGTAGTTGCGCACGCGCTCGCCGGTGACGGGGAAGCGGAACATCCGGTCGAAGAGGACCGCGAACTGCACGTCACGGCCCTGGCCGAAGCCGTCCGACTCCAGCTTCACGGCCTCCCTGAAGGCGGTGAGGTCGCAGCGCAGCTCTTCGAGCCCGTACATCCAGAACGGCTGCCGCTGCTTGATCATGAAGGGGTCGAAGGGCAGGTCACCGTGGCTGTGGGTGCGGTCGTGGACCATGTCCCAGAGCACGAACGCCTGCTCGCAGCGCTTCTGGTCGCCGAGCATGTCCTTGATGTCGTCAGGCAGTTCGAGGCCGAGCAGGTCGACCGACGCCTCGGTCACCCGGCGGAAGCGGGCGGCCTCGCGGTCGCAGAAGATGCCGCCCCAGCTGAAGCGCTCCGGGGCCTCGCGCACGGCGATGGTCTCGGGGAACAGGACGGCGGAGTTGGTGTCGTATCCCGCGGTGAAGTCCTCGAAGGTGATGCCGCAGAACAGCGGGTTGTCGTAACGCGTGGCCTCGAGCTCGGCCAGCCACTCCGGCCAGACCATCCGCAGCACGACGGCTTCGAGATTGCGGTCGGGGTTGCCGTTCTGCGTGTACATCGCGAACACGACCAGGTGCTGGAGGCCGTCGGCGCGGTTCTTGGCGGGCTGGAAGGCCAGCAGGGAGTCGAGGAAGTCCGGGACGCCGAAGCCGTCCGCGACCCAGCGGCGCAGGTCCGCTACGAGCGCACGGTGGTAGGCCGCGTCGTGCGGGAGCAGCGGGGAGAGCCGCTCGACGGCGGTGATCACCCGCTCGACGACGGAGGCGGCAGCCTCGGCGGCGGGGGCGTTCTCGGCCTCCAGGTCTATGGAGCCGTCCTTGGACTGCCAGGGACGCAGTTCCTCCACGGCACTCTTGAGCGCGGGCCAGGCCGGGTGCTCCACGACCCGCTGGGCAGCAGTTGTCGCACCGGCGGCGGCGGTCTGCTCAAGAATTTCCGTCATGACACTTCCTTCACGGGAGAACCTCGCGTCAAGTAACCGTATCCATGTGCGGTTCCTTCGGACAAGTGGAGGGCAGAAAATTATCCTGCCGCTCCCCATGCTCACCGCTATTTTTCCTGCCACACATCCGTAGGACAACTTCTTCCTCACGGCTGGCCGGGTAGCCGCAGTCGGGCACGCGCGAACTGGTTCCCTGGGGGCAGGAGTCGCACGCAGGGCAAGGACGACGGACGGAAGCGGGAGTGTCTTGACTTTTCTCACCATCGGTCATCGCGGAGTCATGGGTGTCGAACCGGAGAACACGCTGCGCTCGTTCGCGCACGCGGAGCAGGCCGGCATGGACGCCGTCGAACTGGATCTCCATCTGAGCAAGGACGGCGCACTCGCCGTGATGCACGACGCGTCCGTGGACCGGACCACGGACGGACAGGGACTGATCGCGGAGAAGACGCTCGGGGAGCTTCGCGAGCTCGACGCCGGGCAGGGCGAGCGGGTGCCCGTGTTCGAGGAGGTCCTCGACGCCGTCCGGTCACCGCTCCAGGCGGAGATCAAGGACGTGGCGGCGGCTCGGGCCCTGGCGGACGTGATGCTGCGCCGTGGCCTGGCCGGCCGCGTGGAGGTGTCCTCGTTCCACGACGAGGCCGTCGCAGAGATCGCGCAGCTGGTTCCGGGGGTCAGGACGGTCCTCATCGCCAGCCGCTGGGAGGGCGACGTGGTGGACCGGGCGAAGACGGTCGGTGCCGCGACGCTGGCCCTCAACATCCGCCGCCTCACCCTGGAGGTGGTCGAGCAGGCGCACGCGGAGGGCCTGAAGGTGATCGGCTGGGTCGTGAACACCCAGGACCATCTGCGTCTGGTGCGCGCGCTGGGTCTGGACGGCGCGACGACCGACTACCCGGAGATCCGCCGCGCGGGCCGCTTCACCGCGTGAGGACGGCCCGGGGATCCGACGCCAGGGCCTCTCGTCCGGATCATGCCGGGCTCGTGTGCCCCGGCACCGCCTCCTGATCCAGCCTGATCCAAGCGAGACCCTAGAGCTCCTTCACCAGCAGCTCGAACGCCAGATCGTCGCGCTGCGGGACCCCGAAGCGCTCGTCGCCGTACGGGAAGGGCGTCAGCTCTCCCGTACGGCGGTAGCCCCGGCGCTCGTACCAGGCGATCAGTTCCTCGCGGACCGAGATCACCGTCATGTGCATCTCGTCCGTCCCCCAGTCGGAGCGGGCCGCGCGCTCCGCCTCGGCGATGATCATCTTGCCGAGGCCCGCGCCCTGCAGTCCGGGACTGACGGCGAACATGCCGAAGTAGGCGGCCCGGCCGCGGTGTTCGAGCTGACAGCAGGCGACGGTTTCGCCCTCCCGCTCGGCGATCAGGACCCGCCCCGAGGGATCGGCGAGGATCTCGCGCACCCCGTCGGCGTCGGTGCGCTGCCCCTGGAGGATGTCCGCCTCCGTGGTCCATCCCGCCCGGCTCGCGTCTCCCCTGTAGGCGGACTCGACGAGTCGCACGAGGACCGGGACGTCGTCCTCGGTCGCGTCGCGGAAGGTCAGTTCTGCCCGTGCCGTGGCGGGTGCGATGTCCATGGGCTCTTCTCCGGTGAGGCGCTGCCGACTGTGCCTTCCCGAGACTAACCCGCCCCCCGACCGCCCCCCGAAGGCCCGGGCGCGCTCCCCCAGTACTTCAATGCGCCCCGGTAGGAGCGGTCCGGACGGGGCATCGATGGGACGACACCGGCGTCGTTCGCCGTAGGGGGAGGTGCGCTGTGCACGGACCGGCACTGTCCGGCTGGCTGCTCATGGTGCTGTGCGGGCTCACGGGGGCCTACTGCCTGCTGCGCGCCCGGGACGGTACGGAGCGGGAGCGCAGCACCGCGCGCGCCGAGGCGCTGATGGGTTTCGGCATGGCCGCGATGGCGGTGCCCGCGGCCCTGTTCACCCTCCCGGACTGGATGTGGGCCGTGTACGCCGTGACGTTCGGCGCGTCGGCCCTGCGCGCGCTCGCGTACGCCCGTGCCGGAGGACATCATCTGCACCATCTGGTGGGCTCGCTGGCCATGGTCTACATGTCCGTCGCGATGATTCCGTCATCGGCGCACACGGTCGGGGGTCACTCGGGCCACGGTGCCGGCGCCGCCGGAGGCGTCCCCGTCCTGACGGGAGTGCTGCTCGTCTACTACGCGGCCTACGTCCTGCGCTCGGCGGGACGGCTCATACCGGCGTCCGCACCCGTGGCCGTGCCGGACGGCGGGACGGTGGGTGTCAGCTGGGGTGCGCGGCCGGAGCTGGCACTCGCCTGCAGGCTGACCATGGCGATGGCCATGTTCGCCATGCTGCTCACACTCTGAGACGGCGGACGTCCCACACCGTGGCGTACGTCACTTGACGCGCACGGCCATACCGCGGCACACGGCGGCACTCATAGGCTGACGCCCATGTTGGTCTCCCTGACCCTGCTGCTGCTCGGTGCGCTGGCCGCCGTCGCGGCCCCGGGCCTGATGGCGAAGGCCCGGTGGCCGGACCGTGAGCCCGTCGTCGCCCTCTGGGTCTGGCAGTGCGTCGTGGCGGCTGTCCTGCTGTCGTTCGCCCTCTCCATGACCTTCAGCGCGGCAGCCGCCTGGCAGGCGGTCCGGGGCCACGTCTTCGCACCCGCCCCGCACGGCGTGGTCGAGGCATACGCCCTCGGCGCGTACGGGCCGTGGTCCGCGGTCATCGCCGTGGTGCTGGCCCTGGGCGGCGCGTGGAGCGGCGCGATGCTCGTGCGGGAGATCCACCGGGCCGGCCGCCGGCGTCGGCAGCGGCGCACCGAACTGCTGGCGCGCTCCCCGCTCATGCCGGGCGAGGAGCCCGACGGCGGACGCCTCGTGGTCCTGGAGGGGGAACGCCCGGACGCGTGGTGGCTGCCCGGTTCGGCTCCTCAACTGGTCGTCACCACAGCGGCACTCGACCGGCTGAAAGGCCGTCAGCTGGATGCCGTACTGGCTCACGAACAGGGACACGCCCAGGCCCGGCACGACTGGCTGCTGCACTGCTCGGGCGCCCTGGCGAACGGATTTCCGCAGATCCCGGTCTTCGCGGCGTTCCGCGACGAGATGCACCGCCTCGTCGAGCTGGCGGCGGACGACGTGGCGTCACGACGTTTCGGGCGACTGACCATCGCGCTCGCCCTGGTGGAACTGAACGAGGACCGGGGGGTGTTCGGGCCCGGCCCGGCATCCGGCGCCCATGTGCCGTTGCGGGTCGACCGCTTGCTCGCGCCGACGAAGCGGCTCACCGCGGGACATCGGCTGCGCCTGACGGCGGCGGCCGCGCTGGTGCCGGTCGTACCGCTGCTGGTGGCCTTCGTGCCGGGACTCAGCGCACTGGGATAGCCGGGCGCTCGCCCCGTCCGCGAGGATCGTCCCCATGCACTCCCCCTCACGCTCCGCGCGTACCGGTCTCCCCTTCCTCGTCACGGGCCTCGCCTGTGCCGTCCTCTCCGTCGTACTGCTGTCTCTGGTCGCGGTGCGCTGGCCGCCGCTGATCTCCGCGGACGGTTCGGTCGCGGAGGCGCTGCACCGCGATGCGGTGGGAGAACCGGTGCTGGTCCACGTCAACCGCGTACTGACGGACTGGGTGTGGGACCCCTGGACGATGCGTGCGCTGACGGCCGTCGCCGTGGTCACCCTGTGGTGGCGTGGAGCGCGGCTGCTCGCGGTGTGGGTGGCCGTGACGAGCGCCGTCACCACACTCGTGCAGCAGGGGCTCAAGGCCCTCGTGGGGCGGGAACGCCCCCGGTGGCCCGATCCGGTGGACTCGGCGAACTACGCCGCCTTCCCCTCGGGTCACGTGATGACCGCGGCGGTGACGTGCGGGCTCCTCCTGTGGCTGCTCCGCCTCCACGGCGCTCAGCCTCCGCTGTGGTGGGGCTCGCTCGCCCTCGCCGTGGTGTCGGTGACCGGCGTGGCACTGACACGCCTCTACCTGGGCGTGCACTGGCCGAGCGACGTTCTGGGCGGAGCGCTCCTGGGCGGGGCCGTGTGCGCGCTCTCCGTGGCCGCGTACACCCGCCGCACCGGCGGGTCACCGTCGACGCGCAGCCGCCCTTGTAGGCCGGTTGCGGGGCGGCGATGATCGGGCCATGCAGATCAAGGGCGCACTTTTCGACTTCTCCGGAACCCTCTTCAGGATCGAGCCCGTCACCTCGTGGCTGCGGGCAGCCCTGGACAGCACGGGTACGGTCCTGGACGAGGCCGACTTCGAGGGGTACGCACAGCGGCTGACGGCCGCCGGCGCACTGCCCGGGGGCCCGTCCCCCGAGCGGATCCCGCCCGAACTGGCGTCCGCCTATGCCGTTCGCGACAGCAGCGCGCGACACCACAGGGAGGCGTACACGGGCCTGGCACGGCAGGCGGGTCTGCCGGATCCCGGCCTCTGCGACGCGCTGTACGAGCGCCACATGGATCCCGCCGCCTGGCAGCCGTATCCCGACGCGGAGGAGGTGCTGCGCGGACTGCGCGCCGACGGGGTTCCGATCGGTGTCGTGAGCAACATCGGCTGGGATCTGCGCCCTGTCTTCAGGGCGCACGGCCTGGACGGGCTGATCGACGTCTACGTGCTGTCCTACGAACACGGCGTCCAGAAGCCGGATCCCCGCCTGTTCCGCACGGCGTGCACGCTGCTGGGGCGCGACCCGGTGGACGTGGTCATGGTCGGTGACGACCGGCACGCTGACGCGGGGGCGGCGGGGATCGGCTGCGAGGTGCGCTTCGTCGACCACCTCCCCGTGGCGGAGCGGCCCGGCGGACTCCGGGCGCTCGGCTTGACGGACGTCACGGAAGAGGGCCGCGATACCCGCGGTTCGTGAAGGATTCCGTCAGGAGGTGTGAGGGATATCCCTGTCCGCGAGGGGGTCCGGGGCTCTGACGGGGCCTAACCTGGTGAGCATGTCCCCGTATCCGAACACGTCCGCCCGCGTGCGCCCCGCCTCTGTGGTCAACGAAGCGATCCGTGACCTGTGGCAGCGCTCGGGGGGACTGCTGTCTCCGGACGACGAGACCGAGTACCAGCGCCTTCTCGTGGAGTGGGCCGCCGCCGCGGGTACGAGCGTGCGGCCGGCCGCCTGACGTCCGGGCGGGCCCGGGCCCGCCCGCGGCTGATTCCGGCGATCCCCCGCGTCGCCGGAATCAGGGGTACAGCATGTCCCCGCGACGTCCACCGGTCAATGAGACGAACGTGCCCCGCCGGACGGAGACCGTCCGGCGGGGCAGTCGTTCTCACCTGTGGGTGGAGCGGGTCGGTCAGTGACGGAAGTACTCCGGCTGCGTCTGCACGTTGAGCTCGGGCAGGCGCACCCGCTTGGCCGGGTCCGTCCGCCGGTCGTCGAGCTTCAGGACGTCGAAGCCCTTGGCGATGTCGTTGGAGTAGATGTAGCCGTTGTAGTAGTAAGCGGACCAGGGGCCCGCGGTGGTGACGGCCTCCGTGGACACGGGGCCGCGCTCGAAGTACGCGATCTCCTTCGGCTTCGAGGAGTCGGTGAAGTCCCACACGGAGATCCCGCCCTGGTACCAGGCCTGGACCATCAGGTCACGGCCCTTCACCGGGATGAGCGACCCGTTGTGGGCGACGCAGACCTCCGTGTCGGCCTGGGGGCGGTCGATCTTGAAGTAGCTCCGGAAGACCAGCTTGCGCTTGTCCCCCTTGCCGGTGATGTCGTAGATCCCGTCCGCACCCCGGTTCGGACCGATCTCGTCGTTGCAGGTGGCGGCGCCACCCCCGCCGAGCTCGTCCGTGAACACGACCTTGTCGGCGTCCTGGTTGAAGCTGGCGGAGTGCCAGAACGCGAAGTTCACGTTGTCCTGGACCCGGTCGATGATCTTCGGGTTCTCCGGATCCTTGATGGAGAACAGCAGGCCGTCACCCATGCAGGCGCCCGCGGCGAGGTCCTTCGACGGCAGGACGGTGATGTCGTGGCAGCCCGTGGTCTTGGACACGCCCGGGTTGTCCGGCGCTCCCGGGTTGCCGCCGTCCGGGAAGAGGACGGGGAAGGACACGATGCGGGCGTTCCCGGGGGCCTTGCGCGGCACCTTGATGACGGAGATCCCGTCGTGCGGCGGCTGGCAGTCCGGGAAGGTCGCGTTCGGCGAGTAGGAGGAGACGTAGACGTACACGTCCTTCCGCTCGGGAATGATCGTGTGGGTGTGCGAACCGCACGCCGTCTCGACCGCGGCGACGTACTTCGGGTTGCGCTTGTCGCTGATGTCGAAGACCTTCATGCCCTCCCAGGACGACTTCTCCGTGGCTGGCTGGGTGGTGCTGGTGCACGAGTTGTCGCTGCGCGAGGAGTCGGTCGACAGGAACAGCAGGTTGCCCGAGACGGAGATGTCGTTCTGGGAGCCCGGGCACAGGACCTGTGCGACGGTCCTGGGCTGCTTCGGGTTGCTGATGTCGAAGATGCGGAAGCCGTCGTAGTTCCCGGCGTAGGCGTACCTGCCCTGGAACGCCAGGTCCGTGTTGAGCCCCTGGAGCGCGTCCTTGGGGATGTTGGTGAGGTGCTCGATGTTGTCGCTGTGGACTATCTCGTCCACGCCGGGTATGTCGCCGCTCTTGATGGCGGCCCTGGCTTCGGCCTGCTCACTCACGGAGACACCGCCGCGGGTGGTGGCGGTATCGCCCGGGTCCGGCGTGGCCGCGGCGGGCCCGGCTGTCAGCAGAGTGGCGAAGAGCCCGGCCGCGGCTGCCGCCACACCCAGACGTCTGCGCCGCACGCTTGTGGTGTGCAACGAGGTCACTGCGTCCTCCCTTGTATCCGTTCGTCGAGGAACGGTTCATGGACCCCGGCAGTATCGTCCCTCTCATGTACACACCAACAGATGGCAACACAGACGTAATGAAAGTTTTTGATCAACGGCCTGTGGAAGGTGTTAGGACGGTCTGCAATACACCCAAGTGCCCCTGGAGGTAGTTGTGCTGATATCCCGTCGGACGTCACGCCTGCGCTCTGTCGTCCTGGTGGCCGCCCTCTCGGCCGCGCTGCTCACGAGCGGCTGCGAAGCAGACGGCGGTGACGGCGCGACGAAGTCAGCGGCGGACGGGGGCCCTTCGGTCATCGCTCCCGGAAAGCCGGGTGAGCCGGCCCGGACGCTGTCGCCCGACGAGGCGGCCGAGGCCGCCGGGGACGACACCCCCAACTCCGCCGACATCCGGTACGCGCGGATGATGATCGAGCATCACCGGCAGGCACTGGTGCTCACCGCACTCGTCCCGGACCGGGCCCGGTCGGGCTCGGTCGAACGGCTCGCACAGCGCATATCCGCCGCTCAGAAGCCGGAGATCGCCGCCATGGAGGGGTGGCTGAAGAACAACGGCGTCGAGGGCAGGGAGGAGACCCACGAGCATTCCCCGATGCCGGGGATGGCGACCGAGACCCAACTGGCGGACCTGCGCGCGGCGCGGGGCGAGGCGTTCGACACGCTCTTCCTGAAGCTGATGATCACTCACCATCAGGGTGCGGTCACGATGGCCACCGAAGCCCTCACGGACGGCAACAACGTACTGGTGGAAGAGATGGCCAACGATGTCGTGGCTCAGCAGACCGTCGAGGTGGAGCGCATGCGTGCGCTGATGACCTGAGCGGTGCGGGGAGGGCGGGCCGGCGGCTCAGCTCTCGCCGTGGCGCTCGGCCTGGAGGGCGGCCGCACCGAGGACGCTGTCGAGCAGCCCGGGGAACAGGGCGTCCAGGTCTTCCGCCCGCACACAGTTCAGCTTGGCCGTGCCGCGGTAGAACTGACTGATGACGCCGCTCTCGCGGAGCACCCGGAAGTGGTGCGTGGTGGTGGACTTGGACACCGGGAGGTCGAAGCGGGAGCAGGCCAGTTCGTCGACCGCCCCCGCGAGCTGGCGCACGATCCTCAGCCTGACCGGGTCGGAGAGCGCGTGGAGTACTCCCTCGACACGGATCTCCTCGCGTGAGGGGTGGACGAGCACGCGAGCGGCGTTCGACGTCACGACGGCTCCACTTCGTACGGGGGACTCCATTGTACGAGAGTCATCGAAATTTCATTCCGGGACCGCTGCCACCACGAGGCGGGCACGCGGGCTTCCGTCCTGCCTCCGGCCGAGGGTCTCCAGCGGCAGGAGACGGGTCCCGAAGCCGGCGCGTCCGAGATCGGCCAGGACACCCGGCAACGGAAACGTGCGGTAGTACATGATGAATCGGGGGCGCACGAGCGCGTTGCGCACCCTCATGGCGGAGTCGAAGCCGAGCAACGACCAGTAGGCCCGGGAACCGACGGCGGGCGGCGCGCCCACCGGGAAGGCGAACAGGCCGCCCGGCCTCAGGGACGCGCGCACCTGGGCGAACAGCCCGGGGCGCTCCGACGGCAGGAAGTGCCCGAACGCCCCGAGACTCAGCGCCAGGTCGAAGACCGGCCGGAACGGCAGGGCCCGTGCGTCCGCCCTCACCCATCCCACGTCCGGGCCGCCGCGGTCGGCCGGGTGCGAGTGCCTGGCCACGGCGAGCATGCCCGCGCTGAAGTCGACGCCGGTGACGCGCTCCGTACACAGACCGCGCAGCACGCCAACCCCGGCGCCGGTGCCGCAGCAGACGTCGAGGCCGCTGCTGAAGGGCCCCAGGGGCCGCACCGCCTCGGCAACGGCGTCGAGGACCCGGTCCGGGGTGCGGTACGGCGTCAGGTCGAACTTCGGGGCGAGCAGGTCGTATCCGCGCATCGTCGAGGAGAGCGCCTGTACGGCCAGTTCGCGGAGCGTGGGGCCCTGCGGAGTGGACATCGCGGTCAGCGTACCGACAGGAGTGGCGTCACACCGCCCGGCCGTACTGATCGGGTGTCCGGACCTCGCCGCCGAGCTCCCGCGCCGCCCGGCGGGCGAAGTAGGGGTCACGCAGCAGTGCACGGCCGAGCAGGACCGCGTCCGCGCCGCCGTCGGCAAGGACCTTCTCGGCCTGTACGGCGTCGGTGATCAGTCCCACTGCCGCGACCGGGAGGCCGGTCTCGGTGCGCACCCGCTCGGCGAACGGCACCTGATAGCCGGGCTCCAGGGGGATTTGGGCGTTCGGCGCCAGTCCGCCGGTGGAGACGTCCATCAGGTCGACACCGTGCGCGAGCAGCAGTCGGGCGAAGCGGACGGTCTCGTCGGCGGTCCAGCCCTCGCGCGTGTCGTCCGCGTTCTCGGTCAGCCAGTCGGTGGCGGAGATCCGGAAGAACAGCGGGAGCTCCTCGGGCCACACCGCTCGCACCGCGTCGACGACCTCGAGCGCGAGCCGCGTGCGGTTCTCGAAGGAGCCGCCGTAGGAGCCGGTGCGGCGGTTGCTGTGCGGGGACAGGAACTGACCGATGAGGTAGCCGTGCGCACCGTGGACCTCGGCGACCTGGAAGCCGGCGGCGAGTGCGCGGCGGGCGGCCTCCGCGAAGTCGTCGACGATCTTCTTGATGTCGTCGACGGTCAGCTCGGCGGGTGCGGGGTCACCCTCGTCGTACGCCAGGGGACTCGGGGCGACCGTCTGCCAGCCTCCGGGCTCGCCCGCCCCGATGGGAGTTCCGCCGCGCCAGGGCAGATCGGTCGAAGCCTTCCGTCCGGCATGCGCGAGCTGGATGCCGGGGACCGTCCCCTGGCTTCGGAGGAAGTCGGTGACGCGCCGGAACGCCTCCACCTGCCGGTCGTTCCAGATGCCGAGGTCGGCGGGGCTGATCCTGCCCTCGGGGCTGATGGCGGTGGCCTCCGTCAGGACGAGGCCGGTGCCGCCCACCGCGCGCGCCGCGTAATGGGCGAAGTGCCAGTCGTTGACCGTGCCGGCGTCCGGCCCGGACGCCTCCGCGCTGTACTGGCACATGGGAGCCATCCAGACACGGTTGGGGACGGTCAGCGACCTGAGGGTGTAGGGCTCGAAGAGTGCGCTCACGGGGGGCTCCGATTCATCGGGACGCGACGGGGGGCGGCCGGGGGCGCACCGGGCCCGCCCCTTCGTACGAGATTCACCGTACTACGAGATTCACCGTACTACGAGATTCACCGTACTACGACAGGCTTCGAATTATGAAGCCGCCCGATGACCGGCCCCTCAGCTCCCCGGGCGCAGGCGGCGCCTGAGCCTGATGTCGGTCCCCGCGGCGTAGACCTGGCTCCAGCTGCGTCCGGCTCCCGACGTCCAGGTCACCAGGACGTTCGCCCCGTCCGGCTTCACCGCCTCGACCGTCATGTTCCGGTCCCCGTCGCGTACGTCACCGCGCAGCAGTTCACCGGCCTTGACCGTGACGGGCTCCGACCTGGCGTTCTCCGCCTCGGCCGCTGCGGCGGCAAGCGCTGCGGCCAGCTCCCTGGCCGCAGCCGGGGAACAGGTCCAGGAGGCGCGTACGGCGTGTCCCTCCACCTGGATGCCGACCTGAACCGGCCCGCCCGCCGGGCCGGGCGCGATACCGAACACCACCTCTCGGCCGTCGGTGTCCTGGACCTCGATGCCCATCCGTGTCTCCTCCTCGTCCCGTTCCGGCCGGCCGGAACCCGGACCACCGGTCCTCATGGAGTACCACGACGGACCGGCCGTACAGAATCCGAGGGGCCGGGACGCGGTGTCCTCGAAAGTTTCGACAGCGCCCGGCTCCCCCTCGGGAGGCGGTGCGGGCCCCTGCTCCTCACTCCTGGACGAGTGGCGGTCCCACCGACGTGACGCAGACCATGCGGCGACCGTGATCGACGGTGCGCTCGGGTCCGGTGAGACGCAGCCGCACGGTGTGCTTGACGTCGGCCGCGTCGCTGGACGTGGCGAAGCGGAGTTCGAGATCTCCCGGTTCCACGATCCGGCGCCCCGCGGTCCCGGTGAAGGAGACCAGGTCCGCGTGGAAACGGAAGCCGACCCTGCGGGCCTCCCCCGCGGCGAGCGGCACCCGGGCGTAAGCGATCAGCCGGACCTCGGGGCGCGTGGTCTGGGCGACCGGGTCGTGGGCGTAGAGCTGCACGACCTCGGCCCCGTCGCGGTCGCCGGTGTTGCGCACCGTGATCTCGAGGTCCCTCTCACCGTCGGTGGAAAGCTCGGCCGGGACGTCCGGGCCGGGCTCCCAGGCGAACGAGGTGTAGGACAGCCCGTGTCCGAACGGGTAGAGAGGGCTCGGGTCGAGGTTGCTCACCCCGTTGGCACGCCCGAGCGGAGGCTGGAGATACGTCCACGGCTGTCCCCCGGGCCCCTCGGGGACTCCCAGGGGCAGGCGTCCGGAGGGATTCACCCGGCCCGAGAGCACACCCGCGAGCGCCGGGCCGCCCTCCTCGCCGGGGAAGAACGCCTGCACACACCCGGCCAGCCGCGCGGCCCGTCCACCCAGCGCGTACGTACGTCCCGTCAGCAGGACCAGGACGACCGGGGTGCCCGTGGCCAGGAGTGCGTCCAGGAGTTCGCCCTGCCGGCCCGGCAGGGCGAGGTCCGCCGCGTCACAGCCCTCTCCGGACGTGCCCCTTCCGAACAGCCCGGCCCGGTCCCCGAGTACGGCGACGCAGACATCGGCCGCGGCGGCCGTCGCGGCGGCGGCCGCGATGCCGGAGGTGTCCGCACCGTCCACCTCGCAGCCCCGGGCATGGTCGACGCCGGCGCCCGGGAACTCCTCGCGCAGGGATTCCAGCAGCGTCAAAACCTCGATGCCCATGGGCGAGGCGGGGTGCTGGACCCCGACGTGACTGGGGAAGGAGTAGCAGCCGAGCATGGCCAAAGGGTCGTCGGCACGCGGTCCGACGACCGCGATCCGGCCGGTGCCGCTCAAAGGCAGCACGCCCCCGGGGTTCGCCAGCAGCACGCAGGACCGCTCCGCGAGCAGCCGGGCAAGGGCCCTGTTCCGCGGCGGGTCCAGGTCCACCGTGCCGCGTGCGTGGGACGGCTCCACACCGTCGAGTGCCACGGGCAGGAGGGACAGGTCCCGGTCGAGCAGCCCGAGCGCGCACTTCTGGAGCAGAACGCGGTGCAGGGCACGGTCCAGGAGTTCCTCCGCGACACGTCCGTCCCGCACGGCGGCGACCAGCTCGTCGCCGTAGCTGCGCACGGTGGGCAGTTCGACGTCGACTCCCGCGGTCAGGGCGAGGCGCGCGGCGTCCCCACGGCTCCCCGCCACCTTGTGCAGGGTCTCCAGGAAACCGATGCCGAAGTAGTCGGCGACGACCGTGCCGGTGAATCCCCAGGTGTCCCGGAGGAGTCCGGTGAGCAGCGAGGGGTCGGCGGCGGCGGGTACGCCGTCGATCTCCGCGTAGGAGTGCATCACGGAGCGTGCACCGCCTTCCCGGACCGCCATCTCGAACGGCGGCAGGATCACGTCCGCCATCTCCCGGGCGCCGGCCCTGACGGGAGACAGGTTCCGTGCGCCGGCCGACGCGGAGTAGCCCGCGAAGTGCTTGAGTGTCGCGACGATCCCGGCGGACTCGAGACCGCGGACATAGGCCGTACCGATGGTCGCGACCAGGTAGGGGTCCTCCCCGATGGTCTCCTCGACGCGGCCCCAGCGCAGGTCCCGGACCACGTCCAGGACCGGTGCCAGTCCCTGGTGGACGCCGACCGAACGCATGTCGTCGCCGATCCGCCGGGCCATCTCCGTGACGAGCCCGGGGTCCCAGGCCGCACCCCAGGCGAGCGGGACCGGGTAGGCGGTCGCACCCCAGGCGGTGAAGCCGGCCAGGCACTCCTCGTGGGCGAGTGCCGGGATACCGAATCTGCCGGCCGCGACGATCCTGGCCTGAGCGGTGGCCAGCGAGACGGCTCCGACGCCCGGGTCCACCGGAGCGCTGCCGAACGGCCGGGTGAGCTGGCCCAGGCCGCGGGTGGTGAGGTCCTCGAAGTCGACGGGGTCGACCATGTCGTTCTGATGCGGCGCGACTCCGTCGCCCTCGGCGTCGGCACCCACCCAGATTCCGTACAGCTGGGCGGCCTTCTCCTCCAGCGTCATCCGGGACGCCAGGTCGGCCACCCTCTCCTCGGGGCTGAGCGAAGGGTCGCGCCACGGGCCGTCCGCGGCCGGGGGCGGGTCGGCCGGACGGGCCTGCGGTGCGGGGTGGATTGCCATGGCGGCAGAGGTTCCTCTCATGAGTGCGGTGGTCCGGGGCGGCGTCGGCGCTCTATTTGCCGCCCACCCCCATCAGTCCGTCGATGAGCGCCCGCCGGGCCACGAGGTACACGGCGAAGATGGGGACGACGGAGAGGACGATCGCTGCCAGTACCGCGGGGATGTTCACTCCGAACTGGGTCATGAAGGTGAACAGCCCGAGCGTCAGGACGCGGTTCTCCTGCGACTGCGTCAGGATCAGCGGGAACAGGAATCCGTTCCACGCCTGCAGGGCGGAGAAGATCGCCACCGTGCTGATCCCGGCCCTGGACAGCGGGACCGCGAGCTGCCAGAGCATACGGAGGGGTGACGCGCCGTCGAGGGACATCGCCTCGTACATCTCCTCGGAGACGTCGCGCATGGTGCCGCTGAGGACCAGGACCGCGACCGGCATCGCGAAGGCGGCGGTGGGCAGGATGATCGCCCAGAGGGTGTCGTACAGGCCGAGCTTGCCGATCATCAGGTACAGCGGCACGATCACCGCCTGGGCCGGGATCGCGACGCCCAGCAGGAACATCCGGAAGGCGAGCGACGAGAGGCGGCTGCGGGTGCGCACCGCCACGTATGCCACCGGGACGGAGAGCACCAGGACGATGGCGACCGTGGCGACGGCGACGATCGCGGTGTTGCCGAGCAGTGCGGCGAAACCGCTGTCCAGCACGGTTTCGTAGTTCTCCGACGTCGGGTCGGACGGGACGGCCAGCGGGTCTCCGTTCAGCGCCTGGTCCTGGCGCATCAGCGACGCGGAGACCAGGGTGTAGAGCGGCACCAGGACGACGACGAGCCAGATCAGCGAGCCGAGGCCGGCCACCGGGTTACCGAGGGACCTTCGGCGCCGGACCGTGCGCGTACCGCGGGGAGCGGCGGGCACCGGCCGGTGCCGGGGTGTGGCGGGACGGGTGTCGATCGACATGGCGTCACATACCTTCCCTGGTGGACCTCATGGCCCCGAACCCGCTGAATCGGACCATGATCAGCGAGATGCTGGTGGCCACCACGACGAGCGCGGTGGCGATGGCGGCGGCGTAGCCGAGGTCATACGTCTGGAAGCCGGTCCGGTACATCAGGTAGGGCAGGATCGTGGTGTCCGTGCCGGGACCGCCCTTGGTCATGATGAGGACGGTGTCGAAGTACGTCAGCGATCCGACGATCATCAGCACCGAGGAGGTCGTGATCGTGTGGCGCAGCTGCGGCAGGGTGATGTGGAAGAACTGCCGCACCATGCCCGCGCCGTCGATGGCGGCCGCCTGGTGGAGGACTTCGGGGATCTGCCGGGCGCCGCCCTGGTAGATCAGCGTGTGGAAGGGCATGAACTGCCATCCGCCGACGAACGCCACCACGAGCAGGGCTCCGGTGGACGATCCCATGACGTCGGAATCGATGCCCAGCCAGGGTCCGATCGACTTGATCACGCCGAAGTTCGGATCCAGCAGGGCGTGGAAGAGCATCGCTATCGCGGTGGTGGAGAGCAGCAGCGGGACGAAGAAGACCGCCGACAGGAAGGCGCGGCTGCGTTGGCGACCCGCCGCCCAGACGCCCAACAGCAGGGCCACCGGGGTCTGGAAGGCCCAGCTGACCGTGGTGAGCAGCAGGCTCAGCCAGGCGGCCTGGCCGAACTCCGGATCCTGGAACAGCCGGGTCCAGTTGTCCAGGCCCGTCGGGGTCGGGGAGCCGAGCCCGTCCCACCGGCAGAAGGAGAGGTAGACGGCGATCGCCAGGGGGACGATCGCGAAGACGGCGAAGAAGAGGATGCCGGGGACCGCCCAGGCGACCGGGGGGCGGCCGGCGTTACCGGCGGCCGCCCTTCTGTCGCCGCGCCTCTTCGCGACCGGGGTGTGAGGGGACATCGCTACCTGGCGGCCTTCATCGCTGCGACGAACTGCTCGGGCGTGCTCTTGCCGGCGAACAGCTTGCTGATCTCCGTCAGGAGCGGCGTGGCGTACCGGGCTTCGAGCGCCTGGTCCCACGAGAGGGTGAAGCTCGGGGCCTTCTGGACCATGGCGTACTGGTCTGCGGCGAACTCCGGATTGGGCGAACCGCTGAGCATCGAGGCGGCGTTGGAGGTGGTGGGCACGTCACCGTTGTCGACGAGGGCCTGGGCGTAGGTCTTGGAGGCCATGGTCCTGAGGAACGCGACAGCGGTTTCCTTGTGCTTGGTCCGGGCATTGACCGACCAGTAGTTGGTGGGGTTGCCCACGACGTTCGCCGCGTCGCCCGCTCCCCCGGCGACGGTCGGGAACGCGGTCCAGCCGAGGTCCTTCTTCGCGAACTCGGGGGCCTTGCCCAGCTGGGTCGAGTACTCCCACGAGCCCATGAGGTGCATGGCCGCCTTGCCCTTGTTGAGCAGGGTCGGGGCGCCGCCGTTGCCGTAGTCGACCGAGTTGAAGTTCTTGCCGAAGGCACCGTCGTCGATCAGCTTCACGACGGTCCTGGCCGTCTCCAGGACCGCCGGGTCGCCCCAGCCGCCGGTGTCGCCGTTCTGGATCTTCCGGAAGACCTCGGGCCCGCCGATCCGGTCCAGCAGGTACTCCATCCACATCAGCTCGGGCCACTTGTCGGAGCCGCCGAGAGCGAACGGGGTGATGCCGGCGCCCTTGAAGGTGGTGACGGCCTTCTGGAGGTCCTCCCAGGTCCTGGGTGCCTGGAGGCCGTGCTCCTCGAACAGGGCCTTGTTGTAGAAGAGCATCACGGGCTGCATGCCGCGCATCGGGACCCCGTAGATCTTCCCGTCGAGGCTGCCCGCGGCCACGACGGACGGCAGGAAGCCGTCCTTGAGCACGGCGTCGTTCTTGACCGTGGAGGTCAGGTCGACGAGCTTGTCGGAGTCGACGTACGGCTTGATGGACCCGCCGCCCCAGTTGAAGAAGACGTCCGGCGCGCCGGGCGAACCCATGGCACTGCGCAGCTTGTTGACGTAGTCGGTGCCCGGGACGGACACCAGCTTCACCTTGACCTCGGAGGTCTTGTTGAAGGCGTCGACGGCGGCCTGCTGCACCTTGACCGCGTCGTCGCCGTAGACGTAGGCGGTGATCGTTCCGCCGTCACTCCCGCCGGCACCGGAGCCGCAGCCCGCCAGCAGCCCTGTCATGGCCATCGCCGCACCTGCGGCGGCCCCTCTCGTCGTACGCCTGCCCTGAGCGAATATCCCCGACCGCATGACCGCACCTCTGTCGAATGTTTCGGCGTGCCGTTCGAATGTTGCCGGAACCGTACGGTTGGGTTTCGGGCTCGTCAAGAGGGCAGGAGCAAGGATTCGCGAACCTCGCCCGGACCGCCGTCGACCCTGCCGGGGAAGCTACGATTCGTGCATGAGCCCTGCAAAGGTCCAGCACCGCAAGGAGAAGGCATCCTCCGGCGAGCCGACGGAGAGCACCGCCACGCTGGCAGAGATCGCCCGAGCGGCCGGAGTCTCGACTCCGACAGTTTCGAAGGTGCTGAACGGCCGGGCCGATGTCGCCCCCGGCACGCGCACACGGGTGGAGGAGCTGTTGCAGCTGCACGGCTACCGGCGCCGGCGCGGGGCCTCCCAGCAGTCCCAGCTGATCGACCTCGTGTTCCACGAGCTGGACAGCGCCTGGGCGATGGAAGTCGTCCGCGGCGTCGAGAACGTCGCACGGGAGGAGGGGCTGAGCCTGGTCCTCTCGGAGAGCGCGGGCCGGCTCACCCCGGGCCAGACGTGGGTGGACGGCGTCCTGGCGCGCCGCCCGGCCGGGGTCATCCTGGTGCTCTCGGATCTCGACGCGGCGCAGCGCGCCCAACTGACCAGCCGCTCCATCCCGTTCGTCGTGGTCGATCCGGCCGGCGACCCCGGGGACGACATCCCGTCGGTCGGGGCGGCCAACTGGCAGGGCGGCATCGCCGCCACCCGCCATCTGACGGGCCTGGGCCACCGGCGGATCGGTGTCATCGGCGGGCCGGCCCGCATGATGTGCAGCCGGGCGCGGCTGGACGGCTACCGCGCCGCCCTGGAGACGTCCGGCCTGGTGATGGACCCCGAGCTCGTCCGGGAGGGCGAGTTCAACCACGAGGACGGGTACACGGCGGCGCTGGACCTCCTGCGCCTCCCCGAACCTCCCACCGCCGTCTTCGCGGGGAACGATCTGCAGGCCCTCGGCGTGTACGAGGCCGCACGCGAGCTGGGGCTGCGCATCCCGGAGGACCTCAGCGTCGTGGGCTTCGACGATCTGCCGCTCACCCGCTGGATCGGGCCGCCCCTCACCACGGTGCGGCAGCCGCTCATAGAGATGGCCGAGACCGCTGCCCGGCTGGTTCTGGACCTCGGGCGGGGCAGGCAGCCGGCGACCACGCGGGTCGATCTGGCGACGAGCCTGGTGGTCCGCAGCAGCACGGCTCCGCCGTCGCGCTGAGGCGGTCGCGGCCGTGACGTCCCGCCGGTCGTGGGCGACGCGGGGCCGCACCGGGATCCGGCGGCAGGGTCACCCGTCCCCCGATCCGGGTGCGCGGGGGCGGCGGATACCCGGGCGGGCGGGGAAAGGGAGGGGCACGGAGGGGCACCCGGGCGGGCGCGAGCCTGACGAGACCCGGCTGATCCGGACGGGAGACCCCGGCGTGCGTCGTCGCTACGGGCCGTTGTCAGTGGCGGGGTGCAGACTGACCCGTATCCGGCACAACGGCGTCTCGGGAGGTCCTGTCATGACCGATGTACTGCTCACCGTGGGTACCCGCAAGGGACTCTTCATCGGCCGCAGGCGCGGCGGGACATGGGAGTTCGGCGATCCGCACTTCAACGCGCAGGCGATCTACTCGATCGCGATCGACACCCGGGGAAGCACGCCACGGCTGCTGGTGGGCGGAGACAGCGCACACTGGGGCCCCTCCGTCTTCCACTCCGACGATCTGGGGGCGACGTGGGTGGAGCCGAAGCAACCCGCCGTGAAGTTCCCCCGGTTCACCGACGCGTCGCTGGAGCGGGTCTGGCAGCTGCACCCGGCCGGGCCCGAGGCGCCCGACGTCGTCTACGCGGGAACCGAGCCGGCCGCCCTGTTCCGTTCGGACGACCGGGGTGAGTCCTTCGAGCTGGTGCGCCCGCTCTGGGAACATCCGACGCGGTCCCGATGGGTGCCGGGCGGGGGCGGAGAGGGGCTGCACACCATCCTGACCGACCCCAGGGACGCCGCGGCCGTGACCGTCGCCGTCTCCACCGCGGGCGTGTTCCGGACCGAGGACGGCGGCGAGCGCTGGACGCCCTCGAACAGGGGCGTCTCGGCCGTGTTCCTCCCCGATCCCGATCCCGAGTTCGGCCAGTGCGTGCACAAGGTCACCCGTGACGCGGCCGATCCCGACCGGCTCTATCTCCAGAACCACTGGGGTGTGTTCCGCAGCGACGACGGCGGGAAGCGCTGGACGGACATCGGCGCGGGACTGCCCTCGGACTTCGGCTTCGCCGCCGCCGCTCATCCGCACCGCGCGGACACGTTCTACGTGTTCCCGATCAACGCCGACGCCGACCGGGTGCCGGCCGGTCACCGCTGCCGGGTCTTCCGCACCCGGGACGCGGGGGGCACCTGGGAGCCGCTGGCGCAGGGTCTCCCCGACGGCGACCACTACGGCACGGTGCTGCGGGACGGCCTCTGCACGGACGACGCGGACCCGGCCGGCGTCTACTTCGGCAATCGCAACGGCGAGGTGTACGCGAGCGCCGACGACGGTGACAGCTGGCAGCAGTTGGTCTCCCATCTGCCGGACGTGCTGTGCGTACGGGCGGCGGCGCTCGGCTGACCGGGAGCGCTTCCGTGACTCGGCCCGCCCGGTGGCGGTTCCCCGAAAGAGCCCTTTGGAGGGCCGGTTCCCCGGTAGCGCCCGCCACGCGACCGACCGCCGACCGACCGCCGACCGACCGCCGACCGGCGCGGGCCGACGGACGACCTGCGCGGCGACGGCCGTGCGCCCGAGAGCCGGTATGCCCCCCGGCCGGGCACGGGCCGGGTCAGACCTCCGTCGGCACGCACAGCACGGGCACGGTCGACAGGTGCAGGAGCTTGTGCGGGGTGGAGCCGAGCAGAGCCCCTCGCATCGGGCTCTCGCCCCAGGTGCCCACGACGATGACCCGCGCCTCGTGGCGGGAGGCCGCGTCGATCAGCGCCTGCGCAGGGCTCAGGTCGATGACTTCGACGGTGGTCGGCACCTCGGCCTCCTCCGCCGAGGCGACCGCGCGTTCCAGCCCCGTGCGTCCGGCCTGCCGAATGGCCTCGTAGTGGGCGCGGTACTCCTCGCCGGTGGGACGGCCGGGCGGAGCGGCTCCGTAGACGAGGACGAGCTTCTCGCCGAACGCGGCGGCCACCTCGATCGCCGCCCGCAGGGCACGCGCCGCGCCGGGTGACTCGTCGTACCCGAGGACCACGGACATCTCAGGACTCCTTGCCGTGGACGAGGTCGGGGTCGACCACACAGCGCCGCTCTGCCCAGAAGGCCGGCGACCGGAACCGCAGGACCACCATGATCACCACTCCGATGAGGATGATGGCGATGCCGATGACGAGCGGCGGGCCCAGTCCGAACCACGAGGTTCCGCTGTAGGAGTTCGCCGGGTCAGACATGTCCATGACCGACCGGACCAGCAGCCACGTCAGCAGACCCGCCCCGACCAGCGGGCCGAGGCCGATGAGGAAGAAGTTGCGCACGCTCTCGGTCAGGTGGCGGCGGTAGTAGACCGCGCAGGCCACACCGGTCAGCGCGTAGTAGAAGGCGATGAGGAGGGAGAGCGCGGTCAGCGAGTCGAAGAGGGCGTTCTCACTGATCTGGCTGACGACCAGATACCAGGCGATGGCGATCCCGGCCACCCACCACGTGCTGACGTCGGGGGTCCGGAACCTCGGGCTGATACGGGCGAAGTGGGCGGGCAGCGCGTGACGACGGGCCATCGACAGGGCGGTGCGCGACGCCGGGATGATGGTCGTCTGGGTGGAGGCGAGCGCCGAGGTCGCGACCGCGAGGAGCACGATCCAGTCCCATCCCCCCATGACCTCACGGGCGAGCAGGGCGAAGATGAACTCCTCCTCACCGGCGTTCTCCACCAGGTAGGCCGTTCCGGCGAACGCGACGACCGCGAAGCCGACGGAGAGGTAGGTCACCAGCAGGATGACGGTCGACCACACGCCGGCCTTGCCCGGCGCGGTCGCGGAGTCCTCCACCTCCTCGGTGAGGTTGACGGCCGATTCCCAGCCCCAGTAGATGAAGACGCCCAGCAGCAGCCCGCCGGTGAGCGCCGCACCTCCCGCCCCGAAGGGGTTGAGCCACTCGACCGAGGGTCTGACCGAGTCGAAGGACGTCGTGCCCGCGTAGACACGGTAGAGCGCGACGATCACGAACACGAGCAGGAACGCCACCTGAGCCAGGATGAGGGCGTTCTGCACCTTGGCCGACAGTTCGGTCCCGATGACACACAGCCAGGTCATCACCACGATCAGGACGACGGTCAGCAGTTGGCGGACGAAGGTGTTCTCGGCCCAGCTGTCGAGCCCCACGGCGAGCAGTCCGAAGCTGACGGCGATGTCGGCCAGTGATCCCACGACCAGCACACCGGTCATCGCGATGGCCCAGCCACCGAGCCACCCGGCCCAGGGACCCATGGCGCGGGTCACCCAGGAGAACGTGGTCCCACAGTCCTGGTCGGCCTTGTTGAGGTAGTAGAAGGCCGATGCGATGAACAGCATCGGCACGAACGAGGCGAAGAGCACCCCTGGCGCGTAGACACCGACGAGCGCCACGACCGGGCCGATGACCGCGGCGACCGAGTAGGCCGGGGACGTGGCGTTCAGCCCGATGACCAGCGCGTCGACGAAGCCGATCGCGTTCGGCTTCAAGCTTGCCGGTGGCGCTGATCCGGCACGGACCTCTGCCATGTTCCCTCGCTCGGGTCACAGGCCTGAAGAGAAGGCGGAATATTTCCTTCCACATGCTAGGGAGGTGCCTCCCGGTGTGCACGTCCGGCGAGGCGTCCCCACGCCGCGCGCACGGACGCCTCCCGGCCTTCACTGCTCGCGCATGCCCCAGGGAACGCCGTACTCATTGAGCAGATCGAGGAACGGCCGGGGCGGCAGGGCTTCGGGGCCGAGTACTCCGCTCCCGCTCCAGACGCCGCCGGCCAGGAGTTCGAGGGCGGCCACCGGGTTGATCGCCGTCTGCCAGACGACGGCCTGGGAGCCGTACTCGCGCATCGACCACTGGTTGTCGACCACGTGGTAGAGGTAGACCTCCCGGGGCCGTCCGTCCTTGCTGCCCTTCACCCAGGTGCCCGCGCAGGTCTTGCCGTGCATCCGCTCCCCGAGTCCGGCCGGGTCGGGCAGGCACGCGGCCACCACGTCGCGGGGGGAGACCTCGGCCGCCGCCCCCGCACCGCTCTTCACCGACACGGGATCCGTACGGTCAAGGCCCAGCTTGTGGAGCGTGCGCAGGACACCGATGAACTCGTCGCCCAGTCCGTACTTGAAGGTGACGCGCCTGGCCTTGAGCCAGCGCGGCACGAGCAGGACCTCCTCGTGCTCGACGTTGACGCACTCGACGGGACCGATGCCCTCCGGGAAGTCGAACACCTCCGGTTCACTGAAGGGCTCAGTGGTGAACCAGCCGCGGTCCTCCTCGTAGACGACCGGCGGATTCAGACACTCCTCGATGGTCGTCCAGATACTGAAAGATGGGGCGAAGTCGTAGCCCTCCACCGTCAGGTCGGCGCCGTCACGGATCCCGATCTCCTCGATCTCGTCGAAGAGCTCGTCGGAGGCATAGCGCGCGAAAACGTCCGAGAGTCCGGGCTCCACGCCGATCCCCACCAGCGCGAGCCTGCCGGCGGCCTCCCAGTCGGCCGCCCGCTCGAACTGCGCGTCCCCCAGCTTGACGCCGCACTCCTCGTACGGGCGGGACGGGTGAGGCCGGGACAGGGACATGGCCATGTCGAGGTAGTGAGCGCCATGGGCGAGGGCCGCCTCGAACAGCGGCATGACGAACCGCGGGTCGGTGGCGTTGAGCAGAACGTCGCACCGGTGTTCCGTGAGCACCGCGCGTACGGCGACGGGGTCCGAGGCGTCCAGCCGGGCGGCGCCGAACCGGGCCCCGCTCTCCCCCAGTGCGGCGACGGCGGACTCTGCCCGTCCGAGGTCGTAGTCGGCCACCGTCATGTGCTCGAAGAAGGATCGACGGGCCGCGATACGCGTGATCGCCGTACCCACGCCTCCCGCCCCGACCAGGAGGACACGCATGGGACACCTCTCCTCTGCCGTTCCGGCGCTGCGAACGGCTGCAGCCGGGCCGGCCGGTCCGGTGGTCCGGGGACGCTAGCAGCCGGGCAGCCCTGCCATCAGCAACCGTCCGGAAGATGTCCCGCGTCCGGGCTATCCGCGCTGCCGGCTCCCACTCCGACGGGCGGGCGCCTTCGCCCCCGTGGTCGGGGACGTCGTTGCGGACCCCGGGGCCACTGCGACAGGAGGGCCTACGTGTTCCACGGCACCGTCACCGGGCTGCGATCCGCCGATGGCTTCGGCCCTGATCCGCCAACGCCCGTCAAAGCCCTGTGGGATCACTCGTGGCTTCGGCGGGGCGGAAGCAACTGGCTGAAGGCAATCAGGAGCAGCCCGCCAAACAGGAGTGCGTTCCCGCCGAGGAAGCGGGCCTCCCAGGAAACGCTCGGCATGACTCGAAAGAAGCAGAGGCTCTGCAGAACGACGGAAGTGCCCGTGAGCAGGGCGCCGAGACCATGGAGTCGGGGCCTGGTGACATGGCGACGCGCCGTGGGCACGATCCACCCTGTCCGGAGCGTGACGAATCCTGATGCGATGGCCAGCAGCCCCAGAAGCGCGCCCATTCCTGCTGTCCATGCCATGGTGTCGCTCCGCTCCGACCGCAGAAAGGACCGGAACGCGAATAGCGCCCGGCACGAAGGGTGCCTCCATGGTCGCCGGACCCGGTGTCGCCGGACCATGCCGGGGTCCGGCAATGATCATCCGGCTTCGTTGCCGTCTCTACGCGGTGTGCTCGAGATCTGCCACGTGGAGTTCGCCAACACGCCCGCCGACAGCTCCTGGCCGGCCGCATCGAGGCCCGGTTCACTGCCCTGCCCCACTTCGCCCCCGGCGGCGCGGATCATGCCGACCACAAGGAACAGGGCAGCATGATCCGCCGCGAGCCGACAGCGTCAGTCGCCGGAAACTTCTGAGTCCGCCGGTGGACTTCTCCTCGCACCTGATCGGAACGCGGCCCGGACACGGGTTCGGCGCCGGCTCAGAGGCATGCCAACAACGCGGTGAGTTCCACGCCACTGCCAACGCGGCAATGACCACACAACCCCACCTCACGTTCGAGGAAGCCGGTGACCGACGCCTTCAGGCCGTCGAAGGCCCGGGCGCTCCCGTCGGGGTTGTGCGTCCACACGACCAGCAGGGGGACACCGTCGGGCCCGGTGCTTATCCCGATCCCGTACGGGCAGAAGTCCGGCCCCACCGACGGGGGGATGGCGGTGGGGCCGGAGGCTCACACAGGTGCTGGGGGGAAGCACCGACCGGAGCTCGGGTCACAGGGTCTCGTGCCCCGGAATCGCGGTCCCATGCACGGTTCGCCCCTGGACATTCGGAACGGCGCCGCAGACCGCGCCCACGACGCCCCGAGCCACTGGGCGCCGCATCTCAGGCATCACACCGGGACGCCGCAGGACCTCGCGTCCCGCGCTTCCCGGGTCAGGGCAGACGCCAGTCCACAGGCTGCTGCCCCAGACCGACGAGGAAGTCGTTCGTGCGGCTGAAGGGCCGCGAACCGAAGAACCCGCGGTCGGCCGACATGGGCGAAGGGTGTGCGGACTCGACCGCGGGCAGGTCCCCGAGGAGCGGGCGTACGTTGCGCGCGTCCCGGCCCCACAGCACCGACACCATCGGTCTGCCCCGCGCAGTGAGTGAGCGAATCGCCTGCTCGGTGACTTCCTCCCAGCCCTTGCCCCGGTGGGCGGCGGGCTTGCCCGGTGCCGTCGTCAGCGCCCGGTTCAGCAGGAGCACTCCCTGCCGCGTCCACGGTGTGAGATCTCCGTTGGACGGCCTCGGGAGACCGAGGTCGGTGTGCAGCTCCCTGAAGATGTTCTCCAGGCTGCCGGGAAGACGGCGTACGTCGGGGGCGACGGCGAAACTCAGCCCGATGGCCATCCCCGGCGTCGGGTACGGGTCCTGACCGACTATCAGGACGCGTACGTCGTCGAACGGTTGCTGGAAGGCGCGCAGGACGTTCTGCCCGGACGGCAGATACGTGCGCCCGGCGCCGATCTCGGCGCGGAGGAAGTTGCCCATCTCCGCGATCCGGCCGGCCACGGGCTCCAACGCCTGAGCCCAGCCGGGCTCCACAAGTTCACTCAACGGTCGCGCTGCCACGTCCGTCACCCTACCGGCCTACACCGACAACGTGATCATGCGGTCCTCCGCGGCCGGCGTCCTGGGGATAGGCTGCGCGTCGTCCCCGTCCTCCAGTCCCCGGAGTCGGTCCCCATGGTCACGCAGGCGTTCGTCGAGGATGGGCGGTGCCCCGCGCCCCGGGTGATGGCACGGGCCGGGCAGCGCCCGTCCGAGGGGTGGCCGCGGTGAGCGCCGCGACAGCCGGACTGGTCCTCGGGGTGGACTCCGGCGGTTCCGGACTGAGGCTGGCGCTGGGAGCCGTGGACCCCCGGCTTCCGGTCCGCACCGCCGTCTGCGCCGAGCCGGTGCGGACCGGCGCCGCCGGGATCGACGCCGCGCACCTGCTGGAGCAGTTGCTTCCCGAGGTGCACAGGCTGATGAAGGCGGCGGACCCTGGGGCCGCCGTGACCGCGGCGGCGATCGGCGCGGCCGGCATGGCGACGCTCGGCGGCCGGCTGCGCGCGGAGCTGCCCGCCGCGCTCGCGTCCGCACTGGGCGTGCGACGGATCGCCCTCGCCGCCGACGCGGTGACGGCGTACGCCGGCGCGCTCGGCCAGCGGCCCGGCGCGGTGGTGGCCGGCGGCACCGGCATGATCGCGCTCGGCACCGACCTCTCGACGTGGCGCAGGGCCGACGGCTGGGGCCATCTGCTGGGCGACAGCGGCGGTGGCGCCTGGATCGGCCGGGAAGGGCTCGACGCGGCCATGCGCGCCCACGACGGCCGGCGCGGTGGTTCCCCGGCCCTGCTGGCGCGGGTCGAGACGGTCTTCGGCCCCGCGGCCGGCCTGCCCGGCCTGCTCTATCCCCGCACGGACCGCCCGGCGCTGCTCGCTTCCTTCGCGCCGGAGGTCGCGGCCTGCGCCGGCGAGGACGGGACGGCGGCGACGATCCTGCGTCGGGCGGCCGTCCACATCGCGGAGGCTGCGGCCGCCGTGTGCCCGGACCCCGCGGAACACCGGACGGAGGCATACGAAATCGCTCTGACCGGTGGGTTGTTCCGCATGGGCGAGGCTCTTCTCGGACCGCTGCGCGAGGAGTTGGCGGAGCAGGTGCCGCGGGCACGCGTGGTCCCGGCGGCGGGCGACCCGCTGCACGGTTCGCTGGAGATCGCCCGGGCGCTGGCCGGACCAGGGCTGCGACTGCCGCCCCACCCGGCCCTGTTGTTCGTACCGGGAGTAACGTAGAAGGTCGGGCGATCAGCGGTCCGGGACAGAGCAGGTCAGTTGCCCGCTATGCCGCTCTACAGACATATACGGACAGATAACGCCCTGCCGCCCCCTCCCCGAACAGAGGGGTACCCAAAACCAGTAGCATGCGGCGCCATGAGCACCCCCACTGGGCCCGCCTCCGGCCTGCCAGTACGAATGCCGCGACCTCGCCAGTCCGGACGGCACCGCCGCCCTGAGCCCGTGGTCGCACCTGAGGGCGCTGCCGCGCTCGTTCTCGCCGTTCCCGGCACTCCTTCCCCGGCATCGCGCAGCCTTGCCGAGGAGGTCATCAGCATCGCTCGTTCCGAGCTGCCCGGCCTGAACGCGCAGATCGGTTATCTCGACGGCGAAGACGCCGAGTTTCCCGCACTCGCCTCCGTCCTGACGCAGGCCGCCGCCGAGCGCGTCGCGCGCTTCGAGCAGGCCACCGCAGCCGGACGCGAGGTCGCCGCACCGACCGGCCCGTCCGCCGTCGTGGTGCCGCTCCTCGCAGGCCCGGACAGCGCCTTGATCCGGCGCATACGGCAGGCCGTGATGGAGAGCGGCACGCAGGTGGAGCTGACCGACGTGCTCGGTCCGCACCCGCTGCTCGCCGAAGCGCTGCACGTCCGTCTCTCGGAGGCGGGGCTGGCGCGCGCCGACCGCGCCAGGCTGTTCACCGTGGCGACCGCCGCCGACGGCATCGTGCTGGCCACGGTCGGTGGCGAGGAGGCCGTGCAGGCCGCCGGTATCACCGGCATGCTGCTCGCCGCACGTCTCGCGGTACCGGTGATGGCCGCGGCACTGGACGTGGAGGGCTCGGTCGCCTCCATCGCCGCCCAGCTGCAGGGATCCGGTTCCGTGCAGCTCGCGCTCGCGCCCTACCTCGTCGGGCCGGAGATCGACGCCGCACTGCTGGAAGCCGCCGCGAAGGAGGCCGGCTGCGCGACCGCCGAGCCCCTCGGCGCGTACCCGGCCATCGGCAAGCTGGTGCTCTCCCTCTACGCGACCACGCTGGGCATCACCCCGGCGACGCCGCAGGGAGCCCCGACGCACTGACGCGCGTCAGGCTGTGGCACGGACCGGCGGTTCCGGTCCGCGCCACAGCCTTGCCGGTCCGGATCCACGAAGGTCGCACGGACGGCGCGGCTCCCCGCCCGAGGGCGGACGGGGAGCCGCGCTGTCAGGCGAAGACCACGCAGGAAGCCGCCGGTACGTCGATGGAGCCAGCGGGCGACGGCATGCCCGTCTCCGCGTCGAGGGAGAACCAGCTCACGTTCCCGGAGCGCTCGTTGGCGGCGTACAGCCACTGTCCGGTGGGGTCCAGGGTGAGGTCGCGGGGCCAGCGCCCTCCACAGCCCACGGCCGCCACGAGGACGGGCTTCTCGGCCGTCTCGTCGAGGGCGAGCACGGAGATGCTGTCGTGCCCCCGGTTGGCGGCCCACAGGAACCGCCCGTCGTGCGACACCACCACCTCGGAGGGGTACGTACGCACCGCGTCATCGGCACCGTGGGGCAGCACCGGGGTCTCACCCGTCGGTTCGAGCCGGCCGGTGGCAGCGTCCCAGCGGCACACGGTGACGGTGGGTTCCAGCTCGTTGAGGACGTAAAGGTGTCCCCCGGACGGATGAAAGACGAGATGGCGCGGACCGGTCCCCGGACGCAGCACCGCCTCGGAGTGCGTGCGGAGGGAACCCGTGCCGGGGTCGAGTGCGCAGACGCGCACGGAGTCCGTGCCGAGGTCCACACTCAGCACCCAGTTTCCCGACGGGTCGGCGAGCACCTGGTGAGCATGGGGGGCGGTCTGGCGTGCCGCGTCGGGTCCGCCGCCCTCGTGCCGCAGGACGCCGGCGGCCGGGCCCGGCGAGCCGTCGGGCCGCAGGGGCAGGGAGGTGACACTGCCCGAACCGTAGTTGGCGGTGAACAGGTGGCCGGCCCGGACGTCCAGGTGCGTGGGACCGTCGCCCTCAACCGGCCGCGACTCGCCGATGAGCACCGGCGCGCCCCCGCCGCCGATGTCGAAGGCCGCGGCGGCGCCGTCGGCGACCTCGCTGACCGCGTACAGCACCGGGGCACCCGTGCCCGGCGCGTGGCCGACCGCGAGGAAGGAAGGGTCGGCCAGGACGTTCGTGGACGCCAGGACGGACAGCTTCCCGGTGCTCCCGTCCACTTCGGCAACGGTGATCCCGAGTCCACCCGCCGAGGTGAACGACCCTATGAATGCCCGTCCGCCAGTGTTGGCGCCCATAGCGCTACCCCTCTTCGCATGCGTCGCGATCTTCACCGTCGACGGTAGCAGGAGCCCTTTCTGGTCCAGACCAATTCTCGGCGCTTCGGCGAGGCGTCAGGACCGGGCCCGGTGACTCGAATACGTCGGGCCGGCCCGCCCGAGCCTGCGGGACCACCCCCGGCGTCAGGTCCCGACGAGCGGAGCACGCGGGGAGCTGTGCAGGGGGGCCGCCAGCTCGGCGAGCGCTCTCTCCAGGCCGTGCAGATGAGCGAGCGCAGGTTCGACGGCGCCGGCGGGCGGCAGCACGCCGACGGGGGCCACGGCCTCACGATGCCTGCGGGCCGGGGCGGTCAGCGCCTCCACGGACGCCTCCACGCGCCAGCACGCCGCGGCGAGCCGCGCGTCGTGGGACGCCTCGGGGTCGGCCGCGACGGAGGCGAGGCCCCTCACCTCACGTGCGCAGTCGTCGAGCAGGGCGAGTACCTGCCCCGCACGCGCCTTCCGGGCGCGCAGCGGGCTCAGGGGGTGCACGAGCGGACCGAGCGACAGCCGCACGCGGCCCAGGAGCGCTTCCAGTTCGGCGACGCGGCTCGCGGGGTCGGCGGTCGCCGTCCCCGCGAGCCGCGCGGTGGCCTCGGCGGTGCAGGCGTGCACGCAGCGCAGAGCGCGCTGGATCCAGGCGTCCGTCGTGGCGTGGGTGGTGACCGGCAGCACGACGAGCACCGCCAGCATCGCCCCGAGCGCTCCGACACCGGTCTCGACGAGGCGCAACGCGAGCAACGCGGGGTCGAGCACGCCGAGCGCCCCGTACAGCGCTCCCGCAAGGACCGTCACCGAGAACATCATCCAGGTGTAGGAGACCGCGGCGGAGTAGAAGATCCCGAACACACCGAGCGCCACCAGGAGCGCCGTGGGCACGGCAGCCCCGTGCAAGGGGGCGATGACGACGAGACCGACGGGTATACCGATCAGCGTTCCCAGCACCCGTCGGAAACCGCGGACCAGCGTCTCGCCGCGCGACGCCGTGTTGACGAACACCCACCAGGTCGCCCCCACGGCCCAGTACCAGCGCTCGTCGGAGAGGAGCTGGCCGGCCAGGAGCGCGAGCGCGCCGCCCGTGGTCGCCTGGACTGCCTGGCGGGTCGTCGCCCGGGCCAGCCCCCGGCCGGCGACCGGTGCGAGCAGGGCGGTCACCGGCAGCCTGCGCTCGTAGCACCAGAGGCCGAAGCGGACGGACGACGCCGCCAGCAGCGAGAGCAGGACGGCGGAGAAGAGCTCGGGCAGCTGTCCCGGCAGGGTGTGCAGGAACTGGGTGATGAAGAAGCACATGAAGGCGAAGACGCCGAGCGAGTGGCCGCGTGGACCCCACCGCCGGGCGTAGACACCCGCCCCCATCACCGCGAGGAAGGCCAGGTCACGGGCCACCGGGTGGTCGTGCAGCACGGCGGCCAGGGCGAGGACCGGCAGTCCTGCCACCGGGAGCAGCGCGGTGGTCACCGCCTGCCCCCGCACGGTCGAGTCGGTGACCGTGAAGAGGGCAAGCAGTGCGGCGAGCCCACCGGTGATCGCGGCGACGAGCGAGTGCCCGGCGACGCCGCAGACGACGACCGCCAGCCCGATGCCGAGGACGGCCCTGCTCGCGTGCCGCAGCCGCAGCCGCCCCGGGTCAGGAGCCACGAACACCTTCTTCAGCAAGACTTCCCGCCCCTTCTCATGAAAAAGGGCGCCACGGAATCCGCGGCGCCATCGACAGGACCATCAGACCACGCGCACGACCGATGGCTCAACAGGCAAGACTCTCACTGGGCCATTGGTGCATCATAGGTGCATTTTCGTGTACCAGATCCCTGCCATTGGCAGTGCTCGGACGCCATGGAGGGGTCGAGCCACCCCTGCGCACACCGCGGGAGGGGCCCGCCGGGCGTCACCACCCGGCGGCCCTCCCCCGGTACCCGGGAGCCGGGCGGCCGCACTCCCCCAGGCATACCGGAACGCACCGGATCGCCGTACGAGTGTGCGGACACGACGGAGGGTGCCGGGATCCATTCGGTCCGGCACCCTCTCCTCCCGACCACGTCGCGGGTCCCGCTCGCTGACCCAGGGGCGAGGGCGCAAGCCGCCGGACAGGCGTCCAGGGCCCCGCGAGCCGTCCGGGTCGCGGCCGCTCAGCTTTTGCGGCGGCGGAACGTCATCCAGGCGACGACCGCGGCTCCTGCGGCCACCAGCAGCACGGTGCGGTTGTCCCGCGCCACCAGGGCACCCTCGGCCGCCTTCCGCCGCACCGGCTCCGGCGCCTTGTCCTCCCACAGGCTCCCGGCCTGTGCGGCCTTGGCCCGGACTTCACTGGCCGCCTGCGCCGCCTTGTCCTTGACCGGTGCCGGCACCGTGTCCTGCACCCGGTGCGCGGCCTCGGCCGCTTTGGCCTTGAGCTCCCCGGCCTTGGCCGTCGCCTGCTCCTTGACCTCGGCGGACTTCTGCCTGACCTCTGCCGTCTTCTGCTTGGCCTGGGCCTTCACATCGGCCTTGGCCGCCAGCGCCTCGACCGTCTGACCGAGTTCGTCGCGGGCCTCCTCGACCTGCTCGCGGAGTGCCTCCGGGCTGGAGGCGTTCGGATTGTCGTCGAATGGCTTGGTCATCGGTGGGCACTCCTCTTGATCTCGGCCACGTCGGCCTTCACGTTCTCGATCGCCTGCTCCGGTGCGGGGGGCGCCGCACGGACGACTTCCTTCTTTCCGGCCAGGGCCATCACAGCGGCGATCGCCCCGAGCGCAGCGGTGACGATGAGGGCAGCGGCCCATACCGGCAGTGGCACCGCCAAGGCGGCGACAGCGGTGACCACCAGGGTCTGCAGCATCAGGAAGCCGACCACACCTGCCCCTCCGAACAGCCCGCCGCCCTTGCCGTAGTGCCTGCCCTTCTCCTTCACTTCCGCCTGCGCCAGTCGCAGCTCGCTGCGCACCAGCTCCGTCAGCTGCTGCGAGGCCCTCTGCACCAGCTCGCCCACCGGCTCCGCCCCGGATGCGTGGACATCACGGTCGGAGCGCGGGGAGTGCGGCTGCGTGTCCGACACCGCAGTCACCTCCTGTCCCTCTTCGATGAAGCCGGACGCCATGGAGGCGCCCTGACCATGCGTGAGGCCACGCGTACCCCGAACGGAGCGGTTCATCGGCACATCGCCGTACGAACCGGGCCCACCGCCCCGCCACGACGGCTTCGGCGGGGTCGCCCGGCCGCCGGGACCGCGTCCGCCCACGGGGCGGCTTGCGGACCGCGGCGCGCCGGTGGCCCGGCCGGGGGGCCGCACGCGGGCCCTGAAGTGTGACGGCCGCGCGCACCCTGGGGCGGCCCTCACGCCTCGTCCAGCCGACGCACGTCCTTCTCGTCCCAGGTCCGGGTGTCGCGCGGCCGCGTGTAGGGCTCGGCCTCCGGCGGGTGTCCGCCGGCGATGGCCCGCTGCCTGGCCGTCTCCGCGTCGAACTGGAGGCCGAACAGGATGGCCAGGTTGCCGATCCACAGCCAGATCAGGAAGACGACGAGGCCGGCCATGGTTCCGTACGTCTTGTTGTAGGAGGCGAAGTTGGCGACGTACAGGGCGAATCCCGCCGAGGCGGCCATCCAGATCAGCAGCGCCAGGACACTGCCTGGAGTGATCCACCGGAACCCCTTGACCTTGGCGTTCGGCGCCGCCCAGTAGAGGATCGCGATCATGGCGGTGACGAGCAGGATCAGCACCGGCCACTTGGCATACGCCCACACCGTCAGCACGCTGTCACCGATGCCGAGCACGCTGCCCGCCTGGTCGGCGAGGGCGCCGGTGAACACCACGATGAGGGCGCTGACGACGGCGAGCACCATGAGGATGACCGTCACCCCGACGCGCACGGGGAGGATCTTCCAGACGGGCCGGCCCTCGGGCATGTCGTAGACGGCGTTCGCGGCACGGATGAAGGCGGCGACGTAACCCGAGGCCGACCAGACGGCCAGGGCGAGACCGACGATCGCGAGGACCGATCCGGTGCCGGCGCTGTCCTGCAGCTGTTCCACGGCCTGCGTGATGATGTCCCGGGCGGAACCGGGAGCCAGCTTGCCCAGCCCCGAGACGATCTTGTCCGTGGCGGACTTCCCCGTGATGCCGAGCAAGGACACGAGGACGAGCAGCGCCGGGAACAGGGACAGCACCCCGTAGTAGGTCAGCGCTGCGGCACGGTCGGTCAGCTCGTCGTCCTTGAACTCCCGCAGTGTGCCACCGATCACGGCGCCCCACGCCCGTTTCGGCATCCTCGTGGGACGGTCCGGTTCCGCTGCCTCCACCTCCGGATCCGGGCCGGCCTGCTCCGGATCCGGCACCCGCCGGCCATGCCGCTGGTCCTGTCGCCCTGGAAATCGCAGATTCGCCATAGGACTCGGGTAGCCACAGGAAGGCTCCCTACACCCCCCGCTCGCAGCAACCCCGGCCCGGCCGTTACGCGGCCGGCGCCTCCCCTTCCGCCCGGGCGGACCGGCCGGGCCCCGGGACAGCCGGGGAACGGGGCCGCAAGCCACCGTCGCCACCCACCAGACGCAGGTGGCGGCCGGCGGCATGGCGGCGCGCCGGTGGCCGGCGGAACAGCAGCTCCTCGACACGGTCCATTCCGTAGAGGAGCAGTCCGAGCGCGGGCAACAGCAGCAGCGCGACAGCGATCACGACACAGTCCTTCCCGACCGACGACAGTCCATCGGGTGCCCCCGGGGGACGCGGGTCAGCGACCGCCGAGGTGAAGGTCCGGTGACCACCGGGCGCTCGGGCGCTCGCGAGGCGAGCGCGGAACCCTGGCACCCCGGCCGCTCCGGCCCCGGCTTCCGGGCACGGACCCCAGCCGCACCGGCCGCCTCGCGTCCGGCACCGCCGTCACCTGCCGTACGTGGTACGGCACAGGTCGACGATGTCCGCGGAGGCGACTCCCTTGCCCGTCGCGCACACGGACCGCATGTCGTAGGTGCGCTTCGGCTTCACCCACCGCGGTACGGCCGCCCGGCGGGGGCGCCCGGGCCGGGCCGGAGTGAAGCGGCGCGACTGTTCACGTGCTTCCCGGGGTGCGGCCGGGGCGGCCGCTTCGGCCCGTCGGGCGGGTGAGCGCGCGCCCTCACGCTCCTTCTGCTTCTTCCCGCCCCCGTCCTGCCGCCGTCCTTCCGCCGTGCCCAGCGCGTCGTGAACGGCAGCGGGCGCGGAGGGCACTGCGGAAGCCTGAGCCGCGGGCGCGTTTCCGGACGGCCCGTGGGTGGCCGGGGCATGTCTGTCCGCGCCCGCCGGGACTGAGACACAGCCGGACATACCCAGCAGGGCGACAAGCAGGAGGGACATCGACCGCAGCTTCATGCCCTGGTGAACGACGGCCGGCCCGCCCGGACACGTCCGGTCGCTTCCGGTCAGTCTTCGCCCAGAGCCCGATGTGCGCTGCCCATCATGTGCGTTACGCGCGCCGCCATCGCCCGCTCCGGCCCCGGCCTCCACCGCCTGGACCGTCTCCGGCTTGACGTATGCCGATATCGGCATACGATTGCCCCATGGCACGAGCAGCGACGACGTCGGACGTCTTCAACGCGATCGCCGAGCCGCAGCGCCGAGAGATCCTGGCGCTGCTGCGGGCAGGTGAGCGGTCGGTGACCGAGTTGGCCCAGGAGTTGGGGATGACCCAGCCGGGGGCGTCCAAACACCTGCGGGTGCTCCGGGAGGTCGGGCTGGTGCGGGACCGCAAGGCAGGCAAGCAACGCCTGTACGGCCTTGACGCCAGCGGGCTGCGCCCGGTCCACGAGTGGACCGGCGGTTTCGAGCAGTTCTGGAACGAGAGCTTCGACCGACTGGGCTCCTACGTGCAGGACCTGAAGCAGACAAGAGAGCGGAGTAGCTCATGAGCACGACAGAACGAGGAACGCCGGCGCAGTCGGCGACAGCCGACCGCGAGATCGTCATCTCCCGGCTTATCGACGCCCCACGGGAGCTGGTGTTCGAGGCGTTCACCGAGGTGCGGCACCTGTCGCACTGGTGGGGACCGGAGGGGTTCACCACCACCACGCGGGCGTTCGAGTTCCGCGTCGGCGGGGAGTGGGACTTCGTGATGCACGGACCGGACGGGACGGACTACCAGGAGTGGATCACCTGGACCGAGCTCGCCCCGCCGGAGCGGATCGCGATGCTCCACGGTGAGACCCGCGACGACGCGAACGCCTTCGAGTCGGTCCTGACGTTCGCGCCCGACGGTGCGGCGACCCGGATCGAGATGCACACGGTGTTCCCCACCAAGGAGCTGCGCGACGAGGCGGTCGAGAAGTACCACGCGGTCGAGGCCGGCCGGCAGACCCTGAGCAACCTGGCTGACTACGTAACCGAGATCGTTCGGAAGGGAGTTGAGGGCTGATGGCAGGAATGGTGTTCTTCAGTGTGTCGATGTCGCTGGACGGTTTCATCGCGCCCGAGTCCTCCGATGAACTGATGGGGCAGCAGTGGATGGAGCTCCAGCGGTGGATCTTCCCGCAGCGGTTCTTCCGGGAGAACCTGAAGCTCGGCAAGGGCGGCGAGGAGGGGCGCGACAACGACATCGTGCGGGAGACGTTCGAGCGCACCGGCGCGAGCGTGATGGGCAAGCGCATGTTCGACGCCGGCGAGCAGATGTGGCCGGAGGAGGCGCCGTTCCACGCGCCGGTCTTCGTCGTGACGCACGAGAAGCGTGACCCCTGGAAGCGGCCGGGCGGGACCACGTTCCACTTCGTCAACGACGGCATCGAGTCCGCCCTCGACCAGGCCCGCGAGGCCGCCGGTGATCGCGACGTCCGCATCGCGGGCGGTGGCGCGACGATCCTGGAGTACGTGAACGCCGGCCTGATCGACGAGTTCTCGATCGCGCTCTCACCCGTGCTTTTCGGCTCCGGAATCCGCCTGTTCGAGGGCGTGGACGCCGGCCGCGTGGCCCTGGAGCAGGTCCGGGCGGAGCCCTCCCCAAAGGTGACGCATCTGACCTACACCGTCCGGAAGCGGTAACTGCCCCGAACTCAGCGCTCTCCCGCCGCCCTGCCGCACGTCGGGGCCCTTGCCTCGGTAGAGTCGGGTGACCCACAACGGAACCCCAAGGAGCCGGCCGGACATGGCGGTGGACGCCCTCGACACCCGCATCCTGCGTCTGCTCATCGAGCAGCCGCGCACCAGCGTGCGCGAATACGCGCGCGTACTGGGCGTGGCACGCGGCACCCTCCAGGCCCGCCTCGACCGGTTGGAGCGGGACGGCGTGATCACGGGCACGGGCCCCGTCCTCTCGCCGGCCGCCCTCGGCCACCCGGTGCTCGCCTTCGTGCACTTGGAGGTCACCCAGGGGCACCTGGACGAGGTGGGGGACGCGCTGGCGGCCGTCCCGGAGATCATCGAGGCGTTCTCGACGACCGGCGGCGGGGATCTGCTGACCCGCGTCGTGGCGCGTGACAACGGGCACCTCGAGGATGTGATCCAGCACCTGATCCAGCTCCCCGGCGTCGTCAGGACCCGGACGGAGGTCGCACTGCGCGAGCGGGTGGCGTACCGGGTGCTCCCGCTGGTCGAGGCCGTGGGACAGGTGACCGCCGGCCCCGCCTGAACGGTGTCGGGCATGCTCGGGGGCCATGAAGAGCCCGGGCGTCCCGGCCCTCTCCGTCCTGTTCGACCTGGACGGGACCCTCGTCGACAGCGAGCCGAGCTACTACGAGGCGGGACGCCGGCTCCTCGCCCGTTACGGCGTAGGGGACTTCAGCTGGGAGAACCACACCCGATTCATCGGGATCGGCACCCGCGAGACGCTCACGGTCCTGCGCGCGGAGTACGGCATCGAGGCACCCGTCGACGAACTCCTGGCCGGAAAGAACGCCCTGTACCTGGAGCTCGCCGGGACGTCCACCACCGTCTTCCCCGAGATGCGCGCCCTCGTGGAACGGCTCCACGCGGGCGGAGTCCCGATGGCGGTCGCCTCGGGGTCGTCCCGTGCCGCGATCGCCGCCGTGCTCGCGGTCACCGGACTCGACGCATATCTCCCCGTGCACGTGTCCGCCGAGGAGGTGGCGCACGGGAAGCCCGAACCCGACGTGTTCGTGGAGGCGGCCCGGCGGCTGGGTGCGGAGCCCTCTTCCTGCGTGGTCCTGGAGGACGCGGGGCCGGGCGTGCGGGCGGCGCACGCGGCCGGGATGCGCTGCGTCGCGATTCCGGACGCCGAAGCGGCCCCGGACGAGGCCGTGTTGGCCGGAGCGGAACTGCTCTTCGCGGGCGGGCAGGCGGAATTCACCGCCGCCGCTGTGCTCGGCCGGCTCGCCGAGCCGTGAGAACAGGCAGGTCCGGCCCCCGACTGGCCGGATCCGGCACCCGTGCAGCGGGCCGGGCGATCGGAAGCCCGGCGTACGGATATCCTGATCACGCCGCGCAACCCGACGCACGTAACGAGGCGATGAGCCCGATGATGTCGCCGCCGCGGCAGTCGGAGCGGGCCACAATTCGAGATAGGTGTGCACAGGTGCTGGTTGCTGGACGGTACCGGTTGATATCCCCCATCGGCCGTGGCGGTATGGGCGAGGTGTGGCGCGCCACGGACGAGGTGCTGGGCCGTGCCGTGGCGGTGAAGCTGCTGCTGGGTGACCACGCCGATGCCTCGTCGACCGCGCGGTTCCGCCTGGAGGCGCAGACCGCCGCCCGCCTGAGTCACCCTCACCTGGTGGCCGTCTTCGACTTCGGTTCCTGGGAGGACCGCTTCTATCTGGTGATGGAGCTGGTCGAGGGCAGAAGCCTCGGAGACCTGCTGGAGTCCCAGGAGTCCGTCCATCCCGAGCAGGTGGCTCACATCGCCGGTCAGGCGGCCGCCGGCCTGGCCGCCGCGCACCGGCAGGGCATCGTGCACCGCGACATCAAACCGGGCAACCTGATGCTGGACGCCGACGGGTCCGTGAAGATTGGCGACTTCGGAATCGCCCAGTTCGTCGACGACCCGTCGACCGCTCTGACGACCGCCGGTCACATCGTCGGGACGAGTCTCTACCTCGCCCCTGAGCGGGCCCTGGGCCGGTCGGCGGACGCCGCCTCGGACATGTACTCGCTGGGCTGTGTCATCTACCAGCTCCTGGTCGGCCAGCCGCCGTTCCGCTCGGACACGGCGACCGCGACGCTCTACCAGCACGTCGACACCCCTCCGGTGCCGGTGAGACAGCGCGGGGTGGAGATCTCCCCCGCCTTCGACTCGTATCTGCTGGGCCTGCTGGCGAAGAAGCCGGAGGACCGGCCGAGCGCGCAGCAGGTGTCCGACTGGTTCCGCACCGATGCCTGGCGCGGGCGTCCGGAGCCGCTGCCCCGGCACGCGCCCCCGAGCCGGCGGAGCAACGCCCCGGCCGCACCGGCGGCGGTTTCGGGAGGCCCGGGCACAGGGACGGGTTCGACGTACCGGCTGCCGCAGGCCACCGGTCGCAGACGGGCGGCTCCGGCTCCGCGGGCGTCGAAGTCGGCGACCACCCGCACGAGCGAGGCCATCCGCCGCCGTCCGCGCGTGGCGAGCGCCGTGGCCGGGGCGGTCGCCTTCGTGGCGGCGGTCTACCTGGGCTCGGTCCTGTTCGCACCGGACACCGGGACCGCGGACACTCCGGACCCAAGCACCACGCCGACGGCCGGTGTCGGTTCCCCCGCCCCGGCCGACCCCTCGCCCGGCGCCGCCCAGGACAGCTCCGGCCAGGACGGTCAGCAGGACGGCGACGACGAGGACGACTGAGCCACGCGCCTCACCAGCGCGCGTGGACCTCGGCGCGGATCCGGCGGTCGTACAGTTCACGCACTGCGTCCAGGGTGCTCTGCGGGAGCGGCGGGAGCGCGGCGGCCGCGGCGTTGGCGCGTGTCTGTTCCACGGAACGCGCACCGGGGATGACGCTGGTGACACCGGGCTGCTGGAGGATCCAGCCGAGCGCGGTCTGCGCCGGGGTGGCTCCCTCGGGCGCGAGCTCCGAGAACTCGGCCGCGGCGGCCACGCCGGTCGCGTAGTCGATGCCCGAGAAGGTCTCGCCCTGGTCGAACGCCTCGCCGTGGCGGTTGTACGTGCGGTGGTCCTCGGGAGCGAAGACGGTGTCCGCGGTGTACCGGCCGGACAGCAGCCCGGAGGCGAGCGGGACACGCGCGATGATGCCGACCCCTGCCTCGGCCGCGGCCGGCAGGACCTCGTCGAGCGGCTTCAGGCGGAACGGGTTGAGGATGATCTGGACGCTCGCGACACCCGGCCTGGCGATGGCGGTGAGCGCCTCGGCGCAGGTCTCCACACTGACCGCGTAGGCGGCGATCCGCTGCTCGGCGACGAGCGTGTCCAGGGCGTCGTACACGGCGTCGGACGAGTAGACGGCCGTGGGCGGGCAGTGGAGTTGTACGAGGTCGAGGGTGTCGACCCCGAGGTTGGTCCGCGAGCGGTCGTTCCAGGCGCGGAAGTTGTCGAGGACGTAGTTCTCCGGCAGCTGGTCCGCGCGTCGCCCCATCTTGGTGGCGACGAAGACGTCCGCGTCCGGCCGGTCCTTCAGGTAGCGGCCGATGAGCTGTTCGCTCCGGCCGTCGCCGTACACGTCCGCGGTGTCGAAGAAGGTGATCCCGGACTCGACGGCGGCGTCCAGGACGTCGAAGGCGTCCGTTTCCCGCACCTCGCCCCAGTCCCCGCCGAGCTGCCAGGTGCCCTGTCCGACGACCGATACATCACGGCCGGTCCTGCCGAGTGTGCGCTGCTCCATGCGGATCATGGTACGCCGGTGTGCGGGGCCGCCGGCTGTGCGCGCCGCCGGCCCCGCACCGGTACTCAGTCGCCGGTGGTCACGCGGACGTAGTCGACCACGAGCTGCTGCGGGAAGCTGGTGCTTCCGTCCGGATCGCCGGGCCAGTAGCCCCCGACGGCGAGGTTGAGGATGAGGAAGAACGGCTTGTCGAACACCCAGGCGTTGCCGTTGAGGTCGGCGGGGGTGCGGCGTTGGTAGACGGTGCCGTCGACGGACCAGGTGATGGAGTCCGGCTCCCAGTCCACGGCGAAGGTGTGGAAGTCGTCGGCGAAGGCCGCTCCGCCCGGGAGGGTGAAGCCGGCGCCGATGCCGCCGCTGCCGGAGTAGCCGGGGCCGTGCAGGGTGCCGTGGACCGTTCCGGGTTCGAAGCCGACGTTCTCCATGATGTCGATCTCACCGCTGTTGGGCCAGCCCACGCTGCCGATGTCGGCGCCGAGCATCCAGAACGCGGGCCAGATGCCCTGCCCGCGCGGGATCTTCATCCGGCTCTCGACGTGTCCGTACGTCGACGTGAACGTGCCCGAGGTGTTGAGCCGGGACGAGGTGTACTCGCAGGTCCCGTACCAGCACTCGTAGTTGGCGGGGTTCTCCTTGCGGGCGGTGATGACGAGGTTGCCCTGCCCGTCGAGGGCCGCGTTGGAGTTTCCGGCGGTGTAGTACTGCCGTTCGTGGTTGTTGACGTTGTCGCCGGTCTCGGTCTGCCACTTGCCGCCGTCGACGGCCGATCCGGCGGGCCCGTCGAACTCGTCGGCGAAGGCCACGGCGGCCGCTGCCCGGGAAGCCGTGGAGGACGCAGCCGCGTGGGGGTCGGGTGCGGCCGAGGCTCCGGCGGGGAGTGCGGTCAGGACCAGGGAGCAGCAGAGCATGGAGAGGGCGGACAGGGTCGTACGGCGCCTGTTGGCGGGGCGCTTCTCGGCCCGGTGGGGGGAAGGCACGGACATCACATCATTTCGGTGGGGGATGGCGACGGAACCGCCGCCAGTCATGCACATGACAGATATGCGCCGAGAGGTGAACGCGGTAAGGGCTCATCCCCGGCGCATACTTCAATACTTGATTTAAGGCAGGGGGCACAGGGGCAGTCAAGGACTTGGTCCGGACCGGACGGGCACGGGTAGAAGTCGGCGCAACGGGGAAGCGACAAGTCATGCGCATCCGCACCGTACTCACCCTTTCCGCCGTTCTGGCCTTCGCACTGCCTGCCTCGGCCGGGGTCGCGACCGCCTCCCCGGCCGTTACTCCCCAGGCGTGCCGTGAACACAGCCTGACCGTCGCCGCACGGGCCTCGGACCGGCCCGACACGGTGCGGATCAGCATCAGGAACCACGGGCGGCACGCCTGTGTCGTCGACCGCGTCCCCACGGTCGTCTTCGGCGACCTGGATGGACCGGCCCTGCCGGTGCCCGACGGCACGAGCGCGCCGTTCCGCGTGCCAGCGGGCGGCACGGCGTACGCGGCGGTGCGCACCCTGGATCCGGCCGCCACGGAACTGCGGGTCGTGGACCGGCTGACCGTCGCCGGTGACCCCGCGCACCGGGGACGGACGTTCGGTGCGGCTGCTCTGGGGGCGCCCGGCGGCATCCGGGTCTGGGAGCCGGTCACCACCCGGTGGCACCGGTCCGCCGCATCGGCGGACGCCGTGCTCGCGCGGCACACCGGCTGACCCGACGGGCCGCGAGCCCCCGCCACGATGCGGCCACCCGGTGGCACCGGTCCGCCGCATCGGCGGACGCCGTGCTCGCGCGGCACACCGGCTGACCCGACGGGCCGCGAGCCCCCGCCACGATGCGGCGCGCGGCGCGCGGACGCAGAGTGGAGATACGCACTGTGCGGGGCCGTCCGACCTGACCACGCAGGGCGCGCATCGTCCGACCGCATCCCGGCGGAGGGAGCCGGCGTGGACAGCGAAAGCACACAGCGCTTCGTGGTGCAGATCCATGAGGCCCGGCGCATGCACTTCGACTTCCGGCTGGAGGTCGACGGCGTCCTGAGGTCCTGGGCCGTGCCGCGCGGCCCCTCCGACAACCCCAGTGACAAGCGGCTGGCCGTGCCGACGGAGGACCACCCCCTGGAGTACCGCGAATTCGAGGGCGTCATCCCGCACGACGAGCAGGGCAGCGGCACGGTGATCGTCTGGGATCAGGGCACCTACCGGCCACTGGGCCACGACCCCGCGGGGGACCCCGTCCCGTTCGCCGAGTCCTTGGAGCGGGGGCATGCGGACTTCTGGCTCGACGGAGCGAAGCTGCGCGGCGAATTCACGCTCACCCGCTTCCGCATCGACGACGGGGACGGCACCCCGGGCCCCGAGGCCTGGCTGCTCATCAAGGCCGACGACCGCCAGGCCGTGCACGACCGGCCGGGCACCCCGGACCCGCACCACGCACGCTCCGCCCGCACGGGCCGGACGCTGCACCAGGTGGCGGTGGCGGGACGAGCGAACAGGACCTGACCTGGGCGGCTCAGCGTTCGGCGGCGGTGGCCGGTCCTGGATGGCGGCGCGGCGGGCGCGCGGGCCGGTGCGGGCATGATCGGCGGCGTACCGCAGAGCCCTCCCCGGACAGACAGAGGCCGCCTGTCCTCATCAGGTCAGCAGGTGGCCGGCCGGCCCCGACGCCTGACTCGGTTCCATCCGGTGTCCAGACCGAGCCCGGCACTGTCCCCACCCAGTCCCCAGGCGACCAAACCACCACACGGAGACGCCACTTGCCCACTCCTGCTACGCTTGACGCATCAATCAAAATGATTGCCTCGGGTTGATATCCGTCGAGAGTGGTGCTCTGTCGATGCAGTCCGCGCCGGTCTGCATCGACTACCGATCTCGGACTGCGACAGGCCGGCTTCCGGACTCTGCGGGAGCACCGTCCGCGCGTCGGCTGACTCGAACTCTCATACAGCAGATCTTCCGGCAGGTATTTTAGTTCACAGCGCACTTTTTCGGATATCGATACAGATCCTCAGCCAAGGCAGGGCTCTATCGCCGCCGCAGTCGGTCGTGCCATCAGATCGACACGGAAAGAGAGCACCCCAACTCGCCGAACAATTCTCATCCCATGTGGCCACGTTTCCCTCACCGGATGCCGGCGCCAGGGGATGACGGGCATCAGTTTCAATTCATTCTCATGAGAGGGAAGGCCGCATGTCCGAGAAAACCGATATCGAGGTTCCGGTTCTAATAGTGGGCGGTGGCGGAGCCGGCCTCACTTCGTCAATCCTGCTGTCCAGACTGGGCATCCGCTCGTTACTCGTCACCCGCTACCCGGATACAACGACTCTTCCCCGCGGGCACTATCTCAACCAGCGCTCCATGGAAATACTCGCCGACATGGGCGTCGCTCCCGACATCAGGGCGAAGGCAACGCCCCAGGAAAACATGAAGGGGGTCGCCTGGTACTCCGGACTCGCGGGCGGCGGCCCGGAGGACGGGCACGGCCGCCTCCTGGGGTTCCTGGACTCCCTGGGTGCCGGGCACGCCGACCCGGACCACATCGCCGCGAGCCCGGAGGCCGACGCGAACCTCTCCCTCCTGCACACCGAGCCCATACTCCGGAAGCACGCCGAGAGCTATTCCGAGGCGACCACTCGGTTCCACCACGAACTTGTCGGAATCGAACAGGATGCCGACGGGGTGACCTCGACCGTTCTGGACCGGGACACCGGCGAGACATACACTGTGCGATCCGCCTATCTTCTCGGCGCCGACGCGGGCCGCACCGTGGGCAAACTGGTCGGCGCCGAAGTGACGATGCATGAACGCATGCGCAAACTGGTCAACTTGTACTTGTCCATGGACCTGTCCCAGTACCTCCCCGGTGACGACTCCGTGCTCACCTGGGTCTTCAACCCGGAATTTCCGGAGCACCTGGAATACGGCGCGGTCCTTGTACCCCAGGGCCCCACTCGTTGGGGGAGGCACTCCGAGGAATGGATGCTCGCCGTTTCGAGGCCCGACCTGGACGGGTCCCAGAGCGAGAAGATGCTGCGCTGGGCAAGCGAGGCAATCGGAATTCCGGACCTCGATGCGAAAATTCTCGGGGTAAGTGAGTGGAACCTCGAACTGTTCCTCCTCGAAGACTTCCGAGTCGGTCGGGCATTCCTGCTCGGCGACGCCGCCCACCGGCTTCCCCCGGCAGGCGGGCTCGGCCTCAACAGCGCAATCCAGGACGCCTACAACCTCTGCTGGAAGATTGCCGCCGTACTGGAGGGCCGAGCCGGGGATGGTCTCCTGGACACATATTCCGCCGAGCGACGCCCGGTCAGCCTGAACAATATCGAGACCGCGACCAAGGCCGTTGGCAACCAGGACTCGATGGCTTCGGCGCTGGGGCTCTCGACCAGCGAGAGCGCTGAAAAGAACTGGGCGGCCATGAGCCTGTTCTGGGACGGCACCCTTCCCGGCGCCGCCGAGCGCCGGCACAGGTTCAACGAGTGGCTCGGAATGGCCACCCTGGAGTTCAACCAGCACAACGTCGCCATGGGCTACACCTACGACTCCGCAGCCATCGTCGGTGACGGAACCCCGCGGCCGGTATCGCCTGACGAGATCCGTCTCTATGAACCCAGCAGCAGGCCCGGCCATGCTCTGCCCCACGCCTGGGTCGAGCGGTCCAATGAGCGTATGGCGCTCCGCTCACTGACACATGACGGGCACTTCGCTCTCATCGCCGGTGAGAACGGTCAGGCCTGGCTCGAGGCGGCGGAACGCATCGCGCAGGTTCGGGGAATCCCGCTGCGCGGCGCACGGGTGGGGCTCGGCAAGGTCGATCTCATCGACATCCGGTTGGCGTGGAAGCGTAACCGCGCGATCTCGGCCGACGGCGCGCTCCTGGTCCGTCCCGACGGCTACATCGCCTTCCGCTCGATCAACGGGGCCGACGACCCGCTGGCTTGTCTCACGGCTGTCTTCGACCAGATTCTCGCTTCCCCCGAAGCCTGACCGGGTGGGCCCCTGTCCGACCGGACAGGGGCCTTCCGCTTGGCCGTCATCGCGCCGGACTCGACGCGATGACGGCCCGGTGGAAGGCACGAGACTGAACGCCGTGCCCTCCGAAGAGTCCGCCGTGTGCGTATCGCATGCGCAGGGAGACACCACAGTCCGCCGGCAGTTCGGCGCGCAGCCAGGCGATCCGCACCCGCACGGGCAGCTTCGCCGCTCGCCACGGAGGCGTACTCCGGCCCGGGAGGTGAACGCCGGGCCGCTCGTGGGTTCCGGCCATAAGCATTGCCTCCTCCGGCGAATCGGGCACTCGCACGGCATCAGTTCCGCCGGCCCGGCCGCGTCCGCACCACCAGTGGCACGGGCCGCCCGCTCCGCGAGGAGGATGAGCCCGCAGGCGCCCCCGCCGGTCGGGGTGCCCGACGAGTCGGGCGAGTCGGGCGGTGGAACACTCCTCGTCCGGGGCGTCGGCGGGGTCCACTGTCCGGCGGGGGTCGTCGTCACCGCCGGATCGTAGGTCCGCCCCGCCGGACTCGGCCAGCGGATACCGGTGCGGGAGTGCGCAGTGGTGTCCCGGACTCCCGCACCCGGGTGTCAGCGGCGGGGTTTCAGGTGCTCTTGACCGAGGCCAGGTGGGCGAAGACCACGACGTTGTCCTCGTAGTCCTTGGCCTTCTTGTCGTAGTTGCCGCCGCACGTGATCAGCCGCAGCTGGGCCGTGCCCTTGTCGGCGTACACCCTGCTGTTCGGGAAGTCCGTCTTGCTGAACGTCTCGACCGAGTCGACCTTGAACGTGGCGACGACCCCGTCCTCCCGGGTGATGTCCACCGTGTTCCCCGCCTTGAGGGTGCTGAGCAGGAGGAAGACCGCGGGGCCGGTCTTCGTGTCGACGTGTCCCGCCACCACCGAGGTGCCTCGCTCGCCGGGGGTGGCCCCGTCCTTGAACCATCCGGCCAGATTCGCGTCGTTCGCGGGCGGCGGATCGAGCCGCCCGCTGGAACCGATGGAGAGCGGGGTGAAGGGGGCGTCGACGGCGATCGACTTGATCGAGATCCGCTCCGGTTCGGATCGGGGCAGGCCCGACGGCAGGAGCGACGGCGAGCTGGACGGCGCGGGCGAGGCCGCGGCCGACGCGGACGGGGCGGGCAGCGAGACCACCGCGGGGGCCGGCGTGACCCCCGCCGACGCGTCGAAGGAGTTGTAGACGAGAAGGAAGCCCAGCCCCACCGCCACGACGGGCCACAGCAGGGAACGGCCGAGGGCAGGGGAGGCGGGTACGGATTCTGACTGCTGCGGGGCGGCCATGCGCGTGCTGCCTTTCGCGTACGGGGAGGGCGGGCCCGGCCTGGACGCCGGGAAAATCGGCGCGGCCACCGCCCCGGGTGAGGGCGGCGGCCACGACAGGGTTCATTCAGTGCTGCGGGTCGCCTGGCGGAGTCAGACTGCCGCGGCGCCCGAGGCGTTGCGGCGGCGCAGCTTGTACGCGACGGCACCGATGCCGCCGAGCATCAGCACCGAGCCCGCGGCCAGACCGCTGCCGGAGAGCGCCATCGCGCCACCGCCGGTGTGCATGCCGCCCTCGGGCTTCTCGTGCTTCCAGGTCTTCTCGCTGTCGCCGCTGCCGGAGCCGGACTCCTTGTCCTTCTCCCAGTCATCGGCCGACACGCCGGCCAGCGCGCCGCCACCGGCGTGCACACCGCCCTCCGGCTTCTCGTGCTTCCACGAGTCCGACTTCTCACGGTCGTCATTGCTGCCGGAGCCGGACTCCTTGTCCTTCTCCCAGTCGTCCGCCGACACGCCGGCCAGCGCGCCGCCACCGGCGTGCACACCGCCCTCCGGCTTCTCGTGCTTCCACGAGTCCGACTTCTCACGGTCGTCATTGCTACCGGAGCCGGACTCCTTGTCCTTCTCCCAGTCGTCCGCCGACACGCCGGCCAGCGCGCCGCCACCGGCGTGCACACCGCCCTCCGGCTTCTCGTGCTTCCACGAGTCCGACTTCTCACGGTCGTCATTGCTACCGGAGCCGGACTCCTTGTCCTTCTCCCAGTCGTCCGCCGACACGCCGGCCAGCGCGCCGCCACCGGCGTGCACACCGCCCTCCGGCTTCTCGTGCTTCCACGAGTCCGGCTTCTCACGGTCGTCATTGCTGCTGGCGGAGGAACCGCTGTCCTTGTCCCAGCCGTCCGCCGAGGTCACGGCGTATGCGGCGGGGGTGGTGACCGCGAGGACCGCCGTGACGGCGGCCGAGGCGAACAGGGTGCGGGCAGTGCGCATGGATACACAGTCCTTTCGCCACTCCCGCGTCGGCCGGCTGGTTGTCGGCTCATCGGATCACGGGTGCGACGTGATCCACCGTCAGTCCGATCCGGACCGCGCACCACTCGGGGAGGCCGCATTGGGGCCATGCGGTGGGCCCAACGTGTGACAGGGAGCCAGATGTCACCCGTCTGACGGCACGCCACGCCGGGAGGAGGTTTGAGCGGCGACGATCATCGTGTACGGGGCTGGGTCGCACTCATACGGTCGCAGCATGACAGGGCACTCCCTCCAAGCTGCCGCTCCCCCGGACGAGGGCGGCCTGACGACCCGTCCGCGCCGCCTCACCGGCCGCGCCGGCCGATGGAACAGGGCCGACCGGAACAGCGCCGCCGTCCGGGCCGATGGCACGTGGCCCCCGGGCCGACGCGAACAGGACCCGTCTCCTACCGCCGGTCGGGCACATCAGGGGGACCTTGACCGCTCGTGGGCCCACGCAGCGCCCGGACCCGCCTGCCGCTCCCGAACCCGTCCGCCACTTCCTGAACCCACGCCGCGCCGGACGGAACACGCCGCCTCGAAGGCGTCCGGCAAAAGGGGCATCACAAGGAGCCGCCATCAGGCCTTGTCGTCAACAGCCGCCGAGACGAGGGTTGTTGCACATCTATTGACGTGCTCGTAACAAGGGTGGAGTATCTCGCACAGTCGGAGAGAGCGCTCTCTGACCGTGCGCGTCGTGTACCCGCCCCACGACTCAGGAGACCCCCATGTACGCACATCCCCGGCTCCGCATACCCCTCCCCGCATCGCGGGCCAGACGCAGCGGTGTACCGGCCGTCATAGCCGGCCTGGTCCTCTCCCTCCTCGCCCTCGTCCCCCAGACCCCCGCGAGCGCCGCGCCGTCGTTGCTCTCCCAGGGCAAGACCGTCACCTCCTCCAGCCAGGAGAACGACGGCACTCCCGCTTCCGCGGCGGTCGACGGCAACAACGGGACACGCTGGTCGAGCACCTTCTCCGACCCTCAGTGGATCAAGATCGACCTCGGCGCCGCCGCCTCGGTGAGCCAGATCGTGCTGCGCTGGGAGGCGGCCTACTCCACGGCCTACCGGATCGAGTTCTCCTCGGACAACAGCAGCTGGAGCACCGCCTACTCCACCACCACCGGCCCCGGCGGTACCGAGACGCTGAACGCCTCCGGGACCGCCCGCTACGTCCGGCTGACCGGCACCGCTCGCGCCACCGGCTACGGCCACTCCCTCTGGGAGTTCCAGGTCTTCGGCACGACCGGCGGCAGCGACCCGCAGATCCCCGGCGGGGGTGACCTCGGGCCCAACGTACTGGTCTTCGACCCCTCGACGCCGGGCATCCAGGCCAAGGTGGACGCGATCTTCAAGCAGCAGGAGTCCGCGCAGTTCGGCACAGGCCGCTACGCGCTCATGTTCAAGCCGGGTACGTACAACAACATCAACGCCCAGATCGGCTTCTACACCCAGATCGCCGGCCTCGGCCTGAAGCCCGACGACACCACGTTCAACGGCGACGTCACCGTCGACGCCGGCTGGTTCAACGGCAACGCCACTCAGAACTTCTGGCGCTCGGCCGAGAACCTCGCCCTCAACCCCGTCAACGGCACCAACCGCTGGGCCGTCTCCCAGGCCGCCCCCTTCCGCCGCATGCACGTCAAGGGCGGACTCAACCTCGCCCCGAACGGCTACGGCTGGGCCAGCGGCGGCTACATCGCCGACAGCAAGATCGACGGCCAGGTCGGCCCCTACTCCCAGCAGCAGTGGTACACCCGCGACAGCTCAATCGGCAGCTGGGGCAACGGCGTCTGGAACATGACCTTCTCCGGCGTCGAGGGCGCACCCGCCCAGAGCTTCCCCGAACCGCCCTACACCACCCTGAACAACACCCCCGTCTCCCGCGAGAAGCCCTTCCTCTACCTCGACGGCAACGACTACAAGGTCTTCGTCCCCGCCAAGCGCACCAACGCACGCGGCGTCTCGTGGAACGGCACCCCGCAGGGCGAGTCCATCCCGCTGAGCCAGTTCTACGTGGTCAAACCGGGCGCGACCGCGCAGACGATCAACGCGGCCGTACGGCAGGGCCTGCATCTGCTGTTCACGCCGGGCATCTACCACGTGAACGAGCCCATCGAGATCAACCGCGCGAACACCGTCGCACTGGGCCTCGGCCTCGCCACGATCATCCCGGACAACGGCGTGACCGCGATCAAGGTCGGCGACGTCGACGGCGTCAAGCTCGCCGGACTCCTCGTGGACGCCGGTACGCAGAACTCCTCGGTGCTCGTCCAGGTGGGCCCCGATGGCGCGGCGGCCGACCACTCGGCCAACCCGACCAGCCTCCAGGACGTGTTCGTCCGGGTCGGCGGCGCGGGAGCCGGCAAGGCGACCACCGGCATGGTGGTCAACAGCGACGACACCGTCATCGACCACACCTGGTTGTGGCGCGCGGACCACGGTGACGGGGTCGGCTGGGAGACCAACCGGTCCGACTACGGTCTCCGGGTCAACGGTGACGACGTGCTGGCGACGGGCCTGTTCGTGGAGCACTTCAACAAGTACGACGTCCAGTGGTACGGCGAGAACGGGAAGACGATCTTCTTCCAGAACGAGAAGGCGTACGACGCCCCCAACCAGGCCGCCATCCAGAACGGGGACATCAAGGGGTACGCCGCCTACAAGGTGGGCGACTCGGTCACCACGCACGAGGGCTGGGGCATGGGCAGCTACTGCTACTTCAACGTCGACCCGAGCATCCGCCAGCAGCACGGATTCCAGGCGCCCGTGAAGCCCGGAGTGAAGTTCCACGACCTGCTCGTCGTCTCCCTCGGCGGCCAGGGACAGTACGAACACGTCATCAACAACACCGGATCACCGACCTCCGGTACATCGACCATCCCGTCCCAGGTGGTGTCCTTTCCCTGAGCCGGGGTGAGGTGAGCGGACTCGGCTCGTCGCATGGTGCGGGGCCCGGCAGTGTCACGGCCGGGCCCCGCGTCACGTCCCGAGGAGCGCCGGCAGGTGGGTCGACAACTCCGGTCCGCCCGCTCGCCTGTGCACAGGAAACCTCACTCCAATGCGGCGCATTATGGGCGGTATTTCCATTTCGCCCCGCACACTTCATTCACGTGCGAACGGAACGCGACACAGCTCCTCCATATCTCCGAGGAGAAGGTGGGACCACGGGTACGACACAGAGGGAAATGCTTCATACCGACACCTTCACCGATATACGGCGGGCAGGGAAAAGAGAGCCTTGTTCATCTTCCGCAGCGCCGTCGATGTGACCGGCCGCGGAAACGGGCCTCCCGTCTGACCGCACCCACCGGGTTGCCATTCCTCCAGCCGTCGCCGCGGGGAAATCTGCACACGGCATGCGCACAGCGATCACGCCGTTCGGCACATAGCAGCTGGTCCGGACCACGGCGCGAGGCGTTTGGGGCGGGAGTGCCCCACTTGGGAGACCCGTGGCCGCGTCGGTCGAGAATTCATGCGGTGAAGCTCGTGAAGGACCTGCCGCCATGAAATGAACACTTCTGCACGAAAGTCGAATTCGAGGCCCGGACGACGGCGGAGCGGCCGCAGTTCGATTCGCTGTGCGCGGCACCGGCGTGCTTTGATCCTGGCCCATACGGAAGCCGCACCCCCGGTTTCCGTATAGAAGCAATTTCCATACGAAGGGCAGCGCTCATCATGAACTACACCCCCCAGGTCGAGACCGCCGAGATCTCCGACAACGACCTCGACAACGTCTCGGGCGGCCTCATCGGCGGCCTCGCCGGCAACGTCACGGGCACCGTCGAGAGCATCGTCCCGGTCTCCGGCGTCGTCGGCTCGGTCACGGGTCTCGTCGAGTCGGCCACCGGCGTGAACACGGGCGCGGTCACCGGCCTGGCCTCCGGCCTCACGGCCGGTCTCTGAGAGACGGCAGTGCCCACCGAGCCCCGGAACCCGTCGGTTCCGGGGCTCGGTGCCGACCGCCGACAGGTGAGGGAAGAGTTCCGTGCAGTTCCGTCAACAGGCGCTTTCCAAGCTGCAGTCGCCCGAACACCTCGACCTCCCGGTGCGCTTCGCCCGCCCCCAGGGCCTGCTCGTCCTCTGCGTCACCGTCGCCGTGATGGGCGCGGCCTGCTTCTGGGCCGTGACGGGCTCCGTAGCGAGTACGCTCGACGCCCCCGGCATCCTCACGCACGCGCGCGGCAGTTACGTCCTGCAGAGCCCGGTCGCCGGCCAGATCACCGAGGTGCTGGCCGACGAGGGGGCAAGCCTGCCCGCCGATGCCCCGCTCCTCAAAGTCCGTACACAGAACGGCGAAAAGGTCGTGCGCACCATCGGCGCGGGCCGTCTCACGTCCGTCACGGCGACCATCGGAGCGGTCGTGGCGACGGGCGCCGATGTGGCGAGCGTCGAGCGGATCGAGGGCGCCGACGATCCCCTCGTCGTCCTGCTGTACGTGTCCGGCGGCAGCGCGGCGTCGGTCCCGGTGGGTGCGAAGGTCGACCTCACCGTGCAGTCGGTTCCCGCCCAGCGGTACGGGGTCCTCCGGGGCAAGGTGGCGGCGGTCGGCAGGGCAGCCCAGACGCGGCAGCAGATCACCCGCTTCCTCGGCGACGCCCAGCTCGGGGCGCAGTTCTCCCGGCACGGACGGCCGCTGACCGTCCTGGTGCGGATCGAGCACTCGAAGTCCACGGAGTCCGGCTACCGGTGGTCCTCGGCCGAGGGTCCTCCGTACGCGATCGGTTCCATGACCCTGGCCACCGGCTCGGTGCACCTCTCCGACCAGCACCCGATCGATTGGCTGCTCCCGTGACCGCACCCCACCCGTCGCCCGCCGCACAGCAGTTGCCGCCTTCCGGCCGGGGCAGACACCGGCCGGAGAGCGGGCGCCGCTCGCGTCCCGCCCCGAAGCCGGGACGGACGAGGACGGTGCGCTCCCCCACGGTGCTCCAGATGGAGGCCGTGGAATGTGGTGCGGCCTCGCTGGCGATGGTGCTGGCGCACCACGGCCGCCACGTGCCGCTGGAGGAACTGCGCATCGCCTGCGGAGTCTCCCGTGACGGTTCCCGCGCGAGCAACGTGCTGAAGGCCGCCCGCAGTTATGGACTGCGGGCCAAGGGCATGCAGATGGAACCCGCCGCACTGGCCGAGGTCCCGGCGCCGGCGATCCTGTTCTGGGAGTTCAACCACTACGTCGTGTATGACGGCATGGGACGCCGTCTGGGGCGGCGGGGCGTGCACGTCAACGACCCGGGCAAGGGCCGCAGGTTCGTACCCACGGAGGATTTCGACACCAGCTTCACCGGGGTCGTCCTCGTCCTGGAGCCCGGCGAGGACTTCCGCCGCGGAGGCCGCAGGCCCGGGGTCCTCGCGGCCCTGCCCGCCAGGCTGCGGGGCACCACCGGCACGATGCTGGTCGCCCTGCTGGCCAGCCTGCTGCTGGTCGCCGTCGGGGCGGCGCTGCCGGCCCTGAGCCGCACGTACATCGACATGTTCCTGATCGGTGAGCAGACCTCCCTGCTCGGGCTGCTGTTCGGTGCGATGGGCACCATGGTGGCCCTCACCGTCGTCCTGACCTGGCTGCAGCAGGCGAACCTGCTGCGCGGACGCATCATCTCGTCCACGCTCGGCAGCGCGCGCTTCTTCCGGCACCTGCTCAGGCTGCCGGTCACCTTCTTCGCTCAGCGGAGTCCCGCCGATCTCGTCCAGCGGCTGCAGTCGAACGACGCGGTGGCCGAGACGCTCGCCCGGGATCTCACCGCGGCCGGTGTGGACGGCGTCGTCGTCCTCCTCTACGCGTTCCTGCTGTGGACGTACGATCCGCAGCTGACCGTCATCGGGGTGGGGATCGCCCTGCTCAACGTGGTGGCGATGCGCATCGTCGTACGGCTGAGGGCCACCGGCACGCAGAAACTGCGGGCCGACAGCGCGCGGCTGACGAACACCTCGTACACCGGCCTCCAGCTGATCGAGACGATGAAGGCCACCGGTGGCGAGAACGGCTACTTCCGCCGGTGGGCGGGCCAGCACGCGACGACCCTGGAGGAGCAGCAGCGCCTCGGGGTGCCGAGTGCCTGGCTGGGTGTCGTCGCCCCGCTCCTCGCGACGCTGAACAGCGCGCTCATCCTGTGGATCGGCGGACTCAGGGCGGTCGAGGGCCACATCTCGATCGGCCTGCTCGTGGCCTTCCAGGCGCTGGTGACCAGGTTCACCGCACCCGTCACCCGGCTCAACGGGGTCGCCGGGCGCATCCAGGACTTCGCGGCCGACGTGGCGCGGCTGAAGGACGTCGAGAACTTCCCGGTCGACCCGCTGTACTCCCGCCGCGAGCCCGCCGCGAGCACTCGCCGGCTGAAGGGCCACGTGACGCTGGAGGAGATCACCTTCGGCTACAGCCCGCTCGACAAGCCGTTGCTCACGGGCTTCTCGCTGACGGTCGGGCCGGGGCAGCAGGTGGCTCTCGTCGGCGGTTCGGGCAGCGGCAAGTCGACGGTCTCCCGTCTCGTCTCGGGGCTCTACAGGCCCTGGGAGGGTGTGATCCGCATCGACGGGCAGCGCCTGGAGGACATACCCAGGGGCGCTCTGGCGGCGTCGGTCTCCTTCGTCGACCAGGACGTCTTCCTCTTCGAGGGCACGGTCCGGGACAACGTGGCGCTGTGGGATCCCTCGGTCCCCGACGAAGCGGTGACAGAGGCGCTGCGGGACGCCGCGCTGTACGACGTCGTGGCCCGGCGGCCCCGGGGCATCCACAGCCGCGTCGAGCAGGACGGCCGCAACTTCTCCGGCGGTCAGCGTCAGCGCCTGGAGATCGCCCGGGCGCTCGTCCGCCGCCCCAGCATCCTGGTCCTGGACGAGGTCACGAGCGCGCTGGACGCCGAGACGGAAAGGGTCATCATCGACAACCTGCGGCGGCGCGGCTGTGCCTGTGTGGTGATCGCGCACCGGCTGAGCACCGTGCGCGACAGCGACGAGATCGTCGTCCTGGACCACGGGACGGTGGTGGAACGCGGCCGGCACGAACACCTGGCGGCTGCCGGAGGCCCGTACGCCGAGCTGGTCAGGGAGCACTGAAGTGGCATCCGCACACCCCTTCCCGGCCACGGCCGCCCCCGGGGCCGACCCTGTCATCGACGCGCTGGGGACGCTCGGCACACCGGTCGACTGCACGGGTCTGCGGAGTCTCCCGCTGGAGGGGCCGCAGGTGCTGTGGCTGGTCACGGGCGGCGCCCTCGACCTGTTCGCGGTGGACGCGGCGGCGCAGGGGCACTGGCACTTCCTGGGCCGTCTCGAACCGGGGGCCCTCGTCCTGGGCCCGGTCGAGGGCCCCCGGCACACCCTGGTCGGGCGCCCTCTCCAGCAGTGCGAGCTGCGCCGGATCGCGCTGCGCGAGCTGTACCGGCCCGCCCACGCGGAGCAGGGCGGCTTCGAAGGACAGTTCCGCAGCCACTACGACACCGGTGACGCGACGCTCAGCCTGCTGGAGCACGCCTTCTCGCTCGGTGTGGGGCGCAGCCGGCGGGTCCTGTTCGAAGCTCCGCTGGACGGGCGGACCACGGTCGACGACGTGGTCGGCGACGACGACGTCCTGTGGCTGCCCGTGTCTCCCGGGGACGTGCAGTACGGCGCCGCCTTCAGCGCCGAGGCGGCCGGTGACCTGCTCGTCGACGCCGGGATGTGGCAGGGGATGGTCAACCAGCAGTTCCGCCTGCTGTCGGCGCTGGACCGCTGGATCGAGCAGCTGGAGCGCGCGCACGAGGACCGGACCGCGGCCGGGATGAAGGCGGGCGAGGCCGTACGCGAGGAGGCCGACCGGGCGCTTCTGACGTCGATGGGCCGGTCCGGGAGGGGCACTTCGCGTTCGGCGGACGCCTCGGACGACGCTGTGTACGCCGCCTGCCGGCTGGTGGCCCGGGACTCGGGGATCGTCCTTTCCGCGCCCGCGACGGGCGGCGCGGTCAGCGACCGGATCGATCCGGTCGAGCAGGTCGCCGTCGCCTCGCGTATCCGGACGCGCGCGGTGCGGCTGGACGGGCGCTGGTGGCGGACGGACGCCGGCCCGCTCGTGGGGCGCCGGGCCGCGTCGGGGGCACCGGTGGCACTGCTGTGGCGTCGCGGCCGTTACGAGGCCGTCAGTCCGCTGACCGGGCGGCGCGCCCGTGTGGACGCGGACAGCGCGGAGGAGTTCGAGGAACGGGCCGTGATGTTCTACCGGCCTCTGCCCGAGCGGCCCCTGGGCAGATGGCAGCTGCTGCGCTTCGGCCTCTTCGGCACCCGCACCGACATACGGAGGCTGGTGCTGACCGGGCTGGTGACGGTCGCGCTCGGCTCACTGGTGCCGGTCGCGACGGGCCGGGTGCTCGGCGTGTACGTGCCCGAGGCCGAGACCGGTCTCATCGTGCAGGTCTCCCTGGCGGTGATCATCACCGGAGTCGTGTCGGCCGCTTTCATGCTCCTGCAGAACCTGACGATCCTGCGGATGGAGGGGCGTATCGAGAGCACCCTCCAGCCCGCGGTGTGGGACCGGCTGCTGCGGCTGCCGACGAAGTTCTTCACCGAGAGGTCCACCGGGGAGCTGGCGAGCGCGGCCATGGGAGTCAGCGCGATCCGGCGGGTGCTGTCCGGCACCGGTCCCGTCGTCGTGCAGGCGGGCACGCTGGGTGCCATGAATCTGGGGCTGCTGCTCTGGTTCAGCGTCCCGCTGGCGCTCACGGCCGTCGCGATGCTGGTGGTGATCGCCGCGGTGTTCCTCACGATGGGCATGTGGGAGCTGCGCTGGCAGCGCAGGCTGGTCGAGCTGGGCAACAAGCTCAACAACCAGGCATTCCAGACGCTGCGCGGGCTGCCGAAGCTGCGCGTCGCCGCGGCCGAGAGCTTCGCGTACGGGGCATGGGCGGCGGAGTTCGCGCGGAGCCGTGAGCTGCAGAAGCGGGCCGGCCGGATCAAGAATCTGACGACGGTGCTCAACGCGGTCTATCTGCCGCTGTGTTCCCTGGTCGTCTTCATGCTGCTGGCCGGTCCGGCGCGCGGCTCGCTGTCGGCGAGCGAGTTCCTGACCTTCAACACGTCCGTGACGATGCTGCTGACCGCGGTGACCCAGCTCACCGGTGCGTTCGTGTCGGCCGCGGCCGTCCTGCCGATGTTCGAGCAGATCAAGCCGGTGCTCGACGAGGCACCCGAGGTGCGGGGGGTCAGCACGCAGCCCGGGCCGCTGTCCGGGGAGATCGAGGCGAGGGGCGTCACCTTCCGCTACACCGACGACGGCCCCGTGGTCCTGGACGACGTGTCACTGGCCGTGCGGCCGGGTGAGTTCGTCGCGATCGTGGGGCCCAGCGGGTGCGGCAAGTCCACGCTCCTGAGGATGCTCATCGGCTTCGACCGGCCGCTCTCGGGCAGCGTCCTGTACGACGGCCAGGACCTCGCCTCGCTGGACCAGGCCGCAGTGCGCCGCCAGTGCGGGGTCGTCCTGCAGAACGCACAGCCGTTGTCGGGGTCGATCCTCGACTGCATCTGCGGCGCCGAGGTCTTCACGCAGGAGGAGGCGTGGGAGGCCGCCGCGATGGCGGGGCTCGCCGAGGACATCAAGCGCATGCCGATGGGCCTGCACACGATGATCTCCGGCGGCGGGGCGATCTCCGGCGGGCAGCGCCAACGGCTGATGATCGCGCAGGCCCTGGTCAGGCGCCCGCGCATCCTGTTCTTCGACGAGGCGACCAGCGCACTGGACAACGAGACCCAGCGGACGGTGATCGAGAGCACCAGGTCCCTGCGGGCCACCCGGGTCGTGATCGCGCACCGGCTGTCCACGGTGCTGGACGCCGACCGCGTGATCGTCATGGCGGAGGGCCGTGTCGTCCAGGAGGGGCCGCCCGCCCAACTGCTCGCGGACAAGGACGGGCAGCTCCACGAACTGGTGCGGCGTCAGATGGCTTGAGCAGTCCGCCTCATGGCCGGGGAGGACTCGGTCCTCCCCGGCCCGGACGGACGGATTCAGTTCCTCTGGCCGCCGGGCCTCGGGGTCTCCGCGGCATCCCGGATGCTGTCGTGTGCCGCGGCCTCCACGGCCTCGGCGGTGATGCCGAACTCCTCGTACAGCCGCTGGTAGTCGGCCGAGGCCCCGTAGTGTTCCAGGCTCACGATCCGGCCGGCGTCGCCGACCACCTCGCGCCATCCCTGGCCGACCGCCGCCTCGACACTGACCCGGGCGCGTACCCCCGGCGGCAGCACCTCGTCCTGGTAGGACTGCGGCTGCTCCTCGAACCACTCGCGGCAGGGCATCGAGACCACGCGCACGGCCAGCCCCTCGCCCGTCAGGCGGGTGCGTGCGTCGAGGGCGATCTCGACCTCGGACCCGGTCGCCACCAGGATGACGTCGGGCGTGGCCTCGGGGGAATCGACGAGGACGTAGGCGCCGCGGGCCGCCCCTTCGGCCGGTGCGTGGGCACCGTCCCCGCGGTCCAGCACGGGCAGGTTCTGGCGGGTCAGCACGAGACCTGCGGGGCGGTCGGTGTGCTCCAGGATCGTCCGCCAGCAGACGGTCGTCTCGTTGGCGTCGCCGGGGCGTACGACGTCGAGGCCGGGAATCGCCCGCAGGGCGGCCAGGTGCTCGACGGGCTGGTGGGTGGGGCCGTCCTCACCGAGACCGATCGAGTCGTGCGTCCAGACGTAGGTGACGGGGAGCTTCATCAGAGCGCCCAGCCGCACCGCGGGACGCATGTAGTCGCTGAAGGTGAGGAACGTGCCGCCGTACGGGCGGGTCAGGCTCTGCAGGCCGATCCCGTTGAGGACGGCTCCCATGGCGTGCTCGCGGATGCCGAAGTGCAGGGTGCGCCCGTAGGGACCGCCCGCGAACTCGGAGGTCTGCCGGTCGGACGGGACGAAGGAGGGCTCGCCGTCCATGGTGGTGTTGTTGCTGCCCGCGAGGTCCGCGGAGCCGCCCCACAGCTCGGGGAGCACCGGCGCGAGGGCGGTGAGCACCTCGCCGGACGCCTTGCGCGTGGCCATGCCCTTGGGGTCCGCGGGGAACACCGGCAGGGCGTCCGTCCAGCCGTCCGGCAGTTCCTGCTCACGCAACCGGTCCAGCAGCGCGGCCCGCCCGCTGTTCGCCCCGCGCCACGCCTCGTAGCCCTTCTGCCAGTCCGCCTTGGCCGCCCTGCCCCGTTCCCCCACCGCCCGCGTGTGCGTGAGGACGTCGTCCTCGATGGGGAAGTACACGTCCGGGTCGAAGCCGAGGAGCCGCTTGGTGCCGGCGACCTCGTCGTCCCCCAGTGCCGCGCCGTGTGCCTTGCCCGTGTTGCGCTTCGTCGGGGCCGGCCATCCGATGATCGTGCGCAGCATGATCAGGGAGGGGCGGGAGCGTTCCGCCTTGGCCGCCTCGATCGCGGCGAGCAGGGCGTCGACGTCCTCGACGTAGTCGCCCGTACGGGTCCAGTCCACCGTCTGCACGTGCCAGCCGTACGCGGCATAGCGGGCTGGGACGTCCTCGCTGAAGGAGATGTCGGTGTCGTCCTCGATGGAGATGTGGTTCGAGTCGTAGAACACCACGAGGTTGCCCAGCTGCTGATGGCCGGCGAGCGACGAGGCCTCGGAGGCGACGCCCTCCATCATGTCGCCGTCGGACGCGAGTACGTACACGTGGTGGTCGAACGGGCTGGTGCCGGGGGCGGCGTCGGGGTCGAGCAGACCGCGCTCCCTGCGCGCCGCCATGGCCATCCCCACACTCGCGCCGAGCCCCTGTCCGAGCGGTCCGGTGGTGATCTCGACGCCCCGGGTGTGCCGGTACTCGGGGTGGCCGGGGGTGGCCGATCCCCAGGTGCGCAGGGCCTTCAGGTCTTCCATGTCGAGCCCGTAGCCGGCCAGGTAGAGCTGGATGTAGAGCGTCAGACTGGTGTGGCCGCAGGAGAGGACGAAACGGTCCCTGCCCAGCCACTGGTCGTCGTCCGGGTCGTGGCGCATGACCTGCTGGAACAGCAGGTAGGCGAGGGGCGCCAGGCTCATCGCCGTACCCGGATGTCCGTTGCCCGTCTTCTGGACGGCGTCGGCGGCCAGGACCCTGACGGTGTCCACCGCCCGCACGTCGAGGTCGGTCCAGCCCGCCCGTTCCGCCACGGGAAGAGCGAGCCCGGGGTCGCGGGTGCTGCCGGATGAGGATCGCTCGGGCGCCATGGGTTGTCTCCCTCGGATGTGGCTTCTCTGTACGACGGAGCCGTTCGGTGCGGCTCGCCACCCTTCGCATCCTCTGTTCCCTCGTCTCCGCCCGCACCCGGAGCGGGCCCGGGCGGAGAGTGGCCGGCGCGGGTGGCGGCGACGCGTGCCCCGTCGCCCGGTCGCCTACCCGCCGGGGCGCCGGGCAGACCCGTGGAGAAGACGCCCCGAGCGGCGGAACGGGCGGGGCGGATGAATGATGGGCAGACGATGTGGCCACGCGCGCGGGCGGGGCCCGCTCCCCGGACGGAACGGTCTCTGCTCCGGCCGAACCGACCGGAAGGGCATGGCATGACCTCGCAGACGGCTGTTCCGGCGAGGGACGGCAGGACGCCCGGGTCGGATCCGGGAGACCGCCCGGAACCCGCAGGCCTCCCGGAACCCGCCGCTCACCCCCGGACACGGGGGGTCACGCCATGAGGGACGAGGACGGGCTGCTGGAGCTGGGACTCATGCGCACCGTGTTCGACAGCCTGGGTGCGGGCGTGTTCGTCACCGACACCGCCGGTCTGCTGACGGCGTCCAATCCCCGGGCGCAGCAGATGCTCGGCCGGTCGAGGGACGAGCTGCTCGGTCACGACCTGCACGATCTGCTGCACCGCCGGAAGGACGGCAGCACCTTCCCGCGCGCCGAGTGCGCCATGCTCGCCGTACTGGAGAGCGGCCGGCCGGACGAGGGCAGCGACGAACTGTTCCTGCGCGGGGACGGCAGTCTGGTGCCGGTCATCTGGGCCGCCACCCCACTCCGGCACGAAGGGCGCCTGAAGGGCGTGGTGATCGTCTTCCACGACTTCAGCCTGCACCGCGACGCGGCCGAGCAGACCGCGGCCCACCTCGCGGCCCTGGAGGGACTCACCGCACGGCTGACGATGGTGGCGGAGGTCTCCACCGTCCTCATCTCCACCACGGACACCCCGGAGATGCTGGACAGGCTGGCCGGGCTGCTGGTGCCGGAGATGGGTGACTGGGCGGTCGTCGATGTGCACACGTCCGCCGAGAAGGGCGGCATGCGGCGCGTCGCCGCCCGCAGCATGGACGACCCAGCGGCGGCCGACGCGCTCAAGGGGCCTCTGCCGCCGCAGGCCGAGTCGTCGGGTTCGACGGGCATCCAGGCGCTGCGGGGCTTCCGGCCGGTCGTCCTGGACGAGGCGGCGCTGGCCGAGCCGCCGGACACCCCGCTCGCGGCCGCCCACCGGCAGCTGTTCGACCGCCTCGGCGGAACCTGCGGCGTCGTGGTACCCCTGCACACCCGGCGCCAAGTGTTCGGCGAGCTGACCGTGGCACGCTCGGCCGCCGGGTCGTCGTACACGGAGGCCGAGCTCTTCCTGCTGGCCGACATCGGGCGGCGCGCCGGACTCGTGATGCAGGCGGCGGAGCTGTTCGAACAGCAGCGTCATGTCGCGGAGACCATGCAGCGGCAGCTTCTCACCCCTCTCCCCCAGGTCGACCACTTGCGACTGGCTGCCCGTTACCGTCCCGCCGAGAGCGCGGCGGAGATCGGCGGGGACTGGTACGACTCCTTCCTCCTCAGCGACGGTGTGATGACGATGGTCATCGGGGACGTCGTCGGGCACGACCTCCAGGCCGCCGCCCACATGGCCGAGGTCCGCAACATGCTCCGCGCCCTGGCGTGGGACCGCACGGAACCCCCCAGTCTGATCATGCGCCGGCTCGACGAGGCGATGACCCACACCAGCGACGCCCCCATGGCGACGTGTGTCTTCGGTCGCGTCGAGGGCCCGGAGGGCGGCCCCTGGCACTTCAAGTGGGTCAATGCCGGGCACCCCCCGCCCCTGCTGATCACGGCGGACGGGCGCACCCGCTTCCTCGAAGAGGGACACGGCCCGCTCCTGGGCCTCAGTTCGGCCCTGCACATGGGTCTCGACTGGCCCGACGCGCGGGTGGAACTCCCGGCCCGGTCGACCCTGCTGCTCTACACCGACGGTCTCGTGGAGAGCCGCGCCCGCGACATCGAGGCGGGGCTCACCGCACTGCGCCGGCACGCCTCGGACCTGGCCGGGCACGACATCGAGGACTTCCTCGACGAGCTGCTCGCCCGCATCGACCCCAGCGGCGACGACGTGGCGCTGCTGGTCCTCCGCGTGCCGGCCGCTGGGGCCGGGGCGGGCCCCGGCGAGGCACCCCCGCAGTACGCGCACAGCCCGGCGGCGTCCAACCGAGGCGCACCCGGTTCGCGCATCGAGGGCTCCCCGGTGAGGGACACCTCCGAACCGACGTGACGCACCCGGGAGTCCGGGCCGTGAATCTTCTGCGACGGGGTACGCCCGTCATGCGGGGCCCGTCGCACCACGACGGACCGGGAGGAGGGTGTGAAGCCGCCGCCTCCCCGCCCGTCGAGGTCTCAGCGAGCGCCCTGCGCTGCCTGGTCGAGCAGCCGCTGGATGCGCAGTCCGTGGGCCGCGTCGATGCCGGTGCCCACCCCGCTCCGTACGGCGGTGGCGAACTCCCGGCGGAGCACGGGCCAGCACTCCTCGTGGTCGATTCCCGCGGTGTCGTAGACCAACTCCTCCCCGGCGCCGAAGAGTTCGACGCGGGTCCGCGCCTGGGGAAGCCGCACGCTGCCGGACAGGGATGCCTGGCTCACCGCCCCGTTCTCGTGCTCGCAGGTGAGCTCGACCCAGCGGCGCGGGTCCCCCGCGGCGCGGACGGAGACGATGGGCCCGACCGCGGTGTCGAGGATGTCCAGGAGATGGGGGCCGAGGTCGAGCAGTGCGCCGTGCTCCAGCCGCCAGGACGTGGCGAACTCCCCGCCGAGGAAGGCTCCGTGCAGATAGCAGGAGCGTGCGCCGGTCACCTCGCGGGTGGCCGCCTCGGCGAGGAAGGCACGGGTGACCGGGTGGTACCTCTTCGTGAGGACGAGCTGGGAGATCACCCCGTGCTCGTCGACGGCGTCCGCCACAGCGCGTGCCGATTCGAGGTCGGCGCCCAGCGGCTTCTCCAGCAGCAGGGCGCGTCCCGCGGCCGCGGCACGCGGTGCGAGGGCGGCCTGGACGGCGGGCGGCACCGCGAACGCCACGGCCTCGCATGTGTCGAGGAGTTCCTCGAAGGAGTCGGCGACGGGTGCCCCGTAGGGCTCGGCCACCTCGGCGGCCGCCTCGCGGCGGCGGGCCCAGACCCCTGCGAGCACCGTCTCGGGGCCGGTCGCGAGCATGCGGGCGTGCATGGTGCGCGCCCATGGGCCGGCGCCCACGAGGCCGACGCGGACGGGCTCGTGGGACCAGGTGTGCGTGAGGGGGGTGGTGCTGGACATGGTGCTCTCCGTCGGATCTGCGGGGGATGTGGTGCGGCCGGTCACCGGTGGTGCCGGTCACGGCCGTGGTAGCCCTGCGGGTCCGCACCGGTGGTGGCCTCGTGCTGCGGCCCTCAGACACCGGCCCGGGCGAGGGCCGCGAGCCGGGCGTCTGCGCGGTCGGGGGCGTAGAGGTGGTCGATGACCATACGGGCGGCTCCGGTGAGCGCCGCCCGATCGCCCAGCGCCGAGGTGACGACCTGCAGGTGGGCGGTGGTGCGTGGCATGGCCCGCTGGTAGATGAGTTCGCGTACGCCGGTGAGGAACGGGGTGCTCGCCAGGTCTCCGCTCAGCATCAGTACCCCGGGGTTGAGCAGGGTGACGACGGTGACCAGCACCTCGCCGACGCGCTGTCCTGCCTCACGGGCGAGCCGGACCGCGTCGGGCTGGCCCGCGGCGAGGTGGTCGCGCACATCGGATCCCGAAGCGGTGGGCACTCCCGCCGCAGTGAGCTGACCCGCGATGGACCGGCCGCTCGCGACCGCCGCGAGGCAGCCGTAGGAACCGCACATGCACAGGGCGTCGGGGCGGTCGTGCAGCCGGATGTGGCCGATGTCGCCGGCTCCGCCGTCGATGCCCCGGTACACCTCACCGCCCACGACGACGCCGGCACCGATCCCGGTCGACGCCTTGACGAGGACGAAGGCGCTGCAGTCCGGGTGGCCCGCACGCTGTTCGGCCAGGGCCATCAGGTTGGCGTCGTTGTCGACGAACACCGGCAGCGGCCCGCCGGCGGGCATCCGGCCGACGTGCTCGGTCCAGGCTTCGCGCAGGCGCTCCCGTACGGGGAACCGGTCCCAGCCGGGCATGATCGGCGGCTGCACGATCTGGGCGGACTCCCAGTCGACGGGCCCCGGCACGGAGAGCCCGATGCCGCAGACCCGTTCGGGTCCGACGGCGGCCTCGGCGAGCAGTGGGCCGAACCAGCTGGCGAGTTGGTCCAGCGCGCGGTCGGGGCCGTCGGCGATGACGAGGGTGCCGGTGTGCTCGGCGAGGACCGTGCCCGAGAGGTCGAGCAGGGCGACCCGGGCGTGCCGGGTCTCCAGGTCGGCGACGAGCACCACGGCGTGCGAGGGGTCGAACTCCAGCCGGGCGGAGGGCCGCCCACCGGTGGAGGTTCCGGTGGCGCCACGCAGCCAGCCCGCTCCGAAGAGCTGGTCGAGCCGGTGTCCCACCGTCGAGCGGGAGAGGCCGGTCGCCTGCTGGAGCTCTCCGCGCGTGGTCGCCTCGCCGCTGCGAATCAGCTGGAGCAGATGCCCCGCGCTGGCCTGGTTTCCTGCCATCCCCGCCGTCCTCGCCCTGTCAGTCTCGCCCGTGCCTGCCCCGGTGGCCTCCCGGCCGTCGTCCCGGCTCCTGGCGTCAGCCCTTGTCCGCACCGCTGGTCAGGCCCTCGGTGAGGAGCCGTTCGGCGGAGAAGAACAGGAGTACCACAGGGATGGTCAGGACGACCGACCCGGCCATCAGTACCGTCTTCGACACCTCGATGCCGTTGGCCAGTTGCTGCAGGCCCAGGGATACCGTCCACCTGTCGGGGTCGGCCGCCAGGAAGAGCAGGGCGAACAGGAACTCGTTCCAGGCGATCATGAAGACGTACAGCCCGGTGGCCATGAGCGTGGGCAGCGCCAGCGGGAGGATGATCTTGCGTACGGTCTGGAGCCGTGACGCACCGTCGATCGCCGCCGCTTCCTCGATGCTGAAGGGGATGGTGACGAAGTAGTTCTTCAGCATGTAGATGGAGACGGGCACGGTCTGCGCGATGTAGACGATGGCGAGTCCCACGAGGCTTCCGGACAGGCCCATCTTGGCGAACATCACGAAGAGCGGAACGGCCAGCAGCGTCGCCGGGAACATGTATACGGCGAGGAAGAGCGCGCTGACCTGCCGGCTGCCGAAGAACTTCAGCCGGCTCACCGCGTAGGCGCCGGGCACCGCCGCCGCAAGGGTCAGGATGACGGTCGCGATGGCCACGAGCGCCGAGTTGAGCAGCATCCTCAGGAAGCCCTGGCCGCCGTCCGAGGTCGACTTGAGGACGCTCTCGTACGTGTCGAACGTGAAGTCCTTGGCGGACACCCAGAGGTTGCCCGGGTCGAGGAGCAAGGCGTCGATGGGCTTCACCGACAGCAGCAGCATGTAGTAGAAGGGCACGATCGTGATCGCCGCGAGGAAGGCGATCACCACCCAGCGCAGCACACCGAAGAACCGGTTCTCGAACTGGGCACGGGTCAGCCGGGCCTTGGGGCGCGCGGGTGACGGCACCGGACGCGAGGTGCGTCCCGGCTGCTCGCGGGTCATCGTGGGGGTGGGGGTCATGCCGACTCCTCCTGGACCTTCTTGCCGAAGAACTTGAAGTAGATGCCCAGGAGGGCCATGAGCACGACCGCGAGGACGAGTGCCTGGGCGGACGCGGCCCCGACGTCGAAGCGCGACGTGAGGAAGTCGTAGACGCGGACGGCCACGACGTCCGTGCCCGAGCCGCCGCCCGTGAGCAGGTAGATGTCGTCGAACTTGTTGAACGTCAGGATGAAGCGCAGGACGGACAGCAGGGCGATGACGGGCATCAGCTGCGGCAGCAGGATGTGCCGGAAGCGCTGGGAGATCGTGGCGCCGTCGACCTCCGCGGCCTCCTCCAGTCCCGCCGGTACCGCCTGGAGGCGGGCCAGCATGAAGAGGAAGGCGAAGGGGAAGTAGCGCCAGGTCTCGAAGGCGATGACCGTGAGCAGCGCGAGCGGGATGTGGAAGTGGACGCCGAGCACGCCCACTTCGTAGGACCGGGTGGACAGGAAGGCGATCGGGTCGTCCCATCCGAAGAGCTTGCGGCCCCACTCGTTGACGATGCCGTACTGCGGGCTGAGCGCGACCTCCCAGACGAACGAGACCGCGACCACGGGGGCGACGTACGGCAGGAGCATCGCGGCACGCAGGATTCCGCGCCCACGGAAGGGCCTGCGCAGGGCGAGGGCGGCGATCAGCCCGAGGACGACGGACCCCGCGGTCGCGCCGACGGTGTAGAGGAGCGTGGTGCCGAGGCTGCTCCAGAATCCGGGGGAGCCGAAGACCTGGGAGAAGTTGTCGAGGGTCCAGTGGCCGAAGAGGCCGTTCTCCTGGATGTCGACGAGCTTGGCGTTCTGGAAGGCGAGCAGGACGGTCCACAGGATCGGCAGGATCACCACGACCAGGACCACCAGGAAGGTGGGCGTGACGAAGGCGAGACCTGACCGGTTCTCCCGCCTGCTGCTGCTCTGCGGTGGGACGCGGCGCTTCTTCGCACCGCTCGTTATGGAGCTCATGGGTGGGTTACCTCGGTGACGGAGCGGCGTGCGGCTACTGAAGGGACTTCTGGAGGGCGGACACTTCGTCGTTGGCCTCCTTGGCGGCCTGCTCGGGCGAGATCTGACCGCTGGTCATCGCGCCGATGGCCTTGGCGACGGGGAGTTCGCCGTTGGTGGCGCCGACGAGGGTGCCCTGCCCCTGGGTGAGGCCCCATCGCTTCATGTCGCCGACGCCGGTGACGAGCCGGTCCAGGAGGCCCGGGGGGTAGGCCTTCTGCATGGACTCGCGGTGGTCGACGCCCATGACGCTGCCGCGCCACGCCTGCTGGAAGGAGCCGGGCTTCTCCGGGGTGCCGGTGCGGACGGGGATCTTCCCCTCGGGGGCCATGCCGAACCAGTCGGCGTAGCCCTTGCCCATCATGTACTCGATGAACTTCCGGGACGCGTCGGTCTCCGCGGTCCTGGTGACCGCCCACGACGTGATCTCGCCGAACTGGGCGGGCTCCTTGCCGTCGGGGCCCTTGAGGGAGGTCACGATCCCGGTGTTGCGGGCCAGGAACTTCGGGTCCTTCTTGCAGTCGGGGCAGCTGGGCAGCGCGTCGTCGCGCAGGCCGGCCATCTCGTCCAGCAGGAAGGAGGACCAGACCGCCATGGACGACTTCCCGGCGAAGTAGGTGGCACGGGTGGTGTCCACGGTCTGGCTGCCGGGCGCGCCGTGCTTGCGTGCGAGGTCGTTGTACGCCGTGAAGGCGTTGTGGCACGCCCGGGAGTCGAGGGCGGGCTTGCCGGCCTCGTCCACCAGCTCACAGCCGTTGGCCAGGGCGAGGTCCTCGAAGCTCTGCTGGGTGAAGACGTCCGAGGGGTCGGAGGCCAGGGATATGCCGTCCCGGCCGCCCTTGTCGAGCTTCGCGGCGGCCTTCAGGGCGCTCGCGTAGCTGTCCGGCGCGTCGAGTCCGGCCTTGGCGAAGAGGTCCTTGCGGTACACGAGGATCTGGAGCCACGCGTCGGAGGGGACGCCGAGCCGGGTGCCGCCGTCGGCGGTGAGCGAGAGCGCGTTGCCGTTGAACGTCTCCGGGTGCAGGTCCTTGACCACGCGGTCGGCGACCTCGGTGTTGAGCAGGCCGTTGCCGTACATCTGCCAGACCTGGCCCATCGGGACCGCCCCGATGACGTCGGGGAGCTTGCCGGCGGCGGCAGCGGACATGATCAGCTGCGGCAGCTGGGTCTCGTCCACGCCGACGAGGTCGACCTTGACGCCCGTCTCCTTCTCGAACCGGTCGACGACCTTCTGGGTCGCGGCCATCCGCGGCGGCAGGTTCTCCTGGGACCACACCGTGATCCTGTTGTCGGGCCGCTCGGCACCTGAGCTGCCGGAGCAGCCTGCGAGCAGACCTGCAGCCAGGGTCCCGGCGAGCCCGAGCAGGGTCGCCTTTGACCGTCGGGTCTTCATCACCATGCTGTGTCCTCACGCCACTTACGCACTTTCCTGATGCATCTCAGCATCACTTTTGCTTCTTGACAAGACATAACTCTGAGATATCTTCGACTGAAGTCAGCGAGTAACACCCCTTCCAGCACCAACGGAGCCTCCCGTGGAACGCGTCGTCCAGTTCACCGGCCCCCGCCAGGTAGAAGTCGCCGAGCACGAGAGCGCTCCGCTTCCCGCGGGACATCTGCGAGTCCGAACTCGCTATTCGGGCATTTCAGCAGGAACCGAACTAACTGCCTATAGGGGAACGAACCCGTACCTGACGCGTACTTGGGACGCCGAGGCCAGGATCTTCCGGGACGGTGCTGCCGGCATCGAGTACCCGGTCGCCGGCTGGGGCTACTCGGAGGTCGGCGAGGTCACCGAGGTCTCGCCCGAGCTCGTCGGCACCCCGGGGATGCCGGCCACCGGCGATCTGGTCTGGGGCATCTGGGGCCACCGCAGCGAGGGAATCGTCCCGGCCGAGCGCATGGTCGGTCACACCCTCCCCGCGGACCTGGAGCCGCTCGCCGGGGCCTTCGCCCGGGTCGGCGCCATCGCGTACAACGCGATACTCGCCGCCGACATCCACCTCGGCGAGGACGTGGCCGTCTTCGGCCAGGGCGTCATCGGCCTGCTGACCACCCGCCTCGCGCAGCTCAACGGCGCGCGCGTCACCGCGGTCGACGCACTGGACGGCCGGCTGGCGACAGCCCGGGAGTACGGTGCGCGGCACACGCTGAACGCCCGCGCGGACAGCGTCGCCGAGAGCATCCGTGCCGCCACGGGCGGGGCCGGCGCGGATGTCGCCATCGAGATCAGCGGCGTGTACCCCGCCCTGCACGAGGCCATTCGCTCCGTGACCGTCGGCGGCCGCGTCGTCGCGTCCGGCTTCTACCAGGGCGACGGCGCCGGTCTTCGGCTCGGTGACGAGTTCCACCACAACCGGGTGCAGCTGATCTGTTCCCAGATCGGCGGAGTGCCCCCGCAGCTCGCCGGCCGCTGGACCGTCGAGCGGCTCCAGAAGACCTTCCTCTCGCTGGTCGCCGAGGGCCAGGTGGACGTGAAGTCCCTGGTCAGCCATGTCGTCCCGGTGGCCGAGGCCGCCGACGCCTACGTGCTGCTCGACGAGACCCCCGCCGACGCCCTCCAGGTCGTGCTGGAGTTCTGACCCCCGCGGTCCCCCACCCCGTACGAACAGCCAGACCCCCAGCGCGCCCACCGTCGGCGCCGAAAGGCATCCCATGCTGAAAACCGCCTGCCAGGAACAGCTCCTTCCCGGCGACACGCTCCAGGAGAAGTGGGCCTTCGCCCAGGACGCCGGCTTCGACGCCGTCGAGCTGCGGTCCAAGGGAGACTTCCACTTCCGTGACCGTCTGCCCGAGCTGAAGCAGGCCCTCGCCGACGGGGTCGTCATGCCGACCGTCTGCGTCGACATGCTGCACTTCTTCGCCGCGTTCGACGACGATCTGCGCCGTGACGCCCTGGAGCAGATGAAGTCGCAGCTCAGCGTCGCGGCCGAGATCGGGGCCCGGGGTGTGCAGACCCCCGCCTCGTACGGGATGTTCTCGCGCCGGCTGCCGCCCTTCGAGCCGCCGCGCACCGAGGAGCAGGACCGCGAGGTGCTGCTGGCCGGTCTCTCCGAGCTGGGCGAGCACGCGCGCCGTGAAGGCGTGAGCCTGTACCTGGAACCGCTCAACCGCTACGAGGACCACATGGTCAACCGGCTGGAGCAGGCCGTCGACCTGATCCGCACGGTGGACCTGGACTCGGTCCGCATCGGCATCGACAGCTACCACATGAACATCGAGGAGACCGACCCGTCGGCCGCCATCCTCGCGGCGGCCCCGTACATCGGCCACGCCCAGGTCAGCGACTCGAACCGGTTCCAGCCGGGGGCGGGCCACCTGGACTGGCCGGCCTGGATCGGCGCGCTCCACAGCATCGGTTACGAGGGCTACCTCGCCGCCGAGTGCCGTCTGACCGGCGACCCCGTCGCGGCCGTCCGCTCCATCCCCGCGTTCCTGCGGAGGTCCGGCGCGTGACGTCGCTGCTCGAAACCCCCGTGCCCGCCGCTGCCGACGACCTGACACTTCGGCACGGCGCGGCACGGGTTCTCCTCGCCAACTGGACCGGCGGTTCGACCGTCCCGTCGCGGGGCCTGTACCCGCACCAGTGGAGCTGGGACTCGGCCTTCATCGCGATCGGGCTGCGCCACCTGTCGGTGCGCCGCGCCCAGCGCGAACTGGAGAGCCTGCTCGGCGCCCAGTGGTCCGACGGGCGCGTGCCGCACATCGTGTTCAACCCCTCCGTCCCCCTCGACGCGTACTTCCCCAGCCCCGACTTCTGGCGCTCGTCGACCGACGGCACGGCGGCGGGCGCGCCCGCCGGCACCGAGACGTCGGGCATCGTGCAGCCGCCGGTGCACGCGCTCGCCGCCTGGCTGGTCCACGAGTCGGACCCCGAGACCTCGCGCAGCCGCGGCTTCCTGCCCCGGGTGTACGGGCGGCTCGTGGCCTGGCACGACTACCTCACCGGGTCCCGCGACCTCGGCGGCGCCGGGCTGGCCGCCATGGTGCACCCGTGGGAGCCGGGAATGGACAACAGTCCCTGCTGGGACGCGCCCCTGCGACGCGTCGAGCCTGCCGTCCCGGGCTCGTACCGGCGTGCCGACCTCGACCACGGCCAGGCCTCGGAGCGTCCCACCGATCTCGACTACGGGCGCTACGTGCGCCTGGCGGCCGACTACCGCGACAGCGGCTACGCGGATGTGCGGGGCTCGCACTCCTTCGCCGTCGAGGACCCCTGCGTCAACGCGCTCCTGATCGTCTCGGAGCACGCGCTCGCCCGGATCGCAGCCGAGACGGGGGCGGACCCCGCTCCCCACGAGGCACGGGCCGCGCGTCTCACCGCCGCGCTGGTGGAGCGTCTCTGGTCGCCCGCCGACGGCATGTTCCTCTGCCGGGACGTGGTCGGCGGCGAGCTGATCGCCGAACGCAGCGTCGCCGGGCTCGTCCCCCTCATCGTTCCCGGGCTGCCCCAGGACATCGTGGACGCCCTGCTCAGCACGGCCGAGGGCCGCAGCTTCCGTCTCGGCGAGGTCCCGATGGCACCCTCGTACGACTTCGAGGGGCACGCCTTCGACCCGTCCCGCTACTGGCGCGGTCCCGCCTGGTTCAACACCAACTGGCTGCTGGAGCGCGGTCTTCGGCAGTACGGGCGGACGCGCGCGGCCGACGCGCTGCGCGGGGCCATGCTCGGCGCGGCGGGCGGCAGCTCCTTCGCCGAGTACGTGGACCCGGTCACCGCCGAGGCACGCGGCACCCGGGCGTTCGGCTGGACGGCGGCCCTCACCCTCGACCTGCTCGCCGCGTCCGGTCGGGCGGGCGGCGGCGCCCTTCCCACGTCGAACGGAGCACGCACGTGAACGGCACGGCGGACACCACCCTGGTCCGCGCGGGCACCTTCGTCGTCCTCGGGGCCGACGGCGGTCTCAGCGGCCGCGGCGGCACCTCCCCGGACGGCCTGTTCCACCGTGACGCCCGGCACCTGAGCCGGTGGACGCTGAACGTCGACGGCACCGCGCCCACGGTGCTGGTCCCGTCGAGCGGCGAGGCGTCCGCCGGCTGCGTACTCACACCGCCCGGCACCCGGGACGAACCGGCCGCGTACGCCGTGTTCCGTGAACAGGCGCTGGGGACCGGGGCACTGACGGAGCGTCTGCGGCTGGTCAACAACCGCCCCGCGCCCGTCGCCGCAACCCTCTCGCTGACCGCGGACGCCGACTTCGCCGACCAGTTCGAACTGCGGTCGGACAAGCGCACCTACGACAAGGCCGGTGCGCTGCGCACGGCGAGCGGCCTCCCGGACGGCGTGGTCTTCGGCTACGAGCGCGGCGAGTGGATTTCGCGCACGACGGTGCGCGCGTCCCCCGCCCCTGCTTCCGTACGGCCGGTCGACGAGGAGCCCACCGCCCACCGGCTGGAGTGGCGTCTCGAACTGCCCGCCCACGGCACCGCCGAGATCCTGCTCACCGTCACCGCGCACGCGCACGGCGCTCCGGCACCGGCCGCCGTGGGCACACCGGCGGAAGCGGTCGCCGAACAGGCCGCGGACGCGGAAGCCTTCACGTGGGCACCACTGCCGCTGCCGCCGGACGCCCCAGCGGGCCTGGCCGCCGCGTGCGAGCGGGGACTGCGCGACCTGGCCGCCCTGCGGGTCCCGGCCACGGGCCCGGACGGCGAGGACGTACGGGTCCCCGCGGCGGGCATCCCCTGGTTCCTCACGCTCTTCGGCCGGGACTCCCTCTTCACCTCGCTCTTCGCCCTGCCCTATCGGCCCGAACTGGCCGAGGGAACCCTGCTCGCACTCGCGGCGACGCAGGGCACCGGCTACGACGCCGGCCGGGGAGAACAGCCCGGGCGCATCGTCCACGAGATCAGGCACGGCGAACTGGCGCACTTCCGCCAGGTGCCCTACGGCCGGTACTACGGCGCGGTGGACGCGACCCCGCTGTTCCTGGTGCTGCTGGACAGCTACACCCGGTCGACCGGTGACACGGCCCTCGCGATCCGGCTGGAGAGCCGGGCCCGGGCGGCCGTGGACTGGATGTTCCGGGACGGCGGTCTGGACGACGGGGGCTACCTGGTCTACTCACCCGACCCCCAGGGCCTGGTGAACCAGAACTGGAAGGACTCCGAGGGAGCCATCTGCTTCCTGGACGGCACCCAGGCCGGGGGGCCGATCGCCGTCGCGGAAGCACAGGGCTATGCCTACGACGCGCTGGTGCGCACCGCGCGGATGGCCCGGTGGCTGTGGGACGACGCGCCGTACGCCGAGCGGCTCGACAAGGCCGCCGCGGATCTGCGGGAGCGTTTCCTGCGGGACTTCTGGATGTCAGGGCCCGACTTTCCGGCGCTCGCCCTGGACGGCGAGGGCCGGCAGGTCGACTCGCTGGCATCGGACGCCGGTCACCTGCTGTGGTCCGGCATCCTCGACGACCGGCATGCCCGGCGGGTCGGACAGCGACTGCTGGAGCCCGACTTCTTCTCGGGCTGGGCCATCCGCACGCTGGCCTCCGGCCAGCCCGGTTACCACCCGCTGTCCTACCACCGGGGCACCTCCTGGCCGCACGACAACGCGGTGATCCTGCTCGGCCTCGCGCGCTGCGGTCTGCAGGACGAGGCGCGCACGGTCGCTCTCGGCCTGCTGGACGCCTCGGCGCACCACGGGCACAGGCTGCCCGAGGTGATGGCCGGCTACTCGCGGGAACAGCACCCGCGCCCGGTCCCGTACCCCCACTCCTGCTCCCCGCAGGCCTGGGCAGCGGCGACTCCCCTGGCTGTCCTCACCGCACTGCGGGAGGGTGACGGCGGCCCGTCGTAGTCCTGCCGGGGCCGGCCCGCCACACCCCGGCGGTCCGGCCCGGAACCGGCGCGGCCCACAGCATCCCCTGCTGCGGACCGCGCCGGTTCCGCACGTCGTACCTGCGCCCGTGGGGGGCGGCGGGACCACCCGGGCCCCCGCGCGAGCGGACCCGTCACCGCGGTGACCCGGTCAGGGACGGCGGGCGCGGCCTCCTTCCACGTCGGCCAGGAGCGCGATCAGCGAGGTCCGCGCCCGCGCGACGCGTGAGCGCACGGTCCCGATGGGGCAGCCGACGGCCGTGGCCGCCTCGGCGTAAGGGAACCCGAGCAGTTGGGTGAGCACGAACGCCTCACGCCGCTGCGCCCGGATCAGCGTCAGGAGTTCGGCGAGTGCGACTCCCTCGTCGAAGCCGGGCACGTCGTACGGCTGTGCACGCTCCGCGGCCCTCTGCCAGTCGTGACGGTCCGCGAGGCGCGGCCGGGCGGCGGCCCGGCGGAAGCTGTCCGCCACGGTGCGGCGGGCGATGGAGAGTATCCAGGTGCGGGCCGACGAACGGCCCTCGAAGGCGGGCAGCCCGGTGAGTGCCCGGAGGAACACCTCCTGGGTGAGGTCGTCGGCCGCCTGCGGGTCCGCGCTGAGATGGGTGACGTAGCGCCGGACGTCGCGGTGCAACGCGCGGACGAGCCGGTCGGTCTTCTCGGGATCTCCGTCCCGGGCCTCCAGCGCCAGCCGGGTGGCCGACTCGTCGAAGGCCGCGGTACGCCGGTCCGGTGTTCCGAGGTGGGGCGGGTACGGGGCATGGGGCATCGCCACAAGGTCCTTTACGGGCATGTGTGGTCCGGCGGCGCGCGTGGCCGACAGGTGACGGAATCGGCCTGCGGGAAGGCAGTGCCGATGCCCGAGTCGCGGTGGGGTGCGCGCTCGGGGAACCTGCCGTCGCCAGGGGATGCCCATTGATCCGTGCAGGGATTGCGGGACAGGCCTCAGGCGACAGCGGTTCCCGTAGGCGGACCTCGCGAGGTGATGCTGTGGACCAGCAGGAGGAGCGCCGGCGCGCGGACCGTCCGCGGGCGGCGCACGCGCGGGCGGGGCCGCTGCGGGAGCACGCAGAGGCGGACGAGCATGCGGAGCGGTGACCCGATCCGCCCCGCGAAGGCGCGCATCACGCGGAAGAGGGCCCGCTCGCCGTGGGCGAGCCACAGACCGCACAGGACGGCGGACAGCAGGTGGGCGACGAGCATGCCGGCGGAGGGCATGCCGGCCATGGCGTGAGCGCCGTCCACCCCGGATGCGAAACCGTCCGTCACATCGGACGCCATGTGGTGGGAGATCAGGTTCCCCAGACCCGCGTTGCGCACGACCTCGGCCGCCTCCCGGTCGGAGAGCCGGGCCGCGCCCTCGCCGCACAGGAGCTGTTCGGCCCACAGGTGTGCGGACGAGACGCGTGAAGGCCGCGGGGGCCTGGGGACGGAATGTGCCAGGGCGAAGACGGTGTGGAGCACGGTCTGCACGACGACGGCGGCCGAGGTGACGGCGAGCAGTCCCCTCTCACGGCCCCCGAGGAGCCAGGCCACCGATGCCGTGCCCACGAGCGCGAGGGCCATCGCCCACCAGGACACCGCCGTTCCCGACATGAACGCGTGGCCGGTGGCCGCGAGCAGCACACAGACGGCTGCGAACAGCGCAGCCGTACAGCGCGGTGGCTCCGGCCCGGATTCATGGCCTCCGCTTCCCCCGCCGGTGCGCGATCCCACCCAGCAGGATGTCCGCGACCATGAAGGCGGCCAGTGGGATGCCGAGGAGCGGGACGAAGGAGCCGAGGACGGCGACGGCCGCCATCGACGGGACCAGGACGTGGGGCGGCACCTTCTGCCACGAGCCGCGCGCCATCGGGCGGCCGAACGACGAACCCCGCCCGCGCTGCCACCACATCCGGTACCCCAGCAGGATCAGCACGATCAGACCGGCGGTGGGGCTCTGCTGGTCGTCGTGCGAGGTGAGGACCGCTGGTTCGACGGACAAGTCTGCTCTCCTTAGCGCGGGACGGCCCGGGCGGGCCGTGATCGGCCGGTCCAGTAGTCGGATCGGACCGCCCGGTGGTTCCCGGTACTCGTCCCGGCATGGATCTCGGAAACGTCTTCGCCCAATTCCGCAGCGGCACAAGGGATTTGCTCCACGCCCGAGAACACGTCCGAACCGGCCCGCCACGCGGCACGCTCATGGCCCGCAACGCCTGCTCGCCAGGGTGAGCCCGGGGTCAGCCGGTCACGATCCCGATGACCAGGTTGATCGCGGTGGCCAGGACGCCCGTGCCGAAGACGTAGGAGAGCAGGCAGTGCCGGAGAGCGACCGCTCTGATGGTCGAGCTGGACACGTCGGTGTCGGAGACCTGGTAGGTCATGCCGAGGTTGTAGCTGAAGTACAGGAAGTCGACGTACTTCGGCCGCTCGTCGGTGTTGAAGTCGATGCCGCCCTCGGGCTCCAGGTAGTAGAGGTAGGCGTAGCGGGTGGCGTACATCAGATGAAGGGACGCCCACGCCATGAAGACCCCGCAGAGCGCGGCCGCCGCCGCCGCGTGACTCAGGTCGGCGTCACCGACGAGGAGCAGCAGCACGATGCCGACAAGCCCGCACAGGGCGGCGACGACGACGGCGAGCTCCTCGGCGACCGGGCGGAACTCCTCGCGCCGGACGTTGTGGTGCGTGGTCGCCGCGTCCATCGGCCACAGCGCGATCCAGCCCGTCACGACGAAGGCCGCCTCAGCCGCGGCGATGCCGGCGAGAAAGCCCAGGGGCAGGCTGGTCGTCACGCCTGCGACCACACCGATCACGGCTCCGACGATCACCGCTCCGGCGAGCCTGGGCACGGCCGAGCGCGCCAGCCGGTGGTTCAGGGATCTCACGGGCGAAAACCTCCACAGCTCGGGGCGGGCCCTGGCCTGGGCCGGTCCCGTCGTATGGGCCTGGTAGCCGGACCGTCACGAAGGAACGAAGCGAATAAGGCGCATATGTGACGGTATCCATGTACTCGCCAGGCGGCAGTCCGGCACCCCCGACCGCCCCCCTCCCGTGGGTACGACGCCCGCTCGGCAGCCGCGCCCACGGAGGTCGGGTGGCAGGTCGGGCCCCGCATGCATAACCTGCCCGGAAGTGCGGTTTGTCACTGTGTGCCCCATGTGGTGAAGGATTGAGAGCCGTGAGCATCGATCGTGACGAGCAGAAACCCGTGGAGCCCGAGGCCGGCCCCCTCCCGCAGGGCGAACCGCAGTTCCACCCCTACCGTCACCCCGCCGCGGGCTGGGGTGCGGCGAAGAGCGTGACCCGGTTCATGGTGCGTGAGGGGGCCCTGGTGGACGGCCCGCGGGCGATCATGCGGATGAACCACGAGAACACCGGGTTCGACTGTCCAGGATGCGCGTGGCCGGACGACCTGAAGGGCCTGCACCTGGACATCTGCGAGAACGGCATCAAGCACGTCACGTGGGAGATGACCCGCAAGCGGGTGGGGCGCGACTTCTTCGCCGCGCACTCGGTGTCCGAGCTCTGCGGGTGGAGCGACTACGAGCTGGAGAACCAGGGCCGGCTCACCGAGCCCATGGTCTACGACCCCGGGTCGGACCACTACGTCCCGATCAGCTGGAAGGACGCCTTCGAACTCGTCGGCCGCGCTCTGCGCGAGCTGGACAGCCCGCACCAGGCGTCCTTCTACACCTCCGGCCGGCTGGGTAACGAGGCCTCGTTCCTCTATCAGCTGCTGGCCCGTGAACTGGGCACGAACAACCTGCCGGACTGCTCCAACATGTGCCACGAGGCGAGCGGGCGGGCCCTCCAGGCCTCTCTCGGCACCGGCAAGGGGACCGCCGACCTCAAGGACTGGGAGGCGGCGGACGCCCTGTTCATCATGGGGGTCAACGCCGCGTCCAACGCGCCCCGGATGCTCACAGCGCTTGCCGAGGCCCACGACCGGGGCGCGAGCATCGTGCACGTCAACCCGCTCGTCGAGGCGGCTGCCACCCGCACGATCGTCCCCCACGACTTCACGGACATGGCCCTCTTCAAGTCGACACCGACCAGCAGCCTGAACCTGCAGGTGCGCATCGGCGGCGACATGGCCCTGCTGCGCGGGATGGCCAAGGCGGTCATCGAGCAGTCGAAGACCGACCCCAAGGCGCTGGACCGGGAGTTCATCGACCGCCACACCACGGGTTTCGAGGAATACCGCGCGCTCTGCGAGGCGACCTCGTGGGAAGAGATCGAGGAGCAGTCCGGGCTGAGCCGGGCGGAGGTGCTCCAGGCGGCACGTGTGTACGGCGAGGCCGACCGCAGCATCATCAGCTGGTGCCTGGGCGTGAGCCAGCACGAGCACGGCGTCGACACCGTCCGCGAGATCGTCAATCTGCTGCTGCTGCGCGGCAACCTGGGGCGGGAAGGCGCCGGCCCCTCCCCCGTGCGAGGGCACAGCAACGTCCAGGGAAACCGGACCTGCGGCATCGATCACCGTCCCACCGAGAAGTTCCTGGACCGGCTGGCCGAGGTCTGCGGGATCGAGCCTCCGCGCGAGCACGGTCTGGACACCGTCGGCACCATCGAGGCGATGCTGCGCGGCGACGTGAAGGTGTTCATCGGCATGGGCGGCAACTTCGCCCTCGCCGCACCGGACACTCCCGTCACCTACGCGGCGCTGCGCAACTGCGACCTCACCGTTCAGGTGAGCACCAAGCTGAACCGCAGCCATCTCGTCCACGGCACCGGGGCGCTCATCCTGCCGTGTCTCGGCCGAACCGAGAAGGACCATCAGCGCAAGGGCGTCCAGAGCACCTCCGTCGAGGACTCGATGAGCATGGTCCACCTCTCGATCGGCATGAAGCGCCCCGCCTCGAAGGACCTGCTGTCCGAGCCGGCCGTCATCGCGGGCATCGCCCAGGCAGCCCTGCCCGGGTCCGCCACGCCCTGGCAGTGGTACATCCAGGACTACGACCGTATCCGCGACACCATGGCCCAGGTCCTCGACGGCTTCGAGGACTTCAACCGCCGGGTACGCCTGCCGCTGGGGTTCCGCATCAAGCAGCCCGCCCGCGAACTCGTCTTCCTGACGCCCTCGGAGCGCGCCGAGTTCTCCAGCGCCGTGCTGCCCGACGTCGTGCCGGCACCCGGAACGCTGGCACTGGGCACGATGCGCTCGCACGACCAGTGGAACACCACGATCTACTCGGACAACGACCGGTACCGAGGAATCAAGAACCTGCGCACGCTGGTGTTCATGAACAGGGCGGACATGCGCGAGCGCGGAATCGACGACCTCGCTCCCGTCGACATCACGAGTACCGCGAGGGACGGCAGCAGGAGGTTCCTGAACGGATACCTCGCCATCCCCTACGACATCCCCCGTGGCTGCGCGGCGGGCTACATGCCCGAGATGAACGTCCTGTGCGCGCTCGTGGACCACAGCACCCAGAGCGATCAGCCGATCATGAAGCACGTCAAGGTCACGATCGTGCCGGCTGCCTGAATGACTTCATGGCCGGTCCCCGCCATCCTCCGGTGCGTCCTGCCCCGCGCCCGCACCGGACTCGTCCTTGCGGACCGTACAGTGCGGCGAGTTGACCTCCAGGCGCATTCCCTGTGCGCGGACACGACGCTCGCCGCGGTCCAGGAGGTGCTGGACGATCTGGGTCAGGTCCCCTCTCGAGCTTGAGGAGCCGCTCCTTCTCACCTTCGGTGAGCTGGGAGACCGGAATCCCCGTGCGCCTGGAGACGATGTCCGCGATGTCGACGGCGGTGACGGACACGACGCCTTCACGCTGCTCCTCGATCCCCGCGGTCTCCGCCTCCACCTCGGCGATTCGTTCCTTCCGTTCTGAGGCCTTCGCGAAGTCCTCACCGTCGACGGCCTGGTCCACCCGGCACACGCCACCCCCGGCCGGCACGCTCGACGGCGTACCGGCCGGGGGCCGGAGCTACTTCCGCGCGGCCGCCTTCGCGGCGCTGCCGTTGATGACGAACTGCGATCCGGGTTCGATCACGACGTCTCCGTCGGCCGAGCCGGTGATCGTCACATCGCTCAGCGTCGCACTGCCTCGCGCTCCTCCGTGGGCCAGGATTCCGGACCCGTTGACGGAGTTGTCGATCCGTACGCGCTGGATCTGCGCTCCGGGTACGGAACCACCACCGGACTTGAACTGGATCCCGTCGTAGGTCGAGTCGTGGATGTCGGTGTCGCGGATCGTGACGCCGGGGATGTCCTGACCTGCGGCGAACAGCGTGATGGCACCGAACTCCTGGGCCTCGCCCCAGAAGGCCCCTCCTGTCCGGTGGAGGGCGTTGTTGGCGATCAGTGTCTGCCCGGAGAAGGGCAGCGGGTCGTGGTCGGTCGCCAGCATGATTCCGGGGTAGTTCATCGTGTCGGAGATGATGTTGTTCTCGATCGTGTTGCCATGACCTCCGTAGACCGCGATGCCGTTGGCTCGCCAGGGCAGCTGGATCGTGTTGTTGCGGAAGTGGTTGTCGTGGCCGATGTCCACCGACGGGTTCTTTACGTACCTGCTCGACCAGACGGCCAGCGCGTCGTCGCCGGTGTTCCTGAACGAGGAGTTGAAGACGGTCGAGTTGCGGGTGCCGTTGGCGAAGTTGATGCCGTCCGCGTAGGTGTTGCGGATCCGCATGCCGGTGAACTCGACGCCGTCGCCGGGCCCCCAGAGGTCGGGGATGTTGTCGTAGTCCCGGCCGGCCCACACCCCGACGTTCGCGTGCTCCAGCCACACATTGGTGATCTCGGTGTCCTCGCCGAAGCGGCCGTTCAGCCCCACCCCGCCCTCGGCGTTGCCGTCCCCGCCCCGGATGGTGCCGGAGCCGAAGATCGCCAGGTCCGAGATCTTGGTGTTGTCGTCGATGTCGAAGCCGAAGTTCCCCTCGTGCGGGTGGTTGATGCCACCCGCGTTCTGGGGCTGGGTGAGTGTGTACAGCTGCGAGTGCCACATGCCGGCACCGCGGATCGTGACGTCCCTGATCCCGACCTGGTTGTACTGGCCCCGGTTCAGCGGGTCGTCGGTGAGGATCTTCTGCTCCTGCCGCCACTGCCCCGGCGGGATCCACACGCAGCTGATCTCACCGTTCTGGTCGGCCGTGACCGCCCGCTGGAGGGCGACGGTGTCGTCGATGCCGTCGTTGGGGACGGCGCCGTAGGTGGTGATCGAGGTGCATCCGGCCGGCTGGGCCGTCGCCGGCGCGACCTGCTCCAGGTCGACGAGGTCGATGATGTAGAAGGACGCCGTGTCACCGGCGTCGCGCTGGAGGCGGAACTTCGTTCCTGCCGGATAGGTCTGCCCGAGCAGGGCGTTGGACTCGTCGAACAGCCTCCGGGCGTCCGTCTGCGGCTGGTTGGTCAGGCCCTCGGGGCTGTCCGTGTCGCCGTAGAGCCAGCTGTGCTTGGAGGAGAGGGTCAGCTTCCGGGCGAAGGTGTTGTTGACGTAGAGGCTGATGGTGGCCTCCGCGCCGCCGCCGCCGGGGGCGTCGGGGACTGAGTTGCGGACCACGATCGAGTTGGACGGCACGGTCGAGGTGACCTCGACGTACTGCCCGGTGGAGTTCAGCCGCACGGACTGGCGGCCGGAGGACTCGGTCGCGAAGTTGGTGTGCCCGAAGGTGCGCTCCTGGTCGGACTTCAGCAGCGTGCCCTGGTAGGTGCCCTGTTCGGCCTCGTACTCGGTGTACGGCACCGCGGCGCCGCGCCCGACCACGATGGCGCGCGAGAAGACGTTGTTGTTCTCGTTCGTCTCGGCCACGACACCGGTCGCGTCGGCGGTGGCCGTGAGGTTGGCCCCGCCGCTCTTCGCCGTCCAGCTGCCGCTGACGGGCACGGTGACGGTGCCTCCGGCCGGAACTGCTCCCGTCGTGCCGTTCAGCGTGGTGCTCTCGACGAGGAGGCGGGTGACCGTCGAGGCGCTGACCGCGGTGGTTCCGCGGTTGTGCACGGAGACGGTGAAGGTGACGGCGGCGCCGACCGCCGGGTTCGACGGGTTCGACGCGATGCCCAGCACCTCGAGGTCCGGGCCGGGGCTCTGGCCGACGACGAGCTTGGACGTGGCGGTGCGGCTGTTGTTGCTGTTGTCCTGCTCGGCGATCGTGTCACTGGGGTCGACCACCGCCGACACGCTGTACGAACCCATCGGCCGCTTGCCCACCGCGACCGGCACCGTGGCCGACGCGCCGGCGGCGAGGGCGCCTACGGCCGCGCTGCCTGCGGCCACGCCCTCCAGGCTGACGTCGACCGCAGTCGCGGCGGCGGCCGACGTGCCCGTGTTGCGCACGGTCGCGTTCACGGTGACGTCGTCCTTCTCCGACGGCGTCACGGGCGACCACGTCAGGTCGGAGACGACCAGGTCCGGGTTGGGAGCCGCGGTCCCGACGACCTGCATCTCTGCGACCTGGGCACCGGGCGCACCGGTGTTGGCGAAGAACTTCAGCTGGATGTCGGCGTACCGCCCGCTGACCGGGATCGTCACCGTGTTCTGGTTGCCGGAGGGGTTGAACGCGTAGTCGGCCCGGTCCTTCAGCGAGGTGAATCCGGTGGCGGACTGGGCCCGGCCGAGGACCTGGAGACTCTGCGTGCGGGTGGCCCACGCCTGGTCCGGGGAGAGCTTGAGGACGACCGCCTCGACGTCGGCGTCGGCACCGAGCTTCACGGTGAGCGTCGCGGGCTGGCCGTTCGACTCCCAGTATGTGCCGGTTCTGTCGTCATTGGCGTTGGCGGCCAGGTAGGTCTGCGTGTACGACGATGCCTCGATCGGTTTGTTGAGCGCCAGGTTGGAGCCGTTCGCGGGCGGCGGGCCGGAGTCCTCCTCCCCGTAGACCTCCATCTGGGAGAGCTGGGCGGCGTTCCAGCCGGTGTTGGCGGTGATCTGTACGCGGACGTGGCGCACCTGCTTGGCGGTGAAGCCGATGGTCACCGTGTTGCCGGACGACGGGTCGAACACCCTCGCGGCCGAGGCGGACAGTGCGCTGAAGGTGCTCCCGTCGGTGCTCCCCTGGATGCTGAGCGTCTGGGTCCGCGCCTCCCACGCGGTCGGCAGTTTCAGCACGACCTGGTCGACGTCGAACCGGTTGCCCAGGTCGATCTGCACCCACTGCGGCAGGGCACCGGAGCTCTCCCAGTACGTCTGCTGACTGCCGTCCGTGACGTTGGACGCCGGGTAGGCGCCGTGCGATCCGCCGGCCGTCGCCTGTTTGCCGAAGGCCAGATCGGTTTCCTGGGCGGCGGCCGAGGCCGCCACCGGCAGGAGTCCCACGGTCATCAGCGCGGTGGTCACCGCACCCACGACGAGACGCCATCGGAGTTGCTTCCATCTCATGCTGTCCTCTGTTCCGGGGGGCCTGGGGACCGGGAGGGCACGACGACGTGCCGCCGGCCGCCGGGCACGTCCTGCTGCGCCGGGCGGTCGGCGACGGCCGGGTACGGGCTGCCGGTACACCGATGGGGGGATCGGGAACGCCGGCAAGAGGGAGAGCAGGCCACCTGCCGGAAAAAGCGCGCTAGTTGCCTAGGTTTTTGAGTGATCCGGTCAATATTTTGCGGTGTCGAGGTCACAGGTTTCTAGCAGGTGACACTTTTGTCAACGGTCCTCACAGCCGCACACCCACCGGCGCGCCGTCGCCGCAGCTCAACGCCGTCGGCCGGGATCGCCCGGAGGTGCATTCGCCGACGAAGTGGGCTGCCGCGCACCGGTGTTGCCGATCGCCTCGACGAGCACCCGGCAGGGCGAACGGGCCCCCGGCGACCCGCCCGGGCACACGGGACGGAGACCCCGGAGCCCGCTCCTCGTCTCCCGGATCCCGCCCTGCGCCACACGCATGAGGCAGCCGATTCCCCGGTCAGGCCATAGGGTGACGCGTCGCATCCGACCATCCCGTGGGGGGATCACATGTCTTTTCCGCCGCCACCGAACCAGGAACCGCATCAGCCTCCGCAGGGGAACCCTCCGCCGACGGAGCAGCAGTACCGGCCGTGGCCGGACCCGGCGTGGGGAGCACCGCCACCCAGAAAATCCAGCACGGGACTGATCGTCACCCTGTCCGTCGTGGGCGGCCTGGTCGGACTCCTGCTGATCGCGGGCGTGGTGGCCGCGACCTTGGGGAGCATGTCCCACTCGTCCGCGGAGCGGAGGAAGCCCGCGGCCACGCCGCCCGGGAGCAGCGCCCCGGCCGAACCGGCACCGCCCGCGGAGGCTTCCACGGACCCGGCGGCGGAGGAGAGCAGCCCCGAGGCGGACGTGACGCTGTCCACCTGCGAGATCGATTCGCTGACACAGTGGCCGTCAGTCGTCGTGAACATCACCAACGGCACCGCCGAACCGGCGAGTTACATCGTCTCCGTGGAGTTCGTGAACCGCTCCGGGACCCGCGTCGCCGAGGGCATCGCCTCGACGAGTGCGCTCGCACCGGGGCGGACGTCGAAGCAGAAGGCCCAGGGCGTGGGTGAGGTGCCCGCCGGCACGAAGTGCAAGGTGTCGCACGTGTCGAGATTCCCGGACGGCGGGTGACAACGGGGCCGAGCCCGCATCACTGAACGTCGACCGCCCCGGCAAGCGCCACTGACGCCCCGCCACTCCACCGAGTGGCGGGGCGTCAGCGATTCCACGCCCCGGACACGGACCTGGAATTTCACGGCCACCCGAAGACCCCCGACATCGATTAGGTTAGGCTTACCTAAGTATCTGCCAGTGCCCCGCTCGTCCCTCTGGAGAATCTGGATGCGTCCTTTCACGTCACGCGTCGCGCAGCCGACCCCCGCCGAACGCGTACTGTCGATCCTGACCTCAGCGCACTCGATGACGGTGGTGAGCGACGGGCTCGACCCCGTCGAGGTGCACCGCCTCGACGGCACGAGCGCGATGGGGCACATCCACCTCCACGAACCCGCCGAAGCCGGCCACACGGGCCCTGGCGCACGGATCCCGGTCCGCCTGGAGTTCACCGACGTCGCCGCCACCCCCGTACGGGACCGCATCCGCGCCCGTGTCACCGTGACCGGACTCCTGTCGGCCCCGTACAGGGGTGACGCCTCGGAAAGCACGTGCATGGAGTTCGGCCAGGCCCTGCTCGAGGAACACAGGGGCCGGTCGTTCGTCACGCTGGACGCGCTGCAGGCCACCGAACCGGATCCGGTCTCCGGCAGTGAGGCGGCGATGCTGACCCACCTCGTCGACGACCACGGGGAACTCGTCCCCCTACTCCTGCGCCTCGCACAGCCCCAGCCCGCGAAGGGCGTGACGCGCGCACTCCCGCTGGCCCTGGACCGGTACGGCGTCACCCTGCGCCTGGAGTACCCGGGTACCCACCGCGATGTACGCCTGCCGTTCGCGAAGCCCGTGACCCGGCTCGATCAGGCCGGACCGCAGATCCACGCCCTGCTCGCCGCGGCCCGCCGCGCCTCCCACCACAACCGGCTGCTCACCTGACCGCGAGGCTCACCGCCCGCGGCCCGCCGGGACGGCGCTCCCGGCGGGGACGCCGGCCACCCCGTGCCGCCTCTTCGCCGCCGGCCCTTCACAGTGCGTGTTCGGGTCACCCCGCGGGAACGGCCACGCACCCGTCGGGGAGCGTGGCCGTGACCGGAGCAACTGGCGTGACCGCCCTGACCGCTCAGTAGGCCGAGTCGACGTTGTCGATCGAACCGTACTTGTCGGCGGCGTAGTTGGCGGCGGCGGTGATGTTGGCGACCGGGTCGGTCAGGTCCCGCTCGGTGCCGTCGACGTGGTAGGCGTCGAAGGTCGGCTTGATCACCTGCAACAGGCCCTTGGACGGCGTGCCGTTCTGCGCGTTGACGTCCCAGCCGTTGGACGCCTCGGGGTCACCACCGGACTCACGCATGATGTTTCGGTGCAGACCCTCGTAGCTGCCCGGGATCCCCTCGGCCTTCATGATCTTGAGGGCCTTGTGGATCCAGCGGTCCAGCTTGTCCGGGTCGGTGGCCTTCTTGGCGGCCTTCTCCGCTACGGCGTGTGCCTGCACGGCGACACCGGCGGCGGCCGGCGCGGACACGCTCTGCGAGACCGGCTCGGAGGCCTGCGCGGGGGACGGGACGAGGGTCACGGCCGCTGCTGCGGCTCCGGCGGCGCACAACCCGGCAACCGAGAACTTGCGGATGCGGACGGCGGAGGTCGGGGTCTGAGCGGACGTACGGATAGAACACACTCCTTGCGATGACAACAGGGGGACCAGGGGGCCTGCGGACTGACCGGAAAGGCGCGCCGCATACGGAACACGCGGGGCTCGACCGGTCCGGAGCGTCGGCGCCCCGGCCTCGCTCCATGGTTAGCGGCACATCGGCGGGGCGGCAATGACCGGTGTTACTACCCGCCTGCGTACCCCCGGACGCCGGGTCACGGGTCCGGGCGCACGGGCACGCGGCGGGAGACCCTACTATCCGTCCTCGTATGCGATCCGGGCCCTATGTCCTGATTCACAGAGGGCGCCTTCCGCGAGCGGCCCCGGGACCGGGTCCCACCGCTGTACGGCGCGGTGCCGGCCGGGGAGGTGAGCGGACCGCGCCGCACCGGGCGGCCGCCGGCGCACGGTTCCCCCGGGCCGATCGCATCGCCCTCGTCGCCCGCGCTCTTCGCCCGCCCTGGCACAAGGCTCGGCTACGGCGAGGCGCCTCTCACCGCGCTCCGTGGGCAGACGAGAAGCCCTGCACGGGGTTACTCGGGTTGCGCGTCAGCATCGTCGCTCCCAGCAAGGTCAGCGTGTGGATCACGGAGTTGCCGTCACGGTGGCTGGTGATGAGCCCGGCGTCTCGCAGGGCCGTGGTGTGATGCGTCGCGGTGGCGGGAGAGACACCGGCCCGCCGCGCGGCTTCGGTGGTGGTCGCCCCGGCGGCGGCGGCCTGCAGGACGGCGGCGCGGGCCCGGCCCAGCAGTACCTGGAGGGACGACGGACCGGCGCTCCCGGTCGCGGTCCTGGCCGGTCCGGTGGGCACCTCGTGGTGCAAGGAGTAGATGAGCACGGGAGGTAACCCCGGATCCGCGAGGGAGATCGGTCCCTTCCAGCAGAAGTACGACGGAATGAGCAGCAGCCCGCGGCCTTCGAGCCGGATGTCGTTCTCGGTCGGATACGAGCGGACCTCGAGGCGCGGGTGCTTCCACCGCACCGCTGGGCCGATCCCCTCCAGCAGGCCCTCCGTGCCCCCGTCGAGCAGATGACGTGCCAGTCGGATCCGCTCGGTGTGCAGGCTTTCGTGCACCCACCGCTCATGGGGCGCGATGACGGCCCGGTGGTAGGCGCGCAGGATGTCCACCAATTCACCGCGCGCCTCCCGCTCCGTCAGCCGGCCGAGCTGGGCGGGCACCCGTACGACCCGGGCGAGCGCCGCGAGTTCCGCCGCGACCTGGTCCGGTGGCGTGGCGAGGATGGCCTCCAGTCCGGCTTCCAGTCCCGCCGTGCCTTCCAGCGGGGTGAGGAAGTCGGGGAAGTAGGCCGCGCGCGGGAAGAGGGGCAGCAGGACCCGTCGCACCGCCCCCTCGAGCCCCGCTTCCCGGAGCCGCTCGCGCGCGGGGTGGTACCAGTGCGCGTACGCCCAGCGGCCCGAGGGTGTCTGGAAGCGATGCAGGCTGGAAGCGATCTCCCACAGGGGATGCGGTGCCGCTGCGACCCGGGTCCTGGCCAGGTCCTCGGCCGAGAAGTGGAAGCGAAGCACTGCATCACCCTTTCCACCTGCGTCATTTCATCTCGTTCGAATGAGCATGACAGCCGGGGGCGCAGGCCGGAGCATGAACTCGCCTCGTCGCACCGGTCCCCACCGCACCACTCGCCGCTCAGGCCTCTTTCCGCTGCTCCCGCACGACCTCGAACCGAGGGGAAGTCCGATGGCAAGCCACCACGGTCCGGGCCTCGGCCTTCCTTCCCACCCCCGCGAACCTGACCCGCACAACGAAAAGGAGAATTCGGATGACTCGAACCCGGAGAACCGCCGTGCTCGCCGCCGCGGCCGCGCTCCTGGCCGGGGGCGCCACGACGCCCGCCCTCGCACAGCCCGCGGCGGCAGCGGCCTCCTGCTACGACGGTGCGAAGTCGCTCACCTATCGCTACTCCGCCTCGGCCGTGGAGTTCGGCACCTACACCGCGAGCTCGCGGTGCTCCGACATCAACATCAAGCTCAACACGTCGGCGCCCGGTGTGTATCTGGACGCCTGTGTCGTCTTCGTCGACCACACCTCGCTGTGCAATCACGGCAACACCTACTCGACCTTCGGCCCCCAGTGGGCCACCGTCGCCACCGACGTCAAGGACGGCACCCGCTTCAAGCTGCGTGTGCACGCCTACGACACCGACGCGCAGGTCGTGCCGTTCCAGTTCGCGTACTGACACGGCTCCCTCACCAGCCCCCACTCCCCCACACCCCAAGGAGCACCGATGACCTCTTCTCCGAACCGCCGCACGATCCTGCGGGGCACCTTCGTCGCCACCGTGGGTGCCTTCGCGGGCCCACTGCTCCTGTCGGGCACCGCGCACGCCTACAACTGGACGCGGACCATGAACCAGGGTGCCAATGGCGCCGACGTGACGGAACTGCAGATCCGTGTCGCCGGGTGGGCCGCAGACTCGGCCTCGCACTCACGGGTGAGTATCGACGGTGACTTCGGCGCGGGAACAGCCGCGGCGGTCCGCAGATTCCAGGCGGCGTACGGCCTGTCCGTGGACGGCAGCGCAGGGCCTGCCACCCAGGCTCAGCTGAACGCCCTTGAGCAGTCGGACGGTTCGACGACTCACTTCAACTGGAGCGAGTTCACCGACCGTTCGAACGGCACCTTCAACGGCGGCAAGGTGAGCGCGGCCACCACCCGGGAGAACGCCCGCCGCGCCATGTACAAGTTGGAGGCTCTGCGCAAGAAGCTCGGCAACACCGCCATCACGGTCAACTCGGGCTTCCGCAGCATCGCCCACAACGCAGAGATCGGCGGGGCGAGCGACAGCATGCACCTGTACGGCACGGCGGCCGACCTCACCGTCCCCGGCGTCAGCAACCGCACGGTGTACCAGAAGGCGGAGACCTGCGGTTTCTCCGGTCTGGAGCGGTACACCGTCGATCACCAGCACGTGGACAGCCGCGCGGATCTCGGCCGGGCCTGGTGGTGGGAGAGCGGCACCATCTGAGGCGCGACGGCCCGCCCCCTCTGCTCGGCCGACGCGCGCCGCCCTGTCCGGGGACCCGTTCTGGGGACCCGTTCCGGGGACCCGGAACAGACCCCCGGGCGGCGCCTGAAGCGACCGGCCACGCCACCGCACAGCCGGGCTCTGCCACCGCGCGCCCGACGTCACCCCTTCCTCCGGAGGCACACCGATGCACCGCAGACCGCCGCGCATACCCCTGCGACGAGCCGCCCTGTCCGTCCTGGGCACCCTGGCCGTCCTGGCCACCGCTGTACAGCCCGCCGGCGCCACGCCGCGCACCGGGAGCACCGCGGCCCCGGATCCCGTCGGCCGTGCCTTCACCGAGGCGGCCGCGGAGTACGGCGTCCCGCGCGACCTCCTGGTCGCCCTCGGGTACGGAGAGACGCACCTCGACGGTCACGCGGGCAGGCCGAGCCAGGCCGGCGGCTACGGGGTGATGCACCTGGTGAGCAACCCGGACCGGCACACCCTGGAACTGGCGTCCCGGCTCACCGGCGAAGCACCGGTCGCCCTGCGTGAGGACACCGCGGCGAACATCCGCGGCGGAGCGGCCGTCCTGCGCTCCTACGCCGACGAGGCCGGCCTGGGCCGGGCCGATCGGCGCGACACCGACGCCTGGTACCCGCTGGTGGCACGGTACGGCGGCGCGGCAGATCCCTCCGGCGCGCGCCTCTACGCGGACACCGTCTACACCTTCCTGGCCGGGGGCGTGAAGGCCCGCACTCCCGAAGGCGAGGAACTGACCGTCCGCGCCCGCACCGTCGCCCCCGACCGCGGTCCGTACGAGAGCGCCGCGGTGACCGCGGCACAGAGCCCGGACTACCCGCCGGCCCTGTGGGTCGCGGCCAGCTCGGCGAACTACGCGGTCGGCCGGACGGCGTCCATCAGCAAGGTCGTGGTGCACGTCACGCAGGGCTCGTACGCGGGGACGCTCAGCTGGTTCCAGAACCCCTCGGCGCAGGTCAGCGCCCACTACGTCGTGCGCTCCTCGGACGGCCAGATCACACAGACGGTGCGCGACAAGGACACAGCCTGGCACGCCCGTTCGGGCAACGCGTCCGGCATCGGCATCGAGCACGAGGGGTACGTCGACAATCCGAGCTGGTTCACCGACTCGATGTACAGGTCCTCAGCGGCGCTCACCGCCTACCTGTGCAACCGGTACGGCATCCCCAAGGACCGCGCCCACGTCGTCGGCCACTCCGAAGTCCCGGGCAACGACCACACCGATCCGGGGCCGAACTGGAACTGGACGTACTACATGCAACTGGTGGGCGGCAGCACGGGCGGTGGCAGCGTCCAGTTGACCTTCCCGTCCTACGACACCCTGCGCGCCGGCTCGTCCGGGGCCCAGGTGTCCGCCGTGCAGTCGCTCCTCAACCAGCAGGGATACGACGCGGGCACGGTGGACGGCAGCTTCGGCTCGAAGACCACCACGGCCGTCACCTCCTTCCAGCGGGCGCGCGGGCTCAGCGCGGACGGGGTGGTGGGCGCGCGCAGCTGGACCGCGCTCCTCTCGGCCGGCACCACACCGGCGCTCAGCCAGGGCAGCACCGGCTCCGCGGTCCAGCGCCTGCAGAGGGCGCTCACGGCCGCCCTCGGCCGTACCGTCTCCGCGGACGGTGACTTCGGCTCGGGGACCCAGCAGGCGGTCCGTGACTACCAGAGCAGCCGGGCACTGGGCGTCGACGGCACGGTCGGTCCCGCTACCTGGACGGCTCTGCAGGCAGGGCGCTGAACCGCGGGCGGCCACGGGCCGCGCGCTGAACCACGGGGGACGGAGGGCGGCCACGGGCCGTTCGTCGTCTCCCGTGGTCGTGTTCCCGGGTACCTCCGGAGTCTCCGGATGCCGCAAGGTCTTGGGATGCCGCCGCCGGTCGCGTGGCGGCCCACGCCGCCGCCTCGATCCCCGGCCGAGCCCGCCGGAGCATCGCCCAAGCCGGGCTCTTCCCCTGCCCGGCGGTGTCGCATTTACGACGTCGTGCGGTGAAGTCGGTCAGGAAGCGTGCGGGCCACGACTCCAGGGAGGCGGTCACCCCCTCCCCCCTCGGCAACCCGTGACGCCTTTGGCGTCCCGCACTTCCGCCCCTCCGCCCACCGCTCCGCGCCGCGCCGCGGGGGCCGGGCCGGCGGCTTGCCGGGACCCGCCTCCGGGCACGGCCGAAACACATCGGTACCTCGACAAACATCGCGCGGGCGCGATCATCGCATCGAGTTAATGTCGGCGACTTCCCTTGGTCCGGGGGGTGACGTGGCCCGTAGTGTCTCCAGCGATCTGGACGGGTTCCCGGTCGACTACCCCGTTTCCCTCCTGATGCCCGGTGACGTCCTCATATGCGCTTCACCGCCCCGACCAAGGAGAGCGTGCCCGATGACTGTTGACTCGACCCCGGAAGCGGGACTGGATCTGCCCAGGCAGTCCAGTCTGGGCACGGCCGCTGCCCGTAACCTCGCCACCACGACCAAGTCCGCCCCGCAGATGCAGGAGATCTCCTCCCGCTGGCTGCTGCGCATGCTCCCCTGGGTGGAGACCCAGGGCGGTGCCTACCGGGTGAACCGCCGTCTGACGTACACCGTCGGCGACGGGAGCATCGACTTCGTCCAGGACGGAGCCGACGTCCGGGTGATTCCCCGCGAGCTCGGCGAACTCGCCCTGCTGCGTGGCTTCGACGACGTGGAGGTGCTGACCGCCCTCGCCGACCGCTGCGTCCAGCGCGACTTCGGCGTCGGCGAGACGCTGGTCGAGCGTGGCAGCCCCGCCGACAAGCTCCATCTGATCGCCCACGGCCGCATCAACCGGGCCTCGGCCGGCCAGTACGGCGACGAGGTGGCGCTGGACGTGCTCGCCGACGGCGACCGGTTCGGCGACAACGCCCTGCTGGACGAGGACGCCCGGTGGGAGCACACCGCCACCGCCGAGACCTCGGGCACACTGCTCACCCTGTCACGCACCGACTTCGCAGCCGTGCTGTCCACGGCACCGAGCCTGCGAGCCCATCTCGAAGAGTTCTCCGCGCTCTCCCGCCGGCGGCAGAACCATCGCGGCGAGGCGGAGATCGCGATGTCGGCCGGCCACCTGGGCGAGCACGAACTGCCGGGCGCCTTCGTCGACTACGAACTGAAGCCGCGCGAGTACGAACTCTCGGTCGCCCAGACCATCCTGCGGATCCACACCAGGGTCTCCGACCTCTACAACGGGCCGATGGACCAGACGAAGGAGCAACTCAGGCTCACCGTCGAGGCGCTGCGCGAGCGGCAGGAGCACGAGCTCATCAACAACAGGGAGTTCGGCCTGCTCCACAACGCCGACTTCAAGCAGCGCATCCAGCCGCACGCCGGTCCGCCGACTCCGGACGACATGGACGAACTGCTCTGCCGGCGCCGCGGCACCAAGTTCTTCCTCGCGCACCCCCGGACGATCGCGGCGATCGGACGCGGATTCAACTCGTACGGGATCTATCCGGACCACGTCGACCTCGGCGGCCAGCGGGTTCCCGCCTGGCGCGGGGTACCGATCCTCCCCTGCAACAAGATCCCCGTCACGCCGGAGAAGACCAGTTCGATCCTCGCCATGCGTACCGGCGAGGAGAACCAGGGCGTCATCGGTCTGCGCCAGACCGGGTTGCCCGACGAGTACGAACCGGGTCTGTCGGTCCGCTTCATGAGCCTCGACGAGAGGGCGATCACGTCCTACCTCGTCAGTACCTACTACTCCGCCGCCATCCTCGTGCCGGATGCGGTCGGCGTGCTGGAGAACGTGCAGATCGCCCACTGGCCCAGGTAGCGGACGCGGCCCCGGAGGGCCCGGCGCGACAACCCCGACCGTCTCGGGGCGCCCCGCCCCCCGGGGGCTTCGGAACCGCAGTCCACCCCACCTAGGCCAAGGAGTCATGGATGCCCGTGCCTGAGCTGCCACCGCCACGATCGAGCCTGCCGGAGTCCGCGTCCCGCTTCGGTGCGCACCTGCTCGCCTCCGCCGCGGCCCGCGCGTGCGACATCAGCGCCGCCACCGGCGGCCTGCCCGGCGCGCCTTCCGCACTCACCCCGTCCGCGATGTCCGCACCCTCTCCGGCCCCTCCCGGCACGCCCGCGGCGGAGGTTCCGGGCGACGGCCTGAGCCGGGTCCTGCGCGGCCCCAGTGGCCTGGGTACGGCGGGCCTGCGCCTGACCCTGCGGGGAGAAGTGCCGGTGTTGTCTGACCCGTCCACGGGCACGGTGGAGGGCACGCCGGTCCCGGGTCTGTACTACCACCCGGTGCCCGAACCCGATCCGGTGCGGGTGGAGGAGGTGAGCCGGAGGATCAAGGCCTGGGCCCTGGACGAGGTCAGCCTGTATCCCGACGACTGGGAGGAGGAGTTCGACGGGTTCTCCGTGGGCCGCTACATGGTCGGCTGCCATCCGGACGCCCCCACCGTCGACCACCTGATGCTCGCCACCCGTCTGATGGTGGCCGAGAACGCCGTGGACGACTGCTACTGCGAGGACCACGGCGGATCGCCGGTCGGCCTCGGCGAACGTCTTCTGCTGGCGCACACCGCCCTGGACCCGCTGTACACGACGGAGGAGTACCAGCCGCGGTGGGAGGAGTCCCTCCACGCGGACGCCCCCCGGCGCGCCTACCGCTCCGCCATGGAGTACTTCGTCCGAGCGGCGAGCCCGTCGCAGGCGGACCGGTTCCGGCACGACATGGCCCGGCTGCACATGGGGTACCTCGCCGAAGCGGCCTGGGCGCAGCTGGACCACGTCCCGGAGGTGTGGGAGTACCTGGCGATGCGCCAGTTCAACAACTTCCGCCCCTGCCCGACCATCACCGACACCGTCGGCGGCTACGAACTGCCGGCGGACCTGCACGCCCAGGCCGCCATGCAGAAGGTCATCGCTCTCGCGGGAAACGCGACGACGATCGTGAACGACCTGTACTCGTACACCAAGGAACTCGACGCTCCGGGTCAGCACCTGAACCTGCCCGTCGTGATCGCCGAGCGCGAGGGCATCTCCGAACAGGACGCCTACCTGAAGTCCGTCGAGGTCCACAACGACCTCATGCGCGCCTTCGAGACCGAGGCATCCGCCCTGGCCGGGGCCTGCCCCGCCCCGGCCGTGCAGCGCTTCCTACGGGGCGTCGCCGCATGGGTCGACGGCAACCACCACTGGCATCAGACCAATACCTACCGCTACAGCCTGCCCGACTTCTGGTAAGAGAAATGGACTCATCTGTGACCAGCACCGAACTCACCGCCGCCGCCACCTCCACCGCCCTGCGCATCCCCCGCCCGGCAACGCCCTACCAGGGGGACATCGCCCGCTACTGGGACGGGGAGGCCAGGCCCGTGAACCTGCGGCTCGGCGATGTGGACGGCCTCTACCACCACCACTACGGCATCGGTGACGTCGACCACGCGGCCCTCGGCGACGCCGAGGACAGCGCGAGCGAGAAGAAGCTGATCGCCGAGCTGCACCGACTGGAGTCGGCACAGGCCGATTACCTTCTCGGGCATCTCGGTGACATCGGGGGTGACGACACCCTGGTGGACGCCGGCTGCGGCCGTGGCGGCTCGATGGTGATGGCGCACCAGCGCTTCGGATGCAAGGTGGAAGGCGTGACGCTGTCGGCCAAGCAGGCCGACTTCGCCAACACCCGTGCACACGACCTCGGCGTCCAGGACCACGTCCGCGCCCGCGTCTGCAACATGCTCGCCACGCCGTTCGAGACCGGGTCGGCCGCCGCCTCGTGGAACAACGAGTCGAGCATGTACGTGGACCTGGACGACCTCTTCGCCGAACACTCCCGCATGCTCAAGGTCGGCGGCCGCTATGTGACCATCACCGGCTGCTGGAACCCGCGGTACGGCCAGCCCTCCAAGTGGGTCTCCCAGATCAACGCGCACTTCGAGTGCAACATCCACTCACGCCGCGAGTACATGCGCGCCATGGCCGACAACCGCCTCGTGCCGCAGGCCGTCATCGACCTCACCCCGGACACCCTGCCCTACTGGGAGTTGCGCGCCACCTCGTCCCTGGTCACGGGGATCGAGGACGCGTTCATCAACTCCTACAGGGACGGGTCCTTCCAGTACCTGCTCATCGCGGCGGACCGCGTCTGACCCGCCGGTCGGGGCCCGTCCGGGCGGAACGGGCCCCGACCGGGGGTGGGCCCGTCCGGGCGGACGGGCCCACCCCATGACCCGCGTGGTGGCGTCGTGCGCCCTCATCCGGACTTCGGCGGCTTGCGCACGTCGAAGGCGAAGACGGTGTTCTCGGTCGCGGTCACGATCACCGCACGCCCCGCGACGGTCACGCGCGGGCTCGCGCTCTGCTCACCCGTCAGACCGTCGGCCTGCGGATCTGTTGACCAGAGGGGCTTGCCACCGGACGGCGACAGGGCGACCACCCGCCCTGTGCCCGAGCTGAAATACAGTGCGTCGGCTCCCGCGGTGGGCCCCGAGGCACCCTCCACGCTCGTCTGCCTCGACCACTTCGTCCGGCCGGTCACGGGGTCGAGCGCTGCGACAAGACCGGTCTGCCCGCTCACGTAGACGGTCCCGCCCGCCATTCCGGGCGTCCCCGCGTACGTCTTGGCGAGCGGGGCGTATGTCACCTTCCGCGAGGACACATCGACCCGCGCCACCCCGTCGTAGCCGGCAGCCGCCGTTCCCTCCATGCGCACTTGGAGGAGTACGAGCCTGCCGTCGGCGACGCCCATCGGCACGGCAGGGCCGTCGACAGCAGTGGGCCGGCCCAGCGTCCCCGTGGCGCGGTCGAGCGTGTGCAGGGTGGGGCGGCGCACCTCGGAGTCGTCCAGCTCCGCATCCCTCGCGCACATCGCGAGAAGCTGCGGGCCCGCCGGGACGGGAGCGCACCGCATACCGGTGGGGAACGGCGTCGTCCAGCCGATCTCACCGCTGTGGGCGTCCCGGGCCTCGAAGCGGGAGTAGGAACCGTCGACCGTCACGACGGCGGAGCCGATCACCACGGCGTCCTGGGACCGGCCCGTGACGGCCGTCGACTGCGCACCGGACGGCACGGACCACAGCTCACGGCCGCTGTTCGCGTCGAGGGCCACCACCTCAGCGGGAGGGTCCTGCGGAGCGTCCTCGGCGGCGAAGCGGTAACCGAGCACCGTGTCATCGGTGGCACCCACCAGGTGCATGCCCTGGACGGGAACGCCCGGGCTCTTCGCCGTCCACACCCGCGAGCCGTCCTGGACTCTCATGCGCGTCGCGACGACACCTCCGCCGCCGCAGAACAGCGCGTCGCCACGCGCGACGCACCGCAGCTCGTCGGGGATGTCCTCCTGACCGCCCGGCACCGTCGTGCGCCACGGCTCGAAGCCCGCCGGGAGCACGGCGCTCGCCGCCGCGGCGCTCTCACCCTTGTCGTCGCCGAAGCCGCCCGTCTTCATCGCGGCGACTCCGCCGCCGATCGCCGCCACCGCGACCGCGGCGGCGAGCACAGGACGCCACCGGCGACCCAGGCGGCGGCCTAGGGGGACGGCGGTGCCGCCGCCGGCGGCGGCGGCGGTGTTCCCGGTGCCTTCGTTCCCGTTGCCTTCGTTCCCGTTGCCTTCGTTCCCGCTGACCGGATCCTCCGGGGCGGTGGTCGGCGCGGCCGGCGCCGGGGTGGCGTGGGTCGCAAGGTGATGCTGGGTGATCATGTCGCGGGTACGGCCGCTCACGTCCGCCCCGCACGAACCGGCTTCACCGAGGTCGGCGGGCAGGTCCCGCAGCAGCACGAGGAGTTCGTCCGCAGAGGGGCGCCCCTCTGGCTCCTTGTCCAGGCACGACTCCACGACCGTGCGCAGGGCCGCGGGCACAGCACCCAGTGACGGCTCCTCGTGGACGACTTGATAGGCCGTCATGTACGGGCTGTCCGCATCGAAGGGCCCGTGGCCGGTCGCCGAGTACACCAGCAGTGTCCCCAGCGAGAAGACGTCGGACCGTGGCCCCACACCGCGCGGCGCCTGCAACTGCTCGGGGGACATGAAGGGCGGGGTGCCGATGACCCGCCCTGTCATGGTCAGCGTCTGCTGGTCCGCGGCGCGCGAGATGCCGAAGTCGATGACGCGCGGGCCCTCGGGCGAGAGCACGACGTTCGAGGGCTTCAGATCGCGGTGGACGACCCCGACCCTGTGGATGTCCCGCAGTGCCTCCGCCAGCCCGATGGCCAGCTTCCTCAGCTCCGCTCCGTCCAACGGGCCCTTCGCAGCGATGCGCTGGGCGAGCGTGTCCCCCTCGATGTAGGTCGTGGCCATCCACGGCTGCTCGGCATCGGGAGCGGCATCGACCACGGCAGCGGTGAACGCACCGCTCACCCGCCTCGCCGCCTCCACCTCCTGCCGGAAGCGGATGCGGAACTCCTCGTCCCCCGCGAACTGCTGGTGGATCAGCTTGATCGCGACGGGCCGCCCAGAACTCGTACGGGCCAGAAAGACCGTGCCCATGCCGCCCGAACCGAGCCGCGCCTCAAGCGGATAGCCTCCGATCTCGGCTGGATCACCTCCGCGCAGCGACACTCTTCCCGACCTCCCGTCCGTCGTGGACCTCTGCGGCCACGGGCCTGCGTATCCGTCTGTCCTGCACCCAAACTAGCCGCAGGGCAGCGCGGCGCAGCGAAGCGGGTGGCGGACAGAGGGCCAGGGCGCGCTTCCCATCACCCGCCGACGAAGTCTGAAACCACCGCCGCAGGAGGGAGATTCGTCGCGCACGGCGGCAACGCCGCCGCTCCGATGGCGAGCCTCGACGCATCCACACGACGATCAGCGTCCGCCCCTTGCCCGACTGCGGTGCACGGGTATTGCCGGTAGCGTGAGCGTCTGCCGCATGGAATGCCCATGTGTCCGGACGCCCGTGCAGGGCTTCCGGTGGCGAGCGATGGGACCGTGATGAGCGAACCGACGAAGCCCCGAGTCGAGGTTCCGGCGGGTGACGCGCCCTCCGAACTGACGATCCGGGACCTCGTGGTCGGGGACGGGCCCGAGGCGCAGCCGGGCAGGGTCGTCCTGGTTCACTACGTGGGCGTCACGTTCGCGTCCGGACGGGAGTTCGACTCCTCCTGGGAGCGGGGCCGTCCGTTCAAGTTCGCCGTGGGTGGCGGCAAAGCCATCAAGGGCTGGGACCGGGGAGTGAGGGGAATGAAGGTCGGCGGCCGACGCGAGATCATCGTCCCCCCGCGACTCGGTTACGGCAGCCAGTCACCCTCTTCTTCGATCCCGGCGAACTCGACGCTGATCTTCGTCGTGGACCTGCTCACAGTCGTGGGCGGGCCCGCCGGAGCGAGGCCCGGCTCGGCCTGACCTCGGAAAGGCAGTTGCCGTCTTCAGCCACCGGCCTGGAGCCACGCTCTGCCCGGTCGGCTCGGCCGGACCCACTGACCGAGGAACCTCAAGCCGACTGCGGCCTGGTCGACTGCCGTCGGACGCACCGGGCCACGCACGGGGCAGCGGATCAGGGACGTAGCCGACGCTGGGCGTGAACGTGCCGAACGAACTGCAGGCGCGCGGAACTCTGACTCCGGTGCGGCAAGCTCTTCCGGCAATTCGTCGGCGAGGAACGGCAGGTCCGTGCGCCTGATCTGACGCGACTACGCTGTGGAGAATCACACGTGGAGGAAGGTCGCATATGGCTCGCCCTTACAACCCCGGACCGAAACAGTTCGTCTTCGCTGTCGGTGATGGCAACGACCAGAAGGTGTCCGTAGGCGACCCTCAGGAAGCGTACGTGGCATTCTCCGCGTTCTTCCGGAATCGAGATTCCGAAAGCTACACCATCGAGGATGAACCGGCGGGCCAAAGCTTGGTGCTCATGCCCGGTCGAGGTGTGATCGCCCGGATCGAGGTGGCGGGCCAACGCCGGTCCGAATACCTCGAAGTGGACAGGCCCAACCGATACCTCCCGAGCGCCATGCTGTTCTTCGAGAACGGATATGCCGGCCTCGACTACTTCGGCCAGTGGTTCTCGGACCTCGCCGACCTCGACGCGTCACCGGAGACTCGCGGCGCTGCCCGAGCCGCCACGATCACGACCGAAGCCGCAGCAATCGAAGAGGTCGCCCGGATCTGGGTGAATTCAGGCATCGTAGATCCGAGCAATCAGTACTACGTCTTCTTCGACTCGCACGGCGTCGACGATGACCGGGCTGAACGAGCCGAACTGCTCGGGCTGATCGAATGCCTCGGTCTCGAACGAGTCGACGCCCCGGCTGAGGCCGCGGATGGCGAAGTCTGGGTGCGCACCGACAAGCGTCTCGACGTCGAATGTGAACGGTGGTCATGAACTGATGGTTCGGGGTGGAGCGTGTTCCGTAGCGGAACTCGGCGGAGTGCGGTTCGACGCCTGACTCGACCATCTCGTCGGATGAGGAAGACGGAGACCATGAGAGACATCGTTTTCACGCGCAGGAGCGGCTGGATCCCGAACGTGATCCGGGAGGACGGTGAGCTGAAACTGATGCTCGGTGCCGGGGCCGACGCCAACCACGCACCTCGCACATTCATGTTCTCGATCGAGGAAGCCCATCTTGCGGTGATCCGGGAGGACCTGGCCAGACACCTGCTGCTGTGGAGTGCGGTTCTTCCGCTGTGCGACGCCGCCGGAACCCGGGGCCGACTCGACGAGGGCGCTGCCGTCGCACTCCTGGACCCGATCCTCCTTTCCTCGCGTGCTGACGTCGACGCTCTCTTCCGACGCGTTCCGTGGGACAGGGGTCGGCTCATCGCCCATGGAGCAGACATCGATCTGCTCGAGCGCGGTCAGGTCTGCGCGGCGATGGGCACGGCGACAGAGACGTCCAACGGGAAACGGGCTCAGGAGTACCACGCGAACCGCCGTCGCGCCGAGCGCGGAACGGAACTCGGCCCACTCGACACCGCGATACTGAGGTTCACGGGCCAGTACCTGCACGGCGCGACGGTTCCGAGGCGGCTGCCTGATGCCGTCGACCCCGCGGTGCTGCCCGAGGTCATACGTGTGATCGCCACCGCGGAGCAGGCATGCGCCGGGATGCGGATCGGCCGCGATCCGCGTCGGGGAAAGCGTGCAACGGACAAGCGTGACTGGGACCGGATGGCGACGACGGTCGACGCGGCCGTGCGCCGTGCACACCCTGAGCTCGTCGATGAGGCGGTGCACACCGTGAGCTTCCTGATGTGCTCGGAGGCAGCGGGCCGCTCCAGGAACACACCCCTGGAGGACGACGAGGAGGCTGCTGGCGACCGCGCCGACTTCGGCGAGAGTGCGAGGAAGACGATCCTGTCGTTCACCGACGACAAGGGCGTCGAGAAGAGGTGGGTCCAGGACGATCCCCGCACCGCGACCGCGGAGTTCTGGGAGTTCGTCGGCGATCGCTCTGCCGCGGACAACGAGGTGTTCACCATCGAGGACGACGAAATGGGTGAGGGAATCCAGCTCCACTTCTACGCGGACTCCGTCGCCCGGGTCACGACGGTGCGCGAGGGTGAAGGCGGGTCGGATCCGGAGTACCGGGTCGAGTACAGCCTGGTCGACGGGATCAGCGGGTACCGGAAGCTGGTGAGTGCCTTCGTCCGCGGGGGCTGCGCCTCGCTCGAACAGCACGGCACTTGGATATCGGACAACGCTGAGTTCGAGCGCGCGCGCCGACGACGCGACGCCACGTAGCCGGCCGATGCTTGCCCTCACCGGCGCTGCCCGCCGCTGGGAACCCAAACTGATGCGGCTCCGGCTGTCCACCACCGCCGCCCGACTCGTAACACCGCACCCGCGGCCGGCTCCGCCTGCCGGCCCGCTACCCCTGAGCCGACTTGGCGACTGACGTCGGCCGGCTGATCACCGGGAGCGGACACATCTGCTGGCAGCATTGCCTCGATCCTGAAGGGGAATCGCGAAAGACACCGCGACGTCGACGAGTCGGGCTGCTTCGACGACCTGGAGCCCGCCTACGAGCAGGCGGAGCAGGCGTGGGCCGACTTCCTGCCCGAGATCGAAGAATCCCCTCTCGCCGGCCACCTCGTCGAGGCCGAACAGACGGCGGCGGACAAGGACGAGTGCATCACGGTGAAGAAGCGGATCCTCGACGGCCGGATCCTGACCGCCGGTGTGATCCAGCAGGACACCGATCTTCCGGTGATGGTCGTCGTGGCACTGGAGGAGCCCTGCATCGCGTGCCCCACCCCCGACGTCGGGCGCCCCGGGTCCCCACCAGGAACCGGGGGACGCCCTGGCGGGGGGCTCGGCGCGCCGGCATCCGCTGGACGGTGTCGCGGTGATCGCCGCGAGGGAGCACCTGGCAACGGCGAAGACCCCACGGTGGTTTGGCGGAGAGTTCCCCAACGCGGGCCGCGCCAGCCGCTGGGCACCTCGCGGGTGAGGGCCCGGACTCCGGGCCGGTCATGACCAACCTGCGTCGACCAGCACGTACGGGACAAATCCGAGTAGCAATGCCGGTGACTTAATGATCTTGGCTGATAGGGTGCCTGTTCAGCAGGGGCCTTGAGAGGGAGCTTTCTTCGCCGTCCGCTGTCGGGGTCACCAGTACAACCTTTCATCAGGTTGGATATGGCTCACTTTCCCCGCTTGAGGCTTACCAGAAATGAAGACAAGGGGTATAACGTGAGAATTCGTAACCGATGGGTGGTTTTACTTTTTCTCGCAGGTCTTTCTCCCATTTATTTGACCGGATGCGGAACTTTTTCAAGCGAGCCAACGATAACTGTCGGAATGTCGGAGGACATTCTGGCCACAGATCCGGCCTCAGGTTACGACCCGGGCTCCTGGCTTTTGTTCAACAATGTCTTCCAGACGCTTCTCAGTTTCCCCTACGGTGGCATGGAGCCGCAACCAGAGGCCGCCGAGGAGTGCTCCTTCAGGGACAAGCGCGCTCAGGTATACGAATGCACCCTCAGGGACAACCTCGAGTTCAGCAATGGCGACTCGCTCACTGTCGAGGATGTCAAGTTCTCTTTTGATCGAATACTCAAGATCAATGACGAGGCCGGCCCCGCAGTCATGTTCCAGACGCTTGACTCGGTCGAAGCGTTGGACGAGAAAACCGTCGCCTTCCACCTCAAATCCCCTGACGCCACTTTCCCCAGCAAGATTGCTTCCGCCGCCGGATCCATTGTCGACCGCCACCAGTATGAGATCAACGGCCTCCGCAAAGACGGTGACGCTGTCGGCTCAGGCCCCTACGTGCTGGACTCCTTCGGAAAAGGCGAAGCTAAGTTCTCGGTGAACGAGAACTACAAGGGCAGCTACAAGGCAAAGAACTCCGGTGTCACGCTGAAGTTTTTTCATTCCGACCAGAATGGGCTGAAGGAAGCCGTGGTCGAAGGAAAGGTCGACATCGCCTACCGTGGCCTGACCGCGCGCGACATCGACCGTATCGGTCAGGAGGACGACAGCAAGGGCATTGAGGTCATAGAGGGCAGTAGCGCCGAGGTGCAGCACCTGGTCTTCAACATGGACGACCCCGTAGTCGGGAAAATCGGTGTACGCAAGGCCATCGCTCGCCTGCTCGACCGGGACGCCCTCATCCAACAGGTCTACCAGGACACCGCGATCCCGCTGTACTCGATCATCCCCGCAGGCGTCACCGGTCACCATACGGCCTTCTTCGACACCTACGGCGCCCACCCGTCCAAGAGCGCAGCCGCCGCAGCGCTGAGCACCGAAGGCTTTACGAGTAAGGTCAAGCTGACTCTCTGGTCGACTCCGTCCCGTTACGGTCCGGCAACTGACCAGGAATTGAGGGTGATTGCCGCCCAGCTCAATGCCAGCGGGCTGTTCAGGGTGGACGTGCAGTCCGTCCCCTTTGACCGCTACCAGAAGGATGTCGCTGCGGGGAAGTACGGCGTCTACGTCAAGGGGTGGGTACCGGACTACCCGGATCCCGACAACTTCACCGCGCCCTTTTTCGGTGAGGGCAACGTGTTGGGCAACAATTACTCGAACCGGACCATCAACGAGGCCCTGATCCCGAGCACTGCCGGTGAGATCGACCGCAGCACCACCGACGAAGCATTCGAGCGCCTCCAGGACATTGTCGCTGATCAAGTACCGATCCTGCCCGTGTGGCAGGGCAAGCAGTACGGAGTTGTTCGCGACGGCGTTCATGGCCTCGGCTACTGCCTGGATGTCTCAACCGTGTTCAGGTTCTGGGAGCTCTACAAGAACTGAGCCGAGGCCGTACGGTCCACGAGCTGACCGGGGCCGTCCGCTACCGACGTGACCGTCGACCGAACCGCCCGGGTTCGGTCGAAACCTCGGAACGCCGAGCCGACGGCCCTGCAATGTCATCCCCGTTATCGAACACGCGTCAAACGCTGCCACGACACTCTTCCCAAGAGCAACGAGCAGAAGCATCCAGCCAGTCACGGTGTGGGCGCGCGGCCTGGCTCAACCCTCGCAGAGCCGGGTCTGTGAGCAGCCGGGGAGATACGCCGCTGAGTTCCTCAGTCCTATGGCGCTCCGGTACGGGCGTGCCGGGGGCCGAGCTGCGTAACGTGGTCCCCAGTACCCGAAGCGACGCACATCCCCCAGTGCCCCAACAGGCTGCCGGTCCCAGCTCGCCATCTCAACAGGTCAGGTCAGCGCGGCGCTGGTCGTGCGCGACCAGCAGGCGCTGAGCCTGCCGTCAGGCGCCACACAGCCATGTGGCGATCGCGCGCCCTCACTTGGTGTGGTTGACATCCCTTCTACAGTCCCAGCCGAAGCATCCGACTAGCCGAAGAAGCTCAACCGCACCTGACGGTTGTAATTAGAGATGTTGGTATCCACCAGGCACACGGACTGCCACGTCCCGAGCTCCAGTTGTCCGCCGATCACCGGCAGGGTCGCATGCGGTGGCACCAGGGCGGGGAGCACGTGGTCGCGGCCGTGTCCCGGGCTGCCGTGGCGGTGGCGCCAGCGGTCGTCGGCCGGGAGCAGGTCCTGCAGAGCGGCGAGGAGGTCGTCGTCGCTGCCGGCGCCCGTCTCCAGAATCGCGATCCCGGCAGTGGCGTGGGGCACGAAGATGTTGAGCAGGCCGTCCCGGCCGGGAGCCGAGCGGGCGAGGAACTGGGCACAGTCCTCCGTCAGGTCCGTGACCGTTTCGGACCGTCCCGTGGTGACGCTGAGCACGTGTGTGGCAAAGGTGTCGGACATGGCCTCATTCTCCCGGGCGGGGCCGAAGTGTGCGAAGTCTGCCCGCGTCGAACGGATCAGGGGCGGGCACGACGGCGGAAGCTCCGGGAAGACACGGGCCTCGCCCGCAGTTGGTAGAAGCGTGAACGATATCGGGATCCGCGAACTGGATGTGGTCGTCATCGGCGCCGGTCAGGCGGGGCTGTCCGCCGCGTATCACCTGCGCCGCAGCGGACTCGAGCCCGGCCGGGACTTCGCGGTGCTCGACCATGCCCCGCGCCCCGGCGGTGCGTGGCAGTTCCGCTGGCCCTCGCTCACCTACGGCAAGGTGCACGGCATGCACTCACTGCCGGGCCTGGAGCTCACCGGCGCCGACGGGAGCCGGCCTTCGTCCGAGGTCATCGGCGAGTACTTCGACGTGTACGAGCGGCGGTTCGGCCTGCGGGTGCACCGGCCCGTCGAGGTGAGCGCCGTACGCGAGGGTGACGGCGGACATCTGCGGGTCGAGACCTCCGAAGGCACGTACTCCACGCGCGCACTGGTCAATGCCACCGGCACGTGGGACCGTCCGTTCTGGCCGCGCTATCCGGGCCAGGACTCCTTCCTCGGCCGGCAGCTGCACACCGCGAACTATCCGGGGCCCGCCGAGTTCGCCGGCCTGCGGGTCGCGGTGGTCGGCGGCGGCGCGTCGGGTACGCAGCATCTGATGGAGATCGCCGAGGTGGCCGAGGAAACGTTCTGGGTGACCCGTCGGCCCCCGGTGTTCCGGGAAGGACCCTTCGGCGAGGATGTGGGCCGGGCCGCCGTGGCCATGGTGGACGAGCGCGTACGCCGGGGACTTCCGCCGCAGAGCGTGGTCAGCGTGACGGGTCTGCCGCTCAACGATGCCGTACGGCTCGCTCGCGAGCGGGGGATCCTGGACCGCCTCCCGATGTTCGAGCGGATCACCCCGGATGGGCTCGCCTGGTCCGACGGCCGGTCCGCGCAGGCCGACGTGATCCTCTGGGCGACCGGCTTCCGCGCCGCCGTCGGCCATCTGGCGCCACTGAAGCTCCGCGAGCCCGGCGGCGGCATCCGCGTCGAGGAGACGCGGGCCGTACGGGATCCACGCGTCCATCTCGTCGGCTACGGCCCGTCCGCCAGCACCATCGGCGCCAATCGGGCCGGGCGGGCGGCAGCCCGCTCGGTCACCCGGCTGCTGGTCGGCGTTCCGGCCCTGGGCTGACCACCCGGTCCACTGGTCGAGACGCATCACGTGACCGGTGCGGTGCGCGCGTCGGGCGTACGCCGGAAGAGCTCGCGGGGGCGTACGAAGTACGGGGCGGCAGGAGGTCACCGTGCCATCGCTCGTGCGGGCGGCGCTCGTCCAGGCGTCGGCGGCGGCGTGGACGACGGCGTGATCCTGGGCGCGGCGCCGTCTCGAGGGGCGGTAGCCGGGAAGGCCGACGCCGTGCAGTGCTGTCTTGGGCTGCGGTCATGCCGTGCGGCGCAGCCCCCGTAGCTTCCGCTCGATTCTCAGACAGCGGCCGCGGGGGCGGTCGCGCTGCTGTCGCGGCGGATCAGGGCGGCATAGCGGCCGTCCTTGGCGAGCAGCTCCTCGTGCGTGCCCCGCTCCGCCGCGCGGCCTTCGTCCAGCACCACGATCTGGTCCGCGTCCCGGACGGTGGACAGCCGGTGCGCGATGGTGAGCGTGGTGCGGCCCTCGGACAGGGCGTCGATGGCCTGTTGCACGGCGTGTTCGGTTCGGGTGTCGAGGGCGCTGGTCGCCTCGTCGAGAATCAGCACGGGCGGGTTTCGGAGAATCGTCCGGGCGATCGCCAGCCGCTGCTTCTCGCCGCCCGAGAACCGGTAGCCGCGCTCGCCCACGAGGGTGTCGTAGCCGTCGGGCAGACCGGCGATGTGCTCGTGGATCTGCGCGGCTCGGGCAGCGGCCTCGATCTCCTCGTCGGTGGCCTCCGGCTTGGCGAAGCGGAGGTTCTCGGCGACCGACGCGTGGAAGAGGTAGGTCTCCTGGGAGACCACTCCCACGGCGCGGGCGAGCGTGTCGAAGTCGAGGTCACGCACGTCGACGCCGTCGATCGTGACGCGGCCGCCCGTGACGTCGTACAGGCGCGGCACCAGGTAGCTCAGGGTGGACTTGCCCGATCCGGTGGGACCGACGACGGCCAGGCTGTTCCCGGCCGGTACCGTCACGTCGATACCGCTCAGGGTGGGGCCGCTCTTCTCGTCGTAGCTGAAGGTGACGTCCTCGAAGGCGACCTCGCCACGGATGTGCTCCAGGCGGACCGGCGTGTCGGGTTCGGTGATGTCCACCTTCAGATCGAGGTACTCGAAGATGCGGGCGAACAGGGCCAGCGATGTCTGCATCTGCACCCCGGTGGAGAGCAGGCTCACGGCCGGGCGGAACAGCCCCTGCTGGAGCGAGACGAAGGCGACGAGCGTCCCGATGGAGACACCGGTGGCACCCGACTGGAGGGTGAGCCCCGCCGCCCAGTAGATGACGGCGGGCATGGCCGCCATCACGATTCCGATCGTCGACATCCGCCAGCGTCCGGCCATGTTGGAGCGCACTTCGAGGTCGACCAGGCGTTCCGACTCCTCGGTGAAGGCCCTCGTGAGAGAGTCCGAGCGGCCCATCGTGCGACCGAGCAGGATGCCGCTGACCGAGAGCGACTCGGTGACCGTGGCAGCCATGGCGGCCATCTGCCGCTGGCGGTGGGTGGTGATCTTCTTGCGCTCCCGGCCCACGCGACGGCTGATCCAGACGAAGACCGGCAGGAGCAGCAGCGAGACGACGGTGAGCCGCCAGTCCAGCGCGAGCATGGCGACCACGGTGGCGATGACCGCGGTGAGGTTGGAGACGAGGGAGGTCGCGGTGGAGGTGACCGTCGCCTGCATCCCGCCGATGTCGTTGGCGATGCGCGACTGCACCTCACCCGTGCGGGTCCGGGTGAAGAAGGCGAGCGGCATCCGCTGCAGTTGTGTGTAGACGGCGGTGCGCAGGTCGTGCATGACGCGCTGGCCGACGGTCGTGGAGATGAGGGTCTGCAGGACGCCGAAGACACTGTTCATCACCGCGGTGAGGACCATGCCGAGGGCGAGCAGCGTCAGCAGGCCCGTGCGTCCCTGGGGGATCGCGGTGTCCAGGATCTCGCGGAGGAGGAAGGGCGAGGCGACCGACACCAGAGAGGATGCGCCGACCAGGAGTGCGACCACGGCGAGTCTGCCGCGGTAGGGGCGGAACAGCCGGAAGATGCGGCGCAGCTCGGCGGGCGGCTGCCCGGCCTCGGCGTCGGCGGGTGTCCAGCTGGGTTCGTCGGGTTTCATGGGCTCCTTCGAGAGCGTGCGTGGGGACGCGGGTCGGGCTCGGACCTACGGGGCGGGGGTGTGCCCCGGAGGCCGCCGCAGGAGCCGATTCGAGAGCATAGCTCATTGTTACCTCTATACACAATGAGCTATGTCCTGATATTGTTCCCCCATGGAATCCCCCGACTCCGACGGCATGCTGGCCGAACAACTGCTGCGCCTCACGCGCCGCCTCCAGCGCATCCAGAGCCGCCAGCTGGAGCCGATCGGCATCACACCGGCCCAGTTCCGTCTGCTGCGAACGACCGCTCACTACGACGGGCCACCCCGCATGGCCGATCTGGCCCAGAGGCTGGACGTCGTCCCCAGGGCCGTGACCACCCTTGTGGACGGCCTGGAGGCGAGCGGCCGGGTGCGGCGTGCGCCGGACCCGACCAACCGCAGGGTGGTCCGCATCGAGATCACGGAGGAGGGCCGGGCCGTGCTCCGCTCGATGCGCGCCGCGCGCAAGGCGGCCGCGGAGGAGATCCTGGCTCCGTTGACCGCCGATCAGCGCGAGGTGCTCGGCGGACTGCTGACCGCTCTGGTCGACGGAATGCCGGAGCACCGACGCTGCTGAGACTCGCGGTGCGACACCCGCACCCGCGCCGTCGAGGGGACTCGCCATGCCGCTCCTGGAGCCGAAGCCGGAAGCCCTCCGCCCCGGTGCGGAGCGAGCTCCGTCGCCCGATCGGGTGCCTGACTGGAAGGCGTCCGGGACACCGGCGGACCTCCGGGCCGGGCTGACCGCGCTGCTCGGTCCGGAGAAGGTGCTGTGGAAGGTCTCCGACCTCGTGCGGTACGCCTCCGACGCGAGCCCGTACCGCTTCCTGCCCCAGGTCGTGCTCGTCCCCGAGGACCTCGACGACGTCTCGGCGATTCTCTCCTACGCCCACGGGCATGGCCGCAGTGTCGTCTTCCGGGCCGCCGGCACCAGCCTCAACGGCCAGGCGCAGGGGGAGGACATCCTCGTCGACGTGCGCCGCCACTGGACGGGGGTCGAGGTCCTGGACGGCGGTTCCCGCGCAAGGATCCGGCCCGGGACGACCGTCGTGCGGGCCAATGCCGCACTCGCCCGCCACGGCCGGATCCTGGGCCCGGACCCGGCCAGTGCCATCGCCTGCACCGTGGGCGGCGTCGTGGCGAACAACGCCTCGGGGATGACCGCCGGGACCACCAGGAATTCTTACCGCACGGTCTCCTCCCTGACCTTCGTCCTGCCGAGCGGGACGGTGGTCGACACCGGTGAGGCGGACGCGGACGAGCTGCTGCGTCACGCCGAGCCGCGCCTGTGCACCGACCTCCTGGCGCTGAAGGCGGAGATCGAGGCCGACGAGCGGCTCACGGCACGGATCCGCGCCAAGTACGAGATCAAGAACACCAACGGCTATCGCCTCGACGCGTTCCTCGACGGATCGACACCCGTGGAGATCCTGCGTGGTCTCATGGTCGGCTCCGAAGGCACCTTCGGCTTCATCTCCGAGGTCGTCTTCGACACCCTTCCGCTCGACCGCCATGTGGCGTCCGCGCTGCTGTTCTTCCCCTCCCTCGTGTCGGCGGCGGCCGCCGTACCGATGTTCAACGAGGCCGGTGCGATCGCCGTGGAGCTGATGGACGGCAACACGCTGCGTGCCTCGGTCAGGGTTTCGGGTGTGCCCTCCGACTGGGCGGCGCTCCCGGAGGGCACGACGGCCCTTCTGGTGGAGTTCCGCGCCCCGGACGAGAGCGCCCTGACGGCCTACGAGCGAGTGGCCGCCTCGGTCGTCGCGGATCTCGGCCTCGTGGCCCCGGCGGTCTCCGTCACCAACCGCTTCACCCGGGACCCGGGCACCGTCTCCGGTTACTGGAAGGCACGCAAGGCGTTCGTGACCGCGGTAGGAGGCTCGCGCCCGGCGGGCACGACCCTCGTCACGGAGGACTTCGCCGTGCCGCCCTCCCGGTTGTCGGAGGCCTGCGAGGCATTGCTCGCCCTCCAGGCCGTCCGCGGTTTCGACGCCGCCGTGGCAGGCCATGCGGCCCATGGGAATCTGCACTTCCTGCTCGCCTTCGACGCGGCGAAGCCCGACGACGTCGACAGGTACGCCGCGTTCATGGACGAGTTCTGCACACTCGTCGTCGACCGTTTCGACGGGTCGCTCAAGGCGGAACACGCGACCGGCCGCAACATCGCGCCGTTCCTGGAGAGGGAGTGGGGCCCTGTCGCCACGGAACTCATGTGGCGGACGAAGCGGGCGATCGACCCGGGCGGGGTGCTGGCACCGCGCGTCGTTCTCGACCGCGATCCTAGGGCCCATCTGCGCGGGCTCAAGACGATCCCCGGGGTGGAGCCCGTCGCCGACCCGTGCATCGAATGCGGGTTCTGCGAACCCACCTGCCCCAGCGAGGGCCTCACCACGACGCCCCGCCAACGCATCGTGCTGCGCCGGGAGATGCTGCGCCAGCCGGACGGCTCCCCCGTCGAGGCGGAGCTGTTGGACGCCTACGGCTACGACGCGGTGGACACCTGCGCGGGGGACTCCACCTGCAAACTCGCGTGCCCGGTCGGTATCGACACCGGGGCGATGATGAAGGATTTCCGCCATCGCCGGCACAGCCCGCGGGAGGAGCGTGCGGCGGTCCTGACGGCACGGCACTTCAAGGTCGTCGAGTCGTCGGCCCGGCTGGCGGTCGGTGTGGCGGGCGCCGTGTCCCGCAGGGCCGGTGACGGGCTCCTCGGGTCCGTCACGAGAATGGCCCGCAGAGTCGTACGCCCCGATCTGGTGCCGGAGTGGCTGCCCGCGATGCCTGGCGCCGCTTCCCGCACGCTGCCGCCCACCTCCCGGGCGGGCGCCCGTGCCGTCTACTACCCGGCCTGTGTGAACCGCGTCTTCGCCGGTCCCGAGGACGCGGGGGCCCTGTCGCTCGCGGAGGCCGTGGTCTCCCTCTCCGCCCGGGCGGCGAAGCCCGTCTGGATCCCTGAGGACGTCAGGGGGACCTGCTGCGCGACGATCTGGCACTCCAAGGGGTACGACGCGGCCAACGCCGTCATGGCCAACCGCATTGTGGAGGCGGCCTGGGCATGGACCGCCGGGGGCACGCTGCCGCTGGTGGTCGACGCCTCGTCCTGCACCCTCGGGCTCGCGCACGAGGTGGTGCCGTACCTCACCGAGGACAACCGGGCCCTGCACCGGGAACTGACCGTGGTCGACTCCCTCGTCTGGGCGGCCGACGAACTGCTTCCCTCACTGACGGTGTTCCGCCGGACGGGTTCCGCCGTCCTGCACCCGACCTGCTCGATGGGACATCTCGGCGATACGGCCCACCTGCACGCGGTGGCCGAGGCGTGCGCCGAGGAGGTCGTCGTCCCGGACGACGCGGGCTGCTGTGCCTTCGCCGGTGACCGGGGCCTGCTGCACAAGGAGCTCACCGACTCCGCGACAGTCAAGGAGGCCGCCGAGGTCGGGACCAGGGAGTACGACGCGTATCTGTCGGCGAACCGGATGTGCGAGATCGGGATGGACCGGGCGACCGGGCGGCACTACCACTCCGCGCTCATCGAACTGGAGAAGGCGACCCGGCCTGCCATCTGACCGCTCCGGCGCCCGCTTCCCGGAAACAAATCGGTTGCCCCGGGCAGGGTCACGACGCGAAGCTTGCACGGTTTGGTCCCCCGCTGGTCCACGTGGTCCGCACGTGGCCTCCGCCATCCGATTCCTGGGACGACATGCAGATTCGCGATCTTCCGTACTCCGATCCCGGCGATCCTGATGTCCGGTCCGGCCCCCGTTTCCTGTTGTGGCTAGGAAGGAGTCAGATCACCGGTCAGCTCAAGTCCCTGTCCTGGGGGCTGCTCCACCACTGCGCGATCGCGGGCCTCCCGCTCGCCGTCGGATTCGCGGTCCAGGCCGTCATCGACCGTTCCGGCCGCGACCTGGCGCTGGCCGGTGGTCTCCTGCTCGTCCTCGGCGTCCTCATCGCCGTGGGCGACACCATGCTCCACCGGACCGCGGTCACCAACTGGATCACGGCCGCCGCACGCGTGCAGCAACTGCTGGCCCGCAAGACCGCCGAACTGGGTTCGGCCCTGACCCGGCGGGTGGCCGCGGGCGAGGTGGTCGCCGTGTCCACCGGCGACGTCGAGAAGATCGGCTGGTTCGTCGAGGCGCTGTCCCGGTTCGCCGCCGCGGCCACGGCCCTGGTGCTCATCTGCGTCGGGCTGGTCCTCTACCTGCCGACGCTCGGCGTGCTGGTCGCGATCGCCACACCCGTCCTCGCCCTGGCCGTCCTGCCGCTGCTCCCCCGGGCCACTCGCAGGGCGGATCTCCAGCGCGAGAAGGCCGGCCGGGCCACCGAGCTGGCCTCCGACACGGTCGCCGGGCTCCGGGTGCTGCGCGGCATCGGCGGTGAGGACCTGTTCCTCGGCCGCTACCGGCGGGCTTCCCAGGAGGTCCGCGAAGCTGCTGTGCGCAGCGCCCGCATGTGGGCCGTCATCTCCGCGGTCCAGGTGTTCCTCCCGGGAGTGCTGCTGATCTCGCTCGTCTGGTACGGGGCGACGCTGGCGAGGGACGGCCGCATCGACATCGGCCAGCTGGTCACCGTCTACAGCGCGGCGACCCTGATGCTGTTTCCGCTGCGCAACGTGGAGGAGATCGCGATGGCGTACTCCTTCTCGCGTCCTTCCGCGCAGCGGGCGGTGCGGGTGCTCTCGCTGCACCGCACCACCCGTGCCTCCACGCTCGATGCCGCACCCCGGGGCGACCTGTACGACCCGGTGACCGGACTCATGGCCCCGCAGGGCCTGTTCACGGCCGTGGTCTGCGGCGATCCCGACGAGGCGGGCAGGCTCGCCGAACGGTTGGGCGGTCACGCCGGTCAGGACGACGCGGCCGCGTCTCCCTCCGTGCTGCTCGGCGGTGTGCCACTGGACGATCTGCCGCTCGCGACGGCGCGGGCCTCGGTGCTGGTGCAGGACAAGGACCCGGTGCTCCTCTCGGGAACGCTGCGCGAGTTGCTGGACGTGCCGTCATCGGGTGCCGTCCCGCCGGGCGACGCGCTGGCCGCCGCCCAGTGCGGCGACGTGCTGGACGCGCTGGCCCAGGCGTCGGCCGACACGGCAGGCGACCCCATGGGCACCCGTATCACCGAGCGTGGAAGGTCACTGTCGGGCGGTCAGAGGCAACGGCTCGCGCTGGCGCGTTCGCTGGTCACCGATCCGGAGGCGCTCGTACTGGACGAGCCGACCTCGGCCGTCGACTCGCACACGGAGGCCAGGGTCGCGGCCGGCATCGAACGGCTGCGCCGGGGTCGCACCACGGTGGCCTTCGCGTCGTCCCCGCTGCTGCTGGACCTGGCGGACCGCGTCGTGCTGGTGCACGAGGGCACCGTCGTGGCAGCCGGCACACACCGCGAACTGCTGCGGGACGAACCGCGCTACCGGGCGGTCGTCACCCGCGAGACCGAGGACGAGGCCGCGGCACCGGACCCGCGGGACGGTCTCACCGTCGTCGACGGCCTCCGGCAGGTTCGGACGGCCGATGAGATCGAGGAGAGAGCATGATCGGCGTGGCTCCACCGGCGTACGACCCGGCCGCCCCCGAGGCGGCGACGACCCTGCCCGTGGGAACGCCGGCGACGGTGCGGGCCTACGTGCGCGCGCTGCTCAGGCGCCACCGCAGGCCGTTCGCGGTACTGATCGCGGTCAACGCGGTCGCGGTGATCGCGTCGATCACCGGGCCCTACCTGCTGGGCGGGCTGGTCGAGGATCTGTCCGAGGGGGTGACGGACCTGCATCTGGAGCGCACCGCGGCGGTGTTCGCCGTGGCGCTGGTCGTGCAGACCGTGTTCACCCGGACCATGAGGCTGCGCGGTGCCATGCTCGGCGAGGAGATGCTGGCCGATCTGCGCGAGGACTTCCTCGTACGGTCGGTCGGGCTGCCGCCCGGTGTCCTGGAGCGGGCCGGTACCGGGGATCTGCTGTCGAGGATCACGACGGACATCGACCGGCTGGCCAACGCGATGCGTGAGGCCGTGCCGCAGCTGGCGATCGGCGTGGTCTGGGCCGGTCTGCTGCTCGGCGCGCTCGCGGTCACGGCCCCGCCTCTCGCGCTCGCTGTGCTGATCGCGCTGCCGGTGCTCGTCGTCGGCTGCCGCTGGTACTTCCGCCGTGCGCCGTCGGCGTACCGCTCGGAGGCCGCCGGATACGCGGCGGTCGCGGCGGTGCTCGCCGAGACCGTGGACGCCGGGCGGACCGTGGAGTCCCACCGGCTGGGCGCCCGCAGGATCGCGCTGTCGGACCGGCGGGTGGCGGAGTGGACCGCCTGGGAGCGCTACACGCTGTTCCTGCGCTCGGTGCTCTTCCCGGTCATCAACACCACCTACGTCACGATCCTCGGCGCGGTGCTGCTGCTGGGCGGCTGGTTCGTGATGGAGGACTGGATCACCGTCGGGCAGCTGACGACGGGTGCGCTGCTGGCGCAGATGATGGTGGACCCGCTCGGCCTCATCCTCCGCTGGTACGACGAACTCCAGGTCGCTCAGGTGTCGTTGGCCCGGCTGGTCGGCGTCCGCGAGATCGAGCCGGACGCCGGTGACGACCTGGTCGGGCCGGACGGCCGTGAGGTCAGGGCCGACGGGGTGCGGTTCGGGTACCGCGCCGGTGTGGACGTCCTGCACCAGGTGTCCCTGGAGGTCGCCCCGGGCACCCGGCTGGCGCTGGTCGGGCCCTCCGGTGCGGGCAAATCCACTCTGGGCCGGCTGCTGGCCGGTATCTACGCCCCCCGGACGGGTGAGGTCACGCTCGGCGGCGCAGAGTTGTCCCGCATGACGGCGGAACGGGTGCGGTCCCACGTCGCCCTGGTCAACCAGGAGCACCACGTGTTCGTGGGGTCGCTCCGGGACAACCTCCTGCTGGCCCGTACGGGCGCCGAGGACGCGGAACTGTGGGCGTCGCTCGCCGCGGTGGACGCGGAGGGCTGGGCACGCGCCCTGGACAAGGGGCTGGACGCGGAGGTCGGCTCCGGCGGCCTCGTCCTCACCCCGGCGCAGGCGCAGCAGATCGCGCTGGCGCGGCTCGTGCTGGCGGATCCGCACACCCTCGTGCTGGACGAGGCGACGTCCTTGCTCGATCCCAGGGCGGCCCGCCACCTGGAGCGTTCGCTGGCCAAGGTGCTCGACGGCCGCACGGTCGTGGCGATCGCGCACCGGCTGCACACCGCGCACGACGCCGACGTGATCGCGGTGGTCGAGGACGGCCGGATCACTGAGCTGGGCAGTCATGACGCGCTCGTGGCGGCGGACGGCGCGTACGCGGCGCTGTGGCGCTCCTGGCACGGCTGAGCCGGCGCGGTCCGGGGTCGGTGGTACCGGTGGGGGCGCCCCCACCGGTACGTCCGAGCCGCACGGGAGGCGAACTCGGACCCGTCCGGTGAGGATGGGGGTGACTGGCCCCGGATACGGGGCAGGCGAGCGATGACCGCGTAAACCCGAGAAGGGACGCACACCGTGGCACGACCCAGGATTCTCGTTGTCGGCGCCGGCTTTGCCGGGGTCGAGTGCGTGCGCAGGCTGGAACGCACCCTCGCCCCGGGCGAGGCGGAGATCGCGCTCGTCACCCCGTTCTCGTACCAGCTCTACCTGCCGCTGCTCCCCCAGGTCGCCTCCGGGGTGCTGACCCCGCAGTCGGTGGCCGTGTCCCTGCGCCGCAGCAGGCGGCACCGCACCCGGATCGTGCCCGGAGGGGCCATCGGAGTGGACACGAAGGCCAAGGTCTGCGTGGTCCGCAAGATCACCGACGAGATCGTGAACGAGCCGTACGACTACATCGTCCTCGCCGCCGGAAGTGTCACCCGGACCTTCGACATCCCGGGGCTCGCCGAGAACGCCCGGGGTATGAAGACCCTGGCGGAGGCCGCCTACATCCGTGACCACGTCATCTCCCAGCTGGATCTGGCCGACGCCAGCCACGACGAGGAGGAGCGGGCGTCCAGGCTCCAGTTCGTGGTGGTCGGCGGCGGTTACGCCGGTACGGAGACGGCCGCGTGTCTGCAGCTGCTCACCACCAACGCCGTCAAGCACTACCCCAGGCTGGACCCGAAGCTGATCAAGTGGCACCTGATCGACATCGCACCCAAACTCATGCCGGAACTCGGTGACAAGCTCGGGACCAGTGCCCTGGAGATCCTGCGCAAGCGCGGCATCGAGGTCTCGCTCGGTGTGTCCATCGCCGAAGCGGGCCCGGACAAGGTGACGTTCACGGACGGCCGGGTGCTGCCCTGCCGCACGCTGATCTGGACCGCCGGGGTCGCGGCCAGTCCCCTGATCGCCACTCTCGGCGCCGAGACGGTGCGCGGCAGGCTCGCGGTGACGCCGGAGATGACCCTGCCGGGCGCCGACGGGGTGTTCGCGCTCGGTGACTCGGCCGCGGTACCCGACCTGGCGAAGGGTGGCGACGCGATCTGCCCGCCCACCGCGCAGCACGCCATGCGCCAGGGCCGGAAACTCGCGGACAACATCATCGCGTCACTGCGGGGCGGCGCGCTCCAGCCGTACGTGCACAAGGACCTCGGTCTGGTCGTGGACCTGGGCGGCCGGGACGCGGTCTCGAAGCCGCTGGGCATCGAGCTGAAGGGCCTGCCCGCCCAGGCGGCGGCCCGCGGGTACCACTGGGCGGCGCTCCGGACCAACGTCGCCAAGACCCGTGTCATGACGAACTGGCTGCTGAACGCGATCGCGGGCGACGACTTCGTGCGTACCGGCTTCCAGGCCCGCAAGCAGGCCACCCTGCGCGACTTCGAGTACACCGACGCCTACCTCTCGCCGGAGGAACTGCGCGCCCACGTGGCCGGGGTGGGCACCCGGAGCTGATGGCCGCCGTACCCCGGCCCCCGCCCGGATCCGGCAGCCGGGGCGGGGGCCGTTGTGCTGCCCGGTGACAGTCTTCAGGCCCGGTGCGATAGCACCGTCTCGACCGTGTCCGCCTCGTCGGCGTGCTTGTCCTCGCGGTAGCGCAGGACACGGGCGAACCGCAGGGTGACGCCGGCCGGATAGCGGGTGGAGCGCTGGAGCCCGTCGTAGGCGATCTCCACGACGAGCTCCGGGCGTACGGTCACGACATGTCCGTCGTCACCGGTGGCGAGCTCCTGGAGACGTGCGGTCTGCCAGCCGAGCATGGTGTCGGTGAGGCCCTTGAAGGTCTTGCCGAGCATCGCGAAGGTGCCGTCCTCGCGGCGCGCCCCCAGGTGCAGGTTGGAGAGCTTCCCGGTGCGCCTGCCGTGCCCCCATTCGGCGGCCAGGACGACCAGGTCCAGTGTGTGCACGGGTTTCACCTTCAGCCAGGACGCGCCGCGCCTGCCCGCACTGTAGGGCGCGCCCGTGCCCTTGACCACCACTCCCTCGTGGCCGCGGGCCAGGGTGTCCTCGGAGAACGCCACCGCCGCGGCTCGCCTGCTCTCGTCCTCGGTGTCCTCCACGACGACGCGCCGTACCCGCATCGGTTCCGGCACGAGGGCGGCCAGTTCCCTGTGACGGTCGGCGAAGGGCAGGTCCAGCAGGTCGCGGCCGTCGGCGGACAGCACGTCGAAGAAGACGGGGACCACGGGGACGCTCTCGGCGGCGTCGGCGACGTCGCGACGGGAGCCGACACGCCCGGCGGTCTCCTGGAAGGGCCGGGGCCTGCCGTCGGCGCCGAGTGCGATCACCTCCCCGTCGAGGATGAACCGGCCGGCGGGGAATCCGGTCACCGCCGTCGCGAGCTCGGGCAGCCGGTCCGTGATGTCGTCGAGCGTGCGGGTGTACACCCGCACGCGCGCACCGTCCCTGTGCACCTGCACGCGGATCCCGTCCAGCTTCTCCTCCACCGCGCAGGGGCCCAGCTTGTCGACGGCTTCGAGGACCGAGCGCGCGGTGTGCGCGAGCATCGGCTGGACCGGGCGGCCGACGGTGAGCCGGAAGGACGCGAGGGCGCCGGGGCCCTCCGAGAGCAGCGCCCGGGCGACGTCCCCCAGCGACCCGGCGAGCATCACGGCGCGCCTGACGTCGGCGGCCGGCGCCCCGGCGGCGTCGGCGAGGGCCTCGGCAGCCACGGCGTCCAGTGCTCCCTGGCGCACCTCACCGGTGAGCAGGGCCCGCAGGAAGCGCTGTTCCTCCGCGGTGGCCGCGCCGAACAGCGAGGTCAGACGTTCCTTGCGGGCCGTCTGCGAGCCGGGGCCTTTCAGGGAGCCGATCGCGGTCAGCTCCGCGTCTGTCCCGGTCACGGTCAGCGTGGGGGTACCGGCCGGCGGCACATCACCGCGCAGCGTGCTCCAGCCGATCCCGAGCCGCCCCTGCGGGAGGCGGCCGGCGAGGTACGGGATGACGACCGGGACGTCGTCGGGACCCGTCTCCCGGAACAGGGCGGCGAGGAGGGCGGTCTTCCGGGTCCGGGCCGACGTCGCGGCGACCTCCAGGGACACGTGGGCGAGCCGGGCGAGCAGCATGCGGCCATGGTGCTACGCCGCCGCTCCCGCCGCCCCTGGAACGGCTCCGCGAACCGCCCTCGGGACGCCCTTCCGGAGGGACCTCGCCCGGGCAGGAGCGCCGTCCGTCAGATGACGTTGAGGGCGGCTGCCGCGCCCACTCCCCCGAGGATCATGAACGCCGGCATCAGCACCTTGATCTCCACCCAGCTGCCGGCGCGGAAGCGCATGAACTTGGGCGGTCCCAGCGCGTACCAGCGCTTACGGCCGAGCGGGATGGGCCACAGGATCGGGCAGCCCGAGACGGTGAGTGCGTCACCGATGTCATGGACGAGGGCGCCGAGCACGATCGGGAGTCCCAGCCAGAGGTACTCCTGGCCGGGGGCGTCGAAGAGCCAGGTCGAGCCGTTGCCGTGCTTGTCGAGAACTCCGGCCAGGATCCAGGCGCTGGTCGCCCCGAGCAGCCACACGAGGACGTCGCTGGAGACCCTGGCCGCCCGCCAGAGGAGCCCTTCGACAGCGAGGACGAGGTGGATGAAGAGGATCGCCAGGACGGCCCACCGGCCGCCGAAGACCGCGGCGGCCGAGGCGGTGGCGCCGGTCAGTACCGCCCACAGCCAGGTGTGGGTGAGCGTGCGGTGGCCACCGGTCCTGCGCGGGTCGCCGGGTCCCTTTGTCGCTTTGTAGACGGCGTACGAGAGCTTGTCGACGATCTCGCAGACCGCCTTGGAGACGGGACCGAAGGCGCGCGAGATCGTGGCCGACTTGTGGTCGAGGTCCGGGGCGAGTGCGGCGCCGGCGGTGATCAGAGCCCCGACGACGAGCACGGGCCAGGGCATCGCGTGACCCGCGGCTGCGGCCGCGGCCCCCACCCCCAGCCAGGCCGCCGCCCCCGACAGAGAGTGTGCCGGTCCCATCATGGCTTTTCCCGCCCCCATCGTGGTTCGGCCGTGTGTCACGGCCGGGCCGCCATTGTCTGTGCGAGGCGGCCGAGTTGAGTGGGCAGCGTATCGTCCGTGATCTTCACGCGGTCCTCCGGTTCCCTCATCCGGGCCGGAGGCAGGCAAGATGGGGACGTGACCCTTATCGATCAGCTCCCCCCGACCGCCGACCCGGACGCCCTCTTCGAGTCCTTCTCGTCATGGACCGAATCGCAGGGCATCACCCTCTACCCGGCTCAGGAGGAGGCGCTGATCGAGGTGGTCTCGGGGGCGAACGTGATCCTCTCCACCCCTACCGGCTCCGGGAAGAGCCTGGTCGCCGCAGGCGCGCACTTCACCGCGCTGGCCCAGGACAAGGTCACGTTCTACACCGCGCCGATCAAGGCTCTGGTCTCGGAGAAGTTCTTCGACCTGTGCAAGCTCTTCGGTACGGAGAACGTCGGCATGCTGACGGGCGACGCCTCGGTCAACGCCGACGCCCCGGTGATCTGCTGCACGGCCGAGGTCCTCGCCTCGATCGCGCTGCGTGACGGCAAGTACGCCGACATCGGCCAGGTCGTGATGGACGAGTTCCACTTCTACGCCGAGCCGGACCGGGGCTGGGCCTGGCAGATCCCGCTGCTGGAGCTGCCGCAGGCACAGTTCGTGCTGATGTCGGCGACCCTCGGCGACGTCTCGATGTTCGAGGAGGACCTGACCCGCCGCACCGGGCGCCCGACGTCGGTGGTGCGTTCCGCGACGCGGCCGGTGCCGCTGAGCTACGAGTACCGGCTGACGCCGATCACCGAGACGCTCACCGAGCTGCTCGACACCAGGCAGTCGCCCGTCTACATCGTGCACTTCACGCAGGCCGCGGCGGTCGAGCGCGCCCAGTCGCTGATGAGCATCAACATGTGCACCAAGGAGGAGAAGGAGAAGATCGCCGACCTGATCGGCAACTTCCGCTTCACCACCAAGTTCGGCCAGAACCTCTCGCGATACGTGCGCCACGGGATCGGGGTGCACCACGCCGGCATGCTCCCCAAATACCGCCGCCTCGTCGAGAAGCTGGCGCAGGCGGGCCTTCTGAAGGTGATCTGCGGGACGGACACGCTCGGCGTCGGCGTCAACGTCCCCATCCGTACGGTGCTGTTCACGGCGCTCACCAAGTACGACGGCACCCGGGTCCGTACGCTGCGCGCGCGGGAGTTCCACCAGATCGCGGGCCGCGCCGGGCGGGCCGGGTTCGACACGGCGGGCTTCGTCGTCGCGCAGGCTCCCGAGCACGTCATCGAGAACGAGAAGGCCGTCAAGAAGGCGGGCGACGACCCCAAGAAGAAGCGCAAGGTGGTCCGCAAGAAGGCCCCCGAGGGCTTCGTCGCCTGGTCGGAGACCACCTTCGACAAGCTGATCACCTCCGATCCGGAGCCACTGACCTCGCGCTTCCGGGTCACACACACGATGCTCCTGTCGGTCATCGCCCGGCCGGGCAACGCCTTCACGGCGATGCGCCATCTGCTGGAGGACAACCACGAGCCGCGCCGCGCCCAGCTGCGGCACATCCGCAGGGCCATCGCGATCTACCGCTCGCTGCTCGACGGCGGTGTGGTGGAGCGGCTCGACACACCCGACGCCGAGGGCCGGATCGTACGGCTCACCGTCGACCTGCAGCAGGACTTCGCGCTCAACCAGCCCCTGTCGACGTTCGCGCTGGCCTCGTTCGACCTGCTGGACGCCGAATCCCCCTCGTACGCCCTGGACATGGTCTCCGTGGTCGAGTCGACGCTCGACGACCCGCGGCAGATCCTGGCCGCCCAGCAGAACAAGGCGCGGGGCGAGGCCGTCGGGCAGATGAAGGCGGACGGCGTCGAGTACGAGGAGCGCATGGAGCGGCTCCAGGAGGTCACGTACCCCAAGCCGCTGAGCGAGCTGCTGTGGCACGCCTACGACGTGTACCGCACGAGCCACCCGTGGGTCGGCGACCACCCGGTGTCGCCGAAGTCGGTGATCCGGGACATGTACGAACGGGCCATGACCTTCACGGAGTTCACCTCGAACTACGAACTGGCCCGCACCGAGGGCATCGTGCTGCGCTACCTGGCGAGCGCCTACAAGGCACTCGAGCACACCATCCCCGACGACCTGAAGTCCGAGGATCTGGAGGACCTGATCGCCTGGCTGGGCGAGATGGTGCGCCAGGTGGACTCCAGTCTCCTGGACGAGTGGGAACAGCTGGCCAACCCCGAGGTGGAGACCGCGGAGCAGGCGCAGGAGCGTGCCGACGAGGTCAAGCCGGTCACGGCCAACGCCCGCGCCTTCAGGGTCCTGGTGCGCAACGCGATGTTCCGCCGGGTGGAGCTGGCGGCCCTGGACAGGGTCCGGGACCTGGGCGAGCTGGATGCCGACGCGGGCTGGGACGAGGACGCGTGGGGCGAGGCGATGGACGCCTACTGGGACGCGCACGAGGAGCTGGGCACCGGCCCAGACGCACGCGGCCCGAAGCTGCTGAAGATCGACGAGGATCCCGGTCACGGGCTGTGGCGGGTGTGGCAGGCGTTCGCCGACCCGGCCGGGGACCACGACTGGGGTATCAGTGCGGAGGTCGATCTCGCGGCCTCCGACGAGGAGGGCCGGGCAGTCGTCCGGGTCACGGCCGTGGGCCAGCTGTGACGGCGCACCGGCCAGGAGAGTGGAGAAGAACCGCATGACGAACCCCGCCGACAGCCTGGTCGAACTGCTCGACCTGGAGCGGATCGAGGTCAACATCTTCCGCGGCCGCAGCCCGGAGGAGTCCCTGCAACGGGTCTTCGGCGGTCAGGTCGCCGGCCAGGCCCTGGTCGCGGCCGGCCGGACCACGGACGGGGACCGTCCGGTGCACTCCCTGCACGCGTACTTCCTGCGTCCGGGCCGTCCCGGCGTGCCGATCGTGTACGACGTGGAGAGGGTGCGGGACGGCCGGTCCTTCACCACGCGCCGGGTCACGGCCGTGCAGGAGGGGCGGACGATCTTCAACCTGACCGCGTCCTTCCACCGTCCGGAGGAGGCGGGCTTCGAGCACCAGCTGCCGCCCGCCCGCACCGTGCCGGACCCCGAGGAGCTGCCGACGGTCGCGGACGAGGTGCGCGAGCACCTGGGCGGGCTGCCGGAGGCCCTGGAACGGATGGCGCGGCGCCAGCCCTTCGACATCCGCTACGTTGACCGGCTGCGCTGGACGCAGGAGGAGATCAAGGGCGCGGACCCGCGCAGCGCGGTGTGGATGCGCGCGGTCGGCCCGCTGGGCGACGATCCGCTCGTGCACACCTGCGCGCTGACGTACGCGAGCGACATGACGCTGCTGGACGCGGTACGGATCCCGGTGGAGCCGTTGTGGGGACCGCGCGGCTTCGACATGGCGTCGCTGGACCACGCCATGTGGTTCCACCGGCCGTTCCGGGCCGACGAGTGGTTCCTGTACGACCAGGAGTCGCCGATCGCCACCGGTGGCCGGGGGCTGGCCAGGGGCCGGATCTACGACCGCCAGGGTCAGTTGCTGGTGTCCGTGGTGCAGGAGGGGCTCTTCCGCCGCCTCGGCACCGCGTAGGGGCGACAACGCGGCGAGGTGCCGTAGCTGTCGTCGCGCGCCGCCAGGTGGCATTGCGGGACGGCCGGCGGGCGGCGGGTCAGGTGCCGGGCAGCGGGTCCTGGTCCACCTCGTGCCGGCGGGTCCGGATGTCCGGGCCCGTCGGGTGCAGTTTGGCGTCGCACGCGGGTCCCAGCCCGGTACGGCGGGACTCCGCTCCGGTGAGGGGACGTCCGCACAGGGCGCAGCGCACGACGCGGCGGCCTGAGGCCGGCGCGGGCCCGGCCTGTGGCTCGGGGAACTCGGGAAAGGGCTCGGGGGACTCCACGGGATGATCCTCTCAAGCCGGTGCGGCGCACCGCGAGAAGCGGTGGCGCTTCGGCCCGGGTTCCTCCGCGAGCGGCCGGGCCTCCGTGACGCGGGACAGCGGGGTGATCGGCTTCGGAGCGGCGCGGTGAACCGGCAGACGACCCGCGGCCGACACCGGCACCCCCGTCCGCAGGGCGCCCACCGGACCGTGTACGGCTGTGGGAGGGTATCGGTCCATGACGGCCCAATCTCTGACAGAACCCCGCGGACGCCCCCGTCCGACAGGGCGTCCCGGGCGGCTCCCCCGGCCTCAGGGAGGTGTCGCGTGGACATGATCCACCTCCGAGCCGTCAGCCCGCCGGATCTCACCGAGCGGGTGGAGGAGCTTCTCACCGGTGATCCGTACGTCCTGAACCTGGTCGTCCTGCGGGGTGCGGCGCGCGGGCCCGACGGCGACTCCGTCGCCTGCGACGTGCTCACGGGGGCTGCGGACGAGGTCCTGCGCGGCCTGCGGGAACTCCAGGTCGACCGGCGCGGCTCCGTCGTCGTCGAGTCCGTGGACATGGCCTTCCCGGGGAGGGCCACGGACGATGCGGCGCGCAGACTCGGGGTACGCGTCGGGGCACCGGTCTGGGAGCAGGTGGAGGCACGTATCCGGTCCGGCGGGAGATACCCTCCGAGCTTCTATTTCTACCTGGTCGTCGCGGGTCTGATCGGCTCGGTCGGTATCGTGACCAACTCCCAGATCCTGATCGTCGGCGCGATGGTCGTCGGACCCGAGTACGGGGCCATCGTCGCGGTGGCGCTGGGTATGGACCGCAAGGACCGGCCCATGGTCCGAAAGGGTTTGTCCGCGCTCGGTTCGGGTCTTCTGCTGACGATCGCGATCACCTTGCTCTTCAGTCTGCTCATCCGCGCCTTCGGTCTTCAGTCCGAGGCGTTCGACCGGGGGCTGCGTCCCGTCTCGGACCTGATCAACACCCCCAACTTCTTCTCGTTCGCAGTCGCGGCGCTCGCCGGCGTCGTCGGCATCGTCTCGCTCACCGAGGCCCGCACGAGCGCCCTGCTCGGGGTGTTCATCTCCGTCACGACCATCCCGGCGGCAGCGGCCATCAGCGTATCGACGGCCTTCGCGAGCTGGTCCGAGGCGTGGGGTTCCCTGGTGCAGCTGCTGGTCAACATCTCGGTCCTCATCGTGGTGGGCGCGGGTGCGCTCAGGTGCCAGCGGGCGATCTGGCGGCGCGCGGGCCCTGGCGGGATCCGCGGCGGTCCCCGCACCTGAGGACTGTCCCGCGATCCCTGGCGGGGCCGAGCGGGTACCGGACCGCGCCGAGCGGCCGGAAACGAGCCGAGCCGGGATGATGGAGGGGTGCGGGCCGCCCCCACGGCCTCACCAGCCGCCAGGAGGGCCGTCATGCCCCAGGAACCCACCTCACCGCTCCGTGCCGCTCCGGGTGCGACACCGCAGGAACGGGCCGCTCTCGGCCGGGCCGCCCGTAAGCGGGCCCCCCGGTCGGGCCACGGCACGTACGAGCCACCGGCGGGACGGCCGGATCCGCTGGCCCTCCTGGAGGCCCAGTCGGCGGCCAGGGTGCGCGAGCTCGTTCCGATCCGGTACGGACGGATGACGGAGTCGCCGTTCCGCTTCTACCGGGGGGCTGCCGCGATCATGGCCTCCGACCTGGCCGGGACGCCGGTCTCCGGTATCAGGGCCCAGCTCTGCGGTGACGCCCACCTGCTGAACTTCAGGCTGCTCGCCTCCCCCGAACGCAATCTGCTCTTCGACATCAACGACTTCGACGAGACCCTCCCGGGACCCTGGGAGTGGGATGTGAAGCGGCTGGTGGCCAGTCTCGTCATCGCGGGGCGTGCCAACGGCTTCTCGGACAAGGAGCGGGCCCGCATCGTGCAGGCCACCGTGCGCTCGTACAGGGAGTCGATGACCGCGTTCGCGGAGATGCGGAACCTCGAGGTCTGGTACACGAAGACCGACGTGGACCGTCTGCGGGCGGTGGCCTCGGACAAGCTCGCCGCGAGGGGCCGCAAGCGGGTGGCGAGGGCGACGGCGAAGGCCCGTACCCGGGACAGTCTGCAAGCGTTCGGCAAGCTCACCGAGGTGAGCGGCGGGAGGCTCAGGATCGCCGCGGATCCGCCCCTGGTCGTGCCTGTCGCCGATCTGCTGCCCGACGCGGAACGCCGCGCGACGGAAGGGCAGTTCCGCAGGCTTCTGCGGCGCTACGGCCGCAGCCTGCCCTCGGACCGGCGCGCCCTGCTCGGCGACTTCGAGCCCGTGGACCTGGCCCGCAAGGTCGTGGGAGTGGGCAGCGTCGGGACGCGCTGCTGGATCATCCTGCTGCTGGGCAAGGACGGCGGGGACCCGCTCTTCCTCCAGGCCAAGGAGGCGGACACCTCCGTGCTCGCGCCGCACGCGGGGGCGAGCGTCTACCGGAACCAGGGCGAACGGGTGGTGGCCGGCCAGCGCCTGATGCAGGCCGCGGGTGACATCTTCCTCGGGTGGGAGCGGGTGCAGGGGTTCGACGGGAAGCGCAGGGACTTCTACCTGCGCCAGCTGCGCGACTGGAAGGGCATCGTCGAGCCCGAGCTGATGGTGCCGCGCGGTATGACCGCCTTCGGAGAGCTGTGCGGCTCGACGCTGGCCCGTGCGCACGCGAGGTCCGGCGACCGCATCGCCATCGCGGCCTATCTCGGCCGCGGCGACGTGTTCGACCGGGCCCTGGTGACGTTCGCCGAGCTGTACGCCGACCAGAACGAGAGGGACCATCAGGCACTGGTCGACGCGGTGTCCGCCGGCAGACTTCCGGCGGCCCACGAGGGCAAAACGTAGCGGACCTGCATTCGCTGCCATCCGACAGCGGGTACATCGCAGACATAAGCGGACATCGTGGTATCACCGTGTGGACCCCCGCCGGGCGGCATGCCCCGGCCGGGACCCGACACCGAGGAGACCATGACCATGTCGGCCGAACCGGTCGGAGCACCCGGCACGGAGGCCCCGGATCCGCTCGTGGTGGTCCGCACCCGGGGATACGCGGTGCTGCTGATCATGGTGGCACTCCTCGGAATCCCCATCTCCGCGGCGGCGTTCGGGTTCCTCGCGCTCGTCCACGAACTCCAGTCCCTGACCTACGAGGACCTCCCCCGGGGGCTGGGCTTCGACGGCACACCGTCGTGGTGGCCGGTGCCTCTGCTCGCCGTATCGGGCCTGCTGACCGGGCTGGCCGTCCGTTACCTGCCCGGTACGGGCGGACACGAGCCGGCCGAGGGGTTCGTCAATTCGGGGGCGCCGACCGCCGCACAGCTTCCGGGGATCGCGCTCGCCGCACTGGCATCCCTGGGGCTCGGCGTGGTCCTCGGCCCCGAAGCCCCCCTCATCGCCCTCGGCGGCGGACTCGCCGTGTACGCGGCGCGCCTGCTGAAGCCGGGCATCGAGCCGAGCGCGGGCGCGATGGTGGCGGCGGCCGGCAGTTTCGCCGCCGTCAGCGCACTGCTGGGATCGCCGCTTCTCGGCGCGTTCCTGCTGATGGAGGCGTCAGGACTCGCCGGGATGATGCTGGGGCTCGTGCTCGTGCCCGGGCTGCTGGCCTCGGGTATCGGTTCACTCATCTTCATCGGCCTGGGCTCGTGGACCGGCCTGGGGACGTACTCGCTGACCCTGCCTCACGTGCCGCACACCCCTCAGCCCACCTTCGCCGAGTTCGGCTGGGCACTCGTCCTCGGAGCGGCGGCGGCACTCGTCGGCACCGGGATCAAGCGGCTGTCCCTGTCCCTGCGCGACCGGGTCTCGCAGCGGCGGGTCGTCGCGACCGTGGTGATGGGCCTGACCGTAGGTGTGCTGGCCCTCCTCTACGCGGAGAGCACGGGCAGGGACGCCTCCGAGGTGCTCTTCTCGGGCCAGGACGACCTCGGCAGCCTGCTCGCCGAGGACGCCACCTACACGGTCACGACGCTTCTCGTGCTGATCGTCTGCAAGTCGCTCGCCTACTCCGCGTCGCTGAGCGCCTTCAGGGGCGGCCCCATCTTCCCGTCGATGTTCCTCGGGGCGGCAGGCGGGCTGGCGCTCTCGCACCTGCCCGGCCTGAACGCCACGTCCGGCTTCGCGATGGGTATCGGCGCCATGTGCGTGGCGATGCTCCGGCTGCCGATGACATCGGTCCTGCTGGCCACGCTCCTGCTGGGACGCGAGGGCATCACCGTCATGCCGCTCGTGATCGTCTCCGTGGTGGTCTCCTACGTCCTGGTGCTCAGGCTCGAGCGTCCCTCGAAGGCGAGCACAGCGCCCAGATGACGAAGATGTTGATCGCGATGAGGACGATCGACCAGAACGGGTAGTACGGGAGCCACAGGAAGTTTGCGACCACCAGGAGGCCCGCGATCAGGACGCCGACGGCCCGGGCCCAGAAGGCTCCGGTGAACAGCGCGAAGCCGGCGAGCACGACGACGATGCCCAGGATGAGGTGCACCCAGCCCCAGCCGGTCAGGCTGAACTGGAACGCGTAGTTGCGGGTCGAGACGAACACGTCGTCCTTGGCGATCGCGGCGATCCCTTCCAGGATCGCCATCGCTCCGCCGAAGATCATCATCACCGCGGCGAACACGGTCCAGCCTGTCGCGGCGACCCCGCGCCCACCGCCGGAGTCGTGCCCCGCTCGCGTTCCGCTCATGCTTCCAGCCATCTCGGCCTCCTCGGTTCCACAGCCGACGTCGGCACGGATGTGCCGATTTGTGGCTTATGTTCCTCTTACTCAGACTGACACGCCATCACCCGATCGGCACATGGGCGCCTGTACTCATGTCTCTATACAGAGATATGCTCCTGGATATGAGAGAAGCGGAGCCCCGGGATTCCGTCGACGCCCGGCTCGCGGCGCGGCTGTCCTCGCTGCGCACCGAGCGCGGCTGGTCCCTCGACGAGCTGTCCGGCCGGGCCGGAGTGAGCCGCTCCACGCTGTCGCGGCTGGAGCGCGGCGAGCTGAGCCCGACCACGTCCGTACTCGGACGGATGTGCACCGTGTACGGGCGGACGATGTCACGCCTCCTGATGGAGGTGGAGGAGGAACCGCCGCCGCTCGTCCGGGAGGCCGACCAGCCCGTCTGGCGCGACGAGCGCTCCGGGTTCGTGCGCCGGTCCGTCTCGCCGCCCCACCCCGCGCTGCGCGGCGAGGTCGTCCAGGGCACGCTCGACGCGGGCGCCGCCGTCGCCTACGAGAACGCTCCTGTGCCAGGGGTGGAGCAGCACATCTGGGTGCTAGACGGCACGGTCGAGATCACCGTCGAAGGCACCGTGCACACCGTGCGCCGGGGCGACTGCCTGCGCTTCCGGCTGCGCGGCCCCTCCCACTTCCACTGCCCCGGACCGGATCCGGTCCGCTACGCCCTGATGATCGTCCTGCCGTGAACGTGAAAGGACCCGCTTCATGACCGAGATCGTCCCCGTGTCCGGCCCCGAGCTGGTCACGTACGCCGATGAGCTCGCCACCCTGCTGATCGAGGCCGTGGAGGGCGGCGCCTCCGTGGGATTCCTCTCACCGCTGGACCGGACGGCCGCGGCCGCCTGGTGGCGGGAGCGAGCCGAGGCGGTGGACTCGGGCAGCCAGCAGGTATGGATCGCACGGGACGGCGACGCACGCCTGGTCGGCACGATCAGCCTGGTCAGGACGACCCTGCCCAATGCCCGCCACCGTGCGGAGGTCACCAAGCTCGTGGTCGGGCCGTCGGCGCGCGGCCGGGGCATCGGCCGCGCGCTGCTCACCGCCGTCGAGGAGTGGGCCGCCGCGGCGGGACTGACCCTGCTGGTCCTGGACACCGAGACGGGAAGCGACGCCGAGCGCCTGTACCGGTCCGAGGGCTGGACCCCGTGCGGATCGGTCCCGGACTACGCGGCGGACCCCTACGGGACGCTCAGGGCCACCACCTTCTACTACCGGGCACTCGGCCGCCCCGGTACCTCCGGCTGAAGGGCGTCACAATGGGAGCGACGCCACGCTTATCGAGGAGACAACGCATGACGCTGCACGACATCCCGCTCCGCACGCTCGCCGGCGAGCCGACGACCCTGGGCGCCTACAAGGGCTCGGCCCTCCTGCTGGTGAACGTCGCCTCCAAGTGCGGGCTCACTCCCCAGTACGCCGGCCTGGAGAACCTTCAGAAGGCATACGGGGACCGGGGGTTCACGGTTCTCGGGGTGCCCTGCAACCAGTTCGCGGGCCAGGAGCCGGGCACGGCGGAGGAGATCCAGACGTTCTGCTCGACGACCTACGGGGTCAGCTTCCCGCTGCTGGAGAAGGTCGACGTCAACGGCGAGAACCGGCACCCGCTCTACACGGAGCTGACGAAGCTCGGCGATTCCGAGGGCGCGGCCGGTGACGTCCAGTGGAACTTCGAGAAGTTCCTGATCTCCCCGGCCGGTGAGCCGGTAGCCCGGATCCGCCCCCGCACCGAGCCGGAGGCCCCCGAGGTCGTGGCCGTGATCGAGGCGAACCTGCCGCGCTAGCGGGACGGACGAACAGGAGGGCCGGACCGTCTCGGCGGTCCGGCCCTCGTCGCGTCCGAGCCGGGGCCCTAGCGGATCGGCATCCCGGACAGGGTGCGGGCGATCACCAGGCGCTGGATCTCGCTCGTACCCTCGAAGATGGTGTAGATCGCGGCGTCACGGTGCATGCGCTCCACCGGGTACTCGCGGGTGAAGCCGTTCCCGCCGAGGATCTGCACGGCCTGCGCGGTGACCGTCTTGGCCGTCTCGCTCGCGTACAGCTTCGACATCGACCCCTCGGCCGCGGTGAACGGCTTCCCGGCGCTCGCCATCCAGGAGGCGCGCCAGACGAGCAGCCGCGCCGCGTCGATCTGCGTACGCATGTCGGCCAGTTGGAAGGCGATGCCCTGGTTGTCGATGATCGGGCGGCCGAACTGGGTCCGGGTCCTCGCGTAGTCGAGGGCGACCTCGTAGGCCGCCCGGGCGGTGCCGACCGCCATGGCACCGACGGCCGGGCGCGATGCCTCGAAGGTCGCCATCGCCGCGTTCTTGACCCTCCCCCAGCCTCCGGCCGGGGGTACCCCCACCTCGCTCCGCTCGCCGCCCGACTTGACGCGCTCGCGGGCACGGGCGAGACGCTCGTCGAGCTTCTCCTTGCCGCCGAGCAGGCAGTGGCCCGGGATCCGCACGTCCTCCAGGACGACCTCGGCGGTGTGCGAGGCGCGGATGCCGTGCTTCTTGAACTTCTGGCCCTGCGACAGGCCGGGGGTGGCCGGCGGGACGATGAAGGAGGCGTGGCCCTTCGAGCCGAGCTCTGGGTCGACGACGGCGACGACGACGTGGACGTTGGCGATTCCGCCGTTGGTCGCCCAGGTCTTGGTGCCGTTGAGCACCCACTCGTCCTTGGCCTCGTCGTAGACCGCGCGGGTGCGCATCGAGGCCACGTCCGAGCCGGCGTCGGGTTCGGAGGAGCAGAAGGCGGCGACCTTCACGTCGTCGGCGTCACCGTACATCTGGGGTATCCAGGTGCCGATCTGCTCCTCGGTGCCGTTGGCGAGGACGCCCACGGCCGCGAGGCCCGTGCCGACGATCGACAGGGCGATACCCGCGTCGCCCCAGAACAGTTCCTCCATCGCCATGGGAATGCCGAGGCCCGTGGGGTCGAAGAACTGCTGGGCGTAGAAGTCGAGGGAGTAGATGCCGACCTTGGCCGCCTCCTGGATGACGGGCCACGGCGTTTCCTCACGCTCGTCCCACTCCGAAGCGGCCGGCCGGATCACCTCGGCCGCGAATCCGTGCAGCCAGTCACGGACCTGCTTCTGGTCGTCGTTGAGTTCGAGCGTGAACTCGGCCATGTTCCCTCCATGCACTTCTGGATAACCCGTTACTAGCGGTAACTGCAGTCTGTTACCAGCAAGTAGCCTCTGTCAACCGCCCGGCTGCGGATCAACGCACGGCTGAGCAGGGTGTTACGTTGCCCGGGCGTGACGAGATCGAGGACAGCCGGGTGGGGTGGGAGAGACGACATGGAGACCGCACGAGGGGCCGAACGGCAGCGAACGGCGGCGGAGCGGCGCCGCAGGGAGTTGCTCGAAGCGGCGGACCGAGTGGTGCTCAGGGACGGCCCCAAGGCCTCGATGAACGCGATCGCCGCCGAGGCCGGGATCACGAAGCCCATCCTCTACCGGCACTTCGGCGACAAGGGCGGCCTGTACCGCGCCTTGGCCAAGCGGCACACCGACGCCCTCCTCAGCGCCCTCAGAGCCGCCCTTGACGCCCCTTCCGAGCGCCGCGAACGCGTCGAGGCGACCCTGGACACCTACCTGGCGGCGATCGAGGCGCGGCCGCAGGTCTACCGCTTCCTCATGCACCCCTCGGACGACGCGGCCCCCTCGCCCGAGCAGGGCTTCGACGTCGGCCGGCACTCTGCCCCGCTGCTGCGCCGCCTCGGCGAGGAGCTGGGCAAGGTGATCATGGAACGGGTCGATCTCGGACCGGACAGCGAGCAGATGGCCCGCATCTGGGGCCATGGCATCGTCGGCATGATGCACGCGGCCGGGGACTGGTGGCTGGGCGACCGCCCCTGCTCGCGCGAGCAACTGGTGCACAGCCTCGCCGATCTGCTCTGGGGCAGGCTGGCCGAGGCCGACGACCGGCCGGGCGGCCAGGGCTTCTGAGGCCGCCCGGACGCGGGTCAGGCGGTGTCCGTACGCCCCCACGCCGCACGCCGGGCGGCCCGCAGCGCCCTCGTGCGCCGGAGTCCGGTCAGCCGGTCCGTGTAGACGCGGCCGTCGAGGTGGTCGCACTCGTGCTGCAGACAGCGGGCGAACCAGCCCGTGCCGGTGATCCGCACCGGCTCCCCCGTCACGCTCCGCCCCTCGACCACGGCATGATCGAAACGCGGCGTGCCCGCTTCGAGGCCCGGGAGCGACAGACAGCCCTCCGGTCCGCGTACGGTGATCCCGTCCGCCTCGACGAGTACCGGATTGACGAGGTGACCGAGGTGCCGGACCTCGTCGTCGTCCGGGCAGTCGTAGACGAACACCTTGAGCGGGACGCCGATCTGGTTCGCGGCGAGCCCGACACCGTTCGCGGCGTACATGGTGGCGAACATGTCATCCACCAGCCGGGCGAGCGACGGCCCGAAGTCGGTGACGTCGTCGCACGGGCTGTGGAGCACGGGTGCGCCGAACAGGCTCATGGCACGAACGCGTCCGGAACTGCCGGGGATCGGGCGGTTTCGCATGGGGAGAAGCGTACGTTCCACGTGACCTCCACGTTCCGTGTGGTGCCGAGGTGCGGTCGTCGCGCCGGACATCGATAGGCTGGGCGCGGACTTACGCAAGGAGGATCTAGGACGATGGCAGGCAACACGGAGCCGTTGTCGCCGCGGGCCAAGCTCGCCGTGACGGCGGGCAAGGCCGCGGCGGCGGTGTCGCGCGCTGCGGGGCGCGGCAGCGGATCGGTGATCGGCGGCCGGGTGGCGCTCAAGCTCGACCCCGACCTGCTCGGGCGGCTGGCGCAGCACCTGGACGTGATCCTCGTGTCCGCGACGAACGGCAAGACGACCACCACCCGGCTGATCGCGGAGGCGCTGAGGGCCGCGGGGCCCGTCGTGTCGAACGCGCTCGGGGCCAACATGCCCGCGGGGATCACCTCCGCGCTGGCGGGCGGCTCGGACGCCAGGTACGGCGTGATCGAGGTCGACGAGAAGTACCTCGCCGGCGTGGCGCGCGACACGACCCCGAAGGTGATCGCGCTGCTCAACCTCTCCCGCGACCAGTTGGACCGCGCGGCGGAGACCCGGATGCTGGCCGAGAAGTGGCGGGAGGGCCTGTCGGGCTCCAAGGCCGTGATCGTGGCCAACGCCGACGACCCGCTGATCGTCTGGGCCGCCTCCTCCTCCCCCAACGTGGTGTGGGTCGCGGCGGGACAGGCGTGGAAGGACGACGCCTGGTCCTGCCCGTCCTGCGGCGGTGTGATGCAGCGCCCGGGCGACGACTGGTTCTGCGGCGAGTGCGGCTTCCGGCGCCCCGCGCCGAGCTGGGCGCTCAACGGTGACTACGTCCTGGATCCGCACGGTTCCGCGTGGCCGATCCACCTGCAGTTGCCGGGCCGGGCCAACAGGGCCAACGCCACGAGCTCCGCCGCCGTGGCCGCGGTCTTCGGCGTCCCGCCGCAGGTCGCGCTGGAGCGCATGTACCAGGTGCAGGCGGTCGCCGGCCGCTACGACGTCGTGTCCTTCCTCGGTCGCGAGCTCCGGCTCCTGCTGGCGAAGAACCCGGCAGGCTGGCTCGAGACGTTCTCCCTGATCGACCCGCCGCCCACGCCGGTCATCCTCTCGGTGAACGCACGTGGCGCCGACGGCACGGACACCTCCTGGCTGTGGGACGTCGACTACACCCAGCTCTACGGCCACCCGATCTTCGTGCTCGGCGACCGCAAGCTGGACCTGGCGGTCCGGCTCGAGGTGGCCGGACTCGACTTCCGCGTGTGCGAGAACCTGGACGAGGCCGTCCAGATGGCTCCGCCCGGCCGCATCGAGGTCATCGCCAACTACACCGCCTTCCAGGATCTGCGCCGTCGTGTCGGCAACTGACCCCCGCGCGGGCTCCCCCCGGAGAGGACGAAGCATGAGCAACAACAGCCTGCGGCTGGTGTGGGTCTACCCGGACCTCCTCAGCACCTACGGCGACCAGGGCAACGCCCTGGTCGTGGAGCGCCGGGCACGGCAGCGCGGTCTCGACGTGTCGCGCGTGGACGTGCGCAGCGACCAGCCCATCCCGACATCGGGCGACATCTACCTCATCGGGGGCGGTGAGGACCGGCCGCAGCGTCTGGCCGCGGAGCGGCTCCGCCGCGACGGCGGACTGAGCAGGGCCGCGTCGAACGGCGCGATCATCTTCTCCGTCTGCGCGGGCTACCAGATCCTCGGCCACGAGTTCATCAACGACCTCGGCGAGCGCGAGCCCGGCCTCGGGCTGCTCGACGTCGTCTCCACCCGGGGCGAGGGCGCGCGCTGTGTCGGCGACGTCCTCGGTGACATCGACCCGAATCTGGGGCTGCCGCCCCTGACCGGTTTCGAGAACCACCAGGGTGTCACCCACCTCGGACCGTCGGCACGCCCGTTCGCGCGGGTCCGGCTCGGCCAGGGCAACGGCACGGGTGACGGCACGGAGGGCGCGTACAACGACACCGTGTTCGGCACCTACATGCACGGTCCGGTGCTGGCGCGGAATCCGCTGATCGCGGACCACCTGCTGAAGCTGGCCCTTGACGTGAACGCCCTGCCGCCGAGCGACGACCGGTGGTACGAGGCGCTGCGCGCCGAACGCATCTCGGCGGCGACGCAGCCCGCCTGACCCACCGTGCCGGACCGGCCCTCCGCGGGGCCGGTCCGGCACGTCCACGGCCCTCGTACATCCGACGGCCGTCCAGCAGTCGGACAGAGGGTTCGGTCCGGTCACCCGGCGCCGGTAGGGTGGCGGGGATCCAACCGGACGACGTGGTCCGGCGTCGGCCCACGTTGCAAAGGTTTCCCGGGCAATGCGAATTGGTGTGCTCACCTCCGGCGGCGACTGCCCCGGCCTCAACGCCGTCATCCGTTCCGTCGTGCACCGCGCGGTGGTCGACCACGGCGACGAGGTCATCGGCTTCCACGACGGGTGGAAGGGCCTCCTCGAGTGCGACTACCGCAAGCTCGACCTCGACGCGGTGGGCGGCATCCTCGCCCGCGGCGGCACGATCCTCGGCTCCTCCCGCGTGCAACCCGCGCACCTGCGTGACGGCGTGGAGCGGGCCAGGGGCCACGTGGCCGACCTCGGTCTGGACGCGATCATCCCGATCGGCGGCGAGGGCACGCTGAAGGCCGCCAACCTACTGTCCGAGGCCGGGCTGCCCATCGTCGGGGTGCCGAAGACCATCGACAACGACATCGCCTCCACCGACGTCACCTTCGGGTTCGACACGGCCGTCGGGGTCGCGACCGACGCACTGGACCGTCTGAAGACGACGGCGGAGTCGCACCAGCGGGTGCTGATCGTCGAGGTCATGGGCCGCCACACCGGCTGGATCGCCCTGCACTCGGGCATGGCGGCCGGCGCGCACGCCATCGTCGTCCCCGAGCGGCCCTTCGACATCGAGGAGCTGACCGAACTCGTCGGCCGGCGCTTCTCGGACGGCAAGAAGTTCGCGATCGTCGTGGTGGCCGAGGGCGCCAAGCCCCGCGAGGGCTCCATGGACTTCAACCAGGGCACCAAGGACATCTACGGCCACGAGCGGTTCGCGGGAGTCGCCACGCAGCTCTCCGGCGAGCTGGAGCACCGCCTCGGCAAGGAGGCCCGCCCCGTGATACTGGGCCACGTCCAGCGCGGCGGCACCCCGACCGCGTACGACCGCGTCCTCGCCACCCGCTTCGGGTGGCACGCGGTGGAAGCGGCCCACCGTGGTGAGTTCGGCATGATGACGGCCCTGCACGGCACCGACATCACGATGGTTCCGCTGGCCGCAGCCGTGGAGACCCTGAAGACGGTACCGGCCGAGCGCTACGCCGAGGCGCAAGTCGTTCTCTGAGCGCCACGACGCCCCGTGAACCGCCCCCGGCCGCATCAGCGGCCGGGGGCGGTTCTAGTCTGGTCCGGACAACCGGCACGAAACGGGGACGTCCCCAGCGGGAGTGAACAGATGGATCACAGCGGGCACGGCATGAACATGGATCTGCCGCCGTTCACGCTGGGGCGGGGGCTCGAGTTCTCCGCGGACCCGGTCTTCCTGATCGGCTGCGTCCTCGCACTCGCTCTGTACGGATACGGGGTCGTGCGGCTGCGCGTGCGTGGCGACGGGTGGCCGGTGAACCGGATCGTCTTCTTCGTCGTCGGCGTGCTGTCCATCGCCCTCGTGATGTGCACCGGCCTCAACGACTACGGCATGGTCATGTTCAGCGTGCACATGGTGCAGCACATGGTCATCAGCATGGTGTCACCGATCCTGCTGCTGCTGGGTGCGCCCGTGACGCTGGCCCTGCGGGCCCTGCCGGTCGCCGGACGGGGCCGGACCGGTCCGCGTGAGCTGCTCCTGATGCTGCTGCACAGCCGCTACATGAAGATCATCACGCACCCGGCGTTCACGATCCCGCTCTTCATCGCGAGCCTGTACGGGCTCTACTTCACCCCGCTGTTCGACTTCCTGATGGGTTCGAAGACCGGCCATCTCGCGATGATGGTGCACTTCCTGGCGGTCGGCCTGGTGTTCTTCTGGCCGATCATGGGTGTCGACCCGGGGCCGCACCGGCCCGGTTACGTCATGCGGATGCTGGAGCTCTTCGCGGGCATGCCGTTCCACGCGTTCTTCGGTATCGCCCTGATGATGGCGAGCCAGCCGATGGTGAAGGTGTACGAGAACCCTCCGGCCTCCCTCGGCATCGACGGCCTGAGCGACCAGTCGGTCGCCGGCGGCATCGCGTGGGCGTTCAGCGAGATCCCGTCGGTGCTCGTGCTGATCGCGCTCGTCTTCCAGTGGTACCGCTCCGAGCAGCGGACCGCCAAGCGCTCGGACCGTGCCGCCGACCGTGACGGCGACCAGGAGCTGAAGGCGTACAACGCATATCTCGCGTCATTGCAGGCACGCGGACGGTAGCGGAGGGGACGCCCGAGGGGTGACCATGGCTTCAACGGCCGTGCGGCCGGCGAGGAGCGTGTGCTCATGCCTGGATCCACGAAGACCATGGGAGTGCTCACTGTCGGCACGCTGGTCGCGGTGACCGCGTACACGGTGGCACTGGGGAGCAACGGCTGGCTCTGGTTCGGCTGGGTGGTTCTGGGGCTCGCCACCCTGGGGATGGCAGCCACTCGCGACACCTGACGGGGTCGGCACCGGGTGCGGAGGCGGTGCCTCAGAGGCCCAGCGGGGCGGTGGTGCGGGATTCCGAGTCATACGTCCGCGCCCCCGTCCACCGGCCCTCCAGGGCGCCGGTCGCCGTCCCCGCGGCCGTGAGGAACATGTCGGCGTCGGCGGCGACGACTGGGCCGCCTCTGCCGCGGGCGAGGCTGACGTGCGGAACCCAGCGCGCGGGGTTGTGCAGCGGACGGGACCTCTCGTTCCCCGGCGCTCCCCGCAGGATGTGCCGGACCGTCGCGTGCAGGCGCATCAGGGCGTCGTCGGGACTGACCGCCCAGGCGAGCACGTATGTCCGCCCGCCCGTGAACCGTACGAGCCCGTCGAGACGCAGCGGGACGGGCAGGACCACCAGCGCCTCCTCCAGCCGCTCGCACACGTCCGGCGGCAGGACGTCCGAGGTGGCGAGCGTGAGGTGCGGGCGGTTCGTCGGATGCCGGTGGGCGGCGAGGCTGGGCAGTCCCGCACGCGCCAGCCCTTCCCACACGTCCCGGACGGCGTTCTCCGTCGACTCGTCGGGCAGCAGTTCCACGCTGTGCACGCGGCCAGCTTAGTAAAGGACACGCGGCGGGGTGGCCTACCGCCACGTGCGGAGGTGCGCCGAGGGTGCCAGGATAGTGACGTTGTGTAGTTGCCTGCGGTCCGATGCCGGTGAACGCTCCCCGTCGGCCGCGGGTCCCGACGTCGAGAAGAGGGTGCTCCGTATGGACAGGTCCGGGCTGATCGAGGCGGTCGGGCGCAGGACGGCGGATGACGGCGAGCTGTCGCCCGAACGGATCGGCCGGGTCGTCGACGCCCTGTTCGGCACCGTCGCCGAGGCAGGTGCGATCGCCGAGGCGATCAGGACGGGCGGAGCGGTCACCCTGGTGGGATTCGGCAGCTTCCACCACGCCGACGGCGGGGCGAGCCTGCGCCCGGGCATGGCACTCAACGAGTTCGTCAACGACCAGGTCTGACGAGCGGGGCAGCGGACGGATGGCCGTCATGACGCTGCGCGCCACGGGGCGCGCCGAGGCGGAGGACGTATGGCTGCGCTACGTCACGCCGGCGCGCTGGCCGAGCTGGTCGCCACAGATCAGAGCGGTCCGCGTGGCCGGGGAACGCCTGACGCCGGGCCTGCGGGGTGAGGTCGTCTCGCTGTTCGGCGTGACGGCGCCGTTCGTCGTCGAGTCCGTCGACGAGGAACGGTGGGAGTGGGTGTGGCGGGTACGGATCGGCCCCGTCGGTCTGCGGCTGCGCCACCAGGTGTGCCGTCGGCCGGGAGGTTCGTCCACGAGCCTCGTCGTCGAGGGCCCGGCGGTCGCTCTGGCGGCGTACGCGGCTCCGGCGCGGTGGGCTCTGGCCCGGTTGGTCCGGGGCTGATGCGGACCGTACGCTCCTGCGCGTCCGCCAGGGATCCCGGCCTCGGCAGTGGGGGGACGGGGCTGCGGGCAGGAGACGTGGAGACCGCCACCGGGGGCAGGATGGGTGCATGGCGACCAGCCTCGGTGCCTTCGTTCTCGGCACACCCGATCCGCCCGCACTGGCCGATTTCTACCGGGCCCTGCTGGGGTGGCAGGAGGTGGACCGTGAGCCCTCGTGGGTCCGGCTGCGGGCTCCGGAACACGAGCGTCCCGGCCGCTTCCAGCTGGAACCGGACCACACTCCCCCGGTATGGCCTCAGCGCCCGGGCGGACAGCAGATGCAGGCGCATCTGGACGTGCTGGTGGACGACCTCGACGCGGAAACCGAACGGGCCTGTGCCCTGGGCGCCACGCTCGAGGAACACCAGCCCCGGAAAGGCGTCCGGGTCCTGCACGACCCTCACGGTCACCCGTTCTGCCTTTTCGTCCCCGGGGCCTGAGCACCGGCCGCCTTACGGGCCTGAGGCCGCGGTCGAGCGCACAGCTCCTGTGCCACTTCGCCGGCGGTCGATTCCCGGAATGTCCCAGCGGCGTGAATGAACCGGATGGGGAATCACTGTGAATCACTGTGCCGACGGGCCGCCGAATGACCGGCGGCAGGAGTTACCGCCTTTCCTGCGTGCGGGGTACGAAATGCTCCTCGCACTCCGCGATTCTCGTCACCCGGCCGAATCCGGCAAGCGAGGTCGCTGTCGGAGAGGAGACCCCGTAGGGCACGCCGCCTCAGTGGTGGCCGTGCGCCGTGTCGGAGGCACCGCCGAAGAGCCGTGCGACTGCACGGAAGGGAAGGGTGACCACGGTGGCGATGGCTCCACCGATGGAGCGAAGGACATCCGCGATTGCCTTGAGCATGAGAGGGTCTCCTTCTTTTTCGTTGCCACAGCGCCTCCGATGGCGCCGCGATCAGGTTCTTCGGCCTCGTACCCGGTGAAGTCGGGTGGAAACTCCGCTCCCTTTGTCACCGACGACGCGCCCGCACGGCGCGTTGCGCGCTATTCCCGAAATCGCGAGCGGTTTCCCCGTCCAGCGGCCCCCGCGCGGATGCCACACCCGGAGTGCCGCACGCGCTTGCCTTGCGACGCTCCCTTCCAGCACGCCGACTCGGAAATTGCGTCACCGTTTCGCCCGGTCGACACTTGAACGGGGAGATCGCCAGGGTTACCGACCGAGGATGTGCGCACACCATGCCCAGCTCCGAAAGCGCCGGTCACGAGGACAGCGGATCGAACAGCAACGACTCGAACAGCGATGAGATCGAACGGTCGCACGACCGCAGTCCCGACAGAGGCCCGTCGGACGTCTTTCTCGATGTTCCCGCTCTCCACGTGGACGAACTCGATCTGGAGGTCGACGACCTCCAGGCCCACGTCTCCCTGCAGGCGGAGGTGCTGGACCTGCTCAAGCTGAACGTCGGCGCCGATGTACGGCTGGGACACGTGAAGCTGGACATCGAGGGCGTGGACGTGCAGGCACAGCTCAGAGTGCGGCTGCACAACATCGCCGTGGTCGTCACCCGGCTACTCACCACGGTGGACCGCAATCCCCAGGTGCTGGAGCAGTTGACGCGCGGCATGGGCACGGCGCTGGAAGACATCGCCTCCGGCACCGGGAGGGCCGTGGGAGAGCTGGGCCAGGGGGCCGGTGCGGCGGTGAGCGATGTCGGACGCGGGGCCGGGACGGCAGCCGAGGCCGTCGGCGAGGAGACGGGCGCAGCGGTGGGGAGCGTGGGTGCCGCAGCCGGGGACGTGACCGGCAAGGGCGTGGAAGCCGTCGGCGACGCTGCCGTGGATGCGGATGCCGGGGACGCCGTCCGGGGCGCCCAGGACGGGACGGAGCAGGAGGCCCAGGACGGGACGGAGCCGGACGGCGGGGAGGACGAACGCCCGCCCGCCAGTCGTTCGCACCGGGTACCCGGGCGCCGCGCGAAGTCCAGCGGTGCCGAACACGCCGACGCATCCGACAAGCCCCGCCCGGGTGCAGGGACGAAGGCCGGAACCACCGCTGCGGCCAGAAGGCCGGCCCCCGCCAAGAAGAAGGCGGCGAGGAAGCGGGCCTCCGCCAAGCCCGCCGCGAGGAAGGCCGCGGCCACGGCAGCGCGGTCGGACGGCAAGGCCGCCAGGAGTGCCGCGGGCCGTCCTCGCCGCCGCACCTGACTCACTCGGGCACATCGGCCCGCGGCGTGGACGACGCGGAGCCGCGCTCGTCCCGGCGCCGGGCCACGCGAATGCCTGTTGCCGCCGCCAGGCCCCAGGGATGCTCATCGGGCACGGCGGGCACACGACACAGCATGATGACGCTCCATCAGGTCGGGCGACGGGACACAACGGGCGTACCGCCACGGCGACGTGTGCGGTCGGGTGCCTGCACCCCGTCGGACGCACATGACCGGGCACGATCTGCTTCCCAGGGCCTTTGGAGGCATCGGGAACACAGCTACGATCGATCACGGGAGAAGGCCCGGCCCACACCGACGGGACGCGTCGAAGTGGGCCGCCCAGGCGTCGACGGCTGTCCGAGCGGACCTCGCCGGTGCCGGCCGCACCGGTACGTCCGACTAGAGCGACAACACCATGCGTGACCTGGCAGAACGCGGCCACCAGCCCGGTCAAGAAGGCTAGGAGAGAAGCTGTGTTCTATTACGTCCTGAAGTACGTCGTGCTGGGTCCCTTGCTGCGGCTGACCTTCCGGCCGCGCATCGAGGGGCTGGAACACATCCCCGACGACGGTGCGGCCATCGTCGCGGGCAACCACCTGTCCTTCTCCGACCACTTCCTCATGCCCGCGATCCTCAAGCGCCGCATCACGTTCCTCGCGAAGGCCGAGTACTTCACCGGCCCCGGCATCAAGGGGAAGCTGACGGCGGCCTTCTTCCACAGCATCGGCCAGATCCCCGTGGACCGTTCGGGCAAGGAAGCAGGGCAGGCTGCCATCCGCGAGGGCCTGGGAGTGCTGAGCAAGGGCGAGTTGCTCGGCATCTATCCGGAGGGCACGCGGTCCCACGACGGACGGCTCTACAAGGGCAAGGTCGGCGTCGCGGTGATGGCGATCAAGGCCGGAGTCCCGGTCATCCCCTGCGCGATGGTCGGCACCTTCGAGATCCAGCCGCCCGGACAGAAGATGCCCAAGGTCAGGCGCGTCGCGATCCGCTTCGGCGAGCCGCTCGACTTCTCCCGCTACGCGGGACTGGAGGACCAGAAGGCCGCGATCCGGGCGGTCACCGACGAGATCATGTACGCCATCCTCGGTCTCTCCGGACAGGAGTACGTCGACGAGTACGCGGCCAAGGCGAAAGCGGCCCAGGCGCCCGACCAGCCCAAGAAGTTCCAGCGTCGGTCACGCTGAGCAGGGGATCTGCTGACAGCCGCACCCGGTACCGCGTTCAGCCACGCGGTACCCGTAGCGAATCGGATAGATGGCCGCGGAGCGCTCCGGCGCTCTCACCGGGTCGCCTGGTCCCGCCGCGTGATACCCGACCGGCTGGTCGACGGTGTCACCGTGCGCGGCAACGAGCCGACGGCCCGGCCCACCTCGTTGGCGGGGTGGGCTTCGACAGCCGGGCGGCGGACGGCGGGCACGGCAGTCGCCGAGCGGTCCGATTGCGGGTGGCTGGTGGCTGTTGGCACGAGACATCCCTACGGGACAGTCGGCCCGGGCGCCGGTCTGTTCTTGTTCCGGCCGTTTCCTCCGGGGGCCCGTTCAGTCGGGGAAGCGATCCTTCGCGCCTTCCTTGGTCGCTCGGGCCTTCCCCCGTGCCTCCAGTGCGGCACCCTTGGCGGCAGTGGTGTTCTTGCCCATCGCGTGCGCCAGCTTCCTCACGGCCTTCCCGAGAACCTGCTCGGTCGTGGCCTTGGCCTTCTCCCCGGCACTCATGTCGGCCCTTTCGTCGATGCTCCAAGATGCGCGCCTCCCCCGTTGTTGGGGTAGACACGTGCTTCGATTGCCGAGAGTCCCTGGCCTGGTGGCGAAGCGGTGACCGGTGGACCGGCGCTTCCCGCTCGACAACGATCCGGATATCCGTCGTGCCGCGAGCCGGGCACCGTCCTTCTTCCGCGCGTAAGGGCCCAGTTGCGCGCCGCCTCGGTGCATACAACCGGTCGCGGTCCAACCACCCTTCATCCTCAGCCACAGGTCTCTGATGCCGCACGGCGGCCGGTCACTGCGAAGGTTCCCGGTAAAATTATCTATAGGCCCCATACTAAATCTTTCGAATATAATTCGAATATCAATGCGGATGTCTCGCTTCGTTCACCGCAGGCGGCCATCAATCCGGAGATCGTCGTCGACTCCGGCATTTCGATCACGGACTTGGCCGCGCGGTGCGGAGTGGGTCCGGAGAGCGTGGCCCCTTGTCGGCGACGAGAAGCTGCCCCACGAGGAGGACGAATGGGAAAGAGCGGCAGCCGATCCGGTAGCTGAGGCGGACCGCCGTTTGAGCGAAGGAGCATGTGATGAGTAGAGCCGTGGTGGGCTTGACGGCCGGAATGGCGCTGGGTTTCGCCGCGTACTTCGGTGACTTCTGGGCTTTCCTGCTCGTGCTGGGGCTCGGTGTCGTCGGCCTGGTGGTCGGGAGGTTGATGGAGGGCGATTACGGGCCGGGTGACTTCGTCCACCGCCGAGACCGACAGGAGCGGATCCGCGACGACCGCCGACGGACGCGGGGAGACTGGCGGTCCTGACCGGTAAGACAGGCGACAGCATCGTCCGTCCGGGGCCAACTGCTCGGGCATCACCGCATGGCGTGGCGTACGGGGCGGGCGTAGCGTCGGCGGGGGGCGAGGTACAGCGCGTGAGGATCTGCGTGCACCAATCCGATATTGCCGGGAGGGTCGCGGCATGTGACGGGGTATCCGCAACACCATTGGACTGATCTTGGCAGTCATCGGCGCTGCCGCGGCGCTCTGGGCGCCTTTCCGAAGTTGGTACAGCGGCCGGCCAGGTGAAGACTTCCGGGTCGGGGAACTCTTCACCGGAGCCGGCGTGACGGACTCGGGCGCGGGACTGTTCGCGTCCATGTTCCTGCCCCTCCTCGTCGCTGCGGTCCTCACCCTTCTCGGCGTGGTGTTCCGATCGAAGCTGCTGGTCCTTGTCGCCGGAATCATCACCCTCGGGTTCGCCATCCTCTGGATGGTCCGGCAGGGGCAGGCACAGGGCGGCCTCACTGTCACCGGGGAGAGCAACCGCCTGGGCATCGGAATAGGGCTGGCCCTGCTCGGCGGTGTCCTCATGCTGATCGGATCGGCCATCGTGGGGGGGGGGGGGGGGGGGGGGGGGGGGGGGGGGGGGGGGGGGCGCGAACCCCGGGCTGTTAGTAAGGAGCGTCACGTGCGACAGGAACGTGACGCGATGTACGACGAGGACCGGGAGCGCCGCGGCGTCGAGACGGACCGCCCCTATGGCATGGCCGCCCGGGACCAGGGCACACCGGACGCAACTGGGCGGGACAACCCCGAGGACTCGGGGCCCGCCTGCACCCCTTCTGCCGGACACACCTCACCTGATAGCGGCACGCCCCGACGGTTTACCCAGAAGCCGCAGCAGCAGGCATCGGCGCCGCGCGGCCGGCCGGTCCCGGCCAGAGGGGCGGACAATGGGGTCGGCGGACACGGGGATCGCGACCGCACCCAGTACGAGCAGGACGACGGTGGCGGTGGCTCCCACGCCGCGGACGAGAGTCGTCCGGGCCGAGGGCACACGCACCGCGGTGACCAGCACTGAGCATCCCGACACCGTGTGGTCCACTCCGAGGCCGACTAGCCCTCCGGTCCAGCCCCACACCCCCTCCCCACCCATGTTGACCAGGGCACTTCCCCAGCCATGCCAAGCCGTGCGCGCATAGCCCGGATGCGCAGTGGACGACCTGGAGGATGCGGTCAACCACCCCCCTCCAGCAGAGCGTCGGCGTGCTGCAGAGGGCCGCGTCCCGTGTGACCACGCCCCACCTCGACCACCACGGGTGAGAGCGCGCAGCCGTCGACCGGAGCACCCATGCGCGAGTAGTGACATGTCGGGCGGGCGTTCGTTTCCAAAGCATGAGTACATCTGCTGCCCCGACGGCGACATGCACTGGGTTCGCATCTTTTGTTCCGGAACGTAGTCCTGACGGAGCGAGAAGCGTCCCCGGCCCCAGAGCTGCGGAGTCCTGCCCTGACGTGCGACCGTATACGGCTTACTCCGCAGCAAGCCAAAAAAGAGCAGAGGCTCCGTTGTACGAGGGATTACTCAGGGTTTGGGCTGCTCGTGGACGCACGCTCCCTGGTCTTCCAGATCCGGAATGGCACCGACTGGCGTCCTATCAGCGCCACCAGGAGGACACGGAACGGACATTGCGGATGCTCCGACTGCAGAAGAGCCTGCCCATCGGATGATGTGGCGGCCGAAAAAGTCGCCGTTACGCAAACGAGGGCAGTTGATGTGAAGTCCGGCGAGTTGGTTTGGGGAGACGGTGGCAGTATCTCGACCGGTCACCGGAACGTACAGAGACTCGCGCTTCTCCGGGAATGCGCGAGCAAGGCGCAGAGCGCACCTGCGGGGGGTGTCAGGAAGCAAACCGAATAGGTTTTTGGCATTGCGTGATGGTCCGTTGATCCACTTCGGAGGTTCAGGACGGACGTCGGATCCGTAGCGGAACCGTTGCACGACGCGACGAAGGGGGCGGAGGAAAGTCGATACGCTCCCTTTTGGCTTCGCGGCGTCGACAGGCCCGAACTGTCACAAACGGGGGATGATTCATCATGGGCAGCACACCTTCTGCCAACCTTTTCAAGCCGCTCCAGGAGGGTGACCCGGTAGTTGTGGGCGGGTACCGCCTGGTCGCCGTGCTCGGCGTCGGTGGTATGGGGAAGGTGTATCTCTCGTACACGCCGGGCGGCCGTCCACTCGCGCTCAAGGTGATCCGGCCGGAGTTCAGTGAGGACCCCGAGTTCCGGCGGCGGTTCAAACAGGAGGTCCACGCCGCACAGAGGGTGCAAGGTCTCTACACGGCTCCGGTCATCGACTCCGACACCGACGGCGCCCAGCCATGGCTCGCCACCGCCTACGTGCCGGGCCCCTCTCTCGCGCACGCCGTGGCCCAGCACGGTGGACTGCCTGTGCGGAGCGTGCTGTTGCTGACCGTGGGGGTCGCCGAAGCGCTTCACGTGATCCATGGCGCGGGCATCGTCCACCGCGATCTGAAGCCCGCCAACGTGCTCCTGGCCGCCGATGGTCCTCGCGTGATCGACTTCGGTATCGCCCGTGCGGCTGACGCCACCGCGTTGACCGGCACCGGCGTGAGCGTGGGCACCCCGGCGTTCATGGCGCCCGAACAGGCGTCGGCCGGTACGGTGACCCCCGCCACCGACGTCTTCGCCCTCGGGCAGATCGCGGCCTTCGCGGCAATCGGCTCTCCCGCCTACGGCGACGGGTCCTCGCACGCGGTGCTCTACAGGATCGTCCACGAGGATCCCGACCTCAGCCAACTGCCCGCAGAACTGGTGCCGCTGGTGACCCGCTGCCTCACCCGCGACCCGGCCGGCAGGCCGAGTCTGGCCGAGATCATCGAGCTCTGCCACGCGCTGTCGCCCATCGCGCTCCGACAGGGCGAGGACTGGCTGCCGCAGGCGGTCGCCGGATCGATCACCGAGCGGCTGCGACTGCCCGAACCCGCGAGGACCCCGCCGCCACAGCCGGCCGTCGCGCCGACGCCGACCGAGTTCTCTCCGCCGGGAGCGCCGTACGCACCATCCGGGCCCCCCATGTCCTCGGCGCCGACGCAGAGCGCGCCGGGAGTCCCGAGGCCGGTGCCGCCGCCGGGACACCCGATGCCCCCCAGGCAGGGCCACCCCACCCCGGCGCCCGGCTACCCGACGCACTCCTCGCCCGCGCCGGGCTATCACACACCGCCCCCCGTCATCCACGCTCCCCACCCGCCCTCGGCGCGCCAGAAGCGGAAGCGGACCGGACTGATCGTGGCCGCGTCGGTCGTGGGCGTAGTCGTCGTCCTGGGAGTCGTCGGCTCTCTGCTGTCGGACGGGGACGGCAAGGACAAGAAGATTGGGGCCAACTCCCCGAGCAGTGCGCGCAGTAGTGGCTCGAGCGGCGGTGGGACCTCGGGTGGGGGCCGGCACAGGGCGGACCCGAAGCCGGTCTCGTACAAGGGTGTCGACCTGACGGAGGGCTACAAGATCATGCTCGCCGACAGCCCGCCCCGCCCGGCCGAGAGCGAGGACGCCGCCTACGACGACGGAGATCTCTACTTCGGCGTCGTGCGCTTCTTGGATGAGGCGTCGATCGGAACCGCCAACGGGAAGCTCATCCTGCTGAACAATACGCAGAAGGGTTCCCTGGAGACCTGCCGCACGGAGACGCGTTACGCCGAGAAGGTCAACCTCGACCAGCTCAGCAACGGCTCGGAGTTCTGCGTGCTCAGCGACGCCGGCCATGTCGCAGTGGCGACGTACCGCGGCAGGTCGGGCGAGAACGACCCCGGCTCGTACGTCACCATCGACCTGCAAATCTGGCGCAACGCCGAGGAAGCCAAAGGCAACTAGGCCCACACACTCGTCCGGCAGCGGAGAGAGCACCTGACCTGTAACGACGAGTTGTTCAGGCGCAGCCCCTCCGCCCACCCGGTCGGAAGCGGTTGGAGACGTCTTCGAGAGGGGCTGAGCTGTACTGAACGCCATCCGGGCCGAGCAGGTGGTGCGGGCATGCGGGCTGACGGGCGTCACGTACTTCCCCCGGCCGGCAGGTGGGCGCCTGCACGCCGACACGGCCCGCTTCCTGTCCTACGTGGGTCTGCCTTCGAACAAGTTCTTCTCCCCCAGGCTCGACCTCGACGACGCAGATCGCCTCACGTGCCGGCCGTCCCTTCAAGTGGCCTTTGAGGAAGACGGAGCAACTTGCCCTCCCGAGGCAGAAGCCTGGGAAATTCTCGGCGAGTTCCAGTACGCGACCGTGGCTCTGGACCCCGCGACCGGACACGTCCACTCCTTCGGCGAGGGCGAAGAGTCCTACGCCCCCATGCACAGTGACGTCTCCTGCCTCGTCCACGCAGTCATCGCACTCGAAGCGGGCCTCACCGAACTCAAGGCCATCGCGCCTGACGATGAGCACGCACGCGAACAGGCGGTCGCCCGGCTACGAGAGCGCGTGAGCGCAGGCGACAACCTCCCGTTCGCCACCGAGGACGGCGAATGGACCAGACTCTTCGAGGAAATCGGCTTCGGCATGTGGGGCTGAGCGCTGCGGGTCGATCCGGTCTGCCGACACGATCCGGCGTGTCCGCTGCGCGTCATCGACGCGTACCGCGTCCAGCGCCCGCAGCCCCGCAGACACTGGCCTGCCCTCAGCTCAAGGTGGTCGAGGTGCCGGTGCGCAGGGCGTCCGCTTGCTCGTAGTCCAGCGCACCGGCCACGCGCAGGACGGGACCGGTGGAAGCATCGCGGCGGGAAACAGTCAGAGGGCGCTTCATGACTTCTTCCCTGCCCGGCCCTGAAGAGGGCCGCCGGGAAGGACGCCGAGTGCGAGGAGGGCGGTGTCGTCGTCGAGGCCGTCACCGAAGCTGCGGAGCAGCCCGGTCAGGGCGGTGACCACTTCCTGCGGTGCGGCGGGAGCATGGGCTGCGGCGAAGGCGTACAGGGCGTCCTCGCCATACAGTTGCTTGCGTGTGGGGCCTGTACGAGCCTCGGTGAGGCCGTCGGTGTACAGCAGCAGTGTGTCACCGGGGGCAAGGGTGGTCTGCGTCGTGCTGAACGGAGCTGTGGGAAGGGCGCCGACGAGCAGCCCGCCGGGAGTGCGCAGGAACTCCGCCCGGCCGTCGGAGCGCAGGACCAGGGCCGGCGGATGCCCGCCGGAAGCCAGGCGAAGGGTGGCACAGCCGCCCTCGAGGCCGGGCTCGACAATGCCGAAGATGACGGTGCAGTAGCGGGGATCACCTTCCGCGCCGTACCGCCCGTGCAGGACCGTGTTCAGCGTGGTCAGGGCCGAGGTGGGCTCGGGATCGTGATGAGCGGCGGCGCGCAAGGTGTAGCGGGTCAGGGAGGTCAGGGAAGCGGCTTGAGGGCCTTTGCCGCACACGTCACCCAGAAAGAACGCCCACCGTGTGTCGTCGAGGGGGAACAGGTCATAGAAGTCGCCGCCGAGCTGGTCGGCAGATGCGGTGTGGTAGTGCACAGCGGTTTCGAGCCCTGGCACTACGGGCAACGAGGCCGGTACGAGGGACTGCTGGAGCACGGCAAGTGCGTCAGCAAGCCGTTTCCGGTCGGCCTCAGCCTGCAGCCTGGCCTCCTCTGCCTCTCGTCGCGCCCTGTCGGCCTCGGCATGTGCCTGTTGTGCCTCCTGGCTGCGGCGCAGGAGCTCCTCCTCGTAGGCGCGGCGGTCGGAGGCGTCGAAGACCGTGGTCCGGATCAGCAGCGGCTCGCCTTCGCTGCCGTACTTGATCTGTGACGAGACCAGAACGGGCAGCCTTCTGCCGCCGGAGACCTTCAGTTCCAGAGCGATGCCGCTCAGCTCGCCCTGCATACGCAGCAGGGGTGCGAAATGGGTTTCGTGATACAGCCTCCCGCCGACCGTGAGCAGGTCGGTGAATCGCATGCGCCCCACCACGGCCTCCCGTTCCAGGCCTAGCCAGCCCAGCAGCCTGGCGTTGGCCTTGGCGATGGTGCCGTCCATCAGGGTGGAGAGGTATCCGCAGGGAGCCGCCTCGTACAACTCTTCGGCACTGTCCTCCAGGAGCGCGGTGAACGCCGCGTCCGCCCCCGTGTCGTTCCCGGTCCCGGAAGGCTCTGCCTCCTCCCCCGTGCGGCACATCACCGGCGGCCTGCCAGGAAGCCGAGGATCGCCTGCGCGGTGGCTTCCGGAGCGCTCAGTTGCGGGCAGTGCCCGGTGGCATCCAACGTGACCAGCCGGGAGGAGGGGATTGCGGCCTGTACATAGGCGCCGACCTCCCGGGGCGCGATGGCGTCCTGCGCGCACTCCAGCACCAGCGTCGGCACGCTCACACCCGTCAGGTCCTTACGGCTGTCGGACAGGAACGTGGTGCGGGCGAAGACACGGGCGATGTCCGGATCGGTGGCGCAGAAGCTGTTGGTCAGTTCCAGCCCCAACTCGGGCCGCTCCGGATTTCCCATGATCACGGGTGCCATGACGGACGACCACCCCAGATAGTTCGACTCGAGTGACGTGAGCAACTCGTCGATGTCCTCGGCGCTGAAACCGCCGCGGTAGCCCTCGTCATCGATGTAGCAGGGCGACGGCGCCACCATCACCAACGCCCCGATCCGCTCCGGGACAGTCTGCGCGGCCAGGACTCCGATCATGGCACTGACCGAATGCCCCACGAACACGGCCCGCTCAAGGTCCAGCTCCTCGAAGACATCCACCACATCCTGGGCATAGCCCTGAAGCGAGGAATACCGCTCATGGTCCCAGGCCGACAGATCCGAACGCCCGGAACCGACGTAGTCGAACAGCACCACCCGGTACTGCCGCGCCAGCGTCGGAACTATGAGGCGCCACATGTTTTGATCACAGCCGAACCCGTGCGCAAGCACCACCACCGGCCCGTCGGACGGACCGGTCACGGTGATGTTGTTTCTGCTGCGAATGTCCATGTCAGCCATCCTCCCATCACGACCCCACACAACTGGGAGGGCGGCTCAAGATCCTCACACTCCGTGCATGGCAGATCTCCCGGCAGACACCACCTCGATGCGCATGGCTTCCGCGAATTCCGGAATCACGCCGGATTTGCTCAGAACCATGGGGCAAGCGTAAGGCGGGGTCTTCTGGTCGTGCCGCGCGTTCTGGTCCGGCGGAATGGCTTCGTTGTCGCGATCGCCGAATCTGAACGGAGGCCTTGCACGGCCGTGCCCCGAGAAGCGGTCCGGGTGGCGGCAGCCGCTCTCCAGGATCTCCGTCCGGTGATCTCGCCATCGCGGCTTCTCGTAAGGACGAGGCGGTCTTGATTCCTTGTCCCGGCGCCGCATACCGCACCGAAACCACCGATCAGCGGGACCACCACGGCCCGGCCCGACAGGGCAGGGAACCTGTCCTTTTCCTCCTTTCTTCCTTCGCAGCCCGGGATGCCTCCCTGAAGGACTCGACACCGGTTGTACGAGGAAACTGTCAGTCCACCGGCATCGCTGTTGCGTCGGCGCGCCGGTATTCGGCGTTGATCCGCTGCGCTTCCTCGAGCTGGTCCTCGAGGATGACGATGCGGCAGGCGGCCTCGATGGGCGTGCCCTGATCGACGAGTTCGCGGGCACGGGCCGCGATGCGCAGCTGGTAGCGGGAGTAGCGGCGGTGGCCGCCCGCGGAGCGCAGTGGGGTGATGAGGCGGGCTTCGCCGATGGCGCGGAGGAAGCCCTGGGTGGTGTTGAGCATGGCGGCGGCCCGGCCCATGGTGTAGGCCGGGTAGTCGTCGTCGTCGAGACGTCCGAAGGAGTCGTCCGCTGTCACTTGCACCTCTCTGTGGAACGCGTGGAGGGGCCTTGGTGCCGTACGGCACCAAGGCCCCGAAGGAACTGCTACACCATCTGCCGGCCCTGTGACTGCGCCGACCCTCTGTTTCCGCCTGCCCGGCCGTAATGGCGCCGGTCTTGCGGGGATCGCGGTTGCTCGACCGGAGACCACCTCACTATCGATGTCCTGCGGTACCCGGACTCATGACTCCGCCCGGGCGATCCTGATGGCGTCCAACCCCTCCGTTCTTCCCTCTGAACCATTCACTTTCCGTGCGTACTGCCGGCGGCCTTGACAGCACCACCTTCGCCGGCCAGCCCCGTCGCCCGTCCTGCAACAATCCTGGCTTGGAACCCCACCGCCGAACCTCCCGGCGCGCGCGCCCGCAGCCGACGCCTTCACCGAGGTACCGCTCACCGACTTCACCGCCGGGGTACTGCGACTGCACTTACAGGTACTGCTCGCGGTGGCCCCTGATCACTACGGGCCACCCGGTCCGGTCGCCAGCCCCGTCGCCGCCCTGCAACAAACCTGGCTTCGAAACTCCACCACCGCACCGTCCTGCACACGGCAACTTCACTGCCGATGCCCGCCAGTTCATCTCTGCCGGGCCCGATCGATCTCGCCTACGAGAAAAACCATAGCCACTCCACCAGCCAATGTCTACTCCCACCGACATAGATTTTCGCGTGCCCTGCAGGGAGATAGTCAGACTTGAGCCGAGAAGTCACATCGCTGCCCGCCGCGGGTGAGCGGACGGCCGCCGGAAGACATCGGCCGCCCGCTCACGTCCTCGGGGTGTTACGGCTTCGGCGTGGCGTGCGGGGTGCACGTCACGTCGTGCCGGTCGGTCTCCCCCGTGAGCAGGTAGGTCTCCACCCGCTCGTTGATGCAGGGGTTCACCAAGCCGGTCACACCGTGTGAGCCGGCGCCCTTCTCGGTGATGAGACGCGAGCCCTTGAAGCGCTTGTGCAGCTGGACGGCGCCCTCGTACGGGGTGGCGGCGTCACGCGTGGACTGCACGATCAGCACCGGGGGGAGCCCCTTGCCGGTACGGACCTCCAGCGGCCGCTGCTGCGTGGCCGACCAGGTGGCACAGGGCAGGTTCATCCAGGCGTTGGCCCAGGTCATGAACGGGTAGTCCTGGTGCAGTCGCGTGTTGTCGCGGTCCCACTTCTTCCAGCTGGTGGGCCACTTGGCGTCGGCACACTCGACCGCCGTGTACACGGCGTTGCCGTTCTCCGCGCTGATGTTGCCCGCGGTGTCCGACAGGTCGGGTGCCGCGGCGTCGATCAGTGCCTGGGTGTTGCCGCCCAGGTAGGCGCTCCAGACCCGCGCGGTGGGTGCCCACGCGGAGTCGTAGTACGGCGCACTCTGGAAGAAGCCGATGAGCTCGGCGGGTCCCACGACGCCGCCGATCGGGCTCTTCTTGGCAGCGGCACGCAGCGTCAGCCAGGCTTGCTCGACCTTGGCCGGCGTGTCCCCGATGTGGAAGGTGGCGTCGTTCTTGGCGACCCACGCCTTCCAGTCGTCCCAGCGCATCTGGAATGCGACGTCCTGGTTGAGGTTGGCCTCGTACCAGATGTTGTCCGTCGAAGGGTCGACGACGCTGTCCACGATCATGCGGCGCACGTGCGAGGGGAAGAGTGTGCCGTAGACCGCGCCCAGATAGGTGCCGTAGGAGACACCCAGGAAGTTGAGCTTCCGCTCACCGAGCGCGGCACGGATGACGTCCAGGTCACGCGCGGTGTTGGGAGTGGTCATGTGCGGCAGCATCCCGCCGCTGCGCTCGGCGCAGCCGTCGGCGTACTCGGCCGCCAGCTTGCGCTGTGCCCGCTTGTCGGCCTCGCTGTCGGGGACCGGGTCGGCCTTCGGGGCCTTCACGAACTCCTGCGGGTCGACGCAGGAGATCGGCGCCGAGTGGCCCACCCCGCGCGGGTCGAATCCCACGAAGTCGTACGACTTCGCGGTGTTCGTCCAGAGGGGGTTCTTGGTCACGATGCGCTTCGGGAACGCCATTCCGGAGCCGCCGGGGCCTCCGGGGTTGTAGACCAGGGCACCCTGCCGTTCGGCCTTCGTGCCGGTGCTGGTGTGCCGGTCGACAGCGAGCTTGATCTGCTTGCCGTCCGGCTTGCTGTAGTCGAGCGGAACGCTGACCCATCCGCACTGGATGGGGGCGGCTATCGCCCAGTCCGCCGGACAGTCCTTCCAGTCGATGCCGGCCCTTGCGGCCCGGGCAGCGGCTGTCTGCACACCGCGCGCCTCGCGGTCGCCGTGGTGGCGCCCGTCGGCACCGGCGGCCGGTGCGGCTATCGCGCCCGCTATGAGCGTGCCCGCGATCAGAGTGCCGGCCGAACCGAGCAGTGCTGTGCGTCTCAAAGTGGAACCTCCCCCTACGTGATGCGCCGCCGATGACGGCGCTGTTGTTCATGCGTCCGGCAGATCCTTTCGTCTGTGAGGTTGCCGAGAACAGGGCGTACACGTGTTTCTTTACCGAACCAATAACCGGTGCGCTCTGTCCCGCTGAGCGAACTCAGCCCTCCACAGGCGGCCTTGCCCCCTCCAGAAGCTCGCCCAGCGCCTCGTCCAGAAGTCCGCGCAGCAGCCGCGCGTCGGCGGCGAGAGCCGTCACCAGGACGGCGGGCCCTGCCAGAGGCACCAGTGAGGCGGTCGGCCCCAGCAGCCTGGGGGCGGGCTGGTCGTCGACGAAGGCCGGGTCGACCACCAGCAGTTGTCCCACGGCGCGGTGGCCCCCGAGGACGGCCGCCCCGTCCCATCCACCCGGGGCGCCGGGCCCGAACGTCAGCTGCTGGTCGAACAGGGGCCGTCCGCCCCTGCGCACCGTCAGCCGGGTGGAGAGCCGGCCGGTGGTCTCACCGTGGCGGCCCAGGATCTGCTCCTCGCGAAGTACCAGTCGGGCGGAGAGGGCGAGTTCGACACGGGTCGTCACGCCGAGCGCACTGCCCCGCGCCGAGATCAGCTGCTCGGGCAGCCAGCGCAGTTCCGCCCGCTCCCCCACGTCGAGCCGCACATCGTAGGAGGCGGGGATGTCGTCCGGGCCGGCGCCCGGCAGTGCCACGGTCGCGGCGGCGGAATCCACCGTCAGCCGCGCCCCGTCCCCGGCCCGTACCTCGATGGCGAGCCGGTCGCCGCCGAGGGGCGCGCTCATCGCCCCGATGACGGTGACGCGCGTGTGCGCGGCGTCCGGCGATCGGGTCCTGCGCAGGGCGAGCGGACCCTCGCTCTCGAGTACGGGGAGTGCCGTGCCGCCGCGCCCGTCGGCGACCGCGGCGATCCGGGCGGTGGCCGTGACGCTCATGCGGCCCAGGCCGCGAGCTGCGCCCGCACCCAGTCGGCGACGGGGGCAACACCGTCCTCGGCCTTCAGGGAGGTGAACACCACGGGCAGATCGCCGCGTTGTTCCGCGGCGTCGCCGGCCATCCGGTCCAGATCGGAACCCACGTAGGGGGCGAGGTCGGTCTTGTTGATGACGAGCAGGTCGGCGGTGGTGACCCCAGGGCCCCCCTTGCGTGGGATGTCGTCGCCGCCGGCGACGTCGATCACGAACACCTGCGCGTCGACGAGGCCTTTGGAGAAGGTGGCGGTCAGGTTGTCGCCGCCGGATTCCACCAGGATCAGATCGAGCGGGCCGACGGAGTCCTCCAGTTCCTCCACCGCCTCGAGGTTGGCGGAGATGTCGTCGCGGATCGCGGTGTGCGGGCAGGCGCCCGTCTCGACGGCCTGGATGCGCTCGGGCGGGAGTACGGCGTTCCGGAGGAGGAAGGCGGCGTCCTCCCGGGTGTAGATGTCGTTGGTGACAACGGCGATGGAAAGCCTGTCGCGCAGTGCGCGGCAGAGCGCTGCGACGGTCGCGGTCTTCCCGGAGCCCACCGGCCCGCCGAGGCCGATGCGCAGGGCCCGACGCGTGCCGTCGGGGCGTGCGGCGTCGGCACTGACGGCCGCGGGACCGTGGTGGGCGTGGTCGAGGTGCATGGTGCGGCTCCTGGTGGTGGCTTGCGGCGGGCATCGGTGGTTCACAGAGCGAGCGGTGGTTCAGGAAGCGAACAGGCGCACCGGCCAGGCCGCGTGGGACTCCGCGGAGATGTCGAGCATCGGGGCGGAGGCGGCGGGCAGCGCGTCGATGCCCTTGCGTGCCGCCTCGGCCGCCTGCTCCGCGACCCGGTCGAGTTCGGGTGCGAGGCGGGCGAGTACCGCGGCGGCCTCGAAGGGGTCGAGGGAGAGCAGCCGGACCACCGCGGTGGCGGGGCCGCTGACCGTCTCGTAGGCGGCGCAGTGGGCCGCGTCCTCGGGTCCGAGCCCGGCTGCCCGGGCCGTGAGGCCGAGGACGACCGGCTGGTGGGCCCCGCGGGGCAGGGCCGCGGCGAGCGCCGACAGTTCGGGGCTGGGCCAGGTGGCGCGGGCGGCCCGCATCAGCTGGCGGCCGAGCTTGCGTGCGACCGCGCGGAGGGCGGGTGATGGGGTCCGGGCGTCGGCGGCCTCGTCGAGCGCGAGCGGATCGAGGCCGTGGGCCGCGGCGGCGGCCAGAGCGGCGGAGGTGAGGCCGGTGGTGTGGAGCCTGCCCAGGCAGAAGCCGGCCAGGTCCCGGGCGTCGCGGATGTGTCCCGCCTTGACGGCCGGCTCGGCGCCACCGGAGTGGGCGTGGCCACCGGCGGGGAACCGGCCGTCGGCGAGGACGAGCAGTGCTGCGCGCGTCGTCATGAAGTGCCGCCTGCTGTCAGAAGAGGAAGTACCGCTGGGCCATGGGGAGTTCCGTTGCGGGAGCGGGTTCGACCGGCTCGCCGTCGATGGTGACGGCGAAGCTGTCGGAGTCGACGCGGACCTGTGGCAGTGCGTCGTTCTCCCTCATGTCAGCCTTGGTGACGCCTCGGGTGCTGGTGATCGGCACGAACCGCTTGCCGAGCCCCAGACGCTCCGGGAGTCCGTCCTCGACGGCCGCGGCGGAAACGAAGTTGAAGGAGTTGGCGGCGGGAGCCCTTCCCACGGCACCGAACATCGGCCGTGGCATGACCGGCTGCGGGGTCGGGATCGACGCGTTGGCATCACCCATTTGTGCGTACGCGATCTGGCCACCCTTGATGACGAGCTGCGGCTTCACCCCGAAGAAGGCCGGATCCCACAGCACGAGATCCGCGAGTTTCCCCGTCTCGACGGAACCGATCTCACGGTCCAGCCCTTGGGCGACGGCGGGGTTGATGGTGTATTTGGCGACATAGCGACGAGCCCGGTTGTTGTCGGCGGCGCCGTCGCCGGGCAGCGCTCCCCTCCGTCGCTTCATGACATGGGCGGTCTGCCAGGTCCGCAGGATCACTTCACCGATCCGGCCCATCGCCTGGGAGTCGGAGGAGATGATCGAGATGGCGCCGAGGTCGTGGAGGATGTCCTCCGCCGCGATGGTGGAGGGCCGAATGCGGGACTCGGCGAAGGCCAGATCCTCCGGCACGGTGGGATTGAGATGGTGACACACCATCAGCATGTCGAGGTGTTCCTCGATGGTGTTGACCGTGTGCGGCCGGGTCGGGTTGGTGGAACTGGGCAGGACGTAGGGCTCCGAGACCACGCTGATGATGTCGGGTGCGTGCCCGCCGCCGGCCCCCTCGGTGTGGTAGGCGTGGACGGACCGTCCCGCGATGGCCGCCAGGGTGTCGGCGACGAAGCCGGCCTCGTTCAGCGTGTCCGTGTGGATGGCGAGTTGCGCCCCCGTCTCCTCGCAGACGCCCAGGCACGCGTCGATGACGGCGGGGGTCGCGCCCCAGTCCTCGTGGATCTTGAATCCCAGTGCACCGGCGCGCAGTTGGGAGTGCATGGCGTCCCGGGACATCGTGTTGCCCTTGCCGAGCAGTCCGATGTTGACCGGGTATCCGTCAAGCGCCTCGAACATGCGGGCGAGATGCCAGGGGCCGGGAGTGATCGTCGTGGCCTTGGTGCCCTCGGCGGGGCCGGTACCCCCGCCGACGAGTGTCGTGATCCCGGAGGAGAGCGCCTGGTCGACCAGGGTCGGCGAGATGAAGTGCACGTGCGCGTCGATGGCACCCGCGGTGACGATCTTGCCGTTGCCCGCGATGATCTCGGTCTCGGGCCCGATGACCAGGTCCGGGTGGACGCCATCCATCGTGTCGGGATTGCCGGCCTTCCCGATACCGGTGATCCGGCCGTCGCGGATGCCGATGTCGGCCTTGACGACACCCCAGTGGTCGAGGACGACCGCACCGGTGATGACGGTGTCCGGCGCGCCTTCGGCGCGCGTGGTGCGCGCCTGGCCCATCGATTCGCGGATCACCTTGCCGCCGCCGAAGACGGCTTCGTCCCCGGCGCGCCCGGGGCCGCCGCACCTGTCCTCGTCGACGCGGACCACGAGATCGGTGTCGGCGAGCCGGATGCGGTCACCGGTGGTGGGGCCGAACAGGTCGGCGTACAGGGGGCGGCTGAGCTCAGGCATCGAGGGGGCCTCCGGTTTCGCCACGCAGTCCGGGGACGATGCGCAGGCCCGCGAGCGGGACGAGTTCGACGTCGACGGGGATGCCGGGTTCGAAGCGCACAGCGGTTCCGGCGGCGATGTTCAGCCGGAGTCCACGGGCCGCGCGGCGGTCGAACTCCAGGCCGCTGTTGGCCTCGGCGAAGTGATAGTGCGAGCCGACCTGGACGGGCCGGTCGGCGGCGTTGAGGACGGTGAGGCGGGTGACGGGACGCCCCTCGTTGAGCGGCACAGCGCCTTCCGCGTACAGGATCTCTCCGGGAATCATCGGCTGCTCCCCCGTCAGACGATCGGCTCGTGGACGGTGACGAGCTTGGTGCCGTCCGGGAAGGTGGCCTCGACCTGGACGTCGTGGATCATCTCCGGGATGCCCTCCATGACGTCGTCACGGGTGAGCACCTTCCTGCCGGAGGCCATGAGTTCGGCGACCGTCCGCCCGTCGCGGGCGCCTTCCAGGAGGTGCGAGGTGATCAGCGCGATCGCCTCGGGGTGATTGAGCCGCAGGCCGCGTGCCCTGCGCTTCTCTGCGACATCGGCCGCCACATGGATGAGCAGGCGTTCCTGTTCGTGCGGAGTCAGTTGCACGCTTCCACCCTCTTCGTCTTCCGCCCGGTACCTGCCCGGGCGCAGCGGGACCCTATCCGCCTTCAACACCCTGTTGAACGATGAAAGGGATTCCGGGTTCAGGTATTGCACGTTAGGGCGAAAGTTTTTCCGGCGCGTTAACTGATCTTTTGCGGACCCATGGACATCAGACCCCGCAAGCCGTTCTCCAGGACCTCGGGCTCGACCCCGCCGAACAGTGCTTCCTGCACCATGAATCCCTGGGCGGTGGCGATCATCGTGCGGGCGACGTCGTCGGGGGAGACGTCGGCGTGCATGATGCCGGCCGCACGATAGGCCTCCACCAGCGTCGCCCAGCCCACGCGCATGCCGGCGTAGCCGTCACCGAAGGCTTTGGACAGCCGCTCACTGCGCCGCCAGGAACGCGCGCAGCACTCTGCCCAGGAGCACGTCCGGGGTGGGCGGCGGGGTGACCTGGGCGGCGTCCGCGAAGGCGTGCCGGATGGCGCCGAACGCCTCGTCGGCGATGGCCGCGATGGGATCGTCCTTCCCCGCGAAGTAGCGGTAGACAGCCCCCGCCGACAGCCCGACCACCGCCGGGGGCTGCCACCGTGCTGCTCGTCCCTCTGATCGTCGCGCTCGCGCTCTGGGCCCTCGCGTGGCCCGCCGCCCGTATCGCGCCGCGCGACCTGCCCGTCGGCATAGCAGGTGCGGCGCCGGCCGTCGATCAGCTGCAGGAGCGGTTCGAGCGGGAGGAAGGAGCCTTCGAGATCCACCGGTACGAGGACGAGACCGCGGCCCGCACCGCGATCGAGAACCGGGTCGTATACGGGGCGGTCGTGGTCACCGCCCAGGGCCCGCGGCTGCTCACCGCCTCGGCCGCGAGCCCGGTCGTCTCGCAGTTGCCGACCGGGGCGGTGGCGGCATCCGCACCCGGCGGGGCCGGAGAACGGATTGCCCAGCAGCACCATCAGCAGTGCCCTCAGGCCGATGCCAGGGGTGCCCAGCAGGGCGGCGAACCCCGCCACCGTCGAGCCGATCGCCACCACGGTGAGCCCGACGACGCCCGCCTCCGCCCACCAGTCGCCGGTGATCACGCCGAGCCAGCTGTCGGCCATGGCGGTCGCCACGAGCGGGAGGGTGCTCGCGCCGAGCGCGCTGCCGCGGGGGTCGGTGTCCGGCGCGGCGACGACATCGGTGACCGGCATGCCGGCGTGACCAGCGCCCCCGAACTGCTCCCCGCACCTGTCGGCACCCTCGGCCAGTGGCTGCCACCCGGCGCGGGCGGCTCACTGCTGAGGTCGGCCGCCTTCTTCGACGGTCACGCGGCGGGCGGACCGGCGCTGACTCTCGCCCTCTGGGCCGTTCTCGGTTTGACCGCCGTACTGGTGGGCGGGCGCAGGCACCGCGACGACCCGGCACCGCATACCGAGGCCGCCGACCGCACGCCCGAGCCCGCGCTCACCTGAACAACCTGCACGCCGCGCCACGTCGCGTCCTCCCCGCCCGAGCGGCGGAGGGCGCGGCTTTCCCTTTCGGCCGCGCGGGTGCCCCGGTCACTCGTCCCGCTCGCGGCCGCGGGGCTCCGCGACGATCCCGAATCGGCGCCGTCCGCCCTCGCCCGAAGTCAAGGACCTCGCCGTGACTACGGTCTGCCTCAGGCAAGCAAGTTCCGGTGCTGCCGGCGGCGGGCGGCCCCGGCCTCCGACATGCGCTGCCCGGCACCCGGGTAGCCATTGAGCAACCCGCTCCGGAGGAGCCGGGCGGGGACAGCCTTCGGATCCCGGGATCCAGGCACGCGAGCCGCCATCGAACGGGACACCATTCCCTTCCCGACAGCCGGCCGCCCTGGCATTCGGGCTGGTGGACCACGTCATGGAGAACCGCATGCCGTCCCGGCCGCCGCACCCCGCGAGGTGAACCAGCGATGCTCCCACCCCAGTTCCCGCCGCTGCCCGCACTGACCCGCGCCGAGGCCGAGTTCATCGACTGCTACCTCGAGGCGCTCGACCAACTCGGCCGTATCAATCCCGCTCGCGACGGCGATACCTACGGGGCCCTGAGGGCGGCACAGGCGCTCGCCTCCCGGGCGGTCGCCCTGCGCGACGCGCTCACGCTGATGCACGAGCGGGGTGAGTCCCGGATCCACGCGGAGACGCCGGCCAGGGCGCTGCGACTGCTGGACGGGGAGCGGCGGGCCGGGCGGGTAGGCGTACCGCCCGAGCCGTCCGGCTGAGCACCACGGCGCTCGACTCCCCCGGCTTGCGGCTCCCCTTCGGTGCCCTTCCCGACACGCCCGACGAGCCGATGAGTTTTCCTCGCTCGTTCGGCGTAGAAGATCCCCCGCCCGAGGGACAGCCCAACTTGCGCAAGCAGCGCGGACAAGGAACGGAATCAGTCGTTCCACCGCTGGTACGGGGCTGGTCCGGCCCGGCCGCAGGGTCCCCGGATCCGCCCCGTCCACCCGAACGGATCAGTGGTGACGACTCTCACATATCGCGGATTCAGTGAGGAAATCCGCCAGTGCGTGCGTAAAGATCCCCTGGACGACAAGCCCCCGCCGCCGCGGCGGGGCGGTCCGGGCGGACGCCGAGTCCTGCCGCTGTCCGGATGCCTGGTCGACAGAAGTGGATCGGCAGGAGTGGAGGACCCGAGCACAACGGGCCGCCCGGACATCCGGACGACCCTCGGGGTGAAGCCGCCTTGTGCGGCCGGGCAACTTCGCCAGCCCGAACCCGACAGGTCATCCTTCACAGGCGGCTGACGAAGGGTTGCGCATGACTGCGCAGGTTCATGTCCCGTCTCTGTTCGCCCGGGTCAGTACGGCCTCGGTTCTCACATTCGCTGTAAGCACCACGATGCTGGCTCCCGGCTTCGTCGACGACGCCGAGGCCGCCAGCCATTCGGCGAGGGCTCTCGACATCGCCGCCTCCAAGAAGGGCGCGCCCTACAGATACGGCGCCACGGGTCCGCACCGGTTCGACTGCTCCGGGCTGACGCTCTACTCGTATCGGAAGGCGGGCAAGAAACTACCCCGCACGGCGCAACAGCAGTACAACAAGACCCGCCATATCTCCAGGTCGCAGCGGAAACGCGGCGACCTGGTCTTCTTTCACGCGGGGCGCGGTGTCTACCACGTCGGGATCTACGCCGGAAGCGGCCGGATCTGGCACTCGCCGAAGACCGGGGCACTGGTGCGGCTGGAGAAGATCTGGTCGAACAGCGTCTGGTACGGGAGGGTCCGCTGACACCTGCGTCCGCCCGGTGCCGACCCCCGCGCGCGCCGGCGCCGCTTCCCACCTGGATCAGTGCAGCAGGGGCCCGGCCACCAGCACGAGTCCCAGCGCGGTGAGCGCCGCGCCGCTGCCGCCCTCGATGTCGCGGGTGGTACGCGGCCGGCGCAGCCACCTGCCGAGACGTTCCTCGTGCCGGGCCACGGCCGGGAACCGGACGAGCGCGAGCAGGACGACCACCAGGGCGAGCAACTGCGTCCTCGGCAGGGAAGCCTGCCGCCGGGCACGAACGTGGGCAGCATGCTCAGGAAGAGTGCGGCCGTCTTCGGAGTCAGACGTTGGTCAGGGATCTCACGCCGGGTTCCCCCGGACGGCCTCGGTGGCGCACCGGGTCAGGAGAACACCGCGGCTGCCACCACCCTGCCGACGCCGCTGCGGAGCGGTTCCGGCAGGACCGGCATGCCGTGAGCCGATGTCAGGCCTGCGCCGGAACAGCCCAGGGAAGGGCGATCAACACGGTCTTGCCCCCGTCGGGGGTGGGGATGACGCTGAGTCTCCCCCCGCACTCCTTGGCGAGGGACCGGATGATCACCATGCCCCGGCCGTTGTCCTGGCGGACCGCCGCGGGCAGCTTCTGCGGCCAACGGGGGTGGCTGTCCGTCACGCCCAGACAAAGCTCCTCGTCCCGGTCGAGCCGGAGGTCGACGGTGAACGTGGGTGACAGGCCAAAGGTGTGCTGGACGGCGTTGGTGGTCAGTTCCGAGACGATCAGCCTGACCGCCTCGGCCAGGTCGCTGCCCTCGGCCAGGCCCCACTCGGTGAGTACCCGCGCGACATAGCGGCGGGCCGCGGACACCGAGACCGGGTCGCTCGGCAAGGTGACGGTTGCTTCCTGATGGTCTGCCATGGCGTCGTCGTCCCTTCCCGCCCCGACCGGTCCGCGACCGGTCCGGATTGTGGTTCGCGCCAGACTGCCATCCCCCGAGCCGTCCGTAACCGCGATCCACCAAGATATGCATATATCTGTCGCCCATTCCGGTGAACCATGCCCCGCGAGCACTGACCGGGCGCCACACTGGCCACTTTCCGAGCCGCCCCTGAAGGGGTCGGCTCTCCGTACAACGGAGGGAGGCCACCGTGCGCAACGGCCCGGTCGTACGCCGTCGCAAACTCGGCGAAGAGCTGCGCGGTCTGCGTCACACATCCGGACTCACGAGCCGGGAAGCCGCCGGAATGCTGGGCTGGCACCAGTCGAAGGTGAGCCGGATCGAGACAGGTGCGAGCGGGGTGTCCCCCGATGACGTGACACGGTTACTGGATGCCTACGGGGTCGGCGACGGGCAGTTGCGCGCCCTGCTCCAGACGCTCGCCGGATCGGCCGGCGGCGGCGGAAGCGGCTGGTGGCACGCCTATCGTGGTCTCATTCCGCCGCAGTACCGCGACTTCATCAGTCTCGAGTCACAGGCCGACGCCGCGCGCACGCTCGAGACGTCGGTGGTGCCGGGGCTCCTGCAGACCGCCGACTACGCGCGGGCCGTGACCCGCTCCACTCTGGACGGCCTGCCCCCCTCGGCGCTCGACTCCCTGGTGGAGGTCCGACTCGCCCGGCAGAGCGTCCTGCACACGTCCGGACCACTGCGGCTCAGCGTGGTGCTCGACGAGGCGGTTCTCAGGCGCCAGGTCGGGGGCGCCCGGGTGATGGAGGAACAACTGAGCCACCTACTGTGGGCCGCCGAACTGCCCCATGTGACACTGCAGTTGCTGCCGTTCGAGGCGGGAGGGTATGTCGGCCTCACCGGCCCCTTCGTCATCTTCTCCTTTCCGAGCACTTCTGATCTGGATGTGGTCGTTCTTGACCACTTGACGAGTAGTCTCTATCTGGAGCGGAGAGAAGACCTCGAGGCGTACAGCTCGGCCTTCCGCACGATGCAGGCCCACGCGCTGTCGCCGGAGCGTTCGCTGGACCTCATCGCCGCGCTGATCAGCGGCGGTCAGGCGGAACCTTCAGACTGCCCGAGGGGGGCACGATGTCCGACCGTCCCGCACAGCTCTCACAGCCCGCACCCGAATGGCGGCGCAGCAGCCGCAGCACGGGGATGAACAACTGCGTGGAAGCCGCACTGATCGCCCCCGGCAGGCTCGCCGTCCGGGATTCCAAGGACACGGACCTGCCGCACCTGAGCCTCTCGGGCGCGGCGTGGACGACCTTCGTGGCCTGCCTGTGCGGCCGCCGGGTCCCCGGGGGCCGCGTCGGAAACCTCAGCTGACCTGCGGGGGCGCCGATCCGACGATCGTGGCCACCGCGAACTCGATCTGCGCCGCCGTCAGGTCGGCGCGGGCCGTGAGCCGGAGGCGCGAGATGCCGTCCGGCACGGAAGGAGGCCGGAAGCACCCCACCGCGAGCCCCGCGGCACGGCAGTCGGCGGCCCAGCGCACCGCCGACTCCGGCGACGGCGCGCGGACCGAGACGACGGCTGCGTCCGGGCGTACCGCGGTGAGCCCGGCGGCGGTCAGCAGGCCGTACAGTTCGGCGGCCACCCCCCTCGCCCTTCCGGCACGCTCCGGCTCCCGGCGCAGCAGTCCCAGGGCGCCGGACGCCGCGCCGGCCGCTGCCGGGGCGAGGCCCGTGTCGAAGATGAACGTCCGGGCGGAGTTGACCAGATGGGCGATGACCCCGGCCGGCCCGAGCACGGCCCCACCCTGGCTCCCCAGTGACTTCGAGAGGGTGAGCGTGGCGACGATCCCTTCCCCGCCCGCGAGGCCTGCGGCGGCGAGGGCGCCGCGCCCACCGTCCCCCAGCACCCCGAGGCCGTGCGCGTCGTCCACCAGGAGGGCTGCGCCCGTGTCCCTGCAGGCATCGGCGAGCGGCGCCAGCGGGGCCGCGTCGCCGTCCACCGAGAAGACGGAGTCGGTCACCGCCACAGCCCGTCCGGTGTGCGTCAGGAGTGCCTTGCGCGCGGCCTCGGGGTCCGCGTGCGGCACGACCGCCGTTGCCGCCCGGGAGAGCCGGCAGCCGTCGACGATCGAGGCGTGGTTGCCCGCGTCGGACACGATCAGCGAGTCGTGCCCGGTGAGCGCGGTCAGGGCGGCGAGATTGGCGGCGTAGCCGGAGGAGAAGACCAGGGCGGCCTCGAATCCGCAGAACTCGGCGAGTTCGCGTTCGAGCCGGGCGTGCAGCGTGGTCGTTCCTGTGACCAGCCGCGAACCGGTGGCACCCGCACCCCACTCACGCGCGGCCTCGGCAGCGGCGGACGTGACCTCGGGATGCCTGGTCAGCCCCAGGTAGTCGTTGCTCGCGAGGTCCAGCAGATCCGTCCGGGAGGCGCGGGGGCGCAGGGTCCGGACGAGTCCGGCGTCGGTACGGCGGCGGGCCTCGTCATCGATCCAGTCGAACGGGGCGTAGGACATGAGCGGGTCCCTTTGTAGGCAGTTCACAGACCCTAGCCCGGGGCGCAACAGGCCAGGGTGTGGCAATACACACAGCATCGTCCGCCGGTCCTGTCCGGTTCCTCCTTGGCCGGAGGCGGTGTCGTACGCCAGGATCGACGCCATGGACCTGCTGAACACGCTGGTGGACAAGGGGCTGCGGCGCGAACTGCCGACCCGTGACGAAGCACTCGCCGTACTGGCGACCTCCGACGACGAACTGCTCGACGTGGTGGCCGCGGCCGGAAAGGTGCGCCGCCAGTGGTTCGGCAGGCGCGTCAAGCTCAACTATCTGGTCAACCTGAAGTCGGGGCTCTGCCCCGAGGACTGCTCCTACTGCTCACAGCGTCTCGGTTCCAAGGCCGAGATCCTCAAGTACACCTGGATCAAGCCGGACGAGGCCGAGAAGGCCGCCGCCGCGGGCGTGGCCGGCGGCGCGAAACGCGTCTGTCTGGTGGCGAGCGGCCGGGGGCCGACCGACCGGGACGTCGACCGGGTGTCGAAGACGATCGAGGCGATCAAGGGGCAGCACGGGGACGTGGAGGTGTGCGCCTGCCTCGGTCTGCTGTCCGAGGGACAGGCGGAGCGCCTCAAGTCCGCGGGCGCGGACGCGTACAACCACAACCTCAACACGTCCGAGGCGACGTACGGGGACATCACGACCACCCACACGTACGCCGACCGGGTGGAGACCGTGCAGCAGGCCCAGGCCGCCGGCCTCTCGGCGTGCTCCGGGCTGATCGCCGGCATGGGCGAGACCGACGCCGATCTCGTCGACGTCGTCTTCTCGCTCCGTGAGCTGGATCCCGACTCCGTGCCGGTCAACTTCCTGATCCCCATGGAGGGGACCCCGCTCGCGAAGGACTGGCACCTCACTCCTCAGCGGTGCCTGCGCATCCTCGCGATGGTCAGGTTCGTGTGCCCGGACGTCGAGGTGCGGCTGGCAGGCGGTCGCGAGGTACACCTGCGCTCGATGCAGCCGCTCGCCCTGAACCTCGTCAACTCCATTTTCCTGGGCGACTATCTGACCAGCGAGGGTCAGGCGGGCCAGACCGACCTGGACATGATCGCGGACGCCGGCTTCGAGGTCGAGGGCGCGGAGACGAAGACGCTCCCCGAGCACCGGGCGGAGCCTTCCGGGGGCTGCGGTTCGCACGAGGGCGGCTGCGCTCCCTGCGGCGACGCCCCTCGGACAGTTCCGGAGCCGTCCGAGGCGCAGGCGGCGCGTACGGATCTGGTGGCGGTGCGCCGTCGCGGTGCCGGAACGGATCTCGCGCCCAATGCCTGACCGCTTCACCCCCGCCGAACTCCGCGCCCTGGACCGGGCCCACGTCTGGCACCCCTACGGACCGATGCCCGGCCGCCAGGAGCCCCTGATCGTGGAGTCCGCGTCCGGGGTTCGGCTGCGGCTCGCCGAATCCGTGCACGGCCGGAGCGAGTTGGTCGACGGCATGTCGTCCTGGTGGTCGGCGGTGCACGGCTACAACCATCCGGTGCTCAACGACGCGGCCCGGAGCCAGCTGGACCGGATGAGTCATGTGATGTTCGGCGGGCTCACGCACGAGCCCGCCGTCCGGCTGGCGGCCCGGCTGGTGGAGATCACCCCGGAGCCGCTGCAGCACGTCTTCCTCGCCGACTCAGGCTCGGTATCGGTCGAGGTCGCGGTGAAGATGTGCCTGCAGTACTGGCGCTCGGCCGGCCGGCCGGCCAAGCACCGGCTGCTGACCTGGCGCGGTGGGTACCACGGGGACACCTGGCAGCCGATGTCGGTGTGCGACCCCGAGGGCGGGATGCACGACCTCTGGTCGGGCGCGCTCCCCCGGCAGGTCTTCGCCGACGCACCGCCCGACGGCTTCGGGGCGGCGCCGGACGAGGCGTACGCACGTCACCTGAACGACCTGATCGCCGCCCACCGCGACGAACTGGCCGCGGTGATCGTGGAGCCGGTGGTCCAGGGAGCGGGCGGGATGCGCTTCCACTCGCCGGCTTATCTGCGGGTGCTGCGCGAGGCGTGCGACGCCAACGACGTGCTTCTGGTGTTCGACGAGATCGCGACCGGTTTCGGGCGGACGGGAGAACTCTTCGCGGCCGGACACGCGGGGGTCTCACCGGACGTCATGTGCGTCGGCAAGGCGCTGACCGGTGGCTATCTGACGCTGGCGGCGACCCTGTGCACCACGCGCGTGGCGGAGGGCATTTCCCGCGGGGAGGTGCCCGTGCTGGCCCATGGGCCCACGTTCATGGGCAATCCGCTCGCCGCGGCCGTGGCGTGCGCGTCCGTCGACCTCCTGCTGGGTCAGGACTGGCAGGTGGAGGTGAAGCGGATCGGTGCGGGGCTCCGGAACGGTCTCGCGGAAGCCGCGGAGGTGCCGGGCGTGCGTGACGTCCGGGTACTGGGGGCCATCGGCGTCGTACAGCTCGATCATGAGGTCGACATGGCGGCCGCGACACGGGCCGCGGTCCGCGAGGGTGTGTGGCTGCGGCCGTTCCGCGACCTCGTGTACACGATGCCGCCCTACGTGACCGGCGACGACGACGTGGCGAGGATCAGCCGGGCCGTGTGCGCGGCGGCGAGAGAGGGCTGAGATGACGATCCTGGTGGTGACCGGGACGGGCACCGAGATCGGCAAGACGATCGTGACGGCGGCGGTGGCCGCTGCCTGCGCGCAGAAGCGGGTGGCGGTCCTCAAGCCGGCCCAGACCGGCCTGGCGCCGGGTGAGCCGGGCGATGCGGCGGAGGTCGTACGGCTGGCGGGCGCCCATGTGACAGCCCTGGAACTGGCGCGCTTCCCGGAGCCCCTGGCCCCCGAGACGGCGGCACGCCGGGCCGGAATGGCGCCCGTACGCCCCTTCGAGATCGCGGAGGCGGCGCAGAAACTGGCGACGGAGCACGACCTGGTGCTCGTGGAGGGGGCGGGCGGGCTGCTCGTGCGCTACGACGAGCAGGGGGCCACGCTCGCGGACGCCGCCCGGCTGATGGCCGCGCCCGTCCTGGTCGTGGTGCAGGCCGGTCTGGGCACGCTGAACGCCACCGCCCTGACGACCGAGGCCCTGCGGACCAGGGGGCTGGTCTGCACCGGCGTGGTCGTCGGCAGCATGCCGGCCGACCCGGACCTCGCGTCCCGGTGCAATGTGGAGGACCTCCCGGTTTCGGCGGGGGCTCCGCTGCTCGGCGCGGTACCGGCCGGGGCGGGCGCTCTGGACCCGGCCGACTTCCGTGCACGCGCCGGGAGTTGGCTCGCCCCGCAGCTCGGAGGGAATCGCCGGGGCGACTGAGGGGGCTGAGCACGCCCGTACGGGGGAGAATCGGGGGAGAGCCGCATCTCCGCGTCCTCCGAGGAGGCCTGCCATGCGTCGGCGCAGCACGAATGTCCCCAAGGACGCCGTGCACCACCCGGTGTTCGCCCGTTTCTACGCGCGGATGAGCGTGACCGCCGACCTGAAGGCGGGCGTCGCTGCCCACCGCGAGGAACTTCTCGCCGGGCTGTCCGGCCGGGTCATCGAGATCGGCGCGGGCAACGGTCTCAACTTCGCGCACTACCCCGGGGCCGTCTCGGAGGTGGTGGCGATCGAGCCCGAGCGAAGTCTGCGGCGACTGGCGGCCCCCGCCGCGCTGAGGGCGGAGGTTCCGGTCGACGTGGTGCCGGGAACCGCTGAGGCCCTGCCGGTCAAGAGCGAGGCCTTCGACGCGGCAGTGGCCTCGCTGGTCCTGTGCACCGTGCGCGACCTCCCCCGGGCGCTGGCGGAGATGAAACGTGTGCTGCGGCCGGGCGGCGAGCTGCGGTTCTTCGAGCACACCCTGGCTTCCGGCCGGGCGCTGGCGACGACACAACGGGTCGTGGACCGGACGGTGTGGCCGTTTCTGTTCGGTGGCTGTCACACGGCACGGGACACCGTCGCGGCGATCGAGGAGGCGGGCTTCCGAATGGGGACGTACCGCAGGTTCCGCATCCCGGAGAAGGGCGTGCAGCTGCCGACCACGCCGTGCGTGATCGGGGTCGCCCGCAGGTCCGCCGTGGTCGACCGGATGGCGGAGGCGGGTTGAGAAGGAGGGTCAGAGGCTCCATCGGCGCAGTTCGTCGGCGATGGCCCGGACGTCCGCCTTGCCCTCCTTCACCAGTCGCGCGAGGTCGCGGACCTGTTCGGGTGAAGTGATGACCTTCGTCCCCGAAGCGACGAGATAGCCGTAGGCCACGGCGGAGGCGAACATCGCGTTGGAGTGCTCCAGCGCCGGCACATGAAGCAAAAGCTGCAGCATGGCGGCGGCCCGCGCGTGCGGGTCGCTGTAGACGGGGCTGCCGAAGATCTCCGCCTCGTGCCGGCTGACAGCCGCGACGAGCGCTCCCCAGTCGACGACCTGGGGATCACCGGGCGTCTTGTGCTCGGCGACCATCAGCAGCCAGGAAAGGTCGATCTGCAGGTTCAACGGGTGCCTTCGCGCTCCGGGCCGAACTCTTCGGCGAACACCGACTCGTACTGCTTCATGAAGTCGGCTGCTGCTTCGACGAACGTGTGTCCGACCTCGCCGGCATCCCGCTTGACGAGTTCCTCTATGTAGCGGTTCACACTCATCCCCCGCTGGAGGGCGCGCTGTCGCGCCGCCTCGGCGGTGGCCTCGTCCACGCGAACGTTCAGCTGAGTTTTGGGCACCTCATCACGCTAGCGCGTGACTGCTAGCACCAGCAAGAGGAACGACACGGGCACCTCCGCCCCGCCCGAGCCGCCGTACACCCGGCGAGCCGCCGCTTTTCCGGCGGCAGGCCGCGCGCGGCGGGGCTGCGAGCCGGGGCTGCAATGCGCGGCTTGCCTGTCGGCGTGCCGACAGGGCCGGACGTCACCGAGGGGGCGGACGACGAGGTGCCGGGACGGCCGGTCAGCGCCACCCCTGCGGCCCACCGGACCGGGCAGTGCGGCGAAGCTGGAGATCTTCGCCCACATCACCGCATTGGTGTCCGGCCATGTCGCCCACGAGAGCGCGCGAACCGCCGCCTCACAGGCCCCCGAACGCATCACGGCCGAAGCCCGCCACCTCGCCGCTGTCGTCACGGACGGCCGCCACCCCCAACTCGCCGAAGCCCTCGCCACACCGGACGCCCCCTCGCACCCGAAGCCACCTTCACCCGGTTCCTCAACCGCCCGATCGACGGCCTCGACACCGGCTGCCCCCCTTCGACCCACCGCGCCGTTCCTCCACGTCAGTAAGTTGAGGGAAGCGCCTCGGCCGCCGGTCCTGCGCCACCGGCTCTTTGCCGACCCTTTACTATGGACGTTCGACCGTCCGACCCACTCGAAAGGTGTGAGCGTCCGCCCATGGGCGAGCCCCCCAGTAGTCCATACCGCCGACATCGCGCGATCCTCCAGCCCCTGCCCGATCATGGGACGGAGGTGAACCGATGACCGAAGTGCTACTGCTCCTCATGGCCTTGTTGCTCTCCCTCGCCTGCGGTGTGTTCGTGGCGGCGGAGTTCTCTCTGACCACCGTGGAGCGCGGCCAGCTGGAACGGGCCGTCGAGCAAGGGGAGCGGGGTGCTGCTGGAGCCCTCAAGGCCGTACGCAGCCTCACCTACCAGCTCTCGGGCGCACAGCTCGGCATCACCGTCACCAATCTGGTGGTCGGGATGCTCTCCGAGCCGTCCATCGCCGCGCTGATCCGGGGGCCGGTGGAGGCCACCGGGCTGTCGCCGGGTGTGTCCTCCTCGCTGGCGCTCGTGATCGGCACGGCACTGTCCACCGTGGTCCTCATGGTCGTGGGCGAGCTCGTCCCGAAGAACTGGGCGATCTCGTCACCGCTGGCCGTCGCCAAGAAGGTCGCCGCACCGCAGCGCATGTTCACCGCGGTCTTCCGTCCCTTCATCAGCCACCTCAACAACACCGCCAACCGGATCGTGCGCCGCTTCGGTCTGGAGCCGGCCGAGGAGCTGGCCTCGGCACGCAGTCCGCAGGAACTGGTGGCCCTGGCCCGCCACTCCGCGAAGGAGGGCGCACTGGAGGCGGACACCGCCGAACTCTTCGTACGCACCCTCAACCTGTCCGAGCTGACCGCGGAGAACGTGATGACGCCCCGCGTGCAGGTCACCGCCCTCGAGGTCCAGGCGACCGCCGAGGACGTCGCGAACGCCACACGCGCGACCGGCCTCTCCCGCTTCCCGGTCTACCGGGGCAGCCTGGACACGGTCGTCGGCATCGCGCACATCAAGGACGTCCTGGCCATCCCCGCGGACCAGCGGCCTCGCAAGCGGGTGTCGGACATGCTGCGCGAACCGCTGCTCGTGCCCGAGACCCTCACCGTGGACCGCCTGCTGGACCGGCTCTCCGGAAAACCGGCCATGGCGGTCGTCATCGACGAGTACGGCGGCACGGCGGGAGTCGTGACGCTGGAGGACATCGTGGAGGAAGTCGTCGGCGAGGTACGGGACGAACACGACCCGCACGAGACGCCCGACCTGGCCTCGGCCGGCGAGGACGCCGACGGCCGCACGCTCTGGTCGGCCGACGGGGCTGCCCGCACGGATCAGCTCCGCACGATCGGGCTGCGGGTCCCCGACGGTCCGTACGAGACGCTGGCCGGGCTGATCGCCACAGAGGTCGGCCGCATTCCGGTGGTCGGCGACACCGTCGAACTCGCGGGCTGGCGCATCGACGTCGTGGACGCCTCCGGGCACCGTGCGGCTCGCGCCCTGCTCCACGCGCCGCTGTCCGGTGACGACGAACCGGCGGAGGACGAACGATGATCGCCGTTCAGCTCTTCATCGGCCTGCTCACCCTGGTCGTCAACGCATTCTTCGTCGGCGCGGAATTCGCCCTGATCTCCGTGCGCCGCAGCCAGATCGAGCCCGAGGCCGAGGCGGGGAACCGTCGCGCGCGCAGTGTCATCTGGGGCCTGGAGCACGTGTCGGCGCTCCTCGCGGCGGCTCAGCTGGGCATCACGCTCTGCACCCTGGTGCTGGGCATCGTCGCCGAGCCGGCCATCGCCCATCTCCTGGAGCCCGTCTTCGACGCGGTGGGAGTGCCCCACGGGCTGGTACACCCGATCTCCTTCGTCATCGCCCTGACCGTGGCGACGTACCTCCACATGCTGCTGGGCGAGATGGTGCCGAAGAACATCGCGCTGGCCGAACCGGCGAGGACCGCGCTGCTGCTCGGACCGCCCCTGGTGACCCTCGCCAGGGCGCTCAAGCCGGTGATCTTCGCGATCAACGCCTTCGCGAACGCCCTGCTCAAGATCCTCCGGGTGGAGACGAAGAACGAGGTCTCCGCGACCTTCTCCGACGACGAACTCGCGCGCCTCGTCAAGGACGCGGAGGACTCCGGACTCGTCGACGACCGTTCGGCGGACCGGCTGCGGCATGCCCTGGAACTGGGCCGTCGCCCTGTCCAGGACGTGATCATGCCGGTCGACCGTGTCCTGTACACGAGGGTCGGCACGACTCCGGAAGAACTGGAGCGGCTCTCGCACGAGTCCGGCTTCTCACGGTTCCCGGTCATGGACAGCGAACAGCGCATCATCGGCTACCTCCACGTGAAGGACGCCCTCGACGCAGCGCCGCGCGATGTCCCGTTCCCCGTGTCGGCCCTCAGGCCGATCGCCCGGGTACGCGCCGCGACCCCGCTGGACGACGTGCTGACCGCGCTGAGACGCAGCCGTACGCACCTGGCGGCCGTACTGGACGAGGACGGCCGTCTGTCCGGCATGGTGACGATGGAGGACGTGCTGCGCGAACTGGTAGGCAGGCCACAGGCCCGCTGACACCGGTGCGGTACGGCGGGCGGAGAGGGGCGCGGCACCGGGCCGCGCGCCTCTCCGCCCACGTCTCTCCCCGGGGGATACGCGGTACGATCGACGTCGCCATGGAATTGAATGCCTCCTACACCAGTCTCGTAGCGGTCGGCGACTCGTTCACCGAGGGCATGTCGGATCTGCTGCCCGACGGCTCCTACCGCGGCTGGGCCGATGTGCTCGCCTCGCGTCTCGCTTCGCGGTCGCCCGGCTTCCGGTACGCGAATCTCGCCGTGCGCGGAAAGCTCATCGGCCAGATCGTCGACGAGCAGGTCCCCGTCGCAGCGGAGCTCCGGCCCGATGTGATCACACTCGTCGGAGGGCTCAACGACACCCTGCGCCCGAAGTGCGACATGGGCATGGTGCGCGGCCGGCTGGAGGAGGCGGTGGAACGACTTGCGCCGGCGTGCAAGACCCTGGTCCTGATGCGCAGCCCCGGTCGGAGCGGTCCCGTGATGGAGCGGTTCCGTCCACGCATGGAGGAGCTGTTCTCGCTGGTCGGGGAACTGGCCGACCGCCACGGCGCGCTGGTGACGGACCTGTACGGCGCGCCGTCGCTCGGCGATCCGCGGATGTGGGACGTCGACCGGCTGCATCTCACCGCCGAGGGGCACCGCAGGGTCGCGGAAGCCGTCTGGCAGACGCTGGGCATGCCCGAGGAGAGCGACTGGCAGACGCCGATGGCCGCCACGTCGCCCGTGCGCTGGGTGCGGCGACGGGTCGACGACGCGCGGTTCGCCAGGCAGCACCTGATGCCCTGGATCGGGCGGCGCCTCACAGGACGCTCGTCGGGCGACGGACGAGCAGGCGCCCAGTACGACGCCGGGCTCGGGCAGGCCTTCTGGATCACCCCCGAGGATGCGTCGGCTCCCGGGCCCGTCACGGGCTGGCGCCGGCTGGACGGCTGACGCAGGGAACTGGGGGATCTGTTCCTCGGTCTCCCGGTCTACGGCCTGGGTCTGGTCTCCGCCCCATGCCTGTTGTGCCTGGCGCGCCTGGGGCGGGTCTCCATAGTTGGCCCGTGCCCCGGAGTGCCGACGTAGTCGGAGTGCCTGGCGTGCTTGTGCGGTCGAGGGCAAGGCACGACTCGGCTCCTGACGAGCGGACGACCCGGCGCCTGCGGCGTGCGAAGCCCTTCGTAGGAAACCACAGACCGGCCCTCGGCGCGGACCTGCAGAAACCGCCAGTAGAATCCGGACACGTGACTGCTGTGTCTGCGAAGCCTCGCATCCCCAATGTCCTGGCCGGCCGCTATGCCTCCACGGAGCTGGCCGTCCTCTGGTCCCCCGAGCAGAAGGTGAAGCTGGAACGTCAGCTGTGGCTGGCGGTGCTGCGCGCTCAGAAGGACCTCGGGATCGAGGTTCCCGATGCGGCGCTGGCTGACTACGAGCGTGTGCTCGACCAGGTCGACCTGGCCTCGATCGCCGAGCGCGAGAAGGTCACCCGGCACGACGTTAAGGCCCGAATCGAAGAGTTCAACGCTCTCGCCGGCCACGAGCAGGTCCACAAGGGCATGACCTCCCGGGACCTCACCGAGAACGTGGAACAGTTGCAGATCCGGCTCTCGCTGGAACTGATGCGGGACCGCACGGTGGCCGTCCTGGCCCGTCTCGGCAAGCTGGCCGGGGAATACCGCGAGCTGGTCATGGCTGGCCGATCCCACAATGTCGCCGCCCAGGCGACGACGCTCGGCAAGCGCTTCGCGACCGCGGCGGACGAGCTGCTGGTGGCGTACGGGCGACTCGAGGACCTGCTGGGCCGCTATCCGCTGCGCGGCATCAAGGGGCCGGTCGGCACGGCGCAGGACATGCTGGACCTGCTCGGCGGCGATACGGGCAAGCTGGCCGATCTTGAACAGCGCATCGCCGGACACCTCGGCTTCGGCCATGCATTCACCTCCGTCGGTCAGGTCTACCCTCGCTCCCTCGACTACGACGTGGTGACTGCCCTGGTGCAGCTGGCCGCCGCTCCGTCGTCGGTCGCGAAGACGATCCGGCTGATGGCGGGACACGAGCTGGTGACCGAAGGCTTCAAGCCGGGTCAGGTCGGCTCGTCGGCGATGCCGCACAAGATGAACACCCGCTCCTGCGAGCGTGTCAACGGCCTGATGGTCATCCTGCGCGGCTACGCGTCGATGACAGGCGAGCTGGCGGGCGATCAGTGGAACGAGGGCGACGTGTCCTGTTCCGTAGTCCGACGCGTCGCACTGCCCGACGCCTTCTTCGCGTTCGACGGTCTGCTCGAAACCTTCCTCACCGTGCTTGACGAGTTCGGCGCATTCCCCGCGGTCGTCGCGCGTGAGCTGGACCGTTACCTTCCCTTCCTCGCCACCACCAAGGTGCTCATGGGTGCGGTGCGAGCCGGGGTCGGCCGTGAGGTGGCCCACGAGGCCATCAAGGAGAACGCCGTCGCCTCGGCACTCGCCATGCGGGAACAGGGCGCGGAGCGCAACGAACTGCTGGACAAGCTGGCGGCCGACGAGCGCATCCCGCTCTCCCGTGAGCAGCTCGACGCGCTGATGGCCGACAAGCTCTCTTTCACCGGCGCGGCAGGCGATCAGGTCAGCGCCCTCGTGGCCCGGATCGAGGAGATCGCCAAGCAGCACCCCGAGGCCGCGGGCTACACCCCCGGTTCCATTCTCTGACGGCACCCCACCGAATGGCACCCGAAGAGCCTCCGGCCGCCCGCGGACGCGTCGTACCCGACGTGGTCGCGGGCGGCCTGCGCGTGCTGTTCTGCGGCATCAACCCCAGCATCATGACGGCTGCTACCGGTCACCACTTCGCCCATCCGGGCAATCGTTTCTGGCCGGTATTGCACCTGTCGGGCTTCACCCCTCGGCAGTTGAAACCCTCCGAACAACGGAAGCTGCTGGACTACGGCTTGGGTATCACCAATGTCGTGGCAAGACCCACCGCGCGGGCCGACGAACTGAGCACGGAGGAGTTCCGCGAGGGCGGAAAAGTCCTTGCGGCCAAGGTGGCAGAGCTTCGCCCGGCGTGGCTGGCCGTTGTGGGTGTCACTGCCTACAGGACAGCGTTCGGCGACCGTCGCGCACAGATCGGTCCGCAGGAACATACGCTCGGCGGCGCTCGCGTGTGGGCTCTGCCGAATCCCAGCGGCTTGAACGCTCACTGGACCGTGGAGACCATGGCGGACGAGTACGCACGCTTCCGGTCTGCGGTCCGTGAGCACGAATGTCAGGGCTCCAAGCACTAGAGACTGATGGCCAGGGCCCGCACTCCTCTCGGTCTGCACGGCGAGGGGCCTCCCGCTCCCGATACTGGTCTGCGCAGCCCATGGGCACCTGCCTCAGGCGCATCTGCGGCCGCCTGCCCCAGTCAGTCTTGGCGGGGCTCGGGTGACAGGCGTGAGCAGTGCTGCCCAGGCCCGGACTCCCGCCAATCGCGCGTCTGGCTCAGGTGGGACGGGGGGGGCTTACGTTGCCCGTCGCGCTACGGTTCCGTTGCCGCCAGGACGCCGAAACCGAGCCCGAGCCCGCAGCCAACGACTAAACACGGACGCCAAGGGCGAATTTCGCCTCACGGAGGGTGGATTAGCCTCCGACGCGCGCGCTCACCCGCCGCCTTGGCCTGCGGATCGCCTCGCTCCTCGGCACTCTGATCGTGCGATCCGGAGAGAGCAGGGCTTCGAGCATCGAATGACTGCCGCCGACAAGGGCGGTGACGGTGACCCGGGCACGCCCTGCGCCGTACCTGTGGGCCCGCAGTACGCAACAACTGCCTGGCCTACGTATTGATCAAGCTGCTGATCACTGTCAGGCCGTTGTTGTCGTATCGGCCGCCTATGCCGCTCAAGGTGGGTCGACAACCGTCACGATGACGCCCAGCTCGCAGCCCACTCCAGCCTCTTGCAGATACAACACCATCGCTATCCAACGCCCGTCGACCCGCCACAACTGCAGGTACTCGCAACCTGAGACAGGTTCAGCCCAGGGGTCGGCTATCGCCTCACCTGCCATCATGCGCTCCTGGGCACTCCACAGACTGACCAGTTGTGGTTCGCCCCAGCGAAGAGTGAGTAGCGTAAGCAGTGCGTCATGTTCCGCCAAGCACTGGGCCCGTCGCTGCGCCCGGCCTGAGGTGTCGTCCTCTCCGTAGAGGTCCTCTCTGAGAAGAAGCGCTGTGTGGTAGCCGGGTGCGCTGACTCCTGTGCCCGAGTGGAGGCGCTCCGAGGGAAAGTCCTGGGTGCGCATTCCGTCGATGAGGCCGAGGTGATGTTCGGTCGTCATATCGTCAGTAAACCTCTCCCCACTGACAGATGACCTGACGCCCGGAAGCATGCCGAGCATCGACTCCACCAACAGGACGCATGCAGTCGCGGATGCCTGCTCCGCGTTCGGCCGGATCAGTCCGGGACATGACGTCCGCCGTCTCGGAACGCTGCCCGTCCTCATGGGATACCCACGCCGGCCGCATCGGAGCCGCCGGCTCCGATGCGGAGCTTTAGCTGCGGTCGGCCGCCTACGGCAGCTGGTGGCCCGGGCCTTCGCCAACTGAGCTGCATGGCATGGGCCGTGGCGCCAGTTCGCCATCACGGGTGCAGACGCGTCAGCGAGAGCAGAGGACGCCCTCAAGGTCGCGTGTCTGTGATCAGCGGTGCGAGCGTGGTGATCCGGGATCACCACACGATCTTTCGTGACCGGCTACGGCGGACAGGGGGTCTGCGCGGCGCCGACGCACCCAGTCCGAGAGGTGCCCGGCGGGCCGGCCCACAGCCAGAGGCAACGCGAGCCATCCGCCCACTACTCTCGAGCCGCATCCCGTGTTCCGATCTCGCGCTTCGCGTCCCGCACACGTGGGCCATCCCGTCCGGTCCGTGGTCCACCCTGCCTCTAGGCATCGCGCCGACTCATGGACCACCACCCTGCAAGAAGTGCGAGACCGGCCCATCCTGCGGTGACGGCAAGTCCCGTCCAGGGGCCCATACCTTCCTCGTGGCGTGTATGCAGGATCAGCTGTCCCGCTTGGTCCGGGAGAAAGTGAGCGGCAGCTCCGGCTATGTCGCCGATAACGAAGGACACGATGAGGATGAAAGGAATCATAAGACTCAGCACGGCGACCGCGCTGCGGAGGAGCGCTGTCAGTCCTGCCGCGAAGAGGGTCATCAGCGCGAGATAGACGGCCCCTCCGAACGCCGCTCGCAGCGCACCCGGATGCCCGAGGCCGATCGCGTACTCGCCCATGAACAGCTGCCCCACAAGAAAGGTGGTGAAGCTGGTGATCAGGCCCACGCCGAGGGCAAGCCCTCCGACCACCGACATCTTGCAGCCGTAGAGAAGGCCACGTCGGGGAACCGCCGCGAGCGATATGCGCAAGGCACCGTTCACGAACTCCGACGACATGGCGGTCGCCCCGAAGCATATGGCGGCGATCTGGCCGAAGTTCAGCGCATAGAAGGCGGAGAAGACCGGATCGTGACCTGCGTCATTCACCTCGGCCTGCTCGACGGAGGCAAACATGAGCACGGTGACGAACAGCGTCGCGCCGAAGACCGATATCAATGAACCGGACACTGACCGTACGGAGCTGATCTTGATCCACTCGGAACGCAGAACCGCTGTCGCAGACATCGTCATGGCGCTCAGGCCTCCTTAGGGCTGACAGGCTGGTCGGGCAGGGTCGTGGATGCGGCAAACTGGGTCTCGCTCGCGGTGAGGTCGAGGTACGCCTCTTCCAAGGTGACCCGCATCTGTGTCAGTTCGACGAGGGGAATGCCCTCCCCAGCTGCTATCGCGCCGATCTCCTCCACGTGTGCTCCTTCGATCGTCCAATCCCCGCCTTCGTCCTCGACCGGCGTGTAGCCCCTGCGCACGAGAGCGTCCCGGAGACGAAAGGCTTCGGTGGTCCGGAGCCGGACGCCGGGGCGGTTTCGAGAACTGAGGAATTGCCCTATCGGCAGATCGGCCAGGAGCCGGCCCCTGCCCAGCACGATCAAATGGTCGGCGAACGATGAGGTCTCATTCATCAAGTGGCTGGAGACCAGGACTGTTCTACCTTCGCGCGCCAAGCGGCGCATCAGCTCGCGAATCCATACGATGCCCTCCGGATCCAGCCCGTTGGAGGGTTCGTCCAGCATCACCACCTCCGGCTCACCGAGCAGTGCCGCGGCAATGCCGAGCCGTTGCCGCATGCCGAGCGAGAAAGTCTTGATCCGCCGCCCCCCGACCTCTGTGAGGCCGGCCTCATCGAGCGCCTCCTCGACCCTGCTGTCGGCTATGCCGTTACTTGCGGCGAGAACACGCAGGTGCTTACGCGCAGTCCGTGAACCGTGTGCCGCCTGGACGTCGAGCAAGGCTCCAACCCGGCGTAGCGGGTTGTCCAGGGCGGAGTACTGTCGTCCGCCGATGGTGGCCGAGCCGGCCGAAGGGCGGGCCAACCCGAGTGCAAGTCGCATGGTGGTGGACTTCCCGGCGCCGTTGGGACCGAGAAAGCCTGTGACACGCCCTGGCCGCACGCTGAAGGTGAGGTGGTCAACAGCGCGGACAGGCCCGTAATCTTTGGTGAGTTCGTGGACTTCGATGCTGGTCATGGCTCAAGGCTGGCTTGCCGCCCACCCTCGCCGCCTCCCCCGCCGGAGGGAGCGATATCCCTCGCTCGGGGGAGCCGCCCTCCAGCGCGACGCTGACACGATTGCGGCATGCACTATTTCCTGGGACCGCTGGCCCGACCCGTCACGTACAGCCGCTGGCTGCATCTGCTCATTCCTTCCGCTGTGGTCAGTGTGTGGCTGTTCATTTCCATGGACACACCGTGGATGCCTTGCCTCTTCGCGGTACCGGTCGGCCTGCTGCCCGGGTTCCGCCTCGCGGAGGGCTTGCAGGCGCAGTTACTGCTCACACCGGCAGAGCGCGGCAGGCCCGGGGCCTCGATCTCAGCCACTCCCGCAGCCACGTGGGCCGAGCGGTGGCGGACCGTCGCCTGGCTAGAGGTCAGGCTGCTGCTCGCAGCAGCAGCGGGCTTTGCCACCGTCTGGTTGCCGGCGACGACGTTCGACCTGATCGGCGCAGCGTTCGGCGCCCGGCCGACCACGGACTGGCTGACCGAAGTGCTCCCGGGACGCTGGCTGTGCGCGCTACTCGCGCCTGTGCCGCTCCTGTTGCTGCTCGGGGTGGTCGTCCTCTGTGGCGAAGTGGCCACAGCAGCGGCCCGCGGGCTACTCGGCCCCTCCCCGACCGAGCGGATGACCGCCCTGGAGGAGCGCACCCAGCTGTTGCTGGAGCGCAATCGGATAGCCAGGGAACTCCACGACTCCATCGGACACGCGCTGACGATTGCGGTGGTGCAGGCGGGGGCTGCCCGGACCGCGGACAGCCCGGAATTCACCGCCCGCGCCCTCGCCGCCATCGAGGAGACGGGACGCACTGCGCTGGAGGATCTGGAACGGGTTCTGCGCGTTCTGCGGGAGCCGGACCTCCCCGTCGGGGGACGTCCGACGCTCGTCGACGCCGGCAGGCTGCTGGATTCGGCCCGCGACTCCGGCGTGATCATAGACGTGGACATGGTGGGATCACTGGATCTGCTACCCGGCCCGGTGTCGCGCGAGGGGTACCGGATCCTGCAGGAGTCGCTCACGAACGTGCTGCGTCACGCAGGCACTGTTCCCGTTCGAGTGAGGATCGCCGTGGTGGGGACACGCCTTGATCTCGAAGTGACCAATCCACTTGTGGGGTCATCGCGCGGCCGAGGCGGCGGTAGTGGTCTGCGGGGCATGAGGGAACGGGCCGCGCTGCTCGGCGGCAGAGCGAGAACCGGACCGCACAAGGGGGAATGGATCGTGCACGCGAGCCTCCCGTTGGACCACATACGCTGACCTGATGCCGGTTACCGTACTTCTCGTCGACGACGAACCCTTGGTGCGTGCGGGGTTGCGCGCGGTCCTGGAGGCCCAGCCCGATATCGAGGTGGTGGGAGAAGCAGCGGACGGCGCGGCAGTGATTCCGCTGGTGAGCCGGCTTCGGCCCGACGTCGTCGCAATGGACGTACGCATGCCCTTGATGGACGGCATCGAGGCGACCCGTCTGGTGCTGCGGACCGTTCCCGACCCGCCGAAGATCCTCGTGGTGACGACGTTCGAGAACGACGAGTACGTGTACGAGGCACTGCGGGCCGGCGCTGACGGGTTCCTCCTCAAGCGCGCCCGGCCCTCCGAAATCGCGCATGCCGTACGCCTGGTGGCGGAGGGCGAGTCGCTGCTGTTTCCCGCAGCGGTCCGGCAGCTCGCCGCGGAGTACGGAAGCAGCAAGGCACGGGAACGCATGCACAGAGCGGCGCTCACCGACCGTGAGGCGGCGGTGCTCCGGCACATGGCGCGAGGGCAGTCCAACGCGGAGATCGCTGCCGAGCTCGTCGTCGGAGTGGAGACAGTGAAGACACATGTCAGTGCGATTCTTGCGAAGTTGGGAGCCAGGGACCGGACCCAGGCGGTCATTGCGGCATATGAGTCCGGCTTCGTGGCTCCGAGCTGACCGGGGTCAGCCCCCGCCCAGTGCACCCGATGTGTTGGCCGGTGCCTTCCCTCAGCTGAGTGGTCGCCCCGGTCCGAGGCAGCGAGTACCATCCGGCAGACACCCACGACCTGGGAGGACACACGGTGGGCAGGCTGACCGGTGGGGATCCGTCTCTGCTTCGGCGGATCAATTCCGCAGTGGTGCTGCATGCACTGCGCGGCGCGGATTCGCCCACACTTACGGATCTGACACGGATCACCGGCCTGTCCCGGCCCACCGTCGAGGGCGTCGTCGAAGGCCTCTTCGGTGAGGGCCTGGTGGTCGAGGCGCTGCCCGACGACAGCGGAGCCCGCCGCCAGGGGCGGCCTGCCAGGCGGTTCAGGTTTCGTGCCGAAGCGGGGTATCTACTGGGCGTCGAGATCGGCCCTCATCGAGTGTCCGCCCTTCTCTCGGGACTGGACGGCAGAGTGGTCGGCGCCGGTTCACGCGACGTCTCGGAAACAGCCTGTGCGGATGACAGGCTCGAGCAGGTCCGAGCCATGATCGTAGATCTGTTGCGGCGCACCGGGGTGGCGAGAAACAGTTTGCGCGCAGTGGGAGTCGGGAGCCCTGGCATCGTGGAGACGGACGGCACCGTACGACTGGGGACGGCGCTGCCCGACTGGACGGGGCTCGCGCTCGGCGAGAGGCTGCGGCGTTCGTTCCGTTGCCCGGTCCTGGTGGAGAACGACGCCAACGCCGCAGCGGTGGCCGAGCACTGGAAGGGTGCGGCGACCGAGTCCGACGACATCGTCTTCGTCCTGGCGGGCTTGAGCCCGGGCGCCGGTTCGCTGATCGGGGGGCGATTGCACCGCGGGTTCGGCGGAGCAGCCGGCGAGATCGGCGCACTTCATCTGCTGGGCAGGGACGTCACACCGGAACACCTGCTCTCCACGACGGACACTCCGCTCGACCCACTGGACGAGCAAGCGGTCGCAGCGGTCTTCGCCAAGGCCAAGGACGGGGACTCGGGCGCCCAGGCAGCAGTCGCACGGTTCAATCAACGGCTGGTCCACGACGTCGCCGCTCTCGTACTTGCGCTCGATCCCGAGCTTGTGGTGATCGGCGGGTGGGCCGCCGGTCTCGACGGGGTACTGGACCCTCTTCGTGACGAGCTCGCCCGCTACTGTCTGCGGCCCCCACGAGTCACTCTCTCGCTCCTCGGTGAGGCCGCCGTCGCCACCGGTGCACTGCGGTTGGCACTGGACCACGTGGAGGAGCAGCTCTTCGCCGTCGAGGGAACGATGACGGCCCGCCGCTGACAGCGGCGGGCCTCTCCGAAAGAGCGGGGATGGCGGGCTCGCACCCCGGCATCAGCACACATCCATCGGCCAGGGTCTGACATACCCGAAAACGGCCGACGCACCGACGACGACGTCAGGAGGCCTTGCGTTCCTGCTCGGCGTGACTGATTTCAAGAGCTCCCGAATCCCCGAAGGTCAGCCTGCAGGTATCAGCCCGGTAGGTGGCGACGGAAACAGCCGCCGTGGCCTTTTCGGCAAGGTAGCGCGTCGTGACGACGAGCACAGGGGCTCCTGGCAGCCGGTCGAGCTCCCTGGCGTCGTCCGCACGGGCTGATCCCAGCTCGACCGAGCGGTCCTGGCCGTCGAGGTCGAGACGGTGCAATTCCCTCAGGACACTGCGGGCCCGTGTCGGCCCGGACGCCGCCTCGATAGCGGAGAGTTCGGGTACGGAGGACGCCGGGACGTAGAGGAGCTCAGCGGCGACGGCCTGGCCATGGGTGATTCGGATGCGGCGCACCACGTGCACCGTCTCACCGGCTTCGACGTCGAGTGCGGCCGCGACCACCGCGGGTGCGACGGCCATGGTGCACTCGACAGGCTGCCATGCCTCGTCCCCGTCGCCGGACCATCCGTGCTGCGCGGTCGCGACAGCGACCCCGACGCGCGGCGGTGCGACGGTCGTGCCGACGCCGCGGCGGCGCTGCAGCCGTCCTTCGAGTTCGAGCTGCTCCAGTGCCTGGCGGAGCGTGGCGCGTGCGACACCGAAGCGCGCTGCGAGATCCCGCTCGTTGGGCAGTACCTCTCCCACCGCGAAGTCCGAGTCGAGTGCCTCACTGAGCACGGTCTTGAGGTGCCAGTACTTCGGCTCCTGTACCGATTCCAGCTGCGTGGTCCCCACCCTGTCCTCCGCAATCGCTCGACAGCTTTCCGCGACGTTATTTATTAAAGGTTCCTGCCTTAACGTTCAGACCTTAGGGCGGCTCATCACCTTGGTCAAGACCAATCCTCGCTCGGTGACGGAGAGAAACGGTCTCATGCCGCAGAGCGTTCATGGGACGTTCGCGCGGCTGTGAGCCCAGGCAACACTCGACCTCATGGCAGACCGGATCCGTCGGGGTTCGCGAAGCATGAACGGTGCGACCGCCGGAGGGCTTCGCGAGACCGGCCAGACGCTGGAGGCAGCACATTCCCGCGCGGGAATGTGCTGCCTCGCCCTCGCCCCCGGCCGCCGGATCCGAGGGGCGTCAGTAGGGACCACCACAAGCGGGCAGCCCCGACCCATGGAGGACCGGGGACCCGCGAAGGCCGGCGTCCGAACGCTCGTGCAACGCCCCGTGCAATTGCGAAGGTGAAGGGGTGAAACGGCCATGAACCGCCGAGCCGCACACGGGCCCGTGTCAACAACGCTCGCGATCAAAACACCTAGGCCCAGAGGTCCCGGAACCCAAAAATCGACCCCCGAGCCCCCGAGCCCCGGCCGGCTTCTGAATCTGGCAGACTCGCCCCCGCCTCTGCGATAGGGGGACGCCCCGGCCAGGCAGGGTTCGTGCACTACGTGACGTGCAGCCCCGTCAGCTTGTCGGGGTTGCGGATCACATAGACACACTGGATGACACCGTCCGTGACCTCGGTCTGGAAGACGGTGTCCACCTGCCCGTCCACGCCGAAGACCAGGGCGGGGCCACCGTTGAGTTCCAGGATTCGGGCCTCCATCCGAGAAGGCCAGTCGTGCGCCACCGCGAAGAGGAAGCGCCCGACCTTGTCCGCGGTCTCGATGATCCGCCGGGGTGCCTTGGCCTTGCCGCCACTGTCACTGACAAGCCGCACGTCGGGCGCCAACAGGGCCAGCAACTGGTCGAGTCCACCGCCCGAGGCAGCGGCGAGGAAGCACTCCGTCAGTTCGCGCCGCTCGGCCGGGTCCACGTCATAGCGCGGCCGGCCTTCCTCGACATGCCGCTTCGCGCGACCGGCGAGCTGACGCACCGCCGCCTCGGATCGGTCGAGGGTGGTGCCGATCTCCGCGTACGGGAAGCCGAATGCCTCGCGTAGGACGAAGACCGCGCGCTCCAAAGGGGAGAGCGTCTCCAGGACGATGAGGACGGCGAGGGAGACGGAGTCCGCGAGGACCGCCTGCTCGGCGGAGTCGGGAACTGCCTGGCCGAATCCGGTGACCACGGGTTCGGGCAGCCAGGGCCCCACGTACGCCTCACGCCGGGACTGCAGGTGGCGCAGCCGGTCGATGGCGAGACGGGTGGTGATCCGTACGAGATAGGCCCGCGGTTCCCGCACGTCTTCCCGGCCGGCCGAGGACCAGCGCAGCCATGCCTCCTGCACCACGTCCTCGGCGTCGGCGACGCGGCCGAGCATGCGGTACGCGACCCCGGTCAGGACGGGCCGGTGCTCCTCGAAGACATCAGTCACGGTGTCGGCAGTCACTTCCCCATCCCAGCCGACGCACCGGAGGGTGTCCAGCGGGAATCGGGCGGACCCCGTGAACTGCGAGCTACCGGCGGTAATTATTGTTGACGTGGAGTCTCATTCACTCCGCCCCCACGCGGCCGGATGATCCCGAGGGGCGGTAGGGCCGGCACACGGTCGGTATGGCGTACGAACGAACAGGTGAGGGTGAGCCGTTGGTCCTGCTGCACGGCATCGGCCATCACCGGCAGGCCTGGGATCCAGTCCTGCGCATCCTGGCGTCCGAGCGGGACGTGATAGCCGTCGGCCTCCCCGGGTTCGGCGACTCGCCGTCGCTGCCGGCCGGGCTCTCCTACGGCGTGCGGACGGTGGTACCGGTGCTCGCGTCGTTCTTCGACGCACTCGGCCTCGTGCGCCCGCACGTCGCGGGCAACTCTCTGGGTGGTCTGCTGGCCCTGGAGCTGGGCCGGGAGAAGAGCGTCCGCTCGGTCTACACCTTCTCCCCTGCCGGCTTCTGAGGCCGGGCGGTTCGCCGACTTCACCGACGACGTGCCAGGCATCCCCGTCACCGTCGCCGCGGGCAGCAAGGACCTCCTGCTCCCACGTCAGCAGGGCATCAGGGCGAAGAGCGTCGTCCCCGGTGCCCGGCTCGTCCGCCTGCCGCACTGCGGCCACGTCCCGATGAGCGACGACCCTGCCGCCGTCGCGCGGGTCGTCCTCGACACGAGCCGCTGATCCCTCCGCACCGCTCCGGCCCGAGGACGCCCGACCCCGGTGCCCTATCCCGGCTCCCGGCTCCCGGCTCCCGGCTCCCGGCTCCCGGCTCCCGGCTCCCGGAGAAAGGTACCGAAGGCCACCAGAACGGCCGGATCCACACGTAACCCATCAGTCACAATGCGTTCGTGGTGAGGCAACACCGTTCGGTCACAGTTGCTACATGACTGATGTGACCTCTGCGAAGAGTGCCCGCCGCCCGCACCACTGGCGGCGGGATCTGATCGAACTGGCCGCGCTCTTCACTGCGGTCGCGGTGGCCGACGCGATCGCCAACCTGATCGGGCACCAGCCCGACGGCCCCTATCTGCTCATCGCCTCGGCCGTGGCCCTCGCCGCCACGGCCGCGTTCCACACGTGGTGGGCACGACGCCACAGCCACGCACCGCCCCCGGATTCCGATACCGGTGCCGGCACGCAGGCGGAGCTCGCCTCGGCCGGCCCGGACGAGGCGATGGAGACGGTGCTGTGGCGGATGCGGACGACCGTGCGGGACACTCCGGGTGCCCTGGCGGCCCTCTGCACCGCACTCGCCCGCCACCGGATCGACATCCTCACCCTGCAGACGCACCCTCTGGCGGACGGTACTGTCGACGAGTTCCTGCTGCGGGCGCCCGGCGCGCTGCCGGCGCAGCAGCTCACCCGGGAGATCGCCTCCGCCGGCGGGACCTCCACCTGGATCGAGCGCGCGGACGCGCACGACCTGGTCGACACCCCCACCAGGGTTCTCGGCCTCGCGACCCGCACGGCCCTGGACGCGGCCGAACTGCCCCTGGCCCTGCGTCAGCTCCTCGGCCGGTGCACCATCCACTCGCTGCCCGCCCTGTCGATCACCGGGCGGCCCACCGGGGAGAGCGCGCCGGTGGAAGGTGTCCTGGAGGACACCGTGATGAGGCTGCGCGATCCGTCCGGTGGCGTCATCAGCGTCGAACGCCCCTACCTTCCCTTCACTCCCACGGAGTTCGCCCGCGCGCGGGCTCTCGTCGAGCTAGACGCGCGGCTCGGACCGCGGGTGCCCCGCAGCGAGGACGTCCTCACGCTGCCCGAGGGCAACGAGATCACGGTCCGCCGGGCCGATCAGGGTGACCTGGACGCGGCGGTCGCCATGCACAACCGCTGCTCCGAGCGCACCCTCGGCCTCCGCTACCACGGCCCGGTCCGCGACGCCGACCGGTATCTCGACCACCTCCTGAGCCCGCGCTTCGGCCGCACCCTCGCCGTGCAGACGGCTTCCGGCCGTCTGGTGGCGCTCGGGCACCTGCTCTGGGACGGCGACGAGACCGAGGTCGCCCTCGTCGTCGAGGACGACTGGCAGCGCCGCGGTATCGGTTCGCAGCTCCTGAAGCGCTTGGTGGGCCTGGCGGTCGAGGCAGGATGCGAGAGCGTCTACGCCGTGACGCAGGCCCACAACACGGGGATGGTCGCCGCCATGCGCGCGTTGTCGCTGCCCCTCGACTACCAGATCGAGGAAGGCACGCTGGTCATCACCGCGCGGCTGGCACCGTCCCCTGCCCGGTCTGCCGCGGAGTCGGCGAACCGGCCGGCTACCGGGCCTTCGGAACAGGCATCGCAGCGGCCACTCCCCCGGTCCGGGCCGGCGGGACAGCCGTTCCGTCGCTGAGCGCCTGGCACAGATCCGCCCACAGGTCCTCGACGTCCTCCAGGCCGACCGACATGCGCAGCAGCCGGTCGCCGACGCCCGAAGCCCGCCGGTCTCCCTCACCCACGATGCGGTGGCTGATGGAGGCCGGGTGCTGGATCAGCGTGTCCACGCTGCCGAGGCTCACCGCGGGCGTGATCAGGCGCACCCCGGCGATGATCCTGTGCGGATCCCCGTACACCTCGAAGGACACCATCGCCCCGCCCACCTCCGGGTAGTGGACGCGGGCGATCCGGGGGTCGGCCGAGAGCCTCCGGGCGAGTTCCGCGGCGGACGCCGACGCGGCTCTGACCCGTACCGGCAGCGTGGACAGACCGCGCAGCAGCAGATATCCGGCCATCGGGTGCAGCACGCCCCCGGTGGCGAACCGGACCTGGCGCAGGGTCGAGGCGAACTCCTCGTCGCAGGCGACCACTCCGCCCATCACGTCACCGTGGCCGCCGAGGTACTTGGTGGCACTGTGCAGGACGATCCGCGCCCCGTGCTCGACCGGGCGCTGGAGGACCGGTGTGGCGAAGGTGCTGTCGACCAGCAGCGGTACGGATCCGCAGGAGTGCGCGACGGCTCTGATGTCGATCTCGGCCAGGGTCGGGTTGGCGGGTGTCTCGACCATCACCAGACCGGTGTCCGGGCGGATCGCGTCCGCGATGCCTGCCGGATCCGTCCAGGTCACCTCGGTGCCCAGCAGGCCGGCGCTCAGCAGGTGGTCACTGCAGCCGTAGAGGGGACGCACTGCCACCACGTGTCGGAGCCCCAGGCTGGCCCGGGCCAGCAGGACGGCGGTGAGGGCCGCCATTCCGCTGGCGAAGGCCACCGCGCTCTCGGCGCCTTCCAGCCGTGCGAGCGCCGTTTCGAAGCGGGCCGTCGTGGGGTTGTCGAGCCGCGCGTAGACGGGCGGGCCGTCGGGCCTGGCCCCGGTCGTGGCGAAGGCGTCGATGCGCTCGGCCTCACCCCGGGAGTCGTACGACGGGTAGGTGGTGGAGAGATCGATCGGCGCGGCGTGCAGACCGAGAGAGGCGAGATCGTCGCGTCCGGCGTGCACGGCTTCGGTGGCGAGCGCCCTGGACCGGAAGGGGGCCTGGGATGTCAGGGAAGTGGCTTCGGCGTCCATGACACCAGCCTGAACAATCAACGGGTGATCGTGCCCGAATGCCGTGCTACGTTCGCCGAATGCCAGAATCCGTCGCTCTCGATCCGGTCGACCTGCATATTCTGCGACTGCTGCAGAACGATGCACGGACGACGTACCGGGAACTCGCCGCGGAGGTGGGTGTGGCGCCGTCCACGTGTCTCGACCGGGTCGCACGGCTGCGCCGCTCGGGAGTGATCGTCGGACACCGGCTGCGCATCGATCCGGCGCGGATCGGCCGCGGGCTGGAGGCGCTCCTGCTGATCCAGGTCAGGCCGCACCGCCGGGAGCTGATCGGCCCGTTCGTCGAACGGATCCGGGCGCTGCCGGAGTCCCGGGCGTTCTTCCACCTGACCGGCCCGGACGACTACCTGGTCCATGTGGCCGTCGCCGACCCTGCGGACCTGCAGCGGCTGGTGCTGGACGAGTTCACCTCACGCCGGGAGGTAGCCCGGGTGGAGACCCGGCTGATCTTCCAGCAGTGGGAGTGCGGCCCGTTGATGCCGCCATCGTCCGGCCCGGGCGTCAGGGAACAGCATCAGGATCTTCCGGCCCCGTAATGGATCTTTCCCGGCCGAAGTCGTATTACCCGTGACGTGAGGGCCTCACCCGTACGAGGATGTCCACATGTCAGACACATCGAGCAGCCCGCTGCCCCGCCAGGTCGCCGACGCCTACGTCGACGCGTACATCGAACTCGACCCGATCACGGGCACCTACCTCGGCGTCGCGGAAAGCTCCCGCAGGCTGCCCGATCTCTCGCCCGACGGTCAGGCGGCCATGGCCGGTCTCGTCCGGCGCACCCTGGTGGAACTCGACGCGGCCGAGCGGGTGCCCGGCGCCGACACCGCGGAGGAAAAGCGCTGTGCGCGGCTGCTGCGCGAGCGCCTGACAGCCGAACTCGCCATCCACGAGGCCGAGGAGGGGCTGCGGGCGGTCTCCAACATCCACTCCCCGGTCCACAGTCTGCGGGACGTCTTCTCGGCCACGCCGACGGCCACGGACGAGGACTGGGCCGCCGTCGTGGACCGTCTGCGGGCGGTTCCGGCCGCGATCGAGGGCTACCGCTCCTCGCTCGCACTCGGCCTGGAGCGCAAGCTGTACGGCGGGCCCCGGCCGACCGCCACATTCATCGGGCAGCTGGGTACCTGGACGGGCGACGGCGGCCCGGCGTTCTTCGAGGACTTCGTGGCCCAGGGTCCCGACTCCCTGCGCACGGACCTGGACGGAGCGGCCGTACAGGCCACCGCGGCGCTCGTCGCGCTGCGCGACTGGCTGGCCGAGGTGTACGCCCCCGCGATCGAGGGTGCCCCGGACACCGTGGGCCGTGAGCGCTACGCCCGCTGGGCGCGCCAGTTCAACGGCACGGACCTCGATCTGGACGAGGCGTACGCGTACGGCTGGTCCGAGTACCACCGGCTGCTGGCCGAGATGAAGACCGAGGCGCACAAGATCCTTCCGGGCGCGGGCCCGTGGGAGGCTCTCGCCCACCTCGACGTGCACGGGAAGCACATCGAGGGCGTGGAGGAGGTGCGGGAGTGGCTGCAGGGCCTCATGGACGAGGCCATCGAAGCCCTGGACGGCACGCACTTCGAACTGGCCGAGCGGGTGCGGAAGGTGGAATCCCGTATCGCTCCGGCCGGCGGCGCGGCCGCTCCGTACTACACGGGCCCCTCGGAGGACTTCTCGCGTCCCGGCCGCACCTGGCTGCCGACGATGGGCGAGACCCGCTTCCCCGTCTACGACCTGGTGTCCACCTGGTACCACGAGGGCGTGCCCGGACACCACCTGCAGATCGCGCAGTGGACGCACGTGGCCGAAAGCCTCTCCCGCTACCAGGCGTCGATCGGTCACGTCAGCGCCAACGCCGAGGGCTGGGCGCTGTACGCCGAGCGGCTGATGGACGAGCTGGGCTTCCTGCCCGACGCGGAGCGGCGCCTCGGCTATCTGGACGCGCAGATGATGCGCGCGTGCCGCGTGATCGTCGACATCGGCATGCACCTGGAGCTGGAGATCCCCGCGGACGCGCCGTTCCACCCGGGTGAGCGGTGGACGCCGGACCTGGCGCAGGAGTTCTTCGGCGCCCACAGCGGACGGCCGGCGGACTTCGTGGAGAGCGAGCTGACCCGCTACCTGTCGATGCCCGGGCAGGCGATCGGCTACAAGCTGGGCGAGCGCGCCTGGCTGCTGGGCCGGGAGAACGCCCGCAAGGCGCACGGGGACGCGTTCGACCTCAAGGCCTGGCACATGGCCGCGCTGTCGCAGGGGTCGCTCGGCCTCGACGACCTGGTGGACGAGCTGTCCAGGCTCTGATCATGTCGGTGGCGGGGTCGGGTGCAGGGCCCCTGACCCCGCCGTGTTCCTCCCCGCCGTGTTCCTCGCTAACGCCCTTCACGGGCCCACGTCGTCCGAGAACGAGTCGTCCAGGAATGAGTGGTGCATGACTTCGCCCGGATTCCTGTTCTGCCGCGATCCTCTGCGGACCGGCCGCCCGGATGCCGCGTTCGCCCGGGAGGCCGCCGCGGCTCGTCGGGCCGGTGCCCAGGTCGTCACGATCGACCACGACGCGCTGCTCGCCGGCGACGCGGAGACCGCGGTGAGCCGGGTGCCCCGAGATTCGGGTCCGTACTGGTACCGGGGCTGGATGATCCCGTCGGAGCGCTACGTGGACCTGGAGCAGGCTCTCGTCGCTCGCGGCTGTCCGCCGCTCACCGATGCCGCCGGCTACCGGAAGGCGCACGAACTCCCTGGCTGGTACGAGACGTTCAGGGATCTCACGCCGCGCAGCACCTGGCAGCCCCCGCACGCCGGAGACGTCCCGGCCGGTCCCGGCCCCTGGTCCGCCCTCGCCCGGTCCCTCGGCCAGGGGCCGGGGATCGTGAAGGACTTCGTGAAGTCCCGCAAGCACGAGTGGCACGATGCATGTTTCGTGCCCGATCTCGGGGACACGGCACGGCTCACCGCCGTCGTGGACCGGTTCCTCGCCCTGCAGGGCGAGTTCCTGGCCGGTGGAGTGGTGCTGCGTGCCTTCGAGCCGTTCGTGTCGGACGGTGAGGTACGTGTCTGGTGGGTGGACGGCGAGCCCGTGCTGGTGACGGCCCACCCCGACACACCCGGTCGTGTGCCGGAACCCGCGCTCGGCCCGGTCCGTGACGCCGTGCGGGAGCTCGGCTGCCGGTGGGTCACCACCGACATGGCCCTCCGCGAGGACGGGGTGTGGCGGGTGGTGGAGGTGGGGGACGGTCAGGTCAGCGGACTGCCCGCGGACGACGACGGCGGCATCCTCTTCACTGCGCTGCTGGCCGTCCGGCCGGGTCAGCAGCCGCAGTCCGCGTCGTCGGCAGGCGCGGTGATCGGATCGACGGTGCGCCGCTCCGGCCCCTCCCAGGTCTCGTAGGCGAATCCTTCCCGAACCCAGTACTCGAATCCGCCGAGCATCTCCTTTACCTGGTAGCCGAGTTCGGCGAGAGCCAGCGCGGCACGGGTCGCACCGTTGCAGCCCGGCCCCCAGCAGTACGTGACCACCGGAACGGCCGGATCGAGAAGCCCCGCCGCCCGGTCCGCGATCAGGGCGGTCGGCAGGTGCACCGCGCCGGGGACGTGGCCCCGGTCCCAGGAGGCGGCGGAGCGGGAGTCCAGGAGGGCGAACCCGGGTTCCGTCCCGGAGCCGAGCACCGCCGCCACGTCGGACACGTCCGCGTGGAACGCGAGCGAGGCACCCCGGACGCCACGGACTGGCGTCTCCTCGACGTCCTCCAGCGCGACGGACGTGCCTCCTTCGCCGAACTGGCCCGGGCGGTGGCGATGTCCCCGAGCGCCGTCACCGAGCGGGTCCGCCGTCTCGAGGAGGCCGGGGTGATCAGCGGGTACTCCGCCGTGGTGGACCCGGAGCGTTTGGGGATGCCCATCCTCGCCCTGGTGCGCCTGCGCTACCCGAACGGCAACTACAAGCCGTTCCACGACCTGACGGACACGACCCCGGAGATCGTGGAGGCGCACCACGTGACGGGTGACGACTGCTTCGTCCTCAAGGTGACCGCCAGATCCATGCGTCACCTGGAGGAGATCACCGGCCGGATCGGCACGCTCGGTTCCGTGACGACGAGCATCGTGTACTCCTCGCCGCTGCCCCGGCGGGCCATCAGCCGCTGAGCGGGCCGCCCGCCCGGTGGCGCACCGCCGACCCGTGACGCTCCTTCACCACCTCGAGCTGGGCGGGGATACGGCGGCGCAGGTCGGCGACGTGGCTGACGATGCCGACACTGCGGTCCCGCTCCCGCAGGGAGTCCAGGACGTCCAGCACCTCGTCGAGGGTCTGGTCGTCCAGGCTGCCGAACCCCTCGTCGATGAAGAGCGTGTCCAGCCGCACGCCGCCCGCCTCGTCCGTCACGACGTCCGCGAGGCCGAGAGCGAGGGCGAGGGAGGCGAAGAAGGTCTCCCCGCCCGACAGTGTCGCCGTGTCGCGCTCCCTGCCCGTCCAGGCGTCGACGACGTGCAGTCCCAGCCCCGCCCGCCGGCCTCCGCTGCGCTCGTCGGAGTGGACGAGGGTGTACCGGCCGGAGGACATGCGCTGCAGGCGGGCCGTCGCGGCGGCTGCCACCTGTTCCAGGCGGGCCGCCAGCACGTACGCCTCCAAGCGCATCCTGCGTTCGTTGTCCGCCGACGTCCCGGCGGTCAGGCCCGCGAGGCGGGCCACCCGCTCGTACTCCTCGCGGAGCGGGCCCAGACCGCGCACCTCGTTCGCCGCACGGCGCGAGAGCCGGCCGAGTTCGACGGTACGCTCCAGCGCCGCGGCGTGGGAAGCCGCACCCTCGCGCAGCGCCCTCACGGAAAGGTCGTACGCCGCCTGTGCGTCACCGGGCACGGCAGGAGGGCGCTCCGCGGCCGCTCTGGCGTCCTCCTCGGCCAGCCGGTCGGCGACCGTGGCGGCCTCCGTCTGCCAGGCGTCGATCCGGTGCTGGAGTTCGCGCTGCGCCGTGTCGTCGAGGACCTTCGCCGCGGCGGCCCGGGGAGTGTCGAAGCCGGCCCGGAACGCCGCGTCGGCGAGCCTGCCGTCCGCTTCCTTGAGGCGGGCGGCGGCAGTCTCCTCGGCGCGGAGGGCCTCCGCCGCGTCCGCGAGCAGCCGGACCCGCCGTCCCAGCAGGCCGGCGTGCTCGGCGACCGTGCCGCAGGTGCCGCGCGCCTTCACCAACTCGGCTTCCAGCGCGCCCTGCTCACGGTCGAGGGCTTCCCTCTGCGAGGTGCGGGCCGCCGCACGACGCTCGGCCTGCTGACGTTCGTCGAGCCGCCCCAGGTACTCGCGTTCGGCGGCGGCGAGGGCCTCGCGGGCCGCGTGCGTCCCGGCGGCAAGCCGGTGCGCCCGTGTGTGCTCCCCGGTGAGCAGGTCCACGGCCTCCTGGAGCCCGGCGACCGAGGCAGGGTACTCGGCCTCCATCGGGCCCGGCCCATGTCCCTCTCCGCCCGGATCGGCCGATCCGGCGGGCTCGCCGTCGCCGGCCGCTTCCGCGCGGGCCGCCGCGAGCCGTTCGCGCAGCACGCCGAGCGCGCTTTCCGCCTCCGCGCGTGCCTGCTCGGCGCTCCGGTGTGCGGTGAGCGCGGCTTCCTCCGTGGCCCGGTCCACGTGGCCCGCCGTGGGGCGGGCGGGGTCGGGGTGTTCGGCCGAGCCGCACACCGCGCACGCCGTGCCGTCGACCAGCCGGTCCGCCAGTTCCGCGGCGATGCCCTGGAGACGCTGCTCGCGGAGCCGGAGCCAGTGCTCGTGGGCCCCGACCGCACGTTCACGGGCCCGCGTGAGGTCCGCCGCCGCCCGGCCCTCCCGGCCGGCGAGCGCGTCACGCCGTCGTGCCGCATCCAGCCTCCTGCGGGCCGGGCCGAGCCGGCCGGCCAGCTGTTCCGCCCGGGTCGCCGCGAGCTGCGCTTCCTCCACACGGCCGGTGAGATCCCGGCGGGTGGCGTCCCAGCCCGACAGCCAGTGCGCCGCCTCCTGGATCAGTTCGTCGTCGACGCGGGACTGCCTTTCGAGACCTGCCCGTTCGGCGTCGATCTCCGCGCTGCGCCGTTCGGCCCGTCGGGCGGCGTCGAGGGCTCCCAGCTCCGCCCGGATGCCTCGCTCCCTCTCGGCGAGCTCGTCGAATCCGGCATCGGCGAGTCCGGGCGGGAGTCCGGTGCGGGACCGCTCGCGCTCCGCGACGGCGGAGCGGTACGCGCGTTCGGCCTCGTCCCGGAGGTCGAGCGCGGGGACGACGAGGTCCGCCTTGCGCGCGCGGGTCAGCTGCTCGTGGCAGCGGTCGTGCTCGGCGCGGCGGTCCTCCAGTCCCGCCGCACGGCGACGGGTCTCCTCGTACCGCTGCTGGAGGCGTGCCAGTTCGCGCTCCGCCTCGAGTGCCTCACGCGCGGCCGCGTTCCTGCCCTCCACGCCGTCCAGGACGCATCGGGCGATGTCGAGCCGTTCCTGGGCTCCGCTGCGCGCGACCGCGGCCCACTGGAGGACCCCCTCGGCCAGTCCGGGTTCGCCCGCGCGGTCCTCGGGGAGGTCCGCCTCGCCCGCGGCCGGTCCGGCGGCCTGCGCGATGCGCTGGGCCAGGGCGAGGATCTGCTCGTCGGCGGCCTTGACCCGGGCTTCGGCCGTCCGGCGCAGCTCGGCCAGGCGGTCTTCGACGGCCGCGAAACGGCGGGTGTCGAAGAGCCTCCCGAGCAGCTTGCCGCGCGCCTCGGCGTCGGCGCGCAGGAAGCGGGCGAAGTCGCCCTGGGGCAGCAGGACGACCTGGCAGAACTGGTCACGGCTCATCCCGATGAGCACGCCGATCTCCTCGCCGATCTCCTGGTGCGAGCGGCTGAGGGCCTGCCAGCCCTTCTCGGTGTCGTACTCACGCAGCAGGCTCTGGGCCTTCTCCGTCGTGAAGCCCCCGCCCCGCTTCTTGGGGCGGGGCTGTGCGGGCCTCCTGGTGATTTCCAGGCGGCGTCCGCCGACGGTCAGTTCCAGGCTCACCTCCGTCGGGAGACCGGCCTCGGCGTGGTCACTGCGCAGCGAGGTGCCGGGGCTCTGGCGGGCGCCGGGCACGGCGCCGTACAGCCCGTAGCAGACGGCGTCGAGGACGGACGTCTTGCCCGCGCCGGTCGGTCCGTGCAGCAGGAAGATCCCGGCGGCGGACAGCGCGTCGAAGTCGACTTCCTGCGTGCCGCCGAAGGGCCCGAACGCGGTCAGGCTGAGCTTGTGCAGCCTCAACGGGCCACCTCGTCCACCACGTCGGCGACCCTCACGTCGTCGAAGGCGTCGCGCAGCACGGTCCGCTCCTGTGCGCTGGGGCCGCTTCCGCCGCGTACATGGGCCACGAAGTCCTCCGCGATCTGCTGGTCGTCGCGCCCCCTGAGCCGCTGGGCGTACGACGCGAGGGGGTCCTCGGGGGGCCGTTCCGGCTCGAAGACCAGGCTGAGGGTGTGCGGAAAGCGCCCGGCGAGCCTGGCCATGGGCTCGTCGGGGCGTGCCGGGTCCGTGAGGGTGGCCTCCACCCAGGACTCGCGGTGCCGTTCGAGCGCGGGGTCCTCGAGGAGGCTGTCCAGGCGTCCGCGCAGCCGGGCGAGGGGACGCGGCACGGGGCAGTCGATCCGTTCGGCGCCGAGTTCGCCGCCGGGGCCGAGGTCGACGAGCCACATGGACTTGCGGTGCACGTGCTCGGAGAAGGAGTAGGCGAGCGGCGAGCCCGAGTAGCGCACCCGCTCCGTGACGGTCTGGGAGCCGTGCAGGTGGCCCAGCGCGACGTAGTCGACGCCGTCGAAGACGCCGGCGGGCACCGCTGCGACGCCGCCGACGGTGATGTCGCGTTCGCTGTCGCTGGGTTCACCGCCCGCGACGAACGCGTGGGCGAGGACCACGGAGCGGGTACCGGCCGGCCGGGAGGCGAGATCGGCCCGTACGCGGTCCATGGCTGCCGTGAGGACGGCTTCGTGCCCGGCCTTCGGGGCACCCAGGGTGTCCTTGACGAGAGCGGGTTCGAGGTAGGGCAGTCCGTAGAACGCCACCTCGCCGTGGGTGTCGCCCAGGACGACCGGGACGGCGCAGTCAGCGGGGTCGGTACGCAGATGAACGCCCGCCCGGGCGATCAGTCCGGCGCCGACGCCCAGTCTGCGGGCGGAGTCGTGGTTCCCGGAGATCATGACCGTGGGCACTCCGGCCGCCGCCAGCCGGTGCAGCGCGTCGTCGAACAACTGGACAGCCGTGAGCGGCGGGACGGCCCGGTCGTACACGTCACCGGCCACGACGACCACGTCGACCGCCTGCCTCCGGACCGTCTCCACGAGGTGGTCGACGAAGGCCGCCTGGGCGTCGGCCAGGGAGACCCGGTGAAGCGAACGGCCCAGGTGCCAGTCCGAGGTGTGCAGAATCCTCACCACGTCACCCCGGCTGCTTCGCCCCGCATGTTCCGTTTCCTCCGCCCCCCGGGACCTCACAGATCCCGGACTCCGCCCGCCGCGGGATTCCGCGCCGGGCCGACCACGCTAGTGCCGTGCGGCCCCGGACACCTCATCCGCCCCCGGCGTCCCCGTACGCCTCGCCACCCAGTTCGAGGGTCGCGGAGCCTGCTGTTGCGTCCGCCAGCCAGCTCCGGAAGTCGTCGACCTCGGAGTCGGGGAGCCCGATCCCGAAGGTCACGGCCTCCGCGTACGTGACGTCGTGGACGGCGTGGCCGCTCGCGCGCAGATCGTTCTCCAGCCTGCCCGCCCGCTGATGGTCCACGGTCACGGCGGCGAGCCGGAACCGGCGCCGGGTGACGGTGCCCAGAGCGTCGAGCGCCTCCCCGACCGCGCCGCCGTACGCGCGGATCAGCCCGCCCGCGCCGAGTTTGACGCCACCGAAATAGCGGGTGACCACGGCCACGCTGTACCGGACCTCACGGCGCATGAGCATCTGCAGCATCGGGACGCCCGCCGTCCCGCCGGGTTCGCCGTCGTCACTGGCCTTCTGCACCGAGGCCTCGGCCCCGATGACGTACGCGAAGCAGTGGTGGTTCGCGGTGGGGTGCTCCTTGCGGACGCGCGCGATGAACTCCTGCGCCTCGTCCTCGGTGGCGGCGGGAGCGAGCGCGCAGAGGAAACGCGATCGGCCGACCTCGGTCTCGTGCACACCCGCGCGGGCGACGGTGCGGTACTGCTCCTGCATCCGCCCACCCTATGCGCCGGTTCCACCGCGCCGTTCACCCTCCCGTGGGGAATGGTCCGACGTCACCGTCCGTTGTCCGGGCATGTACGCAGACGATGACACGATCCGCAGGATTCTCCAGGACACGGGCGACACCTGGGCGGTGGTCGGCCTCTCCGGAAACCGATCCCGCGCAGCGTACGGGGTGGCCGAGGTCCTCCAGCTCTTCGGAAAGAAGGTGGTGCCTGTCCATCCCAAGGCCGAGACGGTTCACGGCGAACAGGGATACGCCTCGCTGGCGGAGATCCCCTTCCCCGTCGACGTGGTGGACGTATTCGTCAACAGCGAGCTGGCCGGAGGCGTCGCCGACGAGGCGGTGGAGGCAGGAGCGAAAGCGGTCTGGTTCCAGCTCGGTGTGATCGACGAACAGGCCTGCGCGCGCACGAGAGAAGCCGGGCTCGACATGGTGATGGACCGCTGCCCCGCGATCGAGATACCCCGTTTGCGGGGCCGCGCCTGACCGCTCCGCGCGCACCCTGCGCACGCTGCGGGCATCCCGTCTCTCCGTGTTCGTCGGGTAGGCGTGGTGTCGCAGCGGGTCACCGGCGTGGAGAATGTGCGCCGTGACACGGCATCTCCTCCTCACGGTTGACGACGCGGCCACGCAGTTGCACGAGCTCGGCGTGCGACGGGGCGGCGTCCTGCTGGTGCACGCCTCCATGCGCTCGGCCGGTGCGGACGCCCGGTCGATGGCGCGTGCGCTGCGGACCGCTCTGGGTCCCGGGGGCACGCTGGTCGTCCCGTCCTTCACGCCCGAGAACTCGGACACCTCGCGTTCCTACTTGGACCGTGTCCGGGGTCTCGGCGACGAGGCGTGCGCGGCCCTGCGTGCCGCGATGCCGCCGTTCGACGCGGAGACCTCTCCCGCACCGGCCATGGGGGCACTGGCGGAGACGGTGCGGCTCACTGCCGGCGCCGTACGCAGCGCGCACCCGCAGACCTCGTTCGCTGCGGTCGGCCCGGCGGCCGAGAAACTGCTCGCGAGCCACCGCCAGGACTGCCACCTGGGAGAGGACTCCCCTCTCGCCCGGCTCTACGAGTCCGATGCGCAGGTCCTGCTGCTGGGCACGGGCTTCGACAGGTGCAGCGCCTTCCATCTCGCGGAGTACCGCCTGCCCGCCCCGTTGCCCAGACGCGCCTACCGCTGTGTGGTCGCGCCCGACGGACGGCGCCGCTGGTGGGAGTACGAGGACGTCGTTCTGGACGACGGCGACTTCGCGGTCCTCGGCGACGACTTCCAGCAGGAGGACCGCGCGGGAGTGATCCGGTCGGGCACGGTGGGCTCGGCGAGCAGCCGCCTCTTCGGCATCCGAGCGGCGGTGGACTTCGCCCAGGGGTGGCTCGGGCGCCATCGGCCCGCGCGGCGTTAGCGCCTGTTCCGCTCCGGGGCCAGCACCTCGACAGGTCCGGCGGGGTGCGCCGGCGCGCCTCGTGGCGGCCTCGCGATGGACCGGGGCGCGTCTCGACGGCTCACCTGCTCTCCCGGCGCACCGGCGGGATCGACACCGCCATGGTCATCTCGGCCGGCTCGGCACCGTCGTTGCGGTAGCTGTGCGGCACGTGCGCCTCGAACGTCGCCGACGTCCCCGCCGGTACCGGGTGAGCCTCACCGTCCACGATCAGCGTCATCTCGCCGGCGGTCACGTGGAGGAGTTCGACGGTGCCTTCGGGGTGCGGGTCCGAGGCGCTGACATCGCCGGGCATGAGGCGCCAGGACCACAGTTCGATCGGCCCCCGGGCCTCCGTGCCGACCAGGAGCGTGGTCGAACTGCCCGCTTCCGTCGACCACATGCGCACTGCCTGCTCCTCGGGCACCAGTCGCACCTGGGACCCCTGCTCGTAGTCGAGCAGGGTCGTGATGCTGACCCCCAGCGCGTCCGCCAGTTTCACGGTGGTGCCGACGCTCGGGTTCGTACGCGCCTGCTCGATCTGGATGATCATGCCCCGGCTTACCCCCGCCCGGGCCGCCAGGGTGTCCAGCGTGAACCCGCGCTCACCTCGCCAGCGCTTGAGGTTGCGGGCCAGCGACTGCGTGAGCTGATCGAGGTCAGACACATTCCGTCCAATATATTGAATGACAGAGTCGAAAATACTGCACTACGGTGTGGTGTACCCACCCGACCACCGCACTGTACTGCGAGGCGCTCGATGACAGTCCTGTTCGCCCTGGCCACGAGCCTGCTGTGGGGGCTGGCCGACTTCGGCGGCGGGCTGCTCACCCGGCGTACGCCCGCCCTGACCGTGGTCGTCGTCTCGCAGTGCATCGCCGCCGTGGTGCTCGGCGTCGTCGTGATCGCGACCGGAGCCTGGCACGAGGCCGGGGGACGGCTCTGGTTCGCGGTGGCAGCGGGCACGGTCGGGCCGGTCGCGATGCTGAGCTTCTACAAGGCTCTGGCGCTGGGCCCGATGGGCGTGGTCTCCCCGCTCGGTTCGCTCGGGGTGGCCGTGCCGGTGGGGGTGGGCCTGCTCGTCGGCGAGAGGCCGGGGCTGCCCCAGTTCGCCGGAATCGTGATCGCCGTCGCCGGGGTCGTCCTGGCGGGCGGGCCACAACTGCGCGGAGCGCCCGTGCAGCGCCGGGCTGTCGCACTGACGCTTCTGGCCGCCTTCGGTTTCGGAGCCGTGATGACGCTGATCGCGGAGGCCTCCGCGACGGCGACCGGCCTCTTCCTCGCCCTGTTCGTACAGCGCGTCACGAACATCGCGGTCGGCGGAACGGCCCTGTACGTCTCGGTCCTCCGGGGCGGCCGCGCACTTCCGGAGGTCGGTGGCCGGCATGCCGTGCGGGCCGCGTTGCCCGCACTGGCCTTCGTCGGGCTGGCCGATGTGGCGGCGAACGGCACGTACTCCGTGGCGGCACAGCACGGCCCGGTCACCGTGGCCGCGGTCCTGGCGTCGCTGTATCCGGTCGTGACGGCACTGGCCGCGCGGGGTGTGCTCGGCGAACGGCTGCGCGGGGTCCAGGCGGCGGGCGCCGCCCTGGCTCTGCTGGGGACGGTCCTGCTGGCGACGGGCTGAGGAGGGCCCGACGGGCACGGGGCCAGGACGTACCGGGGCAGGAGTCCCGGCGGTCGCGGGCCGCCGGCCTCGGTACGGCCCGGGGGATCAGGTTTCCGCCGCCGGCTCCTCAAGCAGGAGCGCCACGGCCTGGAGCTGTTCGGGAGTGACCCCGTCCGGGATGGGCACCGGCGCCGGCGTGCGCAGCGGTGGCTGCCAGCCCTGCTCCGGGTCCCAGCTCCGCACCACCCGGGCCGGCGCCCCGGCCACCACCGCGTGATCGGGCACTTCGCCGCGTACGACCGCGCCGGCCGCGACGACGACGTTCCGGCCCAGCCTGGCTCCCGGGAGGATGACCGCTCCGGTGCCGATCCAGCAACCCGGCCCGACCGAGACCGGCTCCATCCGCGGCCACTGCTTGCCGACGGGCTCGTGGGGGTCGTCGTAACTGTGGTTGGTGGAAGTGATGTAGACGTACGGGCCGCAGTACGTGTCCGAGCCGATCGACACCGTGGTGTCGGCGATGACGTGACTGCCTCGGCCCAGCACGACACCGTTGCCCAGCGTCAGAATGGGCTGGGAGCCGAGGTCGAGGTCGGGCATCAGCCCGGCGGTGAGGGTCACCCGCTCGCCGATGATGCAGTGGTCGCCCAACTCGATCCAAGGCTCCCCGAACACCGTGCCCTGCGGGAAGGCGAGCCGGGTGCCCGTACCGATGCGGCCGAACCGGAGCCGCCCCGGGTGCTGCGCGGTGACCGCCCCGGCCTCCTGCGCCCAGCCCCAGACACGGTGCACGGCGCGTGACATGACACCGCGGCGCAGGCGGGCGAGAGAGGAGAACGTGTTTCGGTTCTTCGGCACCCGCACACGGTAGCCGCCGGTCCGGAGCGGGTCCGCGCGACGGGCTGTGACGTTCACCCCACCTCACCGCGCAGGTGAGGCCGTCCATTACGGTTCGTCCGGAGCAGGGGCGCCGAGCGCGCCACATTCCGGCGGAGGAGCGGGCGATGACAGAGCAGGCGTTGGTCACCGGCATCGGCGGCAGGGAGCCGGACGTCGATCCGGACGCCTTCCTCGCACCGACGTCCGTCGTCGTCGGCGAGGTGTCGTTGGCCGCGGGCTCCAGCGTCTGGTACCAGGCGGTGCTGCGCGCGGACTGCGGCCCGATCTCGCTCGGACCGGACAGCAACATCCAGGACAACTGCAGCGTCCACACCGACCCGGGCTTCCCGCTGACGGTGGGCGCCCGGGTCTCCGTGGGCCACAACGCAGTGCTGCACGGGTGCGTGATCGAGGACGACGTCCTGGTCGGCATGGGGGCCACGGTGCTCAACGGCGCCCACATCGGGGCGGGTTCGCTGATCGCCGCACAGGCCCTCGTCCCGCAGGGGATGCGGGTCCCCCCGGGCTCCCTTGTCGCCGGCGTGCCCGCCAAGGTGAAGCGGCAGCTGACCGACGAGGAGCGGGAGGGCATCGCCTTCAACGCGGCCGGTTACGTGGAACTGGCGAAGGCGCATCGCGAGGCGCACCGGAACTGACCGGGCAGGAGCAGCCCGCGCCGCCACCGGACCTTGCGAAGGCGTCCCGGGTTCGACAGTGCCGGGTTTCAGTCGGCCGCCGGCACCGCTTCCGGTTCGGGTGCCGGGGCCGGACGGTCGGCCTGTTCGGCGGCCTTCTTGGCCCGGTTCTTCAGCACCAGCATGGAGACCAGGCCGATCAGTACGGCCACGAGCAGTCCCAGCCATGAGAACCGCTTGAGCCACGCCTCGGCGACGACGCCCACGGAGTAGATGACGGCGGTGGTGCCACCGGCCCAGACGATGCCGCCGAGTACGTTGGCGATCAGGAACTTCCAGTAGGGCATGCGCAGGACGCCCGCCAGCGGCCCCGCGAAGATCCGCAGCAGCGCGACGAAGCGGCCGAAGAAGACGGCCCACATGCCCCACTTCTCGAAGGACCGCTCCGCCAGGGCGATCTGGGGCTCCCCGAAGTGCCTGGGGAACCTCCCGCCGAGCCATGCGAGCAGGGGGCGGCCGCCCTTGCGGCCGATGGCGTAGCCGACCGAGTCGCCGATGATCGCCCCGGCCGAGGCGCAGGCGCCGAGCACCACCGGGTCGATGTCGCCGTGCTGCGAGGCTAGGAGAGCCGAACTCACGAGGATGATCTCGCCGGGCAGCGGGATGCCCAGGCTCTCGAGCCCGATGACGACCCCCACCAGGAGGTAAACGCTGACCGCGGGTACGGTCTCCAGCCACTCCTGGACGTGCATCGCCGGTCCTTCCCGTAAAAAGTCTGTCGCCGTGCACCACGTGTGGTGCACGGCGGGCAGCCTACCGGTCCGGCGGGCGGGAGCGGCCGTCGCGGACCCCGGGCGCGGGCGCGCGGGGGCGGTGCGACGTCAGCGGTTCGGACGCAGGGTCCAGACCACGCTCATCTCGCTGGTCACGGCCCCGTCGGCACGCCGGATCTCGACGCTCACGGGGAACTCGGGACGCTTGCCCTCGTCGAGTTCGGCCACGACTTCGGCCGCCGAGCGGCCCAGTACCGCGGTGGCGGTGAGATCACCCATGGCCACCTTCTTGAAGGCCATCTCCGTGGTCACGGGCAGCGGGACCGCCCGTGCCATCTGGTCACCGAACGCGGCGACGACGATGGCGCCGCTCGCCGACTCCGCGAGGGTGAACATCGCTCCGGCGTGTGGCCCGCCGAGGTGGTTGTGATATTCGGCCCGGTCCGGGAGCGAGAGCACAGCGCGCTCCGCGGTCGTCTCCAGATACGTGATGCCGAGGGTGCGGACCATCGGGACGCTCGCGGACAGCATGTCGCCGACTGTCGTGTCTTGAGTGCTCATAAAGGAGATGTTACTAGCGAGTAGCAGTCTTTGACCATCCCCTCACAGGGGCGCCCGTAGCTGCGGGCGCCCCTCCCCTCTATGGTTACTGGCCATGTGGCCAGGACAGCAGCCGCCCGGGGGCGAGCAGAACCCGCAGGACCAGAACCAGAACCCGTACCAGCAGCCGGGGTACCAACAGCCGAATCCCTATCAGCAGCCGGGATACCAGCAGCAGGGTCAGCCGGGATACCAGCAGCCCAACCCGTACCAGCAGCCGACCGTTCCGCAGTACGCCGTCCCGGGACAGCCCGGCGGCCCGCGGCCAGACGACAAGAGGAAGACGGCGATCGTCGCCGTCGTGGCCGCGACCGCGGTCGTCGTCACGGCGGTGGTGACTGGTGTCGTGGTCATGAACAAGAAGGACGACGGGGGCGGGCCGACGGCCGACGGCAAGTCGTCGTCGTCACCCTCGGCGAAGCCGTCCGACACGGCCTCCTCCCCCGCGGCGAACCCGCGTGGCGGCGAGGACGCCGCGCCCAGCGTGCCGGGCTGGAAGGTCGTGACCAACCCCAAGTGGGGCACCCGGTTCGACGTGCCCGGTGACTGGGAGGTCGCGGGCACCGGTGTGTTCTCCGGATTCGAGGACGTGAAGGACCCCACCGGCCCGCCGGCCGCCGGCTTCACCGCACCCGCGTTCTACAAGAGCAAGTGGTGCATCGACGACGCGGACAAGGACGGCACCAAGGAGGACACCGGCCTGGCCGGTGTCGGCACGAAGGGCGGGCAGGGCGCCAAGAGCACGGACGAGGCAGCCACGAACGAAGCCTCGAACATGGTCTGGGCCGCCTACGGCCAGGAGGACCCGAAGGACAAGGTCAAGATCGGCAAGCCCAAGCCGTACACGACCAAGTCGGGTCTCTCGGGCAGCGTCGTCACGGCAACCGCGACAGGACTTGCGAACAAGGACAAGTGCGACACCGACGGCAAGTCGATCGCGTTCACGTTCAAGAACGCCCAGGACGAGTACGCGTCCTGGATCCTCTACGCCAACGCCGGGATCGACGACGAGCTCCCGGACGCCACCGTTCAGAAGATCCTCAGCACCGTACGCCTGACGGAAGGCGCGGAGAGCGGCGCGAGCCCTTCCTGAGCTTCCGGCGACGACCCGGGGCACGCCCATTTGGCGTGAGGGGGCCGTGGCGGGGATAGTCCCTTGGTGACCTCCCCCGCCTCTTCCCCCCTTCCCGCGCGCCGTCCCCCGCGGGAAGGCCGCAACTTCGGTCTGCTGACCGCCGCCGCGATCATCACGAGCCTCGGCACCAACGGCGCTCTGATCGCGGCGGCGTTCGCGGTTCTGGAGTCGGGCGGCGACGCCGGCGACGTCGGTCTCGTGGCCGCCGCGCGTACGGCGCCACTGGTGCTCTTCCTGCTCATCGGCGGCGCCGTCGCGGACCGGATCCCGCGTCACCGGGTGATGGTGGCCGCCAACGCCCTGAACTGCGTCTCCCAGGCCGTGTTCGCCTGGCTGGTCCTCACCGGCTCCGCCGAGCTGTGGCACATGATGCTGCTGACGGCACTCTGCGGCACCGGCCAGGCGTTCTTCGGTCCGGCGTCCGAGGGCATGCTGATGTCCAGCGTCGACGGCGAGCACGCGGCACGGGCCTTCGCCCTCTTCCGCATGTCGATGCACGGCGCGGCCATCGGCGGGGCGGCGCTCGGGGGCGCCATGATCGCGGCCATGGACCCGGGGTGGGTGCTCGCGGTCGACGCGGCGGCTTTCGCTGTCGCCGGTGCGCTGCGGGCGTTCCTGGACGTGAGTCACATCCCCGGGCGTGCCGCGGGCGGCGGGCTGCTCTCCGATCTGCGCGACGGCTGGCGGGAGGTCGCCGGACGGCCCTGGCTCTGGGCGATCGTGCTCCAGTTCAGCGTGGTGGTCGCCGTCGTCGGGGCGGCGGAGGCCGTCTACGGGCCGCTGGTGGCACGGGACCACCTCGGCGGTGCCCGCCCCTGGGGGCTCGCGCTCGCCGCGTTCGGCGTCGGCACGCTGGGCGGGGCGCTGCTGATGATGCGCTGGAAACCACGACGGCTGCTGCTGGCCGGGACGCTCTGCGTGTTTCCGCTGGCGCTGCCCTCCGCCGGGCTCGCGATCCCCCTCCCGGTGGGCGGACTCTGCGGGGTGATGTTCGTGACCGGCATCGCCATCGAGGTGTTCGGAGTGTCCTGGATGACCGCGCTGCACCAGGAGATCCCCGAGGAGAAGCTGTCCCGGGTGTCGGCGTACGACTGGTTCGGGTCGGTCGCGATGGTGCCGCTGGCCACGGCCGCGGCCGGTCCGGTCGAGTCGCTCGTGGGCCGCAGCGAGGCGTTGTGGGGCTGCGCGGCGCTGATCGTCCTGGTGACGGCGGGCGTGCTGCTGGTGCCGGACGTACGGAATCTGACGCGCCGCAGCACGGTCAAGGACATCGGGGCGCCGGTCGCCCCCCGGGAGTCAGCCGATGCTGAAAGCCCCGTCGGGCGGCTCGGGTGAGGCGACGGCCTCGCTGTCCCGCACCGGCCTCGCACCGTTGACGAGACGGTGGAGCGATGCACCGTGCTCCACCCTCGCGGGGAAGGCGTCGGCGGCGCACAGCCTGGTCAGCGGGGCGATGTCGAGCGGCGCCCGGGAGGCGAGTAGCACGGTGTTGCCGAAGCGCCGGCCGCGCAGGACGGCCGGTTCGGCGATGAGGGCGAGCTCGTCGAACACCTCCGCGAAGTTGGCCAGTTGCGAGCGGAGGAACGCGAAGGGCGCACTGTCGGCCAGGTTGGCCGCGTAGATCCCGTCCGCTCTCAGGACGCGGGCGGCGGACCGGGCGTACTCGGCGGACGTCAGGTGGGCGGGCACCCGCGCGCCGCCGAAGACGTCGGCGATCAGGAGGTCGGCGGAGTCCCGCGGCGCCTGTTCGAGCCAGGCCCTGGCGTCGGCGGCGTGCACGGTGACCCCGGCTCTGTCGGGCAGCGGCAGGTACTCGCCGACCATCTCGACGAGCCCGCCGTCCGCTTCGGCCACGTCCTGACGTGAGCCGGGACGGGTCCGCGCCGCGTAGCGCGGCAGCGTGAGCGCGCCGCCGCCGAGGTGCAGGATGTCCAGCGGGATTCCCGGGGCGGCGGCGCGGTCGACGACGTGGCCGAGTCGGCGTACGTACTCGAATTCCAGGTGCTCCGGGTCGTCGAGGTCGACATAGGACTGCGGGGCACCGTCCACCGTGAGCAGCCACGCCCGGTCCCGGTCGACGTCGGGCAGCAGCCTGGCGGTGCCGTGGTCGGTGTCGCGGATGACGGGTATCGGCTCGTTCACTCCCCCATTGTGACGGGCGCGGGAGCATCCGCCGGACGGACCGGCGGTCGCCGCCCGCGTCCCCGGGGGCCGGGGACGCGGGCGGCGACGTACGGTCAGAGCAGTGCGGTGACCGTGCCGGCGCCCACCGTCCGGCCGCCCTCGCGGATCGCGAAGCCCAGGCCGGACTCGAGCGGGACGTCACGGCCGAGCTCGACGGTCATGGTGACCGTCTCGCCGGGCCGCGCGACCGCTGCCTCGCCGAGGTCGACGTCACCGACGACGTCCGCCGTGCGGATGTAGAACTGCGGCCGGTACCCCGTGGTGACCGGTGTGGTCCGGCCCCCCTCCCGCCCCGACAGGACGTACACCTGTGCGGTGAAGCGCCGGCTGGGCGTCACGCTGCCCGGCGCCGCCACCACGTGGCCGCGGCGGACGCGGTCGCGCTCGACCCCGCGCAGCAGCAGCGCGACGTTGTCGCCGGCCTCGGCGGACTCCATCGGCTTCCCGAAGGTCTCCAGCCCGGTCACGACCGTCTCGACGTCCGCGCCGAGCACCGACACACGGTCCCCCACGCGCACCGTGCCTCGTTCCACGGCCCCGGTGACGACGGTGCCCCGGCCGGTGATCGTCAGCACGTTCTCCACGGACAGGAGGAACGGCGCGTCGGTGTAGCGCACCGGGATCGGTACGTAGGTGTCGACGGCGTCCAGCAGCCCCTCGACGGACGCCGTCCAGCGCGGGTCGCCCCGCAGTGCGCCGAGCCCCGACACCCGCACGACCGGCACGGAGTCACCGCCGTAGCCGTGAGCGGTGAGCAGTTCGCGGACCTCGAGCTCGACCAGGTCGGTGAGCTCGGGGTCGCCCGCGTCGGCCTTGTTCAGGGCGACGACGATGTGGTCGACGCCGACCTGACGGGCCAGCAGGACGTGCTCCGCGGTCTGCGGCATGATGCCGTCGAGCGCGGACACGACGAGGATCGCCCCGTCGAGCTGCGCCGCCCCGGTGACCATGTTCTTGATGTAGTCCGCGTGTCCGGGCATGTCCACGTGCGCGTAGTGCCGGGTGTCGGTCTCGTACTCCACGTGCGCGATGTTGATGGTGATGCCGCGCTGCGCCTCCTCAGGAGCCCGGTCGATCCGGTCGAACGGCACGAAGGTGCCGGTGCCTCGGTCGCTGAGCACCTTGGTGATCGCGGCGGTCAGGGTGGTCTTCCCGTGGTCGACGTGACCCATGGTGCCGATGTTGAGGTGCGGCTTGGTGCGCACGTATGCCGTCTTGGGCATGGCTCGTCCTTGGTGTTCGAAGCTGAGAGAGAAGACCCCAGGGCCCCGCCGACCCTCCCCTCACGGGGTCCGCCGGACAGTCGGGGGAGGGTCAGCTTCGGGCGCCGCCGAGGGGCGCCGCGGCAGCGACGAACGCTGCGTCGAGTGCTGCTGCTGCGGTCGCGCCCGCAGGGCTCACGGCAGCCTTCGGCGTGTCCGCGACTGCGGACTGCGCTGTGGGGAAGGCGTACCGGAACATGCCCTGATCATGGCGGAGCGGCCGGGCGCCGTCGAATGGTTTTCCGGGCGTGCGGGCCCCCGGGGACGCGGCTCGGAACGCCTCAGCCGATGTTCTTGAGTGCCTCGCGCGCGGAGAGCGGCGACAGACGGTCCCGGGCGCCCTCGACGAAGTCGCGTACGGCGTCCGGGGCCGTCTTGGCGTACTCGCGCAGGGACCAGCCGATCGCCTTGCGGATGAAGAAGTCCGGATGGTCGGCGCGCAGCAGGCAGTAGCCGAAGAGACGGCCGGTGTCGGTTCGCTCCTTGTAACGGAGTTGGTGCAGCAGCGCGGTGCGGGCGATCCAGACGCTGTCGTCCTCGATCCAGCCGTCCATCGCGGTCCGCAGTTCCGGTTCCGCCGTGACGAGGGGCCCGGCCACGTGGGCCGCCAGCGTGTCGACGGTGTCCCACCAGGGGACCGTCGAGACGAGATGGCGCAGGACCGGGAGGAAGCGGGCCGAGCAGCCTGCGGCGTGGCTGCGCAGGAGGTCGACGGCGAAGTACTGGTACTCGCGCTCGGGCAACTCCCAGCAGCGCAGGGCGATCGCGGTGAGATCCGTCTCGTCCGGCGTGTCCGTGCCCGCCAGGACGGTCCTGGACAGCTCCCTCCGTCGCGGGGTGGGGATTCCGAGGAACGCCGCGACGTTCTTCATGTACGCAGCCGCCTGGACTGCACGTTCGGGATCGGCGGCCACGGGATACACCCGGACGAGCCGGTGCAGCACGATATCGGCGAGCGCGCTGGCCGGCACGACGGGGACTGGCTGGGCCGGGGTGCTCATGCCGTGCACATTACGGCGATCACACACCCGTTTCGGTTACGCTCCCCAGATGTTCGACCCCGTCCCCGCAACACGGCCCTCCGGCGGCCTGGCAGTGCGCTGTACGAGGGCGCTGCTCTCCCCCTGGTCCCGGTTCTCCCTTCTCGTGGCAGTCCTGCTGGCTGCCGCCACCGCCATGGTGCTGTTCGAACCACAGAGACTGCTGGCCTCCGGCTGGCCACCGCAACTCACCGGTTCCGCGGCGGCGATGCTGTTCGGGCTCGCGTACGGGGTGTGCACCGTGGCGTTCGTGCCACGCCCGCTGCTGAACCTCGCCGCCGGGGCTCTCTTCGGCGCCCAGGCGGGGCTCGCGGCGGCCCTGGCGGGCACCGTCCTCGGTGCGGGGGTCTCCTTCCTGCTGGGCAGGGTGCTGGGGCAGGACGCGCTGCGCACTCTGCTGCGGGGCAAGTACCTCAAAGCGGCGGACGGATTGCTGAGCCGCCACGGGTTCCGGTCCATGCTGGCGCTGCGGCTCTTCCCCGGGGTGCCGTTCGCCGCAGCCAACTACTGCGCGGCGACCTCCCGCATGGGCTACCCGCCGTTCCTCCTGGCCACCGGGCTCGGCTCCATCCCCAACACGGCGGCGTACGTCGTCGCGGGCAGCACCGCGTCCTCGCCGACCTCACCGGTCTTCCTGGCGGCGATGGGCTTCATCGTGGTCTCCGGCGTCGGCGCGGCCCTGGTCGCCTGGCGCAGGCGCCACCGGCTCGCCGTGGCAGCCGGTCCCTCCTGACGAGGCGGGTGGCGCGGCGAAGCCGGGGGGCAGCGGGCAGTCCGTTCACCCGCAGGCGATACGCTGCGCGCATCCGACAGAGGATGTCCGGGACCGTGGTGTCCCGCCCCCTTTTCTGACCGCATCCGCACACCGCCGACGGCCTTCGTGTCCGTCGGCCGTTGCTTGAGCATCTCCGGGATGGCCAAAGCCCCATGAGCTGGTTCGAATCATTCGTCCTGGGCCTCGTTCAGGGACTGACCGAGTTCCTGCCGATCTCCTCCAGCGCGCATCTGCGGCTGACCGCGGCGTTCGCGGGCTGGCACGACCCGGGAGCGGCGTTCACCGCGATCACCCAGATCGGCACCGAGGCCGCGGTCCTCATCTACTTCCGCAAGGACATCGCGCGCATCGTCTCGGCCTGGTTCCGGTCGCTGACCAACTCCGCCATGCGCGGTGACCACGACGCGAAGATGGGGTGGCTGGTCATCGTCGGGTCGATTCCGATCGGTGTGCTCGGTGTGACCTTCAAGGACCAGATCGAGGGCCCGTTCCGTGATCTGCGTCTGATCGCCACGACCCTGATCGTCATGGGTGTGGTCCTCGGCGTCGCGGACCGCCTCGCGGCCCGCGACGAGACCGGGGGCAAGCACCGGGCGATCAAGGAACGGAAGTCCCTGAAGGAACTGGGCGTCAGGGACGGCCTCATCTTCGGCTTCTGCCAGGCTCTGGCCCTGGTCCCTGGCGTCTCACGGTCCGGCGCGACGATCAGCGGCGGTCTGCTGATGGGCTACACCCGTGAGGCGGCGGCGCGCTACTCCTTCCTGCTGGCCGTTCCCGCGGTGCTCGCCTCGGGCGTGTTCGAACTGAAGGACGCGGGCGAGGGGCACGTCTCCTGGGGACCCACCATCTTCGCGACAATCATCGCTTTTGCGGTCGGATACGCCGTAATCGCATGGTTCATGAAATTCATCACCACGAAGAGCTTCATGCCGTTCGTCGTCTACCGCATCATCCTGGGCATCGTGCTGTTCGCCCTGATCGGCGCGGATGCCCTGAGCCCCCACGCCGGCGAGTCGGCGGGCTGAGGCGAGCGGTTCCGGGGTGGATTCCCCCGGGCCGGGCGGGCGCCGTCCGGGCAGGGGAGCGGCGCACTGCCGCTGTGACAGCGGTGCTGCCGGGTGCAGCCGGGGTCCTCGTCCCGGCGGTACCCGGCTGCGGCGTGTGGGGGCAAGCGGTGACCCGTACGGGGTGGCCCTCGGCATGTCGGCACGCTCCCACGGGCCGCCGCAGCAGGATCGGTGTCCGCGGCGGCTGTTACGGCGCCGTCCGCGCGTTCACGAGACCGAGGAGCTGCCGTGTCCCAGCAGGAGAACATCGCCGTCCAGACCGCGTTCGGAGAGGCGGTCAGCACCGGGAATCTCGACGCTCTCACCGACCTGGTCGCTCCCGGATCGGTCGACCACGACCCGGCGCCCGGTCAGGGGCCGGGCCCGGAGGGTTACCAGCGCATGTTCCGCGAACTGAGGACCGCGTTCCCGGACCTGCGGGTCGAGGTCGAGCACCTGGTGGCCACCGATGACGAACTCGCCTTCGCCTACACCATCAAGGGCACACACCGGGGCGAACTGCTCGGCCATGCGGCGACGGGTAAGGCGGTCACCTACCGGGGCATGCAGATCAGCCGCTTCGAGGACGGCAAGCTGGTCGAACGCTGGGGAAGCAGCGACGAACTCGGCATGATGCGGCAGCTCGGCCTCGCCTGACACGGACGGCAGGGGACGGGGCAGGGCCGCCACCTGGGGGGACAGAGGTGGCCCGCCCCCGGGCGGACCCTCCGGCACGGCCGGCCGCCGACGCCCCCGAGGCCGGCGCGGAGGTCGCGCGACCGGAGGATCCACGGTGATTCCGGATGTCGCCCTACGCCCCCGGTCGGTTTTTCGGCTCACGCCCTTAGAATCGATGCATGCCCACCCCTTCCACCGAGCCGACACCGGTCCGCTCGCTCGCCGAGCTGAACGCGCAGATCCGCATGCTCGTGGACGGTGGCCTGGGTACTCTGGAGGCCCGTCAGGAGTACGAGCGGCTGCTCGTCGAGTGGGGATCGGCCGTGCAGCACGGCGCCGCCGAAGCGGCGTGACCCGCCGTTCCGGCCCATCTCCCGGAGCGGCTTCGGTGACGGGCATCCAGACCGAGTGCCCGTAAGCGGCGAACGACATACGAGGAGTTGCGGACATGCCCGGTCGTCCGAGCGCGCGTTGACATCGCGGCCGTCACCGGCCCGTCATCGCGTGCTGCCCCTGAAATCGCGGCACAGCGAGCCTTCTTGAGCCCGGATCGCGGGCGCACCTGTGGTGTGCCCCGTCGCGGGCCTCGCCGTCCGTCACCCGAGGGGTCCCTGTGCCGTCCGATTTCTCCGTCGTACCCGATTCCGGCCTGCCTGTCGCGTCCGGCCTCCGGCGGGACCGTGACTTCCGCCGGCTGTGGTGGGGACAGACAGCCTCCCAACTGGGCGAACACGCGACGCTGGTGATCCTGCCGCTCTATGCCGTCCTCACGCTCGGCGTCGATCCGGGCCGGCTCGGTGTCCTGCGCGCCGTCGGCCAGGTGCCGGTCCTGCTGCTCACGCTCTTCGTGGGCGCCTGGGTGGACGGTTGGCGGACGCGCACGGTGATGGTGCTCGCGGACAGCGGCCGGGCGTTCGTCCTGGGAGCAACCGCGTTGGTCGCGCTCTTCGGGCGGGTCGGCCCGGCCACACTGTGTGTGGCCGTCTTCGCCGTCGGGGTCCTGTCCGTCTTCTTCGACGTGGCCTACCAGGCGTCTCTCGTACGTCTGGTACGACGCGACCAGCTGGTGCGGGGCAACAGTGCGCTCGAGGGCAGCCGTTCGGCGGCCCAGGTCGGCGGTCCCGCCCTCGGCGGCGCCTTGGTGTCCCTGCTGTCCGCGCCCGTCGCGGTGGCGTCCGGCGCCCTGTTCTTCGCGCTGTCGTGCGGGGCGATCCGCCGGATCCAGCGGGTCGAACGGATCCCGGAGCGCCCGGAACGGCAATCCCCCGTACGACGGCGGATCCTTGAGGGTCTCCGTCTCGTCCTGGGCGACACCTCGCTGCGGTCCGTGTGCCTGGCATCGGCCGTCTTCCAGTTCTCCTTCGCCGCGCTGATGACGGTCCATCTGCTCTTCCTGCCACGGGAACTGCACCTGTCGGGCACCGCCGTGGGCCTGGCACTCGCGGCGTCGGGGCCGGGTGCGCTCCTGGGCTCCGTGCTGGCTGCCGCTCTCCCGAAGCGGTTCGGCTACGGCGCGGTGCTGGTCTTCGCCGCGGCGATCGGCGACGGCGCGTTCCTGTGCGTTCCCGCGCTGCGCGGCTCCCCCGCGGTGACGCTTCCCGCACTCCTCGCCGTCGGCTTGGTGTTCGGTGCGGGAGGGCAGGTGGTGAACGTGGCGGTCATGGCCATCCGGCAGAGCGTCACGCCGGACGGGCTGCAGGGCCGCGCGGCCGCGACGATCACGTTCGTCGGTATGGGTATGACGCCACTGGGTTCCCTGCTGGGCGGCGTCCTCGCCCAGGAGTGGGGGTTGCGCACCGGTCTCCTGGTGACGGCCGCGGGCATGCTGCTGTCCCCGGCGGTGATCGCCCTGTCCCCGCTCGCGCGCCTGGGGCGGGCGCTTCCAGCCCTGCCGGACGAGCGGTTGCCCGGCCGGTCCGATGCTCCCGAGGCCGGCAGCGCTCCTGCCCCGGCCGCCGAGTGAGGGGGACACCGAGCAGACGGGCACCGACGCGCTCGGTCATTTCGCCGATGACGCAGAGCGACGTGAGCGGGAGGTTGGGCGTGGGCGCGACGGACGGCGTCGCACGCCGGCCCGGCGCCCTCCGCATCCGCTTCCCGTCCCACGGAGACCCCCATGCGCCTGTCCACTTCCCGCACGGCCACTGCCGCACTGCTGGCCCTCGCCCTCGCCTCGGTCGCCCTCCCGGCCTCCGCCGCATCCCCGGCCGGCACCGCCGCAGCTGCCGTGGAGTACGTCGCGCTCGGTGACTCGTACGCTTCGGGCACCGGCGCGGGCAGTTACTCCGACGCCGCGTGCACTCGGAGCCGCAACGCCTACCCCGCCCTGTGGGCCACCGCCAACCGCCCGGCCTCGTTCGCCTTCGTCGCCTGCGGCGGCGCGAAGATCCCCGATGTGCTCGGCAGTCAGGTGGGCGCACTGGACGAGGACACCACGCTGGTCAGCCTGAGCATCGGCGGGAACGACTCGGGGTTCGCCTCGACGATGCTCAGCTGCCAGTATTCCACCCAGTCCGCCTGTGAGCGTGCGCTGCGGACGGCGGGCGAGTACGTCGTGAACGAGCTTCCGGGCGAGCTGGACAGCCTCTACGCGACGGTCCGTGCCAGGGCGCCCCACGCGAAGGTCGTCGTCATCGGGTACCCGCACCTCTACAAGGAGGGCGGCCTCTGTCTCGGCGGGCTCAGCTCGGCCAAGCGCACGGCCGTCAACCAGGGTTCGGATCTGCTCAACGACACGATCGCGGGCCGGGCCGCTGCAGCCGGGTTCGCGTTCGCGGACGGCAGGCCCGCCTTCGCGGGGCACGAGATCTGCACCGGGGACGCCTGGATCAGCAGCACGAACGTCCACCCCACGGCAGAGGGGCACGAGTCCGCCTATCTCCCGGCCTTCACGGCTGCCGCCGGGAGCCACTGAGCTCGACGGTGCACGGCTCTTGGCGTGCCGCTCCCTCTGGCCGAGACTTGGGCGATGACACAGCGCGTGGCTCTCGCGACGGTGATGGACCGGCTGTCCATCGACTCGGTGATCAGCGAATACGCCGCCGCGGTCGACGACGGCGCGTGGGAGGCGTACAGCGCCCTGTTCACGCCGGACGGCCGCGTCGACCACCGGGGGGCGGGCGGACGGGAGGGGCCGGTGGCCGAGGCCGTGCGCTGGCTGGAGGACAGCATGCGGCTCCTCCCCGTCCGTCAGCACCTCATCGTCAACCGGCGCCTGGACCTCCAGGACCTGGGCGGATATCCGGGCGACCTCGCACGGGTGCGGGCGGACTACCTGAGCCCGCGTGGCGGCGGGGGCGCGGGAGGGGTCGCGCCGACGGCGATGTCCGGCGGCCGGTACGTCTTCGATCTGCGGCGCACGGAACCGGGCTGGCGTATACGCACCGTCACGATGAACGAGTCGTGGCGCCAGGGGCACGGGACCACCGTCACGGCCTGACCGCCCTTCACGGCCGGCCCGCGGCCCGTAGGTGTCCGGTCGCTCCCCCTGTGCGCTCCTGATCTTCTGGCGCACACTGGGATCAAGCGGAGTACCGGCGAGGAGGACAGGACATGCCGATGCGGGGCACGCGGCTTCCGGACGTGACGGCCGACGGGCATACGCCGCCGCACGAGCGGCTGCTGCGCTCGCGCGTCGGGCGGGGTGCCGTCGCGTTGTGCGCCGGTGCGCTCCCCGCCCTGGCGTTCCCCGCGCCGTCCCTCTGGTGGTTCGCGTACGTCGCGCTGGTGCCGTGGATGCTGCTGATCCGGTCGGCGGGCACGGGCCGGAGGGCTGCCCTGGACGGCTGGCTCGGCGGGGTGGGCTTCGTGATCGCCGTCCACCACTGGCTGATGCCGAGTCTGCACGTGTTCATCGTGGTGCTCGCGGCGCTCCTCGGGCTGCTGTGGGCTCCCTGGGGGCTTCTGGTGGCCCGGCTGCTCGGCGGATCGCCGTCCGTGCGCAGGTCCTTCGCCGCGGTGGTCGTGGTGCCCTCCGGCTGGTTGATGATCGAACTCGTGCGCTCGTGGGAGGGTCTCGGCGGGCCGTGGGGCCTGCTGGGGGCCAGCCAGTGGAACGTCCCGTTCGCACTCCGCACCGCGTCGGTGGGCGGCGTATGGCTGGTCAGTCTCGGTGTCGTCGCCGCGAACACGGCCGTCGCGCTGCTGGTCGCCGTGCCCTCGGCCCGGCGGACGGCGGCCGTGTGCGTCCTCGTGGGCGCGGTCGGTGTGGGGGCGACGGTCCTGTGGGCACCGCGGCCGGAGGAGGAGGGCACGGTCCGTATCGCCGTCGTGCAGCCGGGGGTCGTCGATGGTCCCGGCAGTATCGGGCACCGCTTCACACGCAGCGAGGAGCTGACCCGGGGCCTCGCCGGCCGGGACGTGGACCTCGTGGTGTGGGGCGAGAGCAGCGTGGCGGTGGACCTGTCACGTCATCCGGAGACGGCGGACCGGGTCACCGCGCTGTCGCGTCAGGTCGGCGCGGACATCCTGGTCAACATGGACGCCCGGCGCACGGATGGCCCCGAGCGCATCGGAATCTTCAAGTCGGCGGTGCTGGTGGGCCCTGATGGTCCGACCGGGGACCGGTACGACAAGATGCGCCTGGTGCCGTTCGGCGAGTACGTCCCCGCCCGCTCCCTCCTGGGCTGGGCGACCTCGGTGGGCAAGGCCGCGGGCGAGGACCGGCTGCGCGGCAGCGCCCCCGTGGTGATGAAGCTGCCGGACGGACTCCGGGTGGGGCCGCTGGTGTGCTTCGAGACCGCGTTCCCCGACATGAGCAGGCGACTGGTGGAGGACGGCGCCGAGGTACTCGTCGCCCAGTCGTCGACCTCGACGTTCCAGCACAGCTGGGCTCCCGAGCAGCACGCCTCGCTGGGAGCACTGCGGGCGGCGGAGACGGGCCGTCCGATGGTGCACGCCACGCTCACCGGGGTGAGCGCCGTGTACGGCCCGGAGGGTGAGCGGGTGGGCGCCCCGCTCGGCACGGACGCGAGCGAGGCGGCGGTGTTCGACGTGCCGCTCGCCCAGGGCACCACGCTCTACGTCCGGCTGGGCGCCTGGCCCGTGTACGCCGCGCTGGCGGTGCTGGCGGTGTTCTTCGGCGAACTCGGGCTGCGGTCCCTCAGGAAGCCTGTTCCAGTGCGTCCAGGACCACCCGTTCGCACAGCCGGTGGGTCTCCAGAGCGTCCTGCGCGCTGAGCACCTCGCCGGCCCGCACCGCGTCCAGGAAGGACAGGACGCACTGCTCGATACCGCGCTGACGGGCGACCGGCACCCAGTCACCACGCCGCCGCAGGGTCGGCTGGCCCTTGTGGTCGATGACGTCGGCGAGGTTGAGCACCTGCCGTTTGGAGTCCTGGCCGGAGACCTCGAGGATCTCCTCGGTCGACCCGTTGAGCCGGTTCATCATCCCGATGGCGGTGAATCCGTCGCCGGACAACTGCAGCACCACGTGGTGCATGAGCCCGTCGACGATCCGCGCGCGCACGACGACGCCCGACACGGGGCCGGGGGCCAGGAAGCGGAGCGTGTCGACGACGTGGATGAAGTCGTCGAGCACCATGGTGCGCGGATCCTCGGGCAGCCCCACCCGGTTCTTCTGCAGGAGGATCAGCTCACGGGGGTGCTCGGCGCACTGGGCGTAGGACGGGGCGAGCCTGCGGTTGAAGCCGACGGTGAGTGTGACGCCGCGCTCCTCGGCCAGGGCCACCAGCCGCTCGGCATCGGCGAGTTCGTACGCCAGTGGCTTGTCGACGTAGGTGGGGACGCCCGCTTCCAGGAGCCGCTCGACGATCTCCGCGTGCGCCGCGGTCGACGCGTGCACGAAGGCCGCGTCCAGCCCCTGCTCGAGGAGGGCGCCGAGGTCCTCGTGGCACCGCTCGCCCGGGATCCGGTGCGCGGCGGCGACGGCCGCCAGCGTGGCCGGGGTGCGGGTCTGCAGATGCAGTTCGACACCGGGCAGGGCCGTCAGTACCGGCAGATACGCCTTCCTCGCGATGTCTCCGAGCCCGATGCAGCCGACCTTCACGAGGTTCTCCCTGTCGCCTTGACCAGGGTCTTGTCACGGCCGCGTCGTCCGCCCGTCCCCGGTTCCGGCAGCATACGTGCGCTGCGGAGGCCGCCAGTCGGCGATCCCGTCGAACGTCCGCAGGACGAGCCCGGGACCCAGCCTGGAGACCGCGGACATCAATCCGTCGCGGAGGGCGACGGCGGGCCCGCCGGACAGTCCCGTCAGCCGGGACACCCGCGCCGCCTTGCGGACCATCGCGGTCGTGCGCGGCACCCGGGCCGCGCTGTAGGCGGCAAGGCCCGCGCCCAGGTCGCCGTCCGGCGCGACGTGGTGGGCCAGCACCACGGCGTCCTCGATGGCCTGGTTCCCCCCTTGGCCGAGGAAGGGCGCCATGGCATGCGCCGAGTCACCGACGAGGACGGCGCGGCCCCGGTGGAAGGCAGGCAGCGGATCCGCCAGGTGGTGGACGTCGTGGCGCAGCACCTGGCCGGCGCCGACGGAGGCGATGATGCCGGGGATCGGGTCGTGCCAGTCGCCGTACCTGCGGAGCAGTTCCGCCTTCTCGTCGTCGACGGCACTCCCGCCGGCGGGGACGGCGGCCGCGGCGTAGGCGTAGATCCGGCCGTCCTTCATCGGGTGGCTGCCCCACAGGGCGCCCCGTCCCCACGTCTCGTGCGAGCTGAAGGGCCGGCCGAGCCCGGGGGCGATGACGCGCCAGGTGGTGAATCCGCTGTACGAGGGCCCCGGGTGGCCGGGGAAGAGTGTGTCGCGCACCGTCGAGCCGATTCCGTCGGCGCCGATCACGAGATCGGCGTCCAGGTCACCCCGGGACGTCCTGACGCCCGCCCGCCTCCCGTCCGCACGGCCGGGAGAGACGAGCTCGGCCGCCGTGGCCGTGTGCACGGCGGACTCGGGGAGCCGGGAGCGGAGCAGACCGATGAGCGCGGACCGGTGGAGCAGGACCAGCGGGCCGCCGAAACGCTCGGCGGCCGCGGCACTGTCCGTGCGGGCGAGCCAGCGCCCGGACGGCGTGCGCATGCCTCCGTCGCCCTGCCAGGCGGCCAGGGATCTGACCTCGTCGCCGAGGCCGATGACGTCCAGGGCGCGCTGGGAGTTGGGCGAGAGGCTGATGCCCGCGCCGATGGGTGCCGGCGAGGCGGCGCGTTCGAGGACGGTGACCTGCCAGCCGCTCCGGTGCAGCGCCGCCGCGGCGGCCAGACCTCCGATGCCGCTTCCGACGACCACCGCTCTGGATGTCCCCATGACCGAGCCTCCTGGCACTACACCTGTAGTAACGACCTCACGGTACTACAGCTGTAGTGACGGCGGTAGATTGGCTCCATGCCCCCACGCTCCGCTTCCGCAGGCACCACCCGCCCGTCCGAGCCCTCCCGTGCCGATCGGATCGCCGATGCCGCGCTGGCGCTGCTCGCGGAGCGCGGCATGAGGGGCCTCACCCACCGGGCCGTGGACGAGCGGGCCGGGCTCCCCCAGGGGTCCACGTCGAATCAGGCCCGCACCCGGGAGGCCCTGCTGGAGGCGGCCGTGCGCCGGCTCGCCGAACTCGAGGCGCGGGTGCTCGCCCCCGGGGAACTTCCCGCGGACGGCGGTCCCGACCGCATGGCGGCCGGGCTCGCACACGCACTGCACCGCTACCTGACCGGCGGCACCGCCCTGCTGGTGTGCCGCTACGAGCTGGCCCTGGAGGCCACCAGGCGGCCAGCGCTGCGGGAGTTCTACGACGAGGCGGGCAGACGGTTCCGCGAACCGCTGGTCGCCCTGATGGCCGCCGCCGGGTCGAGTGAACCGGAGCGCCACGCCCTGTCCGTCGTGGCCTGGGCCGAGGGGATGATGTTCGCCTGCGCGGCCGGGTCGTACCACCGGGCCGTGCCGACGGAGGCCCAACTGACCACCGGCTGCGCGGAACTGCTGCGCGGGATGCTGGGTACGGGGCCCGCTTGAACCTGGCGTCGTTGATCATCGATGCGCGACGATGACCGCATGACGACAGAAGAACGCCCCGAACCCGCCTTCGACGCCGCCGAGCGGCAGATGCTGGAGGGGTGGCTCGACTACCACCGGGCGACCCTGGCCATGAAGTGCGAGGGCCTCACCGACGCCCAGTTGCGCGAGGCGCCCGTGCCCCCGTCGGCCTTCACGCTCCTCGGCCTCGTACGGCACCTGGCCGAGAACGAGCGGGGCTGGTTCCGCGAGGTGCTCGCCGGTGAGGAGCTCCCGCCGCTCTACTCCACGGAAGAGGACCCGGACGGTGAGTTCCACGTCACCGACGCGGACACCTGGGAAGAGGCCCGCACGACCTGGCAGGCGGAGATCGAGGCCGCCCGGGCCAATGCCGCGAAGATCGAGCTCGACGGCCTTTCGGTGGGCAGAAGCGGAAGCGGCAGCCCGTTCACCCTCCGCTGGATCTACACCCACTTGATCGAGGAGTACGCCCGGCACAACGGCCACGCCGACCTCGTACGCGAACGGATCGACGGCGCCACCGGGCAATGACGCCCCGGCCCCGGGAGGCAGACCTTCGTCACTCCTCCGAGGGCCTCCCGCGCATCCGCTGCTCCAGGCGGCCGATCTCCGCGCGGACCGCGTCGCCGTAACCGTCGTCCTCCAGCACGCCGACGGCGTCCCAGGCCAGGTCCAGATGGGCCCGGGCGGCCTCGAAGCGCTGCAGCTTCAGGTAGTCCGCGGCGAGGTTGAGGTGCAGCGAGGGAATGAACGTCCGGACAGCCGACGCGTCACGGGGCCCCCGGGGAGCGCCGGTCGCGTCGCATCCGCCGGCCGGGCCTTTCGCGGGTCCGTCCGCCATGCCTTCGGCGGCGATCAGCGCCCTCAGGTCCCAGGCGAGCTCGTCGCCCGGGTCGTCCTGCGTGTCGGCCATGTAGTGGGCGAGAGTGCAGCGGTGCAGGGCATCACCGCACTCCTCGAGCTCTGACCAGAGGGTGCCGAAGCGGTTGCGCGCCTCTTCCCTGTCCCCCGCGTGGAGCAGCATGATCGCCTGGCCGATCCTGGTCATGACGGGGTCCGACCGCACGTCCCGCTGCTCCACGTCAGAGGCCTCCCTGGTCGGCGTCCGGCCTGTTCCGGTGGGTCGAACGCTAACCGCAGCCGTGCGCGATACGGCTCAGGCGCGGGCCCGAGCCGTCGGCCGGGTCGCCTGAAGGCCCAGGTCAGGGATGCGCCAGTCGATGGCCTCGTGGCCCTGGGCGGCGACGGCCTCGTCGATCTGCGTGAAGGGGCGGGAGCCGAACCACTTCTTGGCGGAGAGAGGCGAGGGGTGCGCGCCCTTCACCACCACGTGGCGCTCCTGGTCGATCAGGGGGATCTTCTTCTGGGCGTAGTTGCCCCAGAGGACGAAGACCGCCGGGTCGGGCCGTTCGGCCACCGCGCGGATCACCGCGTCGGTGAACTTCTCCCAGCCCTTGGACTTGTGCGAGTTCGCCTCGCCGCCACGGACCGTCAGCACCGCGTTGAGCAGCAGCACGCCCTGCTCGGCCCACGGCATGAGATAGCCGTTGTCCGGGACGGGCAGGCCGAGCTCGTCGTTCATCTCCTTGTAGATGTTGCGGAGCGAGGGGGGTGTCCTGACGCCCGGCCGCACCGAGAAGCACAGTCCGTGCCCCTGGCCCTCGCCGTGGTAGGGATCCTGTCCGAGGACCAGCACCTTGACCCGGTCGTACGGTGTGGCCTCGAGTGCGGCGAAGACCTGATCCCGCGGCGGATACACCGGTCCGCCGGCCCGCTCCTCCTCGACGAAGTCCATGAGCTCCTTGAAGTAGGGCTTCTGCAGCTCTTCGCCGAGGACGCCGCGCCAGGACTCGGGCAGCAGGTCGGTGTCGGTCACGTGCACAACCTCCGGTAAGCAATCGGTTCTTGACCACAGAACCTACCGGGGACCACTGACAGGCGGCCTGCCGAGCCCGCTGCCTCCCCGCCTACCAGCTGGTCTTGCGGTACAACTCCCACATCTGCATGACGGTCTGCGGGTCGAGTGCGCGCTCGCCGCCGCCGATGTCCTCGCCCGCCGCGACGTAGAGCTTGCCCTGCCACAGCGGGAGCAGCCGGACGTCCTCCACGAGGATCTCCTGCGCCCGCTTGAACTGCTTGGAGACGGAACCGCGGTCGCTCTCCTTGCGGGAGGACGGCAGCAGTTCCTGGGTGATCTCGTCGGTCAGGTAGGGGGTGCCGGTGACACTGTCCCGTCCCACGAACGGGGCGATGAAGTTGTCCGGGTCCGGGAAGTCGGGGAACCACCCCCGCCCGAAGACGGGGTAGTCGCCCTTGGTGAAGCCCTCCTGGAAGGTCGTCCAGGGCGCGCTCCTCAGCTTGACCCGGAACAGGCCGGACGCTTCGAGCTGTCTCTTGAGCTCGGCGAACTCGGGAGCGGTGGAGGAGCCGTAGCGGTCGGTGGTGAACCACAGAGTCAGCTCGACGGGTTCGGTGATGCCCGCGCCGGTGAGGATCTTCTCGGCCTTGGCCGGGTCCGGGTCGCCGAAGGAGTCGAAGAAGCTGGTGGTGTGACCGGCGATGCCCTTGGGGACCATGGAGTAGAGCGGTTCCGCTGTGCCCCGGTAGACCTTGGCGACGAGGGCGTCGCGGTCCACGAGCTGCGCGATCGCGCGCCTGACGGGGAGCTTCCCGACGGCCGCATCCGTGGGGTTGAACACCAGGAAGCGGATGTCGGCGCCGACCGTCTCGACGATCTGGAGACCGTCGTTGTCCTTCTTGTTGTCCTCGAGGCCGACGACCTCCTCGGCGGTCAGACCTCGGTAGGTGGCGTCGATCTCCTTGTCCTTCAGGGCCGCCACCATGGGGGTGGAGTCCTTGAAGTAGCGGATCGTGACAGCGGTGTTCTTCCGGTCGGCGAAGCCCTTGTAGCCGGGGTTCTTCGTCAGCTCGGCCTTGTTGCCGGGCTCGTACGACTCCAGGACGTACGGCCCCGATCCGGTGACCTTCCCGTCGTCGCGGATCCTGTCGGCGGGGTAGTCACCGGGCGCGACGATCGACATCGCGGGGGTCGCGAGGATGAAGGGGAAGGTCGCGTCCGCCTTGCCGAGGTGGAAGACGACCGTGTCGCCGCCCTTGGTCTCCACCCGGTCGAGAGAACCGAGCAGACCCGCCGGGCCGCCCTTCACCTTGATCTTTTTGATACGATCGATCGAGTGCTTGACGGCGTCCGCGTCGACCTTCTCACCGTTGGAGAATTTCAGCCCGGACTTCAGGGTGCAGCTGTAGGATATGCTCGAGGAATCGGTGAACCCGCACGACTCCGCCGCGTCAGGCTCGGGGCTGGTGCTGCCGGTCGGGAAGCTCACCAGGGTCTGGAAGACGTTCCTCATCAGCTCCCAGGAGCCGTCCCAGGCCGCCGCCGGATCGAGGGTCGAGGGCGAGCTCGTCGTCCCGACCGATATCCGCTGGTCCGTCTCGGAACTGCTGTCCGACAACAGGCCGCAACCGGCAAGAACGGACAGGGAAGCAACGGCCGCAGTGGCCTGCAGGCTGGCCCGGTAGAACACGCGCACGCTCCTCGATCGGCCTTGGGTCGGCAGACCATACCGCAGCGCCCCGCCGGATCAATCCGCTGACCCGACGGGGCACTTGAGTCATTCAGGGCCAAACCGGCCCAGGCTTCCCTCAGGCCACACCGGCATTCAGGAAAATGCCGCCGTCGACCACGAGCGTCTGACCCGTGACCCAGTCGGACTGCGCGGACGTGAGGAACGCGGCGGCTCCTCCGATGTCCTCAGGCACACCGAGCCGGCCCAGCGGGTACGCGGCCGCGGCCTCCGCCTCACGGCCCTCGTAGAGCGCCTGGGCGAACTTGGTCTTCACCACGGCCGGGGCGATCGCATTGACCCGCACGACCGGGGCGAACTCGTGCGCCAGCTGGAGGGTCAGGTTGACCATGGCCGCCTTGCTCATCCCGTAGGCGCCGATGAACGGCGACGCGGAGACACCGGCGACGGAGGCGATGTTGACGATGGCGCCGCCGTTGTCCTTCTGCCAGGCCTTCCAGGTCTGCTGAGCGAACCCGAGCGCCGAGATCACGTTCGTCTCGTAGACCTTGCGTGCCACCCCGAGGTCGAGTTCGGCCATCGGCCCGAACACGGGGTTCGTTCCGGCGTTGTTGACCAGGAAGTCGACCCGGCCGAACGCCTCCATGGCACGCTCGACGGCAGCCGCCTGGTGAGCCTCGTCGTGTGCCTTGCCCGCGACGCCGACCGCCCGGTCGGCGCCGAGCTTCTCGACGGCCTCCTTCAGCGCGTCCTCGCCGCGTCCGGTGATGACGACCCGGTCGCCCCGGGCGACGAACGCCTCCGCGACGCCGTAACCGATACCCCGGCTCGCGCCCGTGATGAGCGCGACCTTGCCACTGTCCTGCACAGTCATGGTGTCCGTTGCCCTTCCGGGATCAGTTGAGCGGTCCGCCGGCGACGTACATGACCTGCCCGGACACGAAACCCGCGGCGTCGCCCGTGAAGAACGCGATGGCGTTGGCGATGTCCTCGGGGTGCCCGACGCGCTGGACGGGGATCTGGGTGGCGGCGGCGGCCTGGAACTCCTCGAAGCCCATGCCGACCCGGGCCGCGGTCTGCGCGGTCATCTCGGTGACGATGAAGCCCGGCGCCACGGCGTTGGCGGTGACGCCGAACTTGCCGAGCTCCTTGGCGAGCGTCTTGGTGAAGCCCTGGAGGCCGGCCTTGACCGCGGAGTAGTTGGCCTGGCCGCGGTTGCCCAGCGCCGACGAGGAGGACAGCGAGACGATCCGGCCGAACTTGGCCTCCACCATGTGCGCCTGGACGGCCTTCGCCATCAGGAACGCGCCCTTGAGGTGGACGTTCATGACGAGGTCCCAGTCGGACTCGCTCATCTTGAAGAGCAGGTTGTCGCGGAGCACACCCGCGTTGTTCACCAGGATGGTCGGGGCGCCGAGCTCGGCGGCCACGCGCGCGACGGCTGCCTCCACCTGCGCGCTGTCCGACACATCGCACCCGACGGCGAGGGCCTTGCCCCCGGCCTCGGTGATCTTCTCGACCGTGTCCTTGCACGCGGCCTCGTCGAGGTCGAGTACGGCGACGGCGCGGCCCTCGGCCGCCAGGCGTACGGCGGTGGCGGCGCCGATGCCCCGCGCCGCTCCCGTCACGATGGCGACGCGCTGCTCGGTGGTGGACATGCTTGGTTCTCCTCGCCCTTGGATCGCGGCTCAGCGGACGTCAGGAAGTTCCCGATAACTGAGCAACCGCTTAGTACCTTCAGCAGACGAGACGCTAGAAGCCCTGGCACCCGGTGTCAACGGCACACGGGGGCACGGGCGCATGTCACACCGGACGGCGCTCCGGCCGGCCGTGTTCCGTGCGGCGCCTCCCGGCCCGCGTCAGCGGACCAGCAGGTCGAGCAGCCTCTCCACCTCGGCCGCCGGGTCCGTGGTCAGACCGCTGTGCACGACACCCGGCTGGACGACCGTGGAGCGCGGCGCGATGAGCCAGCGGAAGCGGCGCCCGGCGTCGTCCTCTGCCGCCTGACCGGCGGCTCGGCCGCCTCCGCAGACGCCTTCCACCGCACGCAGGGCGGCTCGCACGCCGACCACGTCGGCCTGCGGGTCCAGGGCCCTGAGCTTGTCCTCGTCCAGGAGCGTCCGCGCCGCCACGAAGGACTTGGCACGGCAGTACACCAGTACCCCGGCGTTGAAGCACTCGCCGCGCTCGACGCGCGGGACGACCCGCAGGACCGCGTACTCGAAGACATCGCGCTGACTCATCGGCCGCCGTCCTTGCTGTCTCGTCCTGCGGCCGCCTGTGCGTCGCGGTCCTTCTTCGTGGGATGCGGCCACGGGGCCGCGTGCTCCGTGAGCCAGCCCGGGGCCCGGGAGGGCTGCGCCGGGGTCGGCTCCCCCACGGTGATCCGCTCGTGGATGCTGCCGGCCCGGGCCAGCAGGGGCTCCGCATAGGCGCGCCGCAGCAGATCCGTGGTCGCGAAGCCGGGCTCGCCGGCCAGCCACTCGTCGGGAACCTGCGCGATCACCTCGGTGAGCAGTTCCTCCGTGACGAGGGGCGCGAGTTCGGCGGCGGCGGACGCGATGTCCGGGGCGAAGGCGGCCAGGACGTGGTCGGAGGCGTTGTACGGCTTGGCCGCGGAAGCCTGCGCGCCCGGCCAGTTGTGGTGCCAGATCATGGTGGCGCCGTGGTCGATCAGCCACACGTCGCCGTGCCAGACGAGCATGTTCGGGTTGCGCCACGACCGGTCGACGTTGTTGATCAGTGCGTCGAACCAGACGACGCGACCGGCCTCGACCGGGTCCACCTCGTAGGCGAGCGGGTCGAAACCCAGTGAGCCCGGGAGGTAGTCCATCCCGAGGTTGAGGCCGCCGCTGGCCTTGAGCAGCTCCTGCACCTCCTGGTCCGGCTCCGCGAGCCCGATGACGGGGTCGAGCTGGATGGTCACCAACTCGGGCACACGCAGCCCCAGCCGCCTGCCGAGCTCCCCGCAGATGACCTCGGCGACCAGGGTCTTGCGTCCCTGGCCCGCTCCGGTGAACTTCATGACGTACGTGCCCAGGTCGTCGGCCTCGACGATGCCCGGGAGCGAGCCGCCCTCCCGCAGGGGTGTCACGTAGCGGGTCGCGGTGACTTCTTTCAGCATTTCCCCAGGTTATACGGCGCGGCTCCCTGAAGATCCGCGGACCGGGGGCCTGCCCCGCGACGACGCCGGATGCTCCCCGCCGCAGGCGCGGGGAGCATCCGCGAGGACTGCCGTCAGGCGCTCAGCACCTCGAAGGCCGCCTCGGCCGCATCCTTGAGCCGGCCGACCGCCTCGCCCAGCCGCTGCTCGTAGCGGCCGCGCTCCGAGGTGGCGACCGGCACCGGCAGATCGGCCACCTCGGTGATCGCCGCCTCGACGGCGGCGATCTGCGGCACCTTCCTGTTGACCTTGGCCAGGCGCCTGAAAGTGGGGCGGAGCCGGCGGATCGCGGTGACGTCGGCAGGCGCGACGACTCGGTCAGTGCAGTCGTCGAGGATCTCCTGCAGCGCCAGGACCTGGGTCCTTACGCGATCCGTCTTGTTGTTGTACGACGTCTTGATTCCCAGGACCGCGCTGAGGCCCACGCCGAACACGGCGGCCCCGGCAGCCACCCAACTGGCCACGCTGCCCGGGTCGGCGGACGCGGTGGCGACGACGGCCAGCGCTTGGCTGGATATGCCAATAGGAATAGCGGTACCCATTAGTCTGTTCTCCGTGTAAAGCCGTACGTCACCCCAACTGCCTGGAATCGACCGGGGTGGCGCGGTTTGAATGAAGGGCCGCTCGTGCGCGCTCACGCATGAGCGGGCGCTTAGAACTGTGGCCCCGAAGAACTCACTCTTCGGGGCCACAGTCGTGCGTGATCGGGGCGTAACTCGCCCGGCGCACAAGTGGAACGTGAGGACGACCGTTCATCGACACACCTCCCTGGCGGGATCCGCGCCGGCGCCTTGCGCCGAACGCGCTCCGGTGGCGCACCTTCACGACGCGCCCCCGGCGCCGTCAGCGAGGTGCGCCGCGCGCCGGTCACCCGACTCTACTGGGCCGCAGGACCCGCTCCGCGACCTGGTATCCGGGCATGGAGTGGCGTACGTGAGGGGCAGTCAGGCCCCTTTCGTAGACATCCGACAGTGCCTTCGAACGATTTTTGTGGTGGCCGCAACGCGCATTTCGCTCGGCCCGAGCCCCCTGCTCGCACAGGCGGCCCCGCCCATCCGAAAGTGCCCTGCTCAGGCGTGCGGCATGTGAAGCGAACGCGTCAGGGCCGTATACGGCCGGTGTGTCGCGGATGGCGACACACCGAAGACAGGACAGCGCGCGAAATGTGACGTGCTTCACAACTCGCACTTCACCGTGCGGGCCACCTCGCAGTGACCACGAAAGGAACAGCTCGGCCGCCCCCAGGTGCGGGGTGGCCGAGCTGCATGACTTCTCCGACTGGCCTGTCGGACAAGTCGCGTCGAAGGGCGCCTTCCCTCTACGCCCCGGTCACCGTCCTGCGAGGTGCCGGCAGGAAGCCCGTGCGCTGGAAGTAGGCGAGGTACCGGGCCAGGATCTCGTCGGTGAGATGCGGCAGGTGAACACCCAGGGCCGCCGCGGCCTTGGCCGTCCGGCTCGAATCGAAGCACCGCCGGTCCAACGCCTCCTCGGGGGACCGGTCCTCCTCGCCGAGGAAAAGCTGCGCCGCGTTGTCGTGCTGTGCCGAGACACGGGCACGCCACGACTCCGCGGGGACGGTCGCCAGTTCGTGGCCGAGGAGGGCGGCCGTGCCGAACACGCGGTCCAGGCCCGGCGCGTCGGGGTTGGTGAAGTGGTAGGTGTCCGCTTCGCCGGGGCCCGACAGGGTCAGCGCCACGACCGCCGCGCTGACGTAGTCGACGGGCACCCAGTCGGTCGTCCCGTGGGGCAGGTCCGGTACCGCTTCCGCCTGGAGGCACCCCTTGATGAGCTGCCAGAGCAGGTCGCGGTCCTGGCATGCGCCGGTGGTGGTGTCACCGCTGATACGTCCGGGCCGGTGAACGGTCACGGGCAGGCCGCGTTCACGGGCCAGGCCGACGATCCCCTCGGCGACCCACTTGCTCCGCGCGTATCCGCCGGGCAGCCCGGACGCGGGCCCCACCGGGGTCGACTCCGTGATGACCACGGGACCCGGCGCCGGGGCGAAGACGCTCGTGGTCGAGATGTAGTGCATCCCGGACGAGGAGGAATCCGCGACCATGCGCAGCAGTTCCTCGGTGCCGGCCACATTGGGGGCGCGCAGATCGCCGTACCCGGCGGCGAAGTTGACGCGTGCGCCGTTGTGCAGGACGGGGCCGAGACGGCGTACCAGGGCGGCCCGGTCCTCGGGCGGGAGGCCGAGTCCGGGGGCGGCGAGGTCGCCGGGGACGGGGCGGATCAGGTCGGCGTACCGGGGGCGCCACAGACCGTAGTGCTCCAGATTGGCACGGAGCCGGTCCGCCGCGCGCCTCTCGTCCTCGGCGCGGACGAGGCAGTCGACAGGGCCGCCGGTGCTGTCGATGAGATCCCGCAGGAGGAAGGCGCCGAGGAAGCCCGAGGCGCCGGTCAGGAGGGGCCGGGGGGAAGGCCGCGGCGGCCTGCCGCGGGTCGGAGCGGGCAACGGGCGCGAACCGTCCCGGCCGGTGCCCGTGATGTCCGCGGCCAGCCGGACCTCGGAGGCGAGGTCGGGCTCGGCGACGTCCAGCGGGTGCTCCTCACCCTCCGCCCGGCCCAGGACACGGTCGACGCCCTCGACGGTGGGTGCCGCGAACAGGTCGCGCAGGGAGAGGCGCCGGCCGCAGCGTTCCTCGATCCGCCGGGCCAGGGTCACGGCGAGCAGCGAGTGACCGCCCAGGGCGAAGAAGTCGTCGGTGACTCCGACTCCGGGCACGCCCAGGGTGTACGAGAACACCTCGCACAGCGCACGTTCGCGGGCGGTGCGGGGTGCGCGGCCCCCGGCCGGCGCGTCCCGTCCGGGGGCGGGCAGGGCGCGCCTGTCGGTCTTGCCGTTGGGGGTGACGGGCAGGGCGCCGAGGCGTACGTGGACGGCGGGGATCATGTGGCTCGGCAGGGTGGCGGCGAGGTGCGCGCGCACCTCGGCGTCGTCGGGGCCCGCCGCGCCGTCCGCGGGCACGGTGTACGCGACGAGCCGCCGGTCGCCGGGCCGGTCCTCGCGGACGACGGCGCAGGCCGCGGCGACGCCGGGCAGCGCGGTGAGCGCGACCTCGATCTCGCCGAGTTCGATGCGGAAGCCACGGAGCTTGACCTGGTCGTCCACGCGGGAGACGTAGACGAGTTCGCCCTCGGCCGTCCAGCGCACCAGGTCGCCGGTGCGGTACATGCGGCCTCCCGTGGGGTCGAACGGGTCGGCGACGAAGCGGGAGGCGGTGAGGCCCGGCCGGCCGTGGTACCCGCGGGCCACTCCCTCGCCGGAGACGTACAGTTCGCCGACGACGCCGGGCGGCACGTGTGCCAGTCGGTCGTCCAGGACGTGCACCCGGGTGCCGTCGACGGGGACGCCGACGGGCACGGTACGGTCCGGGGCGAGCGGCCCGTCCGCGTGCTGGAAGGCGCTCATGGTGGCGCACACGGTGGTCTCCGTGGGGCCGTAGGCGTTGGTGAGGTACAGGTCGCGGGCCCACGCGCGCGCCAGGGCCGGGGGGCACGCCTCGCCGGCCAGGACCATCGTGCTGCCGGCGGGCAGCGATCCGGGCGGCATCACCGCGAGGGCGGCGGGCGGCAGGGTGAGGTGGGTGATGCCCCGTTCACGGACCAGGGCCGCGAGGGTGGGGCCGGGCAGCAGGGCTTCGCGCTCGTCGATCTCCAGGCAGGCGCCGGAGAGCAGGCCCATGCACAGCTCCCAGAACGCGGCGTCGAAGCTGACGGACGCCATGTGCAGCACCCGGCTCCCGGGGGCGACGCGCAGCCGCTCGCTCTGGGTCCTGGTCATCGCGCCGACGCCCCGGTGGGTGACCACGACGCCCTTGGGGCGGCCGGTGGAACCGGAGGTGTAGATGACGTACGCCGGGTGTGCCGGGTTCGGGAGGGGGACCGCGCCGGTGTGCGCGTCCGTGGCCGCGCCCGCACCGACGTCTCCGGCGTACAGGTGGGGCACCTGCGACGCCGGGAGGCGGTGGTGGACGGCGGGCGTGGTGAGGAGGAGGCGCGGCCGGGCGTCGTCGAGCATGTGGGACAGGCGCTGCGCCGGGTAGTCGGGGTCCAGCGGCACGTACGCCGCCCCGCTCCGGAGGATGCCGAGCAGGGCCACGACGAGTTCGTGGGTGCGGGGCAGGGCGACCGCCACCCGGTCCTCGGGGCCGATGCCCCGGGCGGTGAGGTGGCGGGCGAGGGCCTCGGCGCGGGCGGCGAGTTCGCCGTAGGTGAGGGTGGTCGAGGCGTCGCGCACGGCCGGGGCGTCCGGCGTGCGCCGGGCCCACCGCTCGAAGAGGGCGGGGAACGTCGATGCGGGGCTCTCCTCGGCGGGGCCGGTCCCCCAGGCGGCGAGGTGGACGCGTTCGGCGGTGGTGAGGACGTCGTACGTGCGCAGCGGGCGGTCGGGGTCCGCGATCACCGCGGTGAGCAGCAGCACGAGCCGTTCGGCGAGACCTCTGACGGTCCCCGCGTCGAAGAGCTCGGTCGCGTAGTCGACGGCGGCCGACATGCCACTGGGCGTGCCGCCGTCGTCGTACGTCTCGGTGAAGCTGAACGACAGGTCGAACTTGCTGACCCCGGGGTCGACCGGGACGCCGCGGACGGTGAGGCCGGGCAGGTCGAGGGGGGCGGCGGGGGTGTGGTTCTGGAGGACGAGCATGGTCTGGAAGAGGGGGTGGTGGTTCTGCGAGCGGGCGGGGTTCAGCGTCTCCACCAGGCGCTCGAAGGGGACGTCCTGGTGCGCGTACGCGGAGAGATCGAACTCCTTGACCCGGTCGAGCAGTTCGAGGAACGTCGGATCGCCCGTCAGGTCGGTGCGCAGGACAAGGGTGTTCACGAAGAAGCCGACGAGGTCCGAGGCGGCCTCGTCGTCACGTCCGGCGACGGCCGTGCCCAGGGGGACGTCGTCACCGGCGCCGTGCCGGGAGAGCACCATCGACAGCGCGGCCTGGAGCACCATGAAGACGCTGCATCCGCGGGCGCGCGCGAGGTCCGCGATTCCCCGGGCCGTTGTGCGGTCGAGGGCGAACGGGTGGGTGGCTCCGGTGTGCCGGGGCACTGCGGGGCGCGGCCGGTCCCACGGCAGGCCGACCATCTCCGGGAGCCCCCGCAGCGCTTCCCTCCAGTGGTCGAGCTGGTGGGCCGCGAGGCTTTCGGGGTCGTGCTCGTCACCGAGCAGACGGTGCTGCCAGAGGGTGTGGTCGGCGTAGTCGACGGGGAGGTCCGCCCATGCGGGCGACTCGGCGCGGGTGCGGGCCCGGTAGGCGACGCCGAGGTCGCGGGCGAGGGGCGCCAGGGAGGTTCCGTCCGCGGCGATGTGATGGATGACGAGGACGAGGACGTGGGTGTCGTCGGTCAGCCGCAGCAGAGTCGCCCTGACCGGCAGACGGTGCTCGATGTCCAAGGCCTCGCCGGCGGCCGCTCGGAGCCGGCCGGGGAGCGCGCCCTCGTCCACGGTCTCGAAGATCAGCGGGAGACTGACGTCCTCCGGGGCGACGACGTGCTGGCGCGGGCCGCGTTCGTGCTCGGGGAAGACGGTGCGCAGGGCCGCGTGGCGGGTGAGGACGTCGTGCAGGGACCGGCGCAGGGCAGGAACGTCCAGCGGCCCGTCGATGCGCACGGCGAAGGGGATGTTGTACGTCGCGGAGGGTCCCTCCAGCCGGTGGAGGAACCACAGCCGTCGCTGGGCGTGGGACAGCGGGACCGCGTCGGGACGCTCCTGCGGCACGAGGGCGGGACGCGCGGGTCGGCCCGCGGTCTCCAGGGCGGTGGTGAGGGCCGCGACGGTGGGGTTCTCGAAGAGGGTGCGGATCTCGGTCTCGGTGCCCAGGGCGGTGCGCACGCGGCCGACGAGACGGGTAGCGAGCAGGGAGTGGCCGCCCAGGGCGAAGAAGTTGTCGTCGATGCCCACGCGGGGCACTCCGAGGACGTCGGCGAACAGCCCGGCGAGGATCTCCTCGCGGGCGCCTCGCGGCGGCCGGCCGGCCGGCCCGTGCGGAGTGGCAGGCACGGGCAGGGCCGCCCGGTCGAGTTTGCCGTTCGGGGTCATCGGCAGCGCGTCGAGCGGCTGGATGACGGTCGGCACCATGTACGCGGGCAGGTGACGGCCGACGCGCGCGGCGAGCAGGTCCGGGTCCGGCGCGTGTCCGGGTGCTGGAACGACGTAGGCGGTGAGGGCGCGGTCCCCTGGCCGGTCCTCGCGGACCAGGACGTGGGCGGCGCGCACGGAGGGGTCGGCCAGGAGCGCCGCCTCGATCTCCCCGGGTTCGATGCGGTGGCCGCGCAGTTTGATCTGCTGGTCCGCCCGGGCGACGTGGTGCAGGGCGCCGTCGGCGCCCCACCGCACGAGGTCCCCGGTGCGGTACATGCGCTCCCCGTAGCCGGCGAACGGGTCGGCGGTGAAGCGGGTGGCGGTGAGGCCGGGGCGACCGAGGTAGCCGCGCGCCACTCCGGGGCCCGCGACGTACAGTTCGCCCTCGGCGCCGGGCGGCACGGGGCGCATCGCCGCGTCCAGTACGTAGGCGCGCATGCCGTCGAGCGGACGCCCGACCGGCGGGACGCCTCCGGGTGCGTCGCCGGGGCGTACGCGGTGGAGCGTGGCGAAGGTGGTGGCCTCCGTGGGCCCGTAGGCGTTCAGGACCGCGGTGCCGGGGTGGTCGGCGGCCAGCCGCTGCAGGAGACCGGGTGCGGCGGTCTCGCCGCCGGCGGCTGCCAGCCGCAGCAGGCCGAGGGCGCCGGGGTCCGTCTCGGCGATGACGTTGAACAGGGCCGTCGTCAGGAACGCCGCCGTCACTCCGTGCCGGGTGACGAGATCCCGGAGCACGGCGGGCTGGAGCGCCCCCTCGGGTGCCACGACCACGCGGCCGCCGTTGAGCAGGGGGGCCCAGATCTCGAAGGTGGAGGCGTCGAAGACGTACGCCGAGTGCAGCAGGACCGCCTCGGCCGCGCCGTCGCCCCAGGTGCGGTCGGCCGCGAGGGCGGTGATGTCGGCATGGGTGACGCCCACGCCCTTGGGCAGGCCGGTGGAGCCGGAGGTGAACATGACGTACGCGAGGCCCGCGCCGCCGGTGAGTTCGGGGAGGGCCCCGGGGGCCCCGGGATGGCCCTCCTGGAGCCGTCCGGCGGCGTCGACGGTCAGCACGGCGACATCGGGGCCGAGCCCGCGCACCCAGGGGTGCGCCGACGTGGTCCCGTCGACGATCAGGGCGCGCAAGGGCGCCACCTCGGCGACGCGGGTGAGCCGTTCGGCCGGCCAGCGCGGATCGAGTGGTACGTAGGCGGCGCCCGCACGCAGTGCCGCGAGGGAGGCGGTGACCAGGGCGGTCGAGCGGCCCAGGAGGACGCCGACCCCGTCCTCCGGGCCTGTCCCGTGTCCCGTCAGAGCTGTCGCCAGCTGGGTTGCCGTGCAGTACAGCTGGCGGTACGTCAGTTCCTCGCCGGCGCCCGACACGGCCACCGCGTCCGGTTGCAGGACGACGTGCCGGGCGAGGGCGTCCGGGACGCTCATGCCGGTCGCACCCCCGGCGAGTGCCGCGCCCCGCCCCAGCGCGAACAGGGCCTCGCGCTCACCGTCCAGGAGGACGGGGACGGCGTCGGCGCGGAGTTCCAGCCCTTCCGCCATCACCGTCAGCAGACGCCGCATTCGGGCGACCGTGCGGGTCACCTCGTCGGCGTCGAGGGCGGTGGCACGGTAACCGAAGGTGATCTTCAGTGCGTCACCGGGAGCGATGGTGAGGGTGAGGGGGTAGTGGGCCGCGTCCGTCCCGCTGAAACCGGTGACGGCGAGGCCGGGAAGCTGCCGCTGAGCGGTGCGCAGCGCCTCTGCGTCCATCGGGTAGTTCTCGAACACCGCGAGGGTGTCGAAGAGTTCGTCGAGACCGGTGACTCCGCGTATCTCGGTCAGACCGACGAACTGGCTGCCGAGGAGGCAGCCCTGCTCCTCCTGGAGCCGGGTCAGGAGCGTGGCCAGGGTGTCACCGGGCGCCGGGCGGAGGCGCACCGGCACGGTGTTGATGAACAGGCCGACCATCGACTCGACGCCGGGGATCTCCGGCGGGCGGCCGGAGACAGTGGTGCCGAACACGACGTCGGGGCGGCCGGTCAGGTGGGCGAGCAACAGGCCCCAGGCGCCCTGGATCAGCGTGTTGAGGGTGAGCCGGTGGCCGCGGGCCGTGTCACGCAGTCGGCGCGTCGTCGCCGCGTCCAGGTCGAGGACGAGCGTCTGCGGCAGTTCGCCGGTCCCCGGGGTGTCCGCTCCGCCGCGCCCGGCGAGCAGGGTGGGCGCCTCGATCCCCTCCAGGGCTCCGCGCCAGGCGTCCAGCGCCGCCGCGCGGTCCTGCTGGGCCAGCCATGCGAGGTAGGTGCGGTAGGGGGCCACGCGTGGCAGGGCGCTGTCGTCTCCCCCGCGTGCGTACAGCTCGAAGAGTTCCCGTACGAGCAGGGGCACCGACCAGCCGTCCAGCAGAATGTGATGACTCGTCATGACCAGCCGGTGCAGCTGCGGCCCCGTGCTCACCAGGGTGAACCGCATCAGCGGCGGAGTGTCCAGGTCGAAGCGGCGGATGCGGTCGGCGGCCAGGAACGCGGCGAGGTGCTCCTCCGTCGCGCCCGCGTAGTGCGCCCCCGTCAGGTCCAGCTCCTCGAGAGGCACCGGCACTTCGGCGGCGATGGCCTGGACGGGCCGGTCGAGATCCTCGTGGAGGAATCCGGCCCGCAGGTTGGGGTGCCGCCGCAGCAGGCCCCCGACGGCGGCCTGCAGTGCGGGGACGCTGACAGGGCCCTCGAGGTCGAAGACGAACTGCGCGGTGTAGACGTCCGCCGCACGTGAGTCGTACAACGCGTGGAAGAGCATGCCCTCCTGCAGCGGCGTCAGAGGGAGTACGTCCTCCAGTCGGAACCCGGTCACTTGCGTCCACCCCAATTGTTCTGCAGTCGGTCGAGCTGGGCCTGGTCGAGCGAGACCAGGGGAAGGTCGGACGGCGTCCAGCCACCCGTGTCGGGCTGTTCCGCGTGCCCGGCGAGGGCGCGCAGGGCACGGTTGAAGGCGCCGGAGAGCGCGTCCAGGTCCTCCTCCTTGAGCAGGTCGCAGGGCCAGGTCCAGCGGGTCACCAGGCACGGTCCGCCCGGCAGGTCCTCGGTGTGCGCGTTGATGTCGATGACGTGGTGCACGGGCATGTCCGGGTTCCGGCTGCGCGGCCCGCCGCCGTCCAGCAGGACCTCCCAGTCGGTGCCGGCGGCCTCTTCGCCGTCCTCCGGGTCCTGCGGGGCGACGTACCGGCCGAGGTAGTTGAAACCGATCTGAGGGCCCGGTGCCGTGGCCGGCAGGGAGTGCACGCCGGGGTTGAGGTGGCGCAGCATGCCGTAGCCCACCCCGTGGTCCGGAACGGTCCGCAGCTGCTCCTTGACGCGCTTGAGGGCGCGTTCCACCAGAGCCGCGTCGAAGTGTCCGGGGCGGCGGGCGTCCACGGGTCCCGGGTCGAGCCGGACCGGGTAGAGGCTGGTGAACCAGCCGACCGTGCGGGACAGGTCGACGTGCTCGGAGATCTGCTCGCGGCCGTGTCCCTCCAGGTCGAGAAGGACCCCGCCGTCGTCCGTGCCCGGCCCGCCGGGGACGGCGCCCCGGTTCGCCCGCCAGCTCCGGACGGCGAGGGCGAGAGCGGTGAGCAGGACATCGTCCACCCCCGCGTGGAAGGCGGCCGGGACGGTGGTGAGCAGGGGTTTGGTCCACGTCGCGGGAAGACGGGTGGTCAGGGTGCGCGTCCGGTCGGCCGTGTCCAGATGCGGGTCGAGCGGCCGGTAGCCCAGTTGCGGGTCGGGGGTGCGCAGCGCCGCCTCCCACAGCGGCAGTTCCGCCTCGCGTGCGGCACCTGTCGCCTGGGACGCGAGGAGGTGCGCCCATTGCCGGTAGGAGGTGATGACGGCGGGCAGCGCCGCCGCGGTGCCGGCGCCCTCGGTGACGGCTTGCCATGCGGTCACGAGGTCGGAGGCCAGGATGCGCCAGGAGACCGCGTCGATCGCCAGGTGGTGCACGACGAGCAGCAGCCGTCCGCGGGCGTGCGGTCCGGCGTCGCACCAGACGGCCTCGATCACCTCGCCGTGTGCGGGCCGCAGCCTGCTGCGCGCCTCCTCCCCCGCCGCGGTGACGGCGGCGCGGACTGCGTCGGCGTCGAGGCCCGCGACGTCGACGCGGGTGAAACGCCGACGGGCGGACACGGCGCCCGGAGGCAGGGCTTCGACGACGGGTTCGCCACCTGCCCGGCGGGTGATCCTCAGACGGAGCATGTCGTGGTGGTCGACGAGGAGTTGGAGGGTGGCGACGAGGGAAGCCTCGTCGGCCCCCGCGGGCGTGCGCAGCACTCCTGACTGGTTGTAGCCGTCGGCAGCCCCGGGTCGCTCCAGGAGCCAGGCCACGATGGGTGTCGGCGGCATCTCACCGGATCCCTGGCCGGCAGGCACGACGGTGTCCTGCCCGAGTTCGGTGGCGGCGGCCGCGATGGCCTCGGGCGTCCGGTGGACGAACACGTCCCGGGGGGTGATGCCCAGGCCGGCCGCGCGGACCCGGCTGACGAGCTGGATGGAGATGATGCTGTCGCCGCCGAGCGCGAAGAAGTCGTCGTCGGTGCGGACGGCCGGAACGCGAAGGACGGACGCGAACACGTCGCACAGGACGCGTTCCCGTTCGCTGCGCGGTTGCCCGCCCGGCCGGACGGCGGCGGGCCGCTCCGGGGCGGGAAGGGCGCTCCGGTCGGTCTTGCCGTTGGGCGTCAGCGGCAGCGCGTCGAGGGTGACGAAGAGGGCGGGCACCATGTACGGCGGCAGAACGCCCGCCAGCCGCGCGCGCAGTTCGCCGTCCGAGGGGGCCTCGGCGCCGCCGCGCCGGTCGGGGACGGTCCAGGCGACCAGCCGCCGTTCGCCGGGCCGGTCCTCGACGACGGCGGCACAGGCGGCGGTGATGCCGTCGAGGGCCGTGAGAGCGGCCTCGATCTCGCCGGGTTCGATGCGGAAGCCGTTCAGCTTGACCTGGTCGTCGGCGCGGGAGACGTAGGTGAGCAGGCCGTCGGCGCCCCGCCGGACGAGGTCGCCCGTACGGTACATGCGGCTTCCGGCGGGGCCGTACGGATCGGCGACGAACCGGGCGGCGGTCAGGCCGGGGCGCCCCAGGTAGCCGCGCGCGAGTCCGTCGCCCGCGATGTACAGCTCGCCCGTGACGCCCGGCGGCACCGGCTGGAGCACGGCGTCGAGCACGCGGGCCCGGGTGTTGTCGACGGGGCGGCCGAGCGGGACGCTGCCCTCCCCCGCCGCGCCGTCCGTGCCCCGGTGGCGGTGGGCGGTCGCGTCGATGGTCGTCTCGGTGGGCCCGTAGAGGTTGTGCACCTCGGTCCGCCAGGCGTCTCCCGCGCGCTCCGCCAGGGACCTCGGCAGGGGCTCCCCGCCGCACAGCACGGCCCGGAGCGTCGGGGGCACCTCGTCGGGGCCGGTCTCGGTGAGGACGACCGAGAGGTGGGAGGGGACGAACTGGGCGAGGGTCACGCCCGTGTCGCGCATCCGGGCCAGCAGGCCGGCGGGGTCGTGGTTCAGGGCGGGCGGCACAGGGCAGGTGCTGCCACCGTGCAGGAGCGGCAGCCAGGTCTCCCAGACCGAGGCGTCGAAGCTCGGCGACGTGCGGGCGAGGACCCTGTCGTCATCGCTGAGCCCGAGGTGGCCGGCCATCCACGCCATGTGGTTGGTCAGGGAGGCGTGGGTGACGACGACGCCCTTGGGGCGGCCGGTGGACCCCGAGGTGTAGATGACGTATGCCGCGTCGAGTGGGTGCGGCTGCGCGGCGGGCGGCGCCGTGTGCCCGGTGGACCAGGACGCGCGGTCGTCGAGCGCGAGGCAGGCCACGGACGGCCCGTACCGGGCGGCGGGGCTGGTGCCGTGGGTCAGGAGCAGTGCCGGGCGCGCGTCGTCGAGCATGTGCGCGATGCGCGCCCGCGGGTACTCCGGGTCGACCGGCAGGTAGGCGGCCCCGGCCTTGGCCACCGCCAGCATGGCCACCACCTGGTCGGCGGTGCCCTCGAGGGCGAGGGCCACGACATCGCCGCGGCCGATGCCCCGGCCGTGCAGGTGATGTGCCAGGTCGTCGGAGAGGGCGTCGAGTTCGCCGAAGGTGAGGCGGTGCGCGCCGTCCCGGACCGCGATCGCTCCGGGGGTCCTGGCGCACTGCGCGCGGAACGCCTCGGGCGCGGTGCGCGCCGCCACGGACCCTACGGGGCCGTGTCCGGCGAGGTCGAGCCGCTGCCGCTCGTCCTCGTCCAGGATCTCGACGGTGCGGACGCGCAGGCCGGGGTCGGCGGAGAGCCGCGCGAGCAGGCGGTTCAGCCGGGCGGCCAGGGCGTGGGCCGTGTCGTGGGTGAAGAGTTCGGTGGAGAACTCCAGGACGCCTCCGAGGCCGGCGGGGCGTCCCGTCTCGTCCTGTGTCTCGGTGAAGGTGAAGGTCAGGTCGAATTTGCTGATCCCGGTGTGCACGGGCTGTTCCGTCACCGCGAGACCGGGCAGGTCGACCGTCGCGTCCGCCTGGTTCTGGAGGACGAGCATGGTCTGGAACAGCGGATGGTGGTTCTGGGCCCGGGCCGGGCTCAGCGAGTCCACCAGCCGCTCGAACGGCACGTCCTGGTGGGCATAGGCGGCCAGGTCGAACTCCCGTACGCGGTCGAGCACTTCACCGAACGTCGGGTTCCTGCTGAGGTCGGTGCGCAGGACGAGGGTGTTGACGAAGAAGCCCACCATGTCGTCGAGAGCCTCGTCGGTGCGTCCGGCGACTGCGGTACCGATCGGTATGTCCTCACCGGCGCCGTGCCGTGAGAGGAGCACCGACAGCGCGGCCTGGAGCACCATGAAGACGCTGCATCCGCGGGCACGGGCGAGTGCGGCGAGTGCCCGGTGGGTGTCCGCGTCGACGGGAAAGGCGAAGGCGTCGCCGCAGTGCGCCGGGACGGCGGGCCGCGGGTGGTCGCAGGGCAGGTCGAGCAGTTCGGGGGCACCGGCGAGTGCGGTGCGCCAGAAGTCCAGCTGACGGGCCGCCCTGCTGGAGGGGTCGTCCGAATCGCCGAGCAGCGCACGCTGCCACAGGGTGTAGTCGGCGTAGTGGACGGCCGGTTCGGTCCAGCCGGGCTCCTCGCCCCCGAGGCGCGCCCGGTACGCCTCGCCCAGGTCACGGGCGAGCGGCGCCAGGGACCAGCCGTCACCCGCGATGTGGTGGACGACCAGCACCAGGACGTGGGCCTCCGCCCCGAGCCGCACCAGCCGGGCGCGTACGGGGAGTTGCGTGCTCACGTCGAAGGCGTGCGCCACCTCGGCCGTCAGGATCTCGTCGAGGTGGGCGGGGTCGGCGTCGCGGGGCGTCAGGTCGATGTCGGCGCCGCTGACGTCGAGGACCAGTTGACGCGCCACACCGTCGGTGTCGGGAAACACGGTGCGCAGGCTCTCGTGACGCTCGACGACGTCCGCGAGGGCGCTCTCCAGGGCCTCCGCGTCGAGCGGGCCGTCCAGACGCAGCACGAGGGGCACGTTGTAGGTGGCGCTCGGCCCTTCGAACCGGTTGAGGAACCACAGGCGCTGCTGGGCGAAGGACAGGGGCAGTGGATCGGGACGGCTCGACGCGCGCTCCAGAGGGCTCCTGGCCCGTTCGGCCCCGTCCAGCGTGGCGGCGAGCGCGGCCGGCGTGGGGTGCTCGAAGAGGGTCCTGACCTGGATCTCCACTCCGAACGCGGTGCGTATGCGAGCGGTGAGCCGGGTGGCGAGCAGCGAATGGCCGCCCGAGGCGAAGAAGTCGTCGTCGGCGCCCGCCCCGTCGAGGCCGAGCACATCGGCGAAGAGTCCGCACACGATCTCCTCGCGCGGGGTGCGGGCGGCACGCCCGAGGACCGGTGTGCGGCCCACGGGTTCCGGCAGGGCGCGGCGGTCCACCTTGCCGTTGAGGGTCAGCGGCAGCGCGTCGAGCAGGACGAACGCGGAGGGCACCATGTAGGCGGGCAGGGAACGCCCGACAGCCCGGGCGAGATCGGCGGGTTCGGGCCGGGCGCCGGACGCGGGGACCACGTAGGCGACGAGCCGGCGGTCGCCGGGGGCGTCCTCGCGGACGACGGCGAAGGAGTCGGCCACACCCTCGCAGCAGGCCAGCACGCCCTCGATCTCGCCGAGTTCGATGCGGTAGCCGCGCAGCTTCACCTGGCCGTCGGCGCGGTCGACGTAGGAGATCTGCCCGTCGCGGGTCCATCGGACCAGGTCACCGGTGCGGTACATGCGCCCGCCCGCCTCGTCGAACGGGTCGGCCACGAAGCGCGTGGCGCTCAGGCCCGGGAGCCCGGCGTAACCGCGTGCGACTCCGCGACCGGCGAGGTACAGCTCGCCCACGACGCCCGTCGGCACGGGGGTCAGGGAGTCGTCGAGGACGTATCCCCGCATGCCGTCCAGAGGGCGTCCGACGGGCGGCGGGCCCGGTGGCCGGTCCGCCGCCACGTCGTAGCGGGTGGCGAAGGTGGTGGTCTCCGTGGGCCCGTAGACGTGCAGGACCCGCAGACCGGGCACGGTGCCGGCGACACGCTGCATGGCGTCCGGGGAGGCCAGTTCGCCCCCGGCGCACACGAGCCGGAGGCCGGAGAAGGCCCCCGGGTCCGTTTCGGCGATGACGTTGAACAGGGCCGTCGTCAGGAAGACGGCGGTCACTCCGTGGTCGTGAACGGCATCCCCGAGGACACCGGCCTCCAGAACACCGTCCGGTGCCACGACGACACGGCCGCCGTTCAGGAGGGGCGCCCAGATCTCGAAGGTGGAGGCGTCGAAGACGTACGCCGAGTGCATCAGCACCGCGTCGGCGGCGCCCCCCTGCCAGGCGGCGTCGGCGGCGAGCGCCGCGACGTCGGCGTGGGTGACGCCCACGCCCTTGGGCAGGCCGGTCGAGCCGGAGGTGAACATCACGTAGGCGAGGGAGCCGGGAGCCGGCACGCCCGCCGGGTGGCCGGGCCGCTCGGGCGCGCCGCGCACGATCCGGCCGAGCCGGTCCACGACCAGCACCGGCATGCGCTCCGCCGCCCTGCTCACCCAGGGCGAGGCGGCTGCGGCCTCGTCGACGACGAGCGCCCGCAGACCCGCCACTCCGGCGGCCTGGTCGAGCCGTTCCTCGGGCCAGCGCACGTCCAGCGGGACGTAAGCGGCGACGCGGACGGTGCCGAGGGTCACCGACACCACTGCCGGCGACCTCCCGAGCAGCACGCCGACCCCGCACTCGGCACCCATGCCGAGTGCGGCCAGGGCACGGGCGAGGCCATCGGAGACCCGGTCGAGCCCGGCGTACGTGAGGGTCGCGCCGTCGCCGGTGACGGCCACGGCGTCCGGCGTCCGGCGCGCCTGGGCGGCGAACAGCGCCGGCAGCGTGCCGTCCCGGCCGGCGGGCGGCGTCAGGGCGCAGCCGGTGCCCCAGCGTGTGACCCGGGCGTGTTCGTCGGGCGTCATCAGGTCGTAGGCGGACAGCGGCAGACCGGGGTCGGCGGTCACCTGTTCCAGGAGGCGGACCAGGCGATCCGCGAGGTTGCGGACGGTGGTCCGGTCGAAGAGGGCGGTGGCGTACTCGATCCCGGCGGCGAGACCCGCCGCGGGACCGCCCCCGGCCTGATCCTCGGTGAAGGCGAAGGTGAGGTCGAACTTGCTCAGACCGTTGTGGACCAGCCGGTTCTCGACCGTGAGGCCCGGCAGATCGGGGCGGACGCTCTCCTGGTTCTGCAGGACCAGCATGGTCTGGAACAGCGGGTGGTGGTTGCGCGCCCGGACCGGATTGAGGCTCTCGACGAGTCGCTCGAAGGGCAGGTCCTGGTTCCCGTACGCGGCCAGGTCGAACTCCCGCACACGTGACAGCAGTTCACGGTAGGTCGGATTTCCCGACAGGTCCGTGCGCAGCACGAGCGTGTTGACGAAGAACCCGACGAGGTCCTCCAGGGCCTCGTCCGTCCGGCCGGCCACGGGAGAGCCGAGCGGGACGTCGTCACCCGCGCCGTGCCGGTGCAGGAGGGTGGCCACCGCAGCCTGGAGCACCATGAACGGACTGCTGCCCGACTCGCGCGCCAGGCGCAGGAGTCCGGCGTGGAGCCGAGGGGGTACGTCGAAGGTGTGGACCGCCCCCCTCGGGTCGGTGGTGACGGGTCGCGGCCGGTCGAGTGGCAGGCCGGTCAGTCCGGGCAGGCCCGCGAGTGCGGCGTGCCAGTGGTCGAGTTGCTGCCGCAGGACGCTGTGCGTCGCGGAGCCGTCGCCCAGGGCCGCGTGCTGCCAGAGGGTGTAGTCGGCGTACTGGAGCGGGGTGCCGGCCGTCGGCTCGGGCTCCCTGCCGGCGACGCGGGCACGGTAGGCCTCGCCGAGATGGCGGGTGAGGGGGGCGAGGGACCAGCCGTCGCCGGCGATGTGGTGCAGGACCAGCACGAGGACGTGGTGGTCGGGGGCCGCGCGCAGGAGCAGGGCGCGCAGCGGCAGGTCCGTCGTGACGTCGAACGGCTGCCGTACGGCGGCGAGGACGGCCCTTTCCAGCTCCGCCGGCGTCGTGCTCACGACCGGCAGGGGCGGCGTGGCGGCGTGGGCGGGGAGGATCAGCTGACGCGGCGATCCGTCCTGCTCGGGGAAGAGCGTGCGCAGCGCCTCGTGCCGCTCCACGACGTCGGCCAACGAGACCCGCAGGGCGTCCGGGTCCAGCGGGCCGTCGAGTTCGAGGACGAGCGGGATGTTGTAGGTCGAGCTGGGTCCTTCCAGCCGGTTGAGAAACCACAGCCGCTGCTGGGCGGAGGACAGCGGCAGCGGATCGGGCCGGTGCGCGGCGGGGACCACTGGAGGGCGCTCCCTGCCCGGCCCCTCGAGGACGCGGGCCAGACCGGCGACGGTCGGGTGCTCGAAGAGCGTGCGTACGGCGATCTCTGTGCCCAGGACGGTGCGGACGCGGCTGACGACGCGCATGGCGAGGAGCGAGTGGCCACCGAGGTCGAAGAAACTGTCGTGCGCACCGACCAGCGGTCTGTCCAGGACGTCGGCGAAGATCCCGGCGAGCAGGTCCTCCTGGAACGTGCGCCGCCCGGGCCCGGTGGCGGTGTCGGCGTCCGGCTCGGGTTCCGGCAGGGCCCGGCGGTCCACCTTTCCGTTGGGCAGGAGGGGAAGGTCCTCAAGGAGCTCGACGGTGCCCGGGACCATGTAGTGCGGGAGGGTCTCGGCGAGGGCGTCACGCAGGTCAGTGGCGCGCGGGGCCGCTTCGCCGGTGACGGCGTACGCGACGAGCCGGCGCCGGCCGGGTGTGTCCTCACGGATCACGGCACAGGCGGCGGTGACGCCCGGCCGCGCCAGCAGCGCGGCCTCGACCTCACCCAGTTCGATGCGGAATCCCCGGAGTTTGGCCTGGTCGTCGGCGCGGGACACGTAGGCGAGCAGACCGTGCGCGTTCCACCGTACGAGGTCGCCCGTCCGGTACATGCGGGCACCGGTGGCGTCGAACGGGTCGGCGACGAACCTGGCGGCGGTCAGGCCCCGGCGGTCCAGGTAGCCGTGCGCGAGGTTGGGGCCCGAGAGGTACAGCTCGCCGGTGACACCTGTCGGCACGGGCCGCAGGCGGCCGTCCAGGACGTACGCCCGCATGCCGTCGACGGGGCGCCCGATCGGCACGGTCTCCGACTGCGCGCCGGCGTCCGCCGGTCCGCCGGTGCCCTGTCCGCCGGTGTCCTGTCCTCCTCTGTCCTGTCCGCCGGTGCGACGGCCGGTGACGCGTTGGGCGGTGGCGTCGATGGTCGCCTCGGTGGGCCCGTAGAGGTTGTGCGCCTCGGCCTCCCACAGTCCGGCGATCCCGTCGGCGAGCGAGCGGGGCAGCGGTTCGCCGCCGCACAGCACGGCGCGCAGGCCGGGCAGGGGTGCCGCGTGCGCCGCCTCGGCGAGGACGAGGGTCAGATGTGAGGGCACGAACTGGGCGACGGTGACGCCGAACCGGCTCATCCAGGTGACCAGGGCGCGCGGGTCCCGGTTGGCGCCCTGCGGCAGCACGCAGACCTGCGCGCCGTACATCAGCGGGAGCCACAGCTCCCACACGGAGGCGTCGAAACTGCTGGAGGTACGGGCGAGGACCCTGTCGTCCGGGGTGACGGACAGGTGCCGCGCCATCCAGGCCATGTGACCGGCGAGGGCGGAGTGCGGCACGACGACGCCCTTGGGGCGCCCGGTGGAACCGGAGGTGTAGACGACATACGCGGGGTCCGCCGGGTGCGGTGTGTGGCGCACGCGTTCCGTGGGGACGGCGGGCCGGGGAGCCGCGTCGTCGAGGGCGAGCAACGGCACGTCGCAGGCGGGCAGTTCCGTACGGACCTGCTCGGTGGTGAGCAGCAGGACGGGCCGGGTGTCGTCGAGCATGTGCCGGATGCGGGCCGGCGGGTACTCCGGGTCGACGGGCACATAGGCGGCGCCGCTGCGCAGCACGGCCAGCATCGCGACGACCGTGTCCACGGACGGCGGCGCGGCAAGGGCCACCCGGTCCCCGCGCCGCACGCCGCGCCCGCGCAGTAGGTGGGCGAAGTCGTCGGCCCGGGAGTCGAGTTCGGCGTAGGTGAGGCTCGTGCGCGCGTCGCACGCGGCGACCGCGCCGGGCGTGCGTACGGCCCACTCCCGGACCGCTTCGGGGGCGGTGAGGACGGGCGACGGCAGTGCGTCGCCACGGCCCAGGTCGAGGAGGCGGTCACGCTCAGCCGGAGCGAGCGGGTCGAGATCCCCGACGGCGCGGTCGGGGTCGGTCACGGCCCGGGTGAGGACGCGGGCGAAGCCGACGCACAGGGCGTGGGCGGTGGCGGCGTCGAAGAGGTCGGTGGCGTATTCGAGATGGCCCCCGATGCCGCCGGGGGCGGCTGACGCGCGCTCGCCGGGGGCCGGCTCCGAGGGCTTGGTGAGCTCCGTGAGGGAGAACGTCAGGTCGAACTTGCTGATCCCGGTGTGCCGGGACCGGTCGTGGACGGTGACTCCGGGCAGGTCGAGGCCCGTACGCTCCTGGCTCTGGAGGACCAGCATGGTCTGGAAGAGCGGGTGATGGTCACCGGACCGCTCCGGGTTGAGCTCCTCGACGAGCCGTTCGAAGGGAACGTCGCTGTGGCTGAAGGCGGCCGTGTCGAACCTCTTCACCCGGTCGAGCAGTTCACGGAACGTCGGCTCGCCGGTCAGGTCGGTGCGCAGGACGACCGTGTTGACGAAGAAGCCGACCAGATCGTCGAGTGATTCGTCCGTGCGGCCCGCCACCGCAGTGCCCAGGGGGATGTCCGGACCCGCACCATGGGCCCGCAGAGTCACGGCAAGGGCGGCCTGCAGCACCATGAAGGGCGTGCACCCGGCCGTGCGGGCGAGTCGGACGAGCGCGGCGTGCGCGGGTGCGGGCAGCTCGAAGGGGACCGCGCCGCCCCGGTGGCTGGGCACGGCGGGGCGGGGCCGGTCGAGAGGCAGGTCGAGCAGGTCAGGGGCGCCGTTCAGCGCCTCACGCCAGAAGCGGAGCTGGCGCGCGGCCAGGCTGTCCGGGTCGCCGTCGTCGCCGAGCAGTCGCCTCTGCCAGAGGGCGTAGTCGGCGTACTGCACGCGCAGCGCGGGCCAGTCGGGCGTGTTCGTGCCGCTGGTTCTGGCCCGGTAGGCCGCGCCGAGGTCACGGCTGAGCGGTGCGAGGGACCAGCCGTCGGCGACGACGTGGTGCAGGACGACCGCCAGGACGTGCCGGTCGGTGCCGAGACGCAGCAGACGTGCCCGGACGGCGGCGTCGCCCGCGAGGTCGAAGGGTGTGGCGGCGAGGCGGCGCACCGTCTCATCGGCCCAGAGGTCGGCGTCCTCCCCCGCCGGGACCGGCTCGACGACAAGGGGAACGAGCGTCCGGGCGGAGGTCGCGTCGAGGATGTCCTGGCGGGCGATGCCCTCGTGCTCCGCGAAGACGGTACGCAGGCTCTCGTGCCGGGTGACCACGTCGGCCAGGGCGCCACGCAGGGCCACCGTGTCCAGGGGGCCCTCGAGCTGGAGGACGAAGGGGATGTTGTAGGTGGCTCCGGGGCCCTCCATGCGGTTGAGGAACCACAGGCGCTGCTGCGCGTAGGAGAGCGGCACCACCTCGGGCCGCTGCTGCGGCGTGAGGGCGGGGCGGGACGCGCCGGCGGTGTCGAGGACGGCGGCGAGCGAGGTGACCGTGGGGTGGTCGAAGAGGGTACGCAGGTCCAGTTCCGCGCCCAGGGCGGTCCGCACCCGGCCCACGAGCCGCGTGGCGAGAAGGGAGTGGCCGCCCAGGGAGAAGAAGCTGTCGTCGATGCCGACGGCGGCCAGGCCCAGGACATCGGCGAACAGGCCCGCCAGGACCTCCTCGCAGGCGGTGCGCGGGGCACGGTCGGTGGTGGCGGCGGCCCGTGGCACGGGCAGGGCGTGGCGGTCGACCTTGCCGTTGCGATTCAACGGCAACGTGTCGAGGGGGACGAAGACGGACGGCACCATGTAGGCGGGCAGGGCGCGCCCCAGGCGGCGGGCCAGGGCGGCGTCGTCCGGCCTGGCACCCGGCACGGGCACGACATAGGCGACGAGCCTCCGGTCGCCGGGCACGTCCTCGCGCACCAGGACGCGGGCGTCCCGGACGTCCGGGTCGGCGAGCAGCGCGTTCTCGATCTCGGCGGGTTCGATGCGGAATCCGCGCAGCTTGACCTGCCCGTCCGCCCGGCCGACGTACTCGACGTCACCGCGGGGGGTCCAGCGCACGAGGTCACCGGTGCGGTACATCCGGCAACCGCTCGCGTCGTACGGGTCGGCGACGAAGCGGGTGGCCGTCAGTCCGGGCCGGCCCTGGTAGCCGCGGGCGACGCCGTGCCCGCTCACGTACAGCTCCCCGACCACGCCGGGCGGCACCAGGCCGAGGGCTGCGTCGAGCACGTACAGGCGCATCCCGTCGAGGGGACGGCCGACGGGTGGCACGCCCTCGGTCCCGGCGGCTACCCGGTGCCGCGCGGCGAAGGTCGTGGTCTCGGTGGGGCCGTAGACGTGCAGGACACGCGTGGCGGGCGCGACGGCCGCGACCCGCTGCATCAGTCCCGGTGCGGCGGCCTCCCCGCCGGCGGCGACCAGGCGCAGGCCGGCGAACGCCGACGGGTCTGCCTCCGCCACCACGTTGAACAGCGCCGTCGTGAGGAACACCGCGGTCACGCCGTGCCGGTCGACCGTGTCCGCGAGGGAACGCGCGTCCAGGACCCCTCCCGGAGCGACGACCACGGTGCCGCCGTTCAGGAGCGGCGTCCAGATCTCGAAGGTGGACGCGTCGAAGACGTACGCCGAGTGCATCAGCACCGCGTCGGACACCCCGCCCGTCCAGGCGGTGTCGGCGGCCAGCGCGACGATGTCGGCGTGGCTGACACCGACGCCCTTGGGCAGACCCGTGGATCCGGAGGTGAACATCACGTAGGCGAGCCGCTCACCGCGGATCACGGCCGGCGGGCCTCCCGGCCGCGGCGGGGCGCCGCGCACGATGCCTCCGAGACGGTCGACGACGATCACCGGCAGGGTGGCCGCCGCCTCCTTCACCCAGGGCAGGCCGGCCGTGGCCTCGTCGACCACCACGGCGCGCAGGCCGGCGACTTCGGCGACTCGGCGGAGCCTTTCGGCCGGCCAGCCGGGGTCCATCGGTACGTACGCCGCCCCGGCACCGACCGCGCCGAGCGAGGCGGACACCACGGCCGCCGAGCGGCCCACGAGCACCCCGACGCCGTCCTCCGCGCGGATGCCCCGGCCGGCCAGGGCGGCGGACAGCCCGTTCGCCGCTCGCTCCAGTTGCCGGTAGGAGAGCGTGTCCCCGCCGTCGACCACGGCCGGGGCGTCCGGGGTCCGGTTCACCTGCGCGCCGAACGCCTCGGGCAGGTTCCTGGCGACGGTGTCCGCCGGCAGCCCGGTGCCGCGTCCCTGCGCGAGCAGCAGTCCGGCCGAGGTGTCGTCGACGAACGGCAGATCACGAAGGAGTGTGTCGGGCTCGGCCGCCGCAAGGGCCGACAGGAAGGAGACGATGGCCTGCTGGTGCAGCCGTACGTCATCAGGGTGGTAGATCTCCGGGTTGGTGTCGAACCCGATCAACGGGCCGGTGCCCTCGGACCGTTCGGAGACGAACAGGGACACGTCGTCGACGGGACCGATCGACAGGACGCGTGATGCGGCGGAGCTGCCCGCGAAGTCGAGGTCGTAGTCGTACCCCATGATGTTGACGACGACGCCGGTCAGGCGGGCCGCGCCGTCCGTCGTCCGCAGCTCGCGGGCGAGTTGTTCCCGGGAGAACCGGCGGTGGCGCAGGGCTCCGCGCATCTCGGCGGTGACGGCGCGCACGAGGGCGCCGACCGTCATGTCGGCGGTGACGGCCAGACGGAGCGGCAGGATGTTGGCGGTCATACCGACGATGTGCCGCAGACCGCCGTGACGGCCGTTGGAGGCGAGTCCCACGGCGACGTCCTGAGTTCCCGTCACCCGGCCGACGTAGGCGGCGACAGCGCTCACGAGGACGGCGGTCCAGCTGGTGCGGTTCCCGGCGGCGAGCCGGCGCAGGTCGTCGAGTACGGCGAGGGGCAGGGTCTCGCCCGTGTGCAGCCGGACGTCGGCACCCGGGGACCCGGCCGGAGCCGGGACGTCGGTGCGCCGGCGGATGAGCGAAGGGCCGCCTCGCGCGCCCGTGGCGCCGCCGGCTCCGGACCCTTCCGTCCCGCCATCCGTCGCGGCGTCGGCGAACTTGCCGGTCCAGTAGGCGCGGTCCGCTGCGTAGCGGTCCGAGGAGCGGTAGTCCTCCTCGTCGGCCGACAGGTCGCGCAGGGCCCCGGCGGGCGGCTCGATCGTGTCGAGGTCCTCGCCCCGCGCCGCCCGCGTGTAGAGGTCCGCCACGGTGCGGGCGAAGACGGCGCCGCCCAGGCCGTCGACGGCTATGTGGTGGTAGCGGATGTACCAGTAGTGCCGCGTGGGACCGAGTCGCATGAGAGCGAAGTGGTGCCGGGGTGCGTCGAGTCTGTCGACCGTGGCCATGTCCTCGGCCATGTATCGCTCGGCCGCGGCGGCGGGGTCACCGGCCTCCGAGAGGTCGACGATACGGAGCCGGCCCGTATCGTCCGGTGAGCGGTGGACGACGCGCTGACGGACCGTTTCGCCCCTGGTGACGAACTCGGTGTTGAGGCTGTCGCAGAAGGCGGCGGCCCGGCCGAGTGCGGCGGCGAACAGCGACTCGTCGATCCCTCCGTCGATCTCGAAGCATTCACCGATGTTGAATTTCGGACTTTCCTGATCCACCAGTTGCCCGTACCAGACACCCTGCTGGGCAGCGGTCAGTTCGATGAGTTCTTCCGGGCCAGTATCTGACGGGAGAGATCCGTTTCTGCGCATGCCGGACGACACCTTCGGGGAGAGTTTTCGGGGACGGCGGATCAGGGCGCGCGGAACCGGCCACGCGATTTCCCACTCCCCCGGGGCGGACCGGGAAAAGGGATGCGAGGGCATCGCTGCGCCCACTGATCGGACCACTGGAGAGACCTCTCACCGGGCGCGGCAGCCCGACATGAGACCACACTGCCGCGCACCCACAGAAACAGGCCACGAGGCAGCACACCAGCATTTTATGAATGCCACATGAAATGGATTCGAGCACGCGTAGCCAAATTCGCAAGTCCTTGATCACGCGGGATCGATAATGATCAGAAACGGACGGGCGGACGGACATGGAGCCGGGAGGGGCGCCGCCCCGGACAGAGTCCGGCGACCGTCGGCCGGCACACGTCGGGCCAGGTCCGGCGGGACCGCCGGCGGCCGGGCCCGTCCCGCATCAGGTACGGGACCGAGAGGAACCGGGCCCGGCCTATCCCGCGTCGGCCCGCATCGCCCGCACCAGACTGGCGGGGCGCATGTCGCTCCAGGCGGCCTCGATCGCGTCCAGGCACTCCTGACGCGACCCCTCCGAGCCTTCGACGCGCCACCCGCCCGGGACATCGAGACGCGCGGGCCACAGGGAGTACTGCCCCTCGTCGTTCACCAGCGCCACGAACCGTTCCGATTCGTCATCGAAAGGATTGGCCATGATTCCCCCACTAGTTCTCGCTGTTCCACAGCACATTAATCGACTGCTTCCGGGCGCGCAGGCGGATCGCATTCTGCAGGCACATCATCGAAAACAGGCCCCCACGGCGCAATTCCAGCCACCGGGAGTGGCCATGAGCCGCACCCCGAATAGCAGCGGCGAACCAGCCGCGGAGCCACGACTACCCAAGCCCCGCCCGTCCATGCCAATCACATTAGATGCCCGGAAGCAGCCGAGAAGTGAGCCCCCTGCCCCACTTTCGATTACGCGTCCGAGTGGAGGCCACGGGAACCCATTCTCGGCATATGCCAGGCACGCCGGGCGGAAACTATCGAGCCACACGGCGCCCCTCCTGTGCAGGTATGTCCAAATGTGAACCACGTCATTCAGGAAACCCTCGTACGCGATACCCGTGAGCCCCCCGTGCCCACCTGAAAACCACACCGAGCACCCATGCGCCGGGTGTGCGCCCCACCCCCACCGGTGTCCGGCGGAAAGGACGGCCACCGCCCGTCGGAACGGGAACGGTGGGTCCCGGCCGGAGCCCGCAGCGGACGTCGGTGGCCGGAAGAAGCGTGACGCCGCATCGCACGGAGTGCTCCGCACCGATGTCTCCGGCCCGGCCCGGGCCGGCCCCCACGCACGTCCACCGGCGCACTCGATCGCCGACCGGATACACCCCATTGGCCTACGCTGTTCATGTCCCGCGCGCAGCAGCCGAGTTACCCCGATCCGTCCGCCCGTCCTCGGGCCACGCCCCGACGATCCGTCACACACCGAGGCGGCCCGGGTGCCCGGTCACTCACTCACCGTTCCGTCAGGAGCCCTGTTGAACACGTCGCCGGAGAACCTCGCGCACGACACGCCGCACCGCCTGGACCCGTCCGGCGGGTGCCCCCACGCCGCCAACGCGCGGTTGCTGGCCGGGGGCGCCGTCTCGTCGGTGGTTCTGCCGGGCGAGGTGAAGGGTATGGCGGTGCTGGGTCACGACGCGCTCAGGGAATTCCTCTCACACCCCGACGTCGCGAAGGACGCGCGGCACTTCGCCGCTCTGCGGGACGGGGAGATCCCCGACGGCTGGCCGCTGAAAACCTTCGCCACCGTGCAGGGAATGACCACCGCGGACGGGGCGGACCACCGGCGGTTGCGATCCCTCATGAGCAAGGCGTTCACCACGCGCCGGGTCGAGGAGCTGCGCCCGCGTGTCGAGGAACTGACCGCGTCGCTGCTGGACGGCCTCGAGCGGGAGGCAATGGCGAACGACGGCGTCGTCGACCTGCGCAGGCACTTCGCCCTGCCGCTTCCCATGGGCGTCATCTGCGAACTGTTGGGTGTCGACCCGGAGCACCACGACAGGCTGCACCACCTTTCCAGCCGGATCGTCGCCACCGACATCGGCCCCGCCGAGGCGATGACCGCCAACCGGGAGATGGTGGACGCCCTCGGCGCCGTCGCCGCCGCCCGGGCCGAGGACCCGAGGGACGACCTGATCAGCGCGCTGATCGCGGCCCGGGAGGCGGACGGCGACCGGCTCGGTCCGCACGAGCTGATCGGCACCCTGATGTTGACCATCATCGCGGGACACGAGACGACGCTCAATCTGATCACCAACGCCGTACGGGCCCTGTGCACCCATCGTGACCAGCTCGCCCTGGTCCGGGAGGGCACGGCGAGCTGGGCGGACGTGGTCGAGGAGACGCTGCGCTGGGACAGCCCGGTCAGCTACTTCCCGTTCCGCTATCCGACCCGCGACCTGACCATCGACGGCACCGTGATCCCGAAGGGGACCCCGGTGCTGGCCGGTTACTCGGCGGCGGGACGCGACACGAAGGCGCACGGCCCGGAGGCCGGACGCTTCGACATCACCCGCGACGGCAAGGCCCGCCACCTCTCGCTCGGCCATGGCGCGCACTTCTGCATGGGGGCTCCACTGGCCCGCGTGGAAGGCGCGACAGCACTTCGGCAACTGTTCGCGCGCTTCCCCGCGCTCACCCTCGCCGTCCCGGACACCGAACTCCCCCGGCATGCCTCGTTCGTGGGGAACAGTGTGCGCGAGCTGCCGGTACGCGTGCACGGCTGAGCCAACACCACCGCACCCTGGGGAAGGAGTCGGCGCGGGGTCTGAACGCCGGGCCGCCCGGGGCCGTATACCCCTGCGAAGCCTCGTACACCGATGAAGGGAATGCCGGCATGAGCGCATCGCAGGAGCGTCAGGTCCACCTCGGGCGCCGCACCGTCGTGGCGGCGGTCGGCGCGGCGGGGGTGGCCGCCGCTCTCACCGCGTGCGGCGGCTCGAAGGACGGCGAGGGTTCGGACACGGTACAGCCGGCCGGGAAGGGCGGCGGTGAGGTACTCGCCAGGACGAGCGACATACCCGAGGGGGGAGGGGTCGTCTTCGCCGACAAGGGCGTGGTGGTGACGCAGCCGACCGCGGGCACGTTCAAGGCCTTCTCCTCGAAGTGCACGCACCAGGGATGCGCGGTCAAGGGCGTCGCCGACGGAACGATCAGCTGCCCCTGCCACGGCAGCACCTTCGACGCGACGACCGGAAAGGCTACGGCAGGGCCCGCCACACAGCCGCTGCCGGAGACGCCGATCAAGGTGGCGGACGGCGCGATCATTCTGGCGTAGGGGCGCGGTTCCCGGGGCTCCGCCGGAGCGCCGACGCGAGGCGCGCCTCCCGCGCCCGCACCGCCGACGTGTGACGGAGGCCCGGCGCCCGCCCGAGCCATTGCCCCTGGGCGGGCGGAAGCCCCATGCTGTCGGCCATCGACGAACCCCCGGCGAACGCAGGAGGGCCCCGCCCATGTCCGTCACCCAGCGCCGCGGCCGCCGGATCATGATGACCGACGCCGAACGGGACGCCTACCTGACCGGCCGGCGCACCTGCCGGGTGGCCACGGTCTCCGCGGAGGGGCGCCCGCACGTCGGGGCGCTGTGGTTCGTGTGGGACGGCACCTCGCTGTGGCTCTACTCCCTCACACGGAGCCTGCGCTGGGCACAGCTACGGCAGAACCCGGGCATCGCCGTCGTGGTCGACGACGGCGTGGAGTACGGCGAGCTGCGGGGCGTGGAGCTCACCGGCCAGGCGGAGTTCGTCGGCGAAGTGCCTCGCACGGGTGAGGACCACGCCGAACTGGGCACACCGGAACTGCTGTTCGCCAAGAAGTACTTCGGTCTGGAGACCCTGCCGCACGATTCCCGGCATGCCTGGATCCGGCTCACCCCGGAAGCCGTCACCTCGTGGGACTTCCGGAAGCTGACCGACGTCTAGGGTCTTTCGTTTGGATCAGGCCGGCCTTCAGCCGGCCTGATCGTACAGGGACCGCCCCGCCGCCCGCAGCGCGTCGACGGCGGCCCTGATCGACGGCCTGCGGTCCGCGTCCGTACGCCATACAGCGTGGACGTGTTCACGTTCGAGTACCGCACCGGGACACCATGGACGCACTGACCTGCCTGAGCACTTCGGGTCATGGAAAGGCGCCCACAATCAGCCCGTCGACCGGACCGCCAACCGCAAACACCTCGGCAGCCGAGGCGTCGGACCACCCGCTTTCGACCACGACGCCTACAAGCAACGCACCACCGTCGAACGCTGCGTCGACAAACTCAAACAGTGGCGCGGCCTCGCCACCCGCTACGACAAGACCGCCACCATCTACCTCGCAGGACTCCACCTCGCCGCCATCTTCATCTGGTCAGGCGGATGACCCGAGAATCGGCCTAGGCGGCGGACCGGTTGGCCCAAGCCTGTTCCAGCGCCTTGGTGTAGGCGCCGGCCGACTGGACGCCGCCGACACTGTATCGCCGGTCGAGTACGACGAACGGCACGCCCTGGGCGCCGACCTCCACGGCCTCCCGCTCGTCGCTCCGGACCTCGTCGGCGAATGCCGTCGGGTCGTCGAGGACCGCCACGACCTCGGCCTCGTCGAGTCCCGATGCGACAGCGACGTCGATCTGGGTCTGCCGGTCGTAGACGGAGCGCTCCTCGCCGAAGTTCGCCCGGAACACGAGGTCCGCCAGCTCGTCCTGCAGGCCGCGGGTCTTCGCGAAGTGGATAAGGCGGTGGAGGTCGAAGGTGTTGCCGAAGCGGCGTCCGCCCACGATGAAGTCGAGGCCCAGCCCCCTCGCCAGCTCTGCGGCCTGCTCCTCGCGGGAGACCTGCTGGGCGTTGGTACGCCCGTACTGCTTGGCGACCACGTCGACGTAAGAGGAGTTGCCGTTCTTCGCGTCAGGGTTGAGTTCGTACGAACGCTGCACGACCTCCACCTCGTCCCGGTGCTCGAAGGCGGCGAGCCCCTTGGCGAAGGCGGCCCGGCCCGAGTAGCACCACGGGCAGGCAATGTCCGTCCAGATTTCGACGCGCATGACTGGTATCTCCCTACTTGCGATTCCGCGGGGCCTGACACGCGCCGCGCGGTGCTGGGGCCCCCGCGATTCCCGCGCTGCGGTGACGTCCATACACAGTCGCCCGGTCAGGCGACCTCATACATAGTAGACGACCGGACGTCTATTTATGGCCGCCCGATGGCCATCGGGCGGGCAAAAGGTCATCGGTCCGGGATGCGGGACCGTTTTCGGTGCGGCTGCCTCCGCCGCCCTCCTGCCAGGACTGCCCACTGGTGCGGCGGGAGGAGTTGGTGGATATGCGGTCGCCCTCGCGGCCCACGCAGGCTGGGTCCTCATGGGGCTGGCCCGTACTTCCGACGCCGATGGGCCGACCCGGGCGGGGGCCGCTGAGACGATCACCGATCTGAAGGGTGCCGCCGGCTTCGACGCGGTGCTGGACGCCGCGCTACTGGACGAGGTGGTCCTCCCCGCTGTCCGTGACAACGGGTTGTACGCAGGGGCCTTTCCCGGGCGTGAGCCCGAGTCCGAGCGTGGCATCGGAGTCACAAGCGGAGTGATCGCCCCTGACGGCCGACGGCTCCGCGAGCTGCTGGCGCTGACCGCCGAGGGGCGACTGGAGGCCCGTCGCGCTGGCACCGTTGCGCTGGACGGTGCCGCACAGGCCTACCAGGCTCTCCGCGACGGCGGTCAGCGGGGCCGATGGGTGTGGACGCCGTAATCGCCACGACTCCGTGACTGAGCGCGACGAACCATACGGTAATGACGGTGGAGCCTCCGCTCGGCGCACCGGCTGCGCCGAGCGGCCCGTGCGCTCCCCTCCTGCCGACGACCGGGCGGGTCGGCCTTCCAGAGACTGCAGGGCCGGCCCACTCGCCGCCGAAGACCGCCGCTCCGCCACGACGCATCACCCTGCACCTGCCACACAACTGGCCCTGGCAGGACACGTGGACACACCTCTTCGACACCGTCCACGGCCCACCCGTCTGACACGAACAACCCCTGCCCACCCCGCCTGCAAGGGCCCGCCTTGGAACCTGTGGAAAAGCTGGGCAGACCAGCAGACAGCCTTCATCGGCGTACTCACCGCGCCGGGCGCATGGCAGGGGTTCACCGGGCTGGATCTCACGGGTACGGCGATGGCCCTGCTCGCCTCGCTGAGCTACCCGGTCGGCTGGATCTACGTCCGCCGCACCCTGGCGGGCACGGGAGCGTCGCCCCTGTCGCTCACCGGAAACCGCGGCAGGGGTGGCCCTGCTCGGCGAGGGAGCTGAGCTGGAACACCCCGGTCGGCGCGCCGGTGGTCCTCGCCGGTGCCGCACTCACCCAGAGCAGGACCCGCGGCGCGCCAGCCGCGCCCGGCCGGATCACGGACGCGGGCACCGGCGCGGAAGCCGGCGGACTCACCCGTAGCTGACCGGGCGGACGGGCCGCACCGCAGCCGCGACCGCGTCCGCCAGCGGTTCGATGTCGGCGGCGGACAACGGTGACACGGTCAGCCGCACTCCCTGCGGGGACGCCATCCGGAAGCGCGCCCCGGGGGCGACCGCCCAGCCGGCGTGCAGCATCCTGGCCACCGCTCCGGTCTCGTCGCTCACCGGGACCCACACGTTCATCCCGGTCCGCCCGTACGCCGGCACCCCCCGCTCACCCAGCGCCCGGATCAGCGCGTCCCGCCGCTCCCCGTAGGACCCGGCGACCTCCACCGGATCCACCGCACCGGACGCCCACAGGTGGTGCACGGTCCGTTGCAGCAGACCGCTCACCCAGCCGGGGCCCAGATTCTGACGTCCCGTCACCCGATCGACCGTCAGCGCGTCCCCGGTGAGCACGGCGAGCCGCAGATCGGGGCCGTACGCCTTCGAGGCGGACCGGACGAAGGCCCAGCGCTCCGTGACACCCGCGAGCGGGTGCACCGGCAGGTCGACGATCGCGTGACCGTGGTCGTCCTCGATCAGGAGCACCCCAGGATGCCCGGCGAGGACGGTCCGCAACGCGGCCGCCCTCGTGGAACTCACCGCGGCACCAGTCGGGTTCTGCGCCCTGTCAGTGACCACCAGAGCCCTGGCTCCCGCTCGCAGAGCTCGCTCCACATCGCCGGGCAGGGGCCCTTCGTCGTCCAGCGCGACCGGGACGGGTCGCATACCGAGCGCAGGGATCAGATCGAGGAGGGCGCCCCATCCCGGGTCCTCGACGGCTACCGGGTCACCGGGTCTGAGGTGCGCCGTCAGCACGCGCTCGATCGCGTCGAGCGACCCGGACGCGAGCGCGACCGGCCCGGTCTGGACGCCGTCGGCGTCCAGACCGGCACGCACGAGACGCTCGAATTCAGGGAGCACGGGGGCGTCCCCGTACAGACCCGGCCTGTCGGCGTACGCCCGCGAGGCCGCGGCCAGCGCCGGACCGAGGTCGGGCAGCAGCGCCGGGTCCGGATTGCCGTCACCCAGTTCACGCACGCCGGGAGGGGCCTCCACCCGGAGGGAACCGCGCGCCGTGCTGGCCGGGCGCGGACGCACCCTGCTTCCCCGCCTGCCCGCCGTCTCGATGACTCCGCGCTCCCGCAGCATGCGGTACGCGGCGGCCACCGTGTTCGGGTTGACCCCGAGTTGGAGCGCCAACGCCCGCATGGGCGGGAGCACATGACCGGGTGCGAGGTCACCCGAGGCCACCCCGTGCTCCACGCTCGCGGAAATGTCCGATGCGCCCCGCCCACTGATCCGATACTCTCCTAGCACAAACATTATTATGCACTAGCGCAATGGAGTGAGCAAATGCCGGACACCCCCAGCCCCGCCGCCTCCGGAGCAGTGGCCTACGAGCCGACGGACCGCACGGTGCCGAGCCGCTCCAGGGAGCGCGCCTCGTACGACAAGGAGACCGTCCACGCGATACTCGACGCGGCCTACCTGTGCCATCTGGGCTTCGTCCGCGACGGCGCGCCGGTCGTGCTGCCGACGCTGTTCGGCCGGATCGGCGAGCGGCTGTACGTGCACGGCTCGACGGGATCACGCCCGCTCCGCGCGGCCGGCGCGGCCGACCCCGGCCTCCCCGTCTGCCTGACGGTCACACACGTCGACGGCCTCGTGCTGGCCCGCTCCGCCTTCCACCACTCGATGAACTACCGCTCCGTGGTGGTCCATGGGATCGCCAGCACCGTGACGGACCCGCAGGAGCGGCGTGTCGCGCTCGACGCCATCGTCGACCAGGCCGTGCCCGGCAGGTCGAAGGACTCGCGGGCTGCGGACACGAAGGAACTCGCGGCGACCGCGGTGATCCGGATCGACCTCGACGAGGTCTCCGCGAAGATCCGCACGGGCGGCCCGAGTGACGAACCGGAGGACCTCTCCCTCCCCCACTGGGCAGGCGTGGTTCCGGTGGCCAGGACCTACGGGACACCTGTCCCGTCCGACGACCTCGACCCCGCGATCCGGGTTCCGGGCTACCTCGCAGCCCTCTGAGCCTTCGTCACCAGGACTCGGAGCGCGGGGGCTTGGACCGGCCCTCCGGTGAGCAGGGCACCGCCTCGCCGGGCGACGGGCGGCCTGAGGGCTGTCCCGTCCGGCGCGGCAGTTCCCCCTCGGGGCCGGTCGGCTCCCGGGCCCCGACCGCCTCGGCGCCCAGCAGACCCGGCCCCGACGCGACAGGCCCCGTCGGCGGCTTGGGCGCGGACGACTGGGCGATGAAGGCCCCGATCAGGACCACGGCACCGCCCGCCAGCTGCGGCGCCGAGAGGTGTTCACCGAGCAGCACCCAGGCGAGCACGGTCGCGATGACCGCCTCCAGGCACGCGACGACCCCCGCCACCTGGGGCGAGAGCAGGCGCACCGACACCACACCGGTGACGTAGGCCAGCACCGTCGCGAGCAGGACGATCCAGCCGAGCAGGACCCATGCCGGGACGCCGTGCCCGTCCATGACCGCGTCGCCTCCGAGCACCGCCCAGTCCATGCCCCACGGCCTGGCGACGGCCGTCAGCACGACGGCGCCCGCCAGCAGTCCGTACGCGATCACCCCGAAGGGGTGCGGGGGTTCGGTATCCGCCGTGTCCCCGTGCCCGGCACCCTGATCCGACAGGACGAAGTACCCCACCTGGCAGCAGGCCGCACCGAGCGCGAGCAGCAGGCCCATCGCGTCGAAGCCGAGCCCCGACCACACCTCGACGACGCAGGCGAGCCCGCCGACCGCGAGCACCACTCCGACGGCGGCTGCCCTGGTGACGGCGCGGCGCTGGACGAACCGCACCCAGCCGAGGACGAGGGCGGGAGCCAAGTATTCGACGAGCAGGGCCACCCCGACCGGGATGCGCGAGATCGCGGCGAAATAACAGGCCTGGACACCGGCGACGGCGAACAGCCCGAACCCCGCCAGCAGGGCCGGCCGCTCGCGCACGAGATTCCGGTGCCGCCAGGCGACCGGCAGCATGCCGAGTGCGGCGCCGGCCACTCTGAGCCACACCACGTGCAGCGGGCCGAGCCCCGCCTCGATCAGCGGCTTGGCCGCGACCCCCGAACCACCGAATGCGAGAGCCGAGGCAAGGGCCAGGCCCAGTCCGGCGCTTCTCCCCTGAGACGCGTGCATCGGCACATCATGGCAGCAGCGGTCAGCAGCGTCACCCCTGATACACCTGTCATTTACGTGGCCATGATCACCATGGCGTCTCCCCCGCGGTCAGCCGGGCCTCGGTGCGGGAGGCCAGCTCCGCGACCTCGACCCCGGCCCGCTCCAGCACCTCGACCGCCCGGCACCGGGGATCCGCGAGCAGCGCGGCCAGCAGATCCAGTCCGTCGGCGTGGGACCGTCCGCGCCGGGCGGCGCCCCGGGCCGCCCGCTCCAGCGCTTCGGCCGCCGGAGACGACCAGCCTTCGCCGGTGGGCGTCCGCACGACCGGCACCGCACCCGAAGCCTCCCGCGCACCCTGCCACCGGAGGCCGTATCCGATACTGCGCTGCACGAGGTAACCGAGCACCCGAGCCAGCTGCGGCGCTCCGCCGAACACGTCCCGCACCGCATCATCCGACTCGACGAGGGAGTGCAGGAGATGGGCCGTGTCGACGCGGCGGTCACCGTCGCGCAGGGCGCGCCTCCGCGCGCCGCCGGCCACCGCCGTCATGGCGGGACTCAGCGCGGCATCGGGGCGCGGATGGTTCGGCGGGATCTGCTCGGGGGTACCTCGTGTCCGGAACTGCACCACTCCACCTCATCAGCCCCGGGGAGCGAAAACATCCCCGGTACGGCCTATCCGGCATCCCGCAGAAGGCTGGGGCCACCGGGGGTTCCTCATCCTTCTGGATGAGATCACGCCATCACGGAGAGCATTTCCCGCCACCGGGACGCACAAGGGGCCCCACGGACGGGGCCCCTCTCGGATGTTCGGCGAAGCCTCATGACTCAGTCCTCGTCGGCGAGGATCAGGTACAGCTTCTTCCGCGCGTCGCCGATCACGGTCAGGGCCTTCTGCCGCTGGCCGGCGGAGCCGGTCTTCCAGACCTGGCCGAACGCCTCCATCAGACCGAAACCGGCCTGCCGGATCTCGTTCACGCCCTCCCAGTCGACCCCGCGCCCGGCTTCCTCCCAGGGTGCGTCGGGGCCGGACTCGGCCTCCGTGCGGCCCGCCTCGGTCAGGGTGAACAACTTCTTGCCACCCTCACTCGCACTGACGATCAGACCCTCGTCCTCCAGCAGCTGGAGCGTGGGGTACACAGAGCCGGGACTGGGCCGCCAGGCCCCTCCACTGCGCTCACCGATCTCCTGGATCATCTCGTACCCGTGCATCGAACGGTCCTTGAGCAGCGTCAGGATCGACGCACGTACGTCACCACGCCTGGCCCTCCCCCGGCCGCCTCCCCGGCCACGCCCGCCGCCGCCGCCGAAGGGCCCGCCACCGAAGGGCGGGCCGAAGGGGCCGAAGGCGGGGCGGCCTCCGTCGAATTCTCCCCTGCCGGCGCCTCGGCGCCCGGGGCCGCATCCGTGTTCATGTCCATGTGAACGCATGACTGCGCTCCTCTCCTGTGCGGTGTCACGCGACTCTGTCGTTGATCTGTCGCGATGACTCAACGATATATCGGGAACTATCGTCTGACAAGAACCATCACCTCGGCCGCCCTGTCCTGTCTCAGCGAAGATTCACCGGTCTCACCGAAGATTGACGAGCGGCCTGTTCGTCTCATCGAAGTTTGACCAGACGGGGCAAGCGAACCGGGATTGGGCGACGACGCCGGCGTGCGACCAGCGGGTGCTGGTGACCCGGGCCAGCCCCGCTCTCTATGCGGTCGCTAGTCTCGCGCCATGTCTAACGATCTCGGTTTCACGTGCTCATGCTGCGGCGACTACCACGCAGAGCTCCCCATGAGCTACTCGACCATGGCTCCTGATGTCTGGGATTCCAGCTTCGAGAGCGATCAGGCCAGCATGCTGTCGTCCGACCAGTGCGTGATCAAGGGCAAGCACTTCTTCATCCGGGGCCTGATCGAGATACCTGTGATCGGCAGCGAGGACGTCTTCTCGTGGGGCGTCTGGGTCTCCCTGAGCAAGGACAACTTTGCCCGTGCCCTCGACGTGTGGAATACGGAGGGGCGTGAGGCGGAGAAGCCGTACTTCGGCTGGCTCAGCACGGAGCTCGCGCTCTACTCCGAGAGCACCACCGACTTGAAGACCAACGCCCACACCCGACCGGTTGGCGAGAGGCCCTTCATCGAGCTGGAGCCCACCGACCACCCGCTCGCCGTCGAACAGCGCACCGGGATCACGCAGGACCGCGTGCGTGAGATCGCCATGGCTGTGCTGCATCCGGCCTGAGTCACCGCAGGTCAAGGCCCGGCGAGGGCGCACGGCGGAGGAGCAACGTAGAGCAGCGACCGGTCAAACTTCAGTGAGAACGGTCAAACTTCACTGAGACGAGTCACGCCCCGCGGTGACCGCGGAGTCGACGTGCTGACCCGGAGGCGGAGGCCACCCGTCGGCACCGGACACCGCTGTCCGGGCCGGGGGTCGGTCGCCGCGGACACGGTTCGGTCATCCCGTCGGCCCCGGAGAATCCGGATGTCCGCCCGGCCCGGACGGGCCGCACATCCCTGATTGGCCTTGGACCGCCCGGAGGCGTCACGCCTACCGTCGACGGCATGAAGATCCGCATCGTCGACGCCTTCACCGACCGCCCCTTCGCCGGCAACCCGGCCGGGGTCCTCCTCCTCGACGCGGGCCCGTTCCCCGAGTCGGCCCGCCTTCAGTCGATCGCCTCCGAGCTCAATCTCTCGGAGACCGCCTTCGCGCACCCGCTGCCGCCCGGCGGTGATGCCGACTGGGCGCTGCGCTGGTTCACCCCGGCCACCGAGGTGGATCTCTGCGGACACGCGACACTGGCGGCGGCCCATGTCCTGCACACGACGGGTACCGCGAGCGGCACCGTGCGGTTCGCGAGCCGTTCAGGCATCCTTCGCACTGTCGCGCACGAGGACGGCTCCCTCACCCTGGACTTCCCCACCGCGCCCCTGACGCCCGTCGCCGTTCCCCCCGGACTCGTGGAAGCGCTCGGCGCGTCCCCCCTCTCCGTGCACGACACGGGGGAACACGTCGGTGATCTCCTGGTGGAGCTGGCCGACGAGGCCGCCGTACGCGCCCTGCGCCCGGACTTCGCCTCACTCGCCGCGTGTTCCCGCCGCGGTGTCATCGCCACCGCCGCAGCCGGCGACGCGGCGGGCGCGTACGACTTCGTGTCGCGCGGCTTCTTCCCGCGGGTCGGGATCGACGAGGACCCGGTGACCGGCAGCGCGCACACCGCCCTGGCCCCCTTCTGGTCGGCCAGGCTCGGCCGTGACGACCTCACCGGCCTGCAGGCGTCCGCCCGCTCGGGCCTGGTGCGCACCTCACTGCGGGGTGGGCGCACCCTGCTGACCGGCAGCGCCGTGACGGTCGTCGACGGCGAACTGCTCACCTCGCTCTGAGCACACGAACCCGGGCCGCGTCTCAGGGGGTGGGCAGCCAGCCCACCTTCCCCGCGAGCAGGGCGTATCCGACGAAAGCCCCGATGTCGAGCAACGCGTGCGCGACGATCAGCGGTCCGACCCGTCCCCACCGCCGGTACAGCACCACGAAGACCACGCCCATGACCACGTTGCCGATGAACCCGCCGATCCCCTGGTAGAGGTGGTAGGAGCCGCGGAGCACGGAGCTCGCCACCAGCGCGGCCATCGGTGTCCATCCCAGCTGCCCGAGCCGGCGCAGGAGGTACCCGACGACGATGACTTCCTCGACGAGGGAGTTCTGCACGGCGGAGAGGATCAGTACGGGGAACTTCCACCAGACCTCGGGCAGCGACTCCGGTACGACCGTCAGGTTGAACCCCCCGGCGCGGGCCGCCAGATAGAACGCCAGCCCGGCGCTGCCGATGGCGGCCGCGACCAGAGTGCCCCGGCCGAGATCCTGCCGGGGCCGGGTGCGGTCCAGTCCGAGGGTCCGCAGACCGGCTCCCTCGCGCAGGAGGAGGTGGGCCACCAGGGCGACCGGTACCAGCGCGGTCGCGATGCCGAACAACTGCCAGGCGAGGTCGAGCCAGGGACGTCCGGGGGCGTACGACCCGTTCAGCGTCGCGGCCTGGTCCTTGAGGCCCCCGGGCTTCGTCAGCGACCCGACGAAGCTGATCAGGGCGGAGACGCCGCTGGCCCCGAGCGAGAGAGCCAGCACGAGCAGGGTCTCCGACCTCAGGATCCGCGGGGACGCCTCCTCCCGGGGAATGGTTGCAGTCACGCGACCCGCCTTACCTGTACGCCTGCCGTCGGTTGTGCGTCCTAGCTTGCCCGACGGCGCGGCGGTGGCGGGACACCGGGCGGCCCGCTCCTCAGGGGGCGGGAAAGCCGACGGGCCAGGTGTGGACCGGTTCGCCGACCTGCATCAGCTCGCCGTAGCGCCGGGTCATGGCCGCGAGGGCGCCCTCCCGTTCGAGACCGGCCTCCAGCGCGCGGTGGTAGGTGTCGACCTGCCACGAGGCACCGTTCACGCGGAGCCGGCAGCGCTCCTCGATCACACCGAGGTAGCGGTCCCGGTCGGAGGGCTCGATGTTCCAGGCGTCGAGCCCGGCAGCGGCGAGCGGCAGCAGTTCGTCCCGGACGAGCTTGACGGCGGGCACCTTCGCCACACCTCCCGAACGGCCCGGGCGGGGCCACAGCAGTTCGGCGTCGATGCCGTGGCGGCAGGCCGCGTCGAAGTTCTCCTCGGCCGCCTCGAAGGACAGCCTGGTCCACACCGGCCGGGACTCGTCGGCGAGCGCGCGCACGAGCCCGTAGTAGAACGCGGCGTTGGCGATGACGTCGGTGACGGTCGGCCCCGCGGGCAGGACCCGGTTCTCCACCCTGAGGTGCGGGACGCCGTCGGCCAGTCCGTAGACCGGCCGGTTCCACCGGTAGACCGTGCCGTTGTGGAGGACGAGCTCGCCCAGGGCAGGAACCCCGCCCTGGTCGAGGACCCGCAGCGGCTCCTCGTCCTCGCAGATCGGCAGCAGGGGCGGGTAGTAGCGCACGTTCTCCTCGAAGAGCGCGTACGCCGAGTCGATCCAGCGCTCCCCGAACCAGGTGCGGGGCCGTACCCCCTGGTTCCTGAGCTCGGGCGGGCGCACGTCCGTGGCCTGCTGGAACAGCGGCGGCCTCGACTCGCGCCACAACTCCTTGCCGAAGAGGAACGGGGAGTTGGCGCCGAGGGCGATCTGCACGGACGCGATGGCCTGCGCGGCGTTCCAGACGTCGGAGAAGCGGTCCGGTGTCACCTGCAGGTGCAACTGCACCGATGTGCAGGCCGATTCGGGGGCGATGGAGGCGGAGGTGGAGACCAGCCGTTCGACGCCTTCGATATCGAGGACGAAATCCTCTCCGCGGGCCGCGGCCATTTGATCGTTGAGCAGGGTGTAGCGATCGACGTCCGAGAGGTTCGCGGACACCACGTCGTCCCGTCCGAGTGTGGGCAGGATGCCGATCATCACGATCCCCGCGTCGACCTCGGCCGCCTTGCGATGCGCATAGGCGAGTCCGGTGCGCAACTCCTCGGCGAGCTGATCGAATACCCGGCCGCTCAACCGGTGCGGAAGAATGTTCACTTCCAGATTGAACATCCCCAGTTCCGTCTGGAAATCCCGGCTCGCGATGCGTTGGAGCACCTCAGCATTCCGCATCCTCGGCATGCCGTCGGAACCCGCGAGATTCAGTTCGATCTCCAGCCCCATGAGATTCCGGGGCCGGTCGAACCGTCGCTCCGACAGGAGCCTCTCCAGCCCGCTCAGGCACTGGACGAGCTTCTCGCGGTACGCCTGCCGATCGGACGGGGCGAAGGCTCCCGCCACGATCTTCTCGCCCATCGAAGGGTCCCTCCTCGAGTGGGCGGCCCACGGCACAGGCCGCTCGTATCAGGATCGATAATGCCCCGCCGAGATGATCCGTAACGCCCCCGCGGCCCGCGGACTCCCAGTAGTGTGTCGACTGAGACCGGAGGCACATTCCGTCGGCATGAGGCATATGCAGCGTGCGGTGTTGCGCCGCAAGTGGAAACACCGACGGGTTTCAGCCTACCGCCGTGGAGGGAAAATACCTGGCGGCAGACGTCCGGACCGGACTGAATCCACAGGAACTCCGCAATTCAAAGGCTCGAATCCGCCTTGCGCGCAATGCGCGGGAAGGCTAGCCGAAACATCGTGTGAACATTTGTCGTATAAACTCTGCGGACGAGGCAGAGAGTTGACGCATCGGCCAGTCCGCCCGTCACCGGCCTTCCTCTGGCCCCGTTGCACGCCGACAGCGCCGTCTGCACCCGCCCACGCACCACCGTGTCTCCGAAGTGAGAGGCGACCCACTATGCCGCTGCATGTTTCACCGGCTCCCGCGCCCGCACTGCGCAGCGTTCTCGCGGCACTCGGTTCTCCCACCGCCGTCCGAGAAGCCCACACGCCCGCCCTCCGGTCCGTCCAGGGATCGATGAGCCCCGAACTCCCGCTCCCCGTGCACGTGCTGGACCGGATCGCGCCGCACGAGGCAGCACCCCTCACCCGCCTCGCGGGCTGGCGGTTCCTCATCCGGGGCAAGGAACGCGCCGTCGCCGCCGCGGACACCATGCTGACCGCCGACGGCTGGACCTTCTCGCACTTCTTCGAGGGCCCGTACATCGTCTCCACCGAAATCGCCGTACGCCAGGCGGAGTCGTCGACGACGCACTACCAGCCGCGCCTGCTCTCGATCCCCGAGCTGTACATGCTCACGCTGTGGCTCCACCGCGACACCGAGGACGACGCGGGCGCCGGAGCACTCGCACCGAACGACGTCCTGGTGCCCCTGGCTCCCGCGCCTCCGGGCATCACGCCCCACCGTCCGCACCGGGTCGCCGACCTGCTGCCGGTCATGACCCTGCGTGTCACCCCGGCTCCGCTCCCCGGTCTGCTCGGCACGCCGGCCTGATCCTCGTCGTCACGCCCCCGCCGACCATTCGGCGGGGGCACACGTGTACCCGGCCGGACTAGTCCGGCCGGGTCACCCCGAACCATCCGAACGGACAGTGCAGTTGGATTGAACCGTCCGGCCGGGTGATGCGTCATGGGAGGAGAACAGCAGCTGCCGCGAAATCCCTGCGGATCGACGCCCGTAGGGCAACACTGGGAACGGACCGACTTGATACGGGGACGGCCATGAACACCTCGTCCAGCCGCAGCACACTCGAATCGACGCAGCGAAAGAACCCATCCATGTGCCAGCACCAGCCACCCTGCCCGACCGCCGACTCCAACGACCGGGAGGCGGCACGCCTGATGGCCCACCACCCGGAACAGGGCTGGAGCCTGCTGTGCAACGGCGTCCTGCTCTTCGAGGACACCGGCGAGCTGCTCCCGGACGGCCAGATCATCGCACCTCACCGGCCGCTGAAAAGCGGTCAGGTGATGAAGGCCGCCTGACCGCGGCCGGGGAAACACGGGGGCCGGCCCGGAGGAGTCTCCGAACCGGCCCCGACGCGCGTCCGCGTGCCTACTGGTCGTACGCGTCCAGGGGCGGGCAGGAGCAGACCAGATTGCGGTCACCGAAGGCACCGTCGATCCGGCGCACCGGCGGCCAGTACTTGTCCGAAGGCGTGACGCCTGCCGGGAAGACCGCCTCCTCGCGGCTGTAGGCGTGCGCCCACTCGCCGCCGAGCGCGGCCGCGGTGTGCGGGGCGTTGCTCAGAGGGTTGTCCTCGCCGCTCCAGGTACCGTCGGCGACCTTCTCGATCTCGCCACGGATGGCGATCATCGTGTCGCAGAAACGGTCGAGCTCCGCGAGGTCCTCGCTCTCGGTGGGCTCGATCATCAGGGTCCCGGCCACCGGGAACGACATGGTCGGCGAGTGGAAGCCGTAGTCGATCAGCCGCTTGGCCACGTCGTCGATGCTGACGCCGGTCGCCTTGGAGATGGGCCGCAGGTCGACGATGCACTCGTGCGCGACCAGTCCGGCCGGGCCGTTGTACAGGATCGGGAAGTGCGGCTCCAGCCGCTTGGCGATGTAGTTGGCCGCGAGTACGGCGACCTGCGTCGCACGCTTCAGCCCCTCGCCCCCCATCAGGCGTACGTAAGCCCACGAGATGGGCAGGATGCCGGCGGAGCCCCACGGGGCGGCCGAGATCGGTCCGACACCCGTCTCCGGGCCCGCGGCGGGCTGCAGCGGGTGGTTGGGGAGGTACGGCGCCAGGTGGGCGCGCACGCCGACCGGGCCGACGCCCGGGCCGCCGCCGCCGTGCGGGATGCAGAACGTCTTGTGCAGGTTGAGGTGGGACACGTCGCCGCCGAAGTGGCCCGGCTTGGCGAGACCGACCAGGGCGTTGAGGTTGGCGCCGTCCACGTAGACCTGGCCGCCCGCGTCGTGCACCTCGCCGCAGATGTCGGCGACGTGCTCCTCGAAAACACCGTGCGTGGAGGGGTAGGTGATCATGAGGACGGCGAGCTCGTCGCGGTGCTTGGCGATCTTGTCCCGGAGGTCCGCGATGTCGACCTCGCCGTCGTCGGCGGTCTTCACCACGACGACCTTCATGCCGGCCATCACGGCGCTCGCCGCGTTGGTGCCGTGCGCCGAGGACGGGATCAGACAGACCGTACGTCCGTGGTCCCCGTTGGCGCGGTGGTAGGCGCGCACGGCCAGCAGACCGGCGAACTCGCCCTGCGAGCCGGCGTTCGGCTGGATCGAGACGGCGTCGTAGCCGGTGACCTCGGCAAGGCGCTCCTCCAGCTCACGGATGAGCGTGAGGAAGCCCTGCGCCTGCTCGGCCGGTGCGAACGGATGCAGCGCACCGAACTCGGGCCAGGTGATCGACTCCATCTCGGCAGTCGCGTTGAGCTTCATGGTGCAGGAGCCCAGCGGGATCATGCCGCGGTCCAGCGCGTAGTCGCGGTCGGCGAGCTTGCGCAGGTAGCGCAGCATCGCCGTCTCGGAGCGGTGCTGGTGGAAGACCGGGTGGGTGAGGACGGCGTCGGTGCGCAGCCCGGACTCGGGAAGCGCGTCGGGCTCCGAGGCGTCCAGCGCCTCGATGTCGCCTTCCGCCCCGAAGGCGGCCCAGACCGCGGAGAGCGCGCTGCGGGTGGTGGTCTCGTCACACGCGACGGAGACGTGGTCGCCGTCGACGAGGCGCAGGTTCACGCCGCGGCCGCGCGCGGCGGTGACGACATCGGCCGCCGCGCCGGGGACGCGGACGGTGAGGGTGTCGAAGTACGCGTCGTGCACGACGTCGATCCCGGAGGCACGCAGTCCGCCGGCCAGGATGGCGGCCAAGCGGTGCGTGCGCCGCGCGATCGTGCGCAGGCCGTCAGGACCGTGGTAGACGGCGTACATGCCGGCCATGACCGCCAGCAGCACCTGGGCGGTGCAGATGTTGCTGGTGGCCTTCTCACGGCGGATGTGCTGCTCGCGCGTCTGCAGGGCCAGGCGGTAGGCCTTGTTGCCGTCCGCGTCGACGGAGACACCGACCAGGCGGCCCGGCAGGCTGCGGGCGAACTTCTCGCGTACGGCCATGAAGCCCGCGTGCGGTCCGCCGAAGCCCATGGGGACGCCGAAGCGCTGCGTGGTGCCCACCGCGATGTCGGCGCCCAGTTCGCCGGGCGACGTCAGGAGGGTCAGCGCCAGCAGGTCCGCGGCGACGGAGACGATCGCCCCGAACTCGTGCGCCTGGTCGATGACGGGCTTGATGTCCCGCACCGCACCGGATGCGCCCGGGTACTGGAGCAGCACACCGAACACGCCCCGCTCGGCGATCTCGGCCGGGATACCGGCCGAGAGGTCGGCGACGACCACCTCGACGCCGGTCGGCTCGGCGCGGGTCTCGATCACGGCGACGGTCTGCGGCAGGGTGTCGGCGTCGACCAGGAAGACACCGTTCTTCACCTTGCCGACGCGCCGCGCGAGGGCCATGGCTTCCGCGGCGGCCGTCCCCTCGTCCAGGAGCGAGGCACCTGAGGTAGGCAGCCCCGTCAGGTCGGCGACCATCGTCTGGAAGTTCAGCAGGGCCTCCAGCCGGCCCTGGGAGATCTCCGGCTGGTACGGCGTGTAGGCCGTGTACCAGGCAGGGTTCTCCATGACGTTCCGCAGGATGACCGGCGGGGTGAACGTGCCGTAGTAGCCGAGCCCGATCATCGGGGTGAGCACCTGGTTACGGTCCGCGAGGCTTCGCAGCTCGGCCAGGACCTCGGCCTCGGTGCGCGCCGAGGGAAGGTCCAGGGCCTCGGCGCTCCGGATCACGTCGGGCACCGCGGCGGCGGTGAGCTCGTCGAGGGAGCCGTAGCCGACCTGGGCCAGCATCTTCGCCTGGGCCTCGGCATCGGGCCCGATGTGACGCTGCTCGAAGGGGATGCCCTGCTCCAGCTGGGAGAGCGGAGTGCGACGGGGGGTCATGATGGAGGCCTCCTGGTCTGTCACGACCTGCGAGGGGCGCCACGGCGTGGCTGCCCGAACGGCCTCCCCCTCTGTCATCTCGACCTGAGAGCTTCACCGGCACGCCTGCGGCACGCCGGCTTTCACCGTCGGTGAGGGCGGTGCCCGTCGCGGCGTGTGCCGTACGGACTCCGTCCTGCTTTCCAGAGTGGCCTCGTCCGTGCGGTACGGGGGCCTGAGAGATTCCGGGGAGGAGTTGCTCCTTCGGCGCCTCCGGATCGCTCCGAAGGACTCTCCCGCGCGGGGTCAGCAGCCGTGTTCCAGCCTACCAGCGGGCCGGGCGATGCCCGTCTCGAGTGGCCGATGCCACGGATCTGGCCTTGTGTAGTGCCTGTGGAGCAGTCGCGACCACCCCGACGCAGTTGCGAGCAGTGGGAGGCACCGTGCAGACCGACATCGATCCGCGCAGCCTGATCGGCCGCAAGGCCTTCGACCGCCTGGGGGCCAAGATCGGAACCGTGGACGAGGTCTATCTCGACGACGCGACGGGCGTACCCGAGTGGGCGGCGGTGCGCACCGGCCTGTTCACCCGGGACGCGTTCGTCCCGCTGGAGCCGAGCGAGTTCGTCGACGGCACCCTGGTGATCCCCTTCGACCGGGCGCTGATCAAGGACGCGCCGGACTTCGGGGTGGGCCGCCACCTCTCACCCGAGCAGGAGCTGCAGCTCTACCGCCACTACGGGCTGGACTCCGTTCCGCCCGCCCCGTCCGCCCCGTCCGCCCCGGAGAGGGACCGCGACTTCGGGAAGCTGGCCGGCCAGGAGGAGTAGTCCACCGGGTCACGCACCAGAGGAAGCGGATCGGCCGGGTGGAGCTCCGGGTCGTCGACGCGGAACGTGCGCACCCTTCCCGGCGCCGTCCACGGTTCCTCGAACCGCACGGTGACCCGCCCGACACCGCTGCCCTGAACCCAGCCGTGTCCGTGGACCTCGTGACGTACGTCGTGTCCGGCGGACCAACGGCGGCCGGACAGCAGTGCGGTGCTGTCGAGGGCCGCCTCCTCGGTGGTGACGACGGGTTCCGCCGCGTCGGTGTCCGCCGCGGCGGACACCTCGGCCTGCTCCGCCTCGGCGGCCTGAGCGAACAGGTCTTCCTGCGTGAAGTCTGCGAGCCCCGTGACACCGACCCCGAGGAGGCGCACGCCGCCGGTGGTGTCCACGGCCTCCAGGAGCCTCGCGGCGGCCTCCCGGACCACCCCGGGGTCGTCGGTGGGGCCACGCAGGGTCTCGGACCTGGTGAGCGTCGAGAAGTCGTAGCGGCGCACCTTGAGCACGACGGTCCGTCCTGACCGTCCCGCGCCCCGCAGCCGTCGCACACAACGGTCCGCCAGACGTTCCACCTCGGTCCTGACCCGTACACGGTCGTGCAGGTCCACATCGAAGGTGTCCTCGACCGACACGGACTTCGCGTCGCGCTCCGCGACGACCGGCCGGTCGTCGAAGCCCTGTGCCATGCGATGGAGCGCGACCCCGTGTGCCTTGCCCAGCAGACGCACGAGCTCCGCCTCACCGGCCTCCGCGAGGTCCTGGACGACCGTCATCCCGGCGCGCCGCAGGTGGTCACCGGTGGCGGGCCCCACACCGGGCAGGATCCGCACCGACTTCGGCGCGAGAAGCTCGCGCTCGGTGCCCGGTTCGATCAGCATCAGACCGTCGGGCTTCGCCTCCTCCGAGGCGATCTTGGCCAGCATCTTGGACCCGGCCAGGCCGACGGATCCGCTGAGTCCGGTGACCGCCCTGATGACCGTGCGCAGCTGTACGCCGAGGGCCCGGGCCGAGGCGGAGTCGTCGGCGACGCCACCGGCCTCCAGGTCGACGAAGGCCTCGTCGAGGCTGAGCGGCTCGACGAGCGGTGAGAGCCGGCCGAGCAGTTCCATCACCTGGTCACTGACGGTCCTGTACAGCGAGAAGCGCGGGACGAGGTACGCCGCGTTGGGGGCCAGCCGTCTGGCCTGCGCCGTCGGCATCGCGGAGTGCACTCCCAGGCGCCGGGCCTCGTAGGACGCGGTGGCGACGACGCCGCGCATGCCGAGGCCGCCCACCACCACCGGCTTGCCGCGCAGGCTGGGCTTCGCCGCCTGCTCCGCAGAGGCGTAGAAGGCATCCATGTCCAGATGCAGGATGGTGGGCACGGGTCTCACAGGAACCGATGCTGCCCTACGCCACTGACAACCGCCCCGCACGGCACGTGCGGGGCGGTCGGGGGAGGTGCCTTGTCAGCCCGCGCGGTTGCGCCGCCGGGCCAGTTCATCGGCCGGGTTGTTGCCGACCAGCGTCTCGCCGGTGTCGATGCGCTCACCGTGAAGCTGCGAGAGCGCCACGTCCACGTCACGCCACACGACACCGACGGCGATACCGAAGACCCCCTGTCCCCCCTGGAGGAGGCTGACGACCTCGTCCGGCGAGGAGCACTCGTAGACCGTCGCGCCGTCGCTCATGAGGGTCATGCGCTCGAGGTCCGTGAACCCGCGGGCCCGCAGATGCTGGACGGTCGTGCGGATGTTCTGGAGCGCCACACCGGTGTCCAGGAACCGCTTGACGATCTTGAGGAGTACGACGTCCCTGAAACTGTAGAGGCGCTGCGTCCCCGAGCCGTACGCCGGACGGACGCTCGGTTCCACCAGCCCCGTGCGCGCCCAGTAGTCGAGCTGTCGGTAGGTGATCCCGGCCGCCGCGCACGCTGTGGGCCCCCGATAGCCGATGTCCCCTGCCACTGCCACACCGTCCGCTGCCACCACCGCCGGCTGAACCGGCTGTCTGATGGAGTGGCCGGCCGCACTGCCGTGCTGCCGGTACGGCCCACCCTCAGCCGTACCGTCGCCGCTGCTTCTCACGCCGACCTCCGTCCTTGACCTGCCATCTCGAAGGTAGGCAGTCACCAGGGGTGCGTCAACGATCGCCACACTCGGCACGCCGAGTGATAATCACCCTGAGGGTGGTTTCCCGTGACTGATTCGCGGGAACGGCTTGTCGGATGCGCTGATTCCGGCCGCTGTCGCACGGTCACTGGCTGTTGGTACCGAAGTCCTCCGGCGAGATCTGGTCGAGGAACTCGCGGAACTTCTCCACCTCGTCCTCCTGCTCGTCGGGAATGGCGATGCCGGCGTCGTCCAGCACACCGTCACTGCCGTAGATCGGCGTGCCGGTGCGCAGCGCGAGCGCTATGGCGTCGGAAGGCCGCGCGCTCACCTCGACACCGCTGGCAAAGACAAGCTCCGCGTAGAAGACCCCTTCACGCAGGTCCGTGATCCGGACCTCGGTGAGCTCCTGGCCGACGGCCTCGAGCACATCCTTGAAGAGATCATGGGTCAGCGGCCTGGCCGGAGCCATGCCCTGCTGGGCGAAGGCGATCGCGGTCGCTTCCCCAGGGCCGATCCAAATAGGGAGGTACCGGTCGCCTCCCACTTCACGCAGGAGCACGATCGGTTGGTTGGAGGGCATTTCCACCCGGACACCCACAACGTCGAGCTCGTTCACACAGCAACCCTAGGACGTGCTCGCCATGTTTGGATAGTCGGGCTCCTCCGGGCTCAGCGGAACCCGGCTTTCAGGGCCGTCTGCACGAGCGCGGCGTGGAGCCGGACGGAGAGATCCGCGAGCTCCCTCGCGGTGGCCTCCGCGTGGGCCCTGGTCTGCGGATTCCTGTGCCGGCGCAAGGGCGCGACCACCTGTTCGACCAGACCGGCCTCACGCTCGGCCGCGGCCTTCACGGCCCGCAGATGCCGGGGTTCCAGGCCGAAACGGCCCAGATCCGCCACCAGCCTGGCGACCGTCACCGCTTCGGCGTCGTAGCTGCCCCCCGCGGCCGGGACGACGAGGCCGTACGCCTCCCACTCGACGAGCTGCTCCTCGCTGATCTCGGCTGCCGCCAGGAGCTCGGGCCGTCCGACGCGGGAGGCGGTGGCCCGTCCGGCGTCCTGGTCCCACGGAGGGTCGCCGGGCTCACCCGGGCCTGCGCCGGAGGGCAGAGTGGCCTGCTCACCGCGCTCCAGGGCGTCCAGGTGCTCCCGGATGACCTTGAGCGGCAGATAGTGGTCCCGCTGCATCCGCAGGACCTGGGCCAGCCGCTCGACGTCGGCGGAACTGAACTTCCGGTAGCCCGATGGTGTCCGCTCCGGCTCGACGAGCCCTTCCGCCTCCAGGAAGCGGATCTTGGAGATGGTGACTTCGGGGAACTCGTCGCGCAGCTGGAGGAGCACCGTGCCGATGCTCATCGCGCGCTCGACCGCGGCGGCGGTGCCGTGACCGGCACCGCCTGTCGGTGTTCGCAGCATGGACCTTCCTGGGGGTCCCCCCGGACTGGGTCCGGGGAAGGGTCACACGCCGCGCTGGCTCGCGTAGAAGACCAGTCGGTACTTCCCGATCTGGACTTCGTCGCCGTTGGACAGCGCGACGGAATCGATGCGCTCACGGTTGACGTAGGTGCCGTTGAGGCTGCCGACGTCGCCCACGGTGAAACTACCGTCCGGATTCCTGTGGAACTCCACATGGCGCCGCGACACGGTCACGTCGTCCAGGAAGATGTCACCCTGCGGGTGCCGGCCGGCCGTCGTCAGGTCACCGTCCAGCAGGAAGCGGCTGCCCGAGTTGGGGCCTCGCCGGACCACCAGGAGCGCGGATCCGGCGGGCAGGGCGTCGACCGCGGCCTGGGCCTCCGGCGAGAGCGAGGGAAGGACCGTCTGGCCCGTCGCCTCGGCCTCGTACGCCTCGATGCCGGAGATCGAGATCGTGGACGTCGTCTCCGAGGCGCGCTCGGGAATCCCGCCCCTCAGCGGCGCACCGCAGTTGGAGCAGAAACGGCCGGCCTCGGCATTGCCGTGCCCGCACCTCGGACAGACCAGCCCTCCGCCGGCTGACGGGCCCCCGAAGCCTATGCGTCCTGCACCGGCGGTGCCGCCGGACGACGCGCCGGACCCGCCGGGGGAACCCGGCATCTCATCGCGGAAGAGCGGGCGCTCCGTGCCCTGCTCCTCGGCCCCCTGGCCCTGGCGCGGGGCGCGGTGGCGGGCAGCACTGCCGCTGTCCTCGCGGGCGCTCTTTCCGAACAACTTCGCAAACAACTTCACGGGCGTTTCCCCTTGACCGAAATAGACCCGCCCGTGGGGCAGGACGAACCCTGAACGAACACACCTGCCGACCCGGACATCTTCACAACGTCCGTGTCCACCCGACAGTTTCCACCACGGGCCACCGATCCGTTGCGCCGACCCCCCGCAACCTCGTACCCATGTCCTTCCACCACTGTGCACCACGTCCTCACCGGGACGACGACCGAGCGTAATCAGGCTGCTTCGCCGGACGCAAGGCATCGACGACGATGTCCTCGGCGCGGGCCACCTCCGCCGTGGCCTGCTCCTTCTCCAGCGTCTGCACCACACCGCCGGGGATGTTGAGGGCGGGCTCGAGGTCCTGCGGCTTGCCGATGACCTTGAACTCGTACGGAGCCTCGATCTTGCGGCCGTCGACCTTCAGGTCTCCCCCGTCACCGGAGAAGTACGTGTTGGCGACCACCCGGACACCGTTGATCTCGATGGCCTCGGCACCCGCGGCGCGCAGTTCCTGGATGGTGTCGAGAAGCATGTCGGGCTCGACCGCACCGCTCGGGTCGCTGATGGTCAGCGTGATCCCGGGGCCGTGCGCCGCGACCGTACCGGCCAGGATACCGAGCTGGCGCTCCTTCTCGAGGGTCTGCTTACGCGCCTCCTCCGCCTGGTCGGAGCTGTTCTCCAGCTCCGTGCGCTGGTCGTCGAGGCGCTGCTTCTCGTCCTCCAGGCGCTGCGTGCGGTTGTCGAGCTCGTCGAGAATGCGGACCAGGTCCTCCTGGCGGGCGCCCCGCAGGGCGCTGTTGTCGCTGTTCGACCGGACCTGGATCGCGAGACCCAGGCCAAGGACGAACAGCAGGAGGGCGACGATGAGTTGGGCCCTGCTCACTCTGGGCGGCCAGAGCCCCGCCCTCAGCCGCTGACGGCCGGAGACCCCCTCGGCCGGAGCCGACGGCGCCGACGGCGAAGGCTCGGGCGCCTCCGGCGGGAGCGCGCCGGGCGGTTCCTCGCTGCTCGGGTGCTGTTCGCTGCTCATCGGCCTCAAGCCCGGAAGACATGGCGGCGGATCGCCGCGGCGTTGGAGAAGATACGGATGCCGAGCACGACCACCACACCGGTGGAGAGCTGCGCGCCGACGCCCAGTTTGTCGCCGAGGAAGACGATGAGGGCCGCCACCACGACGTTCGACAGGAACGACACCACGAAGACCTTGTCCACGAAGATCCCGTCGAGCATGGCCCGCAAGCCGCCGAAGACGGCGTCCAGTGCTGCCACGACGGCGATCGGCAGATACGGCTCGACCACCGCCGGCACTTCGGGCCGGACCAACAGTCCGACCACGACTCCCACGACGAGGCCCAGTACGGCGATCACGATGTGCCCTTCCCTGAGTCTGCCGCACCACTTCCCGTGTCTGCGGCCTGAGGCTCTGCTGTACGTACGATCAGGCTGGGCGCGGCAGGCAGACGCACCATCTCCTGGGCGGAGATACTGGTACGGATGTCGAAACTCTCGTGCAGCGCCTGCAGATAGAGGCCGTCCGCGCTGTCGCGGAACGTGCTGACGAGCTTCTTCCCGTCCCCCACCGCGAGCACCGTGTACGGCGGCACCAGCGGCCTGTTGTCGACCAGTATGGCGTCGCCCGCGGCACGGATGGCCGACAGGGCGGTCAGCCTTTGCCCGTTGATGGCGACGGCCTCCGCCCCGGACTGCCAGAGGCCGTTGACGACGCGCTGCATGTCCCGGTCGCGCACCCGCCCCGTGTCGGCGAAGCCGGTGGACTCACGCGGGCCACCACCCCCCTGGTCGGTGTCCTCCGCGTCGTCGATGACCAGCTTGACGCCGGGCCCTTCGACCGGGGTCGCACCGGAGAGCAGCGCCACGAGCCCGCCCTGATCCCCGCCGTGCTGCTCGAGGGCCTTGCGCTGCCGCTCGCCGACGTCCTCGCGCAGGGCCTCGACGTCCTTCTCGAGCGCGTCCGCCTTGGACGTCTCGGCATTGACGCGGTCGATGAGCTCCTCGCGCTCCTTGGCCAGGACAGGCGCCGCGACGCGGGCCTCGGCGGCGCCGAGGGTCACCACGAGGGCGGCGAGCACCAGACCCGCGCCGAGGCCGAGCTTCGCCTTGAGCGTGCGCGGCATACCGGCGCTGCCGTCCGCACTGCGGCGTGCCGAGGCTTCGGCGTATCCCTCGTCGAGGCTGTGCTCCATCACCGTGGTCAGCAGCGACATGGACGCGTCGGGACGGGGAGGCGGCGTTGCGCTACTCCGATCGGGGGGCGGCTGCGACATGCCGCACATCGTCGCACGTCATGGCGGCAGCCGCCGAATGCGCCCGCCATTGGCCCGGAAGCCGCCGCGCAGGGGCTTCCGGGCCGTGGTTCACCTGCTCAGTCGCCCGCGCTGTCCACGACGGCCGCCCACTCGTCGAGAAGCGCCTGGGTCGCCGCGTCGTCGGGTCCTTCCGCCCACAGATGGGTGACCGCCTCGGACGGGTCCGGAAGGACCATCACCCAACGGCCGTCGGTCTCGACGACCCGGACACCGTCGGTGGTGTCCACGCTGCGCTCACCGGCCGCCTCGACGACCCGGCGCATGACGAGACCCTTGACCGCCCACGGGGTGGCGAGGTCCCGGCGCAGCACATGGGCACGCGGAATGCGCGCGTCGATCTGGCTGAGCGTGAGCTGCGTCCTCGCCACCAGACCGATGAGCCTGACGAAGGCGGCGGCACCGTCGAAGACACTGCTGAACTCCGGGACGATGAAACCGCCGCGCCCGTCACCGCCGAAGATGGTGGAGTCCTCCCGGCCCACCCGTGTCAGGTCGTCCGGCGACGTGGTCGTCCACTCCACCTGCGTGCCGTGGTAGGCCGCGACCTGTTCGGCGACGCGTGTGGTCGTCACCGGCAGGGCCACCCGCCCGCTCCGCCGTTCCGCCGCCACGAGGTCGAGCATGACCAGCAGGGCACGGTCGTCCTCGATGATGCGGCCGCGCTCGTCCACCAGCGAAAGCCGCTCGCCGACCGGGTCGAACCGCACGCCGAAGGCGGCACGCGCGGACGACACGATCTCACCGAGACGCACCAGGCCGGCCCTGCGCGACTCCGCGGACTCGGTCGGCCGGGACTCGTCGAGCCCGGGATTGATCGTGAGGGCGTCCACACCGAGACGCCCGAGCAGGCTGGGCAGGACAAGCCCGGCGCTGCCGTTGGAGGCGTCCACGACGACCTTGAGCCCTGCGTCGGCGATACCCGCCGTGTCGACGTTGCGGAGCAGGGAGCCCGTGTAGGAGTCGAAGACGCTCGACGGGAAGTACAGGTCCCCGATCTCGCCGGGGAAGGCCCTGCGGTACTCCTGCCGGGCGTACACCCGGTCCAGCTTGCGCTGCCGCGCCTGCGAGAGGTCGGCGCCCCGTTCGTCGAAGAACATGATGTCGACCGAGTCGGGCACACCCGGCGACGTACGGATCATGATCCCGCCGGCGCTGCCCCTCGCGGTCTGCTGACGCGCGACGGGCAGCGGCACGTTCTCGAGGTCACGTACGTCGATGGCGCTGGCCTGCAGTGCCGAGATGACGGCTCTCTTCAGTGCGCGGGCGCCCCGGGAGTGGTCTCGCGCGGTGGTGACCGTCGCGCCCTTCTTCAGCGTCGTCGCGTAGGCACCGGCGAGTCGCACGGCGAGCTCCGGTGTGATCTCGACGTTGAGGATTCCGGAGACACCGCGGGCTCCGAACAGATGGGCCTGTCCGCGTGACTCCCAGATCACCGATGTGTTGACGAAGGCGCCGGCTTCGATGGTCTTGAACGGATAGACCCGGACGTTGCCCTGGATGATCGATTCTTCGCCGACGAGACACTCGTCGCCGATGACCGCGCCGTCCTCGATGCGGGCTGCCCGCATGACGTCGGTGTTCTTTCCGATGACACAGCCGCGGAGATTGCTGTGCTCACCCACGTACACGTTGTCGTGGACGACGGCCCTGTGCAGGAAAGCACCGGATTTCACGACGACGTTCGAGCCGATCACGGTGTGTTCGCGGATTTCCGCGCCCGCTTCGACCTTGGCGTAGTCGCCGATGTAGAGCGGGCCCCGGAGGACCGCGTCCGGATGGACCTCGGCGCCTTCCGCCACCCAGACCCCGGGGGAGATCTCGAAGCCGTCCAGCTCCACGTCGACCTTGCGCTCGAGCACGTCGGCCTGGGCCTTCACGTAGCTCTCGTGCGTGCCCACGTCCTCCCAGTAGCCCTCCGCGATGTAACCGCAGATGAGCTTGCCGTCCTTCATGAGCTGGGGGAACACGTCGCCCGACCAGTCCACGGAGGTGTCGGCCTGGACGTAGTCGAATACCTCGGGCTCCATGACGTAGATGCCCGTGTTCACGGTGTCCGAGAAGACCTGTCCCCAGGTCGGCTTTTCGAGGAAGCGCTCCACCTTGCCCTGCTCGTCCACGATGGTGATTCCGAATTCCAGAGGATTCGGAACCCGGGTCAGGCACACCGTGACGAGTGCGCCCTTCTCCTTGTGGAAAGCGATGAGATCGGTGAGGTCGAAGTCGGTGAGCGCGTCGCCGGAAATGACGAGGAAGGTGTCGTCCTTGAGGGCTTCCTCGGCATTCTTCACGCTGCCCGCGGTGCCGAGTGGCTTCTCCTCGTTGGCATAGCTGAGCTCCATCCCGAGTTCTTCGCCGTCGCCGAAGTAGTTCTTGACGAGAGAGGCGAGGAACTGGACGGTAACGACGGTCTCATTGAGCCCATGCCGTTTGAGCAGCCTCAGCACGTGCTCCATGATGGGCCGGTTGGCCACGGGCAGGAGCGGCTTGGGCATGCTCGAAGTCATGGGGCGAAGGCGTGTGCCTTCGCCGCCTGCCATCACGACGGCCTTCATGTCGGTAACGTCCTCCTCGAAGAGACGACGGTCGAGCCGACTTCACCCGTCGGGGCAGCACCGGCGATCGGTGCGGGCCGGCGACTCTGCACGGCGCCACGACAACGGGCTAATCGGCTACTGCGTCCGCCTTGACCAGACGGCGGACTTGGACCACGTAGAGGATCCCTGCCCACCAATAGAGGGTTGTACCCCATCCGGCGAACGCCCATCCGAAAATCGTACCCAGCGTAGCCAGCCAACCACTTCCGTCGCTGAGCAGCAACAAGGGGAAGGCGTACATCAGGTTGAAGGTCGCGGCTTTGCCGAGGAAGTTCACCTGAGGCGGCGGGTAGCCGTGCCTGCGCAGGATTCCCACCATGACGAGCAGCATCAGCTCTCGGGCGAGGAGTGCGGCCGTCAGCCACAGCGGCAGGATCTCGCGCCAGGTGAGTCCGACGAGGGTGGACAGAATGTAGAGGCGGTCCGCAGCCGGGTCGAGGAGCCGGCCCAGACTGCTGATCTGATTCCACCTACGGGCGAGCTTGCCGTCGAGGTAGTCACTGACACCGCTCAGCATCAGTACCAGCAAAGCCCAGCCATCGCTGTTGGGCCCCCCGAACACGGGACGAAGAATCAGCCACAGGAAAAGCGGTACGCCGACGAGGCGAGCCATGCTGAGGATGTTGGGGATGGTGAGTACTCGGTCCGTCTGAACTCGAGTCTCCTGGACCTCCACCCGGGGGCCTCCTGTGAAGAACGTGCCAATGATGCCCCCTGACCCTACCCTCAGTCCTCGATCACCGGTGCACAGGGGGGCGGAAGCCGGCCGGAAACGCAGAAAAGCCCCGTGCCACAAGGGCACGGGGCTTTCCCGGAATAATTGTTCGGCGGCGTCCTACTCTCCCACAGGGTCCCCCCTGCAGTACCATCGGCGCTGAAAGGCTTAGCTTCCGGGTTCGGAATGTAACCGGGCGTTTCCCTAACGCAATGACCACCGAAACACTATGAAATTAACCAACACCGGATGAAAACACGGCCGTTCGTTATTTCAGAACTAACACAGTGGACGCGAGCAACTGAGGACAAGCCCTCGGCCTATTAGTACCAGTCAGCTCCACCCGTTACCGGGCTTCCACATCTGGCCTATCAACCCAGTCGTCTACTGGGAGCCTTAACCACTCAAGGTGGTGGGAATACTCATCTCGAAGCAGGCTTCCCGCTTAGATGCTTTCAGCGGTTATCCTTTCCGAACGTAGCCAACCAGCCATGCCCTTGGCAGGACAACTGGCACACCAGAGGTTCGTCCGTCCCGGTCCTCTCGTACTAGGGACAGCCCTTCTCAATATTCCTACGCGCACAGCGGATAGGGACCGAACTGTCTCACGACGTTCTAAACCCAGCTCGCGTACCGCTTTAATGGGCGAACAGCCCAACCCTTGGGACCGACTCCAGCCCCAGGATGCGACGAGCCGACATCGAGGTGCCAAACCATCCCGTCGATATGGACTCTTGGGGAAGATCAGCCTGTTATCCCCGGGGTACCTTTTATCCGTTGAGCGACAGCGCTTCCACAAGCCACTGCCGGATCACTAGTCCCGACTTTCGTCCCTGCTCGACCCGTCGGTCTCACAGTCAAGCTCCCTTGTGCACTTACACTCAACACCTGATTGCCAACCAGGCTGAGGGAACCTTTGGGCGCCTCCGTTACTCTTTAGGAGGCAACCGCCCCAGTTAAACTACCCATCAGACACTGTCCCTGATCCGGATCACGGACCCAGGTTAGACATCCAGCACGACCAGAGTGGTATTTCAACGGCGACTCCACAACCACTGGCGTGGCTGCTTCAAAGTCTCCCACCTATCCTACACAAGCCGAACCGAACACCAATATCAAACTATAGTAAAGGTCCCGGGGTCTTTCCGTCCTGCTGCGCGAAACGAGCATCTTTACTCGTAGTGCAATTTCACCGGGCCTATGGTTGAGACAGTCGAGAAGTCGTTACGCCATTCGTGCAGGTCGGAACTTACCCGACAAGGAATTTCGCTACCTTAGGATGGTTATAGTTACCACCGCCGTTTACTGGCGCTTAAGTTCTCAGCTTCGCACACCCGAAAGTGCACTAACCGGTCCCCTTAACGTTCCAGCACCGGGCAGGCGTCAGTCCGTATACATCGCCTTACGGCTTCGCACGGACCTGTGTTTTTAGTAAACAGTCGCTTCTCGCTGGTCTCTGCGGCCACCCCCAGCTCATGGAGTAAATCCAATCACCAGTGATGGCCCCCTTCTCCCGAAGTTACGGGGGCATTTTGCCGAGTTCCTTAACCATAGTTCACCCGAACGCCTCGGTATTCTCTACCTGACTACCTGAGTCGGTTTAGGGTACGGGCCGCCATGAAACTCGCTAGAGGCTTTTCTCGACAGCATAGGATCATCCACTTCACCACAATCGGCTCGGCATCAGGTCTCAGCCTTAATGTGTGACGGATTTGCCTACCACACGGCCTACACCCTTACCCCGGGAACAACCATCGCCCGGGTTGGACTACCTTCCTGCGTCACCCCATCGCTTACCTAGTACAAGTCTGGTTCGTCGGCTCCACCACTACCCTCAACTCCGAAGAGATCGGGCCGGCTTCACGGACTTAGCATCGCCTGATTCAGTATTGGGCGTTTCAAAGCGGGTACCGGAATATCAACCGGTTGTCCATCGACTACGCCTGTCGGCCTCGCCTTAGGTCCCGACTTACCCTGGGCAGATCAGCTTGACCCAGGAACCCTTAGTCAATCGGCGCACACGTTTCTCACGTGTGTATCGCTACTCATGCCTGCATTCTCACTCGTGAACCGTCCACAACTCGCTTCCGCGGCTGCTTCACCCGGCACACGACGCTCCCCTACCCATCCACACAGGCGTTGGCCCTATATGTGTGAATGACACGACTTCGGCGGTACGCTTGAGCCCCGCTACATTGTCGGCGCGGAATCACTTGACCAGTGAGCTATTACGCACTCTTTCAAGGGTGGCTGCTTCTAAGCCAACCTCCTGGTTGTCTCTGCGACTCCACATCCTTTCCCACTTAGCGTACGCTTAGGGGCCTTAGTCGATGCTCTGGGCTGTTTCCCTCTCGACCATGGAGCTTATCCCCCACAGTCTCACTGCCGTGCTCTCACTTACCGGCATTCGGAGTTTGGCTAAGGTCAGTAACCCGGTAGGGCCCATCGCCTATCCAGTGCTCTACCTCCGGCAAGAAACACACGACGCTGCACCTAAATGCATTTCGGGGAGAACCAGCTATCACGGAGTTTGATTGGCCTTTCACCCCTAACCACAGGTCATCCCCCAGGTTTTCAACCCTGGTGGGTTCGGTCCTCCACGAAGTCTTACCTCCGCTTCAACCTGCCCATGGCTAGATCACTCCGCTTCGGGTCTAGAGCGTGCAACTCAATCGCCCTATTCGGACTCGCTTTCGCTACGGCTTCCCCACACGGGTTAACCTCGCTACACACCGCTAACTCGCAGGCTCATTCTTCAAAAGGCACGCAGTCACGACGCACCGAGCAAGCTCGATGCGCGACGCTCCCACGGCTTGTAGGCACACGGTTTCAGGTACTATTTCACTCCGCTCCCGCGGTACTTTTCACCATTCCCTCACGGTACTATCCGCTATCGGTCACCAGGGAATATTTAGGCTTAGCGGGTGGTCCCGCCAGATTCACACGGGATTTCTCGGGCCCCGTGCTACTTGGGTGTCTCTCAAACGAGCCGTTGATGTTTCAGCTACGGGGGTCTTACCCTCTACGCCGGACCTTTCGCATGTCCTTCGCCTACACCAACGGTTTCTGACTCGTCTCACAGTCGGCAGACTATGAAAGAGAGATCCCACAACCCCGCATGCGCAACCCCTGCCGGGTATCACACGCATACGGTTTGGCCTCATCCAGTTTCGCTCGCCACTACTCCCGGAATCACGGTTGTTTTCTCTTCCTGCGGGTACTGAGATGTTTCACTTCCCCGCGTTCCCTCCACACTGCCTATGTGTTCAGCAGCGGGTGACAGCCCATGACGACTGCCGGGTTTCCCCATTCGGAAACCCCCGGATCAAAGCTTGGTTGACAGCTCCCCGGGGACTATCGTGGCCTCCCACGTCCTTCATCGGTTCCTGGTGCCAAGGCATCCACCGTGCGCCCTTAAAAACTTGGCCACAGATGCTCGCGTCCACTGTGCAGTTCTCAAACAACGACCAGCCACCCATCACCCCACCCTTACAGGTGAGTGCACTGGGGCCGGCAACCGAAGGCAGCCTCACGGCCATACCTTCAGATACCCAACAGCGTGCCCGACCCGACCAACCCGTTCCCGTTTTCCACGCCGAAGCAGTACTCACAAAAACTTGCCGATCGTGCCGAATAGTCAACGTTCCACCCATGAGCTAACCACCGTCGAACATTTGCCGACGTAGTGGCTCTGGATTCCTTGCGGAATCTAGATGCTCCTTAGAAAGGAGGTGATCCAGCCGCACCTTCCGGTACGGCTACCTTGTTACGACTTCGTCCCAATCGCCAGTCCCACCTTCGACAGCTCCCTCCCACAAGGGGTTGGGCCACCGGCTTCGGGTGTTACCGACTTTCGTGACGTGACGGGCGGTGTGTACAAGGCCCGGGAACGTATTCACCGCAGCAATGCTGATCTGCGATTACTAGCAACTCCGACTTCATGGGGTCGAGTTGCAGACCCCAATCCGAACTGAGACCGGCTTTTTGAGATTCGCTCCGCCTCGCGGCATCGCAGCTCATTGTACCGGCCATTGTAGCACGTGTGCAGCCCAAGACATAAGGGGCATGATGACTTGACGTCGTCCCCACCTTCCTCCGAGTTGACCCCGGCAGTCTCCTGTGAGTCCCCATCACCCCGAAGGGCATGCTGGCAACACAGAACAAGGGTTGCGCTCGTTGCGGGACTTAACCCAACATCTCACGACACGAGCTGACGACAGCCATGCACCACCTGTATACCGACCACAAGGGGGGCACCATCTCTGATGCTTTCCGGTATATGTCAAGCCTTGGTAAGGTTCTTCGCGTTGCGTCGAATTAAGCCACATGCTCCGCTGCTTGTGCGGGCCCCCGTCAATTCCTTTGAGTTTTAGCCTTGCGGCCGTACTCCCCAGGCGGGGAACTTAATGCGTTAGCTGCGGCACCGACGACGTGGAATGTCGCCAACACCTAGTTCCCAACGTTTACGGCGTGGACTACCAGGGTATCTAATCCTGTTCGCTCCCCACGCTTTCGCTCCTCAGCGTCAGTAATGGCCCAGAGATCCGCCTTCGCCACCGGTGTTCCTCCTGATATCTGCGCATTTCACCGCTACACCAGGAATTCCGATCTCCCCTACCACACTCTAGCTAGCCCGTATCGAATGCAGACTCGGGGTTAAGCCCCGAGCTTTCACATCCGACGTGACAAGCCGCCTACGAGCTCTTTACGCCCAATAATTCCGGACAACGCTTGCGCCCTACGTATTACCGCGGCTGCTGGCACGTAGTTAGCCGGCGCTTCTTCTGCAGGTACCGTCACTTTCGCTTCTTCCCTGCTGAAAGAGGTTTACAACCCGAAGGCCGTCATCCCTCACGCGGCGTCGCTGCATCAGGCTTTCGCCCATTGTGCAATATTCCCCACTGCTGCCTCCCGTAGGAGTCTGGGCCGTGTCTCAGTCCCAGTGTGGCCGGTCGCCCTCTCAGGCCGGCTACCCGTCGTCGCCTTGGTAGGCCATTACCCCACCAACAAGCTGATAGGCCGCGGGCTCATCCTTCACCGCCGGAGCTTTTAACCCCGCCCCATGAGGGACAGAGTGTTATCCGGTATTAGACCCCGTTTCCAGGGCTTGTCCCAGAGTGAAGGGCAGATTGCCCACGTGTTACTCACCCGTTCGCCACTAATCCACCCCGAAAGGCTTCATCGTTCGACTTGCATGTGTTAAGCACGCCGCCAGCGTTCGTCCTGAGCCAGGATCAAACTCTCCGTGAATGTTTTCCCGTAATCGGGATCACAACACGAGAGCGGAACAACCAGGTCGGAATATGACCGGTTGTTCACAGCGTCCTCGCTGTTGTTGCCTACCGGATCCGAAGATCCCGCAGGACTTTTCAAAGGAACCACCAACCTGCCCAAGCAGGCCGGGGTATCAACATATCTGGCGTTGACTTTTGGCACGCTGTTGAGTTCTCAAGGAACGGACGCTTCCTTCGGTCCCGTTTCACCGGGGCCCTCCGGGCGCTTCCCTTCGTTCTTGCGTTTCCGACTCTATCAGACTCTTTCGTGTCCGATTCCCGGTCGAAGCGGGATACTGCTTTTCGCTTTCCAGTTCTTCGCTTTCGCGTTTCCCTTTCCGGCGAGTCCGACTCTATCAGGCCTTTTCCCTCTCCAGTGACCACGGTCTCGCAGGCATGCGGGAACACAATCAGAGTTAGAGTCTGGGCTTGGAAGTCGCTGCCGACCCCGGACTTGAAGTCCCGATGGGGCCAGGCAGGGGTACGACAGTACAGGCCGCTGTGAGGCGAGGCAAATCGTTTCCTGAGCGCCCCTAGGTCGGCCAACCGGTAGCTCTCGGGCGGAACCGGGACTTCATATGACTTACGCTGCTGATCAGTACGCCGTCCTCCATCAGCCATGGCGGCGACCTACGGATCCCCACCCCCCCTGGAGGCTCTCCATGACCACTGTGACGTCCCCTCTCGCCGGCCGCGTCATCGGGCTCACCGCGGTTCCCGACCCCGTCTTCTCCGGCGCGATGGTCGGTCCCGGTACTGCCATCGATCCCGTGCGCGAGCCCTCCGAGGCCGTCTCGCCGGTCGATGGAATCGTCGTGTCCCTTCACCCGCACGCGTTCGTCGTCGTCGATGACGAGGGCCATGGGGTGCTGACGCACCTCGGGATCGACACCGTGCAGCTCAACGGCGAGGGCTTCGAGCTTCTCGTGAACAAGGGGGACACGGTCACCCGCGGTCAGGGCATCGTGCGCTGGGACCCGGCAGGGGTGGAGGCCGCCGGCAAGTCGGCGATCTGTCCGATCGTCGCCCTGGAGGCGACCACTGATTCCCTCTCCGAGGTCCGCGAGGACGGCGACGTGAAGGTCGGCGACACGCTGTTCGGCTGGCAGTGACAGCCTCATCGCAATAACAGGCCAGTTGGGCGACAACAGCGGTGGCAAGGCCACCCCACGAGCGGAGACGGGTGAAATGGAGACAACGCTGCGAGGCGTCGGCGTGAGCCACGGTGTGGCCATCGGCGAAGTCAGGCACATGGGTACGGCGGTTCTCGAGCCCCCGGCCAAGCAGATCCCGGCGGAAGAGGCCGAGCGCGAGCAGGGGCGTGCCCGTCAGGCCGTGGAAGCTGTCGCGGCCGACCTCATCGCGCGCGGCAATCTGGCGGGTGGCGAGGCACAACACGTGCTCGAGGCCCAGGCCATGATGGCGCAGGACCCCGAACTCATCGCCGATGTCGAGCGCCGTATCGCTGTGGGCAGCACCGCCGAGCGCGGCGTGTACGACGCGTTCGCGGCGTACAGGGCTCTGCTGGCCAACGCCGGGGAGTACCTCGCGGGGCGCGTCGCCGACCTCGACGACGTGCGGAACCGGATCGTGGCGCGGCTGCTCGGTGTCCCGATGCCGGGTGTGCCCGACAGCGACGAGCCGTACGTGCTGATCGCGCGTGACCTGGCTCCGGCGGACACGGCCCTGCTCGACCCCACCCTGGTGCTCGGTTTCGTCACGGAGGAGGGCGGCCCGACCAGCCACAGCGCGATTCTCGCGCGTGCGCTCGGCGTTCCGGCCGTCGTGGCCCTTCCCGGGGCGGGAGAGATCGCCGAGGGTACGGTCGTCGCCGTCGACGGCAGCACGGGTGAGATCTTCGTCGAGCCGAGCCCGGAGAAGCGCGCCGAGATGGAAAGCGCCTCCGCGGCACGCAAGGCGGCTCTGTCCGCGGTGACCGGTCCCGGTGCGACCTCTGACGGTCACAAGGTGCCGCTGCTCGCCAACGTCGGCGGTCCCGCCGACGTGCCGGCGGCGGTCGAGGCCGGCGCCGAGGGTGTGGGCCTGTTCCGGACGGAGTTCCTGTTCCTGGACGACAGCAAGCAGGCTCCTTCCGAGGAGAAGCAGATCGCGGCCTACCGGGCGGTGCTGGAGGCGTTCCCCGAGGGCCGTGTCGTCGTGCGGGTGCTGGACGCGGGCGCCGACAAGCCTCTGGACTTCCTGACTCCGGCGGACGAGCCGAACCCGGCACTGGGTGTACGCGGTCTGCGCAGCCTGCTGGACCACCCCGATGTACTGCGGACCCAGTTGACGGCGCTGGCGCGGGCGGCCGAGGGGCTGCCCGTGTACCTCGAGGTCATGGCGCCGATGGTCGCCGACCGCGCGGACGCCAAGGCGTTCGCCGACGCGTGCCGCGAGGCAGGTCTCCAGGCGAAGTTCGGGGCGATGGTGGAGATTCCGTCCGCCGCTCTCCGGGCCCGGTCGATCCTGCAGGAGGTGGAGTTCCTCTCGCTGGGTACCAACGACCTGGCGCAGTACACCTTCGCCGCCGACCGTCAGGTGGGCGCCGTCTCCCGGCTGCAGGACCCGTGGCAGCCTGCGCTGCTCGACCTGGTGGCTCTGTCCGCCGATGCCGCGAGGGCCGAGGGCAAGAGCTGCGGTGTCTGTGGTGAGGCCGCGTCGGACCCGCTGCTCGCCTGTGTGCTCACGGGTCTGGGTGTCACCTCTCTGTCGATGGGCGCCGCGTCCATTCCCTATGTGCGGGCGACGCTGGCGAAGCACACGCTCGCGCAGTGCGAGCGCGCGGCGTCCGCCGCACGCGCCGCGGACTCCGCCGAGGAGGCGCGCCTCGCGGCGCAGGCGGTGCTGTCGGGCGAGTGACGTGTCACGGCTCGCTCGTGCGGGCCGGGTCGTGAAGGGGTTCCCACCGTGGGCGGTGGGAACCCCTTCGCACGTCAGTGGTGTGCCTCGGGTTCGTCGGCGCCGAGGTCGAATCCGGCGCAGTACTCGACACCCTGCTCGGGCGGGACCGGTTCGCCCGTGTCGGCATCCGTGCAGTAGGCGCTGAAGACCTCCCCCGCCGTGAGCGGGAGGAGGCTGCCGCTCTGCAGACGCCAGCCGTGCACCCGGTCCGGCGTGTCGGGAGCGGTGGTGCGCAGGACGACGCCGCCCGGCGTCCGGAGTGCGACGCCGACGGCGAGCACGGTGGCGAACTCCGCTCCCTCCGAGGCCTCGAGGAGGGCCTGGCCTTCGGTGTCCCGCGAGGTGCGGACGACGGCGAGGAGCTGTTCCGACTGTGCCGGGGTGCTGCACACGATGTGGTGGGTGCCCGGGCCCGCGGTGTCCATGAGCCGCATCAGGAGGTGTGACGCCCGGTCGAAGGCGGCTCTGCCGATGTCCTGCCCGCAGTCGGCGCAGTCACCGAGGTCGGCCAGCAGCAGCGTGGCGTACTCCCAGGTCGCCCGGCGGGCTGCTCGTGAGACCAGGTCGGGGACCAGGGTGTCGATGTGCTGGCCGGTGTACTCCACGGTGGGGCCCGTCGCGGCGATCTCGGCGGTGAAGCGGCTGCGGCTGGCGTGCGCGTCCGGCTCGATGCCGGACTCGGTGCAGAAGTCGGCGTAGTCCCCGGGATCGAAGAGTGCGACGGTGGTGTGCTTCCCCTGTGCCGCGAGTGATCGGAGAAGTCCGTCGATCTGCCGCAGGTAGACGGCGTGATCGTCGAAGGTGAAGCTCCGGTAGTGACGCATCGCCGCGAAGTCCTCGGGGTCGACCAGGAGGCCGACGGTAGTCGGTGCTTCGCGGCGGAGCGCTCGTCGCATGGATGTGTCGGAGCGTTGCCGGATGCGCTTGAACTGCTCGGTGTGCGTCATGAGTCCCCCTGTACGCGGTCGATCGATGCTCACTCAGCGTAATCAGGGGGACTGACAACGGTCCGCGCCGCGGCCGGATCAGCGGCGCTCGCGGGCGAGCTCCTCGTAGAAGTGGAGCAGTTCGAGGTTGTCGATGGATCCCGGGTTGACCGCCTTGGACAGGGCGGTGCCCTGGAGCAGTCGCTTGACGGGGACCTCGATGCGCTTGCCGGTGAGGGTGTGCGGAATGCCGGGCACTTCGATGACCTCGTCCGGTACGTGGCGTGGGGAGAGGTTCTCGCGGATGGTGCGCTTGATGCTGTCGCGGAGGGTGTCGTCGAGCGTGGCGCCTTCGGCGAGGTGGACGAAGAGGGGCATCCAGTAGCCGCCGTCCGGTTCCTCGATGCCGATGACGAGCGACTCGCGGATCTCCGGGAGCCGTTCGACCGCCTCGTAGATGTCCGCGGAACCCATGCGTACCCCCTGCCTGTTGAGGGTGGAGTCCGAGCGGCCGTGGATGACGACCGAGCCCCGGTCGGTGAGGGTGATCCAGTCGCCGTGGCGCCACACGCCGGGATACATGTCGAAGTAGCTGTCGTGGTAGCGGCTGCCATCGGGGTCGTTCCAGAAGCGGACCGGCATGGAGGGCATGGGTGCGGTGACGACGAGTTCACCGACCTCGTCCGTCAGCGGTTCACCGGCGGGGTTCCAGGACTGGAGGTCGGTGCCGAGGCAGGGCGCCTGCAGTTCACCGATGTGGACGGGCAGGGTGGGGACCGCGCCCGCGAAGCAGCTGCAGACATCGGTCCCGCCGCTGACCGAGGCGATCCACAGGTCCTCCGCGACCGCGTCGTGGAGCCAGCGGAAGCCGTCGGGCGGCAGCGGGGAACCCGTGGTGGCGACGCACTGCACGCGGCTGAGGTCCTGGTCGCGGCCGGGGTGGACGCCGGCCTTTCGGCAGGCCATGACGTAGGCGGCGGAGGTGCCGAAGAGGGTCGCGCCCGTCTGCTCGGCGACGCGCCACTGGGCGCCGATGTCCGGGTAGCCGGGGCTGCCGTCGTAGAGCACCACGGTGGTGCCGGTGAGCAGGCCGGAGACGAGGAAGTTCCACATCATCCACCCGGTGGAGGTGTACCAGAAGAAGCGGTCGTCGGGGCCGAGGTCGCAGTGCAGGCCGATCTGCTTGAAGTGCTCGAGCAGGATGCCGCCCTGGGACTGAACGATCGCCTTCGGGAGTCCGGTCGTGCCCGAGGAGTAGAGGACCCAGAGCGGGTGCTCGAAGGGGACCGGCTCGTAGGCGGGTTCGGTGTCGGCGGCGGTGAGTGCCGACCAGTCGAGGGCGCCCTGCGGTGCGTGCGTTCCGAGCAGCGGGATGTGGACGACGGCGCGCAGGGTGGGGAGTTCGTCCCGGAGCTCGGCCACGGTGGCAGTGCGGTCGTGTTCCTTGCCGCCGTAGCGGTAGCCGTCGACGGTGAAGAGGACGACGGGTTCGACCTGCTGGAAGCGGTCCAGGACGCTGCGCGCGCCGAAGTCGGGGGCGCACGAGGTCCAGACGCCGCCGACGGCGGCGGTGGCGAGGAACGCGACGACGGCCTGGGGGATGTTGGGCAGGTATCCGCTGACCCGGTCGCCGGGGCGGACGCCGAGGGCGCGCAGTTCCGCCGCGAGCGAGCCCACCTGGCGCCGGAGTTCGTGCCAGCTGACGGACACCTGGGTGTGGGACTCGTCGACGTACAGCAGGGCGGGGGCGTCGGCGCGGAGCGGGTCGTCGGCCGTGCGCAGGGCATGCTCGGCGTAGTTGAGGGTGGCGCCCGGGAACCACTGGGCGCCGGGCATGGTGCGGTCGCCCAGGACGGCTTCGTAGGGGGTGGAGAAGCGTACGTCGAACCAGTCGGCGACGGCCGCCCAGAACGTGTCGAGCTCGTCGACCGACCAGCGGTGCAGGGCCGCGTAACCGCCGTCGGCGGGAGCGCCGTGATGTTCGGCCGCCCAGCGCTGGAAGCGGGTGACGGCGGCGGCCTCGATGCGCTCGGGCCCGGGCTGCCAGAGGGGGGCGTCGCCGGCTGCAGAGGTCATGGAGGCTCCCTGGAATTTCGGGGTGTACGCGGGGTGTGCGTGCGTCGCGCGCACGGGCTGGGGTGTGCGCGTGAACGGCACTACCGGACGATGCCATGTGATCGTCTTGCGCACCAGGGTCCCCCGGCCATGCTTGTGTGTCCGGCTGTGTGGTGGGGCCACAGGTGAACGGAAGCTGAACGGAGCACTCTCACGTCCCGGCGGATGGCAGGGTGACCCGCATGGATGGTCGTGACCTGGTGCGCTCGGTGAAAATGGTCGGTTCTGTGCAGGGGATGCGCACGGTGCGCTCGGCGTGGCGGCGTCGCCGTGCGGACGCGCGGGCGCTGGCGCCGCGCGGTGCGGAGCGGGCCCGTGTGCCCGGTCTCCTGGTCAGTGCGGAGCCGGGGCCGGGCGGTGGTGTGGTGCGGTTCGCCCGCTCGGAACTGCGGGTGCGGGTGGCGGTGGGCGGTGCGGTGTTCTGGTCGTGGGACGGTGCGGGGCCGCTGCCGTCGTACGCCTTGCCGGGTGACGAGCCGGAGCCGGACGGACGGGCTCGGCTGGAGCCGGACAAGGACGGCGGCTGGCAGGTGGTGTCGGAGCGGCTGACCGTCGCCGTGTCGCGGCACGGTGCGGTGGAACTGCGGACCCCGGGCGGTGTGGTGCTTCGCCGTGACCTGCCGCCGCGCTGGTGGGAGCCGGTGGCGGGCGGTCCGGCCCGGTGGGTGCAGAAGTCCGAAGTGCCCGCCGACGCGTGCTTCTTCGGGCTGGGCGGCCGGGCCGGCGGTCCGAGGCTGCGGGAAGGCACGTACCGCCTGTGGAACACCGATCCCGGGGGCCGTTTCGGTCCTGGGGACGATCCGCTGTACCTCACGATGCCGGTGCAGGTGGTGGTCTCGGACGCGGGGACCCATCTGGCGTTCCACGACAACTCCTGGTCGGGCAGGGTGACGCTGAGGGAGGGGGTGGAGGGCGCGGGGTCGGGGCACGACCGGCCGGGTACGTGCGAAGTGCGGATGGAGGGCGGTCCTCTCCGCTGCTGGGTGGTCGTGGGAACACCGGCCAGGGTGCTGCGCGGCTGGACCGCGCTGACGGGTGCGCCGGCGCTGCCCCCGTCGTGGGCGCTGGGGCCGCAGCACGCGCGGTGGGGGTTCGGCAGCGAACAGGAGGTGCGGCGGATCGTCGCGGGGTACCGGGAGCGGGGTCTTCCGCTCTCGGTACTGCACCTGGACATCGACCACTACGACGGGCACCAGGTCTTCACCGTGGACCGTGAGCGGTTCCCGGGGCTGCCGACGCTGGCCAAGGAACTGCGGGAGGACGGTGTCCGCCTGGTGTCGATCGTCGATCCGGCTGTGCGGGCGTCCCCGGGGAACGCCGTGTTCGACAGCGGCGGGGAGGTCGGCGGGCAGGGCGCGTTCGTGCGTGATCCGTCGGGCCGTCCGGTGCTCGGTGAGGTGTGGCCGGGTGAGTGCGTATATCCGGACTTCACCGATCCGCTGGTGCGGGAGTGGTGGGGCGGCCTGTACGAGGAGCGGCTCGGCCAGGGGTTCTCCGGGGTGTGGCACGACATGAACGAGCCGGTGTCCTTCTCGGCCTTCGGGGATCCGTCGCTGCCCCGGTCGGCGCGCCATGTGCTGGAGGGGCGGGGCGGGGACCACCGCGAGGCGCACAACGTGTACGCCCTGACGATGGCCAGGGCCGGTTACGAGGGGCTGCGCCGCCTGCGGCCCGAGGAGCGGCCGTTCCTGTTCTCGCGTTCCGGCTGGGCGGGGATGCAGCGGTACGGCGGTACGTGGTCCGGTGACGTGGCCACGGGGTGGCCGGGTCTTCGGGCGTCGCTGGCGCTGGTGCTGGGGCTCGGCCTCTGCGGGGTGCCGTACTCGGGGCCCGACGTGGGCGGCTTCGACGGGTCGCCGTCGCCCGAGCTGTATCTGCGCTGGTTCCAGCTGGGTGCCTACATGCCGCTGTTCCGCACGCATGCGGCGATCGACGCGGGGCGCCGGGAGCCGTGGGAGTTCGGGCCGGAGGTGCTCACCCACGCCCGGGGTGTGCTGGAGGAGCGGGAGCGGCTGCACCCGTACTTCGTGACGCTCGCGCACACGGCACGGCTGACGGGCGCTCCGTACGTACGGCCTCTGTGGTGGAACGCCTCCGGGGACCGCGCGCTGCGTGCGTGCGAGGACGCGTTTCTGCTGGGCGACGGGCTGCTGGTGGCGCCGGTGTTCGAGGAGGGTGCGGTCCGCCGGGCCGTCCGGCTGCCGAGGGGCCGGTGGTACGACACGGCGACCGGCCGGGAGTACGAAGGGCCGGGCCAGGTGGTGCTCGACGCGCCGCTGTCACGCGTCCCGGTGCTGGCGCGGGCCGGCGCCGTGCTGCCGGTGCGGGGCGTGGGCGGGGAGCTGGAGCTGGAGGTGTGGGCTCCGTCCCCGGGACGCACCGGCCGAGGGGTGGTCGTGCGGGACGTGGGCGACGGGTGGGAGCGGGCGAAGGTCGAGCGGTACACGTCGCGCCTCGTGGGCGGCCGCGTGGTCGTGGAGCGGGACGGCGGGGAGGGGGCGGTGCCGTATCCGGTCCGGGTGCGCGGTCTGCCGGAAGCAGCCCGGCGGTAGGGACCGCTCGGCCGCGGGTTAGCGGTAGCGGCCCGCGAACCAGGCGCGCACGGCCTCGGTGTGCAGCGGGAAGGCGAGTTCGACCGGTGCGTGGAGCACGTGGTGTCCGGTGGTCTCGTCGGTCGGCACGGAGGGCGGGAGCTCTTCGGCGGGGCGGGCAGGGAGGAGCCCGAAGAGGAGCAGGTGTCCGCCCGGCGAACTGAGGGCGTCGGCGAGGCGTACCTCTGCCTCGTCGGCCGGAATGCCGGTCTCCTCACGCAGTTCGCGCACGACGGCGTGGCGCCAGTCCTCGGTCCGGTCGATGAAGCCGCCGGGCAGCGCGATGCCGCCCACGTGCGGGGGGATGGTACGGGTGATGACGACGAGGCCGGTGCCGTGCGGTGCGATGACCGGCAGGAGCGCGACGGCGACGGGAAGTGGATTGCGGTAGGCGGTGCGGCCGCAGGCCGTGCAGGTGCGGGGCCAGGTGTCGGCGGCGTACAGGGCTCCGCAGGTGCCGCAGTGTGGGTCCTTCACGGGCGGGACTGTATCCGATCACCCTTCTCCTGCGGCCCCGAAGCTGATAGACGGTGGGCCATGACAGGAATCGCTCGTGTCCTCCGTGCCCTGACCGCCGCCGGCTCCGCCCTGCTCGCGTTGGCGGCCGCCGCGCCAGCGGCATCGGCATCGCCCGAACCCAAGGCTCCTCGGGAGTTCGTCGACCTCCGCTCCGTCGATCCGACGATCATCACCGAGATGCGTTACACCACCGCGCACAACTTCATGGGCGAGCCGGTGGACGGCTACCGCCGGCCCGTATGCATCCTCACCCGCCCCGCGGCCCGGGCCCTGCGGACCGCCCAGCGGAGCCTGTTGCGCAAGGGCTACTCACTCAAGGTCTACGACTGCTACCGGCCGCAGCGGGCAGTGGACCACTTCGTGCGCTGGGCGAAGGACCTCGGCGACCAGGAGATGAAGGGCGAGTTCTATCCGCTGGTCGACAAGACACGCCTGTTCGAGGACGGTTACATCGCGGAGAAGTCCGGTCACAGCCGGGGCAGCACGGTCGACCTCACTCTCGTGAAGCTGCCCGCGCTGCCGACGAGGCCGTACGAGCCGGGCGAGGACCTGGCTCCCTGCTACGGCCCGAAGGCCGAGCGCTTCCCCGACAACTCCGTGGACATGGGCACGGGCTACGACTGCTTCGACACCCTGTCGCACACGGACGACCCGCGGATCCAGGGGGTCCAGCGCACGAACCGGCAGTTCCTGCGGAGCACGCTCACCGGCCTTGGCTTCGTGAACCTGGCCGAGGAATGGTGGCACTTCACCTACAAGCCCGAGCTCTTCCCGGACACCTACTTCGACTTCCCGGTGGCCCGGCGTTCCGTCGCAGGCCACTGACGGCCGCCACGCCAGGGGAACGGGCGACCGGGACCACCCCCGTGGGCTCCGACCGCCCGTTCATGTTGACGGACGCGGAACTGCCGTATCCGGTTGCCGCCGGAGCCGTTACGGTGCCTTCATGTCTCAGCAGACGTTCGGTTCGTATGAAGAGTTCTGGCCCTACTACGTCGCCATGCACTCCAGGGCGGCGACCCGGTGGGTCCATCTGACCGGGACGCTGACCGGGCTGGCGATCACCGCCTACGGTCTGGCCCGGGGCCGGAAGCGGTATGTGATGGCGCTGCCGCTGATCGGGTACGGCACGGCGTGGCCGGCGCACTTCCTCATCGAGAAGAACAATCCGGCCACCTTCGGGCACCCGGCTTGGTCGCTCCGGGGCGACGCGCAGATGATCGGGATGATGCTGGCGGGCCGTGACGCGGAACTGGCGGAGACCGCGTCGAAGTGGCTCGCCGAGAACGCCTGACGACCCACCAGGTACCCGGGGTCGGCGGTCCGTCACCCCGGCTGAAGACTCCTTCCGTGCCCGCTGCGGTGCCGCACCGCACGCGCGGCCCGCACCCCGGTCGGCGGGGGTGCGGGCCGCGTTCCGTGCGGTCGCCCGGGCGTCACGTCCTGGCGGGTTCCCGGAGCTGGTCGGCGCGGGCCAGCGCGTGCTCGACGACGGCGACCAGCACGTCCCGTACGGAGGACCGGTCCCGCGCGTCGCAGAGCAGAACGGGTACCCCGGGGTCGAGGTCCAGCGCCGCCCGCACGGTGTCGGTGGGGAACTGCCCGGCGCCGTCGAAGAGGTTGACGGCCACCGTGAACGGGATGCCTCGGCGCTCGAAGTAGTCGACCGCGGCGAAGCAGTCCTCCAGCCTGCGGGTGTCCGCGAGGACGACCGCCCCCAGGGCTCCCTGGGCCAGCTCGTCCCACAGGAACCAGAAGCGGTCCTGCCCCGGCGTGCCGAAGAGGTAGAGGACCAGGTCCTCGCGCAGGGTGATGCGGCCGAAGTCCATGGCCACCGTGGTGGTGTTCTTGCTCTCGACCCCGGCGACGTCGTCGACGGGACGGCCCGCCTCGCTCAGCCGTTCCTCCGTGCGCAGGGGTCTGATCTCGCTGACCGCCCCCACGAGGGTCGTCTTGCCCACTCCGAAGCCGCCCGCGACCAGTATTTTCAGGGTGACGGGCTCGACGGGCCGCTTCCTGCGGCTAGAGCGCCCGAAGGCCATTGATCACCTCGCGGAGAATGTTCACGTCCGGCAGCTCGGCCGGCGGAACGGGACGGGTGACGTGCACCAGTTCGTCCTCGACGAGGTCACCGACCAGGACCCGGACCACCCCGACGGGGAGGTCGAGGCCGGAAGCGAGTTCGGCGATGGACTGGGGCATGTCGCTGCACAGTTCGACGATCTCCACGTGCTCCGGGGAGAGCGTCTGGTCCCGGCCGGGATCGTCGGCCGCCGGTTCGGGGACGACGATCGCGATCAGGTCGAGACGGTGACGGGTGGCGCTGCTGGTGCGCCCCCGGGTCATCGCGTAGGGCCGGACCACCGGCCCCGCATCGGCGTCGTACCAGCGCGAGGCGTCCGCTCCGGTGTTTACGGACGGTCTTCCGGACGCGGCGTCCCGGACGGAGTCGGCGCTCATGCCCTGCCCCTCACCCTCCGGCGGGCATACCGGTGGTCCGGGGGGCGTTGGCCAGGTGGGCGCCCACGCGCTTGACCATGAGGGTCATCTCGTACGCGACCTGACCCACGTCGGAGTCCGCGTCGGCCAGGACGGCGAGACAGCTGCCGTCTCCGGCGGCCGTGACGAAGAGGAAGGCCTGGTCGAGCTCGACGACGGTCTGCCGTACCCGGCCCGCCTCGAAGTGGCGGCCGACGCCCTTGGCGAGGCTGTGGAATCCGGAGGCGACGGCCGCCAGATGCTCGCTGTCCTCACGGGTGAGGTCCTGCGACGTGCCGGTGGCGAGGCCGTCGCTGGAGAGGACCAGCGCCTTGCGGATGCTCGCGACGCGCTCGACGAGTTCGTCAAGGAGCCAGTTGAGCTCGCCGGAGCCCTGGCGTGCGGCGTTGTGTGCTGCGTCGTTCGGTGCGGTCATCGACCGTCCCCTCCCGGAGTGGTTCCTGGTGCTGTCTCGCCGTGGCCGGTCACGTCCTCGGCGTTCTGCCGACGGCCGCGTTCCCAGCCGCGCTGAAGCGAAGCCATGCGATTGCGTACGTCGTCCGCGTCCCGTTCGAGGTCGTCGTCCGTTGCGGCGGGGGCGATACCGGGGGCCCGCGCTGCGGAGTCCTCCCGGAGCTGTGGGGCGAGGCTGGCCTGGCGGATCCTTCGCGGGAGCCCGCCCACGGTGTCCGGCGCGACCGGCCTCGGGGCGGTCCCGGGGCGATCCTGAGTGCGGGGGCGTTCCTGAGCCCCTGTGTCCGCGGGGGCGCCGGCACTCTCCCGGGAGCCGGCGCCCGGTACGGTCGTGAACGCTTCGGGTGCCGCGGGGTGGGAGCGGCCGCCGTGGCCGACTCTGCGTCCCCGGTCCGTGACGAGCGTCGGCGGCTTGCGGCGGGGCAGCGGGACCGGTCCGGCGGGCCGCATGGGCCGTACGTCGGCGGGGCGTCCCTCCGAAGGGTCGAACGCCTGCTGGTGCTGTTCGCGGTCGGCGTCCCGCCGCAGATCACGGGCCCGGAAGATGCCGCCCCGCTCGCTCTCGGTGTCCTCCAGGTCGGACACGCCGTCCAGGACGGGGCCGAGTGCCGGATCGAGGGCGCGGTCCAGCGCCGGGTCGTCGGTGAGTTCCAGTGCGCCCACCGGGCCGTCGAGTTCGATGGGACCGTCGAGGACCGGGGGGTCCGTGAGCCCCGTGGGCACCGGGGCCAGTCCGCCCGGCCTGCCGGGGATGTCCTCGTCCGCGATCCCGTCCCTGCGCGCCTTGTCACTGCCGGGCACGCGGGTACCGGCCCGGCCGCTGCCGAGCGCCTTCTCCGCCCGGCGGTCGAGGCGGAAGCCGGTGCCGTGGGTGTCCGGGGCCTCGGTCAGGAGCTGGGACGGGATGAAGACGACGGCCGTGGTGCCCCCGTACGGAGATGTCTGGAGCGACACCCGGACGTTCTGCCGCTGTGCGAGGCGGCTGACGACGAAGAGGCCGAGCCGGTCGGTGTCGGACAGCTCGAATTCGGGTGTCTCGGCGAGTCGCAGGTTGGCGTCCAGGAGGACCTCCGGCGCCATCCCGAGCCCGCGGTCGTGGATCTCCAGCGTGAAGCCGTTGGCCACGCGTTCACCGTGCACCTGCACCGCGGTGTGCGGGGGCGAGAACACCGTCGCGTTCTCCAGCAGTTCCGCGATGAGGTGGGTCAGGTCGGCGACGGCGGGGCCGCCCACGCCGATGCGGGGCAGGCGCCTGACCTCGATACGTTCGTAGTCCTCCACCTCCGCGACCGCCGCCCGTACCACGTCCATGAGCTGGATGGGTTTGCGCCACTGCCGGGACGGGGCCGCCCCGGAGAGGATCACGAGGCCTTCCGCGTGCCGGCGCATGCGGGTGGTGAGGTGGTCGAGACGGAAGAGGTCGGCGAGTTCGTCGCTGTTCTCCGTGCGACGCTCCATGGTGTCCAGGAGCGTCAGCTGACGGTGCAGGAGCACCTGGTTGCGGCGGGCGAGGTTGACGAAGACCTCGGAGACGCCCCGGCGCATGTCCGCCTGCTTGACCGCGGCCTCGACGGCGGCCCGCTGCAGGGTGTTCAGCGCCTGGCCCACCTGGCCTATCTCGTCGCGTTCGTAGCTGAGGTGCGGAGCCTCGGTCTCGACGTCGACGTGTTCGCCGGCGGCGAGCCGCCGCATGACGCTCGGCAGTCGCACCCCGGACACCTCGTGGGCGTCCTTGCGAAGGCGGGAGAGGTCGCGAATCAGCTCACGTCCCACCCGCACGGATACGAAGACCGAGACGAGCAGAGCGACGAACCCGAGTACACCGGCGACACCGGCCCGGATCAGGACGCGGTAGCCGGCGGGCTCGGCCCGGTCCTGGAAGCGGTTGGACATCTCCGTGCCGTCGTTGGCCAGGTGCTCCAGGGCCGGCGGAGCGGCCTCCTGCCAGCGTTCGATGTCGACGGCGCCCGGCTTCGTGAAGGGGCCCGCGGCGATGAGCTTCTGCTCCGCGGTGCGCAGGGGCTCGGAGTCGGGGCTGCTCCAGTACTGCTCCATGCGCGCGCGCTCGCTCTCCGGCAGGAGTTCGAGGTTGACGTCGTAGAGGAGAGTGCGGCTGGCGGCGAGGTCGGAGACGACGCGCAGCTCGGGGGCGCCGAGCCGGCCGGCGACGAGGCCGGACGCGACCAGTGCGTCCTCGCGCGAAAGCATCTCGCGGGCACGGGACACGCCGACCAGGGCGCGGACCTGCTTGTCCATCGACACGTTCTCCATCTGGTGGAGACCGTTCAGGAAGCGGTAGCAGGGGTCGACGAGGCCGTTGTAGAAGTCGAGCGCCCTGGTGCGGTCGATGGTGCGCTTCTCCACCGATCCGCGCAGCGCGTCCAGCCCGTCGACCTCACCGAGGATCGACTCGAGCCGGGCTTCGGACTCGGGGCTGAGCTTGTCGCGGACGTCCTTGCTCCGGGCGCTGAGCCGGACGTCGGCCACGATCCGGTCGGTCGCCGCGCGCTGACGGCGCAGCAGGGGGAGGGCGTCGGAGGCCCGTGGGTCGGCGAGGTAGACGAGGGTCTGCCGGCGTTCGTCCTGGACGGCGCGGATGGTGTCCTCGAGTGGGTGCCCGACCTTCTCCACGATGGCGCCGGCGCCCATCAGCTCGTTGGCCTCGCGCCCGGTGACGTAGGTGGCGAAGACCCACAGGCCCGTGAGGGAGGCGAGCGGCACCAGGAGCAACGCCACGATCTTCCTGCGGATGGACTTCCCGCGAAAGCGCATGGCCTCCCCCAGCTCGGCCCCGCGTGACGGGGGTGCTTGTGTCGGTGTTCCGGTTGGTGCGTGTTCCCTGTTCTGCCGGTCGGCCCGTGCTCCTGCCGCGGTCTCCGCCGCGCATGCGTCGGTGTTCCGTCAACAAACGGCGCGAGCCTACTACTGACTTGCGGGTAACTCGAAGGCGTGTCCGGGTGCTTTCCGGCCTCCCGGGCCGGAGTTGCTCACCATTTGTTCCGGTATTCCCGGTGAAGAAATTCGCGAAAGCGACAGAGAAGCCCTGGCCGGAGACGGTGCATCCTCACACGGCAGTTGGCTGGAATTCTTCGTTCCGTCACCATGAGGGGCTTGATGGGGTGCACGACGGGAATCTTCACGACCTGGCGTTCGTCCAGATGTACGGGGCAGAAGGACCTCACGGGGGTACGTGCGACAGGCGGATGGCCTCGCCCGCGTAGAACGGGCGCCGGCCGGGCAGCCACCCCTGAGTCGGACTGCGGTGGGGAGTTGAAGGTCCTTGGATACGGAAGAACGCAGGGGGGCGGCGCCGCCGGAACAGCCGGGGGCGGGGTCCGCGGAGGCGCACGGCACGATCCCGCGGCAGCTGTGGATCGAGGAGCCGGCGATACGGCGGAGGATGCCGGACCCGGTGCGTACGGCGGCCGTGCGCGCCGTCCTGATCATGTCGTTGACGGTCATTCAGGCCATGGTGGCCTTCCTGTGCACCCTGGCCGGGTCCTGGCTCGCCTTCCCGATGGTTCTGATCGGTGTGGCGGGCACGGTGGGCGCGACGTGGTCGGTGCTGGACGTGTGGGTGACCCGGCAGGTGTGGAACCAGCGCAACGGAGTGGTCTCCTTGCCCGCCAGCACGGCCCGCCGCATGCGCCGGGAGCGCCGGGCGGCCAGGCGCGCGGCCAAAGCGCGGATACGCAGGGAGGACCGGATACGGCGACGGGGCGAAGGCCGGCTCTCCCGGGCCTGACCGGCGCCCCGGTCCCCCGCTACGGCGTCTCGGCCGCCTCGGTCCGCCGCGCCGGAGTGCCGGTCATCTCCGCGCGCATCTCCGGAACGGCCGAACCGGCGGCCGTCTGGCCGCTCCGCTTGAACATGCGGGTCGCCGTGATCTCACCGTGGACGGTCTCGCCCTCGGGGTCCTGCTGCGGCAGTCCGGGCCTGAGGTGTTCCTCCACGCTGATGTACTTCAGCCCCGCCCGCAGGTCCGCGTCGTTGCGGAGCCGGATGACGAGCGGGAACTCCGCGAGCGCCGTGGTGTCGAACAGGCCGGTCGTGTAGAGCAGCTGTACCCCCAGCGCATCGGACACCGCGCGCTGCAGCTCCAGCAGATACGTCGCGTTGGCGCGCCCGATGGGGTTGTCGAGGAACAGCGTGCCCGCGTGGCGATGCCGGTCGCGCCCTCGGTCGTTGCTGCGCAGGGCTGCCATCGTGCAGTACAGCGCGATGGCGGCGGTGAGCAGCTGTCCCCCTGAGAACACGTCACCCATCTGCCCGACCGGAACGCGCTCGGCGCGCAGCACCGCGTCCGGCTTGAGGATCTCCACGGCGATGCCCTTGGGCTCCAGTGCCGCCTGAACACCGCGCAGCAGAAGGGACATCCCGTCCCTGCGCAGGTCGGAGTTCTTCTTGAGGGCGGCGTGCGTGGCCTCGTCGACGACCTCTCCGAGCCTCTCGGTGAGCGTGGCCTGATCGGGCTCCTCGAAGCGGATCCGGAGGAACTCCTGACCGGACCACTCCCCCAGCCCCTCGGGGAGCCGCGACAGCCGCTGGGCGGAGCGGAGTGTCGTGAGGGCGGACTCGACGAGACCCCTGAGCCGGTCGACGATGGAGTCACGGTTGCGCTCCAGCTGGGCCAGCTCGTCCGTGAGGACACGCAGCCTGGGCGCGAAGGCCGCCGCCCACTTCTCGGCGTGGTCGGGCAGCGCGGCCGCCGGGAGTTCCCTGATCTGCTGCCGCGCTGGCGTGCGGACCTGCTCGTAGCGGGTGGAGTTGGCGTGGCGTACGAGCACGTCGCTCGCCTCCCGCACCGAACTCTCCGCCGCGGAGAGATCGGTTGCGCAGCCGCGCAGGGAACGGCGGGCCTCGGCCGCGGCCTGCCTGGCCTCCTCCAGGGTCCCGGCGTACGGGTCGGGAGATCCGGTCTCGTCGTCCGCACCGTGGTCCCTGAGCAGGTCGCGCAGGAGCGCCGCCGTCTCGTCGAAGCCGCCGGCCGAGTCCTCGGCGGTGCGGTGCGCGCGCAGGAGTTCGGCGTGGACGCCTCGCGCGGTGTCCAGCGCCTCGGTGGCGGAGGCCAGTTCGGCCGTGGCCGTGCGCAACAGGCTCTGGGCCTCTTCGGCGTCGGCGGGGACCAGACCTTCGGGAAGCTCGGTGTGGCGGGACGTGTCGTCGGCGGGGGCGAGGCGCTCGGCCTCACCCCGCAGCCGGCCGAGCTGTTCGCTGGCCGTGGACGCCCGGGTCTCCAGGAGCTGTACGTGGGACTCGGCGCGGGCCGCGGCGGCCTGTCGCGAAGGCCCGTCGGCCCCGTCCGTGCCTTCCAGGAGCTGGGCGGCGCGGGTGCGGACCTTGTTGGTGAGACGGTCGAGTTCGGCCAGGGCGGCGCTCTCGTCGCTTTCGGCCCGCGCCTGTTCGGCGCGCAGGTCGGCGCCGACACCCACCTTCTCGTAGAGCCGGGAGGCGGCGCGGTAGGCCTCACGCAGCGCGGGGAGCGAGATCCGGGCGGTCGGGTCCGCCGGTTCGGGGAGGGTTTCCGGGACGCCCGCGATCTCGGCACGCTCCGCGCGCAGGGCGCGCGCGGTGCGGTGGGCGTCGTCCGCGGCGCGCTGGGCGGCCCTGCGGTCCTCGTCGGCGGCGCGGGCCCGCTCGAGGAGCGTGGTGGCGCGGGCCTCGGACTCGGCCGCCTCGTCCGTCAGTTCACGCAGCCGCGCCTGCCAGCCGGCCCGGTCGCGCAGGCGGTGGGCGAGACCCGCGAGTGCGTCGGCGGCGCGGCGGGCCCGCTGGGCGGCTTCCTGCCGCTCGTCGCGGACGCGGGAGGCCTCGGCCGCTGCCTCGTCGGCCTCGGCCCGGACGGTACGGGCCTCGGCCAGCGTGGCTTCTGCGGCCTCTGCGGTGGTCCGGGCGGTGCGCGCGGCCTCGCCGAGTTCGCCGAGCATGCCGGGTGGGCAGTCGGCGCGCCAGGAGCCGATGCGGGCGGCGAGGGAACGGTCGGCGGCGAGCCGCGCCGCGAGTGTCCTGATGTCCTCGTCGCGGGCGGCGGCGCGGACCCTGAGTGCCTGGCGCTCCTCGTCGGCGGCGTGTTCGTCGTGCATCGCCGGGTTCGGGGGCACCAGGAACACGTCCTCGGCCGCGGACCCGCCGGGCGCCGGGACGGGGGCCAGGAGAGCGGCGGTCGTCCCGACGGCCACGGCCGAGCGGGGCAGCAGGGCGGCGGCGGCGAGAACCTCCCGTGCGCGGGTGTGTGCGTCGGGGTCGGTGATGACGACTCCGTCGACGAGTTCGGGCCGTGCGGCCAGCACCGCGGCGTGGTCGGCGGGATCAACCGCCTGCGCGAGGTAGCGCCATCCCGGGAGCGCCGGGATGCCGTGCTCGCCAAGGTATTCGACGGTGGTGAGCACGTCCGGTCCGGGGGGCAGCAGCCCGCCGTCGCCGAGGGCGCCGAGGATGCGTGAGTCGTCGGCCGCGGCGGTGCGGAGGTCGAAGAGCCTGCGCTCGGCCGCGGCGACACCCTGGTCGAGGAGTTCCCTGAGCTCGTCGGCGCTGTTGTCGAACTCCTCGGCCGTCAGGGGCCGCGCGTCGGCGCCGTGGGCGTCGTGCACGCCGTGGCCGTTCTCCTCCGCACCGGACGCGGCACCGCGGGGGCGCGGGACACCCGCGCCGGTGGCGGCCGGAAGACCCAGAAGGTCCCCGAGCCGGGGGTCGGCGGCGATCGACTCGGCTGCCTTGCGCTCCGCATCGTAGGACTGCTCCGCGGCCTGTGCGCCGTCCGCGGCGCGGGCCGCGGCGAGTTCGGCGCGGCTTTCCGCCGCCGCCGCCTCGCGTGCGTGGTCACCGGTGGCGCGGGCGGCCTCCCGTGCGGTGTCCCATGCGGCGACCGCGGCCTTCTCGGCGTCGTTCGCGGCGAGGGCGGCACGGGCCGGGTCGGCGTCCGGCGCGGTGTCGTCGAGCCAGCCGGCGCGCACGGCCTCGGCGGTCTCCTGCTCGACCTCGGCGAGCCGCTGGCGCAGGTGGCCGGCCTCGCTGCGGGCCCGCTGGGCCTCGGTGGCGGCGGTGGTGGCATCCCGGTGCGCCGTCTCGCCGGTCGCCTGGAGGACCGCGGAACGCTCCTCCTCCTCGTTCGCCACCCCCTCCCCCGCCTCGGCCGCTGTGTGGAGGGCGCGTACGAGGTCGGCGGCGGCGGTGGCGCGTGCGGCGAGAGCGGGGGCGGCGTCGCGCTCGGCCTCGCGGATGGCCACGGCGACACGGGCGGAGCGGTCTGCCGCGGCGCGGTGGCGCAGGACCGCTTCGGCGGCCTGCCAGGCCGCGTGCAGTGTGCGCGCGTCGCCCAGTTCGCGGCGCTGGGCCGCCGCACTCCGCTCCGCGGCGGTCAGGGCCAGGGAGGCGTGGCGGTAGGCGAGTTCGGCCGCGATCAGGTCACGGTCGCCGCGGGCCGACTCGGCCTCGGTGACGGTGTGGGCCGCGGCGGTCACCTGCTGGGACAGCTCAGCCGTGCGGCCGCGCTCCTCGGCCGCGCGGCCCGAGAGCCTGCGGACGAGGGTCCGGGTGCGGCGCTCGGCTCCGGCGTGCACGTCCCGGCTGCGGGCCCTGGTCGCGGTGGCTTCGACGATACGGCCCAGCAGGTCGACGGAACCGGCGGTGAAGTCGCACTCGGCGGTGAGTTCGGCCCGGCGGCCGAGCTTGTTGCCGAAGCCGCTCACGAGGTCGGCGAGCCCGTCCGTGTCACGGGTGTCGGTGACCGCCCGGAGCAGCAGGTCGGTGAAGTCGGAGTCCTTCTTGACGGCGAAGAGACCGGCCGCCTCGCCCTCGTCGGCGTTCATCTCCCGCTGGTAGCGGAAGAGTTCCGGGTCGAGCCCGAGGTCGCCGAGGTGCTCGTTCCAGCGGTCGTGGATCTCTTCCCAGTGCACGTCGAGGTGCGGGTAGAACTTGCCCGCGTCCGTCAGGGCGTCGCGGAAACCCTTCATGGTGCGGCGCCGGCCCCGCGCGCCCGAGACGCCCTCGGCGGGCCGCCCCACCGAGGTGGCCTCTGCGACGGGGAGGCTGTCGAGACCGAGGCCGGGCCCGGGCCGGAAGGAGTACCAGGCCTCGGCGAACTTGCGGGGGTCGTTGGACACCTGGCGCCCGCGCCATTCGCTGACCTTGCCGACGACGACGCATTCCCCGGTGAGCGTGTGCTGCCACTCCAGGGCGACGTGTCCGCAGTCGTCGGCGAGCAGGAACTTGCGCAGGACGCCGGAGCTGGCGCCTCCGAGGGTGTTGCGGTGCCCCGGCAGCATCACGGAGAAGATCAGCTTGAGCAGGACGGACTTGCCTCCGCCGTTCTCCAGGAACAGCACACCGGCCGGCGCCGGGCGGCGTGGCGGGCCGACGGGCTCGTCCTCGAAGAACTCCGCCTGCGCCGGGGCGGGGCTGGGGACGGGTTTGCCGACTCCGCGCAGGTCGAGCACGGTGTCGGCGTAGCGCGCACCGGCGGGTCCGATGGAGTAGAGGCGGACCCGGGACAACTCGTACATGGCGGCGGACTCTCGTCGTTCAGGCGGCGGGCGGGCAGCTGTGGGGGCGGGGGCGCGGGGCGGGGTCAGGAGTGGAAGGGAAGACCCGCGTCGGCGGCCAGCTCCAGGCCCTCGGCGTCGGGCGGGGGCAGGAGGGTGGCCGAGCCGTCCGTGACGGGGACGACTCCGAGCTCCAGCAGTTCGGCCATCGCGGCGCCGCCGGCCATGTCACGCACCTGGAGCTGGTAGCGGGCCGTGGTGCGGTACGCGCCGCCGGCGTCGTCCCCGGTGCGCTGGAGGAAGCCCGAGTCGGTGAGGAAGGCTACGGCCTTGCCGATGATGCCGGTGGTGGATCCGGCGAGCCTGCGGGCGTCCTTGGTCGCCCCGGTGGAGCTGCGGCGGGCGTAGATCCGCCATCCCGCTTCCAGACCGGGGGCCTCGGTGGCGGGGTCGGTGTTGTCGCCCTGTTCCTCGGCGCGTTCCTCCAGGCGCCGGCAGGCCTGGCGGACGAAGGCGTCGACGCCGTTGACGGTGATGCGGCCGATGTAGGAGTCGTCGGCCAGGTCCTCGGGCCGGGGGAAGGCCATGGCTGCGACGGCGAGGTGGGCCAGCCCGTGCAGGAAGCGGTCGGCCGAGTCCGGGGAAGCGCGCCGGGCGTAGTCCCCCATGCGCACGGCGAAGACCGAGTCCTCGCCCGCGGTCACGGCCATGCCGGCGCGGGTGGAGACCTCCAGCACGACGAGACCGAGCCCGGTCGCGACGGCGTCGGCCAGCCGCGCGAAGGCCGGCTCCTCGCGGTAGCGGCGGAGCAGTTCGGTGTACTCGGTGTCGCGGGCGGGCATCAGCTTCGGCTGCAGTCCGAACGAGACCAGCCGGGCGGCGTCGGCCGCGTCCGCGGGTGTCACAGCTGCGGGAGCGGCCGCCCGTGCGGCCTCGGCCGCGTACGTGGGGGGCTGGTCGCCCCACGCTTCGGTGTGCTCGGCGTACTGCTCGCTCAACTCGGTGACTCCTCGGTGCGGGTGCCGCGCTCGGGCGGCTGCGGTTGGGTGCTCGGTCCGGGGACGCTCATGAGGCGTCCTTGCGGTCCGCGGCCATGCCCGCGGCGTCCAGCAGGGCCATGCCCACTATCAGGTCGGCCCCGCCGAATTCGCGGTCCTCCAGGACCGTGCCGTCGTCGACGGCGAACAGCAGCCGTCGCTCACCCTGGCGGTACGCCGTGCCGACGGGCGGGCTGGCCGCGTGCACAGCCAGCAGGGCGACCAGATAGGGCAGTTCGGGGTCCCGCAGCCGGGCCTCGGTGAGGAGTCCGGAAAGCCGGCGGGGGGCGTCGTGCTCCAGATCGAGCAGCTCCATGGCGCTCGCGAGCTGCTCCTCGCTGAACCGGCTGTCGTCCGGGGTGGCGATGAGGTCGGGTTCGGGCATCTCGGCACCCAGGTGCTCACGTTCGACCGGGGGCATCAGAAGCAGGTCGACGAGGTCGCCGACGCGGACCGAGACGGGGGTGCGCAGTCCGGTGCCGTGGGTGAAGAAGGCGTCGCTGACCCGGGTGGCCTCTTCGACCGGGAGGGGGAGGAGGGGTACGACGAGCTGGCCGTACAGGTCGAGGCCCGCCTGTGCGGTGGGGGTGGCGAAGGCCTGCCGGTCCTGCTCGGCACGGAACAGCGGACCGGCGTCGAGCAGCCTGGACTGCAGCTGGGTGTGGCGGCGGATGCAGTCCTTCACGATGTCGACGAGCTCCGCGGCACGGCGCTTGTTCTCGGGCTCCTCGGCCTCGTCCCTGGCCTTGCGGATGTTGGTGAGGATCGCGTTCTCGTGGCGGTAGCGGTCGGCGACGTGGTCCAGTGCCTCGGCGATCATGTCGGGGACGGCGTTGAGCCAGTCCACGGCGCGGACGTTGCGGCGGGTGGCGTCCAGGGTCCTGCGGAGCGTCTCGGCGTACTGCACGGTGCGGTAGCGGGCCTGTTCGGCCGCGAGCTGGGCGTCGGCGAGGCGGCCCCGGCTGACGAGCACCTCCAGCTTGACCTCGGCGGCGATCTGGGCGCTGGTGACGTCAGTGTCCAGGGCGCCGACCAGGACGTTCACCGCCTCGTCGGTGGCGCGGAGATAGACGGTGCCGCCGTGGCCGGGGACTTCCTCGATGAGCTTGAAGTCGTAGTCCCTGCGGACGTAGACGCCGTCCGGCCCGAAGGTGCCGTACACGGCCCGGAAGCCGCGGTCCACGCTCCCGACGTTGATCAGGTTCTCCAGCACCCAGCGCGCGACCCGCTCGTGCTCGGTGACCGGCCGGCGCGGGGCCTGGGCCGCGACCCTGGGGAGCAGTCTGGCCACTATCTGGTCGTGGTCGGCCCCGGTGTCGAAGTCCATGTTCAGGGTGACCAGGTCGATCGCGGCGAGGGCGACCTCGGCCATCGCGTACACCGTGTACTCGCCGGCCAGATTCGCCTTGCGCACGTCGAGGTCGTGCAGCGGGGCGGTGCAGGCGAGCGCGCGCAGCCGACGCGAGAGTCCCTCGTCGGCGGCGGGGCCGGGCGCGGGCCTCGGTCCCCCGCTGAGCTGGGGCGCAGCGCTGAAGGTGTCGGCAGGCGAAGTCACGCTGCACAGATTAGGTCCTCGCACCGACAACGGTCGAAACGGCGCAGAAGCGACCGGCGGCCCGGGCCGGACCGCGCGTGCACCGCCCCGTCAGGGTGACCCGTAACCGCCGCCGCCCGGAGTGCGCACGACGAGGACGTCGCCGGCGGCCAGCTCGGCGGTGTCGCAGCCTTCGAGCGGGGTGACGGTCGTGCCGTCGGCCCGTTCCACGTGCTGGTCCCCCAGTGCTCCGGGGCCGCCGCCCGCCATGCCGTACGGCGGAACCCGGCGGTGTGACGACAACAGGGCCACGGTGACGGGTTCGAGGAAACGGATCCTGCGCTCCACCCCGTCGCCGCCACGCCGCCGGCCGGAGCCGCCACTGCCCTCGCGCACGCGAAAGCTCTCCAGCAGCACCGGGTAGCGCCACTCGAGGATCTCCGGGTCGGTGAGCCGCGAGTTGGTCATGTGGGTCTGCACGGCGTCGGCGCCGTCGAAGCCGTCTCCGGCGCCGGATCCGCTCGCGAGCGTCTCGTAGTACTGCACGCGGTCGTTGCCGAAGGTGAGGTTGTTCATCGTCCCGGAGCCCTCCGCCTGGACGTCCAGGGCCGCGTAGAGGGCTCCGGTGACGGCCTGCGAGGTCTCCACGTTGCCGGCGACGGTCGCCGCCGGATGGACGGGGGCCAGCATCGAGCCGTCCGGGACGCGGATGTCCAGGGGCTTCAGGCAGCCGCTGTTGAGCGGGATGTCCTCGTCCACGAGTGTCCGGAACACGTAGAGGACGGCCGCCGTGACCACGGACCTGGGGGCGTTGAAGTTGCCGCTCTGCTGGGCCGAGGTGCCGGTGAAGTCGAGGACGGCGCGGCGTGCCTCGTGGTCCACCGTCACGGACACCTCGATGACCGCCCCGTTGTCCGTCTCGTAGCGACAGGAGCCGTCACGCAGCCCCGCGATGATCCGGCGCACCGACTCCTCCGCGTTGTCCTGGACGTGGCCCATGTACGCCTCGACGACGTCACGGCCGAACTGCGCGGTCATACGCCTGAGTTCCGCGATGCCCTTCTCGTTGGCGGCGATCTGGGCGCGGAGGTCGGCGAGGTTGGTGTCGGGGTCGCGCGAGGGGTGAACGGCGGAGGTGAGCAGGTGCCTGGTCTCCGCCTCGCGGAGGACTCCGCCGCGCACGAGCGGCCAGTTGTCGAACAGGACCCCTTCGTCGTGGATCGTGCGGCTGAAGGCGGGCATGGAACCGGGTGTGATGCCGCCGATCTCGGCGTGGTGACCGCGCGAGGCCACCAGGAACCGCAGCCGGGGCTCCGGGCCGTCGGACGGTTCGTCGAACACGGGGGTCACGACGGTCACGTCGGGCAGGTGGGTCCCTCCGTGGTACGGGTCGTTGACGGCGTAGACGTCACCGGGGCGCAGGGAGCCCGCGTTGCGGCCCAGCACCTCCTTGATGGTCTCGCCCATCGATCCCAGGTGGACCGGGATGTGCGGCGCGTTGGCCACCAGATCACCGTCCGCGTCGAACAGCGCGCAGGAGAAGTCGAGCCGCTCCTTGATGTTGACGGAGTGCGCCGTGTTCTCCAGTCGCACGCCCATCTGTTCGGCGATCGACATGAAGAGGTTGTTGAACACTTCGAGCATGACCGGGTCCACCCGGGTGCCGACGGCCGTGCGCCCGGGCCGGGGGTCCACCCGCTTCAGCACCAGGTGGCCTGCCGGGCCGGCCGCGGCCTGCCAGCCGGGGTCGACGACGGTGGTGGCGTCGTGCTCGGTGACGACGGCCGGGCCGGTCACGGTGTCGTCGGGGCGCAGCTCCGCACGCCGGTACAGGGCCGCGTCACGCCACCCGCCTCCGGTGAAGACGGGGACGGTCCCGAGCGGCGCGAGCGGTCCCTCGCGGCCGGCCGTAGCGGTGTCGGGCGGAACGTGCGGTCCGGCCGTGCCGGTGGCCTCCACGGAGACCGCCTCGACGACGAGGGGTTTGTCCATGGTGAACCCGTAGCGGGCCCGGTGGGCTTCGGTGAACTCCGCGGTCATGGCCGAGGGTGGGCCGTGGTCCACGGGCAGCGGGGCGTCCGTCCCGGCGTAGCGCAGCAGGATCCTGGCCCGGGTGTGGATGGCGCCGTCGGGCACACCGTCGGCGCGGAGGTCGGCGCGCGTACGTTTCGCCAGTCCGTCGCAGATCTCAGCGACCCGGGCCGCGGTCCTGTCGTCCAGTTCGGATTCGACGGACTGCTCGCGCATCGCCGTGGCGTCGGCGAGGCCGATCCCGTACGCCGAGAGGACCCCGGCGAGCGGTGGTACGAGGACGGTGTCGATGCCCAGGGCGTCGGCGACGGCGCAGGAGTGCTGCCCGCCGGCACCGCCGAACCCGGTGAGGGCGTAGCGGGTGATGTCATGGCCCCGCTGGACGGAGATCTTCTTGACGGCGTTCGCCATGTTGAGCACGGCGATCTCCAGGAAGCCCGCGGCGACTTCGGCCCCCGTGCGGGACCGGCCCGTGGCGGACGACACCTCCTCGGCCAGCGCCTCGAACCGTTCGCCCACGAGCCGCGCGTCGAGGGGCTGGTCGCCTCCCGGGCCGAAGACCGCCGGGAAGTGTTCGGGGCGGACGCGTCCGAGCATCACATTGGCGTCGGTGACGGTGAGGGGCCCGCCCCGCCGGTAGCAGGCCGGGCCCGGGTCCGCTCCTGCCGAGTCGGGGCCGACGCGGTAGCGCCGTCCGTCGAAGTGCAGGACGGACCCGCCGCCCGCGGCGACGGTGTGGATGCTCATCATCGGGGCGCTCATCCGCACCCCTGCCACCTGTGTGCCGAGCTCGCGCTCGAACTCCCCGGCGTAGTGGGACACGTCGGTGGAGGTACCGCCCATGTCGAAACCGATGACCCGGTCGTATCCCGCCTGCTCCGACGTACGGACCATGCCGACGACGCCTCCGGCCGGGCCGGAGAGCACCGCGTCCTTGCCGCGGAAGTGGGCCGCCTCGCGCAGTCCGCCATTGGACTGCATGAACATGAGCCTGATCCCGGCGAGTTCACCGGCGACCTCGTCGACGTAACGGCGCAGGATCGGTGAGAGGTAGGCGTCGACGACGGTGGTGTCGCCGCGGGGCACGAGCTTGATCAGCGGACTGACCTCGTGCGAGCAGCTGATCTGGGTGAAACCGGCGGTCCTGGCCTCCTCCGCGACGGCCCGTTCGTGCTCCGGGTGGCGGTAGCCGTGCATGAGCACGACGGCCGCGCTGCGGATGCCCTCGTCCGCGGCCGCCCGCAGGCGCTCGGCAACGGCGGGGCGGTCGAGGGGCCTCACGACCGCTCCCCGGGCGTCGACGCGTTCCGGGACCTCCACGACCCGGTCGTAGACGGCCTCCGGGAGCAGGATGCGGCGGTCGAAGAGGCGGGGCCGGTTCTGGTACGCGATTTTCAGGGCGTCACGGAAGCCCTCGGTGATGACCAGCACGGTCGGCTCGCCCCGCCGCTCCAGGAGGGCGTTCGTGGCGACGGTGGTGCCCATCTTGACCCCGGCGACCCGGTCGGCCGGAACCGGCTCCCCGGGGCCGAGGTCCAGCAGCAGCCGGATACCTGCGACGGCGGCGTCACGGTAGCGGTCCGGGTCGTGCGACAGCAGCTTGCGGGAGACCAGGCGTCCGTCGGGATCACGTCCCACCACGTCCGTGAAGGTGCCTCCGCGGTCGATCCAGAACTCCCACCGTCCGGTCATCCCTCCATTCTGGCGTCAGGGACGGACCCGCGCAGGGAGGGCGAGGGCGGCGAGGTGCCGGGCGGTCCGCAGGGGCCGGCCGACGCGCGGCTCCGGCCCCGGGTGTCCCGGAGTCACCGTCTCAGAGTGCGGGTGCGTCCGGTCCGATCCTGCTGCGTACGGCCGTCTGGACCTCGGCCTCCTCGGCGGGGTCGGCGGCGAGCCTGCGCAGGCGTTCGGCGACCCGGATGTCCCCGGTCTCGGCGTGCAGCGCGGCGAGCTCCCTGGTGGTCTCCTCGCAGTCCCAGAGGCATTCGACGGCGAATCCGGTGGGGAAGGAGGGGTCCGTGGCTGCCAGGGCGCGGGCGGCACGTCCCCGCAGGTGCGACGAGGACGTCTCCCGGTACACGTGGCGCAGCACGGGTGCGGCGCAGGCGATGCCCAGACGTCCGGTGCCGTCGACGAGGGTCCACAGGCGCGGCGCGTCGGGACCGTCCCCGCGTACGGCCTCGCGCAGGGCGCCGAGGACGAGCTGCGCGTCCCCTGCCGTGCCCCGGCAGGCGAGGACTCCGGCGGCGGAGGCTCCGAGGGCGTCGGGCCGGTGGGCCCAGCGCCGCGCACGGTCGACCGCCGCGTCCCCGATCATGCGCTCGAAGGCGGCCACGGCGGCGTCGGCGACCAGGGGCGACGGACCGGCGACCGCCTGTTCGACGAGGTCGAGCACGTCGGGATCCTGGACCTGGGCCAGGTAGTGCAGGGCGGCGCACCGGGCGCCCTCGGTACCGCTGCGCGCGGCCTCGACGATCACGGACCGGTCCTCCGCGCCCGCGACGGCGGCGAGGCAGCGGGCGGCGGGGACGTGGAGCACGCTGCCGCGCTCCAGCCCATCCTGGGCCCAGTCGAGCACCGCCTGGACGCTCCACCCGGGGCGTGGGCCGCGGGGGCTCATCTGGCGTTGCCAGCGGTCGAAGGAGCCCTGCTCCGTCGCCGCCCTGATGCGGGCGCCGACCGCCGTGCGGGGGTCGTCGGCCCAGAGCCGCCAGGGGCGGGGTTCGAAGGCGTCCCGCACGGTGGCCGCGAGTTCGGCGGAACCCTCGGCCGTGGCGGGGAACCGGGCCAGTACCGGTTCGGCGAGGGAGCGCAGTCCGGCGTCGTCGTCGCGCAGGGCCAGCTCGTCGAGCGCCCAGGCCCAGTTGGCACCGGTCGCCGCGTAGCGCCGGAGGAGGGCGAGGGCGTCACCGCGTCCGTAGGAGGCGAGGTGCCCCAGTACGGCGAGGGCCAGGCCCGTGCGGGAGTCGTCGGTGTCGAGGTGGTCCCCGGGGTCCGACAGGTGCCGCTCGATCTCCTCGACACCGCCGTCGAGGTCGAGGTAGAGGCGGGCGTAGTAGAGGCTGCGGTTCTCCACCTGCCAGTCATGACGCGGATCGCTCAGGACGCAGTGGTTGAGAGCCGCGAGGGCCTCGGGGCGCGGTGCGGCGAGCGCGTGGAGCGTGCCGTCGCCGCGGCCCCTCTGCAGCAGGCCGAGCAGTGTGCCGCTCGGCGCTATGAACGGATCGAACATGGGGAAAGCCTCACATCAAGCTGTCGACGCAACCGGGACTGTGCTGTTCCATGTGCCGGGGAGACATCTCCTAGGCCGCGCAGCAACATGATCGGCCGACCGCCGTCTTCTGCCTGGTGCTCATCTTCCTCTGCCTCTCGTCGGTGGCCCGGAGCGGGCCCGCGACGTCATGATGACCCAGCCATTTCGCCGACGCGACCACATTTACGGCGCAACGCCCCGCAGGCGGTCCGGGCGGCGTCTCAGCGCGCACCGAAGAGTTCCAGCAGGTCGTCCTTGCCGAACATGCGCGCGGTGTCCACCGCGGAGGGTGTTCCGGCGGCAGGATCGGCCCCCGCCGCGAGCAGTGCGTCGATCACCGGGCGCTCGCCTTTGAAGACGGCTCCGGCCAGCGGGGTCTGCCCACGGTCGTTGGCGCGGTCGGGGTCGGCACCCCGGTCCGCGAGGGCCACGACGGCGCGGGCGTGCCCGTGGTACGCCGCGAGCATGAGCAGGGTGTCGCCCCGGTCGTTGGTGAGGTTCGCGGGGACGCCCGCGTCGACGTAGGCGGCGAGCGTGTCGCTCTCGCCCCGGCGAGCCAGGTCGAAGACCTTGGTCGCCAGTTCGATCACCTCGGGATCGGGGGTTTCGCTCATCGGACGGACCGCCTTCCGTTGCCGTTGCCGACCTGGTGGGGGAGTACGGCGGGGGGACCGTACGAGTGAATCGACAGGGTACTGCTCCCCGGCCGTCGTCAGTCTGCCCCGATGCGGTGGAAGGTCACGGTGGTGGGTGCCACTTCCCCCGCGGAGACGGGTGGCGAGGGAGCCGCGGAGCTCTCCGGGACCCCCTTTCTGCCCTCCGGTCAGGTGAAAACGAAGGATATTCACTCACTTGCACCTTTTATCGTATTGATACATCTTGTGATCCTGGAAGTACTCATGGTGACTGTCCCCTCAACCAGGAGAACCGCTCATGATCCTCTCCATCTCGGGCGTGGTACTGCTCGGCATCATCGCCTTCCTGTTCTTCAAGAAGGACGGGCTCAAGGCCTCCCACGGCCTCATCTGCGCGCTGTTCGGCTTCTACCTGGCCGGCACCGCCATCGCCCCCAGCATCACGGCCGGCGGGGCGAGCCTCGCCAGCATGCTGGGCGGGATCAAGTTCTGACGCTCCGAAACCCTCCCCACCCCTCCAGGAGACAGACGTGGCCCGGCGACCCCTCCCCCGCATTCTGAGCAGCGGCAGCGCTTCGATCACCCGCAGTCGGGAGATCGCGCGCACGGCCGCCGACAACGCCACCGACGTCCTTCATCCGCTGATCACGGTCACCCGTGGGCTGAGGCTGCTGGCGGGATCGGGGCGGCAGAAGTGGGCCGCGACACCCAGGGAACGGCGCGGACAAGCGCTGTTCCTCGTCGCGGCCTGCGTACTGGCGGTGGCGCTCATCCCCTACGGGCCGCTGCTGGCCCTCATCTCGGTGATGGGCGCCGCCGCGTGGCAGGGGCGCGACCGCACCCCTGCGAGCACCGGCCCCGACGAGGCGGGGACCGCTCGCCTGCGGGCCCTGTACGAGGCGCTGGTGCCGCACTTCTCCGTGGCCGACGACCCCGGTCCGCTGTTCTCCCACGGCGGCGACTGGGAGAAGGCCTTCGAGACGTCGTACGCCTTCGACGACGACGGACGGCTCACCCGGCTCCGGGTGAACTACCCCGCCTACTTCACCGACGGCGATCCCGGTGCCCGCGCCCGGGTCGAGCAGGTGCTGCACGCGAAGTCCGGCCGGGGCCGCGAATACCACTTCGCCTGGGACGAGGAGGCCAACCATCTCTCGATGACCGTGCTCCCCGCCCTCCCCACCACCATCGCCGCCCAGCGGTTCGTCACCGCGCCCGGCGAGGCCGTGCTGGGCTTCACCGATCCCGACGCGGTGCCGCGCACCGTCCCGGTCCAGGACGGCGACGCGACCCGCGACGCCTCACCGGTGATCTGGCGGACGGGCGCCCGGTCCACGGAACCGCATCTGCTGGTCGCCGGGCACCCCGGCAGCGGCGCCACCACCCTGATGCGCTCGCTCGCCCTGCAGGCCCTCCAGCACGGCGACGTCCTCGTCGTCGAGGGAAGCGGCACGGGAGAGTTCGGCTTCCTGGCCGGACGGGACGGCGTACTGGCCGTGGAGCGCGGTCTCGCCGGGGCCCTCGCGACCCTCGAATGGGCCGCGCACGAGACGGAACGGCGTCTCATCGCCGCGAACCGGGCCCGCCAGGCGGGGCACCCCGAGCCCGAGGACATCCGGCGCCCCCTCTGGATCCTCCTGGACCGGCCGAGCGCCCTGGGGCACCTGGCGGCGGCGGACGGCAGGCAGGACCCGCAGGAACTGCTCCAGGTGCCGCTGCGCCACGGCCGCGCCGCCGGTGTGACGGTGGTGGTGGCCGAGCAGCTCGACAGCCTGGACACCCTCACCGATGCCGTACGCACCCACACCCGGGCACGGGCCGTCCTCGGTCCCGCCACCTGCGAGCAGGTCGAGTCGGTGCTGGGCGCCCAGCCGCACACCACCCCGACCGACGACGTACCTCCCGGCCGCGGCTACACGCGGCTCGGCGCGGGGCCGGTACTGCGCCTCCAGGTCCCGGCCACTCCGGACCCGCACGACGACGCCACGAGCGACGCGCACCGGCAGGCCGTGCTCCACCTGCTGCCGGGCGGAGCGCCCGCCGTGGAGAGGAACGCCGGCACGAGCATGGAGAAGGCTCCCCCCGCTCCCGCCGGCGAGCCCTCGCCCCTGCACGCCGATCCGCTCGTCGCGGCCCCCGCCGTCGCGGAGGGATGAGCGCGGGCGGCTCCTCAGGCCACGAACGACCGGGGCGTCTCCGCCCCTGCCGCGGCTCCCGAGCGGACCAGCTCGGCGGCCGCGGACAGCCGCAGGGCCGCCTCGTCCGCCACCGGACCGCCCACGGTGAACGGCAGGCGCACATATCCCTCGAAGGCGCCGTCGACCCCGAACCGGGGGCCCGACGGGACACGCACGCCGACCCGCTCGCCCGCCACCGCCAGCCGGGAGCCGGAGAGCCCGCCGCTGCGCACCCACAGCGTGAGGCCGCCGCGGGGCACCGCGAACTCCCACTCGGGGAGTTCGCGGCGCAGCGCCCGCACCAGGTCGTCCCGGTTCTGCTTCGCCTGACCGCGGCGTACGGCCACAGCCTGCTCCCAGCCGCCCGTGCGCATCAGCCAGTTGATGGCGAGCTGCTCCAGGACGGGTGTGCCCATGTCCGCGTAGGCACGCGCGGCGACCAGGCTGCGGATGACGTCGGGCGCCGCCCTGACCCAGCCGATCCTCATGCCGGCCCAGAACGCCTTGCTGGCGGATCCGACGGTCAGGACCGTGCTGCCGGCGGGATCGAAGGCGCAGACCCGGCGCGGCATCTGCACGTCCGCGTCCAGATGGAGTTCGTGCATGGTCTCGTCGACCACGAGGACCGTGCCCGCGGAACGGGCGGCCTCGACGAGGGCACGCCGCTGCTGCTCGTCGGCCAGGGCGCCGGTCGGGTTGTGGAAGTCCGCGACGACGTACGCCAGCCGCGGGGCCGCGTCCCGCAGCACCTGCCGCCAGCGGTTCATGTCCCAGCCGCCCAGCCCCTCCTCCATCGCCACGGGGACCAGCCTGGCGCCCGCCTCCCGCATGAGCTGGAGGATGTTGGCGTAGCTCGGGGACTCGACGGCGATGCGCTCACCACGCCCCGCGAAGAGGTGGCAGATGGCGTCGATGGCCCCCATGGCCCCCGTGGTGACCATGATCTGTTCCGGCATCGTGGGGATGCCCCGCTCGGTGTACCGGTCCGCGATCATCTGCCGCAGGGCCGGGAGGCCGGCCGGGTAGTCCCCGTGGGTGTGCGCGTACGGGGGCAGTTCCTCCAGCGCGCCCTGCACGGCCCGGGTCAGCCACGGTTCGGGGGCGGGCAGCGAGGCGCAGCCGAGGTCGATCATGGAGCCGAGCGATTCGGGGGGCAGCGGTTCGAGGCCGCGGGCGGGCAGCGGGTTGCCCGCCGGGACGGCGGTCCAGCTGCCGGCACCACGGCGCGACTCCAGGAACCCCTCGGCGCGCAGCGCCTCGTAGGCGGCGGCCACGGTGGTCCGGCTGTGGGACAGCGCGAGCGCGAGTTCGCGCTCGGCGGGCAGCCGGGCGGCGACCGGGACCCGGCCCTCCAGGACGAGCAGGCGCACCCCGTCCGCGAGCGCCCGGTAGGCGGGCGGTTTGCGGCCGCCCGGCGACAGGGGACGAGCCTGCTGCGCCCGGAGCTGCCGGGCGAGCTGAGCCGCGCCGACCGTCGAAGTCCACTGCGCCATCGAAATCAGTCCACCTTCCTCGGATTGGCCGTAGTTGGCAGCCAATCCCCCGCCACAGAGTGACATGCAGCAGTCCACTACGACCATACGGGGGCACCATTTGTCCGACATAACCGCCCGGAGCGGCACTCGGCTCGCCCGGCGGCTGACCCACCTGTACGTGGGCCTGGCCCTGTACGGGGCGAGTTCGGCGCTCCTGGTCCGGGCCGGCCTGGGACTCGAACCGTGGGGCGTGCTGCATCAGGGGCTGGCGAAGCGGACCGGCCTGTCGATCGGTGTCGTCTCGATCCTCGTCGGAGCGGTCGTCCTCCTCCTGTGGATCCCCATCAGGCAGCGCCCCGGGCTCGGCACCGTGTCCAACGTCTTCGCCGTCGGACTCGCGATGGACGGCACGCTCGCCCTCGTACCGGACGTGCACGGCCTCACGGCCCGCATCCCGGTGATGGCCGCCGGCATCGTGCTCAACGGGGTCGCCACCGGGCTCTACATCTCGGCGCGTTTCGGCCCAGGACCGCGCGACGGCCTGATGACCGGCCTGCACCGGCTGACCGGCCGCTCCATCCGGCTGGTGCGTACGGCGATCGAAGTGGCCGTCGTCGCGACCGGCTTCCTGCTCGGCGGCTCGCTCGGCGCCGGCACGGTCCTGTACGCGCTGGCGATCGGCCCCCTCGCACAGCTCTTCCTGCGCGTCTTCGACCTCCCCGCGCCGGACGCGGGCCGTGCGGACGTTGCCGGACGGCCACCGTCGGAGGCCATACTTCCGCAGTGACCCCTGGACGCCATCCCTATCTGGACCATCCCTCGCCGATCCCCTTCGCCCACCGCGGCGGGGCGGCCGACGGACTGGAGAACACCGCCGCCGCGTTCCGGCGGGCGGCCGGAGCCGGTTACCGCTACTTCGAGACCGACGTGCACGCCACGGCCGACGGCCGTCTCGTCGCCTTCCACGACCCGACGCTCGACCGGGTGACGGACGCGCACGGCCGAATCGCCGATCTCCCCTGGGACGAGGTCCGACGGGCCAGGGTCGCCGGCCGCGAGCCCCTGCCGCTCTTCGAGGAGTTGCTGGAGGAGTTCCCCGGGGCGCGCTGGAACGTGGACATCAAGTCCGGGCGGGCCCTCGTCCCGCTCGTCGAACTGATCCGCCGGACCGGCGCCTGGGACCGGGTGTGCGTGGGGTCGTTCTCGGAGGCCCGGGTCGCCCGGGCGCAGCGCCTGGCAGGTCCGCGCCTGGCCACTTCCTACGGAGTGCGCGGCGTCCTCGGCCTGCGCCTGCGCTCGTTCGGCATCCCGGCGGCGCTCAGGGCGGGCGCGGTCTGCGCGCAGGTCCCGGAGAGCCAGAACGGCATCCCCGTCGTCGACCGGAGATTCGTCCGTACCGCGCACGCGCGCGGGCTGCAGGTCCACGTCTGGACGGTCAACGAGGCGGCCCGGATGACGGCGCTCCTGGACCTCGGGGTGGATGGCATCATGACCGATCACATCGAGACGCTGCGCACGGTGCTGAGCGGGCGTGGGGCGTGGGCCTGACGCCGGGACCTGCCGCGTCCGCACGGGACGAGCGAGGGGGCGCGGCGTGAGCACCGACACCGCAGGAACGGCTGGGCAGGCCGAACAGCCGGCGGGGACCGCCGAGCGCAGGCGGGAGCAACGGGGCTGGTACTTCTACGACTTCGCGTGCTCCGTGTACTCCACGAGTGTCCTCACGGTCTTCCTGGGCCCCTATCTGACGTCCATAGCCAAGGCGGCGGCCGACGCGGACGGGTTCGTGCATCCGCTGGGCATACCCGTCCGGGCGGGCTCGCTCTTCGCGTACGCCGTGTCCGTGTCCATCGTCGTGGCCGTGGTCGTCATGCCGGTCGTGGGCGCCGCAGCGGACCGCACGGGACGCAAGAAGCCGCTGCTCGCCGCGGCGGCGTACACCGGCGCGACGGCGACGGCCTGCATGTTCTTCCTGGACGGGCACCGCTATCTGCTGGGGGCGTTCCTGCTGATCGTGGCGAACGCGTCGATCTCGGTGTCGATGGCCCTGTACAACGCCTATCTGCCGCAGATCGCCACGCCGGACGAACGCGACGCGGTCTCCTCCCGCGGCTGGGCCTTCGGGTACACCTCGGGAGCGTTCGTCCTCGTCCTGAACCTGGTCCTCTACACGGGCCACGACTCGTTCGGGCTCTCGGAGTCCGACGCGGTCCGGATCTGCGTCGCCTCGGCAGGGGTGTGGTGGGGCGCCTTCTCCCTCGTGCCGCTGCGGCGGCTTCGGGACCGCCGGGTGACCCCCGGCGGTGCGGGCGCGGTCGGCTCGGGCTGGCGCCAGCTGCGGGCGACGCTGCGCGACATGCGGCGCCATCCGCTCACGCTGTCCTTCCTGCTCGCCTATCTGGTCTACAACGACGGCATCCAGACGGTGATCTCCCAGGCCTCGCTGTACGGCTCCGAGGAGCTGGGTCTCGACCAGACGACCCTGATCACGGCGGTGCTGCTCGTCCAGGTGCTCGCGGTGGCGGGTGCGCTGGGCATGGGACGGCTCGCCCGGCTGTACGGCGCGAAGCGGACCATTCTGGGCTCGCTGGCGGTGTGGACCCTCATCCTCGCCTCGGCGTACGTGCTGCCCGCCGATGCGCCGGTGTTCTTCTACACACTGGCCGCCGCGATCGGCCTCGTGCTGGGCGGCAGCCAGGCCCTGTCGCGGTCGCTGTTCTCGCACCTGGTCCCGAGGGGGAAGGAGGCGGAGTACTTCTCCGCCTACGAGATGAGCGACCGGGGACTCAGCTGGCTGGGGCCCCTGGTCTTCGGTCTCGGCTATCAGCTGACCGGCAGTTACCGGGATGCGATCCTGTCCTTGGTGATCTTCTTCGCCCTCGGTTCGGCGCTCCTCGCGAGGGTCCCCGTCCGGGCCGCGGTGGCCGCCGCGGGCAACCCGGTTCCGGAACGGATTTAGACGTTGAAGTGAAAGGCCGGTAGTGTACGCCTTTGGCCTGCCCGGAGGACCGTTACTGCGTGTGGAAGAAGTCAAACCGTTGGGTGACAACTTCGGCCAGACGTGACAATCCGGGCACCGTTGGGTAAGCAACCCAGACAAAGGCAGCGCACGACGGGCGACGCATGACCGGCAACGGGAATCTTTACCGCCGACCGGACGTTGACCGGATGACGACGACAGCGACTTCTGTCCTGTGGGCGACAAGCCCGGGAGGCACGATTCATGAGTGAGCGAGCTCTCCGCGGCACGCGACTCGTGGTTACCAGCTACGAGACGGACCGCGGCATCGATCTGGCCCCGCGCCAGGCGGTGGAGTACGCATGCCAGAACGGACATCGTTTTGAGATGCCGTTCTCGGTAGAGGCGGAAATTCCGCCGGAGTGGGAGTGCAAGGCGTGCGGCGCCACGGCACTCCTGGTGGACGGGGATGGCCCCGAGGAGAAGAAGGGCAAGCCTGCGCGTACGCACTGGGACATGCTCATGGAGCGGCGCACCCGCGAGGAGCTGGAGGAGGTGCTGGCCGAGAGGCTGGCCGTCCTGCGCTCCGGCGCCATGAACATCGCCGTGCACCCGCGTGACAGCAGGAAGTCTGCCTGACCGCGAGAACACCGCACAGCCACAAGAGCCGCGGGCCGTGACACAGAACATGTGTCACGGCCCGCGGCTCTTCGTCTCTCCGGAGCGGCTCAGCGGCTCAGCGGCTCAGCGGCTCAGCGGCTCAGCGGCTCAGCGGCTCAGCGGCTCAGCGGCTCAGCGGCTCAGCGGCTCAGCGGCTCAGCGGCGGACGGTCCGCGTCCGGCCCGTCGTCGGGGCGCGGGCCGCCGGTCGCCCCGTCCTCACGGATGACCTCGCCCTGCACCACCTTGCCGTCGGGACGGTGGATGCGGGCCTGCTGGAAGGCGTCGGAGAAGCCTCCCGGGGCCACCGTGCGCATGCGGCGCTCCAGCGAGCGCTCCGCGTAGCGGCCGAGCACGGCGCGGACCGGGGGCAGCAGGAGCAGGAGCCCCGCCGCGTCGGAGATTACTCCGGGGATCATCAGGAGCAGCCCTCCCAGCATCAGCGGGCCGTTGCCCTTGCTCCCCGTCCGGCCGGCGGGCACGTCGGCGGCGCCGGGTTGTCCGGGCATCTGCTGGAGCGTCTCGGTGAGGTTGCGGAAGGCCCGCCGGCCCGCCCTCTTGATCACCACGGCGCCGAGCACCGCTCCGGCGACCAGGATCAGCAGCACGATGAAGCCGTTCGTCGCACCCGCCACCAGGATCAGCAGCCAGATCTCCAGCACGATCCAGGCGGCGACGCCCAGCGGCAGGAGGGTACGGGCGCGTGAGCGCCGTGGACGGTTCGGAGGCGGTGTGCCGGTCGTCATGACCCCAGTGTGCCTGTACGGGCGTGCAAGCGGCGTAAGGGGGTGATCTTGAGGGCTGCGGCGGCGCGGGCCGGAGCCCTCAGGGCGTCTTGCGTCCCAGGACCTTGTTGGCCCGGCCGGTGATGCCCCAGCCGGTGACCCGCCACAGCGCTTCCACGAGGATGTCCCTGCTCATCTTGGAGTCGCCGATCTCGCGTTCCATGAAGGTGATCGGCACCTCGACGACGTGGTACCCGGCCTCGACGGCGCGCCGGGCGAGGTCGACCTGGAAGCAGTAGCCCTGCGAGGCGACCTCGTCCAGGCCCAGGCCGTCCAGCGTCGGCGTACGGAAGGCGCGGTAGCCGCCGGTGACGTCGCGCACCGAGAGGCCCAGCAGCATGCGGGAGTAGAGGCTGCCGCCGCGCGAGATCATCTCGCGGTGCCGCGGCCAGTTGACCACCCGTCCGCCGGGCACCCAGCGCGAGCCGAGGACCAGGTCGGCCCCCTTGAGTGCGGTCAGGAGGCGGGGCAGTTCCTCCGGCTGGTGGGAACCGTCCGCGTCCATCTCGACCAGGACGCCGTAGTCGTGCTCCGAGCCCCAGCGGAAGCCGGCGAGGTAGGCGGCGCCGAGCCCCTCCTTGCCCTTGCGGTGCAGGACGTGCACATGACTGTCGTCGGCCGCGAGCTCGTCGGCGGCCTTTCCCGTGCCGTCGGGGCTGTTGTCGTCGGCGACGAGGATGTCCGCTTCCGGGACGGCGGCACGCACCCGGGCGACGATGAGCTTGATGTTCTCGGCCTCGTTGTAGGTCGGAATGATCACCAAGACTCTGCCGAGCGGGCCGAACTGCCTCTGACCGCCGTCGTTCACTACTGCCCCTTAAAGTCCGTACGCAGGTGCACACCATATCCAGCGCGCGGGGGGCGTCACTCCGACGCGGTCACGGGGGTGGCGTGCGGCGTGCGGACAGATGCGTGGAACTGCGGACAGAAGATGCGGACGGGAGAACAGCACTGCGGATCGGGGCCCGGTGTCCTTCGGGCCGACCTGGGACCCGCTGGCTGCGGGTCGACCGAAAGCCGTTGTCTACTGAACCTCCGGGCCCCACCCGGGTCGCACCTGCCGTCCGGACCGAAACCTTCCCTCGCCCCCGAGGCGCGGGCGCTGAACCTGGCTGTCAGTGGTGGTGCGCCGGTGCGGCACACCACCTCATGACCCAGCGGCGTTCGACGACTGCGTGGAGGTTTGACCGGTCGGACGTCCAGTGGTGGACCCGGCCGAACCTACCGGCCTGTGGGCGCTTTCTGTCAACAGCCGCCCGACCTGCGTTTTCTTCCGAAAACCCCTGGTCAGTGGCGCGGGCTCACGGGCCGCGGCGGACTACCCGCGCCATCGATCGGCGGTACGAAATCCCAGGACGTCACTCGTTCGGCCTTACGTAGACCGTGTGTCCGAACACCACCGTGCGGAGACAGACCGGGAGCTCGGCCCCGGGCGTGAGATCGGGCAGGCCGGGGGTGCCGGAGCGGGGGTCGGTCGACCAGCGGGCGACCCGGTCGTCGGGGGCCTGGACCAGCAGTTCACCGGTACGCCAGACGGCGTAGTCGGCCGGGGCTCCCGGCACGAGCACACCCGCGTCGTCGCGTCCGACGGCACGCCACCCTCCCCGGGTGTGTGCGGTGAAGCCGGCGCGTACGGAGATCCGGTGCTCCGGCGTGCGGTGGTGTGCCGCGGCCCGCACGGTCCCCCAGGGGTCCAGGGGGGTGACAGGGCTGTCCGAGCCGAAGGCGAGGGGCACGCCGGCGCGCAGCATCGCCGCGTACGGGTTGAGGGTCCCGGCGCGCTGGGCGCCCAGGCGTCCGGCGTACATCCCGTCGGTGCCTCCCCACGCCGCGTCGAAGGCGGGCTGCACCGAGGCGGTGAGGCCCAGTTCGGCGAAGGCGGCGATGGTCTGCGGGGTCAGCATCTCCGCGTGCTCGACGCGGTGCCGTGCGGCCCTGACGCGGGCGAGCCCGAGGGTCTCGGAGGCGGCCCGGACCCCTTCCACGACCGCGGTGACCGCCGCGTCGCCGATGGCGTGGAACCCGGCCTGCAGCCCCGCCTCCGTGCACGCCGCCACGTGTGCGGCGATACCGGCGGCGTCGAGCCGGCCGGTGCCGGTGTGCGGGGCATCGGCGTACGGCTCGTGCAGCAGGGCCGTGTGCGAGCCGAGCGAACCGTCGACGAAGAGGTCACCGGCAGCGCCCACGGCACCGAGCTCACGGACGCGAAGGGCGCCCTTCGCGTCCTCGATCCGCTCGGCCCAGTAGCCGAACACCCGGGGTCCGGGCTGCTCGGCTGCGAGCTCGAGCAGCCCGGTGAAGTCGTCCTCGTCCGAGATGTCGGGGCCGGCGCACTCGTGCACGGTGCCGATCCCCAGCGACGCGGCATGAGCCAGGGCGGCCCGCTGGGCCTCCCTGCGCTGCGCGGGCGTGACGGCGCCGTGGGCCGCCGCGCGGACGGCGTGGTGGGCGTCGCCGGTCAGGGGCGCCTCGGGGTGGTACCCGGGCATCGAGGTGACACCGGGGACGAGGTCGAGGAGCGCCGTGCTCACGACGGCGGAGTGGACGTCCACGCGGGGCAGGTAGAGGGCGCGTCCGCCTGCCGCCTCGTCGAGTTCGGCGCGGGACGGGGGCCGCTGCTCGGGCCAGCGCGCCGCGTCCCACCCGTGACCCAGGATCACCCGGTCCCCCGCGTGACTGCTCGCGAAGGCGCGGACCAGCCCGAGGGCTTCGGTGAGTGCGCGGGCGCCGGAGAGGTCCAGCCCCGTGAGGGCGAGTCCGGTCGACGTGGTGTGGACGTGGGAGTCGGTGAAGGCCGGGGTGACCAGCGCCCCTTCCAGGTCGATCACCTCGTCGACGCCGCTCGCGAAGGCGTCGGCGGCCCCCTCGGAACCGACCCAGGCGACATGGCCGCGTTCGACGACCATCGCAGTGGCGAACGGGTCGGCGGGGCTGTGGACGTCTCCACCGCGCAGAAGCACGGTGCGGTGTTCGCTCTGGGGGGCGGTGCTCTCGGTCATGGGACCAGTCTCGCGCCTGCCGGAAGCGGTGCCGCCCGCGCCCCCTCCCCCGAGCGGCCCGGCGGCCGGGAGGGGACCCCTTCCAGGCGGTCCCGGACAGCGGGGACCGGGGGGCCGGGCCCCTCCGGCACGACTCAGATGCGCGGCGGACGCGCCTCGTACGGGGTGGAGAGGACGACGGTCGTACGGGTGGAGACGCCGGCCAGCGTACGGATACGCGTGAGCAGGTGCTCCAGCTCCAGGGGGGCGGAGACCCGCACCTTGAGGATGTAGTTCTCGTCCCCCGCGACGCTGTGGCACGCCTCGAGCTCCGGCACACCAGCGAGCCGTTCGGCGATGTCGTCGGGAGCGCTCGGGTCGAAGGGTTTCACCGAGATGAACGCGGTGAGGGGCAGGCCGAGCGCTTCGGCGTCGACGACCGCGGCGTAGCCGCGGATCACCCCGCGCTGCTCCAGCCTGCGGACACGCTGATGAACGGCCGAGGTGGACAGGCCCGTGGCCTTGCCCAGGTCGGTGTAGCTCATCCGCCCGTCCTTGACGAGCAACTCCACGATCTGACGGTCCAGCTCCTCCATGCGGATCAACCTATGGCCCCGAGTCCCTCCAAGCACAGCCACAGGCGGCCCGGAAGGGCTCGTTCGAGGAGCATGTGACGAATGCCACAAGTTTGCGGGTGAGTGGCGGCCTGGCTCGCGATTACGGCAGACGCGCGGGGGGAAGTGCTTGCTGTGGCCGAGGCCGTGGCGCCTGGCCGGTCCATCTGAGGGGGAAGATCCCATGCAGAGCCTGAAGCTCACCGGACGTATCGAACCGGATCCCGACGAGTACGCCGCACGTGACGAGGACAGCGCTCCCGACGCGTACGACACATTCGAGATGTACCGGGTCGTCTGCCCGGACTGTGCCCAGCCGATCGCCCTGCTGGCGGACGAGGACGTGCTTCCCGAGCACGCCCTGTGCCCCTCACCGTGGAACCCCTTCGTCCTCACCGTGTGTCCCGGGACGAACCGTGACGCCTCCCTCGCACGCCCCGCCGACGAGTCCCTCGAGGTCCAGGAGCAGGAGACGGCGCTGCTGCTGACGCTCCCCCAGGGGCTGGACTGGCGGATGCAGCCCTTCTCGCACGCCGGAGGTCCGGGCTCGCGGCCGGTGCGGTACGTGCCGCTGACCCGGCGTCACGCCGCCTGACAACCGACGCCACCCAGGGCCGGACGCACCACGACGGTCTCCGTCGGCGTGGTGCGTCCGGCCTTCGCCCCGTGACGGGCGCGGCACCCGAGGAACGGGCGCGCGATTCGGCGGGACAGTGACCCGGTGCCCGTGACGGCGTTGGTTCTGTATGACCACGCTGCGTCCAACGGCAGGCCCCGTACGTCGCCGTCTCGCCCCACCGGCGACCGGAGAATCGGTTCCGCAGGCCGGAGCCCTGTCCCGCGAGTCCGCGCGGCAGCCCGTGCCGCACCCCGCAGATCCGCCCATCTACCGCGCGATGCTGCGCCACTGGGAGAGCTCCGGCCGGACGCTGCCGGGGCGCCATGACCAGGAGTGGTACCGGATCATGACGGCCCCCCTCTGGTCGGACCGGCTCAGCGCGTCTCGGAACCCGCGAGGTGACGGGCGATGACCATGCGCTGGATCTGGTTGGTGCCCTCCACGATCTGCAGCACCTTGGCCTCGCGCATGAGGCGCTCGACGGGGAAGTCCAGCGTGTAGCCGTATCCTCCGAGCACCTGCACGGCATCGGTGGTCACCCGCATGGCCGCGTCGGTGCAGAACAGCTTCGCCATCGCCGCCTGCCGGGAGAAGGGCAGCCCCGCGTCGCGGAGGCGCGCCGCCTCCAGGTACAGCGCCCGCCCCGCCTCGATCTGCGTGGCCATGTCGGCGAGCATGAAGCGCAGCCCCTGGAAGTCCGCGACGGGCCGCCCGAACTGGTGGCGCCCGGTGGCGTATCCGACGGCCTCGTCCAGGGCCGCCTGGGCGACGCCGACGGCGCATGCGGCGATCCCCAGGCGCCCCGAGTCGAGGGCGGACAGAGCGATGGCGAAACCCTGGCCCTCCTCCCCGATCCGACGGTCGTCGGAGATCCTCACTCCGTCGAAGTGCATCTGGGCCGTGGGCGAGCCCTTCATGCCCATCTTCTTCTCGGGCAGGGCCGCGTCGAGGCCGGCGGCGTCGCCGGGGACCAGGAAGGCGGTGATGCCGCGCGGGCCCTCCACGCCGGTCCGGGCCAGCACGGTGTAGAAGTCGGCCACGCCGCCGTGCGTGATCCAGGCCTTGGTCCCGGTGAGCACCCAGCCGTCGGCGTCGCGCACGGCCTTCGTGCGGAGCGAGGCCGCGTCGGAGCCCGAGGAGGGCTCGGAGAGGCAGTAGGCACCGAGCAGTCCGCCCGCGAGCATCGCCGGGAGGTGGGCCGCCCGTTGCTCGTCGGTGCCGAATCCGGCGAGTGCGTGACAGGCCAGCGAGTGGACGCTGACGCCGAGGCCGACGGTCAGCCTTGCCGCCGCCAACTCCTCCAGCGCCTGGAGGTAGACCTCGTAGGGCTGGTCGCCGCCGCCGTGCGCGGAGTCGTAGGGAAGCCCGAGCAGTCCGGCCTCCGACAGCAGGGTGAAGACCTCGCGCGGGAAGACTCCCGCCTCCTCCTCGCCGGCCGCCCGGGGAGCGATCTCCTTCGACACGATGTCGCGGACGAGCTCGATGAGCTGCCGGGACTCCTCGGTGGGCAGTCGGCGTTCCACGGGCTGCGGGGCACGGTCGGACATGACGGCGCTCTCCTCCCTGTCGGGGGTTACGACGGTCGCGCGCGCGGGGTGTGAGCGGCTCCGCCGGACGGTCCCGGGCGATGCCCGGAAATCTACGGCTCCCCAGCCGATCCTGCCTTCCCGGATCACGGGAGGCGCTGGCCAGCGGCTGTGGCGCGTCGAGTATGCCCGATCGGAGCGCGTCCGTCACCGGGGGCCTGCGGCCTTGATCAGCGAAATTGGTCCGAACCATTGACCCAACTGGTCTAGTCCTCCTACGGTCTTCCTCACCGCCTCATCGCGTCCATGCCAAAAGCAGTGGACCAGCGGGCATCCCCACGTCCTCCCCCACGAGGAGTCACAATGAACGGACTTCACCGCCCCCGCGCACGCCTCCGGGCGCTCGCCGTACGCGTCTGCACCGCCGCGCTCGGAGCCGCCCTTCTCGGCGTCGCCGGCACAGCCCCCGCAGGCGCGTCTCCCACCTCCACCGCACCCGCCGCCGATGCGGCCCCCACCGCTGCCGGGGACAAGGTGGTCGGATACTTCACCAACTGGGGTGTCTACGACCGCAATTACCACGTCAAGAACATCGAGACCTCCGGTTCGGCCGACCGGCTCACCCACATCAACTACGCCTTCGGCAACGTCCAGGGCGGCAAGTGCACCATCGGCGACAGCTACGCCGACTACGAGAAGGCCTACACGGCGGACCAGTCAGTCGACGGCGTGGCGGACACCTGGGACCAGGAACTGCGCGGCAACTTCAACCAGCTGCGCAAACTGAAGAAGCTCCACCCCGGCCTGAAGGTCATCTGGTCCTTCGGCGGCTGGAGCTGGTCGGGCGGCTTCGGCGAGGCGGCACAGAATCCGGCCGCCTTCGCGGAGTCCTGCCACGGCCTGGTCGAGGACCCGCGCTGGGCCGACGTCTTCGACGGGATCGACATCGACTGGGAGTACCCGAACGCCTGCGGCCTGACCTGCGACACCAGCGGCCGTGACGCCTACGGCACCCTCCTGTCGGCGCTTCGCACGGAGTTCGGCGGCGACAGCCTGATCACTTCGGCGATCACGGCCGACGGCTCCGACGGCGGCAAGATCGACGCGGTGGACTACGCCGGCGCGGCCAAGTACCTCGACTGGTACAACCCGATGACGTACGACTTCTTCGGGGCCTTCGCGGCGCAGGGCCCGACGGCGCCGCACTCACCGCTGACCTCCTACCAGGGCATCCCGACAGAGGGCTTCCACACGGACGCCGCCATCTCCAAGCTCAGGGAACTGGGCGTGCCCGCCGAGAAGCTGCTGCTGGGCATCGGCTTCTACGGGCGCGGCTGGACCGGTGTCACGCAGTCCGAACCGGGCGGCACGGCGACCGGGGCCGCCCCGGGGACGTACGAGGAGGGCATCGAGGACTACAAGGTCCTGAAGAACAGCTGCCCCGCCACCGGCACGGTCGCGGGCACGGCGTACGCCCACTGCGGCACGAACTGGTGGAGCTACGACACCCCGGCCACCATCGGCACGAAGATGGAGTACAAGGCCGAACAGGGCCTGGGAGGGACCTTCTTCTGGGAGCTCAGCGGCGACACGGCCGACGGTGAGCTCATCAAGGCCATCAACTAGCCCCGACGGGGTACACGCACAGCAGGGCGGGTCAGGGGTGGGGTGCCGGGCGGGCACCCCACCCCACCCGTCATGAAGGCCGCAGCAGGTCGCGCCACGCGTGCCCGGCCCGCTCCCTGGCCCCGGCGGTTCCGGTCGGCGCGACCCGTTCACCTCACGTTCTCGCCCCCCTCACCCAAGAGCCGTGCCGTAGTCGCACACCGGCGCGATTCGAGGCCATACGATGCGCCTGCGGAGCGCGCACGGGGAACACGGGGGGAGGCGCGATGGCCGGGAGACCGCATGCCGGGATGTCCGGTGAGACGGTGCCGGAAAGAGTCCGGGGCGCCCTGCCCAAGGGCGTGGAGCTGTACCACCTGAAGCCGGACGGCAGCATCGAACTGGCGGACCGTGAGGGCAGCCGGCCCCTGGGAGCCGAGCGGGCGCTGCTCCGCTTCATCGACGACGGACAGTTCGCCCACTACCTGATAGGCGACGCGGGCACATCGCCCGAGCGCCCTTCGAACGCCACCGTCAAGCTCGGCGTCGTGGGGCCGCGCAGTGCCTTCACCCCGCACGCCCATGGCGGGGAGCACTTCGTCCTCAGCCTTGGTCACGCCGCGTGCGGCCTCCACGACGAGCACCGCGACCGCGTCACCGAAGTCCCCCTGGCGCCGGGGATGCTGATACGCATCCCCGAGATGATGCCCCACTCCTTCGCCAACCGGGGCACCGATCCGCTGACGATCCTCGCGGCCAACTCCGGATACGGGATCGACCACGAGGACTACGCCGTGACCGCCGAGGAGGCGGAGCGCCGCGCCGACGGCGGGACGACGGCGGCGGGCGGACTCACCGTGCCGACCGCCGCCGAGTACCGCGCCCTCGCCACCGCCCTGCGCGGCATCGAGCACATGCAGCGGGAACGGGGCATCCCCGGCACCACGGTCCGCGAGCGCCTGGCGGCCCGGCTGCGCCGCGTCGCGACGGCACTGGAGGTCCACCGGTGATCTGCCCGCACTGCGCGAAGAACCTGCTCCGGAAGGAGCGCACCGGCAACACCTGCTCCCACTGCCGGCGTACGTACGCGCTCGATCCCAAGACCAACTCCCTGGGCCTCCACGATCTGCGTGTACGGAGGGTCGCGGCCAAGGTGACGGCGGAGGGGAGCATCGCGGTGACGGCGGACCAGCTGTGGTACGCGCTGTCGCGTTCGCGCCTCAGGAAAGCCGGTTACACGCCGGGCTGTGCGGGAGCGGCCCTCGGATTCGGCCTGTTCACCGGGTTCTTCGGCCTGGGCTTCGAGAGCGCCTTCGTCCTGGCCGTCGCCGGCGGACTGCTCCTCGTGGGCGCGGCGTTCACGGTGGCCTGGGCGGTCGGGGTCGACCGGGGGTTCCCGGCGATGCCCCGCGCCGCGTTCGAGCCGCAGGCGCTGCGGCACTGGCGGTCGCGGTACGGCGGGCTGCCGCCGGGGATCATCGACGCCGCGCGTGCCCCGGCCGGGGACGACGGTGCGTCCGCCGCTGCTTCGCCGGGCACGGCCGTACTCCTGTGTCCCGACCCCGCCGTCAGGGTGTTTCTGGCCGCGTCGGGTCTGCCCGCCCGCTTCGGTGTCCTGCTGGCCGACGACCTGGACGCGGTCCGCGCCCTGCCGGGGGACGGGCCGGTGATCGTGCTCCGGGACGCGGACGCCTGGGGGGAGTTCTTCGTCCGGGACGTACGCGCGGCCCTGGACCGGCGCCGGGTCGTCGACGCGGGGCTGCCCGTCCGTTCCGTCGTCGCCCGTGCCGGCGCGGTGCCGTACCGCGACCGCGGCTCGGTGCCGGACCGGCGGACGATGGCACGCCTGACCGACTCCGGGGACTTCACCGGGCGGGAGCTGAAGTGGATGGGCCGGGGCTGGCGGTTCCCGCTCGTCGCGCTGCCGCCCGCCCGGCTGCTCGCCGTCTTCACCCGCGTCGCCGGACAGGCCGCCCGGACGGCGGACCCGGAGCACGCCCGTGCCTCCGGCGTGGGGTTCATGACCTGGCCAGGTCCGGAGTCCCCGGGCGCCGGGGGGCCGGGATGATCACACGGCCTCCCCGCGGAGGCGGCGCCTCCACCGGTCCGCTCACCCGGCCGGCAGCACGGCTCCTGGACGCCGCGATCACCCGGGCCGCGGCCCGTGCGGCGGGCCCCGGCGGACTCCGGTTCACAGAACGGCAGCTCTACTACGAGACCTGCCGGGTGCTGAGCCCGACGACCCTGCTCACCCGCCCTCCGCGGACTTCGGCCCCTCACCTCCGGCTGCCCGTCTTCACGCGCGCACTGGACGCGCGGGGCAGGGAGTCGGTACCCGGCCTGCTGCCAACGCCGCCGGACGTCCCGCCCCGGCTCCCGGCCGCGCGGGAGGACTCCGAGAGCGACCTCCACGCCTACGGGCTGCCCCGTCTCCTGGTCTGCCAGGACCGTTCCATCGCCCGCATGCTGCTCTCCAACCACGTCCATGTGGAGGCTGCCTGTCCCGTGATCGCGGCGGACGACGCCCCGTCTCTCGATCCGCGCGTCGTCGCGGCTCTGGAACGTGCCGAGGGCGCGACGGTCCACGTGCTGCACGACGCGAGTCCGGAGGGCGTCGGGCTGCCGGCCCGTATCAGGTCCGTGCTCGGGCCCGTGCCCGGGGTACGGGTCGCGTCGATCGGTCTCGCCCCGCGTCACGCGGCGGCGCTGCGCCTTCCCTCGGGCCGGGGTCCCGCGCCGGACCCCGGCCGTATGGTCCGGCCGCCCTCACTCAGACCCCGGGAGGCTGCCTGGCTGCTGCGCGGACGGTTCGCAGAGGCAGCCGCTGTGCCACCGCCGCGCCTGGTCCGCACGGTGCTGCGGCTCACCCGGGGGCCCCGGCCCCCGCGCACCTCGGTGTGGACGGACCTGCGCGGACTGCGCACCGCCGGCTTCCTCAGCTGGCCCGCATCGTGATCCACCGCCACCGCGCCCCTGCCGGGAGCGCCCTGACACGTTCCCGCGCGCGCAGACCCACGAGACCGCACCTGCCCGGCACACCGGAGGACCGCCCACGATGATCCGCCCCCGAGAGATCGGCTACTCCGACGAACTGCTCGCCGACGGCAGCGTCCACCGGCGCTACGAGGACGGCAGGCAGGAGTGGCGGCACCGCGAGGGCTCCTCGCGCCGCCTGGTCCGCTGGCACGACAGCACGAACGCCTCCGGCACCGACGAACTGCTCGGCGAACGCATCATCAAGCGGGCGCTCGCCGACGGCACGGTGACGTACGGGAAGGACATCGGATACGGGCGCACCCTGTGGGGCCGCGGCGAGACCCTGATGGTGAACCGGACGTCGTTCGGCGGTCGGGCGGGTGCGGTGCTCGCCGGGCTCGGTGTGGCCACCTTCGCGATCACGGCCGCCCACCTGCCGCCGCTGAGCATGAGCCCGGAGGAGGAGGAGGCCCTGCGGCAGCAGAGCCAGTCGTCCTCCTCCGGCGGCGACTCCGGCGGGGATCCGGGTACGGGCGACTGGGACGCGGGCTGGCACGACGACGACGAGGCATGGAGCGACGACGACTTCGGCTGAGCCACCGGCGAGGCCGCCGGGGCGGCGGGCGAAACGTACGTGACAGCGATCGACAAGGAGAGGAGCGGCACGTGGCGCGCTTCTGCGTCTGCCTGGCCCCGACGACTCGACAGGCCTGTGATCACGTCGAGGCGATGGGGGTTGCCGCCGCTGCGGCCGGTGTCCCCGGGGCCGGGCTCGGGCTGGTCGCCGGCGAGACGGGCCGGGCCGGGGGGCCGTTCACCGCCCATGGTCTGAGCGCGATGGGCGAGGTCACCCTCCACAACCGCCCGGTCCTCCAGGCGGCGCTGCGAGCCGAGGGAGCGCCGGCTCCCGCTCACTGTTCCGACGGCGAACTGCTCCTGCGCTGCTGGGCGCGGCTCGGTGAGGCGGGCGTGGCACTCGCGGAGGGCATGTTCGCGCTCGCCGTGCTCGAGGGTGCCGGCCTGGTCCTCGTACGCGACCACGTGGGCGCCAGGACGGTCTTCTACGCCCGCGCGGCGGGTGCCTGGGCGGCCTCGACCTCGTTGCGGACGCTGCGGCACTGGCCGGCGCTCGGCACCTCGATGAATCTCGCGGCGGTCCGGTCCTTCCTGACCTTCGCCTACCTGCCCGGCGAGGAGACGCTGCTCAGAGGCGTACGAGAAGTGCTGCCCGGACGCGTACTGCGCCTGGCTCCCGACGGCGGGGTCACCGAGTCGGTGTTCTGGGAACCCCGCGAACACCTCGGGCAGGAGGGGCCGCAGGACCCCACGCCGCACGTCCTGGCCCTCCGGTCGCACCTGGAGGCGGCGACGGCGATCAGACTCCCCGAGGCGGAGCCGGCCGCGGTCCTGCTGTCCGGCGGTGTGGACAGCTCCCTCGTCACCGCCTTGGCCGCCAAACTCCACAGCCATCCGGTGCACACGTACTCGATCAGTTTCGGCGACGGACTGCCCAACGAGCTGGGCTACTCGGGCCTGGTCGCCGCGCACTGCCACACCCGGCACCGGGTCCTCAGCGTGTCCGGCGAGGCCGTCGCCTCGCGGCTCGCGGAGGCGGCCGCCCTGCTGGACAGCCCGGTCGGCGACCCGTTGACGGTGCCGAACCTGATGCTGGCCGAGGCGGTGGCCGCGGACGGCGCGTCGGTGGTGCTCAACGGGGAGGGCGGGGACCCGGTGTTCGGCGGGCCCAAGAACCTCCCGATGCTGGTGCAGGAGATGCACCGTGAGACGGGTGCACCGTGGGACGAGGACCGGGCGACGGCGTATCTGCGCGCGTACCGCAAGTGCTGGACGGACCTCCCCGGACTGCTGACCGCGCGGGCCCTGGACGCACTGCGCGACGAACCGGTCCCGCAGCGGTTCGTCGAGCCCTACCTGACGCCCGGTCCCGGAAGCCCGCACCGCATGGACGGACTGCTCAACCAGCTCCTGCACTGCAATCTGCGGACCAAGGGCGCCCACCACATCCTGACGAAGGTGGAACGTCTGACCGCGTCCCAGGGCATCGAGGGCCGGTCCCCGCTCTTCGACCGCCGGGTGATCGACCACGCGTTCGCGACGCCGCCCGAGTACAAACTCCGCGGCGCGGCGGAGAAGTGGATCCTCAAGGAGGCGGTGCGCGATCTCCTGCCGGGCACGGTGGTCGACCGCCCCAAGAGCGGGATGCGGGTGCCGGTGCAGCAGTGGCTGGCGGGTCCGCTGCGCGATCTGGCCGGGGACCTGCTTCTGAGCGGGCAGTCGGCCGGCCGCGGCCTCTTCCGGCCCGCCACCATCCGTACGTGGATGAAGGGCGAGGGCACGCTCCTGCCGCGGCAGGGGGGCAAGTTGTGGCTGGTACTGACCCTGGAACTCTGGCTGCGGTCGTACGGACTGTGAGCGGCGCGGTGCGTGGGAAGCAGCGGGAAACGACGAACGGAGAGCGACGATGAAGACCCGACTCGACGACCCGCGCACGGGCCTGCCCCGCGGGACGGCCCTCCTGTCACGCGAACCGGAGGTCGGGGCCGCCGTGGCGGCAGGCCGCGCGGCGCTCGGGGCGTGGAGTTCCCTGACCCCGCGGGAGCGGGCCGGCCGGCTGGACCGGCTGGCGGCCCTGATCGAGCAGGACAGCGCTCGCTACGTCGCCCGGGAGCGCGCCGGGACCGGTAAGCCGGACGCGGAGACGGCCGGCGAGCTGGCGCAGGTGGCGGACCTGTTCCGCTTCTACGCGACGGCTGCGCGCGCCAGGACGGCCCCCGCCGCGGGCGCTCTGGTGGCCGGGCACGAGAGCTGGGTGCGCTGGGAGCCCATGGGCGTGGTCGGTGTGGTCGTGCCCTGGAACTACCCGTTGATGATGGCCGCCTGGCGCTGCGCCCCCGCCCTCGCCGCAGGCAACACGGTGGTCGTGAAGCCCGCCGAGACCACTCCGGACAGTGTGGAACTCCTGGCGGAGCACGCCGCCCTGGCCCTGGGCGAAGGCGTCCTCCAGTCACTTCCCGGGGACCGTCTGACGGGCCGGCTGCTGGTCGGGTCACCTGTGGACATGGTCGCCTTCACGGGCAGCGGCCGGGCGGGCCTGGACGTGACGGCACGGGCGGGGACGCGCCGGACCAGCCTGGAGCTGGGAGGCAACGCGCCGGCCCTCGTCCTCCCGGACGCTCCCGGGGACACGTTCGCGTCGCTCGCCGGGGCGGCGACGTACAACGCGGGACAGAGCTGCGCGGCCCCGGCCCGGGTCATCACCCTCACCGAGAACTACGAGGCGACGGTCACCGGGCTGGCCGCGGCGATGGGGGCGCGGCTGGCCGGCCGCGACTTCGGGCCGCTGAACAACCCGGAGCAGGCGGCCCGTTACGACGCCCTGGTCGCGGCCTCGGCGGCGAAGCGGCGGCAGGCGGCGGGGACCTCGGTCGGGCCGGGCGAGGAGGGCGGCCACTGGCGGCCGGCCCTGGTCCTGGCGGACCTGCCGGAGGACGACCCGGCCGTCGTCGAGGAGGTCTTCGGCCCGCTCCTCACGGTCCAGCACGCCCCGACGGTCGACGCCGCGCTGCGCCTCGCGAACAGCGTCCCCCAGGCCCTGGCGGCCAGTGCCTGGACGACGGACCTCGGTACGGGCCTCGATGTCGCGGGGCGTCTGGACGCGGGCGAGGTCTGGCTCAACTGCCATCTGGTGCAGACGGCGGAGCTCCCCCACGGGGGCCGTGGCTCGTCCGGCCACGGAACGGACCTGAGCGCCCTGGCCCTCCAGGAGTACCAGCGGCCCAAGACGGTGACCGTCCGCCTGCCGCCGCGCGCGGGAGAGGTGTCCCGGTAGGCGCCGGCGATATCCCAGGGAGCCTCCGAGGGCGGCGAGGCGAGAGGGCCGGAAAGAGGTCCTGGGGTCTTTCGTCTGGATCAGGCTGCATCGGGGGCCCAGCGTGATCCGAACGAGAGGCCCTAGAGGGGCGTGGCGGCCTTCAGGATGAAGAACAGGGTGACGGCCGCGTTCGCCGACGCAAGGGCGGAGAACGCCGCACCGGCCGCCGCACCCCACACGGCCAGCCCCACGGTCGTGGACAGCGGGGGCAACGCCCGGGCACAGGGCGCCGGGCCGAGCAGCGCCGCCACCCGGCGCGGGACGGGCCCGGGGGCCGCCAGCGCCGCGAACGGGGAGAGCGGGGCGCCCGGGGACAACAGGGCGGCCTTGCCGATCGCCCGGGCCACGCTGCGCCGGTCCCCCACCGCGAGCGCCGCCTCCTCGTCGGCCCAGCGCTCGCTCGTGTAGCCGACCGCCGTCCGCAGCGGGCACAGGAACGGGTTCGCGCGCGCGGCCAGTCGCACCGTCAGCAGGAAGCGGTGGTGCGCCCCGGCCAGGTGTGCCCGCTCGTGGGCGAACAGCGCGCGCCGCTCGGCCGCGCCGAGGGCGGCGAGCATGCCGGTGGTGACGACGACCCTGCCACGCGGCCCGCCGGGGAGGGCGTACGCGTACGGCGTCACGTCGGGCAGGAGTGCCACCTGCCTCGGCGGCAGCCCCGCCAGCGCGAGATGCGCCCGTCGGCGCACCAGGAAGTGGCGCGCGGCCGTCCAGCCGCAGGAGACGAACACGGCGAGCAGCAGCGGAATGGCAACCCTCCCTGCGATTTCGTCGTACGGCACGGCCTCCCGCACCTCGGGGTCGGACCACCCGTCGGGCAGGGGATTGCCGGGCAGTTGCGCGGTTCCGACCACCACCATCAGGACGAGTGACAGCGTGCTGCACACGGCGAGGACGGACGCGACACCCGAGAGGAGCCAGGTCGCGGTGCGCGGGTGCAGGTGCTGCTCGGCCAGGCGTGCGACCGGCCAGGCGCTCAGGGGCAGCACCATAGGCAGGAAGACGAAGATGCCCATGCCGTCAGTCTTCCCCTTCGTCGGCCGCCGCTGCGAGCAGATCCCTGAGCAGCCGCTCGTCGCCCGGGGGCAGCGCGGTCACGAAACTCGCCAGCACCGCCTCGCGGTCCGCCTCCGCGTCGAGCACCTTGCGCATGCGCAGGGCGGCCAGACCCGACTCGTCCGCGGTGGCGGTCCACGCGAAGGAACGGCCCGAACGCTCGCGCTCCACAACGCCCTTGACGTGGAGCCGGGTGAGGATGGTGATGACCGTCGTGTAGGCGAGACCGCCGCCGAGACGCTCCTGGACCCAGCCGGCGTTCACGGGGTGCGGGGCGCGTCGCAGCTCCGCCAGCACCTGGCTCTCGAGCTCTCCCTGCCCCCTGCGGCGGGGCTGCCGAGCGGCACCGCCCTGGTTCTGGCCGGTCATGCCGTCTCCCTCCTGCCGCGGTGCCCGGAGATGCCCGGCGCCTGGGCCGCTCATCGTACTGAGATGCGACCGGTAGTCCGCACGGTGTCCGGACCACGCCCGTCCGGCCACGGGTGGCGATGCCCCCGGTCCGGCAGGAGGAACAATGTGGGCACCGGGGATCGGAAGGCGGCCGGGCGGGCGACATCTACAGGTTCGTGGATGCGCCGCACCGGGCCGCGCGAGAATGCGTCGGGGCGCATGGGTCACATGCACGCCCATGACCGGAGGGGAAGCGCATGCAAGGGGCACAGGGGCGGGGGCGCCGTGGGCGCGGCGGGGGCCGCGGGCCGGTCCGCCTCACACGGCGCGGGAAGTATCTCGCCTGGACCGCCGCCGTCCTGGCCGTGCTGCTGGCCGGTGCCGGCGGCGCCGGGGCGTGGATCTACCGGAGCCTGGACGCGAACATCCACGCCGGCGACATCGACGGCAAGATCGGCGGGGACCGGCCGGACAATCTCAGCCCCGGGGCTCTGAACATCCTCGTCGTGGGCTCGGACAGCCGTGACGGCGCCAACGCGAAGTACGGCAAGGACCTGGACACCATGCAGTCCGACACGCTGATGGTCCTGCATCTGTCGGCCGACCGGAAATGGGGCACGGTCGTCTCCATGCCGCGTGACTCCTGGGTACCGATAGCCGCCTGCGACCGGGGCGACGGCACCACTTCCGCCCCGCACCGGGCGAAGATCAACGAGGCGTTCGCCATCGGGGGCACGAAGGGTGACGTCGGGGGCGCCGCCGCCTGCGCCATCAGGACCATCGAGCAGAACACCGGGCTGCGCATCGATCACTTCATGTCGGTCGACTTCCAGGGCTTCAAGGGAATGGTCAACGCGGTCGACGGGATCGAGGTCTGCCCCGAGCAGGCGATGCGGGACGAGAAGGCCCACCTCGACCTGGAGGCGGGCTGCCAGACGGTGAAGGACGAGGAGGCCCTCGGTTACGTCCGCACCAGGTACAGCGTCGGCGACGGTTCCGACATCGGCCGGATAGGGCGCCAGCAGGAGTTCATGGAGGCGCTGGCCGCGAAGGCACGGAAGAAGCTGACCAGCCCGGGCGCCATGTACGGCGTCCTGGACTCGGCGACCAAGTCACTGACGACGGATCCGAAGCTCGCCGGGATCAAGCCGCTGACCTCGCTCGCGTCGGACATCCGGGGCATCGCCTCCGACAGGCTGGTCTTCCTCACCGTGCCGAACTACCCGCGCGAGCTCGACGTCCCGGCGGACAAGGCGAACATCTCCTGGCAGTACCCCCAGGCACAGGATCTGTTCACCGCTCTGGCCAGGGACGAGGAGGTCGACAAGGACCGGCTGACGACACCGGCGCCCCTGGCCGCGCGAACCATCAGTGTGCAGGCGCTCAACGGCTCGGGCGAGGCCGGGGCGGCCGCCGGGGCCGCGGAGCAACTGCGCCTCGCGGGCTACTCGGTCGCCGGGACCGCCAACGCCGGGGAGACGGGCGGGAAGACCTCGGTCATCTGCCCCCCGGGCCTCGAGGAGCAGGCGCGCGCGGTGGCACAGCGGCTGCGCAGGCCGGTGAAGCCGCGGACGGACGCCGGGGCGGCGCCCGGGGTGGTCACGCTCACGATCGGCATGGACTTCGAGGGGGTACGCGGCTGACGGGCACGAAGGGGCGGGGGAAGCCGCTCCCCCCGCCCCAGCCTGCTGCGGCGCTACCCGCTCACGCCAGGCCGAGCGACCTGAGCACGCGCCGCTGACGGGCGGTCGGCGACACCGGCCAGTAGACGTAGCAGACACCGCCCGTGCCGCCCCTGACGGCGCCGTTCGCGTCGTACCGCTTGGTCCGCAGCCAGATGTTCTCCCACTCGCGCCTCGCGTAGACGTGGCGCACCGCGTCGTTGTCCGGGGACGCCGGGTCGTTGGCGATGATGTCGCCGTCGGCCGTGAAGCCGATGACCGTCATCAGGTGGCCGGACGTGCCGTAGCCGGCACCCGTCAGCTCTCCCTTGAGGAAGGACTGTGACGTTATGACCGGGATACCGGCGTCGACCAGCTTCTCCAGGTCGGCGAGCGAGTCGAGGCGGGTGACGGCGGCGCTCATGTCCTTGTACGTCGACGCGTAAGCGGCGTTGAAGGGCCAGTTGCCGCACCCGTCGTACTGGTAGTCGAAGGTGTAGCGCGCCGCGTGACAGACCTGCGGATCGTCGAGGCCGGGCTTGACCCAGGCGAGGTCCTCGGCGGTGGGACGCCGCCCCCAGTACTCGATGATCATCTGCGAGGAGGTGGGGCTGCACCACGCTTCGCCGCCGTTGTCGTACTCCGGGTACTGGCCGACGTGGACGTTCTGCGAGTAGCGGGGCACCGCCAGTTCGCGGACGACGCCGGGTGCCGTGGCGGGGACGGTGAAGCGGTCCGGGACGTCCGAGGCCATGGCGCCGATGCGGTGGACCGTGGGGGTGAGGCGGGTGCCGGGGGTCCGGTACAGGGTGAGCCGCAGACGGTACGAGACGAGACGGAGCCCGCTCGCCGCGTCGTCCACCGAGAAGGTGTCGGTCCAGACGGTGCTCTTCCCGTCCGTCTGGTCGTCGACTGAGGTCCGCCGGATGTCGGTGTCGGCCGAAGCCCACCGGCCCATGACGTACCAGGGGGTGTCCGTGCCGTCGGAGTAGCGCCCCCGCAGTTCGGTCTGGATCCAGGTGCCCTCGGGCGTGTGGGCGTTCCAGGACGCGATCACCTCGGTGGCGGGGACGTCGGAGCGGTGGAGCGGGGAGGTCCAGGTGGCGTACTCCCAGCTGCCGGTGGTGCCGGTGTGCGGGTCGGCGTAGTCGGTGCGACCGACGGGGGCGGCGATCTCCAGGCCCGCCCGGCGGCCGGCCACGGCCCGGGTACCGGCCCGGGAGCCGGAACGCCAGTCGGTGTACGTGGTCCAGAAACGGTTGTCCACGAGCGAGGCTGCCGCCGGGGAGGAGGAGGTACGGGAGACGGCGGCGCTCGCCGGGCCGGCGGAGGCGACGGCGCCTGCCCCGGCCGCGAGCGTGGCGGTGAGCACGGTCCTGCGTGAAGTCGGTCTGGTCATGGCGAGACCCCCGGTCGTGGGCGGATTGGGGCTGCGGGTGCCGATCGGTGGGCCAACTATCGCGGGTCGGGACCGGATCCGGCCAGTGATTCGGCCCGTGCCGCGTAAGCAATATTGGTCTGGTCCACTGGCGTGACCTGCGCATGCTCAGGCCCGGACGGCCGGCCCTCGTAGGGTGGAGGCATGAACGATCTGGCGGACCGCGCGCGACGGCTGCGTTCCCTCCCGCCGTCCTGCGGACCCGTGCGGCTGATCGCGGTCGACGGGCACGCGGGCTCCGGCAAGAGCACCTTCGCCGCCCGCCTGTCGGAGGCACTGGGGGACGCTCCCGTACTCCACCTGGACGACCTGGCCAGCCACGACGAGCTGTTCGCGTGGACGGACCGCCTCCGGACGCAGGTGCTCGACCCCCTCTCGCGGGGCGAGTCCGGGCGGTACGCCCCCTACGACTGGACGGCCCGCCGGTTCGGGACGCCGAGGACGCTGACCCCCGCACCCGTGATGCTGATCGAGGGCGTGGGGGCGGGCCGCGCGGCGGTGCGGCCGTTCCTCGCGGGGCTGCTGTGGATCGAAGTCAACCGTGAGGAGTCCTGGGAGCAGGGCCGGCTTCGCGACGGACCCGGGCTCGCCTCCTTCTGGGACGGCTGGACCGTCGCGGAGCGGCGGCACTTCACCGACGACCCCTCATACCCCTTCGCGACCACGGTCGTCCGGCGGACACCCACGGGGTACGCGTGGCTGGAAGGGCCTCGCGCGACTGCGGGGGCGAGTCGGATCGTCACGGAACGTGAAGACTGAGCGTTGCCCGGTCGGCCTGCCCGAAAAGCCCCGGGAACTGCGCCGACACCGCTTGACCGAGGGCCCGTACAGGTCTTACGTTCTCGATATCGGGCTCCTCGGAGCCCCAGCAGACGCGAAGCCCCCGGCCGTTCCCCCGTGGCCGGGGGCTTCGTACTGCCCGCGGACACCGCCGCACGACGCCGTGCGATCACCCTCGGTCACGATGCCGAAGCGCTGATAACGCCCTTAGCCGCTCACTCCCTGTGCAGGTACGATGCGTCTCGGTGTGGTCAATTCCCGTCCCCGACACGGTGATTAGGCGCGCTGCGCTGGGCATGCTGTGCGGGCGGGACATTCTGGGGGCACGGTTTGTGGGGGACCTGATGGACATCGGCGCACAGGGGGTGCAGGCCCCGGCCGACCTCGCCTGGCTGCGTGGGGTGGACGCCTACACCATGGGCGCGTACCCCCAGGCCGAGGAGGAGTTCCGCACCGCTGTGCGCCTCGATCCCGGCATGGCGGACGGCTGGCTCGGCCTGCACGCCCTGCGGATCGACACCACGACCGCGCTCCTGCGCATGTACCGCCACCGGGAGCGCTTCGGCGAGCAGCGCACGCGTCATCGCCGTACGCTCAACTCCTGGTACTGGCTGGGCTGGTGGGTGCAGCCCGTGCTGGAGAGCGCCCGCGACCTGCTGCTCGCGCACGCGTCGCACTGGCTGGACGGCCGTCATGTCCCGGAGCTGGACCGCGCGTTGGCCGGTCTGCCGCCCGTCGACGCGGATCCCCAGGTGCGGTTCCTGCACGCCTGCCGGTCCTACCTGGTCAAGGACTGGGAGCAGCTCGTACGGACCACGGAGCAACTCGTCGATGATCCGCTGCTGGGGATCGAGTCGGGGCTCTTCGGAGGCATGGCCCGGGTGCGCCTGGAGATGTACGGGCAGGCGGAACCGCTCCTGTCGGCCGCCCTGATGCGCTGCCGCAGCGAGCAGCCGCAGCGCAAGGAACTGCGCTACTGGCTGGCGCGGGCCCACGAGGGCACCGGGCGCAGCGCGGCGGCCCTCCCGCTGTACCGCGCGGTCCACCGGGTCGACCCGGCGTTCATGGACACCTCGGCCAGACTCGCGGCCATCTCCGAGGGGGACGGATACGACGAGGCCGTGGATCTGGCCGCCGTCTCTCTGGCGGGCTTCGGTTCGGACAGCACGGCCGCGGAGGGGCGGCCGGACGGGGACATGGTGCTGGACACGGACCTGTCCGAGGGCCGGGAGTCCTGGCTCGGCGGGGACCCGCAGCCCCTGGCCGGGGCCCCGGCGCCCGCGCCCGGGACCGGCGGGACGCGGCGGAAGACGGGGTCGGCACGGACCGCTGTGTTCCCGGCCGGCCCCAGCGATCCCGCCCTGCTTGCCGAGGCACTCTCGGAGCTGGAGCGCATGGTGGGGCTGGAACCCGTGAAGCGCCAGGTCAAGGCCCTGTCCGCACAGCTGAACATGGCGCGGCTGCGCGCCGAGCAGGGGCTGCCCGTCCAGCCGCCGAAGCGCCATTTCGTGTTCTCCGGTCCGTCGGGGACGGGCAAGACCACCGTCGCCCGCATCCTGGGCCGGGTGTTCTACGCGCTGGGTCTTCTCGGCGGCGACCATCTGGTGGAAGCCCAACGATCCGACCTGGTGGGCGAGTTCCTGGGCCAGACGGCCGTGAAGGCCAACGAGCTGATCGACTCCGCGCTCGGCGGGGTGCTGTTCGTCGACGAGGCGTACAGCCTGTCCAACTCCGGTTACAGCAAGGGCGACGCGTACGGCGACGAGGCCCTGCAGGTCCTCCTCAAGCGCGCCGAGGACAACAGGGACCACCTCGTCGTCATCCTCGCCGGCTACCCCGAGGGCATGGACAGGCTGCTCTCCACCAACCCGGGGCTCTCCTCCCGCTTCACCACCCGCGTCGACTTCCCGAGCTACCGCCCCCTCGAACTCACCGCGATCGGCGGCGTGCTGGCCGCCGAGAACGGCGACGTGTGGGACGAGGAGGCCCTGGACGAGCTGCGCAGCATCAGCGGGCACGTGACCGACCAGGGCTGGATCGACGAGCTGGGCAACGGCCGTTTCCTGCGCACCCTGTACGAGAAGAGCTGCGCCTACCGTGATCTGCGGCTGTCCGGTTACAGGGCCGCGCCGACCCGGGACGACCTGGCCACCCTGCGGTTGCCGGACCTCATGCAGGCGTACGGCGAGGTGCTCTCGGGCCGGGGCCCGGTGGACCGGGGGACCCAGGAGCCGGGGACGCTGTAGAGGAAGCCGGTCACGCCGGCGGGCTGCCCGCAGGGGCCGCCCGCCGACGTGAGGGGTCAGCCCGTGGGGGCCATGGCCTTCGGCACCTCGACGGTCCGGCGGGGCACGGAGACGTGGTGGGCCGGGTCGCGGACCTCACCCACGAGCATCTCCAGGACGTCCTCCATGGCGACGAGGCCGAGCACCTTGCCGGAGGCGTCCGCGACCTGCGCCAGGTGCGTGGCCGCGCGGCGCATGACCGTCAGGGCGTCGTCCAGCGGGAGTTCGGCCCGCACGGTCGCCATGGGACGCCAGATCTGCTGCGGGACGGCACGTTCGCCGTCCTCCAGCTCCAGGACGTCCTTGACGTGCAGATAGCCCATGAAGGGGCCACCACCCTCGGCGCACACGGGGAAGCGCGAGTAACCGGTCCTGACGGTCAGCTCCTCGATGCGGCGCGGGGTGACGGACGGGTCCACCGTCACCAGGGACGCCCGGTCGAGCATGACGTCGGTGACGTGCCGGCTGCCCAGTTCCAGAGCGTCCTCGAGACGCTCCTGGGCCTCCGGCTCGAGCAGTCCGGCGAGGCCGGAGTCCTCGACGAGACGGTTGAGCTGTTCGCTGGTGAAGACCGCTTCGACCTCGTCCTTCGGCTCGACCTTGAAGAGCCTGAGCACGAGCCGGGCACAGGCCCCGAGCGCCGAGGTGACCGGGCGGCACAGCCGGGCGAAGCCGACCAGGCCGGGGCTGAGCCACATCGCGGTCTTCTCGGGTGCGGCCATCGCCAGGTTCTTCGGGACCATCTCGCCGATGACGAGGTGCAGGAAGACCACGGAGACGAGGGCGACCGCGAAGCCGAGCGGATGCACGAACCCCTCGGGCACGTGCGCCGCGTGGAAGACCGGCTCCAGGAGGTGCGCCACGGTCGGCTCGGCGACGGCGCCGAGCGTGAGGGAGCAGACGGTGATGCCGAACTGGGCGGCGGCCATCATCTGCGGCAGGTTCTCCAGGCCGTACACGACCTGTCTGGCCCGGCTCGACCCGCTCGCTGCGAGCGGCTCGACCTGGCTGCGCCGTACGGACACGAGCGCGAACTCCGCGCCGACGAAGAAGCCGTTCGCCAGCACGAGCAGCCCCGCGAACATCAGCTGTACGAGACTCATCGCACGGCCTCCAGCATGTCCCGGGAGAGCCGTTCGGCCGTCTGCGGTATGTCCGTCAGCCGGACGAACCTGACGCGCTCGGCGCGGTAGTGGCCGACCTGGCGGACGGAGATCCGCCAGCCGGGCAGTTCCGCCCGGTCCCCCGGGGCGGGGATGCGTCCCAGCAGGTCGGCGATCAGACCCGCCACGGTCTCGTACGGTCCTTCGGGTACGTCGAGACCTATCGAGTGCAGGGTCAGGACCCTGCAGCTGCCCTCCACGTCCCAGCCGGGCCTGCCGTCGTCGGCGACGACGGGGGTGAGCTCGGGACGGTCCGCGCCCTCGGCGTCGTGCTCGTCCCTGACCTCGCCCACCAGCTCCTCGATGATGTCCTCGAGGGTGACGACGCCCGCGGTGCCGCCGTATTCGTCGACCACGACGGCGATCGGCTGCTCACTGCGCAGCCGCTGGAGCAGCTGTTCGACCGGCAGTGTCTCCGGCACCAGGAGCGGCGGCACGGCGATGCGGCCGACGGGGGTCCGCAGCCGGTCCGGTGCGGGGACGGCGAGGGCGTTCTTGAGGTGGACCATGCCGACGACCTCGTCGATGCGGTCCCGGTAGACGGGGAAGCGGGACAGTCCTGTGGCCCTGGTGAGGTTGAGGACGTCCGCCGCGGTCGCCGTCGACTGCAGCGCGCTGACCTTCACCCGCGGGGTCATGACGTGCTGGGCGGTGAGACCGGCGAGGGACATCGTCCGCACGAAGAGGTCGGCGGTGTCCTGCTCCAGGGCGCCCGCCTCGGCGGAGTGCCGCGCCAGGGAGACGAGTTCGCCGGGTGTCCGGGCGGAGGCCAGTTCGTCGGTGGGTTCGACGCCCAGCAGCCGCACCAGCCGGTTCGCGACGGTGTTCAGCACGGTGATCACGGGCCGCAGGAGGGCGGAGAAGCGGTGCTGGGGGCCGGCGACGAACTTGGCGACCTGGAGCGGCCGTGAGACCGCCCAGTTCTTCGGCACGAGCTCGCCGATCACCATCTGGACGGCGGAGGCGAAGATCATGCCGGTGACCACGCTCACTCCGGGGACCGCGCCCGTGGGCAGGCCGGTGGCGGTGAGGGGTCCGGCGAGCAGCTGGGCGAGCGCCGGTTCCGCGAGCATGCCCACGACCAGTGAGGTGATGGTGATGCCGAGCTGGGTGCCGGACAGCTGGAAGGAGAGTTCGCGCAGGGCTGCGACGACGGTACGCGCCCGGCGGTCGCCTTCGGCGGCGGCGCGCTCGGCGTCCGGCCGTTCCACCGTGACGAGCCCGAATTCGGCCGCCACGAAGAATCCGTTGGCGAGGATGAGGAGGAATGCCGCGAGGAGCAGCAACAGGGGGGTGGTCATGCCGCCGCCTCCGGGGAGGGGGCGGCGCAGGTACTACCGGACGATCCGTCCATTGCTGGAGGGAGTCACTCCTTGGGTCGCAGGAATGTGCCCCGCGGGCCCGGGAGGGCCTTCAGGTGCGGGGCGGCGGCGCACCCGGTGCACCGCCGCCATCCAGAATAATCGGGATCCGGCCGCGTGGGGCAGGGGGCTCAGCCGTTCCGGGTGGCGTCGTTCACTCCGCTGCCGTGGAATTCGACGAGGGCGCGGAGTGTTCGCGCGTCCCGGATCGCCTGTTCCCTGGCGATCCCCGGCTGGATGCCGAGGACCGGCATGCTGGTGCCGTCGCTGAGGTCGAGGAACACCCACGGGTCACCGGCGCGCAGGTTGACGCGGACGATCTCCGCCCACGCCAGCCTGCGGGTGCGGGTGATGTTGACGACCGTGACACCGTCCGCGTCGGTGGTGACACGCGGCCGGCTCAGCAGGGCGAGGACGCCGAAGAAGAGCAGCGCGACGAAGACGAAGCTGGTCCGCTCCCCCGTACCGAGGTTCTCCAGGATCATCGCGACAGCGGTGATGACGACGAACATCGCCGCTCCCACGGACAGCAGGACCACCCGGGTAAGGGTGGGCCTGAAGGTGGCCGGGAGTGCGGGGAGTTCGGGAGAACCGGGCAGGGAGGCGGACATCGCGGCGCTGTCTTCCTTCGGTTGTGCGTCGTGGAGACCGTCAGAGGCGGCAGGCGTGGATGGCGGTCGTGAGGATGGCGCGGGCGCCCAGCTCGTACAGGTCGTCCATGATCCGCTGGGCCTCCTTGGCCGCGACCATGGAGCGGACCGCGACCCAGCCCTCGTGGTGCAGCGGGGAGATGGTCGGCGACTCCAGCCCCGGGGTGAGGGCGACCGCCCGCTCCAGGTGCTCGACCCGGCAGTCGTAGTCCATCATCACGTAACTGCGGGCCACCAGGACGCCCTGCAGACGGCGCAGGAACTGCTGCACCTTGGGGTCGTCGCCGGGGGCGCCCTTGCGGCGGATCACCACGGCTTCCGACTTCATGATCGGCTCACCGATGATCTCGAGACCGGCGTTGCGCATGCTCGTACCGGTCTCGACGACATCGGCGATGATCTGCGCGACCCCGAGCTCGATGGCGGTCTCGACGGCGCCGTCGAGGTGGACGACCGAGGCCTTCACGCCCTCGTCGGCCAGGTGCTTCGCCACGATGCCCTCGTAGGACGTGGCGATCGTCATGCCGTCGAAGTCCTGGGGGCCGGTGGCCGTGCCGGGCTTCGTGGCGTAACGGAAGGTGGACCGCGCGAAGCCGAGCTGGAGGATCTCCTCGGCCTCGGCCCCGGAGTCCAGCAGCAGGTCACGGCCTGTGATGCCGATGTCCAGCCGCCCGGAGCTGACGTAGATCGCGATGTCCCGCGGCCTCAGGTAGAAGAACTCGACCTCGTTCGTGGGGTCGACGAGGACCAGTTCCTTCGACTCCTTGCGCTGCCGGTAACCCGCCTCATGGAGCATCGCCATCGCAGGCCCGGAGATTGCACCCTTGTTGGGGACGGCGATGCGCAGCATGAGGTCAGGTTTCCTTTGTGCGGAGGGAGTTCCGGGACGTTCGGGTGTGCTCAGAGGTGGGCGTAGACGTCGTCGAGGGAGATCCCGCGGGCGACCATCATCACTTGGACGTGGTACAGCAGTTGCGAGATCTCCTCGGCGGCGGCTTCCTTGCCCTCGTATTCGGCGGCCATCCACACCTCGGCGGCCTCCTCGACGACCTTCTTGCCGATGGCATGCACCCCTTTGTCCACCAGCTCGGCGGTGCGGGAGGTGGAGGGGTCGCCGTCGGCGGCCTTGAGCTGGAGCTCGGCGAAGAGCTCTTCGAAGGTTTTGTTCGCCATGATGGTCCTTAGAATACGGGGTCCCCGAGCGCTGCTCAGCGCCAGGGTTCGCTCACGGTGCGCAGCGTGGCCGCCGTGGCGACGGCCGCTGTGACCGCTTCGTGCCCCTTGTCCTCGTTGGACCCCTCGAGCCCGGCCCGGTCCAGGGCCTGCTCCTCGTTGTCACACGTGAGGACGCCGAAGCCGACGGGGACCCCGGTGTCGACGGTGACCTGGGTGAGGCCGTTGGTGACGCCCTGCGACACGTACTCGAAGTGGGGGGTGCCGCCGCGGATGATGACGCCGAGGGCGACGATCGCGTCGTAGCCCCGACCGGCGAGCACCTTGGCGACCACCGGGAGTTCGAAGCTGCCGGGGACCCGGAGCAGCGTCGGCTCGTCGATCCCGAGGTCGTGCAGGGCACGGAGGGCCCCGTCGACGAGTCCGTCCATGACCTTTTCGTGCCACTGCGCCGCGATCACCGCGACCCTGAGGTCTCCGCAGTTGCGTACGGACAGTTCGGGTGCGCCCTTGCCGCTCATGTCTCTCCTAGAAGTGTTCTGTGTGTGCTGGTGGTTACTGGTTGCCGCAGGCCGACGCGACGGTGGCGTCGAGCCAGGGCAGGTCGTGCCCCATCCGGTCCCGCTTGGTGCGCAGGTACCGCAGGTTGTGCTCCCCGGCCTGGACGGGCATGGGCTCGCGCCCGGTGATCCTGAGCCCGTGCCGCACGAGCGCGGCCGTCTTGTCCGGGTTGTTGGTCATCAGCCGGAGGCTGCGGACGCCGAGGTCGCTCAGGATCTGGGCGCCCGCCGCGTAGTCCCGGGCGTCGGCGGGCAGGCCGAGTTCCAGGTTGGCGTCGAGCGTGTCGGAACCGCGCTCCTGGAGTTCGTACGCCCGCAGCTTGGACAGCAGTCCGATGCCGCGGCCCTCGTGCCCGCGCAGGTAGACGACGACCCCGCGGCCCTCGGCCGTGACGCGCTCCATGGACGCGTGCAGCTGGGGCCCGCAGTCGCAGCGCTGGGACTGGAAGATGTCGCCGGTCAGGCACTCCGAGTGGACGCGGACGAGGACGTCCTCGCCGTCGCCGATGTCGCCGTGCACCAGCGCCACGTGCTCGACGCCGTCGGCGATGGAGCGGTAGCCGTACGCGGTGAACGGCCCGAACGTGGTGGGCAGCCGCACCTCGGCCTCACGGCGGACGGTCGGCTCGGAGGTGCGCCGGTAGGCGACCAGGTCCTCGATGGAGATGATCGTGAGGCCGTGCTTGCGTGCGAAGGGGATGAGTTCGGGCAGGCGCAGCATCACGCCGTCCTCACCCGCGATCTCCACGATGGCGCCGGCGGGACGCAGCCCGGCGAGCCGGGCCAGGTCGACGGCGGCCTCGGTGTGCCCGTTGCGGACGAGCACACCCCCGGCCTTCGCGCGGAGCGGGAAGACGTGGCCGGGGCGTACGAAGTCGCCGGGACCCGCCTTGCCGTCCGCGAGCATCCTGAGGGTGGTGGCGCGGTCCGCCGCGGAGATCCCGGTGGTCACGCCGTGGGCCGCCGAGGCGTCCACGGAGACGGTGAAGGCCGTCTGCATCGACTCGGTGTTGTGCACGACCATCTGCGGGAGTTCGAGGCGTTCGAGCTCGTCGGTCTCCATGGGCGCGCAGATCAGGCCGCGGCACTCGCTCATCATGAAGGCGACGATCTCGGGGGTCGCCTTCTCGGCGGCGATGACGAGGTCGCCCTCGTTCTCGCGGTTCTCGTCGTCGACGACCACGACGGGCCGTCCGGCGGCGATGTCGCGGATCGCCTGTTCGACGGGGTCCAGCGAGAGGTCTTCGAGGGTGTGGTCGTGCAACCAGGTGGGCTGGGCAGTCATGCCGTGGCTCCTTCCAGAGCGGGTGTCCGCGTACGCAGCCACCAGTCGCGCAGGCCCCAGAGGACGAGGGCGCCGTAGACGATGTAGATGAGACCGGAGAAGGCGAGTCCGCTGTGGAAGTTCAGCGGGACGCCGACGAGATCGACGAGCAGCCAGGCGAACCAGAACTCGACCATGCCGCGGGCCTGGGCGAGCATCGCCACGAGGGTGCCGGCGAAGATGTACGCGTCGGCCCACGGACTCCAGGAGAGGGAGGGGAAGGCCGTGAAGAGTCCTCCGACGGCCAGGGTGCCGGCGGCTGCTCCGCCGGCCAGGTACGCGCGCTCGCGCCAGGTGGCGAAGCGCACGGCGACGGAGCCGTCCTGCGCCTTCTGCCTGCCGCGCGTCCACTGCTGCCATCCCCAGACGGCGACGGCGACGACGATCAGCTGCTTGCCGACGCTGCCCGCCTGATGGACGGACAGGTTGGCGGCGACCAGCACGGCACCGGACAGGAGTTGCGCGGGCCAGGTCCAGACCGAGCGGAGCCAGCCGAGGGCCAGCGCGATCAGGCCGATGGTGTTGCCGAGCATGTCGGACCAGATGATGCGCTGTCCGAAGGCGGTGAACGCCTCCGAGTTCAACCAGTCCACCCCGCTCATGAGACCGGCTCCCCCGGCTCCGGCGGTGTGCCCGCACCGAGCAGCCGCTCGACGTACTTGGCGAGGACGTCCACTTCCAGGTTGACCGGATCGCCGGGCTGCTTGAGGCCGAGCGTGGTCAGCGCGAGGGTGGTGGGGATGAGGCTGATGGTGAAGTGGTCCGAGCCCGCGTCCACGACCGTGAGGCTGACGCCGTCGACCGTGATCGAACCCTTCTCCACCACGTAGCGGGTCAGGTTGCCGGGCAGGGAGATCTTGATGAGCTCCCAGTGCTCGGAAGGCGTGCGCTCGACGATGTGCCCGGTGCCGTCCACGTGGCCCTGGACGATGTGCCCGCCGAGCCGGCCGCCGAGCGCCATGGGGCGTTCGAGGTTGACCCGGGAGCCGGTGCCCAGCGCACCGAGGCTGGAGCGCTTCAGCGTCTCGGCCATGACGTCTGCGGTGAACTCGCCGTCCCCGGTCTCCACGACGGTGAGGCAGACGCCGTTCACCGCGATGGAGTCGCCGTGCTTGGCGTCTTCGGTGACCACGGGGCCGCGCAGGCGGAAACGGGAGGCGTCGCCGAGCGTCTCGACGGCGGTGACCTCACCCAGTTCTTCGACAATTCCGGTGAACACTCAGTTTCCCTTCCGAGCAGGGGCGGGGACGGCGGTGATGCGCAGATCGGGACCGAGACGGACGGTTTCCGTCACATCGAGGCGCAACGCCTGGGAGATGGTGGAGATTCCGGCGTCGGCGAGAGCGGCGGGGCCCGCGCCGAGGAGGACCGGGGCGAGATAGCCGACGACGGTGTCGACGGCTCCCGCGGAGACGAAGGAGCCGGCGAGGACCGGGCCGCCCTCCAGGAGCACGGAGCGGACGCCTCGCGCGTGGAGGGCCGCGAGCAGGGCCTCGACGTCCAGGCCGGGGCCGGCCTCGGCACGGGGCAGGCGCAGCACGTTCTCGGCGGGGAGGTGGTCCGCCGGGGCGTCGTCGGCGACAGCGATCAGGGTGGGGGCGGTCGCGTCGAGGACGCGGGCTCCGGGCCGTACCGCGGTGGCGCCGGTGTCGACGACCACGCGGAGCGGCTGGGTGGCTCCCTCGATGCCGCGTGCGGCCAGCTGCGGGTCGTCGCTCCGCGCGGTGCCGGAGCCGACCACGACCGCGTCGGCCTCGGCGCGCAGCCGGTGGACGTCGGCGCGGGATTCGGGGGAGGTGATCCAGCGGCTGGTGGAGTCGGCGGCGGCGACCCGCCCGTCGAGCGTCGCCGCGTACTTCCACAGGACGTAGGGGCGGCCGAGGCGTACCGAGGTGAGCCAGGCGATGTTGACGGCCTCCGCCTCGTCGGCGAGGAGCCCCTGCTCCACCTCGATCCCTGCGGCGCGCAGGGTGTCCGCGCCGCCCGTCGCCTGCGGGTTCGGGTCTCCGACGGCGTACACGACGCGACGGACGCCGGCCTCGACGAGCGCCTGGGCACAGGGACCGGTGCGTCCGGTGTGGTTGCACGGTTCAAGGGTGACGTACGCGGTACCGCCACGCGCCCTCTCGCCGGCCTCGCGCAGGGCGTGGATCTCGGCGTGCGGCCCTCCGGCGCGCTGGTGGAAGCCTTCGCCGACCTGTTCACCGGCGGCGTCGAGGATGACGCTCCCGACGACCGGGTTGGGGCTGGTGGCGCCGAGTCCGCGTGCGGCGAGTGCGACAGCCCGTCGCATGGCGGTGTGTTCGGCCGTGGTGGCCACCGGGTTCTCCTGCCTCTTGGGGCACGGACTCCGGGGCCTGTCGATGACGACAGAGAAACGGAACGCAACAGGGGGACGCCGGAAACCGAGGACGAGTGACGCGGTGCTCCCGGAGATCCGGGAAAACACGTCCGCCTACGGCGGCGTACCTGTGACGGCCCGCCGCGCACTGCCTCCCATCCGGACTTTAACCGTCGGTCCAGGAATCCCACCTGGTCAACCGGCCGCTGGATGCGGACGGGTCGCGGACTATAACCGCCGGTTCGGAATTGCACCGACCCCGGAGTGCGCTGCTACTGGTACACAACACATTGTGCCACGAACTATCTTCACCCGTACGGGTGCCCTCTGTGCGACAGCTCACAGGGGGAGGTCGGCGGCTGCCCCGGCGGCCTGCGCCCCGGGGGCGAAGAGGGCGTCCTGGGCGGCCTCACGGGCGGCGAAGAGCGCCCCGCGCAGGACCGCGCCGCCGCCCAGCGTCCCGGCCCTCACCTCCGTGCGCAGAGGTGACATCCGGGCCAGGCGGTCCTCCACACGGGCTGCGAGCGCCCGGCCGCCGGCGCGGCCGACCTCGCCCGCGAGGACGAGGCATCCGGGGTCGAGCACGGAGACGACGGAGGCGGCGCCGAGTGCGAGGCGGTCGGCGAGCGCCTCGAGGAATGCCTCGGCGCCCTTTCCGCCGGCCCCGAGTGCGGCCCTGACGGCGAAGGCGGCTGCGGGGGCCTGCTCCTGACCGCCGTTCACCGGAGGGCTCCATGCCCGGATGCCGTGATCGGCGGCGAGTGCGCAGACCGCGGCGGAGCCCGCCAACGAGTGGAATCCGCCGTCGCAGTTGACGGCGGAGGGGACCCCCGAGGTTCCGGGCACCGGCATGAAGCCGATCTCTCCCGCACCCCCCGAGGCGCCCCGGCGCAGTCGCCCGTCGAGCATGACGGCCGCGCCGACGCCGTGGCCCAGCCAGAGCAGCACGAACGTGTCCCGGTCGCGGGCCGCGCCGATGCGGTGTTCGGCGACGGCGGCGAGGTTGGTCTCGTTCTCCACGAGGACGGTCGCGGACAGCCGCCGCTGGAGTTCCTTGACCAGGCCGCGGTGCCAGGCCGGGAGCCCGGCCGTCTCCCTGAGTTCACCGGTTGCGGGGTCGATGAGGCCGGGGGCGCCGATGCCGACGCTGTGCAGCGGTGCCGTGCCCGCGGTTCTCGCGACGCGTTCCACCATGGCGGCGGCCCGCTCGACGGCGGACTGCGTGCCCGTGTCGCTGCCGATCGGCAGGGTGGCCTCGGCGAGCGTCACGCCGAGCAGATCGGCCACGGCCACGGCGACGCTGTCCGTACGTACGTCGAGGGCGGCCAGATGGGCCCGGTCGGCGACGATCCCGTAGAGCCGGGCGTTCGGTCCGCGGCGGTCGGAGCCGCTCTCCCCCACGACCCTGACCAGACCGGCGTCCTGCAGCCGCTCCACCAGATCGGCGACCGTGGGACGGGAGAGGCCGGTCATGGTCTTCAGCTGCGTGGCCGTCAGCGGGCCGTCCTGCTGGAGCAGTCGCAGGGCGAGCCGGTCGTTGATGGCCCGGGCGGTGCTCGGGGATGCGGGCATGCCGGGATCCTTCCAGATCGCTGCCGCCCCGCTTCCGTGGGGTTATTTATCAGGCAGGGTTCCTGATAGTTTACGGCCCGCACCGCGCGACGGGCGCCGGACAGGCCGGCGGACGAGCATTTCCCAGGGGAGGGGCACGGCGCATGACACAGGATTCAGCGGTCCCGGTCTTCGGCGCGGGGAGGGTCAGGCGGGCCAGATACGCGGTGGCCGCGGTCTTCGCCGTGCACGGGGCGGTGACCGGCAGCTTCGCGACCCGCGTCCCGTGGATCCAGGACCACGCCTCCGTGAGTGCGGGCCAGCTCGGCCTCGCCCTCGCCTTCCCCGCCATCGGCGCCTCGCTGGCCATGCCGCTGGCCGGCGGCGTCAGCCACCGCTTCGGAGCGCGCGCCGCCCTGCGCGGGCTGCTGGCCCTCTGGACCCTGGCCCTGGTCCTGCCGGCCCTCGCCCCGAACCTGCTCACACTCTGCGCGGCGCTGTTCGTCTACGGCGCCACCGCGGGGATGTCGGACGTGGCGATGAACGCACTCGGCGTCGAGGTGGAGAACCGGCTGGACAAGTCGATCATGTCCGGGCTGCACGGCATGTGGAGCATGGGAGCCCTGATCGGCTCGGCGGCCGGCACGGTCGCGGCACACATCGGGGCGGACGCCCGGCTGCACCACACCCTGGCCGCGCTGGTCCTGACCGCGCTCGGCCTCGCCGCCTGCCAGGGCGTGCTCGACCTGCACAGCGAGCCCGACGAGGAGCCGCCGCCGCGTTTCACCCTGCCTCCCAAGTCCGCACTGGTCATCGGCGCCGTCGGCTTCTGCGCGGTGTTCGCCGAAGGGGCCAGTCTCGACTGGTCGGCCGTCTACCTCCGGGACGTCATGGGCAGTTCCGCCGGGCTCGCGGCGGCGTCGACCACGGCCTTCGCCCTGACCATGGCCGTGGCCCGCATCGCCGGGGACAGGATCGTCGACCGGTTCGGCGCGGTGCGCACCGTAAGGACAGGCGGCTTCCTGGCCACGGCCGGCGGGCTGCTCGTGGTCCTGGCGTCCGGACCAGCCCTGGCACTCTGCGGCTTCGGGCTGATCGGCCTCGGTGTGGCGGTCGTCGTGCCGCTCGCCTTCGCCGCGGCCGGCCGCAGTGGCACGAATCCCAGCCGGGCCATCGCGGGTGTCGCCACGATCACGTACACCTCGGGGCTCATCGCACCGTCCGCCATCGGCTCGCTCGCCGAGGCGACCTCGCTGATCGTGTCCTTCGGCCTGGTGACGGTGCTGGCGTCCGGACTGGTCCTCGGCGCCGGTGTGCTGAAGGCGGGCGACCGCAAGGTCACGCAGGGCGGTGTGCCGCAGCCGGCTCCGGCCGGGAGCCCGGCCGGCGACTGACCCGATGCGGGGGCGGGTGCATCGGCCGGAACCTCCATCGGGCCCCGCAGGCCGATGCCGCCGGGGCCCGACACGAGGTCAGGGCCGTGCGGCACTAAGGTGGCCTCTGATCTTTTCCGCGGGTGGACCCATCGGGCGCACCGAACAACCGATCAGGAGCGACCATGGGCCTCGGCGTGCGCTGGACCTTGCACGGCGACGGGAAGACGCCCGCACCGGGGGCCGTGGTGCGCCCCGACGAACGGCTCTCCTGGCCCCGCACGTTCGGTCTCGGCGCCCAGCACGTCGTCGCCATGTTCGGTGCGTCGTTCGTCGCGCCCGTACTGATGGGCCTCGACCCGAACCTCGCGATCATGATGTCCGGCGTCGCGACCGCCATCTTCCTGCTCGCGACGCGCGGCCGGGTCCCCAGCTACCTGGGCTGCTCGCTCTCCTTCGTGGGCGTCGCCGCGACGATCCGCGCGAGCGGCGGCAGCAGCGCTACCGTCACGGGCGCCATCCTGGTGGTCGGTGCCGTGCTGTTCCTGGTGGGACTCACCGTGCAGCGGTTCGGCGCGCGGATCATCCATGCCGCCATGCCTCCCGTGGTGACCGGCGCCGTGGTCATGCTCATCGGTTTCAACCTGGCGCCCGTCACCGCGTCGACGTACTGGCCGCAGGACCAGTGGACGGCCCTGTTGGTGATGCTGTTCACCGGTCTGGCCGTGGTCTGCCTGCGCGGGTTCTTCTCGCGCATCGCGATCTTCCTGGGCCTGGTATTCGGATACGTGCTGTCCTGGGTGCTCGACCTGGTCTTCGGGAAGATCCATTCCCCGGCCGGCGGCGGTGAGGCCGTCGACCACTGGCGGCTGGACCTGTCCGCCGTGGCGCACGCCGACTGGCTCGGACTTCCGGACTTCCACGGCCCGAGCTTCGATTGGTCGGCGATCCTCGTCGCGCTGCCGGTCGTGATCGCCCTGATCGCCGAGAACGCCGGGCACGTGAAGGCCGTCGGCGAGATGACCGGCGAGACACTGGACGACAAGCTGGGCACCGCCATCGCCGCGGACGGCGCCGCCTCGATGCTCTCCACGGCCGTCGGCGGTCCGCCCAACACCACCTACTCCGAGAACATCGGGGTCATGGCGGCGACCAGGGTCTACTCCACCGCCGCCTACTGGGCCGCCGCGTTCTTCGCGCTGCTCTTCGGCCTCTGCCCCAAGTTCGGCGCGGTCGTCGCGGCCATCCCCGGTGGCGTGCTCGGCGGCATCACCGTCATCCTCTACGGCATGATCGGCCTGCTGGGCGCCCAGATCTGGCTGAACGCCGGGGTCGACCTGCGCAATCCGCTGAACCTCGTACCCACCGCCGCGGGCATCATCATCGGCGTCGGCGGCGTCAGCCTGAAGATCGGCGACAACTTCGAGCTGGGCGGCATCGCGCTCGGCACGCTGGTCGTGATCACCGGCTACCACGCGCTGCGCGCCTTCGCCCCGGCACACCTGAAGACCCAGGAGCCCCTGCTGGACTCGGGCACGTCCCAGTACGACGACGAGAGGCCGGCCGGGACGTCCTGACCCGCGCCCCGCCTATCCGCCGGTGGCGAGCTCGTAGGCGTAACCGGGGGTGAAGGATCCGGCGGAGCCCTTGCAGCCGTCGGACTCCCCCGGCAGTTTGATCCAGAGATAGGCGTCGATCCCGGCCTGACCGGTGTCCGTCGTCGGGGTCCTGCCGAGCGCCCGGCCCGCCGGGTCGCACCACTCACCGGCCTCCGGGGCCCCGTTGCCGTTACGGCTCGTGTCGATGACAGCTCCCAGGTCCTCGCCGCCCAGGGCGGCGAGGACCTTGCGGGCGTACGCGGTCTCGTCGGCCGTGCTGTGGAAGTTGGACACGTTGCTGAAGATGCCGTCGCCGTCCGAGGCCGCTCCCGCCTCCCGTAGTGCGGCCGCCTGCTTCGCGGCGGAGTGCCAGCCGGAGTGGCCCCCGTCGAAGTAGACCTTGGCGCGGGGGCCGGCGGCGTGCAGAGTCCGGGCCGCCCGCGCGAGGGACGCGAAGCGATCGGCCCGCCGGCCGGCCGAGAGGCAGTCCGACAGGGCGACAGCGTCGGGTTCCAGGATGACGATCACGGCTCCACCGCCGAGCCCCGCCGCGAAGTCCTCCATCCACGCGTCGTACGCGTTCAGGTCCGGCGCCCCTCCCCCGGAGGCTCCCCCGCAGTCCCGGTCGGGAATGGCGTAGGGCACGAGCACGGGCGTACGGCCTGCGGCGGCGGCCGCCGCCGTCACGGCCCGGACCTGGCGCGTCACCGCTCCCGGGTTGTACGAGGGGAACCAGACGGCGGCGGGCTGCGCCGCGATCCTGGACTCGATGAGCGGGCGCCGCGGGTCGTCCCGGTGTGCGTCCACCCAGTCCAGCACCTGTGACTCCGGGTGCCGGTAAAGCGCACCGGACGTCCCGGCGCGGGGCGAGGGCCGCTTCGGGGCCGCCGGTGCGTTGGCGCGCCGCGCGTTCGGGGCAGGGCTGGGGGCGGGGGCCGTCGACACGGTTGCCGGGACCGACACGGACGGGACCGGTACGGCGGGGAGGGGCTCCAGGACCTCGGACGCCTCCGTGCCGGGCCGCGCGCCGCCATCCTCGCCGTCGCTCCCGGTGGCGGCCATCACTCCGGTCGCGGCACCGGCCGCCACGACGGCCGAGGCGAACGCCGCCATGACGTGGCGCCGGGCGGTGCGCCTGTGCCGCCTCGCCCCGGTCCTGTTCTGTGCGCGTGCAGCCGACACCCTTGGTTCCCTCTCCCCCGGCGCCAGGTGTGCGTACGTGCCGATGCGATCTCCGGCCCGCCGGCGCCGCGGCGAGCCTATGACCCCGGCGCCGCGCACATGGAGTGGTTCGGGCAGTCCGCGGGAGGACGCGCAGGGACGGCGCGTGCCGGCGGGGCGAGCGGTCGGACGTCCTCGTTCCCGTCGCGGAGGTGCTCCGGAAGGCGGCCTCGGCGTCTGCGACCTGGGGCCCGCCCCGGCAGCCGCCGCGATCGCCGGCGGCTGCCGGGCTCCCCCGCCTGGGCCCACTGCGGTTCGCACGCGCCGGTGCGCCCACGAATCCGGTCCGGGTTCCGCACCGCTCGCGGTGGACACCTGCCGTAGCCAAGCTGCGTCCGCACGGCACCGGGAGGGGGCCCGCACGCGCCGGTCGGTCTCACCGGGATGCCGGAGGGGCGATCACACGACGAGGCGATACGGGTCCGGTCCGCCGGAGGACGGGAGCACCCCGCCTCAGCCCTCCGGGAGTTCGACGGGTGCGATCTCGTCGAAGACGTCGCCCGGTCCCGGGTTCCCCGGGTCGGTGGAACCGCCGAACTGGGCCATCACTCCCCACACGGCGTTGAGCGCCGTCTGCACGGCGCCCTCGGCCCATCCGGCGGTCCAGGAGATGTCGTCGCCGGCGAGGAACAGTCCGCGTTTGTCCGCGGGCAGCCGGTCCTGCATGAAGTGGGTGAACAGCCTGCGCTGGTAGCGGTAGTGACCGGGCAGGTTGGCCTTGAACGCGCCCATGAACCAGGGCTCGTTCTCCCAGGAGACGGTGACCGGGTTGCCGATGACGTGCTTGCGGATGTCGACGCCCGGATAGATCTCGCCGAGCGACTTGAGCATGACGTCCATGCGCTCCGCGGGAGACAGCGGCAGCCACTTCAGGCTGTCGTCGCACCAGGTGTAGGAGAGGCAGATGACGGCCGGCTTGTCGGGGCCGTCGTCGAGGAGGTACGTCCCGCGGGTCATCCGGTCCGTCAGCGTCATGGACATCGTGTCCCGGCCGGTGGGGTTGCCCTGGCCGTCGACCGCCTTGTCCAGCCAGAACGGCCGGTCGACGGGGACGAACAGCTTGGAGGACTCCATGTAGTGGGTGCGCTCCATCGCCGTCCAGTGGTCGATGGGGAAGAGGGCGTCGTCGCAGGCGATCTTGGAGAGCAGCAGCCACGACTGCCCGGTGAAGACCGCGGCCCGGTAGGTGCGGATGTCTCCCGTGGCGTCGGTGACGGTGATCCTGTTCCCGGCCGTACGGTCCAGCCGGGTGACCGCCGGACGCGGCTCTCCCCCGTGCAGGGACGACAGCGACGTCCCAGGCGCCCAGTGCACGAGCTTCTGCGGCTCACGCTCCCACAGGCGCAGCGGCAGTTGCTGGCTGCCGCCGACGATCCCCCGGTGGTGGTCGTCGGCCTCGGTGTAGACGACGCGCAGGATCTCCAGGATCGAGTTGGGGAAGTCGGTGTCCCAGCCGCCCGTGCCGAAGCCGACCTGGCCGAAGATCTCGCGGTGGCGGAAGGAGGAGAAGGAGTCCGAACCGCAGAGGAAGCCGTAGAAGGTCTGGTCGTCGAGCTTCTCGACGAGCTTCGACCAGATCTCACGGATGCGCGGCACGTCGCGCTCGCGCATGGCGCGGTTCATGTCGGAGAAGTCGGCCCCCTCCTCCAGGCAGGAGTTCCAGGCGTCCATCACCTCGCGGTACACCGGCGGCAGGTCGTCGATGGTCTCCGCGTAGTGGGACTCGCCCTTGAGGTCGACGACGGTCGAAGGCGTTGCCGGGGAGAGCGGGTTGGGGAAGGGCTTGGTCTCCAGGCCCACCAGGTCGATGTAGTGCTGGAGCGCCGTGGACGAGGGCGGGAAGCGCATGGCGCCCATCTCGGCGGTGAGCGAGGGGTCGCAGCCCTCGAAGCCGACGGTGCGCAGCCGTCCGCCGATCCGGTCCGCCTCGTAGACGACGGGCTTCAGCCCCATCTTCATCAGCTCGTACGCCGCGATGATGCCGGAGAGCCCGCCACCGATGACGGCGACCTCGGATCCGTGCTCGGTGGCCGGTATCTGGCCGATGCCCGCGGGGTGCGCGAGGAAGTCGTCGTACGCGTAGGGGAAGTCCGGTCCGAACATGGTGATCGGAGGCTGCGGCTGCGCGTCGGCGTGCTGGACGGCGTTGGGCACCGTGGACGTCATGGGGTACGGACTCCTTGCGGGGTGAGCGTGGGCTGGGGCTCGGGACGGGGTGTACGGACTAGGCGAGAGAGCCGTACAGGCCGGGACGGCGGTCGTGGAGATAGGGGTTGGCGGCCCGCGAGGCGGCCAGGAATCCGGGGTCGACGTCCCCGACGACGAGTTCCTCGCCGCGGCCGGCCCGGGCGCGGGCCGTGCCGTCAGGACCGGCCAGGCAGCTGAGCCCGGTGAACTCGAACTCGCCTTCCGTGCCGGTCCTGTTGACGTAGGCGATGTACATCTGGCTCTCGAACGCGCGGACCGGCACCACGGACTCGGCGACGAACGGGAAGGGGTGCATCAGTGCGGTCGGCACGAGCAGCAGTTCCGTCCCTGCCAGTGCGTGGGCGCGGACGTTCTCCGGAAACTCGACGTCGTAGCAGATCAGCAGCCCGATCCGGACGCCGTCGAGCTCGGCCTGGACGACGGGCAGGTCACCGGCGGTGAACCACTTCTGCTCGAAGGAACCGAAGAGGTGGGTCTTGCGGTAGTTGGCGGAGGAGGTGCCGTCGGGTCCGATGAGCTGGGCGCTGTTGAAGATCCGGTCCCCGTCGCGCTCCGGGTAGCCGTACAGGACCGCGAGACCGTGGCGTACGGCGATCTCGGCGACGGCTCGCGCACCGGGCCCGTCGGCGGGTTCCGCCAGGTCGGGGACGGCGTCGCCGACGGCGTACCCGGTGAGGAACAGTTCGGGCGAGACCAGCAGCCGGGCGCCCGCTCCGGCAGCCCGCGCGGCGGCCTCGTCCAGCACCTTCAGGTTCTCCGCGACGGCACCGGGCCGTCCGGAACTCTGGAGCAGGGCGGTACGCAAAGACGGCATGGCTGACCTCGGCGGGGCGGGCGGGGTGGGGAGACGTACTGACGGTACGGCGTGGGGAACACACCGGACAAGGCGCGAATGTTGCGCGTCCACCGTCGATGCGTTGCGCGTGGAGGCCCTGGGGCGGCGATTCGTTGCGTGGAGCGTCGCCCCAGGTCAGGCGAGTGATTTCCGTCTCCGCGGGAGCCCCGGGAGCACGGCGGGGGAGGGACGCCGTGCGCGGACCGCACGGCCCGGACCGGTGAGGGCGGCTCTCAGGCCGGCGGGGCGGAGGAGTACCGCCGCAGCAGCGGGGACAACACGAGCACGGACTTCGTGCGCTCGACGTAGGGCTCCCCCGCGATCCGCTCCAGCACCTGCTCGAAGTGGCGCATGTCCGCGGCGAAGACCTGCACGATCGCGTCGGCTTCACCTGTCACGGTGGAAGCGGACGCGACTTCCGGGTAGGCGGCGAGGCCCTGCTTGATCGCCTCGGGGGCGGTGTTGCGGCTGCAGTAGATCTCGATGAAGCCCTCGGTCTGCCAGCCGAGCGCCGCCGGGTCGACCCGGACGGTGAAACCGGTGATGGCTCCTTCGGCCCGCAGCCGGTCCACACGGCGCTTCACCGCCGGCGCGGAGAGGCCGATGAGCGTGCCGATGTCGGCGTAGGAGCGGCGGGCGTCTTCGGCGAGGGCGTGGACGATGCGTTCGTCGAGGTCGTTCAGGCGCACGTCGGGCGGATCACTTCTCTGCGGCGGACGGTTCGGGGGCGGCACGTGCCGCCCCCGAAGTAGACCACGCGCGCACTCGGGCCGGGTGCGCCCGCCGCGGAACACGGCCGGTCAGAAGGGGAACTGCGAGCGTCCGTGCTGGACCGATATCCACTTCTGGGTGGTGAACGCCTCGATCATCGAATCGCCGTTCAGCCGCCCGAGGCCGGAGTTCTTCTCACCGCCGAAGGGGACGATCGGCTCGTCGTGCACCGTGCCGTCGTTGATGTGGATCATGCCGGTGCGGATCCGCTGTCCCACCCGTACACCGCGCTCGATGTTCCCGGTGTGGACGGCGCCGCTCAGCCCGTACGGGGTGTCGTTGGCGATGCGCACGGCCTCGTCCTCACCGTCGAACGGGACGAGCAGGGCGACGGGCCCGAAGATCTCCTGGTGCAGGACGGGCGAGCCGGGGGCGAGGCCGGTCAGCACCGAGGGGCTGACGACGTTGCCGTCGGCGCGGCCGTGCAGCAGCGCCGTGGCACCCGCTTCCACCGTCTCGTCGACGAGCTTGGACACGGCGTCGGCCTGCGAGGAGTTGATCAGCGGGCCGATGTGGGTGGCGGGGTCCGCCGGGTCACCGACGCGCAGGGAGGCGACCTTGGCGACGAACTTCTCGGTGAACTCCTGCTCGACCGCGCGGTCGACCAGGATGCGGTTGGCCGCCATGCAGACCTGGCCCTGGTGGACGTAGCGGCTGAAGACGGCCGCGTCGACGGCGTAGTCGACGTCGGCGTCGTCCAGGACGATCAGCGCGCTGTTGCCGCCCAGTTCGAGCACCGCGCGCTTGAGGTTGGCGGCGCAGACCGTGGCGACGTGGCGGCCGATCGTGTCGGAGCCGGTGAAGGAGATGACCTGCGGGACGGGGTGCTCCAGCAGCGTGTCGCCGATCTCGGCGATGTCCGTGACCACGACGTTCAGCAGTCCGGCGGGCAGCCCGGCCTCCTCGAAGACCTTCGCGATCAGCGTGCCGCCGCAGACGGGGGTGTTCTGGTGCGGCTTGAGGACCACCGCGTTGCCGAGGGCCAGCGCGGGTGCGACCGACTTGAGGGACAGCAGGAACGGGAAGTTGAAGGGGCTGATGACGCCGACGACACCGACGGGCACCCGGTAGACGCGGTTCTCCTTGCCCTCGGTGGGCGAGGGGAGGATCTGGCCGGCCGGCCGCAGGGCCAGGTGCACGGCCTCGCGCAGGAACTCCTTGGCCAGGTGCAGTTCGAAGCCGGCCTTCAGCAGGGTGCCGCCGAGTTCCGCGACGATGGCCTCGCCGATCTCGGCCTCCCGCTCCTCGACGATGCGCAGCGCCTTCTCCAGCACGGCCCGGCGGGCGTAGGGGTTGGTGTCGGCCCATCCCTGCTGGGCCCGCTCGGCGGCGCGGTAGGCCTGGTCCACCTCACCCGACGTGGCCACGGTGATCGACGCGAGCTTCTCCCCGCTGTACGGGTTGAAGTCGATGATGTCCCAGGACCCTTTGCCCGGCCTCCACTCGCCGTCGATGTACTGCTGGGCCAGGTCGGTGAAGAAGGAGGACATGAGATCCCTTACCGCAGAGAGGCAGGCAGTTGAAGGAAACTCATCTTACTTATTCTGTAAGCGAGTTGAAGGCGGACAAGAACGCTCGGACACGAAAAAACGATCACGCGCACCTCGCCGACGGCCCTGCGCACAGGTGCCCCTCCCGGGTCGACCGCCCGGGAGGGGCACCTGTGACGCGACGAGCCGCCAGGGTGCGTCGGGGTCAGTTCCAGCTGGCGTGCAGCGGCTTGCCCTCCGCGTAACCGGCGGCGCTCTGCACACCCACGACGGCCTTCTCCGAGAACTCCTCGAGCGAGGCGGCACCCGCGTACGTGCAGGAGGAACGGACACCGGCGATGATCGAGTCGATCAGGTCCTCGACGCCGGGACGGCTCGGGTCGAGGAACATCCGAGAGGTGGAGATGCCCTCCTCGAAGAGCGCTTTGCGCGCGCGGTCGTAGGCGGACTCCTCCGAGGTCCGGTTCTTGACCGCGCGGGCCGAGGCCATCCCGAAGGACTCCTTGTAGAACCGCCCGTCGGCGGCCTGCTGGAGGTCACCGGGCGACTCGTACGTGCCGGCGAACCAGGACCCGATCATGACGTTGGAAGCACCGGCCGCGAGCGCCATGGCGACGTCGCGCGGGTGCCGGACACCTCCGTCGGCCCAGACGTGCTTGCCGTGCTTCTTCGCCTCGGCGGCGCACTCCAGCACGGCGGAGAACTGCGGCCTGCCGACACCGGTCATCATGCGCGTGGTGCACATGGCGCCGGGGCCCACACCGACCTTGATGATGTCGGCACCGGCCTCGATCAGGTCGCGCACACCCTGGGCGGACACCACGTTGCCCGCGACGATCGGCACGGCCGGGTCGAGCCCCCGTACGGCGGCGACCGCGCTGATCATGGATTCCTGGTGTCCGTGCGCGGTGTCCACGACCAGCGTGTCGGCCCCCGCGTCCAGGAGCTGCTTGGCCTTGCCGGCCACGTCACCGTTGATCCCGACGGCCGCAGCGATCCGCAGCCTGCCGTCGGCGTCGGTGGCCGGGGTGTAGAGCGTGGCACGCAGGGCGGCCTTCCGGGTGAGGATGCCGACCAGCCGGCCGTCCGCGTCGACGGCGGGTGCGAGCTTGCGGTTGGCGCCGTCGAGCTTGTTGAAGGCCTCGCGCGGGTCGATGTCCGCGTCGAGCACGACCAGGTCCTTCGACATGACCTCGGAGAGCTGGGTGAAGCGGTCCACGCCGGTCAGGTCGTGGTCGGTGACGACCCCGACGGGCCGGTTCTCGGCGTCGACGACGACGCCCGCGCCGTGCGCCCGCTTGTGCAGCAGGGACAGCGCGTCGGCGACCGTCTGGCCGGGGGCGAGCACGATCGGCGTGTCGAGCACGAGATGGCGCTTCTTGACCCAGCCGATGACCTCGGTGACGACCTCGATCGGGATGTCCTGGGGGATCACGACCAGTCCGCCGCGGCGGGCGATCGTCTCGGCCATCCGGCGACCGGCGATCGCGGTCATGTTGGCGACGACCAGGGGGATGGTGGTGCCGCTGCCGTCCGGCGAGGAGAGGTCCACGGCCTGCCGGGAGCCGACCGCGGAGCGGCCGGGAACCATGAAGACGTCGTCGTACGTGAGGTCGTAGTGGACCGAGGGGGCGGCCGTGTACCGACCGGTGCCGGGCTCAAGAAAACGCATAACACCCATTTTTTCATATGAAACGGTGCAGGTCGTTTCCACGAAGACACAGCGATGGACCCCCGCGTTCGTCAGTTCCTCCAAGGGAACCGCCCGGGGGCCGGGCAAGTGGAAACCTGCCTTACCCATGGACCTTACCCGAACAGGTTTCGCTCGCCCGGCGATCAGGATTCGCTTCCGAGCGATCACTATCGCTAGACCGGGTGACAGAGTGTCAGGTAGCTTGAAATCCGCAGGTCTCTACGGTAGCGGCAGCGCCGCCGATGGGCCCGGAACACCTGACACGTGTTTGACCGGAGAGGACGGGGATCCGCCTGTGGAGAACGAACTGCCTGACATCTTCTGCCCGTTCCCCCAGCGGAGCAATCCGTATGTGGGACACACCCGCGAGCACCTCAGCACCTGGATCCGGACCACCGGCCTGGTGCACCGGGAGTCCGCGAGACAGCGCTTCGAGCAGGCCGACTTCGGCGCCTTCGTGGGGATGGTCTATCCCACGGCGAACAGCGAACACCTCGACCTCGTCGCCGACTGGTTCGTCTGGCTGTTCCTCGTAGACGACCAGCTGGACGACGGACATCTCGGCCGCAGCCCCGAACGCGTACGCGACGTGGTGGAGCAGATGCGTGCCGTGGTCGAGGGAACGGCACAGCGCCCGGGTCCGGGCGAGGAGGCACCCGCCGCCCTCATCGCCCTGTTCGACCTGTGGGATCGCACGATTCCGCAGGCCGCCCCGCACTGGCGCACCCGTTTCGCCTGGCACCTCATGATGTATCTGACGACCACGACGACCTGGGAGGCGGGCAACCGCGCCAACGGCATCGTGCCGTCCGAGGCGACCTACATCGCCCGGCGGCGGCACACCGGGGCGATCCACGTGTGCATGGACCTGATCGAGATCGTGGCCGGCGTCGAGGCGCCGGAGTGGGTCCACAACGATCCCCGGTTCATCACGGCGCTGGAGGCCTCCTGCAACGTGGTGTGCTGGGCGAACGACGTCTATTCCTACGAGAAGGAGCAGGTGCTCGGCGAGATCCACAACCTCGTCCACCTGGTCCGCCACCACCGCGGCCACGGGGAGCGGCAGGCGCTCGAGCACGTGTGCGCCGAGATAGCTACCGAGACCGAGCGGTTCCTCACCGCCGAGGAGGAGCTGCTCGACATGTACCCGCGGCTCTCGGCCGTGCTCGTGCCCTACCTCGACGGGATGAGGAGCTGGATGCGGGGCAACCTCGACTGGTCCCGGCAGACTCCGCGCTACAACCCTGCGGACGTCAGCCAGTACTCGGAGCCCGGGGCGTATCTGGAGGAGACCGTCTTCGGCGTGGGCGCGGACCGCGCCGGGCACGTCGCGGGCACCGACAGCGTCCTGAACTGAACAGGGCGGAGGCCGGGCACCCCTCGGGGTGCCCGGCCTCCGCCGTGCTCGGGCTCGGTCGTCCCCCGGGCTCAGTCGTCCGGGTCGGCGCGCTCCAGGGCGGGCCGCTGCCCGGGGGCGGATTCGGTGAGGAGGAAGTCGGCGGCCGCGGTGTCCGTCACGAGGCTGGTGACGAGTCCCGAGCGCAGCACGGCGCCGATGGCCGCGGCCTTGCGCTGGCCGCCGGCGATGGCGACGACCTCGGGGATCCGGCGCAGCCTGTCGGCCTCCACCGTGATGCACCGCTCGCCGAGATCACGGCCGACCCGGCGGCCGTCCGAGTCGAAGAGGTGCGCGGACATCTCCGCGGCCACGCCGAGCGAGGCGTAATGGGCCCGCTCGTCGTCCGAGAGCATGTCGTGCACGGTGGAGATGCCGGGCTCCCAGGAGCCGATGGAGACCGCGGCGACCGTCACCTTGTCGAAGTACTCGAAGGCGCGGGCGATGCCCGTCTGGTGTCGCAGGGCGGCCGCCGTCGCCGGATCGGGCAGCAGCATCGGGGCGTAGATCGGGTGAGCCTCGCCCCCGGACACCTGAGCGGCACGGCGGACTGCCTCGACCGAGCCGCGCTCGGCCGTCCCGGCGTCGTAGACACCCGTCAGCTGCACGACCGTGCACGGCGGCAGCCGGTCGAGCGCCGCCGCCATGTGGATGGTGGAGCGGCCCCAGGCCAGCCCCAGCACGTCGCCCTCGTTGACCAGCTCGCCGAGCAGCTCTGCCGCGACCTCGCCCAGGTTCTCCGGGTCGGCGGCGTCGTCCTGCTCCTCCGCCGGGGACTCGACCACGACGGCGTGCCGCAGGCCGTAGCGTGCCCTGAGCGCGTCGGAACGCTCCGCGTCCAGCTCCGCCGGTACCCGGATCTCGATCCGCACGAGATCACGCTCGAGGGCCGTCTCGAGAACCCGTGCCACCTTGAAGCGGCTGACGCCGAACTCCTCGGCGATCTGGATCTTCGATTTTCCCTCGAGGTAGAAGCGACGCGCCATGGCCGCCGCCTGCACCAGCTCCGCGGGTCCCATCCGCATGGCTGACCGACCCGCCGAGATGCCAGACACCGCGATCTCCTCACTGCTGTTCACACGCTCGATACGCCTTCATCCTGTCAGATCCGGCGATCCTTGATCCGGCCCGTCGGGCCGCGTTCATCCGCGGTTGGTTCAGTGGCCGCACGCCCAGGGGGCGGAAGCCGTCGCCGTCTCGGCCCGTGCGCGCAGCGCCCGCACGGCCTGGGCCGGGTCCTCGGCGCCGTACACGGCCGATCCCGCGACGAACACGTCCGCGCCGGCCTCGGCGCACCGCTCGATGGTGGTGGCCGAGACCCCGCCGTCGACCTGCAGCCACAGTTCGAGGCCGTGCTTCGAGATCAGGTCACGGGTCCGGCGGATCTTCGGCAGCATGATGTCCAGGAACGACTGACCGCCGAAGCCCGGCTCGACCGTCATGATCAGCAGCATGTCGAGCTCGGGGAGCAGGTCCTCGTAGGGCTCGATGGGGGTCGCGGGCTTCAGCGCCATGGAGGCACGGGCCCCCTTGGCCCTGATCTCGCGGGCCAGGCGCACCGGTGCGGCCGCCGCCTCCGCGTGGAAGGTCACGGAGCCCGCACCGGCCTCGACGTACTGGGGCGCCCAGCGATCGGCGTCCTCGATCATGAGGTGGCAGTCCAGCGGGGTGTCCGTGGCCTTGCTCAGCGCCTCCACGATGGGCACACCGAGCGTGAGGTTGGGCACGAAGTGGTTGTCCATGACATCGACATGGAGCCAGTCCGCGCCTTCGACCGCCTTCGCCTCCTCGGCGAGGCGTGCGAAATCGGCGGACAGAATGCTGGGGTTGATCTGGGCCATGCCCCAAGCCTGCCATGCTCCGCGCCACTTCCCCGCCCCGGTGCGGCGCAAAGGCTCACGGGATCATCACGGTTCGCGCATTCCCGGCGATTCCGCGAGTCCGACGGCGGTCACAGGACCCGACGGGCCCTCCGCCGGTCAGCCCGTCCGGCGCAGCAGGGCGAGGTACATGGCGTCCGTGCCGTGCAGGTGCGGCCACAGCTGGACATCAGGACCGTCACCCAGCGCGGGCACGCCGGGCATCAGCGGGCGGGCGTCGATCCACTCCGCCTCGACGGACGGGCCGCCACGGCCCTTCAGCACGTCCTCGACGACGACCCGGGTCTCCGCGAGGTGCGGCGAGCAGGTCGCGTAACCGACGACCCCGCCGACCCGCACCGCTTTCAACGCCTCGCGCAACAGGCCGCGTTGGAGCGGGGCGAAGCTCTCCAGGTCCTCCGGGCGGCGGCGCCAGCGGGACTCGGGGCGCCGGCGCAGTGCACCGAGCCCGGAGCACGGGACGTCCATCAGGACGCGGTCGAAGGAGCCGGGCCGCCAGGGTGGCCGGGTGCCGTCGGCGGTGATCACCTGGTACGGGCCCGGGTTGCCGGCCAGCGTGCGCTCGACGAGGCGGGCCCGGTGCGGCTGCTTCTCCGCGGCGAGCAGCGTCGCGCCTCGTCCGGCGGCCAGCGCGGCCAGCAGGGCGGCCTTGCCGCCCGGGCCGGCACAGCCGTCGAGCCACCGGGTGTCTCCGCCCTCGACCGGGGCGGCTGCCAGGGCCGCGGCGACGAGCTGGCTGCCCTCGTCCTGCACGCCCGCGCTGCCGTCCCGCACGGCGGCCAGGGCGCCAGGCTCACCGCCCTCGGCCATCCGCACGGCGTACGGGGACCAGCGCCCCGGAAGGCCGTTCTCCTCGCCGAGGGCGGACAGCAGCTCGTCGGTGGTCGAGCGGCCGGGGCGCGCCACGAGCGTCACCTCGGGGCGTTCGTTGTCCGCTTCGAGCAGGTCCTCGATGCCGGCGCGGCCGCCGCCGAGGGCGTCCCACAGCGCGGAGACGATCCAGCGGGGGTGGGAGTGGACGACCGAGAGGTTCTCCTCGGCGTCCTCGTCGTACGCGGGGGCCACACGCTCCACCCAGCCGTCGAGGTCGTGTGCCGTGACCTTGCGCAGGACGGCGTTGACGAACTTGGCACGGCCCTCACCGAGGACCACCCGCGCCAGTTCCACGCTTGCGGAGACCGCCGCGTGGGTGGGGATGCGGGTGCCGAGCAGCTGGTGGACGCCCATGTTGAGCACGTCCAGCACCGGGGGGTCGACCTCGCGCAGGGGCCGGTCGATGCAGGCGGCGACGATCGCGTCGTACGTGCCCTGGCGGCGCAGGGTGCCGTAGACCAGCTCGGTGGCCAGCGCGGCGTCCCGGCCCTCGAAGTCACCCTTGGCACGTGCCTTCTTCAGGAGCGGCGGGAGGACGAGGTTGGCGTACGCGTCCCGTTCGTCGACGGCCCTGAGCGCCTCGAAGGCGAGGAAGCGCACCGGGTCCTTCTTGGGACGGCGGTGCGGCTTGGCGGGACGGCGACGCTGCTGGTCGTTCACGTGAAAGGTGCTCCGCTGATGGTGAGGGGACGAACCCGTCCAGCGTACGTCGCCCGGCGGGCCGGCCCGGTCCGGAGGTTCCCGGGGGCCGGCCGCCCCTCCCCCCGGCCCGGCGGCTCCCCCCGGGCTCGCGTACGCGGCAGTCCTCCCGGGCTCAGAGGCCCAGCAGCTCCCCGTGGGCGATGCGCACACCGCGCGCCCAGTCGGCGGCCCTCATCGGCTTCTTGCCCTGGGGCTGGACCCAGAGGAGCTCGACCGCGTGCGACCCGGTGCCCGCGTAGACGTTGTTCTTGCCCACGGACAGCTCGCCGGGGGCCAGGTCGGTGCGGTCGAGCACCGGCACGGCCTGGACCAGCTTGAGGCGTTCCCCCCGGAACAGGGTCCACGCGCCCGGCGCGGGGGTGCAGCCGCGCACCACACGGTCGACGCGGAGCGCGGGCGCGGACCACTGCACCTGGGCGTCCTCCACGGTGATCTTGGGGGCGAGCGTCACCCCCTCGCCGGGCTGCGGAACGGCGTGCAGGGTGCCGTCCTCGATGCCGTCCATGGTCGCCACGAGCAGACCGGCGCCCGCGAAGGCGAGCCGGGTGAGCAGATCACCGCTGGTGTCGGTGGGCCGGACCTCCTCGGTCAGCACGCCGTACACGGGTCCCGAGTCCAGCCCTACCTCGATCAGGAAGGTCGATGCCCCCGTGACCTCGTCCCCGGCCATGACCGCGTGCTGCACGGGTGCTGCCCCGCGCCAGGCGGGCAGCAGCGAGAAGTGCAGGTTGACCCAGCCGCGGGCCGGCACGTCCAGCGCGGTCTTCGGCAGCAGCGCACCGTAGGCGACGACGGGGCAGCAGTCGGGCGCGATCTCGCGCAGCCGGGCCAGGAAGTCCTCGTCGCGCGGCTTGACGGGCTTGAGCACCTCGATACCCGCCTCCTCCGCACGCTCGGCCACCGGGCTGGCGACCAGCCTGCGGCCCCGGCCGGCCGGGGCGTCCGGGCGGGTGACCACCGCGGCGACCTCGTGACGGTCGGAGGCGATCAGGGCGTCCAGAGCGGGGACGGCGACCTCGGGGGTGCCTGCGAAGACGAGCTTCATGGGTGGCGCACTGCCTCTCGGGCCGGAACGTGACGTGGCGAGCAGCGCACCAGTCTAGAGCCCGGGGCCGGGGGGCGTACGCACGCCCGTGCGCCCCGCGCACATGCACATACGCCCCTCTTGCGTGACCACATGGCCGGGTGACGCGTTGGTCAAGTGAGATTGACCGAAGTGGGCCGCCACCGCGCGGTCCGATCCCTTTCAACGCCGGTTCGAGAGGCTTCTTCATGGCCGACCACGCAACCCACGACGCCCAAGCGCGTGCCAGTCTGCACCTGTTGGTGCGGGACATCGAGCGGGTCAGGCGGCAGGTGGACGCCCTGCGTACCCTCACTGCGCAGCTGGGCAACGTCTACCGTCCGCGCCGCTCAGGCCCCTCCGCGGGCTTCGTCGTCTACGGCAGGGCCCCGGCACCCACGGTCCGGCTGGCCCAGGAACTGCGGGACAGTGTCGAGACGCTGGTCACCGCCGCCGTGGACTTCGACCGCTCGCTGGGCTTCTCGTGGGACGCGGTGGGTTCCGCGCTCGGTGTCACCAAGCAGGCGGTGCACCGCCGTTACGGCGCGCGCAGGAACGCCCCGCAGCAGGCTCCCGCCGAGACCCCGGACTCCGCGAGCCGCACGGTGCCGGCCTCCGGTTCCGCCGTGCCCGCCGTACCCGCCGCCCGTTCGATGCCGCCGCAGCCGTCGGACCAGCACTCCCCCGCGCGCGAGGAACTCCGGCCGGGCGCCTTCCCCGGCCCGCGCAACGGCTGACGCCGCACATCCGGGCGGCCGCCCCGCAGGCCAGCGGCCCCTGGGCCCCACGGGGACGTGCCACGAGGACGGCGGCCGCGTCAGCCGATGTCCGGCGGGTCGATCCTGATCCGCACCGGGTCACCGGCGGCGCGGGCCGTCCGGGCCGCCTGCGCGGCCTTGAGCGCGGCCGCCAGGGCCGCGCCCCGGCCCGGCGGAACCCTGATCAGCGCCCGCTCCCAGGTCTCCCCCGGCGGGGCGTCACCCTGCCGTCGGGGCCTGCCCGGCACGGCTCGTGCGACGGGTACGGGTCCGAGAACTTCGGCCTCGGCGGGCAGGTCGGCACCGGCGAGACAGGCGGCCACCGCCTCCTGCGGGCCCGTGACCGAGGCCATCCGGGAGACAGGCGGGAAGCCGAGCTCGGCCCGCTCGGCGAGCTCCCGGCGGGCGTGGCCC